>NZ_JBQGAC010000001.1:0-1191842 GCF_056542625.1 Ruegeria sp. AB7 | reverse complement strand
TTTACACGGTTCAGGTAATTGAGTTGATCGCCGGGGCTACCAACCTCACTATGATGGGACTGAACATTCGCGACGGCTTGCGAATGACCGGTAGAATTCGGAGGCCTCGCTGAAAATGTGGTTCCAATCCATACATTGGCCAATTTGCCGACATTCGAGCAAACGCAGCGAATTGGCGCTCTGTCCGCAAAGCGGTCATAGGCTCGTTCTGATCGGACGTCCGACTTAATCAGAAGCGGCCATTGAGTGTTTTAAACTGCAGTTTGAGATGCGCGCGATCGGTTTCTATGATGGCAAAGACAGTAAAGTGCGCTGGTTGGCAGGGTGCCGATGCCTGGTGCGGGAGGGCTGGATGGAGACTTCACCATGTCCAGTATTCAGCTTCCAATAGTCAGACCGTCTCGGCCGCCGTGGAACAAGAACCGACTAATTGGTCAGAAACGTCCACTCCTGCCAAGACAGGTTTGGGCAATTCGTGCGCGGCTCGAACTCGCCGGGAACCCGCGCAACCTTGTGCTGTTCAATCTTGCTATCGACAGCAAACTTCGCGGTTGTGATCTTGTTCGCATGAAAGTGGCGGATCTGGTCGTTGCCGGAGCAGTTCGAGACCGCGTATCGATCGTCCAGAGCAAGACAGGCAGGCCAGTTCAGTTCGAAGTTTCCGAGAACACGCGAAGATCGATTTTTGAGTGGGTCAGATCGCCCGCCATGCTTGGTTGCGAGTTCCTCTTTCCAAGCAGGTTCCACAGTTCATCGCACATTTCGACTCGGCAATACGCACGTCTCGTGCGCAGCTGGGTGTCGGTCATCGGACTGGATCCTTGTGGGTACGGAACGCATTCTCTTCGGCGGAAAAAAGCTGCGCTGATCTATCGGAAGACTGGCAACCTTCGGGCCGTCCAGCTCCTGCTTGGACACACCAAGATTGACAGCACGGTCAGGTACCTTGGGGTCGAACTCGACGACGCGTTGAGCATCTCGGAGAAGATCGACATCTGACGGATTGACGGACGGCAGCAGCCGTTCGTCATCTAAAAACGGGTTCCGAAGTTTAGGCGCGAACGGCCGCTCCTTCGGATACCAGACTTTGGATTATTTGCGTTAAATGACCGCCATGCGGACAAATTTGCCATAGGCTCAATGGTTGTTGAGGACCGGTCTCAGCTCAAACCGGACATTCGTGACAAGACTTTGCAGTTTCCGAGATCAGGACAAAGCGGTCGATGACGAGAAGCTTAGAGTTTTCAAATTCCAGTATCGAAAATCAAAGGGCGCACGGCATCTTCTTACCTTCGAACAATAAAGGCTTGGCAAAGAAAAACGTACACTGCTCAAATTGAACTCAAGAAACGCTCAATTTCCACTAGGGCTTTAGGCCAGGCAGGATCATACTCTGGCATCGTGTTGTTTGCTGTTTCAAGGCCAATAAAGCGCGCATTCTCGATGCCGGAGGCGAATATCCTACCTTGTTCAACACTGTGCATCCTGTCTCGATTAGCGTGCATGACAAGAGCCGGACAGGTGATCCGCGGAAGTAGATCGGTTACGTCGACCCCTGCGACCAGTGGTCCAATCTTGAGCCAATCCTGATGGTCCATTGCCACTTTCATAAACTCTGCATAAGTGCGCTGGTCATGCGGACTTGCGGTTGGAGCAAAAGACTGGGCCATCAAGTCTCTTGCAGAAGGGTATTCATCGTTCCAACCTTCAAGACTCATATCCATCATTGCTTGCCCAAGCGCGGCAATTCCGGGCTGCGAACGCACCGCGAGTCCTTGTGCAAATCCACCGAGTAGAACCAACCCCGAAACACGGTCAGGATTATATGCGGCAAAAGCCGCCGCAATGGTTGCCCCAAAAGATATGCCAAACAATGGCACTTTTTCGATCCCGGCTGCGTCCAGTACGGCCTCAACATCTTCGACGATTCGATTCAAAGACACATCCTGCACGCCCCGCTGGGACAAGCCATTGTTTCTACCATCAAACCGATAAAGGCAGTGATTTTCAGAAAGCAGCGGCAACCACCCGGCGATGGTGTTCATCGTCCAATCGTATTCCAGATGCCTGAGCCAGTTTGGTGTGACCAGTAACTTTCTTCCGCTTCCAGTAGATGTCCAGGCAAGCGTTGTACCGTCTTTTGATTTTGCAAAGCGGACGTCTTGAGAGTTAGCCAGCAGCTTGTTCTTTGCGTGTCTTTTGTCACCATCTAAATCAATAGAGTAGGCTTCCACTGGATTTGGAATTCCCTTCAACCGTATCGAGCTTTCTGGTCGCAAAGCAACCGCCAGCGAAGTTCCTGCAACTTCAGCAGCTGTCTTGCTGACGAGACAACTTCCAATATGCGCGCTGGACTGAAGGCGCGACGCAACATTCACGGCCTCTCCGAACAAGTCTGCGCCATTTGGCATTACGTCGCCAACGTGGAGACCTCCTCGAAGTGTTACGTCTTCATCTCTCATCTGATTGAAAATCTGGCTGGCAGCATTAATTGCGTCAGTGGCTGCAACAAACTCAACCAAAGCACCATCTCCCATCAGCTTGAATATTCGTCCATTGTTTTCATGGACCAACGGTCTGATCACATCGTCCAAAATGCGTTGTAGAGTGTTCAGCGTGGTCTCAGCATCCTCTGACATGCGCTTGGTATATTCGACGACATCGAGGCTTAGGATCGCAGCAATTTTCCGCTTCATCAGACGATGTGATCCTTTTAGCTAAACCAATTCCTCTGAACCAAAATTAACAGACGAATAGATTTTTGTGGCTAAAACTTGTGCCTGGGTATTTTGCTAAGCCTGCAAGTTCCAAAACTTGCGTTGAAACACACAGCCGAGCAAAATGACTTATTGGCTGGCGAAACCTAGAATTAAGGTGAAGTAGTTAGCGCGTTTCGCGTTACTAACAAAGGTTCACTTTGCAATATCCATTCTGAAAGTGTCAGCCCGTTGCTCTCTTCATCTGTGACCGATGGCAGCCCGAAGCGGAACTTCGACTCTGAGCTTTGCAAAATCTAACAAGCGGACGGCAGCTACCATTAGTGTGAATGGCTTGAAGGTATCGAGCGCTTCGCCACGGCGACAATTTAAGAAAAAAATGACTGTGAGAAACAAGGTGGCTGAAACTGCTCTCTGACACGAAACAGGTGTCCCCGCACGCTTTCGCACAATTCGAGCTTAGCCCAGAGTGATGCCGGTGATGAAGGTGTACGAGCTTTCAACCAGATCGATGACGACATCCAGCTCTTCGGGTGTGGTTGGAGTATAGATCATGACAAAGCCGCTCCACCCAGGACGTTGTTTGGCCCAAGGGTGTGCGACGGCCCAGCCAGCCTCAATTGCCCTTCGCGCCATTTCTGGGTCGAGCGAGGCGTGCAAGCTGCCATCAGGATGCATGTGCGCAAACTCAAACCCACCGACGATAGAGTTCGGTTGGGATAACAACATATCGGGATCAAGCTGAAAGCCAATCGCGCCAGGTAATGATATGCGTGTGGGGCAAAGTGTGACCCCCGGGAATTGCGCAACTCGCTCCAGCAATAGCTGGGCCAAATCGGCCTTAATTTCGACACCAATCTGAGTGTGCGGCACGCCGCTTGTCGTTTCGGGACGGTGCGAGGTGCGCTCCGGCAAGGAGCGCTCTTGCGCGGACGCCATCGAGCACATCAATGCCACTACCGTCATAGCAACCGCCAATGTTCTCAGGTGCACATTCATTTTGTTGTCAGCCCGTCAAAAGTAAAGATTGAGTGCTCAGCGCGGTATCGGTGCCCCTGCACGCATCATTCAGCTTTTAACGCTTCGATATTGATCAAGAGATCTATTTCGTCGCTCACCGCTGGTGCAAAGGCCCCAAGTCCGAATTCAGACCGCACGATAGTTGCCGTTGCTGCCAGCCCCAAGGTCGGCGTGCCCTCCTTTTCGCCAAAAGGGTATGGCGCTGACTTGTTAAGCGTTGTTTCCAGAACAACAGGTTTGGTGATGCCATTCATGGTCAGGTCGCCAGAAATATTCGCGGAATTGTCCCCGGTGACTTCGATGCTGGTTGAGGCGAATGTGACCACGTCACCGTCAGTCGCGCCAAAAAAATCATCGGACATGAAGTGTTGCAAACGGGCATCCCAGCCCGTGATCATAGATTTTACTGGTATAGACACTGTGACAGACGACGCGGACGGGTCATCTTCGTTGAACTCTATCTCACCGCTAAAACCTGAGAACATTCCAAATGTTTCTGAGAACCCGATGTGGTCGTAGCTGAACAATACCTGGCTGTGTCCAGGATCCAGCTCGTAGGTGCCACTCTCGGACAAAGCGGTTGTCGGGCCCATCGATAAGAGTACCGCCAGCGGGGTTGCTGCCACTTTGAACATTGATACGCTCCCATTTTGACAAGACGTGTTTGTGGAATTGAGTTTTGCGATTTAGGTATTGGCTGACCATACTTTTAGGGCAAAATGTTCTACAGCGCAACAAAATGTTCTATAGGAGGGGCGATTGAAAGAAGATCCCAGGCTGATCGCCACACGACAGGCCGCACTTGATGCGGCGCAAAGGATACTGATGGATGAGGGCGTGCTGCACGTAACTCATGGCGCGGTTTCAAAGGCAACGGGCATTTCGCGCAGCACACTTTACAGGCACTGGCCAGATGCGCGCGGTCTGCGTGATGCAGCATTCAGGCGCATCGCAACACCGCCTAACATACCACCCAAAACAGATGGCCCGCTGCGATCTGACCTGCGCTGGTTACTCGGAGTACTGATGGGAGCCTTGAACGACACACCATGGGGCCAAATTGCGCCTCAAGTTGTCGCTGCTGCGTCCACCGATGCAGAAGCGCGCTTGGTGATCACTGAATTCATGAAAGACAGGTTCGCAAGTGTTGAAGCCGTGCTTTCAGCCGCAATAGATCGGGGTGAGATCGCCGCCGACGTTCCGGTTGACCAATTCATAGAACTGGCAGTCGCTGCACCTTATTTCCGCAAGCTCATTCGTCACGAGGCGCTGAACGAAGAATGGTTGGACAAACATGTCGATCTGCTTTGCAGTATCGCGAAAACCAATTCAGGACAGTGACCATCGCCTGACTTTGCAATCACAGCGACCTTCAACTGGCGCGAAATTTCGACAGAACAGCAAGTTGTGATCAATAGCCTGTCCAGCCAGTTCCTCATAACTGCTGCTCCAAAAGGTCTCGGCAAACGTTCGCTATGATCGTTCGTTGAGGATTGCAAAGTCTGCTTTCTGCGCATTTCTGTAATTCGGCCATCCTCAGTTTTTTGGCAAGTACCGATCCAACAGAGCGTCGACCAACCCTTCCTGAAGTTGGTAGCCGGTTGCTTCGTCCACTCGCAAAATATCTTCAAGAATGACAAGTTGTTCCATTCCCGTCGTCATGGACAACCGCTTCGCCAGGTCGTCAACGTCCTTCGGCTCCATCAATGAATGAATTGGCGCTAGTGCTTCAGAAAAAGCCGTCACTCTTCTGGCGCCACGCATTTTAACCGTTCCTTCCTCAAGTGATGCCTTGAGTGATTCAGCCAGAAACTGCCTGAAGTGCGCCTCATGAACCCGAGAAAAATCCAGATAGTAGCGTGCGACCACGTGTACGCGGCTCCTGACGTCATCCAATCCCTTGAGAAGCTCTGACGTTGGCGTGACGTCTAGATCAAGCGTCGCGTCCAAAGCCAAAACACTTGGGTCAGAAAAGTAACGATAGACCGTTGCGCGGCTGGTTTTGGCGCGTTCAGCGACTTTTGCTAGCGTGACTTCCTTTCCCTCCGACATCAATTCTCGAGCGGCCGAAAGAAGTGCTTCTCGCGTTCGGTTGATTTGATTTGTACGAGGTGCCAATCCCAAGCCCTTTGCGAAACACTTGTCTCATAAGTAGATTTATGTATCATAAGCCGAGTGTGTTTCAAGTAAAGGGAGTCGCAGTTATGACTGAACCTCGCCCGCGAGTTTACCATCTTCTTGGGAACCTTTTGACTTTCCACGCCTTTCCCAGTGAGACTGGAAATCGTTGCACAATCGTTGAGATAAAGACGGCTCCTGGTGCCGGTGCGCCGCCCAATCATCATGCAGGCGAAGATGAGAGCTTCTATGTGCTAGACGGTAAGTTCGAGTTCTTCGTGAATGGTGAGACAGTCAACGCAAAAGGTGGTGATTTCGTCAAAGTCCCGGACGGCGCAGTGCACGCCTTTACATGTACTGGGGAACGGCCTGGGCGGCTACTTTGCATCAACGCCCCCGGCGCTATGCATGACACATTCTTTACTGAAGCTGGTGAAACAATGCCTGAGGGTACGACAGATATTCCGGCGCCAGATGGACCGCCAGATATTCCGGCGATCATGGCCGTAGCGGACCGAGTGGGAATGACGATCCTTGCGCCAGCGGACATTCCCAGCTAACGAATGCGATTGCATAACTCCGGGTTGCGGAACGGAGGCTTTGGAACAAAGCTTCTGCCGTACACCCTAACTTGTAATACTGGCTCAACCCGAAGCCGACATTCACGACGAGACCTTGCGATTCTGGATAGCCGACATTGGCGGCGCTTTCCAAAAAATGTCTTCTATGTGAACCAGAGCAATCGTTTAGGCGCAGGCGTGACAGCGGCTTAGATCGTCTGCTATCAGTGCTTGGTTGAATTCGTTTTAGCGTGAGAACGCTCAACTCAGCATTCTTTCCGAAACGTCCTCAAGAAGGGTATGAAGATCGAATTCTTCACCTTTCTCCGCAAGCCCTTTGTCATGCAAAATGAAGGACAGCCCGTGCACGAAACTCCACAACAAAAAACCACGGCGGCGAACTTCGTCTGTGATTCCCGGTTCACCGAGACATTTTGCTACTTCAGTCAAAAGAATCCCGAAACTTTGCTGGCCGCCTTCCTCCAGCCGGGGATCCGCGATGCGGTCTGTGAAGCCGCCAAATTTCAGTCTGAAGATCCCGGGCTCATTTAACGCAAAGGCAATATACTCCATCCCTATGGCAGTAATGCGCTCGGGAGATCCTTCAGGAACGCCTTCCAGCGCAGTAAGCATTTTGTCTCGGTGCCGATCCATTCCCTCAAGGACAGTGGCGACCAGCATTTCTGTCTTGTCTTTGAAGTGCTTGTAAGGTGCCGCAGTCGATACGCCCGCGCGTCTGCACGCCTCGGATACGGAAAAACTGTCCGGACCTTTTTCTTCTACCAACTGTCGGGTTGCTTCGATCAGTGCAGCGCGGAGATCACCGTGATGATAGGCTTTCTTGCTGACTGAAGGACCAGCCGTTTGTCTGCTAGTCGAATGATTTTTTTCGATGCTGCTCATGATCCAACATGTGCCAGATCACGTATCTCTTGTCAAAGTGAGAACTTCTAACATATGTTAGAGATGCTAACTTGATGAGGTCCCCAAATGCCGAATCCTGCCAATTCATCTACTGAAGCGACTAAACCGAGCCTATTTGCACGTGTGTTACGCGGCACTGTGCGTTTGGGAGTGACCGTCAGTTTTATAGCCGTTGCAGCGGCCGCCGTTCACTTTGGCGCATCCGAGCTCACCCGTAGAGCGGAGGCGGTGCCCGCACCTGATGCCGCCGCTGTGACCCCGGTATCCGTGACGCCGATAACGTCCGAGAGCGCTTACACAGTCGACCGTGTGTTCATCGGGCAGGTCGAACCTCAGCGTTCGGCAGATATCTCTTTCGAGCTGAACGGGACGCTCGATCAAATTCTGGTGGATGAGGGTGACAAGGTTGCCAAAGGTCAACTTCTTGTGACACTGGACATTGCACTGCTGGAGGTCGAACGCGACCGTCTGACAGCATCACGCGATGCCATTGCAGCCCAGCTTGCATTTGCAAGAAAGACGGTCGAGCGAAACGCGAAACTCATTGAACAAGGCTTTACCAGTCAAGCCCGTTTGGACGAAGCCGTTTCTCAGCAAGATGAATTGTTATCCAGAATTGGCGAGTTGGATGCGGCCTTGCGCGATGTTACCGTTCGGATTGAGAAATCCAGCATCGAGGCCCCATTTGCCGGTCAAATAACCGCGCGACACGTGGACGGCGGCGAAACTCTGCGCTCGGGCGAGCTGGTTCTGGGAATGGTCGAGGTCGTGTCGCCGCAGGTTCGGATCGGTGTTCCTCTCGATGTTGATCCGGCGCTTCTGACTGATGTTGAGATCGAAATATCAGCTAAAAGCTACCGGGCTGAGCTTGCAACCTTGCGGCCCGATATTGACCCGGTGACCCGAACCCGCACTGCGCTGTTCGATCTGAAAAACGCTCCCGACGTTGCTTTCGGACAAACCGCACGTGTGCATGTACTCGATCCTGTCCAAAGTGCGGGAACCTGGGTGCCCACAACATCGCTGAAGGAAGGAACGCGCGGGCAATGGACACTGCTGGTTGCCGACGCGCAAAAGACTGTGCGCCTGGCGACGGTCGAAGTGCTGCATGCCGAAGACGACCGCGTCTTTGTGCGTGGCGCGTTTCCGGAAGGCACCGTCCTGATCGATCAGGGTCCGCAGCGGGTGAGCGTTGGTCAGCGCGTCGCCTTCGACACTGGCGAGTAACGGAGCGATTTGATGGAAACCCTTACCTTTCGCCATCCCCGGCTGGTTGCCCTCATCATTTTGGTGCTTGTGTCTGCAGGGCTGTCTTCGTTCCTATCGCTTGGGCGACAGGAAGACCCCACGATCACCAACCTCTTCGCAACCATAACCACGCAGTTTCCTGGCGCAGACCCCGAACGGGTTGAAGCACTGGTTACCGCAGAAATCGAAGAAGAACTGCGAAAGATCGCCGAGGTGGATGAGATCAGTTCTGTCTCCCGCTCGGGCGTGTCGGTCGTTTCTGTTGAATTGCTGGAAACACTAGACGAAGCCACCATTGAGCAGGTTTGGGCCGAGGCTCGGGACGCCGTGGAAGATGCGCGCCAGAACTTCCCGGCAGGAGTATTGCCACCGGAATTCGATGCCGAGGGTATTGCTGCCTATTCCGCTGTCATTGCAGTTGCGGCCGAGGACCCCGACTTCCCGATAACTTTGCTGTCTCGTCATGCCGAAGCATTGGGTGACAGATTGCGCGCGATACCTGCGACACGAGCCGTCGACTATTTCGGTCAGCCAGAGGAAGAGGTGCTCGTAAGTGTCGATATGGACAAGGCCGCTGCGCTTGGGCTTGGCGCTGCCGAGATTTCCCAGCGGATCGCCGAAGCAGATGGGAAGGTTCAGTCTGGGCGGCTGCAATCCGATGTCGACCTAACCATTGGCGTCAGCGGAGAAATTGAGAGTCTGGATCGCATTCGGAGCATCGTCCTGCGTGAAAACGCGGACGGTGCAGTGGTGCAGCTCGGCGATATTGCCAGCGTAGACCGGGGCGCACGCGAACCGCAGTCCTCAATCGCTTTTGCCAACGGGATGCCCTCCGTTTTGGTCGGAATTCTGGCGCAGGACGGCGTGCAGATCGACCGCTGGACAGGCTTTCTACGGGATGAGCTTGAGGCCGGCGCCGCAGCGGTACCTTTGGGCATGCAGGAAATACTGCTGTTTGATCAAAGCCAGTACACGACGGATCGTTTGTCAGAGGTTGGGGTCAACATGGCCATTGGCGTGGCTCTGGTTGTGGCAGTTTTGTTTGTTACGTTAGGTGTTCGGGCAGCCGCGATTGTGGCTTTGGTTTTGCCGGTTGTCTCATTGGCGACCCTGGCGACGATGAACATGATCGGTTTGCCCATTCACCAGATGTCCGTGACGGGTCTGATCGTTGCCCTCGGTCTGCTTGTTGACGCAGCCATCGTGATGACCGATGAAATTCGACGTCGTCTGCAGGATGGGATGGAGCGACTTTCAGCCGTGCGAGATGCTGTTCGCCGGTTGGCCGCGCCTTTGCTGGCGTCGACCGTCACCACGGCGCTTGCCTTCACGCCGATGATCTTGCTGCCGGGACCCGCCGGCGACTTTGTCGGCGCCATCGCTATCGCCGTGGTGCTGATGCTTGTTTGGTCCCTGGTTGTGGCCTTGACTGTGACTCCAGCGATTGCGGGCTGGCTACTGTCCGATCGCCCAGACGCAAGAATGCTGAGCCGCGGTATCAGCATCCCGCCACTTGCCCGTATGTTCGAGGCCTCAATTCGATTGTCAGTCACCAATCCGGTGCGATCTATCGCGTTGGCATTGATCTTGCCGGTGCTTGGCTTTGCGGCCTTTCCAACGCTGACCGCGCAATTCTTCCCGGGCGTCGATCGCAACCAATTCTATATCGAAGTCGACATGCCGGGTGGAACGTCAATTGCCACCACCGAAGCAACCGCCCGCCAAATCGATGAAATGCTGCTGGCTGACGACGGCGTCAAAAGTGTCTACTGGACCGTCGGAGAGTCCGGCCCGGCATTCTACTACAACATCGTTGGAAACCGCTCACGAGAGCCCGGGTTTGCACAAGCTATGATCACGACCGGCACGGCAGACGACGCCGCCCGCCTTGTTGGAACGTTGCAGAGTCGTCTGGATACCGACTTTCCTGATGCGCAGATCATCGTTCGCAGTCTTGTTCAGGGCCCTCCGGTCGCCGCACCGGTTGAAGTCAAAATTCAGGGGCAGGACATCACGGTTTTGCGTGATCTGGGCGACGAGGTGCGTTCAGTCATGGCCAATCTCGATCTGGTAACCCAGGCGCGCGCCAGCGTGAACGGCGGCAACCCTCAAATCCGGTTCGAGATTGATGAGGTCAAGGCGCGTCTGCTGGGACTGGATGTGGCGGATATAGCTGGTCAGCTAGACACGGCGCTTGTTGGCATTACCGGTGGATCACTGATCGAAGGGACCGAACAGTTGCCGGTGCGTGTTCGACTGGGTGACGAGGTGCGATCAGACCTAAGCGCCATTGTCAGTATGCCCATCCTGCTGCCCAATGCTGCCGCCGTATCCGCCACAAGTGTTTTCCCTGCTGTGCCGTTGTCGGAACTAGCCAGGCCGGTGATCGAACCAGCGGAAAGCGTCATAACCCGAACGGATGGCGTGCGCGAAAACACTATCCAAGCGTTTATCGTCCCCGGTGTTTTACCCGAAGAGGCGTTGCAAGACGTACTAGAAGCGCTTAATGCGTCCGGGTTTGTGTTACCGCAAGGCTATTCGATGTCCTTAGGTGGCGACAGTGATGCCCGATCCAACACCGTGGGCAATCTGCTTGCCTCTGTTGGATTGATTGTCACACTCTCCATTGCGACCATCGTTCTCACCTTTAACTCGTTCCGGCTGACGCTCGTGACATTGATCGTGTGCGTGTTGTCTGCAGGCCTTTCAATACTGTCGCTGGCCGTTATGCAATTCCCGTTCGGAATAACAGCGATTATCGGTGTCATCGGCTCGATCGGGGTTTCGATCAACGCGGCGATAATAATTTTAACCGGGTTGCAACAAGACGTTGACGCAAGCCAAGGCGACCGGGTGGCGATGGCGCGTGTTGTGACTGGTTCAAGTCGGCATATCATCTCGACAACGGTCACAACCTTTGGTGGTTTCCTACCCCTGATCATAGCTGGAGGAGCATTTTGGCCGCCATTCGCCGTTGCAATCGCTGGGGGCGTACTGTTGTCGACTGTCGTATCGTTTTATTTCACTCCGCCAATGTTCGCCCTGGTGCATCGTGGAAAGCTTGACCAACCGCTTGAGGCAAACAACCAGCATTCCCAGCCTCAAGAAGCTATTGTTGCGCTTGTGGCAGAGTGAGGTTCGAGACTACTTCTCCTTGCAAATTGGTATGTTTCAAAGCCGTCGTTGTTCGAAGCGGGGTTCACTTTCTGCTATGGGCCGCACCCCGGACTTTGCAAAGTCTGGTTTCTGCGCATTGCTGTAATTGGGGCATCGCGCAGCATCGGTCAAAGTGGGCTCAATCCCGCCGTTTTCCGCATTCTGCCCGAACGGCGGGTGTAGAGTCTTCGAATGCCCGCTTTGGATGAAAGTCACGGCAACTCTGCGGGCCGAATGGGCAGAAGACTTGTGGGGTGGTTCGCGACAAGCGGTGATGGGTGGTGCGCTCAACCAGAAGGCGGTTCACATAACACCCCCACTGCGATGTTCGTACTGTGTTATCGTGGCGCAGAACATCCGGTGGTCGCAAAGCATGCCATTTGACAGTCCGTCCACTATTGTCGCAATGCGCAATAGAGTGTGATCTCGTGGCACTGCGCCCAATGACGGATTTCAGAAACCAGATCTAAACCCGGCGCAATTCTGAGACGACTCGGGTTTCTTGGAGCGAGAGCATCAATCGGGATGCGGCGTCGAACGTAGATTTTTTGACGTTTTTGCATTTTTGATTTCGCCGGCCCGAAATGTGTTGCCGGTGATACGACTATTACTTTGGAGATATACGAATTTGCAAAGACACCGCAGCACTGGCGACATTCAACATTGTCTTGAACGCTCAATGACACCCTACTTTCGGTTGCAATAGGATCTGTTTCCATATGGCTGTTTCGTCGTAAAGGGTCCACTCACGACGAAGCTTTGGTTTTCCTGTAACCAATTCACCGTATTCGGCGTGGGTTGCTCCCAGGACGAAAACCTCGGCACCTGTCGGCTCACCAAATGCGCCATATCCTTCGTGTATTCCGTGAAGCGTCCAGCGAACGGCGGCACGAGGTGGCATCGCGGGATCATCACGACCAATTATATGGTGTATCTTGAATTCAGCCGTTGGGAAGCTGGCCCGCAATCCCATCCAAAATTGATCTGCACCGTCAAAGCTAACAGCTGCTGCCCCACCTGGATACTCCAACTGCGCGGCACGTTCATATTCTTCGGGGATTGCTTCGAATTCGGCGTGCATCAAACGTTCAAGCAAGTTCGCCAATCGCGTGCCCCAGATATTGCTATTGCCTGTCCCGGAATACGGACCACTGATATCATTCGCTGGAGAGTAGGGCTGGACGCATTTGCTCGGTCCGCCTTCTCGTTCAATCAAACCGCGTGCGTATTCTTTCGGGTTCAGACCCAATTGTCGCACAATTGCGCCTTGATCGCGAATAAGCCATTCGTCGTTGATCTGGTTGTTGATGACGTGGCAATCGGCGATGATCCTGTATTGAAGTTGTTTGTCCGTGGGTGCGCCGTAAACGCCGGGATGCGTATGCGTCGCCGTCGACAAAAGCCTGTGAGATGACAGCATTCCGTCTTCTGGCGTACCACACCAAATCACATCTTCGCCCAGCAACTTGCGGTCTGGAAACTCTGAAAGCGTCGCCATAGTCGCTGCGATCACGTCCTTGTTGCCTACAACAACCGACGCGGGCGAGCGAACGACAATATCTGGGGCGTAATAGTCGTGCAGTTTGGCGATGCGGCGGTCTTCCCACAGTTCTTTCGTGATGCTGATGATATAGTCGGGCAAATCGACAAACTTTGGGTCAAAACCGTTCATGTCTAATGTCCTTGGTATGACGGCATCAAGCGTCTCCAATCGGGAAGGATAGTCGACCCGGAACGCGCACCTTGTTGAATTCACGCAATCGCGCAAAAACGTCCACGCCGAGTTGTTGATAGGCATCCAGAAGGTCAACCATGACCCAGTTTTCCCGAATCTTATTGTTTTCCAGGCGCCAGAAATCCAATGATTTCATGGTGATGCGTTTACCCGTGGGTGCAATACCCATCCACCCATCGTTGGTCACGGTTTGGATCATATTCGGCCACCCGGTCACGGCTGCATAGTTGCCGTCACCGAAGAAGTGATAGGTTATTTCATCTACGTATCGGCCGCGATCCGGCATCCCATTCAGAAATGGGATCTGATGCCAATTGCGGAAACCAGCGATGCCTCGGCCTGTGCCAATTCCGGCCGGGCCGTACCAGTTGACGCGTTCGCTCCAGAAACGCGGCATTTCCATCTTTTCGGGGCCGCCCTGACTCGGGTGTTTTTTCATATGCTTCAGCATTGTAACGATGTGGTCGCAGGATGCGTTCGCCTTCACTTCGTCCCACGGTCCGGGTATGATGCCGTCGTTTGTGGCGGGGCCCGGTATGCAAAACTCTAGGCCCAATGACGGTGCCATCGGCCAAGCCTGGGCTTGCATCATCACTTCCGGAATGTCCCAAAGGGTTTGAATTTCGACAACTTTGTCGTTCACAATCCGATAGAACTCGTGAAAACGCATATGTGTCAGGTGCCCGGTTGGCGGAATGTCCAACCACGGCCCTACAAAGGTGCCAACGTAGTGGCCGCCGCATCCGACCCAATCATCCCCCCGCTCGGTCCGGCCTGCCATTACAATCCAATCTCGACGCTCAAGGTCGGGCATTGCTTCGAAAAGTGGCACATAGCAGGCGTCGAAAAAGTCCGTCGGGCCGCAAAAATCACCAAACGGGTGCGGCATGTGTATGACCGCATCTGCCGTAAAGATATCGGCAATGGCCGAGCGAACGTTACTTAGTTCAAAATTGACCATCGCATTTCGAAGAGGCTCCAAGATCGCCTTGTTTCGCGTGTGTATGTCTGAGACGGGACTAGCGTCGTTCATAGTATTAGCCTTTGACTGCTCCAGCGGTCAGACCGCTTACGATTTGGCGCTGGAAGAATAGGATCAGGACAAACAGCGGTGCTGTTGCGGATACCACGGCGGCAACCGCATACATTACCTTGCCTTCGACTTGAGTGGTCCCCATGAAGCTGTTGATTGCGGGGATTATTGTCTCGTTCTCTTCGCTGAGAAGCATCACGGCGACGGTGAAATCATTATACGCCAGCAGAAAGCTGAACAAACCGGTGGTGATTACACCAGGCCACATTACGGGAACAATCACGTGTCTGAAGGCCTGAAAACGTGTACAACCGTCGACCATGGCACTCTCGTCCATGTCTTTAGGGATGTTCTTGAAAAACGAATGCAACATCCAAAGGGTAAAGGGTTGATTTATTGCCACCAACACTATGATTGTAGTCGGTAATATGCCCCAGACATTCCATTCGAAGAACCACAACAGATAACCCGAAACCAATGTTATATGTGGCATGGCACGAAACACGAGTGCGGCCATGAGAATCCAAAATGCATACCGAAAACCCGAGCGCGCCAGGGCATAGCCTCCAAGCGTGCCGAACGTCAGGGAAATGACGACTGTAAAGAACACGACAATGCTGGTGTTCTTAAAGTTGAACCAAAAATCTTCCGTCACCCACGCGCCGTAATAGCCTTGTCCAGTGAATGTGCTGCCGGTTTGTTCGAGTGTGTTGGTCCCTCGCACGGCGTTCATCCAATCCGCTTTGGACAGGAAATCGGCTTGCACCTTGAAACTTCCCCAGAAGGTCCAAAGGAAGGGGAACGCTGCGATAAGCAGCCATAACCCTACCATCGTGAAGGAGAACAGTTTCAGTGGGGTCATGCGTGTTTCTGCTTTTCTCGCCATGATCTTGTCCTCAGTGAGATTTGCGTGTGAAATCGCGCCAAGTGCGAACGAGTACCGGCATCATCAGGATGACAACCAAGAAGATTGTGATCAAAGACGTTGCCCCGGCCGAACCGTAGAGTGGGTTGCCGCTTTCGCGCAGGTCGTTAAAGATAATCCAGCTCAGTGACCGGGCGTGGGCCTCGGCAGAGAAACTCACGATCGGTTCAAACACCCGCAAATTGTCCATGATCAGCATCAGTGTCACGAAGGTCACGAGTGGCATCAGATGTGGCACCACGACGTAGACCAAGCGTTGCCACTTCGAGGCTCCGTCGATCTGCGCGGCCTCCATTGTGTCCGCGGGAACCGTTTGTAACCCGGCATAAAATGTGATGAAGCTGAAAGGCAAAGTGTGCCAGACACCATATACCATAAGCATGAACCACATGAGACCGGTGGAAGCTTTCAAGCTGAGGTTCGGGTCATTGAAGATGTTTTGAATGGTTGCGCCGATGACACCGTCGCCATCCACCATCCAGAACAGGATCAGCGAGCCGACCAGCGGTGTGACAAGGAAGGGCAAGAGTGAGACAAAGATCGCTGCGCCCTTGAGCTTGCGCGGCAGGGTGTTCACACCCACCGCTACGGCCATACCGAGGATCAGGACCATCGGCGTTACTATGAACGTGTAAGCTAGGGTAAAGGTGAGAGCATTATAAAATGGCAGGTCACCCAGCTCTCGCCAGAACTCGCCCATTGTCTCGGTGTTTGCCCAAGCCTCGCCAATTTCGGCAAAGGCCAAGTGCGAGCGGTTTGTATAGGTACCCAATCCATTGAACTTGCCTAAAGGTGCTTCATCACGAAGTTTCTGTGTCGCCTCAAGATCGACCGAGGTGGACTCCTTGCATCCAAAAGGTCCACAACTTTCCGAAACAACCAGAACCTGTTCGTGTTGAACGAAAAGCGATTGGATAAAGACAGAAACAATTGGCAGAGCGATGAACAAAATCATTGCTGAAAGAGTTGGCAGGATGAACCAGAAGAATGTGCGATGCTTCATGTCAAATGTCCCCGTCGGTGGGTGTTAGGTTGAGGGGGGCTTACAAGTACCCCCCTCGCGCGCTCGATCAGGGGAGTTACTGAAGGAAGCCCGCTTCTTTCGCCGCTGTCCTGTATGCAGCCTCAACATCGGCAAGCGCCTTCTCGGCGCTTTCGTCACCTTTTAGGAAGTCCGACAGCTCGGAACCCAATGCAGCGTGCAGCAATCCGATCTGAGGAAGCATCGGGTACGGTTGCGCCCCGCCTTGAACAGTTGCCGCAACACCAGCTGCCGCTGGGCCAGGCGTAAATCCTTCGAGCAACCAAACAGCGTCGTCGTTGTTGGCCGCGACCATTTCCGGCGTCAACGCGCTTGCCAGTGCAGCGAATGTCGCTTCTGCTTCAGCGTCAGATACATTCGTGGAGATTGTGAAGCCATCCCACCATAGTGTTGCTCCGGGGATGCCACCCGGTTCAACTGAGGGTGCAGCGGATAGAACTGTATTCGACGTAACTTCCGCGCTTGACCCTTCATCGTCGAGGATTGGCGCTCCACGAGACCCCCACATGATACCAAGTGCGGCCTCGCCAGCTTCCCAAAGTCCCTGCGTTTCGTTCGAGGCTTGCGTAAGATGGTCTGGATGCGCGTATTCCACCATCGCTTTCAGTGTTTCCAAGGCAGCAATACCAGCTTCGCTGTTGACAGTTGGTTCGGCGGTGCCGGGTTTGAAGAACTCACCACCGTGCGCAAGAAAGACCAGATTAAAGGACTCGCCTACATTCCAGCCGGTCTTCAGGTTCATGACGATGGGATATTCCATGATTCCGGCATCCCGGATCGCCTTTGCAGCTTCAATCACCTCGTCATAGGTGCTCGGAGCGCTGTCGATCCCCACTTGCGCCAGAATGTCGGAGCGTGAGAACAGGTGCTGCGCATTAGCCATGAAAGCAATGGCCATGACATTGCCGTCAATGGCGATCTTTAGATTGTCGGGAATACTCTGACCGTGGCTTTCGATTAGATCGTTCAGCGGACGGACCAGTCCATCATTCATCAATTGTGTCAGTGTCGAATTAGCTACAATTACGCTGGTGTATTCGGCAGGATCCGGAGTGAGCGCCGCGTTCATGATCTGTCGGGCTTCGGTCGTATGATTGCGCGAAAACTCTGAGGCTGCTTCGGCGCAATTTCCTTCTGCGGTGCCCGCCACAGCGTGAATGGCGGGAAAATCACTCGCAAGTATACGGATGGACTGATCAGACGGGCCGCAATCTGCCGCGTAAGCAGTCGTCCCCATTAGTCCTGCCATTGCTCCAGCAACGAATAGTTTTTTGATGAGCATGTGTTTTCTCCCTTTGATGTTGGGCGCATCTTGTAACTTTGCACCCGGTTTCTCGGCTGTTTCGGAATGTCCCATGTGTCAGCTTCCGATGCGTGCTCCAGATTTCTGATCAAACAGATGGAAGTGTTCAGGGGCGACGTTGATCGAAACGATTTCACCGATCTCGGCGCGGTAAGATTTGTCTGCTTTTACCGAGACGAGCGCGCCGCCGATGCGAACCGAAACCATGGTCGCGTCACCCAGGAGTTCCATCGTGTAGATTGGAGCGTTGATCTGGCCGCCGATTTCGACGACGTTGGCGTCCTCGGCCCGGAAGCCAAGGGTGACCTTGCCATCTGGTGCACTCAATCCCGGCACGTCGACATGTTGTGCGCGGAAAGTTCCACCTGACATATCGCCATCCATCAGGTTCATTGCAGGGTTGCCGATAAAGCTGGCGACGAAAGCGTTGGCGGGGCTGTCGTAGATCTCAACAGGTGTACCCACTTGCTGCACAACACCCTGTTTCATGATCACAACCCGATCCGCCAAGGTCATCGCCTCAATCTGGTCGTGGGTTACATAGATGGTGGTCACCGCCAGTTCGTGGCTCAGGTTTTTGATCTGCGCCCGCGTCGAAACCCGCAGCTTCGCATCCAGATTCGAAAGAGGTTCGTCCATCAGGAAAACGTTTGGTTCACGTACAATTGCCCGAGCCAACGCCACACGCTGCCGCTGTCCACCCGATAGTTCAGCAGGCTTCCGATGTAGGAAGTCATCCAACTCAACCATCGCGCTGGCTCGCCGCACCTTTTCGTCATGGATATTTGGATCGACGCCGCGCACTTTCAGCGGAAAGCGAATGTTCTCATAAACGTTCATGTTCGGGTAAAGCGCGTAACTCTGGAACACCATCGCCACATCGCGATCCTTCGGTTCCATTTCATTAACCCGCAGGCCGTCGATCAAAATGTCGCCTTCGCTGGCGTCTTCGAGTCCTGCAATCATCCGCATGGTTGTGGTTTTGCCGCAGCCCGAAGGGCCCAGAAGGACTAAGAACTCCTTGTCCGCAATCGTAAGGTCGAAATTGTCCACCCCAATGAAGCTGCCCCAACGCTTGCCAATGTTGCGAAGTTGGATTTCCGCCATCTATCCCTCCCGGAATCGCCTTGCATACGATTGAGATAAGGCTAGACGGTCAGCCACTTTCACAATAATGAATTCATTCTATGAGTGATATAAATCAAATTGATCTCAGACTTGTCGACACCACCATACTCCTGGTGTTTCTCGGGGCCATGCGCCACAGGCAGGCCACAGCCGTCGCGCGCGAGATGGGGCTGACCCAACCTGCCGTCAGCCATGCCTTAAAGCGTCTTCGAAAACTCTATGATGACCCGCTGTTTCTAAGGCGCGCGCATGGGCTAGAACCAACTGCTTTAGCGCACGAATTGGAACCGAAAGTTCGCAGAATTGTTCGACTCATTTCACAAACATTAGAAGGTGCCGATGAATTCGAACCGAGTTCTACTTCCACCGACTTGAAGATAGGTGCATTTGACTACGAGCTTACCGGGGTAATTCCGCCGCTGGTTGCGAAGCTGCGCAAGGTGAGTCCGGGCATCAATATCCACGCATTTTCATTATTCAACGACGAAGCTCTTGAGGCCCTGACGCAGGGGCGCATTGATCTCGCGATAGGATATTTCGACTTTCCGGCAAAAAGTGAAAATCACTTTGTTTCAGAAGAGCTCTTTTCAGAAGATTACGTGCTGGTAGGTCGCAATGGTCATCCTCTTTTGGAGGAAGATTTGACATTTGAACGAATAGCCAGGGCGAACCACCTGCTCATTTCACCGCATGGTCCTACTAGAAACTTGGTCGACCAAGCTCTGCAACTTCAAGGGCTTAGAAGGAACATTCAGACGATTGTGCCTTCACTTTTTTCCGCTCTATCGATTGTGGAAAGCTCCGACCTTGTGATGACATTGCCTAAGCGGGCCGCAAACAACAACATTCGGAGGTTCGATATATCCCACCGACCCCTACCGATCGCAGGGGGAATATTCAAACTCCATGCAGTTCGTCATATTCGAGACGCCAATAGTCCTCTACACATCTGGCTAATCAATCAACTGATAGAAGTTGTTTCCGACTAGGCCGTGTTCACAAAAGGGGCTCACATCTACTTTCCGACATGAAACAAGCTGGTATCTGTGATGGAGGTCAACTTGACGCAAGACATAATAGTGTTCGAAGAATAATCGTTCTCAACATGGCCCGGCGCGTTGGTCGATGAAGACTCAGGCGTATCGCAAATCTGCGGCACTAATAGATATGTCGCTGTGCCTAGCTAGTGCCGCAAATTTATCTCGCCTGACCGAAATTAGCTTCTGATACGACCAAAGCGCGAACATCGTTGGATCGATATCACTGTCTCGGTCTCCGGCCATTTCTGAATACTCACTCCAATATTCAGAAAGCAGGTCTGGAGGATAGTAAATTGGTTTTGGGTTCTCAACGTACCTGACTATCAGGTTCTGGACGAGTTCATCGCTCTCCCTAAGCGAAACGATGACGAACCTTTCTTTCAAAGCAGAAAATGTGGGATCACCAGCCGCAAACAATTCGCAGAACGACCCGCTTGAATCAGCCAGAACTGGCTGATCGGATTCCAGGCTAAGAAGGCCTTCGACTGCGGTGAGTTCAGCCTGCCTATGAAAGTTCTGCCGTTTCACATATTCGTTGAATTCAATCCCGCCTCTGTCTGGGTCTCCAGGCATCCCCAAATAGGAAGTCAATGGCGCAAGCGTGTCCTTGCACAATTCGTCGTCCAAGTTGAGAATGCCCAGTTCCTGCAGCCTGGACAGCATAGCTCCCTTGCTGACCTCGGCATTGAATGCGTCAAGTATCTGCTTGCGCAAATACTGCCCTTGGATTTGGGCGTCTATCGACACATAGCGCCACGCCCCGGATTGGTTCAAAAAGCTCGAAAGAAGCGTCTTTCCAATTCCCGACATCCCGATCAGAAGTATGTCACGCGGTTCACTCAGAAGAGATTGAACTTCCGGGGTTACACACGTCAGCTTCATGGTGTTGCGAATTTTCCATCAATCACACTTTGCACCGCTTCAACCGTCGGATCGACGGTTGCGAACTCTTCTTCGCGGGCAAACAAGGCTTCCAGCCGCGCCGGAGTTTCTGGGAGTGTTCCAAGCGCTTCTACAACTGCCGTCGGGAATTTTGCCGGGTGGGCTGTTTCAGCGACAACAATGGGTCCGTTAAGCGTTGCCCTCAGCTGATCCGCCGCGAAGTAGCCGGTTGCCGAATGTGGGCAAATGATCTTGCCGAACTGCTTATGGATCTGGCGCATGGTGTTTAAGGCATCATCTTTGCCGCACTTCATCGCATCGAAGTCTTTGGTCAGTCTTGAATGCTCGGATTGCGAAAGTTCGTAAATAGACTGCTCAGCGAGCTGCTTTTGCATGTCGCGCGTTGCGTTCCCGTCGCGTCCTTTCAGAATCCACAGCATACGCTCAAAGTTGCTGGAAACCTGAATATCCATGCTCGGCGAGATCGTAGGTATTGTCTCTGCCTTCGACATCATACCAGTCTCGAACAGCCGGGGGAGGACATCATTTTCGTTCGATGTGACGATCAACTTCCCAATGGGAGCGCCCATTTGCTTCGCGATATAGCCCGCAAAGACATTTCCAAAATTCCCGCTGGGGACAGCAAAGTTCACGGGTCGGCCGTAATCGTTGTGGATTTTGACCGAAGCGTAAATGTAGTAGGACGTCTGAAGGAGGATCCGGGCCAGGTTGATCGAATTCACAGCCGTATAGCTATATTCTTTGGCAGCTTCGCTTTGATACAGGTTTTTGACTAGGCATTGGCAGTCATCAAAGTCGCCTCGAACGGAAATTGCCTGAACGTTTGCGGCTCCCAGGCAGGTCATCTGCTTGCGTTGAACATCAGAGACGCGGCCCTCCGGAAACAGAATTACTGCATTGGCTCGCGAACGTCCCGCAAAGGCATTTGCGGTGGCTGCGCCAGTATCTCCCGACGTTGCGCAGAGTACGGTCGCGCGCTTGTCAGTGATTGTGAGTTCCCGATCGATCGCTTCCGCCAAAGGGGCGAGGGCGTAATCCTTGAAAGCGAGCGTGGGGCCATGGAAAAGCTCCATGCTCCACATCTGGTCATCCAGGCGAGACAGAGGTGGGCCATCATTGCGTTCGAAACCGGCCAGCGCTTTTCTTATGCCTGTGGTGAAGTCGCACTGTTGCCACTCTGCTCCGCCAAACAGTGCCAGAACATCCGATGCAATCTGGTCGTAGGCCCGCCGGCTCAGCGTGGCCAATTCGCTGGATGTAAGTTCGGGCCAGGCCTCAGGCACGTAAAGACCGCCATCTTCGGCAGTTCCACGGCTTAGCAACTCTCGGAGAGATCGAGCGGGTGCGCTCCCGCGAGTACTTGAGTAGAGCATGGCATTTTCCAAGATTTCTAATATTGTGGATTTAGCAAGACCTCTATCGTTCGTAAACAAAAATCTAATATAGTGGAATTACGGAATGAACACACCTTTACCTACACCTGAAATCGGGAAAATTATGAAGGAAGCCAGGAAATCGCTGGGCCTGACCCTTGAGCGACTCTCTGAGCGTACAGGGGTGTCCCGATCGATGCTATCCGCCATTGAGAGGGGTGCCACCAACCCGACCTTTTCCATAGTCTGGGCCCTTTCTCAGGCACTTGGCGTTGACCTTAGCTTGCTTGAGGGCACGCCTGGTGGCGAGGATCCAATCGAGCATCTTCATCACTATTCCACGCCGATGCAGCGAAGTGCGGACGGTAAATGCGAGATTTATATGCTGAGCCCGCGACGCACTGTTCTTCCCGTAGAGTGGCACAGGCTTCTCATGAAGGTCGGAGCAGAGCTTGATTCAAAGCCCCATGCGCCTGGAACCTTCGAGCACCTGACCTGCCTGTCCGGCTCACTGTCGGTAACGGTCGCTGGACGAACTGTTCGGGCTGAGGCGGGCGATACATTGCGATACCGCAGTGACTGCAATCATCGCATTAACAACGAGGCGGATGGAGAAACGGAGGCCATCCTTCTTGTGGCTCAGCCGACTCAATATCAGGAACCTACAGCGTCAGTCTGAGAGGGCCTATAAAACCTATTGACTGAAATATGGTAACTATCCAATATACCGCATCTCGTGCGGCATATTGGAAAATTAAAAATGAAACAGCGACTGGTACCTCCAAGTAATAGCGGACTTTTCCGTTCGCGGGCCCACGCAGGATTGAGCGACGAATCGCGGTCAGGTTTCTTTGCCTGCCGCCGTAAGCAGCAAATGACTTGAGGCGTAACGCCCAATCCACTCGTTCTCAGGCTTAACTCCGGCAATGAAGGTACTATCGGATGACAACTGAACAACTGGCCCAGAAAGCGCGCGGGCGCCGTGGGCGTCGCCGTGATGGCGGGGTACCAGCCCCGGCAATCGTGCAGCGCCCGTTCGCGCAGCTTAAGCGTTCCTATCCTGCCGTTGAGCTGATTTCGGATGATCAGGTTGAACACATTCACCAGGCATCCCTGAAACTGCTTTCAGAAACCGGCCTGGATGTCTTGCATGACGACGCGCGTGCAGTGATGAAAAAAGCGGGGGCTGATGTCCGGGACGGTGAAGTACGTGTGCGCTTCGATCCCGATCTGATAAACGAAGCCATTGCAAGCGTGCCGTCTGAATTCACGCTCCACGCGCGAAGCGCCCAGCACAACGTGACCATGGGCGGAAACAACATTGTATTCAACATGATGGCAAGCGCGCCGAATTGTTCGGATACGGATCGGGGCCGGCGCGCAGGCAATCAGGAAGATTTTCGCAACTTCCTCCGATTGGCCCAGATGCACAACGTTCTAAACGTGACGGGTGGGTATCCGGTGGAGCCTGTCGATATTCACGCATCTATCCGCCATCTTGACTGTATTCAGGATTACATCACGCTGACCGACAAGGCCTATTGCATCTACTCACTTGGTGAGGAGCGTGTCTCCGATGCAATCGAGATGACGCGGATTGCCCATGGTCTGACGCACGACCAGATGCGTGATCAGGCCTGTATGTTCTCGATCATCAACACGAACTCTCCTCTCCAGCTCGATATTCCGATGATGCAGGGCGTGATGGCGTTGTCCGAGATGGGCCAGCCTGTTGTGATCACACCCTTCACGCTGGCAGGGGCGATGGCGCCCGTTACGATTGCGGGTGCCGTAACGCTGCAAAACGCCGAAGCTCTGGCGGGTGTGGCCTTTACCCAAATGGTGCGGCCAGGTGCGCCGGTGATGTATGGCGGCTTCACGTCCAACGTGGATATGAAGACCGGCTCGCCAGCGTTTGGCACACCGGAATACATGAAGGCGCAGCATATCGGTGGACAGCTGGCGCGACGCTACGGCATTCCGTATCGCTCTTCGAATGTGTGCGCGGCCAACACGGTTGACTCGCAAGCGGCGTATGAGGCGGTCTTCTCGCTTTGGGGTGCGATCAATGGCGGCGCCAACATGCTCATGCACGGGGCAGGGTGGCTCGAAGGAGGGCTGTGCTGCTCGTATGAGAAGGTGATGCTTGACATCGACTTGCTGCAGATGGTCACGGAATTTCTTCAGCCGGTTTCGACTAGCCCGGAAGACCTTGCGCTGGAAGCCATCAATGAGGTTGGGCCAGCGGGTCACTTCTTTGGCACTGAACACACCCAGGCGCGTTATCGCGACGCCTTCTATTCGCCAATCCTGAGTGACTGGCGCAACTTTGAGACCTGGCAGGAGGCCGGATCGCCGATTGCGATCGAGCGTGCCAACGCAGAGTGGAAAAACCGCCTTGCCTCCTACGAAGCCCCAGCCCTGGATCCGGCGATAAAAGACGAGCTTGACGCCTTTGTTGCCAAACGCAAGGCCGAGGGTGGCGCTGCCACGGATTTCTGACATTTGCAGGTTCGGCAGGACGATCGCGATGACCGGGATCGTTCTGCCGACCAGCAATCCACTGCAAAGAAGAGAACCCCTTTTCACCGAGATAGATGCTTTGGGTCAAAACGAGGAGTGTGCACCCAAATGCAGTCAGAGTGAAAGCTGAATTCCTGAGGAAAAACGAAATATGCCTACTATTCAGACCGACGAGTCCACAGGCGGAAAGAAACTGCCGTCGCACGCCAAAGTCGTTGTTATTGGCGGCGGCGTTGTTGGTTGCTCGATCCTGTTCCACCTGGCCAAGTTCGGTTGGAAGGATGCGGTCCTGCTTGAACGTGACGAGCTGACATCCGGCTCATCCTGGCACGCGGCCGGCGGTATCCACACCATCAGCTCGGATCCGAATATCTCGCGCCTGCAATCATACACGATCAATCTTTATAAAGAGATCGAAGAACTGTCCGGGCAATCCGTTGGTCTACATCAAACTGGTGGCTTTTATGCCGCCTCGACCAAGGAATGGTATGATTACCTGAAGGGCGAGCGTTCGAAAGCGCGCTACATGGGGCTGGATCAGGAATTCATCTCGCCCAAAGAGCTGGCCGAGCGTCATCCGCTGATCGATCCGGACCACTATCACGCGGTTCTTTGGGACGCACAGGACGGCCATCTGGACCCGTCCGGCACGACCTACGCTTTTGCCAAGGCGGCCAAGGCGCATGGTGCCCAGTATTTCACCCACTGTGGCGCCACCGATATGACACAGCGCCCAGATGGCAGCTGGGACATTGTCACCCCCAAAGGCACGATCAATGCAGAGCATGTCGTGAACTGCGGCGGTCTGTGGGCGCGTGAGGTGGGTCACATGGCGGGCCTTCATCTGCCGGTTCAGCCGATGGAGCACCACTACCTGATCACCGAGCGCATGGACGAGGTCGTGAACTTCGGTCAGCAGCTACCGCATGGCATCGACTTTGAGGCCAACGTGTACTGCCGCCAGGAAGGGCAGGGCATGTTGCTGGGTACCTATGAGGCCCAGGCAACCCCTTGGAAAGTCGGCGGAACGCCCTGGGATTTCGGTCATGAACTGCTGCCGCCGGATCTGGATCGCGTGGCGGATCGTCTGGAAACCGCGTTCGAGCGTCTTCCGGCAATGGCCTATGCCGGGATCAAGGATGTGATCAACGGTCCGTTCACATTTGGCCCTGATGGCAACCCGCTGATCGGCCCTGTTCCAGGTATGAAAAACTACTGGGTCGCTGTTGGTGTCATGGCGGGCTTCTGCCAGGGCGGCGGCGTGGGCCTGACCCTTGCGGAATGGATGATCGACGGCGAGCCATCCATCGATGTCTGGGCGATGGACGTGGCGCGTTTTGGTGAGTTCGCGACACCCGACTGGGGCACAATCAAGTCGTCGGAAAACTACGAACGCCGGTTCGTGATGACCTTCCCGAACGAAACCCTGCCTAAGGGCCGCAAGCAAAAGACCACCGCGCTTTATGATCGCATGATCGCCAAAGGTGCGGTGATGGATCAGGGTTTCGGCCTCGAAAACGTACTCTGGTTTGCCGATGGCCCGGAAGATGCGCACGAGGTTCCCTCGTTCGAGCGCAACCGATCTCACGATTATGTCGGACGGGAGATCAAGGCCGTGCGCGAGGCCGTAGGTGGCATTGAGATTGCCAACTTTGCCAAGCATGAGTTCAAGGGCGAGGGTGTTCGCGAATACCTGAACCATATCCTTGCCGGGTTTGTTCCCAAGCCCGGACGCCTGGCTCTGACGCCGATGCTGACACCCAAGGGCAAGCTTTACGGCGACCTGACGGTGGCTTGCCTGGCCGAGGATCACTTTATGCTGTTCGGCTCGGGCGCGATGCAAGAGGCACACCGCCGCTGGTTCGAAAAAGACCTGCCTGCGGGCATTTCTTATGCCAACGTTTCAGACGACTGGCACGGCATTGCATTGTCTGGCCCGAAATCGCGAGACCTGCTGGCCCGGATCACGCGGGACGATGTTTCAGCCGAAGCCTTCAAGTTCCGCGACCTGCGCCAGACCTTTGTCGGCGGCGTGCCGGTGATCATTAACCGGATCAGCTTCTCTGGCGAATTGGGCTACGAAATCTATTGCAAACCGCAATACCTGATGCGCCTGGCAGACGCCATCGAAGAGGCCGGCGCCGATCTGGGCTATCGCTGGTACGGCGCGCGTGCGTTGCTGTCGATGCGACTCGAGAAGGGCTGGGGCGTCTGGACGATGGAATACCGTCCCGACTTCGACGCTGTCGAATCCGGCATGGATGTCTTCATCAACTGGAAGAAGGACTTCGTCGGCAAAGAAGCAACGCTGAAAGCCCGCGATGAAGGGGTCTCGCAGAAGTTGGTGACAATGACCATCGACGTCGAGCGGATCGACGTGGCCCATGACGAGGCGATCCTGAAAGATGGTGAACCGGTCGGCTACGTCAGCTCGGGCGGCTATGCGCACCATGTCGGCAAGTCGATGGCGATGGGTTACGTCGCAGCCGAGTTCGCACTGCCGGGAACGACGCTTCAGGTGGAAATTCTGGGCAACTTTTACGACGCGCTGGTTCTGGCAGGACCAATCTACGACGCCAACGGCGCAAACATGCGTTCTTGATCAGGAGAAAAACCATGGGGCGGCCAGAGAAAGACATAGATGTGGTTCTAAGTGAACTTGTTGAGGTGAACCGCTTCGTATTCTTATTGATGCCCGGGTTCTCGGCATTGGAACTGGGATCCGGCATCGACTCTCTGGCCGCCGCCAACGAAGCAATGGGTAAGGCCTTCTTTCAGTGGAAAACAGCCAGCGAAACGGGCGATAGCATAAATTCTTCTTCAGGGCTGACAGTAGCAGTCGATAGTGCCCTGCCTGATGTGCACCGTGGAGATTGCATCGTTGTTTGCTGCGCCTTCAATTCCCAAAACTACTCTAAGTCTGGAAGGACTGCGGCTTGGCTACGGCAAGCCGCAAGACTAGGAGCACGACTATGCGGTCTAGGAGGTGGTGCACTGTTTCTCGCCCGGATCGGCATAGCGATCGAAGGGCGCATTAGCACACACTGGAGAATGAAGCCTGTTTTTGAAGAAGGCTATCTGGATCTGGAGCCTACCTGCACAATTTTTGAAGAGACTTCAAATATCGTATCCTGTGGGGGCGGAGCCGCCACACTGGACCTTTTTTCTGCGCTGATCCGCCAAAAAGCAGGGCCGGAAGCATCCAGTCAGGTTGCTGACCAGCTCCTTTGTGGGTCTATGCGTGACGGAAATTGCCGTCAGAGTATCTCCAGTCTTTATGGTCCGAAACACCGGAACGAAAAGCTATCCAAAGCACTGAGCTATATGCAGGAAACCTGGGAAGAGTCTGTTTCACCGTCGGTAGTCGCTCGCCAGGTCGGAATATCGACACGGCAACTTGAAAGGCTTTTTAGTCGATATCTGGGGATGAGTCCTAAGACCTACATGATGGTTCTGAGGCTCGAGAGGGCGCGGGCATTGCTGCAGCAAACTCAGATGCGCGTGATCGACGTTGCCACGGCCTGCGGGTTCTCAACACAAGGCCTGTTTTCCAAACACTACAAAAGACACTTCGGGATACTGCCTCGTGACGAAAAGATTGTGCTTGCGCACTAGCTTCGGAGAACGGCAATGCAATCGACTCAGACAACACTGATCACAACGAAATTAAACTGTGCCTACGGCGAAGCAGAGCGCAGAATGATCCCTTGTGCCTTCGGTGTTCCGATCAACAACACTGCAAATGATCGCACCCCGGATACGTCAATGGGGGAATTCGCAGATCAAGCTATGAACGCAGCTTGAATGAGAGGCCGCGCACGTCAGGGCGCGGCCTTTTTTGCTTGCCATCAAGCGCCTGAAAGGAAGCCATAGAATGAACACCCATTACAGTCATCGGCGCAAGATTGACCCTAGCCAGGGCGTTCGTCTTGGCGATGGGACGGCAAATGACGGCGACCGGGTCGAGATTGGGCCGACCGCACTTGCACATGCTGAATGGCGCGAGGCGGGGTTGGCGTTGCCCGATCTGACCGAGATGCGCAAGGCCCGGCATCAGCGCCTGACCGACGCTATTGTGGCCCGCGGCTATGGGGGGTTGCTGATGTTCGATCCCCTGAACATCCGCTATGCGACCGACACGACAAACATGCAATTGTGGAACACCCACAACCCGTTCCGAGCCTGCCTGCTATGTGCCGACGGATACATGGTGCTTTGGGACTACAAGAATGCGCCGTTCCTCGCCGAGTATAATCCGCTTGTCCGCGAGAGCCGATCTGGCGCTGACATGTTCTACTTCGCCCGTGGCGACCGGATTGGGCCAGCGGCCGACACCTTCGCTGCCGAGGTGGCGGACCTGCTGGCCACCCATGCGCCGGGCTATACACAGATCGGGATAGACAAGATCCAGCCTGCGGGACTGGACGCGATCCGCCGAGCGGGGCTGGAGTATCGCGACGGCGAGGAAGTCACCGAACGCACACGGGGCATCAAGACCGAGCACGAGTTACGCGCCATGCGCTGCGCCATACATTCCTGCGAGCGTTCGATGGCCGCCATGGAAGAGTTCGCGCGCGCAGAAATTCCAAAGGGCGGGGTGACCGAGGACGATGTCTGGGCCGTGCTCCATGCCGAGAACATCAAGCGTGGCGGCGAATGGATCGAGACACGGCTGCTCACCTCGGGGCCACGCACGAACCCGTGGTTTCAGGAATGTGGACCTCGGGTCATCGCCGAGAACGAGATCCTCGCCTTCGACACTGATCTGATCGGGCCATATGGCATTTGCGCGGACCTCAGCCGTACATGGTGGATCGGTGACGAACTGGCGCCGAAACATATGCGCGAGAGTTACGCCGAGGCCGTCGAGCACATCCGCTACAACACGGCGCTCCTGCGCCCCGGCCTCCACATGGAGGAGCTGACACGCTCATTGCATGTGCTGCAGGACAAGTATCAGGCGCTGAAATATTCCTCTCCGATGCATGGTGTGGGCCTGTGCGACGAATGGCCATTGATCGCCTATCCCGACCGACTGGTGGACGGCGCCTTCGACGCCATTCTCGAACCCGGGCTGACGCTGTGTGTCGAAGCGCTGGTGGGTGAGGTCGGCGGCGACCACATGGTCAAGCTGGAGGATCAGGGAGTTGTAACTGAAAGCGGGTTCGAAACGATTTCGACCTACCCGCTCGATAAGCGCCTGATGGGAGAAACGGCCTAGCTGGCATTCGCAATATCCAAAGGCCGCCAGCAAACCCATGACACGGTCCGCTGACGGTTCAAAATTAGCATACAATGGAGGAAAGTATGAAACCACCTTTAGGCGAATTGGACATTCCAGTTTCAGAGAGCGGCTTTTATGAAGGGTTCTCAAAGAACGTTGCCGTTTCCGCGAAAATCCTGGTGGGTTTGCTCATCGTGTGGGCCGTGGCCTTTCCGGAGAGTGCTGCAGAGACACTAGGAACATTGAATGGCTTCATTCTGGCGAGCTTTAACTCTTGGTACATCTACGCAGTATCGTTTTTCCTCATACTCTGCCTTGTTCTGGCGGCATTGCCGGCTTCTGGCAGGCTTCGGTTGGGTCAGGACGATGAAAGGCCTGAATTTTCGAATTTCTCTTGGTTTTCAATGATGTTCAGCGCCGGGATCGGCATTGGGATGCTGACCTTTGCGACAGCCGAACCGATTTACCATTTTCAAAACAACCCCCACGTGATTATGGGAGACGTGCCCGCTCAGACAGCTGAAACCGTAAGGTCAGCCTATATCTGGTCATTTGCGCATTGGGGGCTATCGGCCTGGGCATGCTATGCAATTGCCGGGCTGGGGTTCGCGTATTTCTCATACCGCAGGGGCCTGCCACTTACGGTGCGCACCGCGCTCATCCCGCTTTTCGGCAAGTCGCTTTCGGGCCCAATTGGTCATGTCATCGATATCGTAGCCGTGGTGGCAACTATCCTGGGCGTTGCCCAGACCCTTGGCTTTGGTGTCGAGCAGTTTGTAGCCGGCCTTAACCGGATTGGTTTCGGTGACTGGTTGCTGGTGACCGATGAGGGAGGAACACAAAAAGCGTCCTTTGCCGCCATCATCTTCGCCCTTGTGGTTATCATGGGTGCATCGACCCTGTCCGCACTTTCCGGTGTCGGCAAAGGGATCAAATGGCTCTCCAATATCAATATGGGGCTGAGCTTTTTCTTGTTGGCGTTCTTCCTGATTTTCGGTGCAACATTCTTCAGTCTGCAGGCCATGTTTGTCGGTATCTGGGATTACCTACTGGCGCTGCCGGGAATCAGCTTTACCGTCTGGTCAGATGATGGAACCGAAACGGGCGCCGCACTTGCCGGCTGGCAAGGCGGCTGGACGGTGTTCTACTGGGCCTGGTGGATCGCAGTGACCCCGTTCGTTGGTCTGTTTCTTGCCAGAGTTTCGCGTGGGCGCACAGTGCGCGAGTTTGTGTTGGGTGCAATGCTTGTCCCGGCAATGATGTGTTTCATCTGGTTCGCCTTTGTTGGCGGTACGGCCATCCACCTTGAACTTACAGGTGAGGCTGGGGGCTCGATTCTGGGCGCAGGAATCTCAGACCAGCTGTTTGCGACACTGGCCGTTATTCTCAACGACAATCTGACATGGGTGTTCTCAGTTATCGTTGTGGTACTTCTTTTGACATATCTTGTGACCACGGCAGACTCCGCTGTTTTGATCGTAAATACAATCAACGCCGCAGGCGATGACGGCCCGAAAGCCAAGCCGCACATCTATTTCTGGGGTGTCGCCCTGGCACTGGTGGTCGGAGCCCTGCTTGTCATTGGGGGTCTGGGAGCCATTCAAACCGCGATGGTTATTGCGGCTTTGCCATTCAGTTTGGCGATGGTTCTGATGGGCTTTGCACTGATTAAGGCGATCTACAACGATAGTCGAAGAATTGCCGAAGGTGTTCCGACCACCGCCCCGGCATCTGCTGCGGAATGAAGCTTGATAGTGATGAAAGGACTTCGAGATGAAAACGCGTAAATCTTTTGCAGCTATCAGTGTGGCGTCCGCGGTAACTGCCGCTTCTACAGTCTCGGCGGCCGACATGGTCATTGGCGTCCCGAACTGGCCATCGGGGGAAGCCACCGCACATATTCTGAAGGTTGCCTTGGAAAGTCGGCTGGACTTGGACGTCGAACTGCAGGATAGCACCAATGCAGCCATGTTTGCGGCTATGGATGCCGGAACCCTGCATGTGCATCCTGAGGTCTGGCTGCCCAGTCTCGACTACCTTCGACGGGAATATGTCGACGGCCGAAAAACGGTTCAGGTAAAGTCCAGTGGCCCCAAGGGGGCGCAAGGAATGTGCGTGACAAAGGGCACGGCGGAACGCACTGGTATCACGGATATCAAGCAGCTTTCCGATCCGGAAATGGCTCAGAAATTTGATAGTAACGGAGACGGAAAAGGTGAAGTCTGGATCGGCGCTGAAGGTTGGACTTCCACTTCCATCGAACAAGTCCGTGCACGTTCCTACGGCTATCACAAGACTATGAGCCTCAGGATCATGGATGAAGCCGACGCCTTGGCAGAACTGGGGGCTGCTGCCGGACAGAACGAGAATGTCGTATTCTATTGTTATCAGCCGCACTACATGTTCGAAGTGCACGAACTTGTCGTTCTGAGCGAGCCAGCGCACGTAAGTTCAAAGTGGATTATCGTGCCGCCCAACTCGATCCCGGGCTGGTTGGAGAAATCGACCGCCAGCGTTGCCTGGGATACTGACGATCTTCATGTCAGTTATGCGACCAGTTTGGAAAGCGCGCAGCCTGATGCCGTCGCAATGCTAAGCAATGTCAAGTTGGAGACCGAGATGCTCTCGGAAATGTCCTTTGCCTTGGCGGTCGAGAAAAAGGACCCCGAAGCATTTGCAAAGCAATGGGTTGAAGACAACTCGGCTGTTGTCGACAGTTGGTTCCCGTAGTGACATACGTTTCCAAGAATGCTTCAGGCGGTAACGAATTCCAAGCTTGGAAGTGAATTCGGCTTAAGTGTCTGATACCCTTAGGCCTTCCGGTCCAGAAGACCGGGAGGCTGGCAATGCCGCTGATCGGCCTTGCTCTGATCAAGGCAATCATCAACGGTAGCCGCCGGAACGCAGTTGGTCTTACCTCTACAGTTCCGGATACGGACCCAATTGTGGCCGAATAAATGTGTGAACAATCCTTGAGTGACTACAGATCGTTTGTGGGCGCTCTTTCCGCACTCAACCGGTGGAGTGAAAGGTGAAAAAATTCGAAGGCAGCTGTCATTGCGGTTCTGTAAAATTCACGTTTTCGATACCCGACATCGATCATGCAATGCGATGCGATTGTTCACTATGTTCCCGCAAAGGCATGGTGATGAGTGCAACGGTTATCCCGCCTGAAGAAATTAAAATCAGAAGTGAGCAGGACGCTCTCTCAACCTACCAATTTGGCACAGAATCGGCGCGGCACTATTTTTGCAATCGCTGTGGAATTCATACATTCGTCGAGACGCGGCTGAACCCTGGCCACTATCGAGTTAACCTGGGATGCATAGATGAGTTGGACGCACTTCGCCTTCCTGAGATAATCTATGACGGAAGAAATCTCTGACGCAACCAAGACGTCTGAAGGGAACTGTACACATCAAAATCGAGTCGTTGCATTTTGACAAACGGCGATCAGAAGAAACAATAACACACACCGATGCTATCGATTCAAACCGTTGGGTAACTCCTCACTCCACTTTCGCAGTTCATCGAGAAATCCAAGCGCCGTTCTGCCAAACTTGGTAATGGAATATTGAACGGAAATAGGGGCAGTATCCATTACTTGCCTCGCAACCAAGCCCTGCTCCTCAAGTTGACGCAATCGCTCGGTGATCATCTTCTTGCTTGCCCCGCCGATCATGCGCGACAGATCGTTGAAACGCACAGGACCATCTTTGAGGTGCCATAAGATAGACCCGGTCCATTTTCCGCCAATGATCCGCATACCTCGTTCTATTGCACATGGCTCCACACAGGCCTCCGAGACCAGTCGGCGCCCTTTGGCATCTTCGTCAATCCGCGCTCGCATCGTCATCCTTTAGCTTAGGCAACTAGGTTACCAAAAGTATACTAGTTGATTTCCAACACCTGTACCATCAAATGCTCTCTGAGCCCGAAGAAAGTCAAGGGTTCAAGATTACACAAATAGGATATGGACATGAGAAAAATCCTGATCGTGAACGGTACTCAGCCCTACGAATTCGCCCCCGGGCAGTTGAACGCCAGCCTAACGGAGCGCGCGCGCGACATGCTTACCGCAATGGGTCACGAGGTACGCGTGGCAACTGTCGCCGACGGCTATGACGCGAATGCTGAGGTTGAGGCGCACATGTGGGCCGATACGGTCATCATGCAGTTTCCGGTGAATTGGATGGGCGTTCCGTGGGTTTTCAAGAAGTACATGGATGAAGTTTACACCGCTGGAATGGATGGGCGGCTAAGTACCGGTGACGGTCGGACGGCAGAAGCACCGAAGGCCAATTATGGGATGGGAGGCGCGCTGAGCGATAAGACTTACATGCTTTCAGTGACGTTCAACGCCCCGAAAGAAGCGTTTAACAATGAGGCCGAACCGTTCTTTGCCGGTGGTAGCGTCGATGATTTGCTGCGCCCGATGCACCTGAACGCAAAGTTCTTTGCGATGCAGCCGCTTCCGACCTTTGCGGCATTTGATGTAATGAAGAACCCAGAAATCGACACCGATTTCGCTCGATTTGACGCGCATCTGAAAACCACGTTTGCCGAGGTTGAACATGTCCCAGCCTGATATCCATCTCTACACCGCCGGTACGATGAACGGTTACAAGCCGGTCATCTTTCTGGAAGAGGCAGGTGTCCCATACGACCTGACTCACATCAACTTTTCCAAACAGGAACAAAAAGCGCCGGATTATCTGGCGCTGAACCCGAACGGAAAGATCCCGACCATCGAAGACCGTTCGGAAGGGCGCGCGATTTTCGAATCCGGCGCGATCCTGTGGTATCTGGCCGAGAAATACGGAAAATTTCTGCCATCGGACCCGGTCAAACGGTCCGAGGTCATGCAATGGATGCTGTTTCAGGTTGGGCACGTAGGACCGATGATGGGACAGGCGATGTATTTCCAGCACATCGCTGCGCCTAATGGCCATGAAGAGCCCTTTTCAATCCGTCGCTACGTGGACGAAAGCCGCCGCTTGATGGAGGTGATGAACTCTCGTCTGGACGGGCGCGAATGGATTGCTGCAGACGAATACACCATAGCTGACATGATGCTGTTCCCATGGGCGCGTGCATATGTCTGGGCAAGGGTAGATGTGTCGGACCTGTCGCATCTGAACGCCTGGTTCGACCGTATTGACGCCCGGCCGGCCGTGCAACGGGCGTTGACCATCCCAAAGGCCAACCCCCAATTCTGGGATACCAACGCAGATGCCAGCGCCTTTGCTAAGGAAAACGCGTCGCGCTTTTCCAGCGATGTAAAAGGAACCTGAACCGTGCAAGCTGCTCTGCCCATTCGCGTCGATATCGTGTCAGACGTTGTTTGCCCTTGGTGTGTGATCGGCTACCACCAACTTGCCAAAGCTGCGCGCGACACCCAGACCGAACTAGATATCCATTGGCATCCATTCGAGCTGAACCCGCAGATGGCCGAGGGTGGCGAGAACTTACGCGAACATCTGGCGGCAAAATACGGGACCACTTTGGAAGGATCGATCAAGGCGCGTGCCCGCCTCAGCGAGATGGGCGCAGCACTTGGGTTCAAGTTCAACTACGCTGATGACATGCGGATGTATAACACCTTCCGAGCGCATCAGTTGATTGACTGGGCAGCGGTACTAGGAAAAGGCCACGAGATGAAGCAGGCACTTTTTGCGGCCTTCTTCACCCGTCGCGAGGACGTCTCGGACATGCAGGTTCTCGCCGACGCGGCCGCAGGCATCGGGCTGAACCGCGTGGATGCGCTAGACATGTTGCAAAGCCAAGATCGGGCCAATCACTTGCGCCAAAAAGAGCAATTCTGGATCAGCCAAGGTGTTCGGGGCGTGCCTGCAATGGTGTTCGATCAACGTCACCTCGTGACCGGTGCGCAGGGCGAGGAAAACTACGCCCGCATCCTGCTGCATCTACGAGACGACAGGGCCGCGTGACACCAGTGAATACCAGGCACTTCCGGCGCAAAAAAAACCACGATCGGACAGGTGTCGCCCGGCCTGCCATCGCTGAACAACCATTGTGGGGGTTGCATGACGTAAGTCTCCGCGACAACCTTCCTCTTAAATTAAAAACTCAGTCGGAGTGGCCGCATGCCGGCCGCTACAGCCCTTCAACTTGGAAGAGTTCCTAATTTATGGCACTGCATGATCACCCCATCTGGCGGAAGCCGCAACATCACCAAGACCTCGACCACGCGCACGACCATGTCCACTGGGCCGAGCTGTTCTACGACCTGATCCACGTCGTGACGATCTTTCTATTGGGCAATTACCTGTCGCATCATCTCGATCTGCATGGGTTTCTTGTGTTCGCCGGAGTCTTCATAACGCTCTGGTACGCTTGGGGCGAACTCAGCATATTCAACTCGATCTACGTCAGTACCGACTTTTGGCATCGGCTGATTATGGCCGTGATGATCTGCACGGTGATGTTCATGGCAGCGGCGATCCCGGCTATTGACGGAAAGGGTTGGGTTTTCTTCGCGTTAGGATTTGCTGCGAACAGGGCCATGATCGCGGCGCTGTACTATCGAGCCCGGCGGGCCAATTCATCAGGCGAGTCGATGTCGACGGCCCAGATCCGCAATTTCTCGGTCTTTGCGGTGATCTTTGCGATTGCAGCCTTTTTGCCTGCTCCTCTTGCTTACTGGGTGTTTGCCGTCGCGATGGTGGCCACGCAGGCAATGTATATGATCCCCGGTGTCACAGTCCTGCGTTTCGAGAGGTTTGTCCCGCGTCTTGGCCATATGGCTGAACGGTTTGCTCTTTTAACGTTGATCGTATTAGGCGAAGGGTTCTTCAAACTGGTCGTCACCCTGTCCGAAAAAGGAATTTACAAAGTATCACCGGACGTACTCGTCAACTTCGTCATCGGTGGCGTTTCGATGTTCGTGATGTGTTGGATCTATTTCGACTTTGTCGGCAATGCCAAACCAAAAGACAAAAAGGTGTCGACGTTGGTCATCTGGTGGCTTGCGCACCTTATTTTGATGCTTTGCGGCGTCATGGTCGGCGTGGCTCTTGCTGCCGAGGTCAAAGTCGGATTTTGGGAGCCATATCCAACCGAATATGCCGCCATAGGCTGTTTCGGTCTTGCCGGTTACATTGCCATGCTTTGGGTGCTTCAAAACGTCATAGAACATCGTTTGGCGTCGGATTTCGGGCGATGGGACGTGCGTGTATTCGGGATAGTGCTGGCAATCATCTGTTTCTTTGTCGTCCCACATGTCCCCTCTTTGTTAGGCAATCTGATCTGGGGGACAGCTTTGCTATCGCAAATCGCGATCCCCCTGACGCGCGCCTGGACGCAGTTTCGACATGAGTGAGGCACTTACAAGTTCAGGCTATCTAAAAAGAAAAGTCTATTGGTGGCTCGAGCGCCCGGACCGGGCGGCCACCGGTCCCTGGTTGCTTGAAATAGCTCTAATTGCCCTAATCACGCTGAACGTGGCCGCCGTTATCCTGGAAACGGTTGACTCCATATATTTCCGTTGGGGCCTGGCTCTGAACCTCTTTGAGGGTCTTTCTCTGTTTGTCTTCGTGGTCGAATACGCGGCAAGGCTGTGGGTCGCCACTGAAAATCCAAGTTACAAAACGCGCGCTGCATGGGCCGTCTCCCCGATCGCCATCATCGATTTACTAGCGATTTTACCTGCGCTGCTCTACTTGATCTTCCCGGTTGACCTGCGTCTGCTGCGTACCTTCCGCATGTTGCGACTGCTTAAACTCACGCGGTATTCCCCCGCGCTCGGCATGCTGCTTGCTGTGTTTGAGGAAGAGGCTGGCGCCTTTTTTGCAGGTTTCTTCATCCTGATGGTGATGCTGATTTTTGCGGCCAGTGGTGCTTGGCTGGCCGAGCACGAAGCGCAACCGGATGCCTTCGGTTCGATCCCCGCAGCGATGTGGTGGGCGATGGCAACGCTGACGACCGTTGGTTATGGCGACGTGACGCCCGTGACAGTTGCCGGTAAGATCTTCGGCGCTGCGATCACCGTGATTGGCATCGGTATGGCTGCGTTGCCTGCAGGGATCATTGCCAGCGGCCTGAACGACCAGTTGCACCGCCGACGGGCCAGCCTGGAACGTGAATTTCGAAAGGCCTTGGAAGACGGCGATATCTGCGAGGCCGATGAGAAAGAGATAAACGCAGTTCGCAAGCAATTGGGTCTCTCGCGCCGAGCTGCCGATCATATCCGAAACCGCGTGCATGCCGAAACAATATCACAGGTCGATCACTGTCCCACATGTGGTCAGCCGACCAAGCAAAAGGCCAAGTCGTGAACGCCAGCATCGGACTGCTTGTCTACGGAGTTCGAGATTTGCGGGGAAAAACTGTCTGTCAGTTCTTTAGCGTGCGCTCTTTCGTTGATCCCAAAAATCGGAGTCAATGAAACTGAAAAGGTCTTGTCAGAAGAACTTTGGTTGAGCGAGTTAGGGTTGTTGCGTAGCTTTTGCCCATGACCAATCTGGCCTCTTTCAAGGGTCTTGTCAGATTAACATTGCTTGAGCGGGGCAGGGCGGTTGCGTAGCTTTTGTCCATGACCAAGCCTGCCTCTTTCAAGTACTTTAAAACCAGCCCAGAGATCATCCGCCTTGCGGTGATGCTGTACGTCCGTTTCCCGCTCTCGCTTCGGAATGTCGAAGATCTGTTGCACGAGCGAGGCATCGACGTGAGCCACGAAACTGTCCGATATTGGTGGAACAGGTTCGGGCCGATGTTTGCTGCTGAGATCAGACGGAAGCGTGTTCAGCAACTGCGCGCGTTCTCCAAATGGAAGTGGCACGTGGACGAAGTTTTCGTGAAGGTAAATGGCAAGCGGCATTGTCTTTGGCGGGCTGTTGATCACGAAGGCGAGGTGCTGGAAGCCGTTGTCACCAAACGCCGAAACAAAGCTGCAGCACTGAAATTCCTCAAGAAGTTAATGAAGCGACACGGCAAAGCGGAAACCGTCGTCACGGATCGCTTTGCCTCATACAGAGCCGCGCTCAGAGAACTGGGTGCGCTCGAAAAACAAAGGACGGGCAGGTGGCTCAACAACCGCGTCGAGAACTCGCACCTGCCTTTCCGACGACGCGAACGCGCGATGCAACGTTTCAGGCGCATGCGAAGTTTACAGAAATTCGCCTCCGTTCATTCCTCCGTCTACAATCACTTCAATCAGGAACGATCGCTCACCAGCCGAGACACCTTCAAGTTGACACGCAGCGCCGCTCTTGCCGAGTGGCGTCAACTTTGTTCCGGATAGGTTCACGGTTCCCGCGGCAAACTGAGACTGGTTCGAATTCGTCTGACAGCACCGTTTGAGGATTGTTGCTGAGAATTTCAGGGCTGAGCGGCAATCTTGGAAGCTGGATTTGGCGTTGCCGGACGGTTCTCAGATTGAACTGTTTTCCTTTCCCAACCCGCCCAAACGCACGTCTCGCCCCGAAGCGCGAGGTCTGCGGCATCTTGCGTTTGTTGTGGATGATATCGAGGCGCTGAAAGACAGTCTGGAACAGAAAGGTGTCCTCGTCGAAGACATCCGTGTCGATGAATATACCGGCCATCGGTTCACTTTCTTCAGCGATCCGGACGATCTTCCATTGGAGTTGTAAGAAGCCAAGCCGATTGCATTGAAGTGATATGTCTCGTCTTCTAGGCTGAGCGAAGCAGGGAGGAGGGCGCATGGAAGTAAAACCTCTCTCGGGTGGATTGGGTGCGGAAATCGTCGGGGCGGACATCCGGTGTGAAGATCAATTCGACGCAATTAAGTCAGCCTTCGCAGAGTATTCCGTTATCGCACTGAGGGGCCAAAGCGTTAGTCCGCAAGAGCATCTGACCTTTGCGAGAAGGTTCGGCCCAATCAACGTGAACCGATTTTTCAAACCGGTTGTCGGCCACCCAGAGATTGCCATGGTGTTGAAAGAGAAGGATCAGAAAGAAGCTGTGGGAGAGGGGTGGCATACTGACCACTCTTATGATCAGGAGCCTGCTATGGGCTCGATCCTGCACGCCCTAGAGGTTCCGCCCCAGGGTGGCGACACGCTGTTTGTGTCGATGGCTGCTGCCTACGAAGCTTTGTCGCCCACGATGCGTGGTTTCTTAGATGGTTTGTGGGCGGTGCAATCCTCTCGCCATGTCTTTGGCGCCAGCATCATGGACACAGAAGCCGCAAAAAGCGGCCGTTTGGGTAACGCCGAAGCTGCCACGCAAGACGCTTTGCACCCCGTGGTCATCACGCACCCTCTCAGCGGTAGGCGAGGGTTGTTCGTCAATCCCGTGTTCGCGACCGAAATCAGAGGCTTGAGCGCGGATGAGTCTGCCGCGGTGCTGGGTATGATTTACGATCACTGCAAGCAGCCTGAATTCCAATGTCGTCTGCGTTGGCAGGAAGGGGATATCGCCATTTGGGATAACAGAGCGACGTGGCACAAGGCGATCAACGACTACCATGGGTTTCGACGTCTTATGCACAGGGTGACCGTGGAAGGGGTCGCTCTGACGCATTGATGCAAGTGGCGCTCGGCGAATTGCTGCGACTCAGTCAGAGTGTCGGCACGCCGTGAATCTCTTCGGTTCCCTATGATCGTTTTGGATGAGGCATCTAACGTCGCGTTTTTAGACATGTTTTCTGAACTTTAAGGCGCGCATAGAGTTTTTTCTTGCCAAATTTGGAACGTTCCACTAATTTTTTTGGAACGTTCCAATTTTTTGGGGAGGTCAGATGAATTGGGTATTTGTCGGAGCGAGCACTATAGCTTCGCAATATATGTTGGACGCGGTGCGTCAGCAGGCAAGCAACGACGTGACCTGGGTCGTCAGCAATTCCCCTGACCGGGTGCAAACATGGGCTAAGGAGCACGGAATTCCCAATGCAACCACAGACCTGAACGCGGCGCTGTCTGACGACGGCGTGAAAGCCGTCTACATTTCCTCCACAAATGAGAAGCACCATGGTCAGGCGATGGCTGCCATCGCGGCTGGTAAGCATGTTCTATGTGAAAAGCCGCTCGGGATGACGCAAGCGGAAGCTGTCGAAATGGTGCGCGCAGCCGAAGCGGCTGGCGTGACTTTTGGTACAAATCACCACCTGCGATGCTCTGGCAGCCATCGTGCCATTCGTGATCTCATTGCAGACGGTCGCGTCGGCGACGTTCTTTCGCTGCGTATACATCACGCGGTACATTTGCCCGGGAACCTACAGGGGTGGCGCATTAACTCAGCAGGTGCCGGCGGCGGCGTGATCCCCGACATCGTCGTTCATGATGCGGATGTCACGCGGTTCCTGCTCAATGAGGACCCGATTTCCGTCGTCGCGCAAATGGCCAGCTCTGGGATGGGGCAGGGGGTCGAAGACTCGTGCATGTCCGTGTGGACGATGCCATCGGGGGCGATGGTCACGACGCACGAAAGCTTTACGCACCCCTTTGCCGGATCAGGCCTGCAAGTGCACGGGACCAAGGGCTCGATTTTTGCGGATGGCGTCATGACGCAGCGCCCTGTTGGGGCAATAAAACTGGTGACTGAAGCCGGAAGCGAAGAGATTCCGTTTTCGGACCACTCTCTCTATGTTCAAGGCGTTTCGGAATTTGTCTCCGCAGCGGCGGGACAAGGCCGTCCTGCTGCCGACGGACCTGACGGAGTGAAATCGCTGTCAATCGCGCTGAGCGTTCGTGAGGCCGCAGCGTCGGGTGAACGTATCAACATAGATTATGGCGGTTTCTGATGACCAAGCTTGTTTCCGTTTCCGAGGCCGTTTCTCGTATCCCAGACAATGCGGTTGTCACCGTGTCGTCGTCCTCTGCGCTCGGGTGCCCTGACCTCGTGCTGAAGGCACTTGGAGAACGGTTTCGCTCTGAAGGGCATCCGCGCAACATTACAACGCTGCACCCTATAGCCGCCGGTGATATGTATGGCGTGAAGGGCATGGATTATCTGGCGCAGGATGGATTGCTAAGCCGCGTTCTTGCCGGATCGTACCCGTCGGGCCCTTCCAGCCTTGAGATGCCGGAAATCTGGAAAATGATCGTCGAGGATCGGGTCGCCGCATATAACGTGCCGTCGGGAATTCTGTTCGACATGCATCGCGAGGCCGCAGCGCATCGGCCTGGTGTTCTGACGCAAGTCGGGCTTGAAACCTTCGTGGACCCTGTCCGCGAAGGGTGCGCGATGAATGCGCGTGGCGCGGCAACGCCCATCGTGAACCGGAGAGAGTTCGACGGTCAGACCTGGCTGCACTTCCCAAACATCAACCCGAACGTTTGCGTTTTGCGCGCAACCACGGCGGATGAGTTTGGCAACCTGACCTATGAGCATGAAGGCGCTTATTTGGGCGGGCTAGAGCAAGCGATCTGCGTCCGCAACCACGGTGGGATCGTGATCGCACAGGTTCAACGTGTGACTGCCGCCGGAAGCCTGCGCCCCCATGAAGTGCGCGTGCCGGGGCATCTGGTCGACCTGATCGTTGAAGACCCGGAGCAGATGCAAACTACTGAAACGTCCTATGATCCAGCGATTTCTGGCCAGATCATGCGCCCTTGGGACAGCTTTTCACTGGCTGAGCATGGCGTCGAAAAGGTCATCGCGCGTCGCGCCGCCCAAGAACTCCGCAGCGGCATGAGCGCCAACTTGGGTTTTGGAATCAGCGCTATGGTCCCGCGTGTTTTGTTGGAAGAGGGGCATCCTCAGGCTGTGACATGGGCGATTGAGCAAGGGGCCGTTGGAGGCGTCCCATTGACCGGATTTGCCTTTGGCTGCGCGTCCAACGCACATGCTTTCGTGCCGTCCCCACAGCAGTTCATTTATTTCCAGGGCGGCGGCTTCGATATGTCGTTCCTCTCGTTCCTCGAGGTTGATGTCGAAGGCAATGTGAACGTCTCCAAACTGGGTAAGAAGCCCTATTTGACAGCAGGGTGCGGCGGTTTTGTCGATATCACCGCGCGGGCCAAAAAGATCGTGTTCTCGGGCTGGTTCGAAGCTGGCGCCAAGATTGATCTGGCGGATGATGGTATCCGTGTGAATGCCCCCGGAAAATTCACCAAGATGGTGGATCAGGTCGAACATGTCACATTCTCGGGCCGCCGTGCCCGGGAAACCGGTCAGGATGTGCTCTATGTAACCGAGCGTTGCGTTATTCGCCTGACGGATCAGGGGCTGGTCGCGACGGAAATCATGCCCGGCATTGAGGTGCAGCGCGATATTGTCGAAGCTTCAGGCGGTCGCGTCAAAGTCGCGGAAAACGCGGTTCAGATGCCCAAGTCGCTATTCGCAGTTGGCTCGATGGGGATGACACTTTGAGCAAACTGCGCATTCATATCGAGGGTGCAACCGCCGTCCTGACTTTGGACAACGAGGCCAAGCTCAATGCGCTAACTGTAGATATACTGCACGCGCTGGAAGCTGGCCTGACAGAGGTCGAGCGTGACGTGTCTATTCGTGCGCTTGTTCTGACGGGCGCGGGTGAAAAAGCGTTCTGTTGTGGGGCCGATATTGGCGCTTGGGGTGGTCTGAGCCCCGCTGAATTCGCGCGCCATTGGGTCCGTGATGGACATCGCATCTTTGACCGCCTGGCGCGGATCGGCAAGCCAACAATTGCTGCGATCAACGGTCATGCGTTCGGCGGTGGGCTAGAGCTGGCCAGTTGCTGCGATCTGCGCCTGATGACCCCGCGGTCCACGCTGGCTTTGCCTGAAGCTCGGGTTGGGATTGTACCCGGCTGGTCCGGGACACAGCGGTTGACCCGGCTGATCCCCGAAGCTGCGGTGAAAGAGATGGCACTCTTTGGGCGCCGTATTGGTGCTGACCGCGCCGTGGCCTTGGGCTATGCGACCGAGGTGACTGACGACGTTCTGGCGCGCGCGCTTGAGATCACCGCCGAACTTAGCGACCTCTCGCCTCGCGCCACCGAAATCTCAAAAAACATGATCCATGCAGCGGTCGGTGAAGACACTCATGCCGTGGTCGAAACCCTTGGTAGCGCAGCGATTGCCGCCTCAGCGGACCGCGAAGAAGGCGTTGCCGCATTCATGGAAAAACGTAACCCCACATTTTCTGGCCTTTGACAATATGAAAGATATCACCATCAACCCTGCCATCCCGTTCGAGTTGCCGCCGTTGTTCGAAGGTCGGCATCTCATCGATGGCAGGTGGCAGAATAGCGCGTCGGGTGAGACGTTCGAACGGCGCTCGCCCTCGCACGGGCACATCGTCAGCCGTTCGGCCTTGGGTGGCGAGGCTGAAGCCGAGGCCGCGATCCAGGCGGCGCGCAAGGTGTTCGACAGCGGTGATTGGAGCCGGGCATCAGGCAAAGAACGGGCCACCGTTTTGCTGAAGGTTGCCGACCTGATTGAGCAGAATGTCAACCGGATCGCGCTGATCGAAACGCTGGAAAGCGGTAAGCCGATCAGCCAATCCAAGGGCGAGGTCGGCGGTGCAGCAGACCTTTGGCGCTATGCGGCCTCATTGGCACGCAGCACACACGGCGACAGCCACAACACTCTTGGCGCAGACATGATGGGTGTCGTGCTGAAGGAACCCATCGGTGTCGTGTCCATCATTACGCCGTGGAACTTCCCCTTCTGGATTCTCAGTCAGAAGCTGCCCTTCGCGTTGGCGGCTGGTTGCACCGTTGTTGTGAAGCCGTCTGAGATGACACCGTCGACAACCTTGATGCTGGGCGAGTTGCTGGTCGAAGCTGGATTGCCCGCCGGTGTATGTAATATCGTTCTGGGCTACGGAGTTCCCGTTGGCAGTGTGATGTCGAGCCATGACAGCGTGGACATGATCAGCTTTACGGGCTCAACGGCTGTGGGCAAGACGATCAGCGCAGTAGCATCGGATACACTCAAGAAAGTCGCGCTTGAGCTTGGGGGCAAGAACCCACAGGTCATCTTTCCCGACGCCGATCTAAATGCAGCCGCTGATGCGGTTGTGTTCGGTGTTTATTTCAATGTGGGCCAGTGCTGCAATTCAAGCAGTCGCATCATCGTGCATGAGGACATTGCCGATGAATTCCGCGAACGTGTCATCGCCCTTTCGCGCAAAGTCAAATTCGGCGATCCTCTGGACCCGACGACGCAGGTTGGGGCTATCGTAACGTCCGCGCACAACTCAAAAATCGACGCGTATGTTAAACAGGCGCAAGCTTCCGGTGCGACTATTGATCTGGGTGGTGAGCCGCTGGAAGTTGAAGGCCTCGGCGCTCAGTTCTATCAGCCGACGGTGATTTCCGACGTCTCGCCCGACATGCCCATTGCCCGCGATGAAATATTCGGGCCTGTTCTGTCTGTTTTGACTTTCAAAACACTAGACGAAGCCATCGCGCTCACCAATGATAGCGCTTACGGTCTGTCGGCAGGGGTCTGGAGCGAAAACGTTCACACCTGCCTAGAGTTTGCCCGCCGAGCAGAAGCGGGAACGGTCTGGACCAATACCTGGATGGACGGGTTCCCCGAGGTCGCTTTCGGTGGGGTCAAACAATCCGGGCAGGGGCGGGAAATCGGACGATATGGGTTCGAGGAATTCTTCGAAGTGAAATCAGTGGTCATGCGCGTCGGCAACAGCCGGGCGCCATGGGTTCCGCACGACTAAGACCGGGCACCAGATTGGTCCCGAGTGAGAATAACGCATTAAGGGAGGAAACAAGAATGCGTAAATTTTTGAAGACAAAATCGCTGTTTGTGGCAGGTCTACTGTGCACGACCAGCCTTGCGCACGCTGAAGACGTGGAAGTTCTGCACTGGTGGACTTCTGGCGGTGAGGCTGCAGCATTGAACGTTCTCAAGGACGACCTGTCCGGACAGGGCATCGGCTGGACCGACATGCCTGTTGCAGGTGGCGGTGGTGAGCAGGCGATGACCGTTCTGCGCGCACGCGTCACCGCAGGCAACGCTCCAACAGCCGTTCAGGCTCTGGGCTTTGACATTCTGGACTGGGCCGATCAGGGCGCGCTGGCCGATCTGAACGAAGTGGCAGCCCAGGAAGGTTGGGATGACGTCGTCCCAGATGCGCTGAAAGCCTTCGCCAAGCATGACGGCAAATGGGTCTCGGCCCCTGTGAACGTGCATTCGACCAACTGGGTCTGGGCTAACAAGGCGGTGCTGGACGCCAACGGCATTGCACAGCCCACCAACTGGGACGAATTCGTCGCCGCAGTTGAGGCGTTGAAAGCTGCTGGTGTCACTCCGATCGCGCATGGTGGTCAGGCATGGCAGGACGCGACCGTGTTCGATGCTATCGCGATGTCGACGCTGGGGCCTGACGGCTACAAAGCGGCCTTCATCGACTTGGACGAGGAAACGCTGGGTGGCGACGCGATGAAAGAAGCGTTCGACCGTATGGCCTTTATCCGCGACAACGTGGATGAGAACTTCTCGGGTCGTGACTGGAACCTGGCGACGGCGATGGTCATCAACGGCGAAGCCGGCTTCCAGATGATGGGTGATTGGGCCAAAGGCGAATTCCTGAACGCGGGCAAAGTGCCGGGTGAAGACTTTTTGTGCTTCCGTTTCCCGGGTACTCAGGATCAGGTCACCTTCAACGCTGATCAGTTCATGATGTTTGATCAGGGCGGTACGGTATCGGCCGAGCAAGCCGCGCTGGCCAGCGCGATCCTTTCGCCATCCTTCCAGATTGCCTTTAACAAGGTGAAGGGCTCTGTCCCGGCTCGTACTGACGTGGATGGCAGCGATCTGGATGCGTGTGGTCAGCAGGGCATGAAAGATTTGGCCGCCGCGGCTTCGTCAGGCAACCTGTTCGGCTCGATGGCACACGGACATGCCGCGCCCGCGTCAGTCAAGAACGCCGTCTATGACGTGGTGACCGCCCACTTTAACGGCGAGTACGGCAGCGAAGATGCCGTGACCGAACTGGTTGACGCCGTTTCGATCGCCAAGTGATCCACAAGTGATCCACAAGTGATCCTCCCGATGGGGCGGCGGTCTGGCCGCCCTGTCACCAAACGGGCGCAAAAGCTCCGATCTAACACGACTCGAACGAGGAGGGCGCGCCATGGCTGCTTCAGCCGACGCGGATTTTAAGACACGCCTTCAGAACTGGATACCCAAGCTGGTCCTGTCACCGTCACTGGCGATGATGCTGGTCTTTGTCTACGGGTTCATTCTGTTTTCGGTCTACCTGTCATTCACCGACAGTCGCATCCTGCCGTCCTTTGGATGGGTCGGATGGGAAAACTACGACAAACTGTGGCGGCTGAGCCATTGGGAAACCTCGTTGATCAATATGGGGATTTTCGCGAGCCTATACATCGTGATCTGCACCTGTATCGGCCTGGGTCTAGCGATCTTCCTTGATCAGAAAATCCGGGGGGAAGGGCTGCTGCGTCCCATCTACCTCTATCCGATGGCTCTGAGCTTCATCGTCACCGGTACAGCCTGGAAGTGGTTCCTTGACCCTGGCATCGGGTTGGAAAACGTGATGCACACATGGGGCTGGACCAGCTTCGAGTTCGACTGGATAAAAAACCGTGATTACGCCATCTACACAGTTGTTCTAGCAGCCGTCTGGCAGACGAGCGGCTTCGTGATGGCAATGTTTCTGGCTGGCCTGCGTGGGATCGACAATGAAATTCTGCGGGCTGCGCAGATGGACGGCGCGTCGAACTGGAACCTCTATCGCCGGATCATTATCCCGCAACTACGACCAGCCTTCTTGTCGGCCTTCGTGATCCTCAGCCACCTGGCGATCAAGACCTTTGACCTTGTCATCGCCCTGACCGGGGGTGGGCCCGGTCGTGCTACCGAACTGCCCGCAACCTTCATGTATTCCTATACGTTTACACGGAACCAGATGGGCATCGGTGCGGCCTCGGCCACGATCATGCTGATGACCATTGCCGCGATCATGATCCCGTATCTTTACGCCGAATTGCGGGAGAAACGCTGATGTCTCAAGCTACACAGGATACCGCAATCCGAACAGGCCGCGTTACGCGCACGTTGATCTATCTGGTGCTGCTTCTGTTCGGTCTGTTCTACCTGCTGCCGCTTTATGTCATGCTGGTGAACTCGGTGAAGCCATTGGAAGAGATCACCGGCGGCGGCATGATGAACCTGCCGCAGGTGTTCACGATTGAGCCGTGGCTCAAGGCGTGGTCTTCGGCGCAGATCGGCGTCGATCCGACAGGGTTGAAACCCTACTTCTGGAACTCGATCAAGATGGTGGTTCCGGCGGTGATCGTCTCGACCATCCTCGGCGCGTTGAACGGCTATGTGCTGACCAAATGGCGCTTCAAGTACGACACCATCTTATTCGGTCTGATGCTGTTCGCCTGTTTCATCCCTTTCCAGATCGTGCTGATCCCGATGGCGCGGATGCTGGGTATCATCGGGCTGGCAGGTACCACGTGGGGTCTTGCGCTGGTACACGTGGTCTATGGGATCGGCTTCACTACGCTGTACTTTCGCAACTACTATGCCGTGTTCCCAACCGAGCTGATCCGTGCGGCGCAGATTGATGGCGCCGGGTTCTTCCAGATTTTCTGGCGCATTCTTCTGCCCAGTTCCGGGCCGATCGCCGTGGTTTCGATCATCTGGCAGTTCACCAACATCTGGAATGACTTTCTGTTCGGCGCGTCCTTTGCCGATGCCAACAGCCAACCGATGACGGTGGCACTGAACAATCTGGTGCAGTCATCAACCGGTGTGAAGGAATACAACGTTCATTTTGCAGGCGCCATTCTGGCGGCCATGCCAACTCTGCTCGTCTACATCGTGGCCGGTCGATACTTCGTCCGCGGCCTGATGGCGGGTTCGGTGAAAGGATAAGACCTCATGGGTTTTCTAGACATAGACAACGCGACCAAATCCTACGGGGCGGTCGAGGTTCTGCACAAAGTCGACATCTCGGTGCAGGAAGGAGAGTTCCTGGTTCTGGTCGGCCCCTCGGGCTGTGGCAAATCCACTCTGCTGAACATGATCGCGGGGCTGGAAGAGATCACCAGCGGCGAAATCCGCATCAAGGATCAGGTGATGAACGGGGTGCACCCGTCCAACCGCAACATTGCCATGGTTTTCCAAAGCTATGCTTTGTATCCTAATATGACGGTCGGGCAGAACATCACTTTCGGTCTTGAGATGCATGGTGTGCCCAAGCCTGAACGCGACAAAGCGATGCAAGAAGTTGCCAAGCTCTTACAGATCGAGCAGTTGCTGGATCGTAAGCCCGGTCAGTTGTCGGGCGGACAGCGCCAGCGGGTTGCAATGGGTCGCGCGTTAGTACGGAACCCTGATGTCTTTCTGTTCGATGAACCGCTCTCGAACCTCGATGCCAAGCTTCGCGTCGACATGCGAACCGAGATCAAGAAGCTGCATCAAAATCTCGGGACCACCATCGTCTATGTGACGCATGACCAGATCGAGGCGATGACGCTTTCAAGCCGGATCGCCGTGATGAACGGCGGTTATGTCCAACAGCTGGGTACGCCGCAGGAAATCTATGACACGCCTGCGAATATCTTCGTTGCAACATTCATGGGTTCGCCTGCGATGAACGTGGTACCGGCCAAGGTTACGGATTTGAATGGCCGCCCTCATGCAGAGGTCGCCGTTCACGATGGATCTATGGCGCAACTTCCATTCAGTCAGGACAATTTGGCCGCATGGGATGGGCGCGAGATCTTGTTGGGAATCCGCCCAGAGACTATCACCGATATGGATGGCGCGGATCGAAAGTCGTCGAACATCGCGCAGATGGCCAACCGTATCGTGGTGACGGAGCCCGCTGGATCGGACACCTTCGTCTCGATGCAATTGGGTGGACGAGATGTGATCGCGCGTATGCGTTCGGATGCCGAAGTGGCACCGGGTCAGGATTTCAACTTTGCAGTGAACATGGAAAAGGCCGTGGCTTTTGATCCCGAAAGCGAGATGCGGATTCTTCCATGAATCGAGCTGACGTCATAATCATTGGGACGGGTATCGGGGGGGCAACGCTGGCTGCGGCGTTGGCTCCGTCCGGTCGTCGCATTCTGATCCTTGAACGAGGAAAGCGGTTGCAGCCCTCACCGCAGGATCGAGACCCGAAAGCGATCTTTGCCAACGAGCACTTTCGCCCCGATGAAACATGGCTAGATGGAGCAGGCAAACCTTTTAACCCCGGAAACTACTACTGCGTTGGTGGAAATTCTAAGTTCTACGGCGCAGCTTTGATACGCTATCGGAAAGAGGATTTTGAGCCGCGTCAGCATATGGGTGGTTACTCGCGCGGCTGGCCCATGCCCTATGAAGAGCTTGAGGCGGATTACACCACCGCGGAACAGCTTTACGACGCACGTGGGACCACCAAAGAGGACCCCACCGAACCGCCGCACAGTAGGGGTTACCCGCACCCACCTGTGCCGGATGAGGTTGATATTGCAGACCTGAGGAACCGGCTAAGCCACGCAGGCCTGACGCCATCCTCAGTGCCGTTGGGCGTGGATATTGAAACCTGGTTGCGGGCTGGGCAAACAACTTGGGATGCGTTTCCCAATACATGCGGCGGCAAAATGGACGCCGAAACCTGTGCCCTCGCCGAGGCATTGAAGCATAGGAATGTCGAGCTTTTAACTGACGCGCGTGTCCGAAAATTGAAGGCTGATGCCGTTGGTCGTGTCACAAGTGTCGAAGTTGATGGTCACGGTACCCTGCATGCGCAGGTCATCGTGCTTGCAGCAGGTGCGGTACAGTCCTCGGCACTGTTGCTGCAGTCCGCGAACGACAATTGTCCAACCGGTCTTGCCAATCGGTCCGATCAGGTCGGACGGAACTTTATGAACCACAATTGTTCGGCGGTGCTGGCCCTTCATCCGCTGCGTCGAAATAGGGCGGTCTATCAGAAAACGTTGATGTTTAACGACTATTACAACAGCGGCGGGCAGGGTGGTTTGCCATTGGGCAATATTCAGATGCTGGGAAAGATCACCGGGCCGATCCTTTCGTCGCAAACCAGCCTGCCGAGGCCAATTGCAGCGCTAATCGCCAATCGCAGCTTTGATTTCTATGCCATGTCCGAAGACCTGCCGAACCCAGACAGCCGGGTGACGGTCGAAGGAGACCAAATCACGCTGGACTGGAAACGCTCGAATTGGGCGGCGCACGAGGCCTTGGTTGCGCGGCTAAAGGCGCATCTGAAGCAGGCGGGGTTTCCTGTGGTACTGTCGCGACCATTTGATCGGCGCACTCCGTCGCATCAATGCGGCACAGCGCGGATGGGTAATGACCCGGCAAGCAGTGTCGTCGACACGTTCTGCCGCAGCCACGACCACAAGAACCTGTTCATCGCCGACGCGTCAGTTCTTCCGACATCTGCGGCAGTGAATCCGGCTCTTACTATAGCCGCACTCGCACTCCGGGCAGGTCGTCACATTATTGAAACGGAGTTTGCCGCATGACCGGAACAGCATTGGTGACCGGAGGACAACAGGGCATTGGACTCGGGGTGGCGCGCGCCTTGATCGCCGCAGGGTACAAGGTCGCAATAGCCTCTCGCTCGGCGCCCTACAAACCGGTCGTTGAGACGACTTTGGCAGAGCTTGGCCCAAGCGCAATTTATGTGCAGCACGACGTGTCCGACATTGATCACGTTCCGGCGCTACTGGATCAGATCGAAGCCGATTTGGGCCCGATCACCGCGTTTATCAACAATGCAGGCGTAGGGGCGCCAGTGCGCGGTGACATGCTGGACCTGAAGCCCGAGAATTGGGATTTCGTGCAGAACATCAACCTGCGTGGCGCGTTTTTTCTGGCGCAAGAGGTGGCCCGGCGCATGTTGGAGCAGACGCAAGATACCTATCGTTCGATCACCTTTGTCACCTCTGTCAGCGCGACAATGGTGTCGATCGAACGCGCCGATTACTGCGTGTCCAAGGCGGCCGCAGCGATGATGGCTCAGTTGTTCGCAGTACGCTTGGCCCCCGAAGGCATCGGTGTCTTTGAGCTACGACCGGGTATCATCGCGACCGAGATGACGGCGGGCGTGCGCGACAAGTATACCGACCGAATCGAGGGCGGTCTTGTTCCCGCGGCACGCTGGGGTGAGCCCGAGGATATTGGGTCAGTTGTCGTCCCACTGGTTCAAGGGCACATGCACTTTGCGAACGGTGCCGCCATCCCGGTGGATGGCGGCTTGTCGATTTCACGTCTGTAAGTCAGGGCACACAAGAATGTCTGAAGGATATGATTTCATTGTCATTGGTGGCGGCTCGGCAGGCTCGGTGATCGCTGCGCGTCTTTCGGAAGAACCATCGACGCGTGTGTTGTTGCTAGAGGCTGGCTCCACCGACCGTCACCCGTTCTTTCACCTGCCAGCCGGGTTCGCGAAGATGACCAAGGGTATCGGCAGCTGGGGCTGGTCCACGGTTCCGCAAAAGCACATGCAGAACAAGGTCTTCAACTACACCCAGGCCAAGGTGATCGGCGGAGGCTCTGCAATTAACGCGCAAATCTACACGCGGGGTGCAGCTCAGGACTACGATGACTGGAGACAGATGGGGTGCGAGGGGTGGAGTTATGCCGACGTGCTGCCCTATTTCAAAAAGTCCGAAGACAACGACACCTACGACGACGAATTTCACGGCAAGGGCGGACCGCTGGGCGTGTCCATGCCCGCAGCCCCTTTGCCAATCTGCGATGCCTACATCAAGGCCGCTGGGGAAGTGGGGATTCCTGAAACACGCGATGTGAATGGGGCCAAACAAGATGGAGCGGGGTACTATCAGCTGACCCAGCGCAATGCGCGACGATCCTCTGCTGCGATGGCGTTTATCGCGCCGAACCGCAGCCGCCCGAACCTGACAGTGCGCACTGGCGCACAGGCCCGCCGCATTATGGTGGACAAGGGCAGGGCGACTGGTGTCGAGATGATGAACGGGGACAAGATCTCCGCCGCGAACGAGGTCATTCTGTCCTCAGGTGCCATCGGTTCGCCGCGCTTGTTGCAACTGTCGGGAATTGGACCGGCGGATCATTTGGACAGCCTTGGCATCGACGCAGTTTTTCATCAGCCGCAGGTGGGCGCGAATTTGCAGGACCATCTGGATTTGTATTCCATCTGCGAAGTGACCGGCCCGCACACCTACGACCGTTTTGCTAAGCTGCACCTTTCAGCTTTTGCAGGCCTGCAATACCTTTTCACCCGCAAGGGACCGGTCGCGTCCAGCCTGTTCGAAACGGGTGGGTTCTGGTACGCAGACCCGGATGCGCGTTCGCCGGACCTTCAGATGCATCTAGGGCTTGGTACCGGCATTGAGGCAGGGGTCGAGGCGATGCCCAACGGTGGGGTTACACTGAACGCCTGTTTTCTGCGACCCAGGTCACGCGGATCCGTCCGATTGCAAAGCTCGGACCCTGCGATGATGCCGCTGATAGATCCCAACTATCTGGCGGATCCCTACGATCGCGAGATGTCCATTCGGGGCCTGAAGCTGGTGCAGAACATCCTCGCTCAGGATGCGTTGAAGCCGTACATCTTGGCAGAACGTTTGCCGGGCCCGGACGTGCGGACCGAGCAGGAGTATTTCGATTATATCTGTGTACACTCCAAAACATCGCACCACTGCGCTGGTACCTGTCGTATGGGCAGCGATGCCGAAGCCGTTCTGGACCCGCGCCTGCGGTTCAATGGGATCGAAGGGCTTCGCGTCGCGGATGCGTCGATTATGCCGACAGTGAATTCATCGAACACCAATGCACCTACAATCATGATCGGGGAAAAAGCTTCCGACATGATCAAACAAGATCAGGGTTTCTAAAAATGATCCGCCATATCGTACTGACCAAATTCCGCGCCGACGTGACCGAGGAGACAATCGGAGCCATCTACAAAGGTCTCGAGGACGTGTCCAAGGCCCTTCCCGGGGCCAGCGGGTTTACCGGGGGCCGCAGTGAGAGCCCCGAGCAGATCGAACGCGGATACATGCATGGGTTCGTGATCGACTTCAACGATTGGGGCGTGCTGGAGGCCTATCAGAACAACGAAACGCACAAAGCGCTGGGCGCGCAACTGGTTGAGAACGCCGTGGGTGGCATCGACGGCATTCTGGTTCTGGATTTGGAGGTTTGAGACAGTGAAATTGATTTTGCCAAATCCTGAGGGGCAGCTGGAACCCTATGCGCTGACCGGAAAGCCGTTAGTACCGCGCAAGCCGCAGGTGCCTCTGACGCGCACGGCCTTTGCGGCGGCTCATGTGGTTTCAGACCCGCTGGCGGAACGTAATCCCTGGGATGGGCGTCCCGCAGTTGATTGGGAAGCGACCCTGCGATTTCGTCAGGGACTCTGGGATCAGGGGCTGGGTCTGGCCGAAGCCATGGATACCGCACAACGGGGTATGGGCGTCGATTGGGAGACCGCGCTGGAGCTGATCCAGCGCACAATGAAGGCTGCGCAGGCGCATACGTTGTCGCCTCGGGTGGCTTGTGGGGCAGGGACTGATCACCTGCCTCTAAGCGCGTTGAACACAGCAGGTGAAATCCTGTCAGCCTACGAGCATCAGGCCGAGGCGATCGAAGCCGCCGGAGGACAATTGATCCTCATGGCGTCACGCGCCTTCCCATCGATCAAGGCAGGTCCGGACACCTACCATGATGTATACCGCGCGCTGATCGATGGGGCTGCGGAGCCTGTAATCCTGCACTGGCTGGGCGATATGTTCGATCCTACATTGACGGGCTATTGGGGTAGCACGGATATCGACGCGGCCAGCGACTTTGTACTGTCCCTGATCAACGAAAATCCCGCCAAGGTTGATGGGATAAAAATATCCTTGTTGGATCAGGCACATGAAGAATACTTTCGCGCACGTTTGCCGGACGGCGTGCGCCTCTACACTGGTGACGATTTCAACTACGCCGAGCTTATTATTGGGGATGGAGCGCATTTTTCCCACGCTCTGCTCGGCATTTTCGCTGCTATCGCCCCCGCCGCCAGCCAGGCGCTTGAGGCGTTGGCAATGGGCGACATGGATCGCTACAACGCGCTGTTCGCACCGACTATTCCCCTCAGTCGAGAGATTTTTAAGGCTCCGACGCGGTTCTACAAAGCCGGGATTGCCTATCTGGCATGGCTGAACGGAGCCCAGTCCCATTTCATCATGCCGGGTGGGTTCCAATCCAGCCGTGACATCTGCCACTACGCGCAAGTGTTCAGATTGGCGGATCAGGCCGGTTTACTCTCAGACCCTGAACTGGCTAAAGCACGGATGGCCACGCTTCTCAGCTTGCATGGAGTTGAACAATAATCTGAATGCGAAGACCCACGATCATAGATGTCGCCAACTCGGCGGGCGTTTCCAAGTCGACGGTAAGCCTTGTGTTGCAGGGCAGTCCGCAGGTGAAGCCGGAGACACGCAAGCTCGTCCATACCGCGATGAAAGAGACCGGGTATGTCTATAACCGATCGGCGGCAAATCTGCGATCCACAGGAGCGGCGCTAATAGGTTTGGTGATAAACGACCTGACCAACCCGTTTTTCACCGAGTTTGCGACTTCGTTGCAGATGGCGCTGGCGTCCCGAGGCTATGCGGTCGTATTGGCGAACACAAACGAAGACCCCGAACTTCAGGATCAGGTGGTGGGAGCGATGCTTGAGCACGGTGTTTCTGCTTTGATCCTATCGCCTGCTTATGGCGATGTCACAAACACCCTCTCCGCGGTAGAGCGAGCTGGCATTCCGTTGATGCAAGTCTTGCGACAGGTTGAAAGCGAAACAGGCAGATTTCCCTTTATCGCCCCTGATTACGCAGAGGGTGGACGCGCGGCAACGCAGTATCTGATCGAAACGGGCGCGCGGAACATCGCCTTTGTCGGTGGTCTGGATGGTGCCGAAGTCACTCAGGAAAGACTGTCCGGCTATATCAGTGCGATGAAAGACAACCACTTGCAGCCTATTGTAAAAACAGGGGAATCCAGCCGATCATTTGGACATGAAGCAACGGTCAACCTCTTCAAAGAGCATCCTGCGTGCGATGCCGCAGTCTGTTTCAATGATCTTGTTGCTTTTGGGATGATTAATGCCTGCCATGAAACTCGAGTAAAGATTGGCACGGAGTTTCAGATTGTCGGTTTCGACGACATCAAGGAAGCATCAGAATGCTGGCCAGCTTTGTCTACCGTACACTGCGGCGTCTCTGAGTTTGGAAAACAAGTTGCGGACACTGTTTTGCTGTGGTTGCAGGATGGTGCCACGCCAGCACAACACACGCGGACTTCAACGCGCTTGGTATTGAGGCAAACTACGAAAGACACGGTGTAGCAAAAGACTATACCAGCCTTTGTCGAGAGGTCTTGTAAGAAGAGCTTTGGTTGAGCGGGACATAGCGGTCGCGTGCTTTTGCCATGACTAGACCTGCCTCTATCAAATTCTTTGAAATTAGTCCCGAGATCATCCGCATTGCAGTGACGCTGTACTTCCGTTTGCCGCTCTCGTTTCGGAATGTCGAAGACTTGCTGCACGAGCGAGGCATCGACGTGAGCAACGAAACTGTCCGATACTGGTGGAACAGTTTCGGCCCGATGTTTGCATCAGAGATCCGAAGGGTCTTGTCAGAAGAACTTTGCTTGAGCGGGGCAGGGTGGTTGCATAGCATTTAGGAATGACCAAACCTGCCTCCTTCAAATACTTCAAAACCAGCCTCGAAATCATCCGCCTGGCGGTGATGCTGTACATCCGATTTCCACTCTCGCTTCGGAATGTCGAAGATCTGCTGCGCGAGCGAGGTATCGATGTCAGCCACGAAACTGTCCGATATTGGTGGAACAGGTTTGGCCCGATGTTCGCCGCTGAGATCAGACGGAAGCGTGTGCAGCAACTCCGAACCTTTTCAAAATGGAAGTGGCACGTGGACGAGGTCTTTGTGAAAGTGAATGGCAAACGGCATTATCTTTGGCGCGCTGTGGATGACGAAGGCGAGGTGCTGGAAGCAGTTGTAACGAAGCGCCGTAACAAAGCTGCAGCACTGAAATTTCTCAAGAAATTGATGAAGCGGCACGTCTGCGCCGAAGAGATCGTCACAGATCGCTTCGCTTCCTACAAGGCTGCCCTTAGAGATTTGGGTGCTCTCGAAAAACAACAGACGGGCAGGTGGCTAAACAACCGCGTCGAGAATTCGCACCTGCCGTTTCGACGACGCGAACGCGCGATGCAGCGTTTCAAGCGCATGCGAAGTCTACAGAAATTCGCCTCCGTCCATTCCTCCGTGTACAACCACTTCAACGAGAAAGAGCGCTAGCCAGCCGAGACTCCTTCAAGCAGACACGCACCGCCGCTCTTAGCGAGTGGCGTCAACTTTGTTCCGGATAGGTTCGCGGTTTTCGCGGCAAACTGAGACTGGTTCGAATTCGTCTGACAGCACCGCCACTCATACCTGTCTCACTTCAGTTGTGTTTTTTGACCCGGAATTGTTCCGCAATTCCCGCGAGTTGACGCATGCGCTTTCAATCAGAGTCGGAGCAGTTCGTACACTCGGATCACGATTCAGGCCCCAGTCTCAGTGCCGCATTTTGGTGGGATCGCTTTGGGCAGGATTTCCCTGATATCCGGCAATTCAAAGGGAATTTTTGTGAAACGGGTCTGAGTTCAGTAATTTCACCTGTCAGAACTGAATGTCTTACAGGGGGTTAATGTTGCAAATTCCCTAAAAGGTGGAGCAGGTAATTTTCTCGTGCGAACGGGGAATTGTTCCGCCGGATCAGGGAGGGCGAAGTCTGTATCAGGGACGCAGGATCTGGAGATGTCAGAAGCCGAACAGGCGTTCCTGTTCGGACCAATCAAGTGGGTGGGTCACGCTGACCAGACGCTTGAGTGTAAGTTCGGGCGGCTGGGTGCCGTTGAGAAGCGCGGCCTGAATCTTCGGTGAGAGAAACGCGAGCTGAGCACGGGCAAGGATGAAAGCGCCGGGGACGCTTTCACGCCGCGCAACTTCCATCAGTTGAACTCCAGCTTTCAGATCACGGGTGCAGCCATGGCGCGGATCAACATGGACCGGAGGTGGGGATCGGGTTGGGGTCTTGTCAGAAGAACGTGTCTTGAGCGGGGCAGGGGTGTTGCATAGCTTTTGCCCATGACCAGACCTGCCTCTTTCAAATACTTCAAAACCAGTCCCGATAACATCCGTCTTGCGGTAACGCTGTACATCCGCTTCCCGCTCTCGCTCGGAATGTCGAAGACTTGTTGCACGAGCGAGGCATCGACGTGAGCCACGAAACCGACTGCTACTGTTGGAACAGGTTCGGTCCGATGTTTGCCTCTGAGATCCGAAGAAAGCGTGTTCAGCAATTGAGAGCATACTCCAGATGGAAGTGGCACGCGGACGAGGTTTTCGTGAAGGTGAATGGTAAGCGGCATTATCTTTGGCGGGCTGTTGATCACGAAGACGAGGTGCTGGAAGCCGTTGTCACGAAGCGCCGAAACAAAGCTGCAGCACTGAAATTCCTCAGGAAAATGATGAAGCGGCACGGTTGCGCCGAATAGATCGTCACAGATCGCTTCGCTTCCTACAAGGCTGCGCTCAGAGAAATGGGCGCGCTTGAAAAGCAACAGACGGGCGGGTGGCTCAACAACCGTATCGAGAATTCGCACCTGCCGTTTCGACGACGCGAACGCGCGATGCAGCGTTTCAGGCGGATGCGAAGTTTGCAGAAGCTCGGCGCCGTCCATTCCTCTGTCTACAACCACTTCAACCAGGAAAGATCGCTAGCCAGTCGAGACACCTTCAAGCTGACCCGCGCGGCCGCTCTTAGCGAGTGGCGTCAACTTTGTTCCGGATAGTTTCGCGGTTTCCGCCGCAAACTGAGACTGGTTCGAATTCGTTTGACAGCACCCTCTAAGATGTCCGCTCTTTTCCCACAGCCAGACTTTACTCTAACTTGACCCAAGCCGCATTCCTTGAAGAGCTTTGCACGCATGCGGCTACAAACTTTACACCATTGAGTCCATCATGGACCGTTGGATAGACAACCGAAGTATCAGGTGAAATCCCGCCTCGGAAAGCTTGGATTGCCTCAGCAGCCTCTCCATAGATATTGGCGAAACCTTCAAGATATCCCTCTGGATGGCCCGGAGGGACCCTACTCAACCGATTGGCAGCATCGCCCGCTCCAGCTCCATTTCGGGTGATCAGCCGCTTGGGTTCATTGTATGGCGTGAACCAAAGGTAGTTGGGATCTTCCTGAGACCACTCCAACCCACCTTTCTCACCATAGACGCGCAAACGAAGTGCGTTTTCATTGCCGGGAGCCACCTGAGAAGACCACAGCATACCCCGCGCTCCGCCTTCGAAGCGAAGCAACACGTGCGCGTTGTCATCGACTTTTCGCCCCGGCACAAAGGCCTGCAAGTCCGCCGCCAAGCTTTCCGCCGTCAGCCCGGTTACAAAACAAGCAAGGTTGTAAGCGTGAGTTCCGATGTCACCGGTTGATCCACCCGCGCCCGAGCGTTCGGGATCGGTTCGCCACTCAGCCTGTTTGAAATCCTGCTGCTCGGTCAGCCAGTCCTGAGGGTATTCGACCTGAACCACGCGGATCTTGCCAATATCTCCGTTAGCGACCATTTCACGCGCCTGCCGAACCAACGGATAGCCCGTGTAATTGTGGGTCAAAATGAATAGGGCATTCGCGCTTTCTGCTGCTTTGACCAGTTTTTTTGCATCGGCAAGAGTCGAGGTGAGTGGCTTGTCACAAATGACATGAATACCGCGCTTCAGGAACTCACGCGCGGCTGCATAGTGAACGTGATTTGGCGTGACGATTGAGACCGCCTCGATTCCAGATTTCAACCGAGCTTCCCTGATTGCCATTTGTTTGAAGTCTTCATAGACCCGTTCGAGCCCCAATGCCTGCCCACTTTCCATGGATTTCTCTGGCGTCGAAGACAAAGCACCGGCGACCAGCTCGAACTTGTCGTCCAGTCGTGCAGCTATGCGATGAACACCCCCTATGAAGGCGTCGTTTCCGCCGCCAACCATGCCAAGCCGAATGCGGCCCGAGGTTTCTTCACTCCGTCCTGTGACCATCACTCAATCCCCAGCATTTTACGATTGGCGGCTTCGTCGGCGCCACTATCAGCGAAATCATCAAAGGCTTTCTCGGTCACACGGATGATGTGATCTGATACAAACTGAGCGCCTTCACGCGCGCCATCCTCGGGGTGTTTGAGACAGCATTCCCATTCGACCACAGCCCAGCCATCAAAGTCATTCGCGGCCATTTTTGAGAAGACCGCACCGAAATCCACTTGGCCATCACCAAGCGACCGGAACCGCCCAGCCCGATCAACCCAGCTTTGATACCCGGAATAAACACCTTGCCGCCCGGTTGGGTTGAACTCGGCATCTTTGACATGGAACATCCGGATCCGATCTTTATAGATGTCGATATTGTCCAGATAGTCGAGGCATTGCAGCACGTAGTGCGACGGGTCGTATAGCATGCAGGCCCGTGGGTGATTTCCCGTCCGTTCCAGAAACATCTCGTACGTCACACCATCGTGGAGGTCCTCTCCGGGGTGGATTTCGTAGCATACATCAACGCCGCAGTCTTCGGCGTGATCAAGGATTGGCACCCAACGACGCGCAAGCTCATCAAACGCCGTTTCAATCAAGCCGGCGGGGCGCTGCGGCCAAGGATAGACATAAGGCCATGCCAACGCGCCCGAGAATGTCGCATGTGCAGAAATACCCAAGTTTTTCGAAGCTGATAGCGCTTTCTTGACCTGGTCTACTGCCCATTCTTGCCGGGCTTTCGGGTTCCCTCTGACGCTTTCGGCCGCAAAGCCGTCAAATGCACTGTCATAGGCCGGGTGAACGGCCACAAGCTGGCCCTGAAGGTGCGTTGAAAGTTCAGTAACTTCGACACCATTGTCCCTGGCTTTTCCTTTGAAGTCATCGCAGTAACCGGTGCTGGACGCGGCCTGTTCCAGGTCGAACAGCCGGCCGTCCCAACTGGGCACCTGAACGCCTTTGTATCCACAGTCAGCTGCCCATTTAGTGATCGCGTCCCACGAATTGAACGGCGCTTCGTCCCCCGCAAATTGCGCAAGAAACAAAGCTGGACCTTTGATCGTCTTCATAAAATCTCCTCCCCAAAACCTGAGCCTCTATGGCGGTAAATTTTCCTTCAGATAGATGTCGATGCGGATACGTTCCTGCGCTTTGTTGAACGGAACCTTATCCGAAGTCGCACGCAGCAGGCGGACGGCTGAACGTACAATGTGCCCAGTGTCTTGCGAGATCAGAGCGTCAAATGTACCGAGCGTGAGCGCCTCACGACTGAGCGGTGTAAGCTCATGAGCTATGATCACCAGATCTTCGCTGAGCTTGTTTTCTGAAAGGAATTGAATCAGGCCTGCGTTACCCGCTGCTGACGAGTATATTCCGACCAGATCTGGATAGGTTTCAAATATTTCGGGCATCATCCTGTAAATCAGATCCGGGTCATCTCGGCCCTCGACTGATGCTACGACTTCGAGGTGCGGAAATTCCTCAGCCACAACAAGGTCAAAGCCTTGACGTCGTTCGAGGTGGTCACGTGCCAAACGGGATCCTGTAAGTACCAAGACCTTGCCGTCACGATGCACAAATCGCCCCATTAGCTGAGCGGCGGTTCGTCCTGCCGAAACGTTATCAATACCGACAAAGTGGTCTCGTTCAGAACTCGGCAAGTCAGACACCAGGGCAACAACCGGAACGCCTTTGTCCCTGAGCCTTTTAACAGCATCCCGGACAGAAGGCGTTTCGGGCCCGAAAACGGCGACTCCGTCTACATCCAAACTGTCTACAGCATCCAGAATGTTGACGATATCTTGGGGCTCAAACGGAGCAACCTTCTTTATTGCAATGCGAGTCCGTTCGATAAATTGGTCGCGTGATTGTTCTGCGATCTGACTGCTGATTGCCTCCACAAACTCGTTGTCCGTGTCCGGCAGAACAAAGAGGAAGTTGTAAACTCGGTTACGCGCAAGGTTGGCCGCGGCCGTGTCGCGCACATACCCCAGCTCATCAATCGCCTTTTGTACTTTCTGTACGGTCACCGCCCGCACGCCGGGGCGTCTGTTCAAGACCCGGTCAACAGTCGCTAGGCTAACACCCGCAACGCGCGCGATGTCATTAACGGTTGGCTTTTTCACCAATTCTAGTTTTTGTTTTTGGTCTTCCACGTGTTCTTCAGCCCTCAATCTCCCGCGCTAAGCCTTCAAACAACAAAGCAACAGCCTCAGCGCCGGGATCGTTATGTCCAACAAGGTTTTCTTCGGGAACATAGGCTGCGCGGCCTGCCTTAGCACGTCGAATATTTGCGGTGTTGTTCGCGCCTTTGCGGGCAGCCTCGGCCGCATGCGTCAGACCAGATGGCAGCGCGGCAAGTGCCGGTGCTAGGGCGTCAATCATTGTCCTGTCACCGACCTTGGCACCCCCAACCTGGCTGACGCGATTCAGTCCTTCGACGAGAGATTTCGGTACCGATGCTCCGCTCGCACAGGCATCTCCAGCTGCGTTGAAGAAGATTGCGAGTATCACGCCGGAAGAACCACCCATTGTCTGACTTAACTCATTGCCCAACGCCGGAAACAGTTGTGTCAGATCAGCAAGCGGCATGCGGTCAAGGCTACCTTGCAATGCTCTTGCGGCAGTCGCCAATGTGCTTCCTGTATCGCCATCTCCAGATTTCGCGTCCAGTTCGTTGAGGTTCTTCTCTGCGTTGATGAGCAGTTCAGACAACCGGGTGATCGTTTCCCTTGTGGTGGGATTGTTAGAAGGAATTGGATCGATAGGGGTCAGGCCATCAGGCAATGGTGCCACTTTGATCGGGCCGATGGAATCGACCCCGGGCCATGCGGCCAGATCAACGGGTGTTTCAAGGGCTGACAAATCGTCCTGATCCACAGGCAGAATGGAAACCGAAAACCCGTGCATATCCAGCGACGTCATCATGGGTGCCGGGCCAATGATATGGTGGGCAAAACCAGTTTCGGACAACGCATGCGTAAGGACAGCCATTTCTAGCGGAGTTGTAGAACCCAGGTTGTTGACCAACGCCACGCAATCCCCGGACCCCACCCTTTGCTTCAGCTTCTCCACCACTGTGGACATAGCCGATACAGCATTTGAGAACTCGACTTGCTGTACACCGGGCTCGCCATGAATACCCAAGCCAAGCTCTGCTTTCCCGGGGGCGATCCGGTCTTCTTTTGGAGATCCCGGAACGGTACAGGTGTCCAAGCTCATACCGATGCTGACAACCTTCGCAATGGTGCTTCTTGCAGCATTTGTAACGGTGTCTAGGTCAGCACCGTCTTCAGCAAGCGCTCCGGCGATTTTGTGAACGAACAACGTACCCGCCACGCCACGTGGTTGCGGAAGGTCGGGCAGGGCGATGTCATCGTCGACAACGACCATCTCTACCTTGCGGCCCAATGCACGGGCGCGTTCAGCTGCCAGTCCAAAGTTCAACCGATCACCGGTGTAATTTTTGACGATAAGCAGGCACCCAGCCTCACCCGTGACCGCAAGAATGCCCGCCAGAACCGCCTCGACTGACGGGGATGCAAACACTTCCCCGCACACCGCGGCTGTCAGCATACCGGCGCCAACAAAACCTGCATGGGCGGGTTCGTGACCAGACCCCCCGCCAGAAACCAGGGCGACCTTCGACTTGTCCCAATCCGACCTGTAAACAACCTTGATGTGCGGGTAACCGTCCAACCGGGTCAGTTGCCCTCCGGAAGACGCCAGAAGACCGTCTATGGCCTCTGTAACCAAAGTTTCTTTTGTGTTGAGGAACTGGGCCATGCTTTTGCTCCTTAATTCACGCGCGCGCCGGACGCGTCAAAATACAACGGGTTGTGTGGGCGGATTTTTATAAGTTTTCCAGATGGATAATCCTGATGTACATCAATCAAGGTCACAACCGGGTGACCGTTCAGGTCCAGGTGTAGCCGCGTTTGATCCCCCAGATGCTCTGCGCGTATTACCCGCGCTTCGCTGCCTTCTCCTTCGATGATGTTTTCCGGGCGAAGACCTATTTGCGGACCTTTGTGATTGCCTCCGAACAGCTCGGAAGGCAGAATGTTGATCCGCGGCAGTCCCAACCGGCTGGCGACATAAACGCTACCGGGGTTTTCATAGATGTCCCGGGGTGTTCCGTACTGAACCAGCCTGCCGTTTTCCAAAACGCCGATATGCGTCGCCATTGTCATGGCTTCGACTTGATCATGGGTCACGTATAGCAAGGTCGATCCCAGATCCGCCTGAATTCTTTTTAATTCGACCCGCAAATCCGCCCGAAGCTTGGCGTCCAAAGAGCTGAGGGGTTCATCCATCAAAAATATCTGGGGGTCTCGCACCAGCGCTCGTCCAATTGAAACGCGCTGCATTTCACCGCCAGACAGTTCAGTCGCTTTGTTGTTCAACTTGTGCGGAATCTGGAGGATGTCCGCAACTTCGTTAACCTTCTTCTTGATCTCATCCTCTGGCGTCTTCAGGATCGGCGACCTCAGAGGAAAAGACAGGTTCTCCCGCACTGTCATATGCGGGTACAGTGAGTATTGCTGGAAAACCATAGCCACATCGCGCTGGGCTGGCGTTTCTATTCCAACATCCCGTCCAGCAATGCGAACGGTTCCAGAATCCAGTTTCTCAAGTCCGGATATCAATCTCAGCGTCGTTGTCTTTCCCGCGCCCGTTGGACCCAATAGCACCACAAAGGCGCCGTTGGGGATCGTCATTGAGATATCATCCACCGCCTTTAGATTGCCGAATGACTTCGAGATATTCTCTAAAACGACTTCAGCCATTACTTAGTACCTCGTCGTTCAGAGCGGACCTCAACGCGCGTCCGGTGGCCTTTTCAAACAGTGTTACTGCGGGTGAGCGGAACTCTAACCCCACCGTCTCGCCGGGATTTACGACTTCGCGCGCATCAATCCGGGCTTTCAGCTCTCCGTTCGGGCTTTGCAGCGTCACGATCTGGGTGGTTCCCAAATATTCTGTCGCCAGAACCTTGGCTCTGTAGGCGCTCGCATCCGATAGAAAAACATGCTCAGGGCGAACCCCAAAAACTAAGTCACCTTCCGCCCCCTCCATCAGTTTGGGCACGGCTTCGTCATGGCCATTTAGTCGAACCATTTCCGAGTCAGGCGCGACCTTTCCTTGAAACGGCAGGAAGTTCATGGAAGGGGACCCGATAAAATCTGCAACGAACATTGTGGCTGGTTTGTCGTAGATTTCCTGAGGTGTGCCGAATTGCTCAATCACAGCGTTGTTCATCACTACGATCTTGTCGCCCATTTGCATGGCTTCCAACTGGTCGTGTGTCACGTAAACAGTGGTTGCGCCCATTCGGTCATGAAGCGCGCGTAACTCTTCGGCCATGTGTTCTCGAAACTCGGCATCTAAGGCACCCAACGGTTCGTCCATCATGAATGCCTTGGGTTCGCGAACGATCGCGCGGCCCAGCGCCACGCGCTGCCGGTCGCCACCTGACAGTCCACCTACCGGGCTATCGAGGATGTCGTTGATCCCCAGAATTCCCGCGACTTCTTCTACTTTGGCTTTTACAGCAGCACGCGGCATGCCCTGCGATATCAGGGGGTAGCTGATATTTTTGCGCACGTTCATGTGGGGATACAGCGCAAACATCTGGAACACGAATGCAATGTCTCGCTCTGATGGGGGTCGCTGGCTGATTTCTTCGCCGTCGAGATAGATCTCACCCGATGTTGGAAGCTCCAAGCCTGCGATCATCCTCAGCGTCGTTGTTTTGCCGCAGCCCGATGGACCAAGCAGCATGAAGAATTCACCATCTTCAATCGTGAACGAGCTTTCCCGCACAGCGGTGAAATCGCCGAACATCTTCTTTACGTTTTTGACAACGATCTGGGCCATTTCTACTCCGGAAAATGGCTGACGATGATGAACATGACAGTTCCGATCAGCGTAACGATGAAGGAATAAGTGAACGCCCAAAGGACGAACGGTTGCATCAGCATAAATACGCCGACCGCGATGAGGATGGTCGCGACCATCTCCCATGGGCCTCGGCGAAAACGCATTAATCCTGATAGAAACTCGCTCATTTGCGCACCGCTCCGAATGTGATCCCGCGCAGCAGGTGTTTGCGCATCAGGATGGTGAAAATCATGACCGGAATCAGGAAGATCGTGGCACCAGCCGCCACGGCAGGCCAATCCAAACCGCCAATACCGATGATGGTCGGGATGAAGGGCGGTGCAGTCTGCGCGTTTGCGGATGTCAGCAGTACGGCAAACGCGTATTCATTCCAGGCGAAGATCAGGCAGAAGATCGCAGTTGACGCGATGCCCGTGGCGGCTTGGGGCAGCACCACTTTGTAGAATGCCTGAAACCTCGTGTAGCCATCTATGAGGGCGGCCTCTTCGTACTCTCTTGGGATTTCGTCGATGAAACCCTTCAGCAACCAGACCGCCAGGGAAATATTCACACCCGTGTACAGCAGGATCATTCCCAGATGCGTGTCGCTTAACCCGAGGTTTCTGAACATCAGGAAGATCGGAATTGCGACCGCGACCGGGGGCATCATCCTTGTACTCAGGATGAAGAACAGAAGGTCGTCCTTAAGCGGGACTTTAAACCTGCTGAACGCATAAGCGGCTAGCGTGCCAAGGAAGATACTCAAGAACGTTGAGCCAAATCCGATGATAACCGAATTCATAAAACGCTCACCGAACTTTGATGGCCCGACAATCACCATGTCGTATTCGCGCACGATCTCATCGGCCCAGTTCTGTGGCGGGTTGGCTTCCAGAAATTCCTGCGTCTGCCGCGTGCGCGTGGTGAATAGATTGACGTAGCCTTCAAGCGTTGGGTCAAAGACAACCTTGGGCGGGTAGCTGATCGCATCGGCGGGCGATTTGAAGCCGGTCAGCAAAATCCAAACCAGCGGGATCATCGTGATCAGCGCGTAAGTAATAACGAGGAAGCCTGCGATCCACTTGGACCGGTTCGAAGGTTCAGTGACGGAAAAACTGCTCATCTCTGTTTCACCTTGTTCAGGGCTTTGACGTAGATCGACGCAAGGCCGAATACGGTGACGAATAGGATGATCGCGTAGGCCGAGGCATAACCCGTGCGCCATTTCTCAAAGGCTTCGCGCTTCAAATTGATGGAGGTCAGCTCCGTAACAGACCCTGGCCCGCCGCCTGTCAGTTGCACCACCAGATCGAACATCTTGAAGTTCTCGATCCCTCTAAACAGCACCGCCAACATGAGGAATGGCAGGACCATCGGGATGGTAATCGTAAAGAACTGGCGCAGCTTGCTGGCCCTGTCGATCTCAGCTGCCTCGTAGATGTAATCGGGAATACTGCGCAGCCCGGCCAGACAGATGAGCATCACGAAGGGGGTCCACATCCAGGTGTCGACAATCACGATGGACCAGGGCGCCAGCGTTACGGACCCGAGCATCTCAAAGCTCGACGGGTCTTTGCCGGTAAACCACGATACGATGTAGTTAAACAGGCCGATCTGAGGCTGATAGAGAAACTTCCAGAAGTTTCCGACAACGGCCGGGGACAGCATCATCGGCAGCACGATGATCGTGGTCCAAAGATCATTGCCCTTGAATTTCTTGTTGATCAACCACGCCAGAGTAAATCCGATCAGGACTTGAAAAAAAATCGTCCAGAACAGGAAATGTGCGGTGGCCTGCATGTTCAGCCATGTGTCCGAGTCTGTCAGGATGCGCTCGTAATTCCTGAACCCGACATCTTTGACTTCACGGCCGATCCGGTTGGCCTTGTAGTTGGTAAAGCTCAGTTGGATGGTCCAGATCAAAGGGAAGATATTGATCGCCAGCAGTAGAAATATCGTTGGGGAGATGAATACCCAGGCGATCGCGCGGTCGGATAACCCCCGAATTTTTCGCGCAACTCGCTCGGGCGTTGCCTGCGCAACGCGATCTACGGTCCTGTCAGACATCTCTTTGCCAGTTCTTGTTGGTTTAGGACTCACGGGTGAAGGTAGAGCGGGTTTGCACCCGCTCCTGCCTGTGTCCGGACTAAAGCTTGCCTTCGTCTTCGAAGACTTCCGTCCAATCTTCGATCAGAAGATCAAGCGCTTCTTGAGCTGTGCCTTGGTCGGCAACCACGTAGTCGTGGATGCGCTTCTGCATTGCCAGCAGCAGTTCCGCGTAGGCAGGCTCTTGCCAGAAATCCTGCACCCCGGCCATTGCTTCCAGGAAGTCACCGGCGAACGGTTGGCTGTCTACGAAACCAGGATCTTCCAGCACCGAATTATGTGCTGAGTAGCCGCCTAGTTCCCACCATTTGGCCTGAACTTCTGGCTGCGCGAACCACTTAATGTACTCAAGCGCGGCGTCCTGTTTGTCAGAGTAGCTGACAACAGAGATACCTTGTCCGCCCAGTGTCGAGCCTGCCTGATTTTGTGGTGGGTTCACGAAGAAGTCGATCTTGTCACCACCGGTATTGGGATCGGCATAGAGACCCGGGAAGAACGCGAACCAGTTCATAGCCATGGCGACCTGACCGGACTTAAAGGCGTCCAAGCTCTCTCCCATGTAGGAGTTTGTGTATCCTGGGGGTGTCGCTGTTTTGTAGAATTCTTTGTAAAACTCTAGCGCTTCGACTGCTTCGGGCGAGTTTACGGCACCCTCCATATCGTAGGATCCTGGCGTGTTTTCATATTTGAAGCCCCACGGATAGAGCGCTCCGGTCACACCCATGGTGATCCCTTCGGACCCACGCTCAGTAAAGATCGCCGCACCGTAGACCGTCTTTCCATCGATCTCACGACCCTGGAAAAACTGCGCGATTTGCAGCAATTCTTTCTGAGACTGAGGTTCACGCAAATCTTGCCCTGTTGCTTCCTTGTACGCAGCTTGGATGTCCGGATTCTCGAACCAGTCCTTGCGATAGAACCAGCCGTTTGCATCCCCCATTGCGGGCAATGCGTAGTAGTTCGGAGTACCTTTAGGCCATGTCGAATAGGCGTAAACCGTTGCCGGCGCGAAATCGTCCATGCTGATGCTCTCGGCATCGAAGAAATCATTCAGTTTTACATAATGGCCGTTTTCAGCGCCCCCGCCGATCCACTGACTATCTCCGATCAACAGGTCGCAGAGCTTCCCGCCGGAGTTCAGCTCGTTCAGCATCCGGTCGGCAAAGTTTGGCCAGGGAACAAATTCGAAGTTCATCGTGTGGCCGGATTCTGCTTCGAATTCTTTTGATAGCTCAACAAGCGCGTTGGCCGGGTCCCATGCAGCCCAACAGAGCGTCAGGTCTTCAGCATTTGCCTTGGTAGAAAGAGTAGTAGCGGCAAGGACTATTGCGCTGGCCGAAGCCAGTTTTGTGTAAGTCATCCATTCCTCCCTTTTTTGCGCCGTCATTCGAGGATGTGCGAATCGCGGCATGTCTATAAGGCTATTTGAGGTACGCACCTCAAGTCCAGAAATATTTGAGGTTCGTACCTCAAAAAGGCGGAGAGGAACGTTCAATTCGCTTCTTAGTCGTTGATTATATGAGAATTTGTTTATTTTTCTTGATACGCATCTATTCTCGTCAGCGAGGTATTAAATGGCTCTATCGACTAAAATTGGCACAGCCTACAATCGCGGCCATCATGCGGCCAACGCGTTTAGCGAACCCTCTGCTGAAGCACTCACAGATTATTTGGTCGATACCTTTGAGAATTGGAGGTAGCGTCAAATAGCGCGGACCACTCGGGAACGTGTATAACTCGTTTGGTCAGGTGCAGACGTATGAACACACTCTCTATCGTCAGATTGAACCGCTATCCAATTAAAGGATTGAGTGCCGAGCCTATGCAAACCGTGACGCTGCGAGCAGGGGAGGGGATTCCAGGTGATCGCCTTTTCGGGTTCGCGCGCTACAACTCCGGATTTAACGCACAGAACCCTCAGCCTCTGCCGAAAGATCGCTTTGTTGTTCTATTAAATGAGGCCGCTCTGGCAGGTGTTAAGACGAATTTTGATATTGAGACCCAAGATCTTGTGATCAAAGCGAGCGGCAAAACACACAGCTTTAACATGCAAGCTGTAGAAGATCGGAAAAATGCGTCAAATTTCCTTTCTTCAGAGATCGGCTTAAAAGATCCCGAACCGCCAATATTCGTTTCGTCGGCTCCTCATCGGTTTACAGATGTGTCTGTCGTATCACCCAAAATGATGAACGCGATATCCGTTTTAAATTTGGCGTCTGTGGAAAAGTTGGGTGAAAAACTGAACGCAGAAATCCACCCAGCGCGCTTCCGGGCGAATATCGAGATGGACGGTTTACCTCCGTTTTCTGAGTTGGATGAAACTGGATCAGTTTTCAGATTTGGCGATGTTGAGTTAAAGATACTTTCACGCACGAAAAGGTGTGCAGCCACTGAAGTGAACCCGGAAACGGCCGAGCGGGACATGAAGATACCCTATCAAATTCGGGTGTTGATGGGTCATACGGACATGGGTGTCTATGTTGAGGTTGCTAAAGGCGGAACGTTGAGAGTCGGCCAAACTGGGGAAATCTTAAATTGAATGTTACTCACACCGCCAAAGTAGCAACCCCGGGCGGTTTGTCCCGCGTTCTCTCAAATGATTTGTGTCTACTCTTAGCAAAGTGGCGATTTCTGCCATTTGAGGCGTTACATCATTTCGCTTCGCAATGAGAAATTCTGCTACGACTTTTTGAACTTAGGAGGGCCTGTCGTGTACCGCGCTGAGTAGGACCTCCTCTGTCCAAAAACTGCATTGTAAAAAATCCGGCGTTCACCGGGCTGCAATCTTTGCACACTATATTGATATTGGGCTGCGACCTCGGGTCCTGCTTCCTTCAGAACGTAACCTATGGCAGCTTCCACTTTGAAAGCATGAAGATCGGGATTGCTGACGTCCATGGGAGAACATGGGTTCCGGTGTTGAAGTCGTTGAACAACCTCAATCTACCGATCAGTCCCGCGGTGCCTCTTTGTCCACCCGGCGTTGCGCTTCGGAATGTCGAAGATTTGTTGCACGCGCGAGGCATCGACGTGAGCCACGAAACTGTCCGGTATTGGTGGAACAGGTTTGGCCCAATGTTTGCTGCTGAGATCAGAAGAAAGCGTGTTCAGCTATTCAGAGCATACTCCAAATGGAAGGGCACGTGGACGAGGTTTTCGTGAAGGCGAATGGCAAGAGACACTACCTCTAGCGGGCCGTCGATCATGAGAGCGAAGTGCTGGAAGCAATCGTTACCAAACATCGAAACAAAGCAGCAGCACTGAAATTCCCCAAGAAATTGATGTAGCGATACGGTAAAGCGGAAACCGTCGTCACGGATCGCTTCGCATCGTACCGGGCCGCTCTTAGAAAGCTTGGCGCTACCGAAAAACAACAGACGGGCAGGTGGCTTAACAACCGAGTCGAGAATTCACACCTTCCTTTCCGACGGCGTGAACGCGCCATGCAACGTTTCGGGCGCATGCGAAGTCTGCAGAAATTCGCCGCCGTCCATTCCTCCGTATACAACCACTTCAACCAGGAAAGATCGCTAACCAGCCGAGACACCGTCAAGCTGACCCGCGCCGCTGCTCTTAGCGAGTGGCGTCAACTTTGTTCCGGGTAGGTTCGCGGTTTCCGTGGCAAACTGAGACTGGTTCGAATTCGTCTGACAGCACTTTGGTCCCGAAGGGCGGGAAGCTGACATTCTCTGCGGTTGCAAACCTATCCGGTAGCGGAGGCGAAATCCGACCTTCGCGGTCGACGCCTACGGCCTGATTCGAAAATACAAAAAAGCCCCTGTGATTTCGTAGGCGTAGATGGCTTGGACGTGCGTGACGAAACTAAACAGACGCTCCCATGTTAAGGCAGTCAGTTTGAAGAGGCTGTTAAGAACCAACATTTGACCAAACAATACGGCAATTCGTTGGTTTAGAACCTTATGGAAGCCGTGAGTTCTCCGACAACACTGGATCCACCACCAAAGGTTGATTGAAACTCGCCGCTGAAGCCTATCGATCGGTTTCCATCTGCAGAGGTATGTTCAAGCGTAAAGCCAAGAAACCCTGCAGCTTCATCTTCCGTTGAAGCTACGAAAGAAAAGGGTGTCGCTGCTACGATTGCGTCCACATCGTCGGATCCTGCATCAAAAGTTGCATCTACTCCAACGGCCCAGTTCAGGTAGGTACTCGATCCATTTGCGGCCTCGTAGAGGCGGGGCAAGTTCAATTGAGCCCGCGTGTTGAACAGCGAAACGTTCCGATCTTCGACAGTCAGCGGATACGCGGTTCCTGTTTCGGTATATTCATCAAGTTTCAGAAAGACATAGCTTGCGCGTGCACTGAAGAAGGCAGGAATTGGCAAGGCGTTGATGGGTGCCGAGATCGAGAGCGATGGCGAAACGAACGTGCCGTCAAAATCGCCTTTCGCTTCGCCGCCATCAACGTTTCGGGTCGCTTCATTGTCGGTTACGCCAGCAAGAAGCGCTGCGTTGAGGCTATATCGTCCGTAGTCCCTTTCGAGGTAAACGCCCCCAAAATATGACGTGATATCGGTATCTCCTGCGTCTTGATCCAGCGAGACATGGCTGTCGTCATATCCGACAAGAACACCAAAATCGCTGTTATCGATAAATTCACTCGTCTCGGCACCAACTACGAAACCGTACATACGATGGCTGAATCCAAGATTTGAACCGTCTTCTTCAACATCGCGATCTCCTCCGAAGGCTGAACCCCAGACATATGGGCCATTATCCTGTTCAACATACCCGAAAGGACCCAGGTTTCTGCTAACCTGGCCACCGGACGAGCCGGACGCATAGGGGCTGGCGGTGTCAATCGTATTGAACACCGCGTTGGTGAGATCGCTGATAAAGGTACCTTGGGCCGCGAATCCCGTCGTATCCACCGAAACCGCAGTGAGGCCATTGTTGGCCACAACGCCGGCCCCTTCAAAATTGACGACTTCGGGGGCGGATGCGAGGTCATTATCGTCACCCGATGCATCAGCAAAATTTACAACCGAATTCATCCCGCGCGCAAAGTTCAACGTGTCAATGTCATTCGGGTTCGTGCCCCCCATGCCATCGTTGCCATTGCCGAAATCGACCGATCCGTTCAGAATCGAGCCGGGCTCGAGATTCAACGTGTCGTTCCCATCGCCGCCATATACGATGGAAAAGCCTTCTCGACCGGTGATGCGGGCGGAGTTTGTGATTATTGCAGCGGCGTTGTTGTCGCGATCTTCGATCTCGATACCGTATTCGAACGCATCAATATTTCCGGTGTTCACAATGGTGATTGAACCGGCTCCGTCCACGTCCACTTCGATCCCGTTATTGTCCAGCGAACGCAACGCCCCGCTGTTGGTCACACGGGCATCGCCGTCACCGTTTAGTTCGATATCGATCGCGTCGGAATCGGCGGTGAGCTGGGCAGAGTTCACAATGCTGACATCGCCGCTTCCCTCGACATCCACTTCGATCGCATCGTCTTCGCGAGAGGTTATCCGCCCCGAGTTTCTAATGAAGACATCGCCATCTCCGAAGATTTCGGCGTCAATTCCCTCGTCGTTTCTGGCGGTTATGGATGCAGCGTTTGTAATGCTTATGTTGCCGTTCTCGGTCACGTGGGCGAAGATTCCGTCAACTTCGGCATCGATGGTACCGGATGCCGAAATAGTAACATCGCCGTTTCCGTCTATTTCAGCGTTAATGCCATCAATATTTTCCGCCGCAATTTCACCCGACGCTTCAACCGAGATGTTTCCGTCGCCAGCAACAAAGCTGCGGATCCCGTGTTCGCTTGCTTCGATATCACCGTTCATCGTGATCGAGATGTCGCCGTCACCATCAACTTCGGCTTCGATGCCGTCATCCGAACCGGCGCGGATATCACCTGTGACCTGAATGTTGATATCACCGGAGTCCTCGGCATCAGCGTCAATGCCGATCGCATCGCCAGTGATATTGCCCACCACAGTGACGTCAATCACACCTCCGGGGCTGCCGGTTTCCACATCAATTGCATCGCTATCGAGGGATTGGACGTCGCCCGTCACATTGACGGTCACATTCCCGTCCTCCGCGTCAGCAAAGATCGCATGTTCTTCTTCAGCAGAAATGTTGCCGTTAGAATTGACCGTTACGTTGCCTGTTCCATTTGCTACGCCGTAAATCCCGTATTCTCTGCCAGTAATATCCCCGATGCTGTCGACGACGACATCACCAGCGCCATTCACCGTGGCGTTGATACCGTCGCCCGCTGCTGCGCCGCTGACATCGCCCCGGTTCGAAATTGTAATGTCGCCATCATTGGTCAGAAGCGCGCGGATGCCGTCCCTTGCGGACGAAATATTGCCCGACGAAGTGACGCTGATATCTCCGTTTCCGCCCCGTTGGCGGACAAAGATACCATCGGCGTTGTTTCCTTCTGTCGTGATATTTCCGGTCGAGCGGATCGTGATGTTGCCATCACCGTCGTCTTGCCGTGCAAAGATCCCGCGGGCGTTATTTCCAGAAGTCGAGAGGTTGCCCTCGGATTCAACTGTGATATCCCCATCGCCGCCATTTTGACGCGCCAAGACGGCGTTCGCGTTGTTTCCTTCTGTTGTGATGTTTCCGGTTGATTGGATCGCGACATCGCCATCGTCATCGCTTTGCTGTCCAAGTATACCGCCAGAGTTGTTTCCAGCCGTCGAGATATTGCCATTCGACACCACCGAGACATCCCCTTCGCCGCCACTCTGAAGAGCGGTGATGCCTGTTGATCGATTTCGAATTGTGCTGATATCGCCCGCTGAGTTGACCGATACCGTGCCGTCTCCACCGTCCTGATTGGCGTAGATTCCGTATGAACGGCTGCCCGATGTGCTTATACGACCCGCTGAAACCACTGACACATCGCCATCACCACCTTGTTGCGTAGCGCCGATACCGGCGCTTCTGCTGCGTCCAGATGTCGTGATATTGCCGGTCGAGTTAACCGAAATGGCACCGTCACCCTCAAGATCGGATCGAATGCCAAAGGATCGACGTCCGTCGGTTGCAATTTCGCCCGTCGATGTGATCGAAACATCCCCGTCGCCGTCCGCATCCACAACAATCCCATCCGCGCCGTTCCCCGTCGTGACAATGCCGTCAGTTCCATTCGTCTGGATGTTAAGGGTTACGTTACCTGTTGGTGTGCTGAAAGCCACTCCGTCTGTTCCACCGCCCGGTGCAATTCCCGGAGCAGTCACGTTATTGATATTGAGCGTTTCGATTGCTGGCCCGTTTGCCTGAACACCCGTTGAAACATCTCCCGTACAGGTGGCGAGGTCACCCGCAACACTGCACGGACCGTTTGATGGAGGAACAACCGTTTGCGCGATCGAAGGAGTTGCCACTCCAATCGATGCACCCAAACCTATCGCACCGGCAGCAACTGGAGCAGCGAAAGCGCGATATGCAGCGGATTTTCCTTGATGGTATTTGCTCGTCTGCGCTTTGGAAAGTGCCGCTGTACGACGGCGCGCTTTGCGGTTCAAACCGCTTACTCGTAACATCTTGTTCACCCCTTAAGAGTGGTCTGGAAACCACCGCAACTTTTTTGCGCGAAAACCTCCGCGTATTTGTTAGCAGCAAAAAAAAGATGGCTTTTTGATGTTCCGATTAACGATATATTAACGAATTTCTGACTGGTCTTTTGTATGATGCAATTTGATCACATGCATGCTCTGAAAAAACCGGCCAGCGGCAGCTCCCTACTTGGATCCGGTGGAATGATAGAATTATTCAAATAACCTCCATCTGTCTGCATGAATGCCAAACGGGTTTAGAACTCGTGCCCACTCAAATTTCTGCTGAGCGCTCTTAGCGCAGAACTTCGGATACACGTCGAATGTCTGCAACGGGCCGTCAGCGCTTTCCATCAGGACATAAAGCCGTGTCGCCTGCTAGGTGATCCAGAAGCGCGCGCACCCGAGTTGTAATGCGCCTGTTCTGTGGAAATAATGCAGCGACGACATATGGCGACACCCGGTTCTCCGGAAACAGCTCGACCAGATCGCCGGACCGTAAGGCATCTGCGACTGTATATGCCGGGCACCGTGCGATGGCGGCGCCTTGTTCAGCAAGGCGAGCTGACGCTGCGGGAGCATTCATTCGGAAGCGTCCGGTCACTTGGACAGCCTCTTCTTGGCCGCCAAAGTCGAACCTCCACACTGTAGGCTCTGTCATATTGCCATCGAGGATACACTCATGTTTGGCCAGTGCCCGTGGATGGTCCGGGCGCCCTGCGCGTTCCAAATAGGTGGGTGAGGCACAGACAACCAAGGGCATGCGGCCCAATTGCCGAACCTTGAGCGAGCTGTCCCGCATTGGGCCAATCCTGACAGCAAGGTCGAGGCCTTCTTCAACAATCGACGCTCTGCGATCAGAAAACTTCAGATCGAGCTCTACATGGGGGTGTTTCTCAGCGAATTTGGCGAGCGAAGGTACCAACCGCAATGCGCCAAACCCCGTTGGCGCCGAGATATGGATCACACCGCGAAGGGAGGCCTGCTCATTTCTGACCCTGTCTTCGAGTTCGTCGAATCCGTCGAGAAGCGGCTCGCACAACATCAGGTATGTTGCACCCGCATCTGTCAACGACACGCTGCGGGTCGTGCGATTGAGCAGCTGTACACCAAGCGCGTTTTCCAGATCAGCGACGTACTTACTGACCAAACGCGCAGACCGCCCCATGCGCTGCGCAGCGACGGTGAACGACGTGTTCTTTGCAACCAGCGCAAAGGCCCGCATGCGGTCTATCTTGTCCATCCCATTGCGCCTTTTGAGGGCTTAAAGTTCGTCAAATATAGGAGATTATCATCAAGAAGCGCAATGTATATTGCTTGTTCAACACCTGCAACCAACCGGAGAAACCCATGTCCAACGCTGTTCGTATTCACCATTTCGCCAAATCTGGCCATGCACACCGAGCTTTGGTCTTTGCGAAACTTGCCGGGATTGCACATGAGGTTGTTCCCGTCGATCTGGCAGCTGGCGCGCATAAGTCGCCTGAATTTCTTGCCATGAACCCAAATGGGCAAGTGCCCGTCCTTGAGGATGGCGAGGTTGTTGTGTCCGACTCGAACGCGATTCTTGTCTATCTTGCGCGGACATATGCGCCTGATTGGATACCGAGTGATGCGGTCGGAGAAGCAAACGTGCAGCGTTGGCTCACTTTAGCGGCTGGAGAGATTGCGTTTGGTTCTTGCGCTGCGCGGTTGATCACCGTCTTTGGCGCGCCGCTGGACCCGAACTTTGCAGCCGCGACTGCCGAAAAAGCGATGCAGAAACTGGAGCATGGGCTCACGGGCCGCGACTGGCTCGTCGGCGAAAAACCCACGATCGCTGATGTGGCTAACTACTCCTATACGGCACACGCGCCGGAGGGGAATGTCTCTCTCGAGCCATACCCGAATGTCCGTGCCTGGCTCGCTCGGTTTGAGGCCTTGCCCGGTTTTGAAGCGATGCCGGCGACGGCTGTTGGTCTTGTTGCAGAGTGAAAGGGCAAACCCATGACGACCGAAGCCCAACGGCATCCTTTGCCACCGTTCTCAAAAGAAACCGCCATTCAAAAGGTGCGCTTGGCTGAGGACGGCTGGAACGGCCGGGATCCGGCCAAGGTCGCGCTGGCCTACACGCCGGACAGCAAGTGGCGCAACCGGATCGAGTTTCCCCAAGGGCGCGATCAGATTGAGGAGTTCTTGACCCGGAAATGGGCCAAGGAACTGGACTACCGTCTGATCAAAGAGCTTTGGGCACATGACGGCAATCGCATCGCGGTCCGCTACGCCTATGAGTACCACGATGACGGCGGAAACTGGTTCCGGGCCTATGGCAATGAAAATTGGGAGTTCGACAAGGATGGCTACATGGAACGCCGGTTTGCCAGCATCAATGAACACCCCATCCAAGAGGCGGACAGAAAGTTCCGCTGGCCGCCGGGGCGCCGTCCGGATGACCACCCCGGTCTGAGCGATCTCGGGCTCTAGCGTGGCTCTGGTGAAAGGATCAAGCGATGGCACAGATACATAAATCGCACAGAGGTGAGTTGATGCTGCAAGAGCGGCGTCTCACTCCCAAAGAGGTGAGCGATGCGATTCCGCACTACATCGAAAGCGATATGCCGAAACAGCATGCGGATTTCTTTGCGGGTCTGTCCTATTTGCCGCTCGCAACGCTTGATCGTAATGGGCGTCCGTGGGTCAGCCTTCTGGTTACACAATCAGACAGCGACCCTTCTGTTGGCATTCAGGTTGCGGGCCAGAACACCACGCATGTGGTCGCGGAAACCAATCCGCATGATCCCTTTGTGCGTGCTGTGAGCCAGGATCCCGCATCGGGCCTCGAAGCTCGGCTCTTTGCCGGGGTTGGGATCGATTTCGGTAACCGCCGACGAAACAAAATTGCGGGCTCCATACGTACCGCAGATGTCGAGGGCGAGGAGAAGATCAGGTTACAGCTGTTGTCCGATCAGCACTTGGGGAACTGTCCAAAGTACATTACAGTCCGTTCCTTAGGGTACACGCGACGCAACCCTGAAATTATCCATGACGGCTTCGATGTGCACTCATCTGTGCTGTCGAATGAGGCCAAATCCGTCGTGGCGCGCGCCAGCACCTTGTTCTTGGCGACAAAACATACAAGCGATGCCACCACTGCAGGCGCTCAGACTGACATGGGCGTCAATCATCGCGGCGGCGCGCCCGGCTTTACCCGGCTCTACGAGGAGAACGACGGGGCGCGGGTTACGACCTATTTGGTTCTGCCCGATCATTCTGGCAATCGCTTCTACCAGTCGCTGGGCAATATCGAAACGGACCCGAAGGTTGGGCTGGTCTTTCCAGACTTTGAAACCGGCGAGATCCTCTACATTACGGGGGATGCTGAAAATCTGCTTGGGGATGACGCAGATGCGCTGATGCCGCGCGTGAGCCTGCTGACACGTATCAAGGTAACGGGCGCGGTTTTTGTGCGTGGAGGCCTAAACCTCAAGCTGGCATCAAAAGAGCAACTCTCCCCCTACAATCCGCCGGTCAAATATTTGCGCGCAGAGTTGGAGAAGATGGGGCATGCAATCAAGGCGCACGACGCCGCTATCCCGTTGACCGCCAAGCTTATCGCTACAAAACCCCTGTCCAGCACAATCAGTACCTTCGAATTCGAGTTGTCTGAGGCAATCAATGCCCCATTGCCTGGTGGCTTTGGCGTCTTTGACTTCTCCGACCTGGTGGACGCCGGATACAGCCACATGAACGAGACAAACCCTCAGCTTGTGAACGAGGACTACGTCCGCACATGGACGCTTTCCGGAGCGCCAAAGTTTGACGAAGAGAACAACGCGTTTCGCACGACCAATCGGATCAGTGTTACGGTCAAACGCAAACCAGGCGGTCTGATGTCCAACCTCCTGCACAACTATGCGGAGAAGCTGATCACGTACAATCTTCCAGTTAAATTCAAGGGCACCGGAGCGGGCTTTTCCTGTTTTTCCGAAGTGGCTGAGGGCAGCCCCCCAAAGTTCCCAGCAAAGATGCTTTGGATCGCGGGTGGCGTTGGCATCACCCCGTTCATGGTGATGTGGGACGGAGTCAAACAAGTGGTAGAGACTTATCCGCAGGACCAGCCCATCGATATCGTGTTTCTGTTTTCCGGTCGGGACGATGACATTGCAGTTCTGCAGCACTTTGCGAAAAAAAACAGCTCTGTTTCGGACCAGGTGACACTACGTATTGTCGCGTTTCAAAGCGCAGGCGAAAACGCATTGGCTGCGAAATCCGCACGCGATGATCTGAACGCGACTTTCACCGACCAGCTGCTGAAGATTGAGGAGCGACGCATGCAAAGCGAAGACGTTCAATCGGTCGCGCATCTCGGAATGCGAGATGTGTACATGTGCGGTCCTGAAGCTATGATGACCAGTACGGAGGCGGCGCTCAACGGGCAGGGCGTTGAGGAAGCAAGACGCCACCGCGAGACATTTGTGTTTTGATAGGGAGACAAAAAGCCTGCCCATGACGTCTCCGGGCAGCATAATCAACTCTATGATTGGGTGTTGGAAAGGTTTTCACCAAGTCGAAACGATACCGGTTTCCTCAGTGCTATCCCGGATCGATGACCGCTATGTGGGCTGCACTCGCGGAAACTGATCGCTCCGCGCAAGGCCCGGTTTGAGCCGTTGGATGTATCGTGGAGAACGGGAAAGGCGCTTGCGCTGCGTCTGCACCGAAGTCTGCAACGAGCCTGAAGCCGACCTGTTTAGACTCAAAGCAAATACGCTTTTCGCAAGACGTGTCTATTTTCGACTAAACAGCGACTTGTGACTGATGTTGCAGCTTGCGGACTTTCCCTGGAGGCATGTTAAAAACCCGTTTGAATGCTTTGTTAAAAGAAGGTTCAGATAGGTACCCGATCTCAGCCACGATTTGCGAGATTGGTTGATCGGTAGCAATTAATCGTTCCCGCGCCAGATGCATTCGCCAAGTTGCGAGGTATTGTATTGCCGGCACACCGACGAGTTCGGTAAACCGTGCGGAAAATGCCGATCTGGACATACCTGCAACCTGTGCAAGAGACTCGACTGTCCAGTTTGCTGCAGGTGCGCGATGAATGGAAACAATGGTGCGGCCAATCTGTTGGTCTCTGGCGGCTTTCAGCCAACCTCGATTGGCGTCGGGCGCACTGTTCAACCATCGGCGAATAGCCTCGATGACAACCACATCGGCCAAGCGTGTAATCACTGTTTCGCCGCCCGGTCGTAATTCACGCGCCTCTCTTGCAATGAATTGCAAAGTTGCTTGTAGCCAGCTCCCTGCATCCTCTTCCCACGGATCGATTTTGAGCACGTCGGGAAGCAAGGCCATCAACATGCCGCTGGCCGCGTGATCTATCCTGACGAGCCCGTACATGATGCCGGTCTCGGCTCCACCACCGCCGTGCTCTAGCGTTTCGTAGAGCTCCGTCACCTTGCGTATGGGCAGTTCTTCCAGTTTCAAAAGTGGGGTGTCTTTTGAGCTGGAGAACCCAACTGGCGCGCCATTTGTCATCAGAACCAAGTCGCCTTTCTCGACTTCAAACGGCACATCTTCTCCGACCCTCATAAAGCAACGCCCGTGCGTAATGACCGCAAAGCTCAGTATTTCGGGGAAACCCGGTATAGAAACGCCCCAAGGCGCAGACATGCGCGACTGGCAATAGAATGTACCCGTCAGTTTCAGAAGATGAAGAATTTCCCCGAGCGGATCACCGATTGGCTGCGCCATTGCATGGGGGTCGGGAATATGGGGGTTGATCTGGCTCACTGCACCAGACTGTTCGATATCTCCCCAATTGTCCACAGTATTTGGATGAATGGATAAAAAGTTAGGACAATGCAGACTTCTTCATCCTTCGTGCTTACCTATTTTGGGGTCATTGACTGATTTTACGGAGATGACCGATGACACAGCAAACCATTCTCGTACTTGGCGCAACAGGTAAAACCGGATCACGTATCGTGACGCGCCTTGAAGACAGGGGCCATGCAGTTCGGCGTGGATCGCGGAATAGCAAAACCCCATTTGATTGGGAAAAACCGCAGACATGGCCCGCAATCCTGGACGGTGTTTCTGCCGCCTATATATCCTATTTTCCTGACATCGCCTTTCCGGGCGCGGTCGAGCAAGTTGCGGCCTTTTCGGCATTGGCTCGAGAAAAAGGACTGCAGCGACTTGTGCTGTTAACAGGTCGCGGAGAATTTCATGCCGAACGTGCCGAAGGGGTTGTTCGGAACTCCGGTGTGCCCTTTACGATCGTCCGTGCGGCGTGGTTTGCGCAAAACTACTCTGAAGGTGCATTGCTGGAGCCGGTAATGGCCGGTGTGTTGCCCATGCCCGCAGGTGACGTGCGTGAACCGATCATCGACGTGGACGACATTGCCGACGTTGCCGTCGCCGCCTTGACCGAGGAAGGACACACTGGCGAGCTGTATGAAGTTACAGGGCCGCGTCTCATGACATTTGCCGAAATGGCTGCCGAACTTTCGCGCGCAATGGGCAGAACCGTGCAATATGTGCCGATTTCGTTTGAAGACTTCCATGCGGAAATCATCAACGCGAGCGGAGAGATGATTGCTGACGTGATTACTGACATAGCGAGGGAAACGCTTGATGGTCGCAATGCGAACACTGCGGACGGTGTTCAACGTGCCTTGGGGAGAGCTCCGCGCGATTTCTCTGATTTTGCTGATGAAGCCGCAAAGTCTGGCGCTTGGGCACAAGCTGCATGAGTCGGTCTGACAACAAAGGAACACAATCATGACGTTTGACGTAAAACGCAGGCTTGTCCTGGGGTTGGCGGGTCTTGTTGCAGCCACCCTGGGGCTGATCATCACGCTGGCCCCACTGGCCTTTTACTCCAGCTACGGCATTGATATTTCGCCGCAACCGAACTTGATGAGCGAATTGCGCGCACCTGCTGCCAATCTGGCTGCACTTGGCCTGATCATTCTGTCGGGAGCGCTATACCAAAAGATGGCCCAGACATCAGCTTGGCTTGGAGCCACTGTGTTCTTCGCCTTTGCCGCGGGGCGCGTGGTCAGCATTATGCTTGATGGACGACCATCGGACAGCATCCTTTCTGCTCTTGGGATAGAGATGGTACTTGGACTGCTGTGTTTGTGGGCCGCGAGCAAAGGGCGGCTAACGAAAGCTGGCATGCACCTCATGTCGTTGCGTAAACTTCGGATTTGAGACACAGTGAAAGCTGCCTGAGTGCATTTGGCCATTCACCGATACAGAGTGGGTGGCCAAAATATCTGAGTGACTCCGCGAAATACTGAATGGCTGGCGCTACCGATTGTGAGTTATGACGTTAAAACCTTCTTCGTGTGATGGTGCCTCGAAATACCTCGCCAAACGCCAATATTGATCTTCCGTTGCTGCAAAGGCATGCGCACCTTCACTGTTGCGCTTGTGCAGCCGGCGCAGACAAACCTCATCCGGCAAGTCCAAAAAGTGAAGCTGGTGCGTCGCAGCAGTTTCTTCCAGCAGCTTGCGCATCCAGGCTCTGTTTTCAATTGTGTTCGCCGGAAAGTCGAGAATGACAGAAACCCCGGCCTTCAGCAACGATGCGATGTGCCGCCCCATGACCGGCCGCAATTTCAAAGCGCAATTTACATAATCCTGCAGGGAGTTCATCTGGTCGCCGAATAGGACGCTAAGCCATTCATCTTCTGAAATGAGCACCGCCCCGCCGCTATTCGCAAGTTTCGCCGCCAGACTTGATTTTCCTGAGGCGACTTTACCACAAAGCAAGTGAAGCGTTGGTTGGACCTGTGACATAGGGTGAACTCCCGGACTACCTAATGGCCCCTGTGCTCAGTTGATCTGCAAGTTGATCAAACACCAACCTGATCCTTCGCGCAGTATGTAATTCCGAGTGCGTCGCCAGCCAAATCGGGAACTTAAACGGCTCTCGGTCGGGTAGCACGCGCTCCACACCTGGTGTCAAGGCAGCCACGTCATCCGACATTACACTGATGCCAAACCCTTGGCGCACCAGCTCCCAGGATACAATTCCGCTTTGCGAGCCAATCCGGAAACTCTTTCGAGTGACCTTAACGCCCGCCGGATCGAGAAAACCGATCATCGTGTCAATGTCGCCAAACCCCACGAAATCCAACTTCGCGAGCTCGTTTTCATTTTTCGGCCTTCCCAACTGATCAAGGTACGCAGGTGCTGCGTAAAAATGTGCCGTCGCCTCGGCAACAAGCTTTGCGGTCAGATCTGGTTGCGTCGGGCGTACATGTCGGATGGCGATATCAGCCTCACGTCTCTGTATGTCTTGTAAGTCATTGGCAGCAACGACGTCGATCTCAAGACGCGGTGCTGCAAGTCGGATCTTTTTCAGTATAGGCGGCAGCTGATAGGCAGACATCACATCTGACGCGGTGATCCTGACTTGCCCTTCGACAGTTTGCGACTGGCTTGTAGCAGTAAGGGAGATCCTGTGCGCGACATCCGCCATTTCTCTGACATGCAACAAAAGCTCGGCGCCAGCGGTCGTTAGACTAAGCGATTTACCAACTCTTTCGAACAGGGTGATCCCAAGCGCCAATTCCAGCGCCGCAACCTGACGACCGACAGTAGGTTGAGTTTGCTCGAGAACGCGCGCCGCTGCGGAAAACGAGCCTTCTTCAGCTGTCGCAAGAAAGGTCCGTACCTGATTCCAGTCGAAATTGATGGCATTCCAGTTCATGCATTTATGCATAACACTTCTACAAATTATGGCAATTTAATAAATGTGCGTATGGATGTATGGGATGCGACAACAAACTTGAAAGAGAGTAATAAAATGGCTGCTTTGTCCAAAGATGCCGCGTTCTGGAGCAGAATCTCGCGAAAGTATGCGGCGGACCCAATCCGGAACATGGAATGGTATCTGAACACACTCGAACATACGAAGTCGCACCTAAAAGCAGAAGACAGTGTACTGGAAATCGGTTGCGGGACGGGTTCAACCGCGCTGTTGCTTGCACCGCATGTCAACCATATCACCGCCTCGGATCTCGCTCCGGGCATGATCGAGATTGCCAACGAGAAGCGTGCTAAAGAAGGACTGGAGAATGTCACTTTCAAGGTGGCCGAAGTTCTCGAGCACGATCCTGTTGAAGGTGGTTACGATGCGGTTTTGGCGCATAACCTGCTTCATCTCCTGCCTGATTTGGATCAAGCGCTAGAGCATATTGCCAAATTGACAAAATCCGGTGGGGTTTTCATATCCAAAACGGTGTGTGCGCCTGAGAATGGTGGGTTCAAGTATGCGATGATCAGTCGTGTCGCGATCCCTATCATGCAGTTTTTTGGGAAAGCCCCGTTTGTGAATTTCGTGTCTATGTCGATGCTTGATAGGAAAATTGAGCGTGCAGGCTTTGAAATCCTGTATACTTCCGATCAAGCCTCGATGCTCCAGAGTCGTTATGTTGTTGCGCAAAAACCTTGAAGCTCTAGTTCATTCAGCTTTGCAAGTGGAAACGCTATCTGTGTCACATCACCAGTAACAGTAAATTCCTGAATGAATGGACTGCATTCAGGTTTGTTTCCACCTTTAGAAAGCTATTGCGATTGGCGGCGTTGCCCGAAAACCATGAGTTAATAAGAACCAGATGTTGCGGCCGCGGCGAAAGTAAGGTCTGTCGGGCCGCAATTCAGCGTTGAGAACTGTTTGCCAATAGAAGGTCTGAGCCGTCCACACGAACGGCCCAAGTGTTTAGATTTCGATAGCTTCTGCAATGGCAAATCACTTAGTGATGGTCCAAAGCGCCATTTGATCGGTTTTTCCGCGGGCATTGTAGGCGGGAAGTTGGGATAGCATTTTGTTAACTTCATCGGACAGTTGTTCCCTGACAGCATCCGAGATCACCACTTCTACTCCGAAGTCTCTGGCAGCACTTTCTATCCGGGCGACGGTGTTCATTGTGTCGCCCAGCAAGGCTAAACGAGTGAGTGCTTTTTCATGATTCTGTGCGAAATTGTTGGGTTCGACGGTGAGTCTGTCGGGCGACCGGATCGAAGGCCCTGCGTTGGATCAGGCAAAGCTCCCACCGCGGGGTGTTATCATTGGATTGTCGGACGCCGCGATTGCCTGCAGGCACCTTTTCTCTAAGCGGTCTGGCTTATACCCCAGACCAATTCGAGAAACGGCGACATTTGGAAGATGCTGAATGGTCTATCACAGAGTGAAATGACGTTACGCGTACAATGGTTTTCATGGCGCTGGTCGCGAAAAGCTTTACGACATTGCCGACAGAAACCGATCCGAAAAGGATCAGGGATTGTACGCATGATCGACGCGTGCTGGTGTTCCTCGACATCGCAAAAAGCGGACGTCGCCGTTGATGCAGCATGGAAACCTGTGGCAATTGCAGCAAGGCTGCCGCATTCCGAGCAGACTTACACCAGTAAGGTTTTAGCGTAGGAACTGCTCAATCACGGCTGCTTGTTGCTTTTTTCCATCCGGGTCTGCTTCGGTTTTCAGGCGAGTAAACGCCTCACCCCAGTTTGAAGTGCGAACGCGGATCGGCGGGTCAGAGGCTTCAACCACGCCCATGACAACTGATGCCACTTGTTCCGAAGTTTGATAGATATCGCTGCCATCCATTCGCGCCTGAGCGCCGCCGATATACTTCTGGAGAATAGGTAGATACTCATCCTCAAGCATCCCGCCCGTGGCCTCGACATGTTTAAGCACATTGGTCGCAAACTCGGATTGAATACCGCCCGGTTCAACTGTCGAGAAATGGATACCGAAATTGGGCGTGACATAGCTGGCCAGAGCCTCAGTGTATCCCTCAACGGCGAACTTTGCGGCGCAGTAGATCTCGTTGAACGGCTGACCCACAAGGCCGCCTACGGATGAGATTGTGATGACGTGGCCCGAGCGTGCTGCGCGCATGTGTGGCATCACCGCTTTTGTGCAGCGCACGACTCCCATGAAATTCACATCCATGACCCAGGCGACGTCTTCTTCGCTGGCTTGTTCGGTTGTGCGAACAAATCCAGCACCCGCATTGTTGATCAGCTTATCGATCCGCCCCTCGTTCGCGATGATCTGATCGACTGCGGCGTTTACGCTGGCGCTGTCTTGCACGTCCAGCTCAAGCACGTTGAAATTGACGCCAGCGTCAGAGGCGGCCGCATCCAAGATGCCGCGCTTGGCGAGGTTTCGCATAGTAGCGTAGACAGTATGGCCCGCATGGGCCGCTTGTACGGCGATTTGAACACCAAGGCCGGTTGACGTGCCGGTGATCAGAATGACTTTGGGCATAATGGAAGCTCCGAATATCAAATGAATTGCTTGCGGCAACGATCCGATGTGTCGGGGCGAAGGTCAACAGCGGGACTTTAAAACGCCCAAAGCCTCATCGAAGGTATTCACATTCTCTTCTGCGCGCGCGGTCAGATGCGCGCCTTCCAAAAGGGCCAGTATCGCACGGGACTCCGAGATCGGATCGGTGATACCGGTGATTGACTTGTCCTCTTGGCCAAGCTTCAGGATCTCTTCGATTTGGGTAACCATCATGGCGCGGAATTTTTTGATCTTTTGGATCACGTCATCCGAAAGGCTTTCACGGCTGCTGATAAGCGACACGCAGAGGCACAAGGTTTTCCCGTCATTGAGTGCATCCCGGTAGAGGTCGATCAGGGCCAGCAATTGCTCGGCCCCGGTTTTGTGTTCTACCCGGATGCGGTTGCACTCTGCCTGCAGGGTCTCATGATAGCGACCCATGAGTGCCGCCGACAGCGCCGCTTTGGTCGGGAAATGATAGTGGATTGACGCCTTGCGAATACCCACCGCCTCTGCCAGATCGGCATAGCTGAACCCGTCAAACCCCCTCGCGCGCGCAGCGTGTTCGGCAACATCCAGAAGGGCCGTCTTGGTATCACTCGTCATACGTGCTCAAACCTTTTCCGTCATGATCAGGGCCAGCGCGTTTTCCGCAGACTCCAGGGCGCCTTCGATATAGCCCCCGAACTGTGGTGCAACTTCGGTCCCGCCAAAGATTAGTCGGCCATCCCACAGACGGGTCATCGCATGGGGCAGCCCGTATTGCGGATGAGCGTATAACGGCTGTTGATCCGCTTCGATAGAGGTGAACGGGTCAAAGGCCCAATCTTTGACAAAGAGTGTCTTTGGCTCCGCAGCTTCGGCGCCGAACAGCCGGGACAGTTGCTCTTTGAGCAACTGCCTCAGCCGTTCTTCGTTGCTGCGGGTGCGCGGGGGTAAGCCGATAAAGCCGAACAACGCGTAAGGTCCGCCCTCGGCAGGGGAGGCGTCGTGTATTTCCTCCATCGGCCCCCTGCGGCTCATCGCGTCACCGGACAGCCCGGCCGTGCGCCAGAACGGGGTATCATAGACAGCGATGACTTTGGCCTGACCGGCCATCCAAGTCGCGATCCCAGTCATTGCCGCTAAAGCTTCATCTGGTAAAGCAGGTGAGAACGCGATCTTGCTCGCCACGCGAGGAGGGAGGGCCAGTACGATTTCCTGAGCATGAATGACCTGCCCAGTTTGAGCGGTCGCGGTGATCCCAGACGCAGACTTCTCTAACCCGACGATAGGCGCGGATAAGATGAGCCGCTTCGGCGGTATCTCAGCGGCAAGCGCATCAGTGAGGGCGCCCAGACCACCTTTCAAGCGATAAGATCCTTGCATCGAGGCAAACCCGCGATCGCGCTCGACCTGGCCGATCTCGTTTTCAAAGCTGAGAGCGCCTGTTGAATATTGCTCGAACCACTCCAGTCCGAGCCGCTTTATTAACGCTGCAATACGCGGCTGTCCGGGCCAGAACCAGGCTGGACCCATGTCGAAATACCCACCCTCCAGCCTTTCCGTCAGGATACGCCCGCCCGGACGATCCCGCGCTTCGACCAGCAGGTAGTCATGGCTTTGTGTCTGTAGCTGTCGCGCAAGGCAGAGGCCAGAAATGCCTGCTCCAATGATCAGAGTTTGCGTCTGCATCGCTCAGAACCCCTCAGATGCCGGGCGCAGGTCCAGCTCATGGGTCCAGGTGGATTGCGGTTGATGAGCCAACTGCCAGTAGGCCTCGGCAATCTCGTCCGGTTTCATCATCTTCGACTGATCCAGCGAGTGCAAATCCCGCGAGCGGGGTGTATCGATGATCCCGTCCAGAACGACGTGCGAGATATGTACGCCAGCCGGTTGATATTCACGAGCCAGCGATTGTGTCAGCCCGCGCAGGGCGAACTTAGCCGACGCAAAAGCGGAAAACCGTGGGCCGCCGCGCAGCGACGCTGTGGCCCCCGAAACGATCAGCGCGCCACCACCGCCGCGCACCATCGGTTGCAGAACACATTGCCCCAGCAGGACCAAAGATTGCACCATTGATGTCCACGTTCTCTGATAGTCTTCCAATGCGGTTTCGGGGAATGGCGCGATCACCAGCTCAGCCGTATTGTGCACCACGATCTTCGGCGGGCCATGCGTAGCGATCAATTCAGAAATCACTGGTGCAACCGCACTCGGATCGGACAGATCGACCTGATGAAACGGCGCGATCGTTTCCTGCGGCTGCGTCCGTCCAAGACCAATGGCCGTCATGCCACCTGCCTGAAACCGCGCGAGAAGGGACTGGCCAAGGCCAGCCCCCGCACCGGCGACAATCGCCAGAGGTTTCTTGCTACTCATGAATTAAACCACCGGTGGCTGTGCAAAGGGCAGGTGGCCAGTCTTCATCCAGACCTTCGCCCCGTCTGGGCCAGCCATAGCCGACAGCGCTTCACCCTCAGGCAGGCGTAGCCAGTCGTTCTTTTTCAGCACGTCACCGCCTGAGGTCAGCGATCCGCCAATCATTAACAGCTCGATACCACCCGGCGCATTCGAAGTAATCTCGGTGCCTGCATCAACATGGCTGTAAGTGACAACCTCGCGGTCGTCCTTGTGCAGCGTCGCAGTGGCGACCCCGTTCACGGGTGCGGCCAGTTCGTCGGCCATGGTTTTGCGGAACTGATTGCGATCATCCATGTCGAATTGCCAGAGTTTGACGAAGATCGTGCAGCCGGGTTCTGAGCCGGGCGTGTGCTCGGTCGTTGGGGGATTGCGCACATAAGTGCCTTCGGGAAAATCGCCATGTTCATCCTGAAAGACGCCGTCCAAAACTATGAACTCTTCACCACCCGTATGGGTGTGGGCCGAGAATTTGCTGCCTGGTGCATAGCGCACAATGGTGGTGGCGCGGGCGACTTCGCCACCAATTCGGTCCAGCATGCGCCGGTCCACACCCTTCATGGGCGAGGCCTGCCACTCAAGCTGATCAGAGTGAACAACGACACGCGAAGAGAAGTCCGAGTTGAGTTCCATGGGAGGGGTCCTTTCAACTTAAATGGCAGTTCTCGCTTAGCCGGCGATAGATGGACGGGCCGCCATCTTAGCACGCCAAGCTTGCAGGTTGGTCAGGGTTTCAGGAATTTCAACTTTGGCAAAATCGGCGAACGCCAATCCTGCAAAGGCGGTGATATCGGCCACAGAGAATGTGTCTCCGGCCAAGTATTCGTTTTCGGCCAATACCGCATCCAGATAGGCCATTGTGTTTCCGGCAACCTCTTTCTGTTTGTTGCCCCATTCGACGCATTGATAGGTTTCCAGGTCCGGGCCGAGGCCAGGTGTGGCATGGTGGAAGTAGGTGCCGACCGCATTCAACAGACCGTTTTCCGCGCGCAGATTCATCATCGAGATTCGGGCGCGCTCTTGCGCAGTCACGCCGGTCAATGATGGGCCATCGAAGGTTGCGTCGATATATTCAGTGATCGCGTTGCATTGAGCGATGTGCGATCCATCTTCCAGTTCCAAACAAGGCACCGCGGCATCGGGGTTTTTGGCTTTGAACTCAGGCGTACGATGTTCGCCGCCCATCACATCCACAGGGATGAATTCAACTTTGTCTGACGCGCCTTTTTCAGCCAGCGCAATACGAACACGGGCAGGGTTCGGGAACCCTTCGACATCATAAATCTTCATCTGAGTGCCTCCGTCGGGGTTTGTGCTTCATACTATCTACCTATCAATAGGTAGATAGTATTACAAGCCTTTTTTACGTCTTGTCAGATTGAATTGCTCTGATGGTCTTGTCAGAAGAACTTTGCTTGAGCGGGGCAGGGTGGTTGCATAGCATTTAGGAATGACCAAACCTGCCTCCTTCAAATACTTCAAAACCAGCCTCGAAATCATCCGCCTGGCGGTGATGCTGTACATCCGATTTCCACTCTCGCTTCGGAATGTCGAAGATCTGCTGCACGAGCGAGGTATCGATGTCAGCCACGAAACTGTCCGATATTGGTGGAACAGGTTTGGCCCGATGTTCGCCGCTGAGATCAGACGGAAGCGTGTGCAGCAACTCCGAACCTTTTCAAAATGGAAGTGGCACGTGGACGAGGTCTTTGTGAAAGTGAATGGCAAACGGCATTATCTTTGGCGCGCTGTGGATGACGAAGGCGAGGTGCTGGAAGCAGTTGTAACGAAGCGCCGTAACAAAGCTGCAGCACTGAAATTTCTCAAGAAATTGACGAAGCGGCACGTCTGCGCCGAAGAGATCGTCACAGATCGCTTCGCTTCCTACAAGGCTGCCCTTAGAGATTTGGGTGCTCTCGAAAAACAACAGACGGGCAGGTGGCTAAACAACCGCGTCGAGAATTCGCACCTGCCGTTTCGACGACGCGAACGCGCGATGCAGCGTTTCAAGCGCATGCGAAGTCTACAGAAATTCGCCTCCGTCCATTCCTCCGTGTACAACCACTTCAACGAGAAAGAGCGCTAGCCAGCCGAGACTCCTTCAAGCAGACACGCACCGCCGCTCTTAGCGAGTGGCGTCAACTTTGTTCCGGATAGGTTCGCGGTTTTCGCGGCAAACTGAGACTGGTTCGAATTCGTCTGACAGCACCGCCACTCATACCTGTCTCACTTCAGTTGTGTTTTTTGACCCGGAATTGTTCCGCAATTCCCGCGAGTTGACGCATGCGCTTTCAATCAGAGTCGGAGCAGTTCGTACACTCGGATCACGATTCAGGCCCCAGTCTCAGTGCCGCATTTTGGTGGGATCGCTTTGGGCAGGATTTCCCTGATATCCGGCAATTCAAAGGGAATTTTTGTGAAACGGGTCTGAGTTCAGTAATTTCACCTGTCAGAACTGAATGTCTTACAGGGGGTTAATGTTGCAAATTCCCTAAAAGGTGGAGCAGGTAATTTTCTCGTGCGAACGGGGAATTGTTCCGCCGGATCAGGGAGGGCGAAGTCTGTATCAGGGACGCAGGATCTGGAGATGTCAGAAGCCGAACAGGCGTTCCTGTTCGGACCAATCAAGTGGGTGGGTCACGCTGACCAGACGCTTGAGTGTAAGTTCGGGCGGCTGGGTGCCGTTGAGAAGCGCGGCCTGAATCTTCGGTGAGAGAAACGCGAGCTGAGCACGGGCAAGGATGAAAGCGCCGGGGACGCTTTCACGCCGCGCAACTTCCATCAGTTGAACTCCAGCTTTCAGATCACGGGTGCAGCCATGGCGCGGATCAACATGGACCGGAGGTGGGGATCGGGTTGCGCCTTTGGTATCTTCGCCTGTCATATTTGTAGGTTTTTTGCGCTGTTTTCCTCCGGGGACACAGGCGCGTATCCCATTGTCTTTCAATGCTTCACGGAACCAATTGGTATCGTACGCGCGATCAGCGAAGGCAACACTTGCAGGTATCGAAGACACACACATGATCCGCGGAGGATAAATTACGCCTGGACTCGGTTAGTTTCAACGCATCGCGGATTTGGCTGCTTTACCTGTTGATCCGACGAAATTTCCACGCTCAGCGATAAATTTCGCGACAGAAATCCGCCCTTTGAAAGCAGGCCCACTTCACTTTCTTTCAAGCGTTTCTGGGGAAAAGCGTATATTAAACCGTGGGCTAATGATCTGCTTTGGTTTTTTTGGTTCGGGCCTCGGCTTCGCACTGTTCTCCGAGCGGCGCGCAGAAAACATCTTAGCAAGTTTGCGCTTAATCTTTCGTCTCATCCATTTACTCCTTAACGAGGCGTTCTGTCATGGCCGCGAAATACCGCCATTGGTCGAAGCCAAAAAATATTCTATTGAATCGTACTTTTCCGGCTCACCGTGATTATCTGAATTAGCCTCACTAATTTCCAACATTGCGTCGACAACCTTCCTTAGATTGCCTCCAAGTTTCTTTTGCTCTGCTGTACCTTGACGAAATAGATCTTGAAACGCGTCATATTGTTTGCGCACAGTTTCATCACGGAACAGCGATGAACACCCAAATCCATCCAAAAACTGCGGGCTGCCACCTGTCCAATGGGCAATTTTCATTGCAATCAGTTTATCTGCGATTGACCGAGCTTCTTGATTGTCAATTGCCGTAGTTGAGGCAATTTTTTCAGCATAGTAATCTCTCAGGTTTAAGGTTTCTTGTGCATGCTCCAGATAATGCAGACGGCTGGGCGGTCCAAACCTACTATGAGTGGCTAGTTTTGTGGTGAAGTAGCCAATTTCTGGCAAGGCCTTGATTTTCCCAGCCAGACAGTCGTGGAGGCCGACATTATAGTCGCCAAATATTTTCATGGCATTAAGCTGTAAGTTGTTACATCTTTCAAGGTAGTGATCGCGGCGTGTCGCAGCATAACTGGTCGCGAAGGCCCATTGGCTGTATTTAGACAGACGAGAAACTATGTCTTCGTCTTGAAGGCTGAATGCATGAAGAAATTTCGCGTTGAACTGATCTTCGTCTAACATTGACAGGCAAATGATCCCGCCGATAGCGACGACGTGGTCGTGGTTTGCGCGCAGGAATTCAACACCTTGATAGAGTGTATCAAGCACAGGAAAATCATCATCTGCTCCGACGAAGATAATGTCATCATCCAACCCGCTCACACAATCAACCATGCGGTCCCGAAAATGCAGATCGGAATCGTACTCCTTATATTCGATCTGCAAAAGACTGTCGTTGTCACGTACCGCTTCCTCATAAGCAGCAAGGTATGAATGATGACTGCCATTGGCGATCACCACACGTTGTCCCGGATTGAACTCGCCCAGATACTTAAGGAGAAAGGACAAAGACATTGGACGGTTACGTGTGGGAATAACTAGAGGGACCATGGTGCATCCTTATGCGGCTAATACCGGAGATCTAGTGGGCTACACGGCGTCGAATTATGGTCTATTAGAAATTTGACGGTGTAGATATGCGGTCCAGCGCGGCTCATAACTTGATATTTTCGCATGTGTCCAACCCCAAAACACGATCGAAGTCAATCTGTGAAAATATAGGTGCTGGCAACTGAACTGGAATTATTCCATGCTAACCAGCTTCTGACTCTTGAATTTTTGGCTTGTTCGGGCGGGAGCAGCCTCACTTCGTTGCGCTCGATCAGATACGCTCAACCTCTGGGCTGACTACTCCGGTAGAATGGCGGCATGAGACAACATCTGCGAATAGATCGCAGTCCGCCGCAGACAACTTGGCAATACCCGAGTTCAATCAGGAACGCCAACTCAACTCACGACCGAACTTTGAGCTGACCCAAAGTGGCAGCTTTGATTCACATGGGTTTTCAAATTATGTAGCAAACTGAGACCAGCTCGACGCGTCTCACACCACTCTCCTTGCTAATCAAAGTTATCATGCTTAAAGGGAATTCAATTATCTGCGGCCTGTTGGTCGATTAGAACAGAGCGGAGCGATGATTTGAAAGCGGTAATTCTAGCGGGCGGGCTTGGAACTCGGATTAGTGAAGAATCTCACCTCCGCCCAAAACCCATGATTGAAATTGGTGGTTTGCCCATATTATGGCACATCATGAAAATCTATGGCGCCCATGGGATCACTGAATTTGTCATCTGCTGCGGCTACAAAGGCTATCTGATCAAAGAGTATTTCGCGAACTACTTTCTACATACATCCGATGTCACATTTGATCTAAAAGACAATAAGATGAAGGTGCACAATCGATACTCGGAGCCTTGGCAGGTTACATTGGTCGACACCGGTCAGCTAACCCAAACCGGTGGCCGCCTAAAGCGTGTGAAGGAGCATCTGACCGACACGTTTTGTCTTACATACGGCGACGGTGTGACGGACCTTGATATTACCAAGCTTTTGGCCTTTCACAAAAGAACTGGCAGCCGTGCGACCGTTACCGCCTTGCAACCAGCAGCGCGGTTCGGAGCCTTGGAGATCGAGGGTGATTTTGTGACCCGGTTTAACGAGAAACCCGATGGAGATGGCTTCTGGGTTAACGGCGGTTTTTTTGTCTGTGAGCCTGAGGTGATTGACTACATCGACGGAGACGAAACGATTTGGGAACGCGCTCCATTGGAAACTCTGGCAACTGAGCGACAGCTTTCAGTGTTCAAGCATTCGGGTTTCTGGGCTCCGATGGATACGATGCGGGATCGTGATTACCTTGAAGAGCTTTGGAAATCCGGCGATGCACCATGGAAAACTTGGTGATGAATGCGTTCTGGAAAGACAAACGCGTTCTGATTACCGGACATACCGGGTTCAAAGGTGCATGGCTTGCGCTGTGGTTGACGCAACTCGGTGCCAAAGTCACTGGCATAGCACTGGCACCTGAAAGTCCCTTTTTTTCCTCTCTGAAACTAGAAGATACCATCAGGCACATTATCGGTGACATTCGAGATTCGTCTGTCGTGACAAACGCAGTAACAGTGTCAGACCCCGAAATCGTTTTTCACATGGCAGCACAATCTTTGGTTTTACGTGGATACGAAACCCCGATTGAGACCTGGTCCACCAATGTGATGGGGACGCTCAATCTGATGGAGGCGCTGCGTGATCTGACCGGTCCACGCGCCGTGGTTATGGTAACTACAGACAAAGTGTATGCCAACGACGAACAAGCGCGGCCATTTCGCGAAACTGATCCCCTAGGTGGTCATGACCCATATAGTTCCAGCAAAGCCGCGATGGAAATTGGCATCGATAGCTGGAGAAAATCTTTTTTTGCACAGACAGAGATCCGTATGGCTTCGGCGCGCGCAGGTAACGTTATTGGCGGTGGCGACTGGGCCGAGAACCGCATCGTGCCCGATATTGCACGTGCCCTGGCCGCCGACATTCCAGTCAAAGTGCGCAACCCGAATTCCGTTCGACCATGGCAACACGTCCTGGAGCCTCTGCGAGGGTATTTGATACTCGCGGAAAAGCTGTTTACGTCGGCAGATCTCGATCTCCAAAGTGCGTTCAATTTTGGACCACCATCTGAGGGGGTTAGAACCGTAAAGGACGTTGTTACAACGGCACTCTCCATGTGGCCGGGCGCATGGGAAGATACTTCTCGGAAATCCAATTCTGCCCACGAAGCTCAGATTCTCCGGCTTGCCACTGACAAGACAGAGGCACTGCTGGGTCATTTCGCCTGTTGGTCTTTCGAAGACGGCATCCGCGCTACAATACAGTGGTACCAGTCTGTTGCGGAGGGCCAGTGCCCTCGTGCGGTCTCACTTAAACAGTTGCAATACTATGGTGAATCTTGAAGCTTATCCCTCAAGATATTGATGGGCTTTACGAAGTCCAGTTGGCGCGCCAGTCCGATGCCCGCGGTGCTTTTGCTCGTACATTCTGTGCTGACGTTTTTGCGCAAGCCGGTCTGCTGACCAATTGGGTACAAATGAATATGTCGCAAACCAAGGGGCAAGGTACTTTGCGCGGTCTGCATTTTCAACGTGCGCCGATGGCTGAGGCAAAGCTTATACGTGCAACCGAAGGAAAGGTATTCGATCTGGCGCTTGACCTGCGCGAAGGCTCTCCAACCTTTGGTCAAAGCAGAGCAATCACATTATGCGCTGAGGCTGGGAACGCAATCTACATTCCTGAAGGCTGCGCTCATGGTTTCCAGACATTGACCGAGACCGCGACGCTACACTATTGCCACACTGCTCCGTACACACCGGAACTTGAGGGTGGTGTGCGTGCGACAGACCCCGATCTGGGCATTGATTGGCCCTTACCTATCACGCTTATGTCGGAAAGAGATCAAAACTTGCCTGCCCTGCTGGATGTTCGCCCCTTATGACCAATACCTGCCGACATTGTCTGTCTTCACGCACTATGGCGTTTCTTGATTTGGGATATGCACCCCCGTCAAACGATTATCTAAATGCGGAAGCGCTTTCTCGTCCCGAACTGACCTATCCGCTGCGGCTTTTCGTGTGCAAGGAGTGCCGCCTTGTACAAACGGAAGACTTCTCGTCGGGCGAGGCGCTATTCACCGAAGAATACGCTTATTTTTCTTCCACCTCGACCTCTTGGCTTGCCCATGCCAAAGCCTATTGCGACACGGTTATCGAACGATTTGCTCTAGATGCGGATTCTCATGTGATCGAGGTTGCATCCAACGACGGTTATCTGCTGCGCAATTTTCGGAAGGCAGGGATCCCCTGCCTAGGTATTGAACCCACACATTCCACCGCCTCCGCAGCGACGGCAATCGGGATCAATGTTGTAGAGGAGTTCTTCGGGGAAGGGTTGGCTAAGGGGCTGGCCAAATCTGATCTTGTCATAGGTAACAATGTCTTTGCCCATGTACCCGACATTAACTGTTTCTCGCGAGGGCTGGCGGTTTGCCTAAAACCTCAGGGCGTGGTCACACTCGAGTTTCCGCATTTGTTGAACCTGGTGACGCAAAACCAGTTCGATACCGTGTATCACGAACATTTCTCCTACATTTCTCTTCTTTCAGCCGAGCGTATTCTGGCGGCGGCAGGTTTGCGGGTGTTCGATGTTGAACAACTAACAACTCATGGCGGCAGCTTGCGTCTCTTTGCCTGTCTTGAAGGAGCCAGACATGCGCAAACCGACGCCGTGAAGGCCATGCGTGATCTCGAAGCATCTCACGGAATGAATGACGATGACTTCTACACAGGTTTCCAACTCAAAGCGGAAAAGGTCAAAGACGATTTCTTGCGGTTCGTGCTGGATGCTAAGGCGGAGGGAAAGTCGGTAGCAGGATACGGCGCAGCCGCGAAAGGCAACACGCTTATGAACTTCGCAGGCGTTGGTCCAGACGCCATTGAATTCGTATGTGATGCTGCAGAATTTAAGATCGGCAAATACCTACCGGGCAGTCATATCCCCATTCTGGCGCCAGACGAGCTACAGAACCGACGTCCAGACTACCTGGTGATATTCCCATGGAACCTGAAAACCGAGATTATGCAATCACTTGATTGGCTTGTAGATACCCGTTTTGTAACTGCTGTGCCAGAACTGCAAATCCTATGACCGACCGCATCGTCTATACCCGACCCTCTATCACCGATCTCGAGGTTAGTTATGCCACAGATGCCGCCCGCACTGGTTGGGGGCCGAAATGTTATGACTACATTCATCGCTTCGAGGCGACCTTCGCAGAGTATGTCGGAACAAAACATGCTATTTCGACTTCCAGTTGCACGGGCGCGATGGAGATGGGTCTGGCTGCGCTAGGTATCGGTCCGGGCGATGAGGTCATCCTTGCCGACACAAATTGGATCGCTACGGTTGCTCCCGTCGTGCATTTGGGCGCAACACCGATTTTCGTTGATATCTTGCCAGACAGTTGGTGTATTGATCCTGATCAGGTCCGCGCGGCGATTACATCGAAAACCAAGGCCATCATAGCCACACATCTCTACGGTAATCTCTGTGAGATGGACACACTGTTGAGCATCGCAGATGAATGTGGAGTGGTGCTTATCGAAGACGCGGCCGAAGCGTTGGGTGCGCGATATCGCGCCATTCATACAGGCGCGATGGGAAAGTTCGGGACCTTCTCTTTTCATGGTACGAAAACGTTGACCACCGGCGAAGGCGGGATGCTGGTGACCGATGACGATGCTTTGGCGGATCGCATTCTGACGCTGTCCAATCACGGACGTGACAAGGCGCAGAAAAAACAATTCTGGGCTGATACGGTCGGCTACAAATTCAAGATGTCAAACATTCAAGCTGCAATAGGAATGGGGCAGATTGAGCGCATTGAGGAACTGACGAACCGCAAAGCGGAGATACTAGCGGCCTACAAAGAGCGGCTGTCGCATCTAGGGCTATCGATGAACCCTGAGCCTCCTCACGTTCGGAATGGCGCGTGGATGCCCACTGTTGTTTTTGACAAGGCACTTGGCGTCTCCCGTGAGAGGGCCTTGGCAGCATTCGAGGCAGCAAACATTGATGCGCGTGTATTTTTCTACCCGCTTTCCAGCCAGCCTATGTTCGTAGAAGCGCCTACCCCGCATGCCCATGATATTTGCGAGCGGGCACTGAACCTGCCCAGTTTTCACGACATGACAGACGGGGACATTGATCGAGTCTGTCGGGTAATCGAGACCTTGGCCTCTCCTTAGGCTTTCACAATCTCGTCAATACGCCCGTTGATCTGGGCGCCTTTGGCAAGTCCGCGATACATGAACTCTTCGTACCCGCGCTCTTTCATCGCGCGTATCGTGCGGTCGATGTCATAAACGACTCTGTGCAGGGCAATCTGGCCATCTGATAAGATTGCGTAAGCTGCACGTGGGTCTCCATCGCGCGGCTGTCCGACCGAGCCCGGATTGCAAAAGACGTGCGTACCGAAGTCTAGAATGCATTGCACATGGGTATGACCCGCAAAGAGCCGTGTTACGCCTTTGGGAAACGTATCGATCCCCACTTTATAGAGGTATTCATCGACATGATCCTGCGGTCCTCCGTGTACAAACAATGTTGTGCCATCCTGGATGCTGTCCATTGATCGGCTCAACCATGCCACGCTGTCCGAACTTAGCTCTGTCTGATGTTTGTCTATGATACCCGCGACGACCTTAGAGCGTTCGCAATTCTGTCCCGACGTAACGTAGCTGTCGTGATTGCCCAGTATATTGCGCACCCCTTCTGCCTTGAGCAGTTGTACGCATTCTTCCGGCTGACCATTATACCCAATAACGTCGCCAAGGCACACAAACTCTGTCACCCCTTTGGACTTCGCGTCAGCCAAAACCGCCTCAAGCGCGGCCAGATTGGCATGAATATCAGAGATCAGGCCCAGCATAACGTATCCGATCTGCGTTGTGACGCTGCGCAATCCCTTCACGCAAGACAGGTTGCGCAGGCCGTCGTCGGTTCAGGTAAAAGTCAACACACATCTCAGCTTCGTTGAACCCGAAAGCGGTTCGCAAGGAACAACTACTTGAAAACCGAGGGTTGATTTCAAGAAGATAGGCATCCTCACCTTCCAAACGGAATTGTAAGTTGGTTGGACCCAGCGGCTTGTAGTAGCGCATGATTGTATCAGTTGCTTTGGATACGGCTTCATGAGTGACGGTCTTTGCCTCGCCAGTGTTCCCGGCACGTGTCAATCGGCGCTGAAAGATCAGTGGGCCAATGTAATCGCCGTCGCCAAAGCCAAATGTACCGACAGTATATTCATCGTCGTCCGTACCAACAATCCGCTGCACAAGAAATTCGCCCGAGGTTTTTCCGCTCCAATAATCAAAATCTACTTCGTCATGAAGAAGTACAATGCCAACGGAGCCTTCCCCAGTGCTGGGTTTCAAAAGAAATGGCGGTTTCCCCAGCGCCGCGCAGGCCGCTTCCCAAGTGCCACCTCCTGTAATCGACGGGATGACTGGCAACCCCAACTGCGCATAGTCGGCTGCAAAATCCGACTTGTTTTCAGTCAACGCGATAAGATGCGATGTGTTTAGGGCCAACGCTACCCCGAGGTCTTCGAAAAAACTTCGGTGGGCGTCTAGAAACGCCATGTCGATGCTGATACCTGGAAAAATTAGTTCAATTCCGTGATCCTGCACCAAATCTTTCCAGAACGTCAGATACGCATCTGAGCTTTCGTCTAGCTTGGGTTTCAGCAGAGTTTCATCGCACAGCTCTGCGCCGAATAGCGACATGCGCCGGTCAAGTCCAATTAACCACGACCGCCCGTCATCCCGCAGACTGCTGGCGATGCCCTGGCCTATGAGCGCTCCTACGCCGGTGACCAGAATACGTCGGCGCTCGTTCACAACTCAGGCCCCGCACAAACAGCTCTAGTCATGAGACACTTCTACAAGAAGACCAACACAAAGATCTGGAAAGTCAACGCCAACAGCCATCATCGCGCGCATGTTCTCTTCAAAGTTATCTAGCGTTCTGAGAACACCCAATGGAAGAGGCTTCAGGTAAAGCCCTTCCTCATGCGTTACTCTGTACCCGGCCAGCTCGATGGCGCTTCGCAATGTATCGCGGCAAAAATTGCGTTGATGTCCGAGCATTAAATCCGTTTCGTTCAGATCATAAATGTCCTCGATCATCCCCATCTCAAGCCCGAGGCGCCGGTTTAACGATTTTGCATTCGGTACAGCAATCCAAATGCGACCGTTGGGAGCTAGAAACTTTTTGTACCGGCTTAGAATGGCGACTGGATCATCCACATGCTCGAGCACGAATCCCATGACAATCAGATCGAAGGTGTCGGTAGGTGTGTAAGTTTCGAAGTACCCCGCCTCCAATGATCCAGTATACCAAGGGTTCTTGGACTGAAAATTCTCGATGACCTTTTGAGAGCCTTCAACGACGACGTGCTGGTCACTCATCTTGAAAAAGAAGGGAACTGTGTAACCATGCCCCAACCCAAGCTCTAGCAAACGCCCAACATGTCCCGCACGCTCAAAAATCCTCTCGGGATACCACCGCATAATGAGATCATTCTCAATCTCGACACTAGGTGGCTGCAAATACTTTGATGCGACGTCGTCTAGGTTTTCCATCAGATAGTCAGCCCTTTCGAATACACGTCATGACAGGTAGAGGAATTTCCGATCAGGGGTCTGAAAATTTGGAATTCCTTCAATTATTCGGCGCGCGTGACGTGGGTTTAGCCCCACCAAAATTGCCGCGGGCTCCGATTGCAAATCTCGCGGGGGGACTATCGGAATGCCATCAATCTCCTTGCCATGCAGAAACGGATTCTGATCGACAAAATAGCTGACGCGGCAGGGTTCTTTCAGACAGGAATAGATGAAATGGCCATAAATCCCGGCACCATATATCGCCAAAGGCATGTCCACCTCGACTGTCTCCTCGAATGTGGTGATCCGTGTTTTGATGTCGCTCCAAAAAACGGCCAACTGCTTGGCATCATCTACCCGGTTCGGGAATTCTGGTGGAGTTAGAACTTTCGCGTCAGTTGCGGTAAGCCGACCTGAAACGACGTAAGCCGACGCATGAGCATCTGGATCAATATCAATGTTATCGAACCCAGCATCGGTCATGAGACGCCACAAAGACGACTCGGAGAAGTGATTTACGTGATCTGCGACTACGAAATCAGCCGCGTTCTGATACATGTCCGGCACGATAAAGTAGAAATACCCTCCTTCTTTGAGCAGTATGCTGACCTCCGCCAGTATCCGATCAAGATGCGGGATATGTTCCAGTGCGTAGAACGAAAGAACGACGTCCATCTGCCGTTGCCAACTCGGGTCAGGTGCATGAGTGGCCCATTTGGCGCTGGTTGGAAAGCGTTCCCAAAACGGTATGTATTTGTCTGTCACATCAAACAAATACGGCTCTATCTCTGGTATTTCTTTGCAAACGGACCTTAGAGTGGGCGCCTTGGCGCAGCCGTAATCTAGTACCTTTCGATGTTTTGAAAGATCAATTTTTGACATCAGCACATTCGCCTGATGTTGCGACCGATAAACTTCCTTGCCGTCTACGACGGCGTAAAGCTGATCATCGTCTTCGCTGTCAATACTGATCTCATACTCGGTGGAATAAAACGCTTCCAGATCGGGCAGTTCATTGGTTTGAGCGTGCTGGCAAACCTCACAGAAATAAACAGTAGTGCGACCCTCAATGAGGTTGTTCATTGTGGTAAGTGATCTGTTTTCGCTGCTTTCAAAAATCGGAGCACCGGAAGGCGTACCGCAGACATTACATGTTGTCGTCATATCTTACGTCTCGTCGTTGTCATACCTTACGTCTCGATAAAATGATCGGGAAACACCTGTGCGACGTCAGTACCGGATGTCACCGACGCTTTCCAACCTACTTTCTGTCCCACAGGATCGCGGTAGTTAAAAAAACGGCTTTGCACTGACCAGCGTGCTCTTTCTGCTCGGTTCACGCCTGAGCCATGGAGCGTCAAAAAATCCATTAACAATAAGTCACCGGGTTCCGTCAGTGGGGCAGCTTGTTCGTATTTGCCGATAATCTCGTCCTCGTCGTGCAGGCCGATCTGATATGCGCCTTGCTTGTCAGCGTAGTTCGCTCCGCGAGAATAAACGCAAAGTCCGTCGCGATGGGATTTGGGTAGAACAATCACAGGGCCATATTCATCAGTTACCGGTAAAAGCGGGGTCCAAAATACAATTCCATCAATGCTTTGAGGCTGGTACATGAATTCTTGATGCCAATGAGAGCGAAATTTGTCTTCGTATGGGACATCAATCCGAATGCCATAAGACGCCGCACCAATCCCCGAATGCGTAGTATTGCGCAAGCTACGAAATAGCGCATCTGATCTCTCGTTACAAACCAAGCGCAGGAACGCCGGTATTTGCTTAACCAGATCGTAAATCTCGCCGCCATAGCTACGGTTCCTAGCAATAAGGGTGTTGTAACCTGCGTCAAATTGTTCGGGTGTAAATCGGGGGCGGTTCAGATCTTCACCATGACGCTCTGCCACCAGACCGATAATTTCATATATATCTTTCTGAATCGGTGTGATTTCTTTAGCGACGTCGTAAAAGCCCTTGATTATCAAATACCCTTCAGCTTCGAAGAATTTCCGGTCCGCTTCGGATAAGATCGCTGTCACGTCAAAGCTCCTCATACCTCAGGACTTCGTCTTTCATAATGTCCCGAGACCGTCAATACCAGACCGACGACCCCAAATAGACGGCGAATTAGCGAGTTCTTTTGTGGTAGGACAGTTAAAGCTGAGGACATTCGAATTGGCTGAACTGATCATGGGCCAATTCATAAGAGACACCGACGCGGCTATGATGTAACGATAGCTACATGGCCCCGGTAGTAGCTAGAACGTTCTAAGAATTCGGCACACTTATTCAAAGTGGGATGCTCTATTGTTTTAGTAGAGACCTTTGAGCTATTGATTTCGGAAGCTAGACAAAAAAAGTGTTCGGGTTGTTCAAAAGCGTGTCGGACCGACGCGAATGTTCGCGATATAAAACCTACTCACACAATGGATGGTGACACGACCTGCAACAAAGCTTAGATGAGAGCTCCAGAGCGTGGCAAATCACTTAAAAATGCTGAAGGCAAATCATGACGTCAAAAGACGACCGCAAAGAGTTTGAAGCTCACAAGAAAAAGCAATGCTTGGCGCTTGGGCAAGACGAGCAGGTTTTTCAAAGTTCAATTGCACATATGTTGCAACTTGATCCTTATGACTACTCTTATCTGTGGAGCTGGATGGGTGCACCCATCATTCAGATGCCTGCAGATGTGATGGCGACACAGGAAGTGATCTGGAACACGAAACCCGATGTCATTATCGAAACTGGCGTGGCACGCGGTGGCTCGGTGCTGTTTATGGCCTCACTATTGCAGTTGATTGGCAACGGCACCGTGATTGGAGTCGACATAGATATCCGCTCTCATAACCGTGACACGATCAACAAACACCCTATGTCGGAACGAGTCACTCTAATTGAGGGGCCGTCGACCAGCGAGGAAACATTGGCCGCTGTGCGTGCCGAGATCCCTGAAGGCGCCAAAGTCATGGTAGTTCTAGATAGCGATCACAGCCGCGATCATGTTCTGACCGAATGCCGTGCCTACGGTCCGTTGGTGACACCCGGCTGCTACATGGTCGTTGCAGATACGATGATCGGGCATGTCGCCCAAAAGGACAGTCCGCAAAATCGGTCGAAATCGTGGTTTACTGGAAACGAGCCGCTGTCAGCGCTCAATGACTATATGTCAGAGGCAGACTTATTCGAAATTGATCCGGTGTTGAACGGCAAGCTTGTGCTATCCTCTTCGCCTGGCGGGTACATTCGCCGCAAACCAGCATGACCACCGTAGTCATTTCGCAACCAATGTATTTTCCTTGGCCGGGGTTTTTGGCTCAACTCGCCTTGGCCGACATAGTCGTTTGGTTGGTAGATGCGCAGTTCTCCAAGGGTTCGTTTACCAATCGGGTGCAGGTAAAGCTGCCAACAGGTACCTCCTGGCTCAGTGTACCGGTAAAACACACCGGCAGTAGCACCAAAATCGCTGATCTCACCGCGGCCAATCCACACTGGCTTGAAAGTCACGTTGCTAAACTCAAACAATCGTTGAAAGACACCCCTTATTTGGACACGACATTGGCGTTGGTTCAAAGACTGGAACGATACGACAAGCTCTGCGACGCCCTGATTGCCAGCAGTGAAGGACTGGCCTCTAGATGTGGAATTGCGCCCAAAAGTACCTGTCTCAGCACTGATTTGAATATTGGCGGACACGGGTCAGAACGGGTCATGCACATCGTAAAGGAATTGGGCGGAACGCGCTATGTCACCGGACATGGCGCTCGCAACTATCTGGAGCACAAGGGGTTTGAATTGGCAGGGATCAACGTCGAATACATGGAATATGATGTCAGGCCGTGGGGGCGTGTTGAAGATGATTTTTCGCCGTTCGTGACCGGGCTTGACCTGTTAGCACATGTAGGCCCTGCTCAAGCTGCATCTTATCTAAACCCGCGCACACGCCACTGGAAAGAATTTCTTCAGAACCACCAACAGACATAGGCTTCCTAATATGGAATCGTTTCCGGTTTGGAACAGGATCGCATCATAGCGTTGACGGCTCGGAGTGTTCTATCTGTACCCCCAACTGTCCGGGGCAGAGGAGGTGATAGCCAAAGGATTGACGCCGCCCGAAGTGAGCTCCCACGCCCAATCTTACTGTGCCGTTAACTATTGGGCGCTAACTTGAGTAATTTAAAAAAATCAGTGCCTTATTGTGGCCCTTAGTTCTGGTCTATATCATTAGCTCCCGGTGTCTGACATCAGTACCATTGGGACAGTATTGATCGATTTGATAAGAGTAGATTTCTGGCTCATCGTAGCTGCCAAGGAGTGGAGATGAGAAAGAACCCCTAAAACAAGCAGAGTCACGGTGAGAAGCCAGCAAAGGACATTTGGCGTTCGACCCGTAAACAGTATTCCGCACAAGAAAAGATCCAGATCGTACTGGTCGGCCAAATAGGCGAGGAAAGTATTGCAGAGCTGTGCCGTCATGAGGGCACCGCGCAAAGCCTGTCCTGGGCGGACGCCTGTGGGCGCACCACCCTTTCGAACTATATTAAACTTGCTACCCCCCAACCCTCGCCGGGAGCAGGTTTTAGAGACGAGCACCCTGAAGGGCTTCGCCCAAAACCAGTTGTTAAAGGGAAATATGTACGACGCAACCACTTGGCAGAAGGCATGGCTGTGCGGCGTAATGGAAAATTTCTATCGCAAAAGGCAAAACTATTTGTCGCACATAGGGAGTAGGTGGCGGACCAAGGGGGAACAACCCTATTTGAGTAACCATTTTTCATGCAAAAAAATAACTGCCACAATATGTACCACGAAGTGGACAAGAATCGGTGGCGTGATCGGTCTACCACTCAGGACTTCGGGCTTTGTGCGGCCTGCCTTGCTCCCAGTTCAAAATGCAGCTTGATGCATGGATCAATCCGAATTGGTAGATTCACTTTCAAGACTTTGGTTTCACTAGGGCAACCTGGGCTCTACAACGCTATAGATTCTAACGCGCGAGCACAGATATTCGCTATAACCAAGCGAATGAATCTTCGCTCAGATCCATAAATGCCAGATCCTCAACTAAGACTTTGGCACCACTTAAATTAAGCAGCACCCCGTCATCCAGATCCCGGTACTTAATGTCGGAGATATCGTCTGCAAATAGACCTGAGCCAATCCCAATCTGATCAATCCCAACTTCAAAATCAGTCATGATGTTGAAGCCATCAAAAAAGTGAAACTCAAGAAGGTCAGCTTCCTCTCCACTAATAAGAACACCGCGGCCTGGTCCGCCTCTCAGGATATCGGCGCTTTCCCCACCATCCAATTTATCTCTTCCAAAGCCATCCTCCAGGATGTCAGCTTCATCCAAGCCATTGATATGGTCTCGTCTCCGACTTCCCGAAAGCGATACGCTGTCATCCAGTATGTTTACAGAAATGAGGGCCGTGGCTTCGGAAGTTCTACCGAACGTGTCTTCAAGTTCATACGTGAATGTCTGGACTATCTCGTCACCGGGGGCGACCAAATCAAGACATCTGAATCTGCTTCATATGTAAACGATCCATCATTATTCAGGTTTGGTAGCCTCTCTTCCGGACCTGAAAGCAGGGATACGGTTAGTCCTCCGCCTGTGTACCAGTTGTCGTTGGCTAGGATGTTTCCAGCGATGACATCGTCTTCGTCAATGTGAAAAACATCGTCTTGTGCATTTTGGTGGAAATGAAGCTGCTATGGCCGTCGCCCCATCGAGATCTTTCACCGTAGATTCCGAACCGGAATAATCGCCCCCTAGAACGATGGTTGTATCGGCAAATCCATCATTGTCTGTGTCTATGCCCAAAATTGCGGACCCCAAATAAACACTCAAATCACTTCGATCAAAACTGACACCATTCAACATAAAGACGTCATCAATCCCAAAGGTCTCGTCGGTAGACCTTGCCTTGAGGCGGGCAGGGGGCTTTCTCAGCATTTACCCATGACAAGACCTGCTTCTTTCAAATACTATAAACACCAGTCCTGAGATCATCCGCCTTGCGGTGATGCAGTACATCCGCTTCCCGCTTTCGTTTCGGAATGTCGAAGTTCTGCTGCACGAACGAGGCATCGACGTGAGCCACGAAACTGTCCGCTATTGGTGGAACAGGTTTGGCCCGATGTTTGCCTCTGAGATCCGAAGAAAGCGGGTGCAACAACTGCGCGCATTCTCGAAATGGAAGTGGCATGTGGATGAGGTTTTGTGAAGGTTAATGGCAAGAAGCATTACCTCTGGCGGGTCGTAGATCATGAGGGCAAGGTGCTGGGAGCCGTTGTCACCAAACGCCGAAACAAAGCTGCGGCGCTGAAATTCCTCAAGAAATTGATGGAGCGACACGGTAAAGCGGAAAACGTTGTCACAGATCGCTTCGCCTCATACAGAACCGCTTTCAGAGAGCTTGGTGCTGACAAAAAACAGAAAACGGGCAGGTGGCTCAACAACTGCGTCGAGAATTCGCGCCTGCCTTTCCGACGACTCGAACGCGCCATGCAACGTTTCAGGCGGATGCGAAGTTTGCAGAAGCTCGCCGCCGTCAACTCCTCTGTTTACAACCACTTCAACGAGAAAGAGCGCTTGCCAGCCGAGGCACCTTCAAGCTGATACTCACCGCCGCTCTCGCCGAGTGGCGGGGTCTTTGTGACGAATGAAGGACAGCTATACTGGCCTAGCTGAGACTGGTTCGAATTCGCCTGACTGCACCGTTGCAGTTAAAAAACTGTTCCCCGGGTCGGTCGGTTGTTTTCGATATTGAACTTCATTCCGTCTAGCAATTCTTCAAGATCCGGGCGCGCAGCAGGGCCATTCGAAATGTCGACCAACATCAAACTGCCATCTGGTCGAATTCCGAATGCGCCGGGCTCTGCAAACAATGTGGTTGTCTCAGCCTCCGAAAGAGGGTCCGACACGTAGAGTCCAAGTGATCGCATCTGCGTTTCGGTCAATCCAAAGCCCAAGTTAAATGTCCAACCGAACTCTTCCTTGTCGGCCAAAGCCTTTTCTTTAGAGTCAGCAGAAACGACCACTACATCCATGACGCTGCTCCAATCAGCCAGCATGGCGTTCAATTTGTTGAGAAATCGCTTGCATCTGGGACAGTGACGCCCGCGATAGACGAAAAGCATCGTCCATCGATCTTTGGGCCGACCAATCTCTATTTCGCCACCGCAGACATCAAAAACACTGATCTGCTCGACTGGAGCATTCACTTTGGGTTTTTGCGACATGTCAGCTTCCTTTTTTCATTAAGAGAGAAACTCGAACACAAGCTTAGCTTCAAGTGTCTGCCTTTAAACTTGAATGTACTTTATTCACCCAACCAAGCTTGGCAGTGTTAGTGAAATCGCGGGTACAAAAGTGATAAGCATTAATGCGAAGAGAATTGCCAAGTAGAAGGGCCATATTGTTCGCACGGCTTTCTCCATTGGCAATTTACCCACGGCGCAACCGACAAACAGGCAGGATCCGACCGGTGGTGTACACAATCCTAATCCCAAATTCACGAGCAAGATCATCCCGAATTGCAGCGGATCAATCCCAAGGCTGTTGGCAACGGGTAGAAAAATGGGTGTGCAGATCAGAATTAGAGCTGCCATATCCATAATCATTCCAAGCAACAACAAAACCGCATTTACCATCAGCAGGATGAATATCGGATTTTCTGTCAACCCAGTAAGCAGATCTACGGTTCTGTCCGGAACTCTGTAAAAGGTCAGCATGTAGGCAAACGCACCAGCGCATGCGATTAATATCATTACCATCGCCGTCGTGCGCACAGCAGAAGAGACGGCAATACAAAAGTTTTCCCACGTTATGCTTCTGTAGACGATCAGAGTGACCACAAATGCGTAAATGGCCCCAAAAGCTCCGGACTCCGTAACGGTGAAAATACCCGACAACACACCGCCGACGATAATCACAGCCGTCAAAAGTCCTGGAATTGCACTGAAGAAGCTCACTACGAGCGCTGACCAACCCGGGAAAGTCTCAGCTTGATAACCTCTGCGCACCGCTACAAGGTACGCCGCCACAGCAAGGCAAAGGCACATTAAAACTCCTGGAACAACGCCCGCAAGAAACAGCTTCGAGATCGATATTCCACCCCCGGCTGCGATCGCGAAAATGATCATATTGTGACTGGGTGGAATAATTATACCGGCAATCGAGGACGTAACGGTCACGTTTACGGCGTAATCTGCATCGTAACCTTTCTCTTTCATCACAGGAACCAAGATAGACCCTAGTGCGGAAATGTCTGCTATGGCCGATCCTGAAATCCCCCCAAAAAGCATCGAAGAAAACACGTTCACAATTCCCAAGCCGCCGCGCACGGCCCCGACAGCGGCTGAAGCAAACCTGACGAGACGCATGGCTATCCCGCCGTGGAACATCAGCTCACCTGCAAAAATGAAGAACGGGATCGCCATCAACGAGAATACATTGATCCCGGAGACGATCCGCTGAAATCCGATCATCAAGGGTAAGCCTTCGAACCAAAATGCCGAAATGGCCGCTATTCCAAGCGCGAATGCTACAGGCGTTCCGATCAGAACGCAGAGGGCGAACACGCCAAGCAACAGAAGTATTCCCATCATTCGCCTCTATTCGATGCTGTCATTGCGCTCGTCAAAACCGACATAGAGGCGGATTAGATGACCAACGGAAAAGAGTAATATGAGTCCTCCGCCAATTGTGAGAGGCAATGAACGCAAGCCTTCGGGGACTTGAATCAATGGGATTAGCGATCCCCACTTAAAGATCGTAAGTCGAGCTCCGAACCACAGCATCAAAGCGCCGAACCCAGACATAAGCACGTCTGTGCAGATAACCAAAATGGTCCTCACACGTGGAGGAACTGCGGAACGCACGAGAGACACGGACAAGTGCGTGTTATCGTGTACACCTACAGCCGCCCCGAGAAACGCTATTGTCATGACGAGTAGCAAGGCGACCTGCTCGACCCAGGTCGGCGTCGCATTCAGGACATAGCGACCAAATACAAGCCATCCGAATATGACCGTGATGACAACCAGTGCGACACCAGTCAAAACCCGGCAAATATCGGCGATCCAATCCAGGATCTGGATCATCTTGCGCACTGGTGCCGGGGGCAGGGAAGTATAACTCATTGGCTCACAACTCTTGATCAGGCGTCCGGACCCGCATGTGCGGGACCGGACAATATCAGACCCAATGTAGCTAAATCAGTCCGTCGCCTGGATAGTCTCGACAAGCGGGCGTAAATCGGGGTTCGTAGTAAAGTAGGCTTCGTAAACCGGGCCCATAGCCGCTTGAAACGGGGCTTTGTCGGCCACTTCATTCACGACCACACCAGCTTCTTCGACGGCTGTACGGCTGGCTGCTTCGCGCTCGGCCCACAATTGCCGCTGAAGTTTTGCAGATTCCTGAGCTGCCTCTCGAACCGCGGCCTGCATCTCAGGTGACAGTGCGTTGAACGTGTCGGTATTAATGCAGATACATTCGGGTATGATCAGGTGCTGAGACAGCGAATAGAAACCTGCAACTTCGAAGTGGCCAGTTGACTCGTACGATGGCCAGTTGTTTTCGGCACCATCGACGACACCGGTTTTCAGCGCCTGATAAACTTCGGCAAACGCCATTGGCGATGGGTTGCCACCAAGCTCAGAAATCATGCCTGTAAAGAGGTCATTATTCATGACCCGAACTTTCATTCCCTCAACATCGGCAGGTGCGTTGATTGCCTTTGTTCCGTTGTAGAAGGAGCGAGCGCCAGCGTCATACCACGCAAGAGGTGTCAAGCCTTTGGCTGCCATGCCCGCTGCAATTGCCTCGCCACCATCACTGTCCAAGACGCGGAACATGTGCGGGACGTCTTTGAATATAAAGGGCAACGATACAACATTGGCCTCGGCGACAATCGGGCCAATTGGGCCCAGGTTAAAGTTGCCGACTTCCAATGCGCCTGCGCGGACCTGTTCAACCGCGTCGGGCTGACTGCCCAGCGTGCCCCCATGGAACATTTGAAGGCTGATTTCACCGCCAGTTTTTTCCGTAATGAGTTCTGCGAATTTGTCCATCGCGATGGTGTTTGGGTAACCGTCCACGTGGATATTCCACCCGCGCCAATCCTCTGCGAAGGATGCGCTCCCGGTAATTGCGACCACGGTCGCGGCGCTCATCAGCGTTTTAGTCAGTTTGATATTCATATTTTCCTCCCTAGAAAACAGACAGTTGACTCGATGCCCGGCGAAGGCCGGTTATGAAAAGAGCAGGCCTCCGTTGATGTCGATGTTCGCGCCCGTAATGAAAGCAGCGGCGTCTGAGGCCAGATAGGCGACCAGATTGGCGACATCCTCAGATGTGCCTTCGCGTTTAAGCGGCGTGGCGCCGGCCACGTTGGTCCGCACTTCGCTTTTTGTGAAGACATTGTGAAAATCGGTGTCGATCATGCCCGGGCAAACCGAATTTACCCGGATGTCCGGCCCCAGTTCTTTGGCCAATCCACGCGTCATCGTCATGACCGCACCCTTCGAGGCCGCATAGGCGACGGCGCCTGGGCCACCCCCGTCACGCCCCGCCTGACTCGCAAACCCGACGATCGCGCCGCCTTTTTTCATATGCGGCAACACGGCCTGAACAGCGCGAGCAAAAGAAGTGGTGTTCAGGTCCATGACATGGCACCAATGCTCCATATCCATCTCAGACAGGGTCTTCCGGGCCAGCAATCCGCCGGTCACGTGGGCAAGAATGTCGATCCGAGGTCCGAATGTCGCAATAGTCTCCGAGATCAGCCTTTCCACATCCGCACCGGAGGTCATGTCGCCCTGTATGGCAATCGCCTTACCTCCGGCAGCCGTTATTTCCTGAACCGCCGATTCCGCACCCGAAGATGAGCTGTGATAGTTGATCGCGATCGACGCTCCAGCCTTGGCCAGTTTCATGACGCAGGCGCGGCCAATGTCCCGTCCGCCGCCGGTTACGATCGCAACCTTCCCTGCCAGTTCCAAGTAAGGGCCAATCTGTTCAGCGTTCAATTCGGTCATTTTCCTGTCCCTTTGGGTCCCCGGTCATCCAGTCAGTGCGCCCGTTTTGGTCTTTGAGCCTTAACGAGCATTCAGCAGTGTTGCCTATTGTAGTCGACTAGGATACTAGTATTGTCAACAATTTTGTTTGGGATCCTCAAAAAGCATCGCACGGCGCGTGCCAATAGGATTGGTTGGAGATACATTGAGGAATATCGGAGGGAGGGGCCTAGTGGCCCAGAATGCCGCCGGTGTTGGTCACGCGCAGAAAAAGGCAGGAAATGCAAAGTATTACGGATAAAATCGAGCGGCGCACCACCACTGACATCGTATATGAGAGTTTGTACGAGGCGATCGTTTCACTGGAAATTCTGCCGGGAACAAAACTGTCCGAAGCAGATATTGCAAAAAAGTTCGAAGTGTCGAGGCAGCCGGTCCGCGATGCTTTCAACAGGCTTGAGGCGCAGGATTTGCTGCTGATCCGGCCACAGAAAGCCACGCGGGTACGTAGTTTTTCCATGGAACGCATCGGTCATGCACGCTTTGTTCGCCTCTCGGTCGAGTTGGAAGTGGTGCGCGCTGCATGTCGGAACTGGAAGCCCGAGTATTCGAAGCAACTGGAAGACAATCTCAAGCAGCAGAAAGATGTCGTTTCAGGGAACGAGGCCGAAAAGTTCCATCAGCTCGACTATGACTTTCACCGGCTGATTTGTGAGTTGAGCGGCAACCCGCTGGCCTTCAATACGATTCAGGAATGCAAAAGAAAGATCGATCGCCTGTGCGTTCTAAGCCTTGGGCGCGAGAGCGAGGCCGACATTCTGGTTCGGGATCATGTTGAGCTGGCAAAAGCGCTAGCAGACCGCGACGAGGCGACTGCGACCGAGACAATACGCCGTCATTTGGGCCGTATCGACAAGACCATCGAGGAGGTTCACTCGAAACATGCCGAGTATTTCGAGTAAATTGAACGCCGCCAACTGACTAAGGACCTCGCATTATGACCAAGAGCTATCCGATTGTATCACCTGCATCAGGTGTCACGCGCCAGGTTTTGGCGGATAATGAAGACCTCATGATGGTTTCATTCCGGTTTGAAGAAGGTGCCGAAGGCGTGTTGCACGACCATCCGCATGTGCAGTCGACATTTGTGCGGTCTGGGCGGTTCAACTTTGTCATCGGAGATCAGGAGCGAGCGTTGGAACCCGGTGACAGCCTGATCATTCCGTCCGGTGTAAGCCATGGTTGTGTTTGCCTGGCTGCCGGAGAGTTGATCGACTGCTTCACGCCCAGGCGGGACGATTTTCTGTAAGGCGTTTTCCGTCCGCGCCATGACCTTTGGCCACGTTCTGCGCATTGAGGCAGGGTAGTCTATTTTCGGTGGGTCGGGCAGGGCGACGCCATATTCTGCGTTAGAAATCGGATCAATGACGGGCGACGCCGCAGCTCAGGTTAGGAATTGCGTATCTCGCGGGCTGATCCGATGCCGAGGATCAGGTCGGCGCATCGTTCGCCCAGCATCATGGCAGGTGCGTTTGTGTTGCCGGCGTTGATGTCGGGCACGGCTGACATGTCGCACACCCGCAAGCTCTCGATTCCGCGCACGCGCATCCTGGCGTCCAGCACGGCCATTCCGTCGCCGTCCCGGCCCATTTTGGCAGTGCCCGCCGGGTGATAGTTGGTTTTTACGAATCGCTTGCAATGTGCTCGTAGCGTCTGGTCGTCGTCCGCTGTGGGAATGACGATTTCGCGAACCCTTTGAGCAAGCGGGCCCGAAGTGAATGCCCGGCGAAAGAACCGCTGCCCCCGGATCATCTCCTGCATGTCGTCTTCATGCTTCAGAAGGTTGGGCGAGACCACTGGCATGGTGTGAGGATCGGCCGAGCGAAGCCGGACCTCTCCGCGTGATTTCGGTTTGACCACGACGGTCGTAACGGTCAGGCCAAAGTCATCCTGCACCTCTTCCAGAGCGTCGCGATCCAGATAAACAATTGGCACGCAAAAAGCTTGAATGGTTGGTTCTCCATCAGGAATCGACGGATTGACAAACGCGCCGGCTTCGACTCCGGCGGAAGTCACCGGTCCGCTGCCGAACAGTTTGAACTGGATGCCGTTGCGAAGCATCCGCCAGCCCTCACCTTGTTTGAAGTATCCGTAGGGACCGTTGGCAAAGGCGGTAATTGGAACTTCGGGGTGGTCGATCAGGTTCTGGCCAACCCCAGGCAATGGGCAGATCACGGGAATACCGTGATCGGCAAGATGTGCATCGGGTCCGATGCCTGATAGCATTAGGATTTTTGGCGTCACCAGAGCGCCCGCCGCAACGACAACTTCACCATCGCACCGGACCGTGTGGGCTCCGCGTTTGTCTCGGTACTGCACGCCGACGGCCTTATCGTTTTCGATGATGACTTTGCTGACCGTTGCGTCAAGCTGGATGGTCAAGTTCGGGTTCGTCTCGAGAGGGGCGAGAAACGCATAGGCAGACGAACTGCGCTTACCGGCGCGATTGGTGAACTGATAGAACCCGACACCGCGCTGCGTTGCGCCGTTAAAGTCCGTGTTGAATGGTTCGCCAAGGGCCTGCACCGACTGAACAAACCAACGTGACATGTCGTCGATATGCCCCGGATCCGAGACCTGCACCGGACCGTTGCTGCCATGCAGGTCATTGTGAAGCCTGTTATTGTCTTCCATTCTACGGAAGTAGGGCAGCACATCATCCCATCCCCAGCCGACCCCGTCGTTGGTCTGTCGTAGCAGGTCGTCCCACGCGTCATAATCAGAAGGGCGGCCGCGCATATAGACCTGGGCATTCACAGACGACCCGCCACCCAGCACGTTGGCCTGCGGAATGTCATGCACGCGACCGTCCAGGTGGTCCTGCGGTTCGGTCTGGTGGTAGGTCATGAACTTGGACCCGTTGATCATCTTGAAGATACCCGGCGGCATGTCCAGCAACGGATGGCGGTGCGAATGCCCGGCCTCCAGCACCAGAACCCTGCACTTGCCCTGGTTGACCAGTCGCGCTGCAGCGGCTGCGCCGGCAGAGCCGCCGCCGATGACGATATGATCGAAGGTTTCCGTCATGAGTTCGCCTTCAGGACCGGCGTTTGGGTTCGCTGATCGAGTCGCGCTCCACCAGTTCGCATTCAAGCTTCACGAGAGGGTGTCGCTGACCATCCGTCGGACCGTGGAACAACTGTTCGATGACCCAGCGTCCCATCGCCCTAGTTGGAAGGATCATCGAGGTCAGGGGGGGCGACAGGTGTCGCGCGGTTTCGTCATCGTCAAATCCGATGACCGAGATGTCTTCGGGGATGGATAGGCCAAGTTCCTTGAGCGCCTCATAGCAGCCGATCGCCATTCGGTCATTCTGACAGAAAATGGCGGTTGGCGGAGAGGGCAGGTCCATCAATTCGCGCGTGGCAGCATAGCCTGCGCTGGGCAGCCAGTTGCCCTCGATGACCAAATCCTCGTCAAATGGGATGTCGGCGGAAGCAAGGGCGTTTCTGTACCCGGTCGTTCGCCCTGCGGCGCATTCCATGAACGGCTCGCCGGTGATGGTGGCGATTCGTTTGTGCCCCGCCTTGATCAGGGCGTTGGTCGCCGTATGTCCAGCAGCGACTTCGCCGGGGATCACCGCAGGAAAAGAGAGGTCGTCGCAAAAGCAGTTCAGCAGCAGAACCGGGGTTGCGGTCTGCCTGAGTATTTCCGGAACGACCACCCGCCGGGTGAAAACGGTTGCGTAAATGATGCCCGCAACCTGTTGGTCGAGGAAATACCTAAGCGTTCTGGGTTCGACCTCGGGGTCGTTTTGGGTTTCTGCCAGCAATACAAGATTTCCCGTGTCCCGAACGGCCTGTTTCACGCCATTAAACGCGTTTACCATTTCGGGGCTCGACGCCAGATCGTCCACGACAAAAGCGATGGTGCCGTCTAACGCCGAGGGTCGAGGCGCGCTGTCCTGGGGTTTCCTGAGTTGAGAGGGCATGGCGTATCCAAGCGTGTTGGCGGCATCCAGGACTCTTTGCTTTGTGTCCTCGGAGATTTTGACGGAATCGTTCTTGTTTAGAACCAGCGATACTGTCGTCTGTGAGCACCCGGCGACGCGTGCAATATCATGCATCGTTATGCGCTGCCGGCCCGCGACTCGTCCCACGCCCCTGTGCTGCCCGGTCTTGTTCGCTTGATCGTTCATCGCTCAACCTTTTTGTTCGCTTCCTTTTTATCGACTATGCGGAGGACACGCAACTAATATTAGTGAATAGTAATTAATATTAGTGTTGACGAAATAATATTATTAGTGTTTTGATCGGCAGTGCGGTCGCCAATGTGGTCTGACCGAGCAAACGCGGGAGGCGAAATTGCGGTCTGTGGTGGGGGAGTTGGGTCAGGTGGTTCGGCATTCGATGTTCATCGATGGCCGCTTTACCGACTCTGACGCGGACACGGTTGGTGTCGAGAACCCTGCAAATGAAGAGATCGTTGCGCAAGTTCCAGATGGCGGTGCCGCTCATGCGGATGCGGCCGTCGAGGCGGCCCATCGTGCTTTTAGCTCGTGGTCCTCGCGTCCGGCGATCGAGCGGGCGCGACTGGTTCAGCGGTTGGCCGAAGCCATCCGGATTGACGCCGGGCGTCTGGCAGCCTTGATCACGGTCGAGCAGGGCAAGCCGATCACGCAGGCCCGAAGTGAAGTTGATGCCGCTGTTACCTTTCTTTGCCATGCGGCTGAAGAGGCCCGGAGGATTTCGGGTGACATAGTGGCATCGGACAACAAGTCCGAGGAAATCCAGATCCGGCGTCATCCTTATGGCGTTGTTGTTGCGTTGACGGCCTGGAACTATCCGTTGGCATTGGCCGCCAGGAAAGTCGGGCCTGCGCTGGTCGCGGGCAACACTGTTGTTCTGTTGGGGCACGAAATCACGCCGCTGTCCGGTCTCGCGATCGCCGAGCTTGCCGAAAAGGTCGGGTTTCCGCCCGGTGTTCTGAATGTTCTGACAGGCAAGGGGCCGGTGGTAGGGCAGCGGTTGGTCGAACACCCCGATACCTCACTGATCACAATGACCGGCAGCACACGAGCCGGTAAAGAGATTTTTCGCGCCGCGGCCGACCGGATCAAGGTTGTCCGGCTCGAGCTTGGCGGCAAGGCTCCGTTCATCGTGATGGAGGATGCGGATATTGACGCCGCCGTTTCGGCCGCGATTGCCGCCCGGTTTGCCAATTGCGGCCAGATTTGCACCTGCAACGAGCGTATGTATCTACATCGCGGCATTGCGGATCAGTTTCTTGAAAAATTCGTGTCTGCGGCCCGTGCTTTGTCGATCGGGGATCCGATGGAGGACTGCGATCTGGGTCCCAAAGTCAGCAAGGCCGAGGTGTCCAAGGTCGACGAAATCATTAAGCGCAGCATCACGGAAGGTGCCACGGTTCATCTGGAAGGCGGGCCCCTGTTGGACAGCGCGCACCGCAAAGGACACTGGATGTCCCCGACGGTTCTTGAGGTCTCAGACAACGGCAATGCCGCGATGCAAGAGGAGGTTTTTGGCCCTGTGGCGACAGCCATGCGAGTCGAAGATTTTGATCAGGCGATAGAATTTGCGAATGACACATCATTCGGGCTGTCTGCCTATCTCTTTACGGGATCGCACCGGCGATTGATGGAGGCCCCGAGCCGTTTGAAGTTCGGCGAATTGTACCTGAACCGCTCCAATGGTGAGGCCGTACAGGGATTTCACACCGGTTGGGGTTTGTCCGGGGTTGGGGGCGAAGACGGCGCGTATGGCTTCGATGGCTATCTGAGGAAACAGACGACTTACATGAATTGGGCATGACCTGAGAACTCGCGGTCAAAACGGAGGCGACCGCACCAATGGAGGAGGAATAACCATGAAACGCAGAACTCTTTTGATCTCGACGGTTGTCGCGGGTGCGCTGTTGGGCACCACGGTGATCGCGCAGGATCTGCCACCGCTTGAGCAGAAGGATCGCTACAAGGTCGGCTTTGCGCAGATGGAATCGAACAACCCGTGGCGCATTGCCGAAACGAAATCTTTCCATGACACAGCCGAGGCCTGTGGCTGGGATCTGATCGCGACGGATGCGGCCGGATCTGCGGCCAAGCAGGTTGCGGATGTGGACAGCATGATCGCCCAAGGCATCGACGTTCTGTTCCTGCCCCCGCGGGAAGAAAAGCCGTTGATCCCAGCCGTTATGAAGGCCCGTGCAGCGGGAATCCCGACCTTTTTGGTGGACCGCTCGGTTGATCCGGCCGTTGCCAAGCCGGGCGAGCATTTTGTGGCGTTCCTTGGGTCGGATTTTATTGATCAGGGCAACCGGGCCGCACAGTGGCTGATGGAGAATTTCGACGGCGACAATGGCGTCATCGTCCAGTTGGAGGGCACGACTGGTTCTTCACCTGCAAATGACCGCAAAAAAGGTTTCGACGACGCGATTGCAGCGGATGACCGCTTTGAGATCGTGGCTTCTCAGACCGGTGACTTTGCGCGCGACCTGGGTCGTCAGGTGATGGAAACCCTGCTGCAGGCGCACCCCGATGTGAACGTGGTCTACGCCCACAATGACGAGATGGCGATCGGTGCGATCCAGGCTCTGGAACTGGCCGGCCGCAAGCCCGGCGAGGACGTGACCATTGTTTCGATCGACGGGACACGCGATGCACTTCAGGCTATTATCGATGGCAAGATGGGGGTGACGGTGGAAAGCTCACCCTTCTTCGGCCCTCTGGCTTGTGAAGTCATGAAAAAATACGCAGCTGGCGAGGCGATCCCGGAATGGGTGAAAGTCGAAGATCGCATCTTTACCAAAGACAATGCGGCCGATCACATCGACGAAGCCTATTGATTCTCCCTGGTGGGTGGTGCTGGCCTGTGGTCGGCGCCGCCTGCAAGCAATCGGAGGAAGACATCTCATGAATGCGCTCGTCTCGATGTCGGGAATTGAAAAGTCCTTTGCCGGCGTGCCGGCACTTAGCCAGGCCAACCTGGAAATCGCGCCCGGCGAGGTTCATGCGCTGATCGGCCAGAACGGTGCGGGCAAATCGACGATGATCAAGGTTCTGACCGGAGTTTACGATCGGGATGCCGGCGACGTTCATCTGGCGGGCGTGCCAAGCCGAATTTCCACTCCGCGCGAAGCGCAGGAATCCGGAATTGCCACCATCTATCAAGAGCTCAACCTGGTACCGCTGCGGTCAGTGACTGAAAACATCATTATGGGGTACGAGCCCAAACGTCTCGGCTTTCTGGTCGACTGGCGCGAGGGCAACAGGCGCGCACGCGAGGTGCTTACGCGCTTTGGCATAGATATCGACGTGACCGAGCCGTTAGGAAATTTCTCGACAGCGATCCAGCAGTTGGTTGCAATTGCGCGGGCTGTTTCGCTGGATGCGAAACTTGTCATCATGGACGAACCCACGTCGTCGCTGGATGCCAGCGAAGTCGAGGTGCTGTTCGGTGTTGTGCGCGAGTTGAAGAAACAGGGCGTGTCTGTTCTTTATGTTTCGCATTTCCTCGATGAGCTGTTCCAAATATGCGATCGAGTCACAACGATGCGAGATGGGCGCACCGTCAGCACGCGTAACGTCCAGGACACGACCAAACTGGAAATGATCGCGGACATGCTGGGCCGCAACAAGGATGAGATCGCGGCAGACGGTTTGACGGACTTCGCAGGTGCCAAGGCCAAGAAAGGCGATATCGTTTTACGGGCGGACTCTGTTTCAACAGGCCCGCGGCTGACGCATTTCGACCTCACGCTCCACCGCGGGGAAATCGTCGGGTTGGGCGGATTGCTGGGCTCTGGCCGGACCGAGGCGGCGCGCGCTTTGTTCGGAGTGGACGGGAAACGCAGCGGCGCAATCGAGTTGCATGGCACGGTCGGTCAACCGTCCGGACCGGGTGACGCGATCGCGAACGGCGTCGGCTTTCTGACCGAAGATCGCAAGGCCGAAGGGATCATTCCAGACATGTCCGTGCGCGAGAACATGACGCTGGCCCTGCTGCCGAAACTGGCCAGCCGTGGTCAGATCGATTTTGCCCGCGAGCGCGAGATTGTTCAGGCGTTCATCGACGATCTGGGCATCAAGGCGGCGCATATGGACCAACCCATTCGCGAATTGTCCGGCGGCAACCAGCAGAAGGTGCTGCTTGCCCGTTGGCTGGCGACGCAGCCCGACATCCTGATACTCGACGAGCCGACCCGAGGCGTGGATGTTGGCGCCAAGCGAGAGATCCAATCGTTCATTCGGTCTTATGTCGAGAAGGGGTTTGGCGTCGTTCTCATCAGTTCGGAATTCGAAGAGCTGGTGGAAGGCGCCGATCGCATCGTTGTCATGCACGAGGGGCGCTCGGTCAAGGAACTGACCAACCCCGGGGTCACCGAGAACATACTGGTGCGTGCGCTTGCGCATCATGAAGAAGGAACTGGTTCATGGACCGCGCAATGAAGTTGCCGCAACGGGTCGCATCAATGCCCTTCCGCTTTCACGGCGGCATCGCCGCGTTAGTCGCCCTGCTGGTGTTCAACGCGTTTTTCACACCTAATTTCCTGCAACTGCAAACCCTGTTCGTAAATATCAGCCAGGTCGCTACGATCGCCATCGTGGCCATGGGGATGACGCTGGTAATCGCCACGGGTGGGATCGATCTGTCGGTTGGGGCGGTCATGGCGCTGGCGGGGGCGCTGGCCCCGCTGATCTTTCTGTCGGATCTGGGCGCTGCCAATCCGATGCTAGGCGTCACTTTGGCCATTGTCCTGCCGCTGTTCATTGCGGGGCTATGCGGGGTGTTCAACGGCGTGATGGTTGCCGTGTTGAACGTGCAGCCCATCGTTGCGACGCTCATTCTCTTCATCTCTGGTCGCGGTATTGCCCAAGTCTTGACTAACGGAAACCTGCAGACGTTTTCAAACCCTTCATTCAGTTATCTTGGAACTGGTAAAGTGCTTGGATTGCCGTTCCAGGGCTGGCTGGCGCTGGCCATTGCCTGTGTGCTGTTTTGGGTGATCACCAGAACCACATGGGGCCGTTACTTGCTGGCCATAGGGGGCAATGAACGCGCGGCCTATCTGTCGGGTGGTCCCGTCCGACGGGTCAAGATCGGGGCCTATGTAATCTGCGCGGTGCTTGCGGGCCTAGCCGGTTTGATCGTGGTTGCAATCAACTCGGCCTCGGACGCCGCGCGCAACGGCAATCTGATGGAGCTTGATGCCATCGCGGCCGCGGTTGTTGGCGGGGCTCTTTTGCAAGGCGGGCGAGCGCCGATCTTTGGTGCCATACTGGGTGCCGTCATCATCCAGTTGGTCAAATATACATTGTTGGCCAACGGGGTAGAGGACGAAGTTGCACTGATCGCCAAGGCCGTCATCATTATCCTGGCCGTTTGGGTCCAGCAGTTTCGGAGGACTTAATCGATGTTGGATGAAACGGCTTTTGACCTGCGAAAATACCTTAGACGTAATTCGGCCTCGGTGACGGTGTGGATCGCACTGCTGGCTTTGATTCTGTTCGGGCTGATGCGCTATGACAACTTTGGCAGCGCCTACAATTTCTCGTCTTTCCTGAATTACAACGCGATGTTCATCGCGATTGCGCTGGGCATGTGTTTTGTGATCATGACCGGCGGGATTGATCTGTCGGTCGGATCCGTGGCGGCCTTTACCTCGGTTGTTGCGGCCTATCTCAGCCCGTATGGGATTCAGGTTGCGTTGCCGGGGGCCGTTCTTGCCGGGGTTGGTTTCGGGGCGATCAACGCCTTTTGCATAATCATCCTTCGGATCCCGCCCTTCATCGCCACGCTGGCCACCATGCTGGCTGCAAAAGGCGGCGCATTGGTGATTTCGGGCGCCCAGACAATTTCGGTCGATTGGGGGTCGAACTTCACCAAGCTTGGCATGGGGCAGGCGTTTGGCCTGTTCCCATGGGCGATCGTCATCGTGGCCGGACTGACTCTGGCACTTTGGCTGGTGCTGGAAAGAACAACCATCGGGCGGACCGTCTTGGCGATCGGTGGCAGCGAGGATGCCTCGAACCTCATGGGTCTGAAGGTCAATCGCGCCAAGGCTTTTGTCTACCTGCTGTCGGGTGGCTGTGCGGGGCTGGCCGGAGTCTTTCTTGCCTCGGGTTTTGGAGCTGGGCAACCCCTTGAAGGCATCGGATGGGAATTGTCAGCCATCGCTTCTGTGGTTGTAGGCGGCACTTTGTTGACGGGTGGGATGGGATCGATCCCTGCGACCGTCGCCGGCGCGCTGTTGCTGGGGCTGGTCTTCAACGTTCTAAACTTTGAAAACGGTCAGGGCACCATCAGTTTCAGTGCCTATTGGCAAATGGTCATACGTGGAGGCTTTCTATTTGCGGTCATCCTTTTACAGTCTCGGGTTATTGCCAGGCAGCAGAAGGTCTTAGGTTAATGAATCGCATAGAAAGTGTATCAGCGCGGCTGTTCAACGTTCCGCTCGCCGAAGTCCTAGTCGATGCCAAACATGGGGATCACACGTTTTTTCAATTGATCACGGTCACCATTCAAACCTCGGATGGGGTCGAGGGGGTCGGGTATACCTATACCGGGGGAAAGGGTGGTCACGCCATTCTGGCGATGATCAAGCATGACCTGGCACCGTTCCTTGTTGGACAAGACGCCGAACAGATCGAAAGCCTGTACGATGCCATGCAGTGGCACGTGCACTACGTGGCACGGGGCGGGATCGCCTCGTTTGCCATCTCGGCCGTGGATATTGCACTGTGGGATATTCGCGGCAGAACGCAGAATGCGCCATTGTGGCAGATGGCCGGTGGAGCGTCGAAAAGGTGCAAGGCCTATGCCGGCGGGATCGACCTGAATTTCTCGTTGGAGAAACTGCTGCGTCAGACCGAAGGGTACCTTGCGCGTGGGTTCAACGCAGTCAAGATCAAGGTCGGTCAACCAGACCTGGCCGACGATCTTGCACGTGCCCGGGCGGTGCGCGAGATGCTGGGGCCGGACCGGTTCTTCATGGTCGATGCGAATTACTCTATGAGTGTCGAACAGGCCATCGTCGCTGCCAGAGGGTTCGCCGACTGCGATATCCTGTGGTTCGAGGAACCGACTATTCCAGACGATTACAAAGGTTATGGTCGGATTGTCGAAGCGACGGGCGTTCCCCTTGCCATGGGTGAAAACCTGCACACCATACACGAATTTGAATACGCCTTTGATGACGCGAAACTGAGTTTTGTCCAGCCCGATGCCTCAAACTGCGGTGGAATCACCGGCTGGCTGCGCGTGGCCGCGCTAAGCGCACAGCACGGCATTCCGGTTTGCAGTCATGGGATGCAGGAGCTGCACGTCAGCCTTGTTTCTGCGCAACCCAACGCAGGCTGGCTAGAAGTACACTCATTCCCGATAGACCAGTACACGACCCGTCCACTAGTTGTCGAAGACTGTCTGGCCGTGGCCCCGGATACCCCGGGAACCGGAGTGGAATTCGACTGGGACAAATTGAATGCGGAACACAAGGAGATGCATAGATGACGACCCAGACGATCACTGCCGCATACTACAGGGGTAAAAAGAGCTTTGCAGTAGAGCAAGCCCAAGCGACAGATCCGGGTCCCGGCGAGGCTGCCATTCGTGTTGCCTATTGTGGGATTTGCGGGACGGATATGCACGTCTACCACGGCAACATGGATGCCCGCGTCGGCCTGAACCGGGTGATTGGGCATGAGATGTCAGGTGTGGTCGAAGCGGTGGGCGAGGGCGTCGATACGGTCAAACCCGGCCAGAAGGTCGTTGTCCGACCGCTTGATCACTGCGGAGAATGCCCAGCTTGCAAGCGGGGGCATCAGCATATCTGTCAGAATCTCAAGTTTCTCGGCCTCGACACCGATGGCGCTATGCAAGAGATCTGGACTGTTCCGGCCCACACGTTGCACGTTCTGCCGGATGACTTGCGCATGGATCATGCGGCGCTGATCGAGCCGGTTGCCGTTGCCTGCCACGATGTGCGGCTGTCTGACCTGCAACCTGGAGAGGACGTTGTCGTTATCGGCGGCGGCCCGATTGGCATCCTGGTTGCCATGGTTGCGCGGGACGCGGGTGGAAATGTCGTAATTTCCGAAGTGAATCCGAACCGTCTTGCGATAGCTGAAAAACTTGGCTTTGACACGATCAACCCAATCGAAACCGATCTGGTGTCCACAATCAACGCGCGCACGGGCGACAAAGGGGCAGATGTAGTTTTCGAAGTGTCGGGAACGCAGCCCGGTGTTGATGCGATGACCGCTGTTGCAGCGACTCGGGCCCGGATCGTAATGGTCGCGATCCATGCTCAAAAGCCCCAGATCGACCTGTTCCAGTTCTTCTGGCGAGAGCTGCAACTGATCGGTGCTCGGGTCTATGAGCCAGAGGATTACGAGAAAGCCATTGCAGTTGTCGCCTCGGGCGGAGTGGACGCGGATGTTGTGATCACGGACGTCAGCCCTCTGGCAGACATCCAGGCCGCGTTCGAAGCACTGGATCGCAGCCCAACCGCAATGAAAAGCCTGATCGAAGTAGGACCGCGTTCATGAGTGTTTTGCAAAGTTTCGACCTGACGGGAAAGACGGCCCTTGTGACCGGGTGCAAACGCGGTATCGGGCGCGGTATGGCCGAAGCATTGGCATCGGCCGGAGCCAATATCATCGGAGTGTCCGCCTCGCTCGAGCTGTCTGGCTCGGATGTCGAAAAAGCCGTGACGGCGATGGGACGCAATTTCCGGGCCTACCAATGCGACTTCTCGGATCGCACCGCGCTGCATGGGTTCATTGATCAGTTGAGGGCCGACGGACAAACCCCTGATATACTTGTCAACAATGCCGGCACGATCAAACGCAAACCCGCCGCCGAACACCCGGACGACTGGTGGGACGAAGTGATGGAGGTGAACCTGTCCTCGCAGTTCGTTCTGTCACGCGAGATCGGCAAGGATATGCTGGCGCGCGGCTCGGGGAAGATCATCTTCACTGCATCGCTGCTTACTTTTCAGGGCGGCATCACCGTTCCGGGCTATGCGGCCTCGAAAGGCGGGATTGGACAGCTGACCAAAGCCTTGGCCAACGAATGGGCCGGGCAGGGCGTAAACGTGAATGCGATCGCGCCTGGCTACATCGCGACCGACAACACCCAAGCCCTGCGGGATGATCCGGTCCGGTCGAAGTCGATCCTGGAACGAACACCCCAAGGCCGTTGGGGTACGCCTGTTGATTTTGCCGGACCGGTGGTCTTTCTGGCCTCTGCTGCGTCGGACTTCGTCAACGGTGAAATCCTTGTAGTCGACGGGGGCTGGATGGGGCGTTAGCACTGCCAACGCTCCATGTGATCCAAGGCATCACGTCCCGATGTAGTGCACCTTCAATCGGCGTGCCTTGGGTGCTTCCCGATGTTCGAACAGGTACAGGCTTTGTACGCGACCCAGCGGAAGCTGCCCCTGTTCGACCGGGATCGATACCTGAGTTTGCGTCAACAGCGCCCGCAGATGCGATGGAGCGTTGTCGTCCTCGGTCGGGCGGTGGTGATACTTGCCTGGTGACTTGGGCACGAGTTTCTCGAAGAACGTCTCGATATCCTTGAGCACTTCGGGATCGGCATTGGCCTGCACCAACAGCGCGGCACCGGTGTGGACGCACCAAAGGGTCAGCAGGCCCGAGACAAATTCGTGTTCGGACACCGCACGCTGAACGATCCTGCTGATGTCGATGAGGGATTTGCCCGGCGTTTCAATCGACAGCTCGAAAAACTCTTGCTTCATCCAGCAGGCCCTTTCCTTGATTTCACGCGAGCGCGCCCAGCTTTCTACATCTCACTTGGCATTCAGCAATGGGGGTCAAGCTTTTGATTTTGAACGCATATTGACAATATTTTTATGCAAACAGGCTTTTGAACTGGTCCACACACAGACGAAAACCATCTTCGAAATTCCCGTTGCCGGGGTGATAAACACTCTCGAAGGAAATGACGCCATCATAGGCGTCGGATCTGAGCGCGTCCGCGATGGGTTGGAACAAAGGCGCAAGCTGACCTTCCCCCATGCGGCGCACTTCCAGCGTTGCCCGTGGCGTGTCGACCTTCACGTCCTTGATGTGAATGTGACCCAGATAGCCGCCGCGCAGTTCTTCATAACCGTCCGGATATGCCAGTTCATGGCACCAGCAGTTGTTTCCGGGGTCCCACAGCACTTTCAAAGAGTCTTTCGCGTCCAACTCGTCAATCAGCTTGCGGGCTGTATAGTTGGAATTGACCAGCGTGCCGTTTCCGGTTTCCACGACAAGCGTCACGCCCTCAGCTCTTGCCAGTTCAACCGCCGGCGCGATCAGCGGCGGCATCGAGTCCCATACCCCATGCGCTACGTTCCACTTCTCGGCGCCGTTTTTTCCCCACAGTATCTGCTCTTTTCGTTGCGTCATGATCCGAACCAGCGGAGACCCAACAACATGCGCCATGTCGATTACGCGTTTCAAGGCGTCCATATGCCGAGTGTGGAGGTCGTCGCCGGGCCTATTGGCAGCTGTCATCCCCGCAAAGATATGGCGCGACAGACATGACACAGGCTTGCCCCGGTCGCGCAAAAGCGCGTCGATCTCGGCAATTTGCTGCGGGGAATGATCCCCGACCTCCGCATCGCCAACGAATTGAAGCTCTGCATAGTCCAGGCCGAACTCGTCCATCACGTCCACGGCATGCCGCAGATCGCGGGAAATGCCGTCGCAAATCACACCTAATTTCATGTCCAGTCCCCTCAGCGATGCAATTCTGCGCCAACGATCTCTTCGATGACGCGAGTACACACCCAGTTGTCGCCATTCGGGTATTTAGTTTTTCCTGCGTGAAAGATCTGCATTGCGGATGATGCTGTGTGCATTGGAACGCCCAACGCACCGGCCAGTGCCAGCGAGATCGTCAGGTCCTTGTGCATGGTTGCGATATGGCTGCCGGTGGCCTCGAACTTGCGATCAATGATGTTTTCAAGGGCGGAATTCACGACGCCGCACCCCGCGCTGGATGAGGAGAACACATCAAGCAATGCCTGACCGCTGACACCGGCTTTGGCCGCCAGGGCCGCAGCCTCGAATGTGGCGGAAAAGATCGATCCGATCAGGGATTGCAGACAGGCTTTCACGGTTTGCCCGTCGCCAGCGTTTTCTCCGACTCGATGAATTGTTGCAGACACTGCCTGCATGACTTCGGCGTTTCGGTCCAGCACATCCGCAGCACCGGCAGCCATCATCGTCAATGTGCCGTTCTGCGCGCCGGGAAACCCACCTGAGACCGGCGTGTCGATCAGATGTATGCCTGAGCCTTCCATATCCTGCCCGATGGCGCGGGCTTCGGCCGGGGTAATGGTCGCCGACAGGATGACCGTCCCGCCTTTGGCCATGTTCGCAACCAGCCCGTTTTCACCCAGAATGACATCGCGGGCCTGATCTCCGTTCATTACCATGACAAACACACTGGCGGCGTGTCGACCGACCTGTCCCACGCTGTCCTTGGGCTGGCCGCCCATGTCAGCAAATGCCGTCATGCGCGTCTCGCTCAGGTCGAAACCTGATGTTTCAAAGCCATTCTTGATCAGGTTCTTGGCAAGGCCGCTGCCCATGTCGCCAAGACCTATTACGCCTGCAGTTTTCATTTAGACTCCTCCCGATATTTCGCCATTGCCGTATGGCAGACGTTTCGAAAAATGATGCCCAATCGCATCGGTTTTCGCGGGAGTTTCACGCGTCTTGAACAGACGTCGGGCGAGTCCGGAAGACACCCCGCTGCCCGTTTACGTATAGCAATTAAACGAAGAATGCGGCGCTCAGGCAAGCATAGAAGTGTTGCGGGCGAAAAGAAACCGCCTGATCCGACGCGTTAGGAGAACGCCGCCATGATGCCGCGCAGTTCCGCAAGCCCGCGCATACGCCCGATCAACGGATAGCCGGGAGTACTGTGTCCACCCAGATCGCTCAGCAGTTCTTGTCCGTGGTCGGGTCGCATCGGAATTTGCCAGTCGCAACGCCCTTGGGATTTGCGGCGGCGCTGTTCGTTCATTAGTTCGCGAATGGTGCCGACCATGTCGGTGTCGCCCTCCAGATGCGGGGCCTCAAAGAAGTCCGGCTTCTGGCTGTCTGACCCGGCGATGCGTTGGGTATTCCGCAGATGGACAAAGTGAATTCGGTCGCCATGCCTGCGCACGAAGTCCGGCCCATCAAATTCGGGAGACACTCCCAGCGATCCGGTACACAACGTTGCGCCGTTCGCCAACAAATCAACCGCATCCAGAACGGCGCCGTAGTCATCGGTGCTGGACATGATCCGCGGCAGACCAAGCAACGAGAACGGCGGATCATCTGGATGACAGCACAAGCGTAGATCCAGTTCTTGGGCGACTGGTGCGACTTCTGACAGGAAGTCGATCAGGTTTGCGCGAAGCTGGTCACGGTCTATATGAGCATAGTTTCGCAACAAAGCGCGCACGTCCTGCACGCTCCACTGATCGTTGGCGCCGGGCAACCCCGCAGTGACATTATGCTGCAATTGGGCCATGGATTTATCCGACATGCGCAAGAAGCGATCCTTGGCCGTTTGCTGGACGTCGCTGGAATAGTCTTCGGACGCGCCCGGCCGCTTGAGAATATGTATGTCGAAAACAGCAAAATCGGTCAGGTCGAACAGCATGGCCGTTCCGCCGTGCGGCTGCGGGGCGCGAAGGGCGGTGCGCGTCCAATCCAGGATTGGCATGAAGTTGTAGCAAACGACTTTGATGCCACGGGCGGACAGGGCCCTGAGGCTGGACTTATACGCCTGCAGATGTTCAGCCATGTCTGCGGACTGTGTTTTGATCGCCTCGGAGACGGGCAGGCTTTCGACAACGTCCCAACTGTACCCGGCAGTAGCCAGAACTGCCTGCCGATCGGCGATGCTTGGTTCGTCCCAGGGCTGTCCCGGCGGGATGTCATGCAGCGCGGTGACGATGCCCTGAACCCCGACTTGATGGAGAGCGGCCAAGGCGATCGGATCTTCGGGTCCGAACCAACGCCAGCATTGTTTCATGGCAGCCATCCTTCATACAGCGGGTGATCGGGCCTGATGGGAAGGGCAACGCGCTGCCCCGTGCGCGCCGCGTGATAAATCGCCGTCACAAGGCCGATGGACGCTGCGCCGTCCTGCAGCGTAACGGCCGAATTTGCCTCGGACCGCAGCGCCCTGCCGACTTCGGTAAAGAACCCTTCGAAACCTATTGGCTCGTCAGTGGCGGCTGCAAGGGCCTCGTCGATAGCGGCTTGATTCACAGGGTCCCGCGCGACGAATGTCCAGGGCGTTTGACCTGGGGCATAGGGTTCGGTGCCAGAGGTGGCGGTCACCTTTTCAAAGACGAGCCGCAGGCGGGTTTCGTCCGTGGCGGCGCCCAAGGTGATATTGCTTGTGCACAAAGCGCCGGAAGTCATGCCAAAACAGATCGCGGCGCAGTCTTCGGTCTCGATCGGGTTGACCCGCGTTGTGGCCATTGCAGACACCCAGGCGATATCACCCGCAATATGAGTCAGCAGATCATGGTTGTGAATGGCATGGCCCAGCACTGCGCCGCCGCGTTCACCAGCCCATGTTCCCCGCCACGGCACTGCGTAATAGTCTGCCCCTCGGGACCAATGGGTCTCAAGCGCGGCAGTTTGGACCGCTCCGGTTAGGCCTGCGCGTTGCAGGTGGCGCAGCTGGGCCAGTGACGGCCCCCACCGGTATTGAAACACCGGAAACACCTGCTTGCCCGCGCTGCGTGTGGCTGCCGTGATCCGATCCACATCTTGCATCGAGGTCGCAAGAGGCTTTTCGCAGACAACGTGTTTTCCTGCGGCCAGTGCCGCAAGCGTGGTTGGTACATGCAGATGCGGCGGCAGGCAGATGTCGATGACATCAATCGCCGGATCATCCAGAGCGTCCTGAATGTTGGTTAGTGCTCGAAAATCCGAGTTCTGCCGTATCTGTTCGATCCGGTCCGTATTCTGGTCGACCACGGCAGCTACGCGGAAGGTGCGGTCAAGCCGTTCCAGAGCGTCCAGATGTTGAGCACCGATACCTGCGCCAAGGATCGCAACGTTGATCATCTGCGTTCCGCCACTTCCTGCGCGTGCAGTGCCAGTTCCATGACCGTAAAGCAGTGGGTCTGTGTCATCGCGGTTTCGGTCCGGTTGCGGATGTCATCGGCCAGGCGCGCGAAGTAGGGAAGGCCGGCGTCGGCTGCGTCGATCTTTTGGCAGGTTTCACCATTGACGAGGATCAGATGGTCTGTCCCTGAGGCGCCACCCACATCGACGTATTTCCGCAACTCGATATATCCTTCGGTTCCGAGGATCGTCAGACGACCATCCCCCCAGTTTGGCAAGGCATCCGGCGTGAACCAGTCAACCCGGATGTACCCGGTGCCATTCTCGCTTCGTAGATTGAGCTCTCCGAAATCCTGCAACCCGGGATCTTTGGGGTTTGCGTAGTTCGCCACATAAGCGTTCGTGATTTCTGCGGTTTTCGAACCTGTGTAATGCAAGAACTGATCGATTTGATGCGAAGCGATGTCGGTCAGAATGCCGCCATAGCGGTCACGCTGAAAAAACCAATCCGGCCGGGTTGCCCGGTTCAATCGGTGCGGGCCAAGCCCAATCGTCTGGATCACGCGCCCGATGGCACCGGACTCGACCAACTCGGTCGCCCGGGTGCTGACGGGCGTTTCAAATCGTTCGGAAAAATTCAGCGACCAGATTCGACCGGTGTCGGCGACCGCTCGCTTGATCTGGTCGAGTTGCTCGAACGTCGTGCAGCCCGGCTTGTCGCTCATGACATCCATGCCGTTTTGCATGGCGCGGATCGTCAACGCGGCCCTATCTGCCGGTATTGCCGAAATCAGCGCCAGATCCGCCCCACAGGTTAGGGCGTCTTCCAGTCGGGCCAGCCGCGGAATATCGGGAAACCTTTTGACGTAGCCCGGTAGCGTTTCCGGATCGCCTTGTGTCCAGTAGCCAACGCAGTCCACGCCGATTTTACGCATGTTTTCCGTCATGCCATAGATATGGCGGTGGTCCAGGCCAAGGGCGACGCAGGTCAGGCTCATGAGATGACTCGTGTTTTCTGGCCGGTTCGATTGGCGATCTGCATCGCGTCTATGACGGCGTGGGTCAAAAGGGCACTGCGTCCGGTGGCCATGGGCAGCGTGCCATCGGCAACAGCCTTGGCAAAATCCTCGATGACCGCCTGATGCCAAGCATGGGTGAACGCCATGGGATCGGCCCCTCCGCCTGTGGCGGACGTTTCGCCAACCGTGGATTTATGACCATCGAAAGTCGTTAAGGTCAGGACACCTGACTCCAGATGCGCTTTGGCGCGTGTGCCTTGGATGGTAATGGACTCAGCGGCCCCGGGATATTCGGCAGTAGTCGCCATCATAGTGCCCACGGCGCCTCTATCCGTTTCAAAGACTGCACCTGCCCAATCCTCAGCTTCGAGATCGTGTAACGGAGTTTTTCTCATCACGGCTTGAATGTCCGAGATCGGCCCCAGCAGCCACATCGCAAGATCAAGCGTGTGGATTGCCTGCGAGATCATGACACCGCCTCCGTCGCGCGCATAAGTGCCGCGACCCGGCTCGTCATAGTAGCTCTGATCGCGCCACCAGGGGACACGGATCTCCACCGTGGCGATCGCGCCCAGCTCACCCTGTTCAATGGCTGATTTCAGCGCCTGCGAGGCGGCGCGGGCGCGGTGCTGAAAGATTATGCCCAGCGGCACACCGGATACCTCGCACTGCTCGACGATGGCTGTCGCGGCGCCCAGCGTTCTCTCGATGGGCTTTTCCATCAGGATCGGTTTCGAAGCGCTCGAAAGAACCCGAACCAACTCTGAGCGCTGATCGGGCGGTGTTGCGATGATCGCAAAGTCGACGTTTGGGTCGTCTGCGATTTCCTCGATCGAGCCGAATGCGCGGGTGCCGTATCGCCGCGCGAACTCAGCTGCTTTTTCAGAGTTGCGCCCGAGGACGCCGGCAAGACTGAGGCCTTGATCCGATGCTTGAATGGCAGCGACATGCGTGCCCGAAACCATCCCCAAACCAATCAGCGCAATATTCATTCATTCCCCCGGATCACTCGGTCAGTCTGCGGGTTCGAACGGGAAAGATGCAACCATTAAAAACTGTGTTAACAATTGCGGGCAGCAGTATCGGAGGCAGAATTGACTGGCAATTTGAATGGCATGGCAGAAAACCTGTACTTGGGCATCAAGGACCTGCCAATCGTGTCTCCGCATGGTCACTGCGATCCGGGGTGGTTTGCAACCGATGAGCCGTTTCCCAACCCGGCAGAGCTGCTTGTGGTTCCCGACCATTACGTGTTCCGTATGCTCTATTCGCAGGGCATTCCCTTGTCCGAACTTGGCGTTGGGGAAGAGGGGCGAAAGAAGGATCCTCGCGCCGTTTTTCGCACCTTTGCCAAACACTGGCATCTGTTTCTGGGAACGCCATCCCGGATCTGGATGAGCTACGTGCTGCACGAAACGCTGGGCGTGTCTGAAGAGTTGTCTTTGCGCACGGCTGACCTGATTTATGATAAAATCTCAGAAAAGCTGGCGCGACCCGAATTTCGTCCGAGGGCTTTGTTCGACAGGTTTGGGATCGAGGTTCTGGCCACCACGGATTCCGCTCTCGATGGCCTCGTGGAGCATCAAGAGATCCGTGCAAGCGGTTGGGGCGGGCGGGTTGTTCCGACGTTCCGCCCAGACGGGGTTTTGGATGGGGCGGACCCGGAGTTCGTACAGAACCTGAACAAGTTGGCCGAGCTGACAGGCTGCGATCTGGACAGCTATGATGGCTACCTCAACGCGCTGCGAATGCGGCGGGCTTATTTCATCCAGCTGGGATGTACTGCCACCGACCACGGTATCGAACGCGTAAAGACCGAGTGGCTGGACGACCCGGAAGCGCTGTACCAGCGGCTGAGACGGCGGGAAGGTACCGAACAGGATGCTCGCCGGTTCTATGGGCATATGCTGATCGAAATGGCGCAGATGTCTGTCGATGATGGCCTGACAATGCAGATACATGCTGGCAGCAAGCGCAACACGAACCATGCGGTACTGCGGGACTTCGGACGGGACAAGGGGGCCGACATTCCAATCGCGATGGATTGGGCCACGGGCCTTGAGGCGCTATTGAACCGGGTCGGTAACTCGGCAGAACTGCGCATCATACTTTTCACATTGGACGAAAGCACCTATGCCCGTGAATTGGCCCCGATGGCGGGACATTGGCCGTGCCTTAGGATCGGGCCGCCTTGGTGGTTCCACGACAGCCCAGCCGGGATTGCGCGGTATTTCGATCAGGTCGTTGAAACGGCCGGATATTACAATCTGGCCGGATTCAATGACGACACGCGGGCTTTTCTGTCCATTCCTGCACGTCACGACCTGTGGCGACGGGGTGTGGCGTTTCATCTGGCGGAGCAGGTTGCGCGCGGCTATTTCGGTCGGGACAGTGCCGAGCATCTGGCGAGATTGCTGGCGGTCGATCTGGCGAAACAGGTTTACGGGTTGCAAAGCTAGATGGGTACAATTCTTCACTTCGGTCTTGGAAACTTCGCCCGGGCGCATTTGCTGGACTACACCGATCAAGCGGGCGGATGGGACGTTGTCGGCGTCAGCCTGCGTTCATCCTCGGTTCGGGATGGATTGGCCCGACAGGGTTTCGAGTACGATTTGTGCGTACAGGGGCAGGGAGTCCGGCGCATCAAAGCTCTGCGTGACGTTCTGGTCGCGCCCAAGGATCGCGCAGAGATATTCGATGTGATGGCGGATGCCGAGATCATTTCGGCAACCGTTACCGAGAAAGGTTATCACTTGGACGCCGCGGGCAAGCTGAACCTTCAGGATCCAGCGATTGCCGCCGATCTGGCAGGGCAAGGGCCTGCGACGCTGATCGGGTTTTTAGCTTATGGCCTTGCGGAACGGCGCAAGCCAGTAACGGTACTAAGTTGTGACAATCGCATGGAAAACGGCAAGACGCTCGAAACGGCAGTTGCCGATTTTGCGGAAGCAGCCGGTCTGGACGTGAATTGGGACTCTGTTCGCTTTCCCAACGCGATGGTCGACCGGATCACCCCGGCTACTACGGACGCCGTTCGCGCAATCAGCGGCGATCCTATGGCTGTTCCGACCGAGGCGTTCTCGGAGTGGGTGATCGAAGACAGTTTCTCCGGTCCACACCCGGATTGGCCGGGAGTGCAACTGGTCGATGACGTAGCCCCGCACGAGATGCGAAAGCTGCGCATGCTGAACGGTGCCCATTCCCTGTTGGCTTATGCCGGGTTGGAGCGGGGCCTGACCTACGTCCACGAAGCGGTTCAAGACCCGGTTTTGCGCCCGCTGGTTTCTGAGTTGATGAAGGATGCGGGCGCTACGCTGCCCGCTGCACTGCAAGCACAGGTTCCGGATTATGCCGAGGCTTTGTTGCGCCGCTTTGAAAACCCCGAGCTGGCGCATCGTCTGGACCAAATCGCGATGGATGGCAGCCAGAAGCTGCCGTATCGGTTTGTTCCCACACTCCGTGAGACCGGCTCTCAGGCGGTGATTGCAGGGATGCGGGCCTGGATCTCTTTTTGCATGTCCGAGATCGCAAAGGGCAGGGCGCTGAACGATCCTTGCGCGTCGGAAATTGCCAAGGCCGTCAAGCAGCCGGACCCGGTAGCGCTGCTTTTGGGTCTCGTTGGCGCTGAGGATCTCGCGCCACTTATCCGGGAATGATCGCGCCGCGGAACTGAACAACGGTGGAAGCCAAATTGTGTCCAGCCATCAGGGCGTCGGCCTGTGATTTCCCCATCAGCAAGGCCGCGAGGTACCCACCGTTGAAACTGTCGCCCGCCGCTGTCGTATCCAGCACGTTTTTGGCAGGTTCATAGGTTTGGTCAGTGTTCTGACCGATGGACAAAGGGCCATTCTCTCCGCGTTTCAACGCACCAACACCGTGATGATCGGCAAAGCGTGCAGCCACCTGGTCCGCGCCTTCCCCGAACAATGCCATCTCGTCGTCAATGGACGGCAGGGCAATGTCTGCACGTTGCCAAAGCCGTTGGTTAATCTGCCGAGCGTGTTGGACGCTGTCCCAAAGACGCGGACGAAAGTTGCTGTCATATACCAACCGGACGGAAGAGCCTTCGAGCCAGTCCAGAAGCGCAAGCCTGACTGCATGCGGAAGAATGGCCACGGAAATCCCTGACAAGTACAGCACGTCGTAACCGTTGAGCGGGCTGAAGTCGTGATCCGCAAAAAGCTGACGGGCGGCCGCCTCGCTGCGCCAATAGGTAAAGCTGCGTTCACCGTCCGCAGATGTCGTGATCGCGTATAGTCCCGGAGAGGCGTCCGGAATGATACGGATGCCGGATGTTCCGATGCCATGACTGGCGATGAAATCCACGATACGCCTTGAGAACGGATCGTCGCCTAGACATGTCACATACTCCACCTGCAGGTCAGGCGCGGCACGGTGCATGTAGATGGCCGTGTTCAGCGTATCCCCCGCGACGCCCACCTTTGCGCCGGTTTCCAGCATGGACAATTCGATCATTGCTTCGCCGATGCAGGCAATTCGCGTCATTTCTTTTCTCTTTTCCAGATGATGAGACCGGCAGCCATGATCAGCGCAGCCCCCGCCAACGTGAATGCGTCCGGTACTGTGTCAAAGAACAGATAACCCCAGATTGCCACGTAGATTAGGAACGAATAGGTGAATGGCATCAACTGGTTCGCCGTTCCAAACCGATGCGCGTTCGTCAGCAGCTGATGCCCGCACCAGCCAAACACACCAAGGCCGATCAGTACAATCAGGCTCCACGTGTTTTCTGGCTGGACCCAAAACCAGATGGCGAACGGCAACAGGACCACCGTACCGGTAAGCCCGAGGTAGAATTGCATAGTGTCAACGGCAACAACCCCGGACAGCCTGCGCGTCATGATCGAGTACAAGGCCAAAGCGGTGGCATTATATACGATCAGCAGCATGGTCGGATGAAAGGCCGAACCAAACGGCCGTACGACAACCAACACCCCCAGAAAGCCCAGGATGATAGCCGCCCAACGCCATGGGCCCACGCTTTCTTTCAATACAAAGACGGACAGAAAGCACACGATGACCGGGCTTGAGAACATGATTGCCGACACAACGGTCAGTGGCAAAAACCGTAGGGCATAAAAATTGAAAACGGTCGCCGAGATCAGCAGCAAGGCCCGGCTTATCACCTGCCATGGATGGTCAGTCTTGAACCGACCGGCCTCTATCCCGCCCTTGGCGATCACGCCCACTGAGATCACGAAGTGCCCCGCATAGCGCATGAACGCCAACTGAAATGCCGGCACTCCGGCCAACGCCAACCACTTGGCCCCAAGGTCAACCAACGAAAAGAACAGCCACGCCATCAACATCAGCACAATGCCAAGGCGCGGCAGGTCAGCGGTGGGGTTGGCGGAGACGGCCATCGATCAGGTGTTGAAACGCTTGACGTAGTAGTCAACCATCTGGCTTACCATGTCATCCGCCTGACCGTGGTCGCGGGCGTCATTCAGCGCCGAAAGCGCGCCCTGCGACATCACGCTGGTAACGCCTGCCTCGCGCGCCATTCGGTCATAATACCCGAGGTCTTTTGCCGCGTTCTTGATGGCAAAGGCCAGCTGATTTGGGTCGCTCTCAACGCCATAGGCTTTGACGAAATCCATCATTCCGGAATGCAGCGGCCCTGCGGCCATCACATCATACAGCTGCTTGCGGTCAACACCGGTGATGTCAGCCATGGCAAAGGCTTCGGCCATCGCGTTCGCAACGGTCATTCCGAAGAAGTTGTTGATCAGCTTGATCGTGTGCCCGGACCCAACGGGGCCAAGGTAAAAAACGTTTTCGCCCAAATCTTTCAGTGTCGGCTCGGCCTTGTCAAAGGCAGCCTTGTCGCCAGACGTCATAATGTTGAGCTTGCCTTCTAGCGCGTGTGAAGGTGTCCGGCCAAGCGGTGCATCAAGATAGCTTCCGTCGGCTGCGGCAACCTCCTCGGCCAAGGCGCGTGTGCTGCCAGGAAGCGAGGTGCCAAAGTCGATGACAATCGCGCCGGACTTCAATCCCGCAATCACTCCATCTGCACCGTGCATTCGGCTCTCGACCTGTTCGGAGGTGCCCATGCACAGCATCACGATGTCGCTGGCCTGAGCCAGTTCTTGGGCGTTTTGCATCTCGCGGGCGCCTCGGTCAATCGCGGCGTCCAGGTACGTGCGGTCGCGGTTTCCCAATACAGCGACCGAATACCCTTGGTCCAACAGTCGGCTCACCATGGCTCCGCCCATTAGTCCCAAGCCGATAAACCCGATTGATGGTTTGCTCATTGGTTTCCCTTTCCGTGAATGTGTCTGGTTCTTATTCTTGTGTTTGTTGCGGGCGGCTTTGCTTTTTTAATGCTCATATTGCCCGGTGGATAATCATTGGTTTTTGGGTGGTCCGGCATTTGACCGGGCCGCATGTCCATCAGGCCGGCGCCCGCGCTCGGGTCGTTCGCGCCTTTAGCCCCTGTTCAATCCGTGATGTGACCTCGAGCGTTCGGGCTGCTTCCTCGACGTCAATCAGTGGAGGAGCGCCATCGATCACGTCAAGGAAGTGATCCAGCTGCACCTCTAGCGGTGCGCGTTGTTGTTCCGGTCGTGTAAGTTGGTCTTTTTGGGCCGCAGTGCCCCAATCCTGTCCGCGCCACAGGGTCATGGAGGGAAAACTCACAGCGCCACTGGTTCCCGTGATCCAGATCATGTCCTGATGGGTCGTGCCGATGTTCGGGTTCTCGCCGGTTCCGGCCTCAAACCCCCAGGGGCTGGGTGCGGTATCGGCAAAGCTGATAGTGCCCGTCGCGCCGTTTTCGAATGCGATCGCGACAGCCCCGCTTTCTATCCTATCCGATCCGCGGATGGGCGCTCCGGGCAGGGCGACGACATCCGAGATTTCTCCGATCACAAAGCGCAGGACATCGATATCATGCACCAGATTGATCATGACTGGGCTGCCATCGGAAGTCCGCCAGTTCTGTTCAAAATAGCTGTCGGGTTTGCGCATGGCCCACAGCAACGAGACATTGATGACTTGTCCGATCGTACCTTGCGCGATCACCTCCTTCAGGTGTTGCAAGATTGTATGATACCGCCGATGGTGGCCTACAAGGCTGCGGACATTGGCCTGGCGAACGGCCGTCTTCAGGCGCAGGGCATCATCGACCGACGCGGCAACCGGCTTTTCGATCAGCATGTGCCAACCGCGGGATGCGGCCAGAATGCCATGTTCGGCATGCAGGCGGGTCGGAGTGGCGATGATGACGCCATCCACTGGGCCCTGCACCTCGTCCATACTAGCAAAACGCGGCGCGTCGATCTGGATCGAGCCATCTGGATCGGCCAACCCGACCAACTGGCAACCGGGATGCTCAATCACGGCGCGGACGTGGCGGATACCGATTAATCCGCCGCCGGCTACAAGGATCCGTTTCACATCACCGCTCCGATTTGCCAGGGAACAAATTCGTAGTCACCCAAGCCCTGCGCCTCGGACTTGGTCCGCGCGCCAGAGGCGACTTGGAGCAGCCGTCGGTATATTTCCTGTCCTTTTTCTTCGACGCTGGCGCCTTTGGTCAGAATGTCGCCCGCATCCACGTCCATGTCCTCGGGCATGCGTGCTGCCAATTCAGAGTTGGTAGCGATTTTCAGCGTGGGTGCCGGTTTGGACCCAAATGCAGAGCCGCGTCCCGTGGTGAAGCACACAAGGTTGCACCCAGCCGCGATCTGCCCGGTCACCGAGGCCGGGTCATATCCGGGGCTGTCCATGAAGGTGAAGCCTTTGGCGGTGATGGGTTCGGCGTATTTGAATACACCGGTCAAAGGGGTGGTGCCGCCCTTCGCCGCTGCCCCCAGCGACTTCTCTAGGATGGTCGTCAGACCCCCTTGCTTGTTGCCGGGGCTTGGGTTGTTGTCCATCGAACCGTGATTGCGAGCGGTGTAGTCCTGCCACCAATCGATCAGTCCGATCAGTTTTTCCCCAGTTGTGCGACTAAGGGCGCGGCGGGTCAAAAGGTGTTCGGCTCCGTAAATTTCGGGTGTTTCCGCAAGGACACCTGTGCCGCCTTGCGCAACCAACAGGTCGCAGGCATGTCCGAGCGCCGGGTTCGCGGTCACGCCGGACCAAGCGTCCGAGCCACCGCATTGCAGCGCAACCATCAGTTCGGACGCCGGGGCTTCGCTGCGCCTCGCCTCATTGGCAATGGGAAGCATCTGGTTGATCTTGGTGATGCCCATTTCCACGGTCCGACGCAATCCGGCGACGTTCTGGATGTTCATCGTTTGGAAGGTGGGACTTTGCTTCAGCCCATACGCGTCCAGCAGCCAGTCGATCTGGTTCATCTCGCAGCCCAGACCGACCATCAGAACGGCAGCGTGGTTGGGGTGTTTTGCAAACCCCCACATGACCCGTTGAAGGGCTTCGAAACCGTCGCCGGAATCGGCCATTCCGCAGCCTGTTCCATGGACAAAGGCCACCACGCCGTCGATGTTCGGAAACTTGGCCAGCTTGTCCGGCGTGAAGTGATTGGCGATCATGCGGGCGGCAGTCGCCGAACAGTTCACTGTGGTCAGAACCGCGATGTAATTGCGCGTGCCGACCCGACCGCTGTCCCGGTGGTAGCCCATGAATGTATCGACCGAGGTGGCAGGTTTGGTGGGCCTGTGATCCGTCGCAAACTCGTAGTCTACGCTGGTGTTCCGGAACTCGACATTGTGGGTGTGTACATGGTCGCCGGGTTCGATCGGTCGGGTGGCGTAACCGATGATCTGGGCGTACTTTCTGACCGGATCGCCGAGTGCAAGATTCCGCGTGGCGACCTTGTGCCCCGAGGGTATGCGCGCATTGGTCGTGACATCCTCGACCATACTGCCGGCCTCCAGGTGCCGAGTTGCAACCACCACGCTATCCGTTCGATCTAAACGTACAAAAGTCATAATCAGCTTTCCTGGCGGCAGCAGCTAGGCGCAGAACGGTGAGTCCGATGTCCACCGGTGAATATCTATATGCGGCTTGCCGGACAGTCTTGCTCGCGCCGCCTCCCAATTGGACTTGCAGACGCGCCAATCTCGCAGCTCGGTTTCGGGGCGCGAACTGGACCTCGCGATGAAGCTGGGGAAATGATCTCGACCGGTCGGCTGACCTGCCGCGCTAAAGCGGATGTCGAACGACCAGCGGAACCGGTCCGTTTTATTGATCAGCGAAGCGTGTGGTGTCAAAGGGTGAAACAGGATGATCCCGCCGGCCTTGACAGGAAGGGGCACGGCGCGGCCTTCATCAATGAACCCGTCGGCAATGCCTGTCTGCGTCCGGGCACAATGTGGCAGGATAGATTGGTCTTGTGCCATTGGCAGCACTTGCAGGCAGCCGTTTTCAACCGTTGCATCGTTGACGGCAATCCACACCGTGACCATGTCGGTCTGATCAGCATCCTCCAGCGCAACCGCTCGGTCCTGATGCCAGTCCGTTGCGGTGATGTGCGCGCGCACCTCGTCCTTGGACAGCTTCAGGGCAGGGGGCTTCAGCCGAACGTGCTGGATTGGATTGCTCACCAACTCTGGCCCGATCAGCTGCTCGACGATGTCAAGCATGGGACGGGCCGTCAGCAAGTCGAACACTGCGGGCCCAATATGGAACGGTGTGTCCGCCATGATCCGATCGCCGGGCAGCGAGATGTCCAGCGGCTGGAAATAGTCGCATCCGGCCTGATAGGCGGACAGAAGTTTGTCCCAGAAGGTCATTCCGGACGGCTCGTCCTTGACCAGTCCTTTTTTGTACCAACAGTCATAGAGCCGGTTCAGGACATCCGAGTATTCCGCTTGCACCCGACCCAGGACATCGCGGGGAATTACATCCTCAACCACGAGGTATCCATCGGTCTGGAACTTGCCAATCGCATCTTGTGTCAGCATGGGTGCAACCTCACAACAGCAGCGCGATGATACCCGGCCAGATCAGAAGAACGGAAAGCGCCAGCAACTGGATCCCGATGAATGGCAGGAAGCCGCGGAAGATATCCGTCAGGCTGATATGCGGCGGAGCCACTGACTTCAGGTAGAACGCGGCCGGGCCGAAAGGGGGCGAGAGGAAGCTGACCTGCATGTTCATACAGAACACGACGCCGAACCAGATGGCGACATGACTCGGCTCCAACTGGCCAAAGACTCCGATTTCCTCGATAGGAAGGCGCAGGACGATCGGCAGAAAGACCGGAATGATCAACAGTACGATGCCGACCCAATCCATGAATGCGCCCATGAACAGCAAGATCAGCATCATTACCAGAATGACCAACATGGTTGGCAGCTCCTGGCCGACGATCAGGTCGGCCACGTATTGGGGCCCTCCAGCAATGGTGTAGGCACCCGCCAGCGCGGCGGCCCCGATCGTAACCCAGATGATGGTGCCTGTGGATTTTAGTGTCCGCATCAAGCTGTCCCAAACCAGCTCGAACGATCCTTCGCCCCGCAGGATGGCGATGATCAGGACTGCGAAGGCGCCCATACCAGCAGCCTCGGTGATACCTGTGATCCCGCCATAGATCGAGCCGAGCACGACGCCGATTACAACCAGCGGCGCGACGAGACCCTTGCCCATTTCCCAACCGATTTTTGAGCGTTGTCTGCCAAAGACGAAGAAAATCAGCAGAAGGGCGACGATCGTGATGCCGGCAAACCAGGGCAGGTAGTCAGCTGTCCCCAATCGCGCTGGTTCGCCCTGGCTGGCAGCGTTTGAGCCTGAGAGCTCGAAAAACGCGGCTCGGATAAACAGAACGGTGGAAAATCCGGCGACGACGATGCTCATGAAGGCACCAAACAGTTTGCGTTTCTCGGCTGGTTCGGGGTCGTTCGGGTCCGGTTCCGGCAGCGGAGCGTGATGAGGATTCAACCGCGTGCGGATGATGATGTACAGGATGATCATCGAGGCCAGCATGAAGCCGGGAATGAAAGACGCGGTGAACAGCGACTTGATCGAGGTTTCGGTGATCAGCCCATAGATGATCAGAACGATCGAAGGAGGGATCATGGTGCCCAGAGACCCTGAGGCGCAGATGACGCCGATCGCGAGATTCTGATCGTAGCCCAGGCGCAGCATCTGGGGCAGGGCGATAAGGCCCAGCAGGACAACCTCACCGCCGATGATGCCGGACATGGCAGCCATGATCACCGCCATGATCGAGGTCACGATCGCGATGCCGCCGCGTGTTCTGGACAGCCAGACATTCAGCGACGAATACATGTCGCGCGCGATCCCGGACCTCTCTAGCAGCGACGCCATGAAGATAAACAATGGCACGGATATGAGCACGTAGTCCGTTAAGAGCCCGTATATCTTCTGCGCCAGGATATAGAGCGGCCCAGTCCCTGGCCGACCGGTGAGAATCCCGTCGCCGAATGAAAACGGGTTTAAAAGCAGTGTCGGTTCGAACTTGAGCACAAGAACCAGAACCGCAAGCGAAGCCGAGGCCAGACCCAAGGGCATCCCGATCGCCAGAAGCACAATCAGGGCGACCATCAGGATGAGTGAGATTGTTCCAATGTCCATCAGTCTTGTCCCACCGCCCGTTTGATCATTTCAATTTCGTCTTCGTCCGGTTCATCTGTGTGGATTTCCGGTTCTTTGTTCCAATCCGCGACCAAGTTCAAAATTGCTTGCATTGCGACCAGCGTAATCACGATCAGCACCATCGGCTGCAACGTCGCCGGGATCGGAGGATTGAAGGCAGAGCCATAAAGCTCCCATTTGTAGAGCTTATTGACGAACACCTGTTTGTAGCTGCCGTAGACAAGAAAGAAGGCAAATAGCACGATCAGTATAGTCGAAACCGTATCAAAAACGCGCTGAAGCCAACGTGGAACTGCATCGTACAGCAGGAATATTCGAATGTGACTGCGTTGCTGCATGGCGTAGTAGCCAGACATCAAAAACACAAAGCTGGCGAACCAGAGTGTCATTTCGTTCGCCCACTCGGTCGGCTTCTCCAGGATATAACGCATGAAGACTTCGTAGAGCATCACGACAGTCATGATTGCGATCATCATCATCGTCACTCGACCTATGAACAGGGCGAAACGGTCCATAACCGTCGAGCCTTCGAACTCCATCGTCGCCGGGCGCACGGTCTTGGTACCAATCACTGCAAGAAACGGTAGAAGGACGAGCGCGGCCATGTCGATGATGTCGACATACCCCCCGAATACGCCAGACAATTCGGGCGTAACGTCGCTGCGCAGATATATTTCAGTTACCTGACTTTTGAGGGATTCAGAGGTGTAAGGCAGCCAGTCCAATAGGAATGCGGGAAGATGCCAAACAAGCCAGCTGGCTGTTGCGACGAAGGCCAACGGTATGAGCCATTCAATTAGTCCGCCTGAGTTCTTGTGCATCGCGTAACCCTCGTCCTTATCCTTCGATCCTGTAGTGATCGATAAAGTCTCGGTCCGGCTCGACACCCAATCCGGGGCCAGTCGGTATCATGACTCGGCCGTTGTTGGCCTTGACCTGATTTTGAATTTCCAGCGGTTCGGTCAGCAGATCGTCCCGAAACTTGTTGTCCGTTGTGTCGAACTCCAGCATCGGCTCCCATGGATGCAAGCCGCCTGGAATTGCGGGCATGGCCGCTAGTAAATGCAGATTAGTTGCGACGGCGATGGCGCTACCCCAGACGTGATTTACGACCGGAGTGAAATGTGCGTGGCATAGAGACAGTACCCTGAGATACTCTGAAACACCGCCCAAAGCACAAACCTCTGGCTGCGCGATATCGATGCCACGGTTTTCAAGAAGATTGCGCCATGCCCAGCGATTGAAGACCGCCTCTCCGCCTGAGATGTTTACTTTAAGCGAAGTGCGCAGTTCGCGGTATCCGTCAATGTCTTCTGGCGCGACCGGTTCTTCGAACCAATATGCGTCCAGTTCTTCCAGCGCCCGACCGACAAAGAACGCGTCTGAAGTCGTATAGGCATGGTTTGCATCAACCATAAAAGGAAAGTCCTCACCAACTCCGCGTCTAACTGCTTCGCACAGTTTCACATCAGGCTTCGGGCCAAAGCCCGTTTTCATTTTGGTGGCGGTAAATCCCATTGCCTTGATCTTTGCGGCTTCATCCTCAAAACGGCTTGCAAGATTAGAAATCGGTTCATCCCGGAGCATCATGCCGTAGCCGTAGCAAGGAATGCTTGCGCGATGTGCCCCGCCGACAAGCTTATGGAGGGGGAGGCCAGAGATTTTGCCGGAGATGTCCCAAAGTGCGATGTCCACCCCGGACAAAGCCTGTATTGGCATTCCGCTTTGGCCATGGTCTCGCAAAAGATTGTACACCTTGTGCCAGATCACGTCTTTGTCCAAAGGGTCCATGCCAAGGACCATTGGTTGGATTACCTTTTCCACGATGGTTTTGTTCGCAATGGCTACGTTTCCGGGACCAAAGCACTCCCCCCAACCGGTTACCCCTTCATCTGTCTGAATCTCGACCAGATGGGTTGTACGCTTGTCATAATACTGTTGCGAGTAGCCCAGAACTTCCGGCATGTCGTACTGCAGTACATGACTTATTATTCTGGTGATTTTCATGAAGTTCTGGATCCCGGCGCCGATCCGGAGAGGCCGCAAGTGCGGCCTTTCCGTGTGTCGTAGTTCGATCGAAGCCTGATTATTGCATTGCGCCCAGGTCACGCAGGAAGTTGATGTGGCTTTCCAAAAGCGCCTGTGCTTCAGGTGTCGTTGCGAACTCTGTCCAACCGACCTGAACGGCCGCGCGATACGCTGCCAGGTCTTCAGGCGACCATTCGTACAACTGAACGCCTTTTGCCTTCAGGTCTTTTGCAGTCTGAGCGTTCTGCACTTCATTGATTGTGGCATTGTGCAATGCCAGGCTATCCATTGCGACTTCCATGATCTTCTTGTGATGCGCGGGCATCGCTTCCCAGACGTCTTTGCGACAAGCTAGGTGATCTGCAGGCATCGAGTGGAAACCGGGATAGTTTGTGTGACCTGCGATCTCGTACAGACCGAGGCCTACGTTGTTCGTCAGGTTCGCAGCATCCGCACCATCAATGATACCGGTTTCCAAAGCCGTGAAGATTTCGTTGAAGTCCATCACGATCGGAGAAGCGCCAAGTTCCGCGAACACCTTGGTTGCAAGGCCTGGAGGCGAGCGGAACTTCCAATCTTTGAAGTCTTCCACTTTTGCAATCGGCTTGGTCGAAGACAACGACTCTGGCCCGGGAATCCACCATCCGATGAATTCCATGTCGTAGCCGTTGTATAGATCATTTACAGCTTCTCTTCCGCCGCCATGAAGAAGCCAAGCCATTTGCTGATATGGGTTCTGATATCCGCCGAGCAGGTCGCCCGCAAACTGGAAGGCCGGGTTTTTACCGGTCTGATAGCCGCCGCCCGTCATGTCGCAATCTAGAATTCCGGTAGCTGCGGCATCGAAGGTTTCAACTGATTTGACCACCGAAGAGGAATAGAACATTTCAACTTCGATTTCGCCGTTCGACATTTCCTGAATGTCTTCAACGAATTTTGCAGCCATCTGGCCTGACAGAGTTTCGGGCGAAAAATGGGTTTGAATTCTAAGCTTCGTTGTTTCAGCCATCGCGAAACCGGCTGCCATTGTCGTGGCTACGGCCGCCAGGGCCGCTGTCTTGACTATTTTCATATTGTCCTCCCAGACGTTGAGCGTGCGCGGTGTGGAAGATCTTGCCGCCTCCTTTGCTGTCGCGCAGGTAAACGTTAAGCCGAAGAATCGAATGCAACAAGAAAAAATTGAAATTTCTAAAAATTTCGAGATTCTTGCGATAATTCGAAAATAAGGTTAGGACGCTACTTGGACAAAACTTGAAGGTGCATACTGGAATGAACGACGAAATAGATATTTATCAAGATCTTAAGATGCGCCTGATCTCTAATGGATTCGAGCATGGAGCGAAGGTGCGGGCTGAAGAACTTCGTAAAGTGTATGACTGTTCTGCGAGCGCCGTTCGTGAAGTCCTTTTTCGTTTGGCGGCTGTTGGTTTGGTGGACTTTCAGGAACAAAAAGGTTTCCGCGTGCCAATGCGTTCGCCGCAGAAGCTTATCGAATTGACGCACGTCCGTGTTCTGTTGGAGGCCGAAGGCACCGCAATGTCGATCCGTAATGGCGGGGTGGATTGGGAAGCAAGATTGACGGCCGCACATCACAAACTCAGCCATATCGAAAAACGCATTCACGCCACAGACGACCCGAGCGGCCTTATCGAGATATGGTTTGCCTCGGAAAAGGAGTTTCACCAAACACTTATTTCTGCCTGTGGCTCGGAAACTTTAAAACAAATGCATAGCCGAGTTTACGCGCAGTTCAGGCAGCAGTTGATGGTTGCAGACCGGAACTTTGAATTCATTTCTCAGAACATAAGACACCATGCCGATATACTTGAAGCAGCATTGTCAGGGGATGAGCAGTTAACACGAGAGAAAATTCACGATCATCTGGAACGCCACCTAACTGGAAAGACGATGGGCGACTAAAGCCGAAAATCGTCTTCCAAATACACGCGAATGATTTCGTCGAAGCTTGATTCCGCCTCGAACCCCAACTCCAGAGCGCGATCTGTCTGAAAGTCTCGCGGCCAATTCTTGACTATTCGTTCGATTGTCTCGTCGGGTTCTTGCCTGATTAGGCCAACCGCTTCTTGGCCGGCCACTTTGCGCAGAGCTTCGATTTGTTCGGCGACGGTGCAACTTACGCCAGGCATGTTCAATGCGCGTCTGTCATTCAAAAGCTGCGTGTCCATTGTTGCTGCGTGGGTCAAAAAAGTCGCAGCGGCGCGGGGGCTGGCGTGCCAGTGGCGAACGGTTTCGGCAACTGGCAAGACAGCCTCATCCCCATTCAATGGCTCTCGGATTATACCTGAAAAGAAGGACGAAGCGGCAGCGTTGGCTTTGCCCGGGCGCACACACAAAGTGGGCAAGCGCAAGGAAATACCGTCGATATATCCTTTCCTGCTGAAATCCGTGATCATCAATTCAGCCGCCGCTTTCTGCGCTCCGTAACTTGTCAAAGGTGCCGAGAGGAACTCATCGCTTATCTTTTCGGGGAATGGTGACCCGAAAACTGCTATGGACGAGGCAAAAACCAGACGAGGTGTGTACTCGTTTCCTGATGCCTCGTGTTCATCCTTAAGTGCATTCAGCAGTGCCCACGTTGCCATAAGGTTTACATCCCAACCCAACGCAAAGTCTGTTTCAGCTTGGCCTGAAACGATAGCTGCAAGATGAAAAATGACGTCTGGCCGTTGCGTAGCAAAAGACTTAGCTATGCCTGACGCAGTCAAGTTCCCCACAATTTGATTACCTGCCGCACTGTCGGGCTGGAACGAGAGATCAAACAGTGAGACTTGGGCATCGGCTCCAAAGGTTTCTTGGGTCGACACGCGATGGGCCAGTTTCTGGCCCAGCATTCCTCCGCCGCCTATAATCAGGATCCGCGTCACAGCATTCCGTTCCGTTTTTTGAGTTCTAGATACAAAGCCGAATGATCCAGTTCGGCCCCATCCATTTCGTCTATCAGATATTCGAAACGGTCGCGCACAGATCGGGTGCTAGGTAGCTCAACGCCAAGGCTTCCCGCTTCCTCTAGCGTGTTGTCCAAATCCTTTAGTTGAAACTTAGACAAACCCCCAGGTGTAAAATTTCCATCAGACATGCGTTCGCCATGTTGTTGCAAGATAATACTATCCGCAAAGCCCCCCTTCAGTGCGGCCCTCAACGCGGTGGGGTCCGCACCGCCTTGCTGAGCGAGTAGAGTCGCTTCGGCGACAGCCGATATTGTTACAGCGACAATTGTTTGATTGGCCAATTTGCACAATTGACCAGAACCACTTGGGCCAACATGTACAGGCCGGCCCATTGCTGTCAGAACCGGTCGCACGCGCTCCATAACGTCCTGATCGCCACCGACCATGATCGCAAGGGTGCCAGCTTCGGCACCTTTGGTGCCACCGGAAACCGGGGCGTCCAGATGCAGCACCCCCATCGAGGAAAGCTGCGCGGATTGCTCTCTTGCGTGTTCGGGTTTGGCGCTCGACATATCAATCCAGATCATCCCCGGTTTGAGTTGCTCGCGGAAAGCCTCGTCAGCAAGTAGCGCGCCGGTCGCGTATCCATCCGAGAGCATGGTTATTATTACGTCTGCACCCGAAACCGCCAGCGGGGCAGTTTCCACCAATGTCGCGCCTTCTGCTGTCAACGGTTTTGCCTTTTTCAAGCTGCGGTTCCATACAGTGAGCGGAAACTCGGCGCGCAAAATATTCCGCGCCATAGGAGCTCCCATCAGGCCGGTTCCCAACAGAGCCACTTTGAACTGCTTGCTCATCATCTACTGTCCTTCCGAAGGTGCGCCACGCATGGTTATGGCCAAACCAAAATCTCTGTCATACGCTAACGGCTCTGTGCCCACATGCCAGAAGTCGTTGCAAATCCGCCAAGGTTTCTTTGCTTCTCGGTTGATCTGTGGGACGACGTAACACTTGTCCAGTCGCCACTTTTGAGGTCGGAATATTTATATGTCAGAAAGACTTAAGGGAAAAAGCGTCCTGGTCACAGCCGCCGCACAGGGGATCGGACTTGCAAGCGCAATTGCAATGGCAAGAGAGGGTGCAAAAGTCTATGCGACGGATATTAGCCCCAAAAAACTAAATTTGATTCGCGGTCAGAATCTCGAAAATCTCGAAATTTTCGAGATGGATGTGACGAATAATGACAGCATTCATCATGGGGTCGCGCGAGCGAAGCCGGACGTTTTGTTCAACTGCGCAGGGTTCGTGCATCACGGAACTATTCTGGATGCAACCGATGAAGAGTGGGATTTTGCCATGGACCTTAATGTGCGCTCAATGGTGCGCACGACAAAGGCTGTATTGCCGGGAATGCTAGAGCGCGGAGGAGGCTCGATAATCAATATGTCTTCCGCGCTGGGTTCCATAATCGGTGCGCCAAATCGTTTTGTATATGGAACGACAAAAGCCGCTGTTGTCGGGCTGACGAAATCGGTGGCCGTGGACTTCATAACAAAAGGAATCCGGTGCAATTGCATTTGTCCGGGAACAGTCGACAGTCCCAGTTGGCGTGACCGCGTAGATGCGTTGGGCGAGCAACTGGGCAGCAGAGAAGAGGCCCTTGCACAATTTGTGGCGCGTCAGCCTATGGGGCGTGTAGCGAAAGCAGAAGAGATTGCTGCATTGGTCGTCTATCTGGCGAGCGATGAAAGTGCATTCACCACAGGACACACGCACATAATTGACGGGGGTTGGTCAGGCCAATGACAAAAGTATCAAAAAACGATTTGCGATCTCGCAAGTGGTTCATGAATTCTGAGAACCTTGAGATGACGGCATTGTATCTGGAAAGATACCTGAATTACGGATTGACCCGTGAGGAACTGCAATCAGGCAAACCGATCATTGGCATTGCTCAGACCGGCAGTGATTTGAGCCCCTGTAATCGGCATCATATCGAATTGTCCAAACGTGTTCGCGATGGAATCATCGCCGCCGGGGGAACGTGCATCGAAATACCGGTCCACCCGATACAAGAGACAGGTAAACGGCCAACGGCGTCACTCGACCGCAACCTGGCTTATCTGTCCTTGGTTGAGAGTCTATTCGGGTATCCGATTGACGGCGTTGTTCTGAACATTGGTTGCGACAAGACCACGCCCGCGCTTCTTATGGCCGCTGCGACCGTCAACATCCCAGCGATCGCCCTGTCGGTCGGTCCCATGCTCAACGGCTGGTGGAAAGGTGAGCGCGCCGGATCGGGAACGGTTATTTGGAAAGCGCGCGAAGACCTTGCGGCTGACGAAATCGACACCGATGAGTTCATGGAAATCGCAGCCGCCGCAGCACCTTCGGTGGGTTATTGCAATACGATGGGAACAGCAACGACCATGAATTCGCTTGCTGAGGCCTTGGGTATGCAATTGCCCGGATCAGCAGCCATTCCAGCCCCGTATAGAGAGCGCGGTCAAATCAGTTATGAAACGGGTAAACGCATTGTGGACATGGTCTGGGAGGATCTACGCCCCAGCGATGTGATGACACGTCAGGCTTTTGAGAATGCGATTGTTATCAACTCTGCGATTGGTGGATCGACGAATGCGCCGATCCACCTGAATGCAATCGCTCGGCATCTTGGTGTTCCGTTGACCAACGATGACTGGCAGAAACTTGGCCACGACGTTCCACTGTTGGTTAACATGCAGCCTGCGGGTGAGTATCTGGGCGAAGATTACCAACAGGCCGGAGGTGTACCCGCCGTTGTCGGAGAGCTTCTTCATGCTGGATTGCTGCCGCATCCCGATGCGATAACGGTGAACGGCAAGACAATGGGCGACAATTGCTCGGCACGCCGGTCTCAGAATAGCGACGTAATCAAGCCCGTCAGTAACCCGGTTAAGCAACAGGCGGGGTTCATCAATCTCTCAGGCAACCTGTTCGAGAGTGCGATTATGAAAACATCTGTGATCTCAAAGGCATTTCGAGAGACCTACCTGTCGAACCCGGATGATCCTGATGCATTTGAGGGCAGGGCGGTTGTGTTTGATGGGCCTGAGGACTTTCACCATCGGATCGATGATCCTGCAGAAAACATCGACGCAAACTGTATACTGATTATGCGCGGAGCGGGACCAAAAGGATACCCTGGTGCTGCAGAGGTCGTGAACATGCGGCCGCCCGCATATTTGTTGAAACAGGGCATCGAAGCCCTTCCTTGCATCGGTGATGGACGGCAATCCGGTACATCAGGAAGTCCGTCTATCCTGAATGCCTCACCCGAAGCTGCAGAGGGTGGTGGGTTGGCCTTGGTGCGAAATGGTGACCGACTGCGCATCGATCTTGGCAAAGGCACTGCAGATATGCTGGTTTCGCTTGAAGAACTGCATGAACGCGCCCGCGATCTGGAGGCAAAGGGTGGTTATTCAACCCCGCCCAACCAATCCCCCTGGCAGGAATTATTCCGCGAAAAAGTAGATCGGTTGGATCGCGGTATGACGCTAAAGGGTGCAGAAAACTACCGCGATATCGCGCGAGGCTTCATGCCACGCGATAACCACTAAAAGGAACAGAAATGAAACTTGTTCGTTACGGAGCCAAGGGCTCGGAAAAGCCAGCCCTGGTCGACTCTGAGGGTCAATTGCGGGATCTGTCCGCTCATATCAATGATATCACGGGGGATATGTTGGATGACGGAACGCTTGATAACCTGCGGTCATTGGATCCGAACAACCTGCCAATTGTAGAGGGTGACCCTCGTATCGCTCCGTGTGTCGGTGACATCGGCAAATTTCTTTGCATCGGTTTGAACTACTCGGACCATGCTGCAGAAACCGGCGCAGATATTCCCGAGCATCCGATACTTTTTTTCAAGGCGAACTCGGCTGTCATTGGTGCTTATGACGATGTTGTTATGCCGCGGGGGTCTACACATACCGACTGGGAATGCGAACTGGGGGTCGTCATTGGTAAGACAGCCAAATATGTTTCCAAGGCCGACGCACTCGAATATGTTGCGGGCTATTGCATTGTAAACGACGTGTCGGAAAGGCATTTTCAAACGCAACTGACAGGTCAATGGACCAAAGGAAAATCCTGCGACACATATGGCCCTACCGGCCCGTGGTTAGTGACCCGGGATGAGGTGCCGGATCCCCAGAATCTTGGTATGTCACTGGATGTAAACGGTCAGCGCATGCAAACCGGGAATACCGCCACGATGATCTTTTCCGTTGCCGAGATCATTGAGCATCTAAGCCAACTTTTTACACTGCACCCCGGTGACGTCATTTCAACCGGAACACCGCCCGGTGTTGGAATGGGGATCAAACCGGAACCAGTTTATCTGAAAAAGGGCGACGTCATGGAGCTTCGTATCGATGGGCTTGGTGTTCAGCGGCAAAAGGTCGGCCAAGATGACTGACTTGTTGCAAATCGGAGGGATCACTGAACGGATGCGAGAACGCCTGTCTTCAGTGTTCAATATTCATCAATTGGACGATTTCAACGCGGAAAGTATTACGCATATCGTAACGAACGGGCATGATGGCGTTCCGCATGACCTAATGATTTCACTCAGTAATCTGAAGATGATTAGCGTCTATGGAGTCGGTTACGACGCCGTCGACGCTAATGCTGCGGCTGAGCGTGGGATTGTTGTGACGCACACGCCCAATGTGTTGAACAAAGAAGTCGCAACCACCGCCGTTCTGCTGTTGCTGTCATGTTATCGAGAACTCATACGTGACGATAATTACGTTCGGTCCGGACGGTGGGAAGTTGAAGGTAATGCCCCTTTGACGCGGTCAGCGGACAATCAAAAAATAGGCATTCTTGGTCTTGGTCGCATTGGTCAGGCGATTGTTGATAAGTTGGAGCCGTGGGCACCCGAAATCTCATATCACACCCGCAATCAAAAGGATGTCCCGTACCGATATTTCGACAATTTGGTTGAAATGGCAGAGCATGTGGACGTCCTCATATGCATCACGCCCGGCGGCCCGTCGACCAATAGGCTGGTCAACGCTGAGGTGTTGCGCGCGTTGGGGGCAGACGGCACTCTGATAAACGTTAGTCGAGGTTCGGTTGTCGACGAAACTGCCTTAATTACTGCATTGCAAAATGGTGAGCTCGGGTGGGCAGGGCTTGATGTCTTCGAGGACGAACCGCGCGTTCCAGAAGCATTGCGCGAGTTGTCCAATGTCGTTCTGCTCCCTCACGCTGGTAGCGCGACTTTTGAGACGCGTGCAGCAATGGGTGACCTGACTGTCGACAATCTGCTGCAACACCATAAGGACGGATCGGTGATCACAGCTGTGCCGGAATGCAGAGATCTGTAATAGGCCAATCTGAAAAGTGTTTGAGTTTGCTGTCGCGGTTTTCTTTCTGCTGATTACGCCGGGCCCGGGTGTTCTAACAACCGCGGGTATTGGATCAGCATTTGGTTTTCGAGCTGGACTCGCCTTTGTGGCTGGTCTGATGCTGGGCGGGTTCATCAACATGATGTTAGTTGTCTCTGGAGTCGCTGCGGTTGCTTTGGCTGTACCGGTGCTTAGAACTTTGTTGCTAGTCGCCTCTGTTGGGTATTTGGTATTTCTCGCCTGGCGTATTGCCAGCGCCGGCTCAAAGGTCGGATTTTCCCCTGCGGTTTCGCCGCTTGGTTTTGCGAACGGTCTGACGCTTCAGTTCATTAATCCCAAGGCTTACGTGGTCGGCACAGCATTGTTTTCAGGGTTTGCCTTTTTGCCCGATGCGCCCGTTTGGGAGGTCGTCATAAAAATCGTAGTATTCAATATGATTTGGGTGCCAGTGCACATGATCTGGCTGGGTGCTGGCGCAAAGCTGGGTAGCCTTGATTTAAGCGAGAGATCGCATCAAAGGATCAATATTGCGATGGCCGCTTCATTAATGGTGGTTGTGGTGATTGCCTTGGGGTCGGCGCTATGAACGATATCTAAGTCGGTCTTACTTAGCAGGCGATTGGAAGCTGCAGATCAAAGTGACGCCGTTATTCCACCATCGACATAGAGAGTATGACCATTGACGAAACTGGATGCAGGGGAAGCAAGGAAAATGGCGGCGCCGACAAGTTCTTCTACACTGCCCCAGCGACCGGCCGGGGTACGTTTCTCAAGCCATGAGCTAAACTCTGGGTCGGCAACCAAGGCGGCGTTCAAAGGCGTATCGAAATATCCAGGCGCAATGGCATTGCAGTTTAGACCATACTTAGCCCAATCAGTTGCCATTCCCTTTGTAAGATTGGTCACGGCGCCTTTTGTCGCTGTGTAAGGCGCAATACCCGGTCTTGCTAATGCGGATTGAACCGACGCGATGTTAATTATCTTACCAGACTTTCTTTCAATCATGTGCCGTGCCACAGCCTGACCGACGTGAAAGACGGACGCTACATTTGTCTGTAGCAGGCGCTCGAAGGCATCAGCGGGGAAATCCTGTAACTCCGTCCTGTGTTGCATTCCGGCGTTGTTTATCAGGATGTCTATCGGGCCGACCTTTGCTTCAAAGTCGTCGACGGCAGATCGGACACCTTCATGATCGGTTGCATCGAACGAAAGTTCGTGTACCGAGGCACCTGTTTCGCTCAGCTCGGATGCTGCTGACGCTAGTTTAGTGGCATCGCGCCCGTTCAAAACGACCTGCGCACCGGCGGCAGCCAAACCACAAGCCAACGCAAATCCGATGCCTTGGCTAGAGCCTGTTACGAGCGCGCGTGTTCCCTCTAGGCTAAACATTTCAAGCGTCATGCAAAAATCCCTTGGTTGTCAGCACCGACTATCCGTATCTTTTGGCAATCTGTATAGGGAGTCCGTGCAATGTCTTCGGCCAGTGTTGCTGTTGTTATCCATGCCGCAAAAGATTTGAGGTTGGAAAACCGGGATGTTCACGACGTGGGGCCAGACGAAGTCTTGATTGCCATGCGCGCGGGCGGGATTTGCGGCTCTGACCTGCATTATTATAACCACGGTGGTTTCGGCGCGATCAAGTTGCGTCAACCGATGGTGCTTGGACACGAAGTCGCCGGGGAAATAGTGAGAGTTGGGTCAAGTGTGCAGGGGTTGTATTTAGGTCAACTGGTTGCAGTTTCTCCATCCCGACCTTGCCAAGCCTGCATTTATTGTCTGAACGGGCAGCAAAACCACTGTCTTGATATGAAGTTCTATGGCAGCGCGATGCCGTTCCCGCATATCCAAGGCGCTTTTCAAAGCAAACTCGTAGCGAAAGCCAGTCAATGCGTTCCGGCAGATGGGTTAAGTCCTGCGCAGGCCGCTATGGCCGAACCTTTGGCGGTCTGTTTGCACGCGATTAAACAAGCCGGGAGCCTCTTAGGTAAAACGGTTCTTATCACGGGATGCGGTCCAATCGGCTGCCTAACGATCTTGGCGGCGCGTCGTTCTGGGGCTGCCAGAATATTGGCGACGGATATCTCGGACCAGCCCCTCGCTCTGGCGCGTGAATGCGGGGCAGACGATGTCATCAACACCTACGCCGATCCGCAAAAACTGGAGCAGTTTGAAAACGGCAAGGGCCAGGTTGATGTACAACTGGAGTGTTCCGGGGCTCAATCGGCTCTGGCTTCTGGCGTCGCATGCTTGCGCCCGGGTGGAACATTGGTTCAGCTTGGTCTAGGCGGAGACATGACAGTGCCGATGCAGGCGTTGACTGCAAAAGAGATATTGCTTCGCGGGTCTTTCCGTTTCCATTCCGAGTTCTCAGTCGCGGTCGAGATGATGCGAAGCGGACTAATTAACGTCGACCAGTTGGTAACGCATTCCTTCGAAGTTGGCGAGGCTGTCACTGCCTTTGAGGTCGCGTCTGATCGAACCCAATCAATGAAGGTGCAGTTAACTTTTCCGGATAATGACAATGGATAAACGAACGCGTGATATTGCAAAGACTTATGAAAGAGATGGTTTCGTAGCTCCGCTGGATATCCTGACAGCTTCTGAGGTCCAAACGCTGCGCGATGATTTTGAGAAAGCTGAGCGCATTCTCAGAGACGACCCAGATAAACTCAAGCTTCTATATTCTTATCCGGACAGGCTGATACCATCATTCGATGCACTACTTCGCCATCCGAAGCTGATTGAGGCTGCTTCAACGGTGTTAGGGCCGGACCTCATGGTTTGGAGCGGTGCACTTTTCGTAAAAGAAGCGCGATCATCGAAGATAGTCTCGTGGCACCAAGACTTGACCTATTGGGGATTGGATGATGCTGAAGAGGTTACCTGTTGGGTTGCGATTTCAGAAGCGTCTGAGCAAAGCGGGTGTATGAAGTTTGTTCCTGGCAGCCACAAAAGCCGTATCGTGCCTCACGTGGACACCTTCAGCGAAAACAATCTTTTGTCACGCGGGCAGGAAATCGCAGTCGATGTGAACGAAAAAGATGCAGTTGCTGCCGAATTGCGTGCGGGGCAGGCATCCATGCATCACGGGCATCTCTTTCACGCATCCGGGCCCAATAACACAGACGATAGACGCATTGGTGCGGCGTTGCGTTTCATAAAGCCTTCAATGAAACAGCAGAATGGCGTGAAAACTTTGGTTGCGCTAGTCGCAGGGCGAGATGATTTTGGGCATTTCTTACTTGCGTCCTCCCCTCAGGGCTTTTTGCATGAGAACGATTTCGTTTTGTGTCAAAGGGATGCAGACCGCAAGAAACAAATACTCTTCGCCGGAGTGAAGTGACGCCCTTGGCATGCCAGGAACCATTGCTACATCGACCCGGAAGCAGACCTGAATCGCGAAAACTGGTGGACTTACAAGGGTTACCATCGTCGCTCAGCTTTTCTTCCATCGGGCAAAAAGCTGAGGAGGTAGTCTACGGCAAGCTCGAAATTAGACTATTCATCGCTAGCTCATAAGGCATTCTGTTTGGTCTTGTCAGAAGAAGTTTGATTAAGCGGGGTAGGGGTGTTGCGTAGCTTTTGCGCATGACCAGACCTGCCTCTTCAAGTACTTCAAAACCAGCCCAGAGATCATCCGCCTTGCGGTGATGCTATACATCCGTTTCCCGTTCTCGCTTCGGAATGTCGAAGATCTGCTGCACGAGCGAGGCATCGACGTGAGCCACGAAACTGTCCGATATGGGTGGAACAGGTTCGGTCCGATCTTCGCCTCTGAGATCAGACAAAAGCGGGTGCAACAACTGCGTGAATTCTCGAATTGGAGGTGGCAGGTGGACGAGGTTTTCGTGAAGGTGATTGGCAAGAAACATTACCTCTGGCGGGCCGTAGATCATGAGGGCGAAGTGCTGGAAGCCGTTGTCACCAAACGTCGAAACAAAGCTGCAGCATTGAAATTTCTAAAGAAATTGATGAATCGACACGGCCAAGCGGGAGCCGTCGTCACGGATCGCTTCGCCGGATACAGAGTCGCGGTCAGAGAGCTGGGCACGCTCGAAAAACAACCGACGGGTAGATGGCTCAACAACCGGGTCGAGAACTCGCACCTGCCGTATCAACAACGCGAGCGCGCGATGCAGGGTTTAAGGCGCATTCGAAGTTTACAGAATTTCGCTTCCGACCATTCCTCCGTATACAACCACTTTAACCAGGAAAGATCCCTCACCAGCCGAGACTCCTTCAAGCTGACGCGAACCGCCGCTCTTGACGAGTGGCGTCAACTTTGTTCCGGATAGGTTCACGATTTTGAGTCAAATTGAGACTGGTTCGAATTTGTCTGACAGCACCAATGGAGTTTGAAGCCTAGGACCCACCCAGTGTTTCGTTGTAAGATGATACTCGGATATTCGCGCTATTATTTGTCGTGCGGTTATCCACGCTTGGATTGCCAGAATCCACTCATCTGACGAATGACGGGCTTCATGATCCGCGCCGCCAGTTGTGGAAATGGGGCAACTCTCTGAGATTGGTTGTTCAATACAAGCCAGAATTGTACGCGCAAAAGCGGATGAACCTAACTATACCACGCAGTTAACTGCGAGGTGTTTGGCGAAGTAATTTGGGAACCACTTCCTCAACGAACAGGGCGACGATTGGCTTCATGTTTGCGATGCGCAGGAACAAGACGGCTGCGCTTGTTGTGATGTGCGCTACTGATCAGAGATACGGATTTCGCCGTTTGGTCGATAAATCTGCAGTGGTGCGGGGTTATCTCACTGAGAAGCCAACTTGCCTGAAACTTTTGTTGACAATATCTATCCGGCTATTAATTTTAGCAACTAAAATAAAGGTAGGTGAGTTCAAAGATGTATCTTGGATTGGACTTGGGAACATCCGGTCTCAGAGGGATTCTTGTCGACGACGCAGGTTCCGTCGCAGGTAGCGCTGAGTCCATTATCCTTACGTCTTCCTCAAAACCCGGATGGTCCGAACAGTCCCCTTTGGATTGGGTGGAAGCTTGCAAAGAAGTCGTCAGTCAGCTTCGGGCTGCACACGGAAACGCGTTTTCTGCGCTGCGCGGCATTGGTTTGAGCGGGCACATGCACGGTGCGACCCTTTTGGATGCCAATGGTAACGTGTTGCGACCGTGCATTCTGTGGAACGACACGCGGGCATCTAAAGAGGCAGAAATTCTTGATCAACTGCCGGGTATGCGTTCGAGTTCAGGCAATATCGTTTTTCCGGGGTTCACGGCCCCCAAGTTGGAATGGGTCCGCGCAAATGAGCCTGACCTGTTTGCTAAAACTGCCAAGGTCCTACTACCGAAAGACTACCTGCGGCTCTGGCTGACCGGAGACTACGTCAGCGATATGTCTGACAGTGCCGGAACTTCATGGCTGGACGTTGGTGCGCGGCGATGGTCGGAAACCGCACTGGAACAGAGTCACATGAACATCGAACAAATGCCTCGACTGGTCGAAGGCAGTGATCCGGGCGGGGAGTTGCGGTCCGAGTTGGAGCAAGAGTGGGGAGTGTCTGGACCGGTCGTGATTGCAGGGGGAGCAGGGGACAATGCCGCTGCCGCCTGTGGGATAGGCAGTACAAGCGATGGAACTGGCTTCTTGTCCCTCGGAACCTCAGGTGTGTTGCTGGTGTCCAGAGACATCTATGCTCCAGCGCCAGAAACGGCGATACATTCTTTTTGTCATTCTGTCCCTGACAGGTGGATTCAGATGGGTGTTATCCTTTCTGCGACAAACAGTTTGAACTGGCTTTCCCGCAATCTGGGCCAGTCCGTTGGGGACATGATCGCCTCGCTGCCTGCCGATCTGGATAGCCCATCAGAGATCACGTTTCTGCCTTATCTTTCAGGTGAGCGGACGCCTCACAATGACAGTGCAATCCGTGGTGCGTTCCTGGGTGTGGATATCTCCTCGGAGACCACTGATTTGACGCGGGCTGTCATGGAAGGCGTCGCCTTTGCAATGCGGGACTGTTTGGAGGCCCTCAAGAGTACCGGAACAAAGCCAACCAGCCTTTTGGCCGTTGGCGGCGGTGCGCGATCTCGGTATTGGTTGAAAAACCTGGCCACCGTGCTCAATACGCCCCTTGCCTTGCCCCGGGGCAGTGAATTTGGTGCCGCCATCGGCGCCGCCCGCCTGGCAATGTGCGCCTTCAATGGCGCAAACCCGGACTCTGTGATGATGTCGCCCAAAATCGACACGGTGATCGAGCCTCGTGGGGATCTGATCGATGCATTCGAAAATGAATACCAACGTTACCGGCAATATTATTCGGCCTTAGCACCTTTTGCGAAACGATGAACAAAAGGCGGGACATACCTCCTCAAATCGAACGAGCCGTCCTGAATGATGGCGACATGCGCGTGTCGCTACTCAGCTACGGGGCGACAACTCAAGGTTGGTGGTACAAGGGGATGCCAATGATCCTTGGATACGAGAACCCGCGGGACTACGTGACCGATAATAATTATCTGGGCGCAATCGTTGGGCGTGTCGCCAACCGGATCGGAGCAGCGCGTTTTGACATGGAAAATGTTCGGTATGAACTGGACGCAAACGAGGGTCGGAATTCCTTGCACGGTGGGCGGGCAGGCCTATCGTATCAGAATTGGGCTCTTGAGCAGATGACAGCAAACGAGGCCATATTGCGCCTCACTTCCCCGGAGGGTGCCAGCGGTTATCCGGGAACCGTCAGATTTGAAGTGCGAGTAAGGCTGGACTATCCGCGTCTGGTTTATTCGATTTCAGCACAGCCGGATCGGCCGACACCCGTAAGTATAGCGCAACATAATTACTATAGCCTGGGTTGCGTAACGGGCATTTCAGAACATTGTCTGCGGCTGACTTCAAACCGTTATCTTGAAGTTGACAATCAGGGTATTCCCTCGGGCAAGATTGTGGACGCAAGAGATAGTGGTTTGGATTTTTCCGCGCCGAAAGCGATCAGTGCCGTTTTGACGGATTTGGACAACTACTTCGTTTTCAACAGCGCACGAGAGAAGGGGCTTCCGGTCGCCGACCTTACTGCACCCACGGGTTTGAAGCTATCTGTATGGTCAGACCAGGCAGGGGTGCAAATTTACTCCGGGGCTCACCTCACGGAACCCTTTCACAAGAGCGCTGGCGTGTGCATCGAGCCATCGGGTTATCCCAACGCGCCCAACATCCCCGAGTTCCCGTCGATCATATGCGCTCCTGAAGCCCCTTACGAGCAGACATTGATTCTGCAGATTTCAGAGGGTGTGACATGAGGCTTGTTACACCGATTGTTGCTTTTAGCGTGGTAATTGCGTCCACTACGGTGGCAGCGGCTCAGAACCTTGGGCCAATCCCAGAATTTGTTGAACCTGGCGTGAAAGAGGTCCAACTTGGGCGACTGCTTTTCTACGACCCGATCTTGTCCGGGAACAGGAATATCAGCTGCGCGACTTGTCATCACCCCAAACTCGGCACGTCCGATGGGCTCTCGCTTGGGATCGGTGAAGGTGGTGCGGGTCTGGGGGCAAAGCGGAGATTCGATGCGAAAAACCCGCCGGAGCAACGAATCCCGCGCAATTCGCCGGGTCTTTGGAATCTTGGCGCAACCGAGTTCACAGTCTTCTTTCATGATGGGCGCCTTGAAACTGATCCGACACGCGCGAACGGTATCAGGACGCCGCTGGGCACTCATATGAGGTCAGGTTTCAAATCCGCTCTGGCAGCTCAGGCAATGTTTCCGGTGCTGTCTCCTGATGAGATGGCAGGCCACTATTCCGAGAATGACGTCAGCCAGGCTGTACGCCTCGGGTTGCTTACTCAGGAAGGCGGGGCGTGGGATTTGATAGCGGCTCGCGTCGCGGCCATCCCGGAATACGAACAGCGTTTTTCTCAGGTTGCACCAGGAGATACGATCACCTTTTCCGCTATTGCGAATGTAATAGCTGATTTCATTGCCTTCGAATGGCGCGCTGTCAATAGCCCGTTTGACCTTGCGATGCGGGGGGAATCTGAGTTGCCGGAAGATGCTCAGCGCGGCATGCAGTTGTTCTACGGGAAAGCAGGGTGCAGCATCTGTCATTCGGGCTGGTTCCAAACAGACCACAAATTTCACTCCATAGCGATGCCGCAGATAGGACCCGGAAAAGCGGCGCGGTTCGAAAGCCATGTCCGGGATGATGGGCGCCTACGCGTGACTGGTGACGCAGAGGATGCGTTTGCGTTTCGCACGCCCTCGTTGCGTAATGTAACGCTGACGGCCCCGTACGGGCATAACGGTGCCTATGCGCAGCTTGAAGATATCGTGCGCCATCATCTCGACCCAGAGGATTCCCTGCGTTCGTACTCCTTGGAAATGGCTGTGCTTCCTGACTTTCCGGGTGCAAAGGATCAGCTGCCATTGTCGAACCCGGAGAATTTGGATGCGATTGCCAGAAGCAGCGACCTGTCGAGGATAAGTCTGACGGATCAGGAGATCAGCGCGCTACTGAGCTTTCTGGCCAGTCTGGAAGATCCCGCGGAACGTCTTGGTGTTCCAGAACAGGTTCCAAGTGGACTGCCGGTTGACCAATGATCATCGCTCAATTTGAATGATCTGATTTGATTGGATTTCCTGCCATCCTCCTTCTTCGCCATCAGGCCAAATAACCCGAACTTCGATTGCCTTCGCATCCCCCAGTCCAAAATGATGAAGCCCTGCGATACCGCTGATGTGCCCTCCACCGATTGTGATTTCCCGGGTTACCACACCTGACTCGGTCCTGGCCTCGATAAAGCCGCCGACCGCGAAGCGGTTTGGTTTATCTTGGGAAATGTCCAGCATCACCCAATTCCCGGTGTGGGGCTGGTTTTGATAGACCTCAAGTTCCGAGCCCCGGTTAATCACCACCAGATCAAGCCAGCCGTCATTGTTGAAGTCAGCCAAAGCGGCGCCGCGCGACTTGGCCATAGAGGCAACGCCAGCCTCGACTGAAGCTTCTTGAAATTGACCATTCTCCAGTTGTAACAGTAGGTTGTTGGGGTCATTCAATGCTGCATCTGGCATCTGCTCGACATTTCCCTTGGCGACAAAGATATCGTCTAGACCGTCGTTGTTAACGTCGCCAAATTGCGCATGCCATCCAGTTGATGGGCGACCGTCGTCTCCAATATGTGGCCTGTGAGCGGTTGTGCCTTTGCTGTAAGTGGCGTCTCGCCAGGTTGGGCCGCCAGCTTCGGGGTCAAAAACTTGAAATTTTTGGTCACCCATAGAAGTCAGGTAAACTTCGGGGAAGCCATCGCCTGTTAGATCTCGTGAAGCGATGCCCATGCCCCAGAGCGAATATGCCAACCATCCGTCTTCTTTCGAATAGGGGCGTGGAGTTTTTTCCATTGCCCACAATTGCTCGTGGCCGCCACGTACATAGTAATGGCGATCGTTACTGACCCGCAGATCCGCTTGCCCGGTGCGGGACCAGTCAGAAAAGAGAATGGACAGCGCGCAATAGCCTGGTTCGAGATGTTCCGGTGGCTGGTAACTGCCGCCACTGGGCCGGTATAGGACCGTGGGTCCGCAAGTCTCAAACGGGCCGTCGGGATTGTGACGGTCAACATAAGTTCCGAAGGCCAATGTTGGCAGAGTCTGATTAGCTTCCCAGGTGGCAGAGAACCCGGTTGTCCAATGATCCTCTGATCGGAAGCCAAGGGAGCTGAAGGGGCGGAACTTGCAATCAGGCTCACCTTTTATAAGCAGATCGGGGCCGACGCGCAAAACAGCCAGATCCATAACGCCATCACTGTCGACATCCAGCGGGTAAGCCCCAGTTACGTCGACCATGGAAAGCAGCTCGGGGGTATCAGCACGAAATGAAACGCTTTCGTGCGATGTGTTTCTAAACAGTTTGGATGTGTTGGTGCCACCCGCTGCAAAGAGTTCAGGCAACCCATCACCGTCACAATCGAAAACGGCGACCCCGCCGCCAACAAAGTGCTCCCAGCCGCCGTCATAAATATGAGCGCCGATGTCAATCTTTTGGAATTGCGGAGCTTGAGATTCTGCGCTGGCCGCAGATGCAAAAGCGAATAGGATACAAAGCTCAGGGCGCATTTGTCGACAGCTCCTTTACCTTGAGGATCGAGACCTGCTCAATCCCGTACGCCGCAGCTCCCTTAGCCCACATAAGGTCGCCCCAATGATGGGCTGTGATTTCCGGCAAGGGGGTATCGACATTCACGACGCCACTGCGAATTCGGGTCATCACCTCGTCCGAATTCAGGTGTTCTAAGTCCATCTGAGCTCCGGACAAAATAATGCGTTCGGGATCAAACAGATTGATCAGATTGGATATTCCCAGACCAAACATCTGGCCCGCGCGGGCCAGAACGGATTTCGCCCTTTCGTCTCCGGATCGAGCATTTTCGTGGATCTCTTTAATGGTTTCCGTTCCAATGCGTTGATCGGCGACGGTTGCTTCCCGGATCAGTGCATAGTCCCCGACATAGGCCTCAAGGCAACCCCGCTGGCCGCACTGGCAAAGCGCGCCGTCTAGTTGGACTTTTGTGTGGCCAAATTCCGCTCCGCAGCCTCTTTCCCCGCGATATAGCTTACCGTCCAGGACAATTCCAAGCCCAACGCCGTGTTCGATCGTGACGACAAGAAAGTTCTTAAAACCCTTGCCTAACCCAAAGAGTTGTTCCGCCTTTGCTACCAGGTTGGCGTCGTTTTCTATAAAGGCGGGGCAGGGCAGCTCTGTTTCCAGAAATTGGCTAAAATCGACGTTTCTATCGGTAAGTGAAGAGGACCAGTGTACAAAGTTCCTTTCTGCGTCCACGAGACCGGCAACCCCAATTGACACTCCGGATAAGGTGTCGAGGGTCTCGTTGATCTGAGCGCAGGCCTCATCCAAGGCCTTGCGAATAGTTGCCACTAATGCGCCTGGCGTCATCCGGACGTCGTCCAACGGATGTTTGTATGACGTGACCTCGTTGCCTTTGAAATCTACAAGGATGACCGAGATCATGTGGCGCGCCACTTTGAGGCCCGCAACAAGGTAAGAGCGGCCATCCAGCTGAAGTAAAACTCTGGGCCGACCCCTTTTGGCGGATTTGGATTGCGGTTCGGATTCGATCTCTTTGATCAGCCCCGCAGATATGAGGTCGGCTGTGGCTGCAGTAACCGTCGCAGGGCTGGTCTGCAAAGCGCTGGCGATATCTATCCTGGAGATCGAGCCTCTTGTCCGAATGTGTTCCAACACCCGCAGGCGCGTAATGTTCCGCTGGTCCGTGGCATTTTGAGAAGCTTTGCTTTTCAGCATCTTGGCCTCACGAATCTGGTTCTTACCTCAATCTATTTGGATTTCGCCTGTCCTAACAGACTAAATATTTTACCGGCTGAAATAAATATGGTATTCAAATTTGTGAGAGCCGCGAATCGAAGTGCGATGGCTCGGCAAATGGGAGGAAATCATGAAGAGAATTCTCAGCTTTTCGGCTGTGGCCACTTTGTTGGCTTCGACCGCATTCGCAGAGCCAGTGGTCGGTGTAAGCTGGTCAAACTTTCAGGAGGAGCGTTGGAAAACAGACGAAGCGGCCATCAAGTCGGCACTTGAAGCAGGCGGTGCCGAGTACATTTCGGCAGACGCGCAATCGTCCTCCGCAAAGCAGCTATCGGACATCGAAAGCCTGATCGCCCAGGGTGTGGACGCGCTTATCATCCTTGCGCAGGACGCGCAGGCCATTGGTCCCGCGGTTCAGGCCGCGGCGGACGAAGGTATTCCTGTGATTGCCTATGACCGTCTGATCGAGGACGACCGAGCATTTTATTTGACCTTCGACAACGTGGAAGTCGGCAGAATGCAGGCTCGGGCTGTCTTTGAGGCCATGCCCAAGGGCAACTACGTGATGATCAAAGGCTCTCCTACTGATCCGAACGCAGATTTCCTGCGGGGTGGTCAGCAAGAGATCATCGGAGCAGCCGTCGACAGCGGTGACATTGTAATTGTTGGTGAAGCCTACACGGATGGTTGGTTGCCCGCGAACGCGCAGCGGAACATGGAACAAATCCTGACCGCGAACGAGAACAACGTGGATGCAGTCGTTGCGTCGAATGACGGTACTGCAGGCGGTGTTGTTGCGGCCCTAACAGCACAGGGTATGGAAGGCATTCCGGTGTCAGGTCAGGATGGCGACCACGCAGCGTTGAACCGCGTTGCGCTGGGCACTCAAACCGTTTCGGTATGGAAGGACGCTCGTGAACTCGGAAAGGCCGCTGGCGAAATCGCAGTCGCACTGAGCGGAGGGACAAGCCCTGCTGATGTCGAAGGTGCAATTAGTTGGACATCACCGGGTGGCACCGAGATGAACTCGGTCTTCCTCGCACCCGTTCCGATCACCAAGGACAACCTATCCGTTGTTGTGGACGCTGGATGGATCCCATTGGAAGATCTGTGTCAGGGCGTTGAAAACGGACCTGCTCCCTGCAACTAAACTTCAAAGTCCCTGGCCCCGTCTGGGCCGGGGACTATTGCTGAATATGAAAGATCGGAAATGACCGAAACTTCGTCTCAGCCGGTACCTGAAAAAGCGAAACCCAGCCTGTTCCAGCAACTGGAACTGGATATGCGGCTTTTGGGAATGATCGGCGCGTTTGTCATCCTGTGCATCGGGTTCAACATCTTCACAGATGGAAGGTTCCTGACGCCGCGCAATCTATTCAACCTGTCCATCCAGACAGTTTCGGTCGCCATTATGGCATGTGGGATGGTGTTCATTATCGTCACGCGACACATCGACTTGTCGGTAGGAGCGCTGCTGGCAACTACCTCGGCTGTGATGGCAATGACGCAAACTGAGCTTTTGCCGCAGGTGCTTGGGATGGGTTTGAACAATCCTGCAACCTGGGCGATCACCATTGTCGTCGGGTTGGTTGTCGGCACGCTGATTGGTGCGTTTCATGGCTGGATGGTTGGTTATCTGACGATACCAGCCTTCATCGTTACGCTTGGTGGATTTCTGGTTTGGCGAAACGTGGCGTGGTATTTGACCAGCGGCCAGACGATTGGTCCTCTGGATAGTACATTCCTGATGTTTGGCGGAACCAACGGAACATTGGGAACGACGACAAGCTGGCTGTTCGGCTTGTTTGCTACCGCAATCGCGATCTGGGCGTTGTGGAGTGGCCGCCGTGCAAAAGCGGCACATGGTTTCCCTGTCAAACCTGTCTGGGCCGAGGCCACTCTGGCCGGGATAATCGCAATCGCCATCCTTGGGTACGTTTACATCGTAAACAGCTACGCCATACCGACACGCCGGCTGCAACGTATGTTCGAAGCGCGCGGAGAGACAATGCCAGAGGGGCTGGTCGTCGGATACGGCATACCGATTTCTGTCCTCATTCTAATAATAGTAGCGGTTACCCTGACGATCGTGGCACGAAAAACCCGGTTTGGTCGTTACATCTTTGCCACTGGCGGCAACCCGGATGCGGCAGAGCTTTCGGGTATCAACACTCGGCTGCTGACCGTGAAAATCTTTGCTTTGATGGGTTTCTTGTGCGCCGTGTCCGCGGTGGTCGCCTCGGCCCGCTTGGCAAACCACTCGAACGACATTGGCACGCTGGACGAACTTCGGGTCATCGCCGCTGCAGTGATCGGAGGAACCGCATTGTCGGGCGGCATCGGCACCATCTATGGCGCGATCCTGGGTGCATTGATCATGCAGGCGCTGCAATCGGGCATGGCAATGGTTGGCGTTGACGCGCCGTTTCAGAACATCGTCGTCGGCAGCGTCCTCGTGTTGGCCGTCTATATCGACATCGTTTACCGCAAGCGACTGGGGGCAAAGTGATGCAAGCTCAGGATACGCAGAAAAAACCTTCTGGCACTGGGCGCGGTTCAGGCGCGCCGCCATTGGTCGAGATGCGCGACATCTCGATTTCCTTCGGTGGGATCAAGGCCGTCGACCATGTGTCGGTCGATCTCTATCCGGGTGAAGTCGTTGGCCTGCTTGGCCACAACGGGGCCGGAAAGTCCACGTTGATCAAGGTATTGTCCGGCGCCTATCAGATGGACCACGGCGAGATTCTGATCGATGGCAAGCCGGTCGAGATTGGCAATCCCCGTGACGCCCGGGCGAACAATATCGAAACGATATATCAGACGCTCGCCTTGGCCGACAATCTGGACGCGACCTCGAACCTTTTTCTTGGGCGCGAGATGACGACGCCGTTTGGGTTGGTCAACGACGCAGCCATGGAGGCCGAGTGCCGAAAGATCATGGCGCAGCTCAACCCAAACTTTCAGAAGTTCAATGACCCGGTCTCCGCCTTATCGGGTGGGCAAAGACAGTCAGTGGCGATCGCGCGCGCGGTCTATTTCAACGCCCGTATCCTGATCATGGATGAACCCACAGCAGCGCTTGGGCCGCATGAAACTCAGATGGTGGCGGATCTGATCCACCAGCTAAAGGCGCAAGGCATCGGGATATTTCTGATCGATCACGACGTGCATGCCGTCATGGAACTGTGCGACCGCGCATCGGTCATGAAGAACGGAAAACTGGTTGGGACGGTCGATATCTCAGACGTGACTGACGACGATCTTTTGTCGATGATCATTCTCGGCAAGCAGCCAGCACAAAAAGCAGAGTAGGGGGCAGAAATGCCAAGTGGATTTTTTGAAGGGATCGAGAAGGTCCAGTTTGAAGGCGTGGATAGCAAGAACTCGTTGGCCTTTCGTCACTACGACCCGGATGAAATCATCATGGGCAAGCGTATGGAGGACCATCTGCGGTTTGCTGTGGCCTGGTGGCATTCATTCGCGTGGGAGGGCGGAGACCCCTTTGGTGGACCTACGTTCGAACGCCCATGGTATCCTCAGGACGATATGGGCCGGGCCCGTCAGAAGGCAGATATTGCATTCGAATTGTTTGAGCTTTTGGGGCAGCCATTCTTTTGCTGGCACGACGCTGACATCCGGCCCGAACAGGGAAATTTTGCCGATAACCTGCGCACATTAGAAGATATCACCGATTATATCGGTGAAAAGATGCAGGTGTCTGGCACCAAGCTGCTTTGGGGCACGGCCAATATGTTCAGCCATCGTCGCTGGATGTCTGGTGCCAGTACCAATCCTGATCCCGACGTTTTTGCGTTTGCAGCTGCGACAGTGAAATCCTGCATGGATGCGACCCACAAGCTCGGCGGAGAAAACTACGTTCTATGGGGTGGCCGAGAAGGCTATGAAACCCTGTTGAACACGGATTTGAAAACCGAGTTGGACCACATGGGCCGTTTCTTGAACATGGTCGTTGAATACAAACACAAGATTGGGTTCAAAGGAACTATTCTCGTGGAGCCCAAGCCTCAGGAGCCGTCCAAACACCAATACGACTACGACGCCGCGACTTGTATTGGGTTTCTCAGGAAGTACGGGTTGGAGGACGAGGTCAAGTTGAACCTCGAGCAGGGGCATGCGATCCTGGCCGGACACAGTTTCGAGCATGAAATTGCGGTCGCCGCTGCCGAAGGGATGCTTGGCTCGATCGACATGAACCGAAACGATTACCAATCCGGATGGGATACGGACCAGTTCCCGAATAACACGCCAGAGGTTGCTTTGGCATATTACTACATCCTGAAAGCTGGTGGCTTTACAACTGGGGGCACAAATTTTGACGCCAAAATTCGTCGGCAATCGCTTGATGCAAAAGATCTTGTTGCAGCCCATGTCGGCGGAATGGACATTTGTGCACGGGGCTTGAAAGCTGCGGCTGCTATGGTTGAAGACGGTGGCTTGGAGGACGCGCTGACGGAACGGTATTCCGGTTGGAACACTCCGGAAGCAGTTTCTATGTTGGGTAGCAGTCTGGAAGAGATTTCTGCCCGGGTTCTGCAGGAAAATACCAACCCGAAACCACAATCTGGGCGTCAGGAGATTCTGGAGAATTATGTGAACAGGTTTGTGTGACCAAGGAAAACTGCAATCGGGGAACTGTCAAAAGAATCTTGTCAGAAGAACTTTGCTTGGGCGGGGTAGGGGTGTTGCGTAGCTTTTGCCCATGACCAGACCTGCATCTTTCAAATACTATAACAACCGGTTCTGAGATCATCCGCTTGACCGAGATGCTGTACATCCGATTCCCGCTCTCGCTTCGGAATGCCGTAGATCTGTTGCACGAGCGAGGCATCGACCTGAGTCAAGAAACCGACTGCTACTGTTGGGACAGGTTCGGTCCGATGTTTGCCTCTGAGATCCGAAGAATGCGGATGCAACAACTGCGCGCACTCTCGATATGGAAGTGGCACGCCGACGAGATTTTGTGAAGGTGAATGGCAAGAGACATTGCCTCTGGCGGGTTGTTGATCACGAAGGCGAGGTGCTGGAATCCGTTGTCACCAAACGCCCAAACGAGTAGCCGCTTATTTCGGGATCAAGATCAGTGGTTTTGGGACTGGGTAAACAGCCTACTGTATTCGCTGCAGTGATCAGTCACCATTTAGTGCGAACAAAGGATTACAGCGGGCATTGACGCTTAGCTATCGTCGGACAAGCGCCAGATGTCTTGCTCTCCAAACCCACGGATTGTTCGCGCACCGACATTCTCAAGGTCAAACTGATCTTTGAGGACCTGCGCGACTTCGTCCTGGACTGAAATCTGCATCGGGTCAGAGAATTCCTGAAGTCTGGAGGCCAGATTCACAGCCGGACCAAAGATATCGTACACATACTTCTGGATGCCAACGACCGACCCGACTACCGATCCCGTGGCCAGTCCAATTCTGCACCGCCACTGATGCGGATGGCTCAGGTTTCGGCGGGTCAAATAGCGTACGAAACGAATGGCTGTGTTTGCGATTGCCTTGGCGTGATCCGGTGTCGGATCGGGCAGGCCTGCGACGGTGATATATGCGTCTCCAATCGTCTTGATCCGTTCGCAACCGAATTGCTCACCTATGCGATCGAACGCGCTGTAGATATCATTCAGTTCGGTGACCGTGACGCTCGGGTCCTGCGAGGCGACCATATCCGTGAACCCCACGAAATCGAGCATCAGGACGGAGACGGGATCATAGAGTTGTGGCGTGACCACGCCGAAAGTCTTGTACTCTTCGTAGACCGACCGGGGCATCAGATTTAGCAGCAGTTTTTCAACCTGCTCCTTTTCCCGCTTCAACTCGCGGGTGTTCCGTTCCACCATCATCGAATAGGAGTCGATCATGGACTCCAGCTCTTTGATGCGGGTGATGTTCTGACATACCAGAACCAGCACATCGTCATGCGCGACCGTGAAATCGAGTGCGATCACCAGTGTGCGGCGTTTCTTTTTGAACGTGATTTCTGATGTATGTCGCCCGGTGCCGGACAGGCTTGTTTGCACTGTGTCGATTTCCAGATCAGGAAAGAGCTGCTGCAATTGGTCTGAAGGGCCATCGGCACTGAACCACTCGTCAAACGTATCATTGCGGAACCCAAACTTCAGCGATTGACGGTCCAGTAGGGCAACGCCCACACCAATCGCGCGAAGGAGCTGTTCATTGATGGCTTCGATGGTCATGATTTATCCAACAATCAAGGGGCGACGTTTACTGAATTCCGCGACAACGATATCGATATCCTCGGCATCCACGCCGTGTCTTTGCAAAGCATCACGGAGCACGACCTCCAACTCGTCGAAATGGTCATCCGTAATTGCGAGATGAGAGTGTAACTGGCGCAGTTGATTGTCGGTGTAGGAGGCCGGACCACCAAGGAGCGACGCTATGAACTTGGTCTGATGGTCGACCATGCGGCTCATATCCACGTTGTCGAAGAAGGGTCCAACCTCGTCATTGTCCAGCAGGATGTCATAGAACGAGAACACGATCTTGCTGATCTGTGAAAACCCACCGTATTTTTCATAAAGTGTGCGCTCGGCCATAACAAAATCCCCCTTAAACAAACTAATACCAAGAAAATGGTGGATCGACTACACCGGGTGATCTTCATCGTTCTTTGACGGTTGGGTCAAAGAACGATGAGCCAGTGATTCACGATCTCAGCCGCGCTGCATGACAATTTCAGCGTACTCGGATGAGATGCAAAGTGTGTCATTGCCTGAGATATCGAACTTTTCGATCAGGGCCATGATATCGCGCTGCAGCGCCTCTTGTCCCGATGCGTCCAGTGCATCGAAGGCCTTTTGCATCGGGCCATAGAACGTCCGAAAATACTCTAGGAAGTGTTCGGCTGAACGGTAGCGGAACATGAAGTTCTTGCGTCGGAACGAAACGATGGTGCTGTGCGATCCGAAGGCTTCTTCAATCCAGTCCCGGCTGCCCCACAAAGCCGGAGAGCTTACGCCAGCAGGCGGAGGCACATGTTTACCGATCGTTTTGAACAGAAGGCCGATGAAGCTGTCCGGCGTCCAGTTGGCCAGACCAATCTTGCCGCCGCGTTTGACGACCCGTTGCAGCTCTGCTGCTGATTGTTGTTGGTTCGGTGTGAACATCACGCCGAACGTCGAAACCACCGCGTCGCAGGATTGATCATCGAAAGGCAGGTTTTCGGCGTCGGCAACCTTGTAGGTCACGAACAGACCTTCCGCTTTGGCGCGCTGGCTGCTGGCGTCCAGCAGGGCTTCTACATAGTCGGTCGATGTAACATCACAAAAGCGCCGGGCGAAGGCCAGGGTGGCATTACCATTCCCGGCGGCGACATCCAGTACCTTGGAACCGGGCATCAGATCCATGCTTTCAGCCAGTTCCTCGCCCGTGATTTGCAGCGTGACACCCACTTTGCTGTAGTCGCCGGAGCCCCAGGCGACGTTTTGCTTTGCTTTGATTGCCGCAAAGTCTGTGGTGGCGTTGATCGATGTTTGAATACCCATGATATTGCTCCTTTTGATGTAGCAGTGGTTTGATGAAGGCCGCATTGCTAAATGCGGCCCCGGTCAGGCAGCTTGACGTTCTGGCCAGCTGACAGTTTCAACGGGCCGCTCCACATTGGCCACGTGTTCGAAAATCCTTGAGTTGATCCATTCGGGCTGGAAGACCGGCGCCATATGGCCCAGCTCGGGCAGCAACGCGATCCGCGCATTGGGCAAAGCCTTCGCGATCTCGACCGAGACGTTCTGCGCAATCTCAGGTGACTCCAAACCAGTCATTACCAACGTCGGTATTTCAAGCTTGGACAGGTCCTTCAGTTGCCAGGTTTCAGCAAAACCATTTGCAAAATCAGACATGACTGATGGGATCATCCCAATGAACCGATCCCGGGCCTGCGCGGGCAGCGAGTTCCAAAACCCCTTCTCGTTCCAGAAATCCAAAAAGTGATGCATACCAGCAGCGGCATCGCCATCCGCTGCTGCGGCGCTCACCACACCCGCGAGAAGCTGGATTTGCCCGAACAGTTTCTTGCTGACCTCATTGCCAGCCTTCAGAAAATGAAAGGCTGCAGGCTCATATACTGTCAGGCTTTTGACAAGATCAGGACGCATCAACGCGATCTTGATGGCAATACCTCCGCCGTTGGAATGTCCAACAAGATGAACGGGGCGTCCCAGCGCTTCGATTTCCCGGATGATCGGAATGGCAGAAAACGCCGCGCCGTTTTGAGAGTTATCTCCAGTCAACGGGCTACGACCGTAACCAGGAAGATCAACGGCGTGAACACTAAAGCGACCTTCCAGATCCGCCGCCAGTTGGTTCCATTGCCCACTATTGGACGCCGAAGAATGCAACGCAAAAATAGGTGCGTTAATCATTTCAGTAGTTCTAAAAGAAATAGTCATCGTTCTTACCCAATCGCACTTAAGATGGGCAATAACTGACCTTTCTATGTTTCATTGTGATGTCTGGAAGCGGTGCCAAGTGTTTCAGTTGTTGCTCTGTGAAGCAGGTCACACAACTTGCTATCGGGCTCAAAAACAAACAGGTTTTTCGGCCGGTGTTTGACTGAGTTGGCACCCATTGAAACAATTGAAACACGCGATGCTGATTTTGAAATGGCATTGAAACAATGGTATCCTAAAAATTCAGGATGACGATGGGCATGGCGAACGAATTTGAAGAAATCGAGAAGGCGCGGGACCTTCTTCGTGATGCGATCGAATCTCTCAAAGAAGGGTTCGCCCTCTATGATGATGATCGCCGCCTTGTCCTGTTCAATCAACGATATGCCGAGATGAACAAGGGGGTTGCCGACCTGCTGCAACCCGGACTGGACTGGGAAATCCTGATGCGTGAGACGGCGCGCCGGGGAATTTACGCCGAGGCCATCGGCAATGAACAGCAGTGGGTTTCGGACCGGTTGGCTAATGGGGTCGAGTTCATCCAAGACTTTGAGCTGATGGAAACGGATGGGCGTACCTATCTGGTTTCTGTTCATCCCACCAAGTTCGGCGGATTTGTCGTCACGCGTGAGGATATCACCGAACGCAAACAAGCCGAGGTCGAAGAGCGCGACGGCGATCTATTGATCCGAAAGGTGTTGGATGCCAGTTCGGCAATCGTAACCATGGCGCGGATTGGTGATGGTCAGATCTTGTATCGCACGCCTGCTGCGCTGCAGATGTTCGGACCTTCCAAATCTGCAAAACAGCATTATCAAAAGCCGGAAGAGCGCGCGGATTTTGTAACCCAGCTTTTGGCCGATGGTCGTGTCGATGACTACAAGCTCGACTTGATTAATGCGGCTGGCAAAACCTTCCCTGCGTCGATTTCGTCTCAATTGATCGATTACAAAGGCGAAGAAGTCATCGTGACCAGCGTGATCGATCTAACCGTCCAGAAAGAGGCTGATGCCCTGATCCGTCAGGTCATGGAGGCGTATCCAGCAGCCATCAACATGACGCATGCCGACACCGGCGAGGTGCTGTTTGCTACGCCCGAGATAAAGGCGCTGTTTGGTGAAGCAGAAAGTTCGAAATCCTACTATGCGGACCCGAATGAGCGCGAACGGTACCTGAAAGACCTCCGGCAAGCGGGGGCGCTTAAGGATCGGCGTATGGAGTTCGTCGATGCAAGCGGGCGAAAGTTCTGGGGGGCGGATTCTTCACGGCTGATCGAGTTCAATGGTGAAGAAGTAATCGTTTCCAATACCCGCGATCTGACCGATGAATTGGCCATTGAGGCCGAGCTTGAAAAGCAACGAGAGCTGCTGTTCCAGAACGAAAAGATGTCTGCGCTAGGCGAACTACTCGCCGGTGTGGCGCATGAGCTTAACAATCCATTGTCGGTTGTTGTGGGTCATTCGTTGATGTTGAAGGAAGAAATTTCTGACCCCGATCTCGGTGTCAGGATTGAAAAAATCGGCAATGCCGCAGAACGCTGCGCGAAGATTGTTAAAACCTTTCTGGCGATGGCGCGTCAGCAGCCCAGCAAGATCGAGCAGGTTGATGTTCCCAGCATGATCGAAACAGCTGCGGATGTCGCCGGGTACGGTAGCTCATCAGGTGAAATTCGCATTGAGCAAAGTGTGCCAGCAGACCTGCCTGCAGTTGCCGGGGATGCGGACCAGCTTACGCAAGTCGTCTTGAATCTTATCATCAATGCCGAGCAGGCCATGACCGCATCCGGCATCGGCGACCAGATCATGCTGTCTGCCGAGGTCAAGCCTGACACCGGAATGGTTGAGATCACGGTTCAGGACAATGGCCCCGGTATCCCCAAAGCCATACGCGCACGTATCTTCGAGCCGTTCTTCACCACAAAAGAAGTGGGTGACGGCACCGGGATTGGGCTTGCTTTCTGTCACCGGATCATTCTGTCCCATGGCGGTCAGATCAGGCTTGATCAGGCCGCAGTGTCCGGCACCTGCTTCCGGATAACTCTGCCCGTCGCAAAGATGCAAAATGATGTGGCTGAAGAAAAACCCGAACCCGCCGCGAATTTTGCCAAGCACCGTGCATTGGTCGTGGATGATGAGGTCGAAGTGGGTGAGATCAATGCCGAGATACTGCGGAAGGATGGCTTTCACGTTGATTTCGTTACCTCAGGGGAAGAGGCGCTCAGGCAACTGCAGTCCGCCAACTACGATGTATTCCTAAGTGATATGAACATGCCCGGTGTTGACGGACGCAAGATTTATGAGGCGCTGGTGGCGCGTTTTCCGAAAATGCTGACCCGGACAGCATACATCACCGGGGACACCATGGGTGAAAGCTCATTGGGACTGCTGAAGGAATCCGGTCTGCCCTATCTGGAAAAACCCGTCTCGCCTTCGGAACTGAGAATACTTGTCGGAAAGCTGCTCGCCGATCAGAAGGATCAAACGGATGAATGACCAGAAAACCCATATCCTGGTTTGCGATGACGAGATCGACGTGCGCGAGATGCTTCAGGAATATCTGAGCAAACGCGGGTACGAGGTTTCTGCAGCCGCTGGCGGAGAAGAGCTCCGGTCTGTCATCTCCTCTCGTGCTGTTGATGTCATGATCATGGATATCAATATGCCAAAGGAAGACGGTCTTTCGATCCTCAGATCGCTTCGTCCTGAAAACACGACGCCCGTGATCATGTTGACTGCAGCAGGCGATGTAGTGGACCGGATCATCGGGCTTGAGATGGGGGCAGATGACTATCTTGGAAAGCCGGTTGATCTTCGGGAACTGGAAGCGCGGATCAAGGCCCTATTACGCCGAGGGGCCATAAACGAAAGTCTGCCCGCAGATGCCTCCGAAGGCAATTTGGCCCTTTTTGGCGACTACACGCTGGATAAAGAGGCAGCCAAACTTCTTGCGCCGGATGGATCCGAGGTCCCGCTAACGGCGATGGAGTATAGTCTGCTCAAGGTGTTTGCTGAAAACAAAGGGCGTGTTTTGAACCGTGATCAGTTGCTAGAACAAGCGCATGACCGGTCCTGGGATCCGTTCGATCGCAGCATTGATATCAGAATATCCAGACTGCGCCGGAAGCTTGAAACCAACCCGGAAAAGCCGGAAATCATCAGAACCGTGCGGGGTATAGGTTATGTTTATGATCCCAAATAGGGTTTGCCGTTCCGGACAAGCAAATTTCGAGTAGCACCGTGGAAACCAAGCTCGTCACGACCATAATTGCTGACATTTCTGACAGCACTCCGTTCTACGAAGAAATGGGGGACGATCAGGCGCAGCAGTTGATTCAGTTTGAAATCGATCGATTGCGTGAGGTTCTACTTGGGTTTGGCGGAGTTCCTGTGGGGCAAAAAGGCGATGATGTCTTGTCCTATTTCAAGGAACCCGAGGCCGCCGTAAACGCGGTTGTAGAGATGATTCAGAAACCGCCCGGAACATTACTGTCGGTCCACGCGGGTGTTCATCAAGGTCCCGTTGTTATTGGCGATAATGGGATATTTGGCGAAACAGTAAATCTGACCGCACGTTTGGCGGCCGCGGCCAATCCGGGTGAAGCTTGTGTCAGCGAAAGCGTCGCCAAGGATCTAAGCCCCGAAAGTCTCCAGATGCTCACCCCAATCGGATCGCTTCGCCTGAAAGGTGTGAGTGACCCGGTCAAAGCCTATTCAATCGTGGCCTCAACGGACGGGTTAAGCACCGTGATGCATCTGCCGACGCAGACGGCCAGCGGATCTGAGGGCATGCAGCAGAATGAAAGCTTTGCGCTCATTCTTTATCACGACGATCATACCTGGCGGTGTCGGGAAGGCGGGGAGCTAACGATCGGCAGATCCAGTCAATGCGATGTCATCCTGCCTGAGCCGTGGGTTTCGCGACTGCATGCGGTACTCAGCATGAAAGGCGGGAAGCTGATGCTGGCGGATCGCAGTTCGTCGGGAACTTACGTACAATTCGAGAATGCGCGTGAAATCCAGCTTAAGCGCGAGAACATAATGCTGGCCGATAGCGGGCTGATATCGCCTGCACTATCAATTTTGCACTCCGATGCGCGCCCATTAGAGTTTGAGGTCGTCCGCCGATAAACGACGTGGCACGCCTGAATTCTGGCTTCTGTGGTGAAAGTCTCAGAAAGAAACTCGCGATTGTGCTAGAATCGGCACCAATTGCGTATTTCAACCAAGATTGGGAGGGAATGATGTCATTGAATACTTCAGGAAACCAGCTTCGTCAGGGCGCTCTGATCCTGGGTGCAGCTACACTCTTGTTTGGTGCTGATGCAACTGCCCAGTCAGCGATGCCCAATGCCTGCCCTGTGGATGGATGTGAGGTGCAGATTGTATCGGTCGCCAAAGAGGGTGACGAACTGCTTGTAAACTATGACGCGAATTTCACTCCGGACGTATCGAAGAACCATTTCCATACATGGTGGGGCGAAAGCTATTCCGTTGAGCAAGTCGGCAGAAATGCCCAAAGCGAATTCAATGCCGTTCAGGGCAGGTGGCATCGGCACGATGATTACCCAAGCTATGTGACGAAGGAGGCGGCCTCGACATCGGCGCGAGAGGGAGGGACGACACTGTGCGTTACTGCTGCCGATAGGGACCACAACATATTGGATGCGACCAAGTATCATTGCGTGGATGTGCAAGAGCACCTCTGAAGCGCCAAGAATATCATGACTTTTCCCGCGTTCATCGGCCGTTACGCTGTTGACCGTGAAATCGCGAGCGGTGGGTTCGCGGCGGTTGTCCTTGCGCGGGATGACGAGTTGGAGGTTCCGGTAACCCTCAAGATTCTGCACGCCAACCTTGCGACCAATGACAAAGTCATCACCCATTTTCTCGAAGAAGCCCGTCTGTTGCGGCGCATTCGATCTCCGCGTGTTGTCTCCGTGCATGACGTGGGGCGTTTGGAGGACGGGCGGCCCTATTTTGTCATGGACTACGCGGATCGCGGCACATTGGCCGACCGACTAAAGCGTCTAAGCCCCGCTGCTTTGGCCAAACGCGAAGGTGTGGAAATACTGATTGATGCAATGGCAGATGGCTTGTCTGCGGTTCACGACGCGAATGTCGTGCATCGGGACGTCAAACCCGCAAATGTCCTTCTGCAACGAGTGAAGCGGTCCAAAGACGATAACAGCACGACGGTTTCTGATGCTTTGGTCGGCCTAGACGAGAGGGTTTTTCTGGCGGATCTCGGTATTGCGAAGGATTTAGCGATCGGTGTGACCGGCGCGACCATGATGGCTGGGACACCGCTCTACCAAGCGCCAGAACAAGCTGAGCACGGGCAACCCGTGACGCCGATGACCGACATCTATTCGGCCAGCGCGCTGATGTGGCATGTCCTGACGGGAAAGGCGCCGCCGCCATTCCATCGCGTTACCGAGTATCTTTCCAGCCTGCCGGAAATGTGGCGCGATTGCATTGAGCACGGGATGGCAATGGACCCGCAGGCGCGTTTTCTGGATATGGTGTCCTGGCGCAGTGCAATGAATGATGCGTTGGATCGTGACCGGCGAGAGGCCGCATCCGAAGCGGTGACGCAGATATCGGAAAGTAGGGTGGAATGCCCCTACAAAGGGCTCGCCGCGTTCCAGCCAGAGGATTCCGACTATTTCTTTGGACGCGAGGATCTTGTTGAGGAACTTGTGACCCGGCTTCAACAGAGCCGGATATTGGTTCTGGGTGGCTCATCCGGCAGTGGTAAATCATCCGTTCTGCGAGCAGGGCTGCTGCCAGCGATCGCTGCCAACGCGATATCCGGTAGCGAAAACTGGCGCGTTTGTGTTTTTACCCCCGGGCGCGATCCAATGACCGATTTGTACTTTCAACTCATCGGCGACAATTCTCACCTTACGGCTCAGATCTCGCTCAACGACTTCATCGCCTATCCGAGTGCGGCGCGCCGATTGGCCACCGCGAATGAAGGAGAGTTGTTGATCTGCATTGATCAGTTCGAAGAATTGTTCACGCTGGTCAAGCATGAACGCAGAAGCAAGTTCATCGAAGCTTTGTCAGCCATGACGGACCCTGCAGATAGCCGCGTTCGTATCGTGCTGACAATCCGTGCGGACTTTTATGCATCCTGTGCAGAGATACCATGGCTTGCGGATCGAATCTCGGAAAACCAGTTTTTGGTCGGGCCGATGACACGGCCCGAGCTGCGCCGCGCAATCAGCGAACCGGCACATGCAGCTGGTTTGCACATGGACAGGTCCCTTATTGATGCGATCGTTGATGAGGCCGGGCGCGAAGCGGGTTCGCTCCCGCTGGTGGCGCATTCTCTGTATGAAACATGGAGCCGACGTAAAGGTGCGGTCATGTCTCTGGACGGCTACCGTCAGTCCGGTGGTGTCACAGGGGCAATCAGCCAGACAGCAGAGACACTTTTTACAGACGTTTTTGACAAAGTTCAGCAAGAAGCAACCCGGCGGCTATTCTTGCGTCTGGTTACGCCCGGCGAGGGGACACCGGACACACGGCGGTTGTTGCCGATCGATGAGATCGAGCGCGACTCGGACCCGGACACAACGCGGCGGGTCGTTGAAGCTTTGACAGATGCGCGGTTGCTGACGCTGGATGACAAAAATGTTCAGATTGCGCATGAGGCGCTGCTGCGTACATGGCCGCGACTTAATTCATGGATCGAAGAAAGCCGCGATGATCTGCGCATGCGTCAGCGTATTCAGCATGACGCTGCAGAGTGGGATGTTGAAAATCGCGAGCCCGATTTACTTTATCGCGGCACAAGGTTGTTGTCGGCTGAAGAATGGTCGGTGAAGAACCAGAATATCCTCGGTGCGTTAGAGCGGGAATTTCTGGGCGCTGCACGAGATGCGCGTGACCAAGCGCAGGCTGCATCCAAAATGCGCCGGCGTCGGCGTCGACGTATCAATCAAGTTGCCGTTGCTGCCCTTGCCTTGCTGGCCATTGGCGCAACGGTTTCGTCTTTCTTGGCTATCCGCGCGTCCAACCTTGCCGAAAGCAACAGACAGATGGCCGTTGCCGCAACAGCTGAAGCCAATGAAAGGTTCGCAAGGGCGCTAGGCGCTGCGGCGAACGGGTTATCGGATACAGATCCCTTGCTAGCCCTGTCACTCAGCGCCGAAGCGATTGTCCGAGCCGAAACTGCTGGTTCGACATCAGAAGCGAGGGCAGCGATGCTGATGGCTCGGCAAAATCTGGGTGAGGGTGGGCTTGTCCCATTGGGCAGCCCGTTTACGGTTGGTGACGCACAGACGATGGCTATTGATGCATCTGGTACGCGTGTTGCAGTTGGATTGCGTGATGGGCGCATCGTGGTTCATAGGGCTGAATCCGGCGGAGCGGTTATTGCTGAACTGGTGGGGCATTCCGGCGGGATAAGGGATGTTGCATTCTCTCCCGATGGAGAGTTGCTGGTTTCAGCGGCAACGGATGGGGATGTCCGCCTTTGGAATGTTGGTTCGGCCAGATACGGCCCGATCACGACACTGTTCTCTGGCAATGACGTCGCATTTGGCGTGGCCTTTGATTCCACCGGCAAGCGTATCGCGTCGGCGACCGGTGACGGGACCGTTCGCCGCTGGAACGTTTCCAATGGAATGCAAATTGGAGAGCCATTGGCGAAAATGCCGCTGGGCTTCAAAAAGGTCGCGTTTTCGCCCGTTTCAGAAGGACTTGTTGCCGGAAATGTCGATGGTGGCATATTCGGCTGGGTCGACGCAAAGGCTACGCCTGCATTTCCGCCGATACCGGGCGGTCCGCTGGGGCCTGACCCCGATCACCTGTCCTTCAGCCGCGACGGGAGAACATTCGCGGTATCCCATACGAACGGGAAGGTCACGACGATTGGTTTTCCGGATGGTTCTCCAATTGTTGATCGTTTTTCAGATAGTACCGACATCGTAGCAGCAGCATTTACCGCGCCGGACAATCTGCTGGTAGGGGCAGGGGCAGACGGAACGCTGCGATTGGAAAATTCAAACATGGAACGTGTTGGCGATGTGGTGCAAGCGCACAGTCAGAGGGTTGTGGACCTTGAAGTTGCCCAAAATGCCCCGTTGCTGGCGACTTTGGGCCGGGATCAGCAGGTACGTCTCTGGCGGATTGGGACCGACCCCGGCGGCAAAGACACGCTTGTTTTGCAGAACGGGGCAAAGGCGCTGGGCGTCGCTTATACGCCGGATGCAAAGTCTATAGCCATCGGTGACAGTGAGGGGAACATCTGGGTCTGGAAGATGGGGGCTTCCATGAAACCCATGCAGCTGAAGGGGCATGAAAGCCAGGTGTGGGCGATCTCTTTCTCGCTGGATGGCAAAACCATGGTGACTGGTGATCGCGAAGGCGGCTTGAAAATCTGGGACATGGCTGCGATGCGGCTGAAAAATCAACTCGATCTGGGGCAGACTCCCGTCTGGTCGATCATGCCGGGGTCAGGTCCCAAGGTCTTTGTGGCGACAGGAGATGGAGTGCTGCAAATCGATATCTCAGAGGCTGATTTGGTCAAGAGCTTTGCGCCAGCTGACATTCAGGCAAATCGTGTCGCCGTCTCTGAAGATGGCGGCATGCTGGCAGCGGCCTCGGTGGATGGTAAGGTCTATATTTGGTCGATTGGCGACGGTCAGTTGATCAGAGTGATTGAAGCTGATGACAACACGCTTTGGAGTGTTGCTTTCAGTCGTGATGGCACACAGGCTGCAACTGCTTCCAGCGATGAGGTAGTCAAGGTGTGGGATGTTGAAACCGGCGAAGAGCTTGCCGCTTATGGTGGCCATAAGGGTGGGGCGACGGATGTTGCCTTTTTGGCGGATGAGGCAACCTTGGTGGCGATCGACCGATCTGGGGAACTGCATTGGTGGGATACCGCGACGCACCGTCGGCTCATGCCTGTCGAAAAGATCCATGCAGGCCCGACCTGGCGTATCGCGCTGGCACCAGACGGAAATTCTTTTGCGACAACCAGCGAAGCTGGTGATGTTCGGGTTTGGGACAGGTTGAGCTTAGAGGTCGCATGTGCGTTGGGCAGTCCAACCTTCGATGAAGGGCGCAGGGTTCAGTATTTGGGAAGCGATGAGCCAACAACGACCTGTGATGCCTTCGCGAATTGATCACATGGCGAGTATTGAAAAGCACGGGCGGGCGCTTGGATTTGAAGCGGAACTAAGCAGGCGTGATCAGATTATGGTCGGTTCACAACGAAATCCGGCATGATCTGCGCCTGTGTGATTGCGTCATCGACGTCATGCCCTGCGAAAAAACCGTACCCCGAAATCAGGGCCGAGGCGATTCCGGCAGCATGGGCCCCCAATATGTCGGTATGCAAGCTGTCACCAACCATAAGCACGCGAGTTTTATCGACCCGGCCAAGTCGCTTAAAAGCAAAGTCAAAAATATTCTCAAATGGTTTGCCGAAGAATTCGGGTACAACGCCGGTTCGGTCGGCAAGACGGTGCGCGAACAGACCGGGTTCGTTTGAAAATCCGTGCTCGCGTGGTGCGACTAAGTCCGGATTTCCAACCAATACCGGACGCGGGCGTTTTAGCAGGGCTGCTTCCAAATGGGCCTGACGTGCCTCGGACCAGACGGCTGAGCCGATCATCAGAAACCCCTCAGCCGAGTCATAGGGCTCGGGATCGTCATCGAGATAAGTCAGGTTCAAATCTTCCAGGTCGCGAAGGCCGGTGCTGGGTGTTGCCATCAAACCCCAATGCAGCGCGCGTTGACCGCCCAGCTCAGCCAGCAGTGTTGCGCGGCTTGTGATGATATCTTCTGGCGCAAAATCATATCCCAGCTGGGCGTATTTCTCGACGAGCGCCGCATGAGGGTGACCAGCTGCATTCGAGACGACCAGAAGGCGTTTACCCATGGCTTTGAGCTGATCAATCCGCGCGGCTGTACCGGGAATTGCAGTCTCGCCGATATTGAGAACACCGAACGCATCCAGAAGGAATACATCGAAGCCTTCAGCAATATCCATCAAAGTGTTCGCATGCTGATAGGATTGAATAGCTGGTTCAGCAGCCGGAAGCCGATGCCGAACGGCCTCGTAGGCGTCGAAAGCCTCTTGGGTCGTGAAGCGGCTCAAATAATTGCCCCTCGTACTTTGGCAGACACCCATTCGCTGATCATGACGGCAATCAGAATGACGATCAGGATAAGGCTGACCTGCGGCCATGCCAGAACGTTCAGCGACGCCGACAATTGCAGCCCGATGCCGCCTGCGCCCACAAGGCCAAGAACCGTAGACTCGCGAATATTGATGTCCCAGCGGAATACGGCGATCCCGGCAAAGGCGGGCAATATTTGCGGGACGATTCCATAGGCCATGACCTGCCAGCGGGATGCGCCGGTGGCGGTGATGGCTTCGACTTGGGTGTGATCAATTTCCTCGATGGCTTCATAGAGAAGCTTGGCGCAGAAGCCGATCGAACGAATGGCAATGGCGATAACACCTGCGAACACTCCGGGACCAATGATTGCGATTAACAAAAGCGCCCAGATCAACGAGTTGATCGAGCGGGTTGAGACGATGATCAGTAACGCGATGGGGCGGATGAACACGGCCGACGGCGTGGTGTTGCGGGCGGCCAGAAAGGCGACCGGTACGGCAAGGAACAGCGCAATGATCGTACCAAGTGTGGCGATGTTCAGCGTGTCCCAGATCGGGCGGCCTAACTGCGTGATGTAATCCCACTTTGGTGGGGTCGCGCGGGTCCAGATATCGTTCGCGATCCGGGGTGCGTCCCACACAAAGAACCATGTCGTCGAGGCCGAGATGATCTGCCAGCAATAGACAAAGACCGCCACACCCAACAGCCAGCAGAACCAGCGCACAAGGCTTTGACCGGTCGTGCGTCTGCGCCAGATTTGCGTACCTTCATGTTCAAGCACTGGCATTACTGGACCCTCGCGCGGATGATACCCGAGAGGTATTCGAGCGCCATGACGATCCCGATGATCAGGATCAGAATGGCTGCCGCAGTGTCATACTCATAACGGTCAAACGCCGTATTCAGCGTTGCCCCAATGCCGCCGGCCCCCACAAGCCCAAGAATTGCACTTTCGCGAAAGTTGATATCGATCCTGTACATCGACAGCCCAACCAATCGCGGCATGACCTGTGGCTGCACGCCGTAGTTGATCCATTGCATCCATCGCGCCCCCGAGGCTTTGATCGCCTCGGCCTGCACTTTGTCCATGGCCTCGATGTCTTCGGCCAAGAGCTTGGACAGGAAACCGATAGTGGCGAAGGACAGTGTCAGGAAGCCGGCCAAAGGTCCGAACCCAAAGATGGCAACCAGAAGAATGGCGACGATGATCTCTTGCAGGGCGCGGCTGATCGCAACAATGCCTCGGCAGATCACATAGACCGGGAGAGGCGCAATATTGCGTGCAGCGCCCAGTCCGATCGGGATCGATATCAGGATGCCCACCACCGACGCTGCAACCGTCATCACGATGCTCTCGAGAAGACCGCTCCAGATATCGCTCCAGCGCGATATGAAATCCGGGCTTGTGAAAGCAAGGACAAAAGCCCAACCGCGATCCAAGCCTTCATAAACCCGGCCCCAATCCACCTCGATGGTCATAAATGCCGCAATCAGATAGGCGGCGAATCCAACGATCAAGGTCCAGCGCAGTAAGGCGTTTTTGACGAAGGCCGGTTTCCGCCAGCCTTTGCCCAGCAGGTCATCAAGTTCGGGATGGCTCATTCCGCGGCCTCGATCTCTTCGTCGTCTTCAACTTTCTCTATGGTCGCTTCCCAGTCTTCTTCGCCATAGATTTCGGTCAACTTGTCAGGCGTAAGCCCAGAGGGGAGGCCGTCAAATACGATTTCGCCAAAGCGTAGGCCAACGACGCGCGGTACGAACATTTGCGCAAGGGCCACGTCATGAATGTTGATTATCGCGGCTAATCCGCGTTCCTGACACAGCTCGGTAATCAAGCGCATGATCTGACGGCTGGTTTTTGGGTCCAGTGAGGCGGTCGGTTCATCGACCAGCAGAAGTTTGGGATTTTGGATTAGCGCCCGGCATATTCCAACCCGCTGACGCTGACCACCTGACAGTTCGTCCGCGCGTTTGTCGGCCATATGCAACAGACCCACGCGATCCAGCAGGCGGAATGCTTCATCCACGTCAGACTGGGGGTAACGTCGCAGGAAGCTCCGCCAAAACCCAACATATCCCAGCCGTCCCGACAGTACATTTTCCATGACGGTCAGACGTTCAACCAGTGCGTATTCCTGAAAGATCATCCCCATTTCACGACGTGCTTTCCGCAGCGCACTCGAGCCGAGTTTTACCAGATCAACATCATCCAACAGAACCTCGCCACTTGTGGGTTCAACCAAACGATTTATGCAGCGGATCATGGTGGATTTGCCAGCACCAGAAGGCCCGATCAGCGCCAGAACCTGGCCCTTTGGCACATCTAGATCGATCGCCTTCAGGGCCTGATCGCCGGTTTTATAAGTTTTTGTAAGCTTTTGAAGCCGCAGCATTTATGCCCCCGGTTCGGGTGGTAACGGGCCCCGCAGGGCCCGTTGGATGTAGTATCGATTACTGGCAGGCGTAGGAAACGCCGTTAGCCGCGTCAATCTTGCGGATGACGTCCCAGAACTCCTGATATGTCATCTCAAGGAACTGACCTTCGTTCGACTTCGAGAACTCAGCCTCAAGCGTCGTTCCCTCCCAGTCGAAGCTGAAGAAGGCATTGCGGATTTTCTCCTGCAGTTCCGGCGTCAGGTTGTACACGGTTCCAAAGCCTGTCGTCGGGAAGGTCTGCGACTTGTAGATCGTGATTACGTCGTCTTCGTTGATCACATCGCGCGAGATCATCCGCGATTTGACCGAATTAGCGATCGAGGCAGCCAGATAGTCCTTATTGGCGACACCCAAGATCGAGTTGTCGTGCTTGCCCGAATAAACCGGCTCAAAATCGCGTTCGGGTAGCAGATCAAAGTCGCTTTTCAGGATCGCTGACGGCGCTTTGAAGCCCGAGTTCGAAGTGGGAGAAGTAAAGGCCAATTGCTTGCCCTTGATATCCTCAACCTTTTCGATGCCTGAACCGGGATAGGTGATGATCTCCATCTCGTATCCGAAGTTTCCGTCTTTCGACGCCATGATCGTGAAGGGTCGGAAACCAGCACAGTTCACGGCCAACGGGTTTGAACCGGTATTGAAGCCCGCAATATGCAGACGCCCCGAACGCATGGCCTCAATCTGGGCCGCGTTGTTCTGAACTGGAAAGAAAACAACGTCTTTGCCAGTTTCCGCTTTCAGATGATCAAGAAAGTCCGACCAAGCAGTTTTGTATACGGCAGGGTCTTCAACCGGGGTGTAGGCAAAGATCAGAGTATCAGGATCAATCTGATCGGCAGGATCAGCGGGGATATCCGCGATCAGATCGCCATCGGCATCGCAGAACCGCGCATCCAGATCACCGCGCGGGCAGTCTTGCGCCGAAGCCGTGCCCGACAGTGACAAGAGCGCGATTGCGGAAGCTCCGATCAGTAGTTTGATATCAAATTTCATTTCTTCCTCCCAGTCATGCGTGGCTTTTCTGTCCACGGTTTGTCGTTCTTTGTAAGGACTGCTCAGCGACAAGAATCTTCACCCCGGCGTCGTTGATCGCACCAAGCAAATCCCCTGTTGGTTTGGTATCAGTTACGATTGAATTCAGCCCGTCAAGGTCGCCCACACGGGTCAAACCTTTGCGGTCGAATTTCTCGGACCCAATCAGAAGATGTCGCGTCGCGGCGCGTGCCAGCATCATCCGTTTGACGGTTGCGAAACCGCGCACGGTCTCTGACGGCCCTTCTTCTGACAGGCCGGACGCGCCAATCATGCAGCGATCGACGTTGAAACGAGACAGAAAATCCAGTGTATCTGTCCCGATCGTGGCGGACTCGGCGGTCAGATATTCGCCTGGGCATAGAATGACTTCAACGGGTGCGTGACCAAGGGTCATGGCCACCGGTATCGAATTCGTAATTGCCGTGCAGTGAATGCCCCGATACGCCAACATACGGGCCATCTCGATCGTGGTTGAGCCGGAATCGATCATCACCGTCTCGCCTTCCTGAATCAGGTCAGCTGCGCATTTGCCGATCTTTTCCCGCTCATCAAGGCGGGCGTGGGTGCGCTCATCCAGACTTGGATAACGTCCTTGTATCGGGGCAGAGGCACCGCCATGCGCCCGCGAGATCAGCCCATCATCAGCTAGGGCATCAAAATCCCTGCGCACCGTTTCCGCCGAAACATTGAAGCGCTGCGCCAATTCGCTGATCCGGACGTGCGGGCGAAGCTTCAACTCCAACAATATCTCACGGCGGCGGTCGGATTTCTTGAACCGACTCTGGCCCTTGTTGGTTTTCTTATCGCGCGTTTCCGCTTTGGGCATCTGGCAATCCGACTCGGTTTCAATCTCACTTTTGTGGCGTTTCAGTCGTTTTGCAACAATTTCTGTTGCAAAGCCCACGATTCATTGTGAGACTTCAAAGAACTGTTTCTATTTCGAGGCGTAGCAATCGAAGTGCACCGGCGTTCTGGATGTAGCCACCTTGTTCAACAGCACGTATGTGTTGCCATTGCCCTTTGCGTAGTGCCAGAGCCAAGAGCGCGCGCATGAGCAAGACCGAATTCACAGATCAGATCGGTGCGCTTCCGGTGCGATGGGACAAATCCGACAAGCTGCGGGTTCTCATGGTCACTTCGCGTGACCGGGGGCGGTGGGTCATCCCCAAAGGTTGGATGATGGATGGTAAGAAGCCTTGGCATGCCGCTGAAATCGAAGCTTTGGAAGAGGCCGGAGCGGTTGGCTTTATCTCCAAGAAATCGATCGGGTGCTTTCACTATGACAAGCGATACGAGGGTAAAAGCAGCGTGCCTTGCCGCGTAACGCTTTATCCGTTGATTGTGGAACGGCTCAAACGCCGTTGGAAGGAACGCGACGAACGCAAGCGCCACTGGTTCTCACCTGCCAAGGCCGCAAAGCTTGTCGAAGAGAAAGAACTGGTGCGTTTGTTAAAGAGCCTGTCAGATAATCAAGAGACGTTGGCTGTTATCGAAAAATTGCGAAAGGCCGCATGAGGAAGGGCATATAAGAGCCGGGAAATCCGGACGCAGTGAACTTAAAGGGAGAGAAATCAATGAAGAAATTTACATCCACAACGTTGGGATCGCTTATTGCCCTTGCCGCATCGATGTCAGCGGCACAGGCTGACAAGTTGACACTTTATTGTTCTGCGCAAGAGGATTGGTGCCAGCTTATGGCGCGCAGTTTTGAGGACGCGACCGGCATCGACGTTAATATGACCCGTAAATCCTCGGGTGAGACATTTGCTCAGATCCGTGCAGAGAGCTCCAACCCAAAGGGTGACGTTTGGTGGGGCGGAACGGGGGATCCGCATCTGCAGGCCGCAGAAGAGGGCCTGACGATGGAATACATGTCGCCGATGCGTGACCAGCTTCATGATTGGGCGATTTCTCAGGCGGAAAGCGCGGGTAACAAGACCATCGGCATCTATTCAGGTGCGCTTGGTTACGGCTACAATGCCGATCTTGTCGCCGCGAACAACCTTCCCGAACCTGCTTGCTGGAAGGACCTTCTGAAGCCCGAGTACAAGGGGCACGTTCAGATGGCGAACCCGAACTCATCAGGTACGGCCTACACGACCCTGGCCTCGATGGTGCAAATCTTCGGCGAGGACGAAGGATTTGAGTTCATGAAGGGGCTGCATTCGAACATCAACCAATACACCAAGTCGGGCTCGGCACCGATCAAGGCTGCTGGTCGAGGCGAGAATACAATTGGTATCGTTTTCATGCATGACGCAGTAAAGCAGGCGGTATCGGGTTTCCCGATCAAAGTCGTCGCGCCATGTGAAGGTACTGGTTACGAGATCGGTTCGATGTCGATCATCGAAGGCGCGCGCAACGAAGATGAGGCCAAAAAGTTCTATGACTGGGCATTGTCGCCCGAGGCGCAGAACCTCGCCCTTCAGGTAAATGCCTTCCAAGTGCCGTCAAACAAAGGTGCTGAAACTTCGGAAAGCGCGCCTGACATGAGCCAGATCAAGCTGATCGACTATGACTTCAAGAAATACGGCTCGTCGGATGAGCGCAAGCGCTTGCTGCAGAAATGGGACGAAGAGGTTTCGGTACTGCCGCAGTAAATGACTGACGACACGACAAAAACGACCCATCCGGTTCTGATCTTCTGGGTCATCGCCGGGTGGGTCGGATTCTGCCTGCTGCCGTGGTACATGGTTGACGGTGGCCTGTGGTCGTTCGAGTGGCTGCTGGACGGCTACCCTTTCGACGAAGATTATGCTCCTGCTGCCTTTCTAATTGGGCAGGGTGAAAAGCTGTGGCTTGCTCCGCTTCTTATTGCACTCTTGCTGCCACTTCTGGTGTTAAGACGCGCCAAATCAGATCCGCTTTATGCGCGAATTCTGATCCTGTCAGGGGCACTGGGCTTCGGCTGGCTGATCGCACAAGGGTTCAGCATCGGAATCCGAGGCTACAATTTCGATTGGCTGGAAGCCTTGTTCGGAGAGCTCGGTGATCGGCAATTCGGCATGGGCTATGGCGCGATGATCTGCGCGTCGAGTTTTCTGTTCCTTCTGACCCAGGGTGTCGCCGCGCGTGGGGCTATTAACGGAGACGTCTTCGTGGTCAGCGCCATCGGTGGTGTGATCACCATCGTCACCGCGTTTGTATTCTTTCCTATCGCCAAGATGCTGTTTGCTGCCTTTGTGACGGAAGAGGGCGCGTACTCCATCGCAGTGTTCTTCTCGAAATTCTTTGACGACCGGCTATGGGGGTTGGGTTGTTTCTGGGGTGCGCGATGCGGGGCGGCATGGAACTCACTGTTTCTGGCCATCCTCGTCGGCTTCATCACCACTGCGCTCGGCTTGTGCTTTGCGCTTGTCGTGACCCGCTCGGGCTTTCGGTACAAGCGCGCGTTGCGCGCACTGACGGTTCTGCCGATTATCACGCCACCGTTCGTGATCGGCCTAGCGCTGATACTGCTGTTTGGATTGTCGGGTTCAGTAACGCAGTTCTTTGCCGAATTGTTCGGCACCCAACCCACTCGCTGGCTGTATGGCATGCCGGGTGTTCTGATTGCGCAGACGTTGGCATTTACACCCATCGCCTTCCTTGTACTGATTGGCGTCGTTGAAGGGGTGTCTCCCTCGATGGAAGAAGCGGCACAGACACTGCGCGCCAGCAGGTGGCAGACGTTCAAAACTGTGTCCCTGCCGTTAATGCGCCCTGGCCTTGCCAATGCTTTCCTTCTGGGCTTCATCGAAAGCATGGCGGATTTCGGCAACCCACTGGTTCTGGGCGGCAATTTCGACGTGCTATCGACCGAGATATTCTTTGCCATCGTGGGCGCCCAGTACGATCAAGGCCGCGCTGCGGTTCTGGCCATGGTGCTTCTGTTCTTCACGCTTTCAGCCTTCTACGCGCAGCGAGCCTGGCTGGGTAAGAAAAGCTACACCACAGTCACGGGCAAAGGTGACGCTGGCGTACATCCATTGATGCCAACCGGCCTTTCCATCCCGGTGCTAACCGTCGCCCTTGGCTGGGCCGTGTTTACCATCGTCGTCTACGCCATGATCGTCTACGGCAGTGTGGTCGAGCTGTGGGGGGTCAACAATTCCCTGACGTTCAAGCACTACGTCACTGCGTTCTCGGTTCGGTTTGAAGCAGAGGGTATTCGCTGGACAGGAGCCGCATGGGACAGTTTCTGGACGACTATCACCATCGCCGCAATTGCTGCTCCACTGACGGCTGCCGTGGGGCTCGTGACGGCCTACCTTCTGACCCGACAGAGTTTCGCGGGTAAAGATGCCTTTGAGTTCGGCACCATGCTGTCCTTTGCCATCCCCGGTACCGTGATCGGTGTCAGCTACATTCTCGCCTTCAACGTGCCACCGATCGAGATCACGGGCACGGGTGTCATCCTTGTTGTCAGCTTCATCTTCCGCAACATGCCGGTCGGTGTCCGGGCCGGCATCGCCAGCATGTCGCAACTGGATCGCAGCCTGGACGAATCCTCGCTGACGCTGGGCGCAAATTCCTGGCAGACTTTCCGCCGGATCATCCTGCCTCTGCTACGCCCGGCAATTCTTGCCGCCCTTGTCTACAGTTTCGTGCGGGCCATGACGGCGATTTCGGCGGTGATTTTTCTGGTCAGCGCGGAATATGACATGGCGACCAGCTATATCATCGGGCGGGTCGAGAATAACGACTATGGTCTCGCCATCGCCTATTCCACCACACTGATCTTTGTGATGCTGTCAGTGGTTGCCCTGATGCAGTTGATCGTGGGCCGGACCAAGATCGGGCGACGAATGACGCAGTCGCGGACCAATGTTTAGGAGAGTTTGACATGAGCCTGCAGTCCAAAGCCGCGCCGGTTCGGTTCGAGTCCGTGACAAAGATGTTTGGCAAGGATGTCGTTGCCGTAGACAACATTAACCTGCATGTCGAAGCCGGAAAGCTGGTCACGCTGTTGGGCCCGTCGGGCTGCGGCAAGACGACGACGTTGAGGATGATCGCGGGGCTCGAAATGGCCACCTCGGGAAAGATCACCATCGGGGATCGCGATGTGACCAAACTGCCCGCGACGGACCGCGACGTATCCATGGTGTTCCAGTCCTACGCGCTGTTTCCTCATATGAGCGTGCTTGAGAACGTGATGTATGGCCTCACGTTCTCGGGCTTTGCTAAAGACGAGGCCCGCCGCCGCGCGCTGGACGGTTTGGAGCTGGTTGGCCTGAAAGGTTTTGACAGCCGCCTCCCGTCAGAACTGTCTGGTGGCCAACAGCAGCGCGTCGCTGTAGCGCGGGCTTTGGTGTTGGAACCACAGGTGCTTTTGTTTGATGAACCGCTCTCGAACCTCGACGCGAAACTACGCCGCCAGGTGCGCGAGGACATCCGGGCCATTCAGCAAGACCTTGGCCTGACCGTCGTCTACGTGACACACGATCAGGAAGAGGCTCTGGCGGTGTCCGACGAAATCGTCGTGATGCGGAATGCCGCGATTGCCCAGATTGGCACGCCTCGCCAGCTTTATGACGCCCCAAATGATCGCTTCGTTGCGGATTTTATTGGTGAGGCCAATCTGCTTGCCTGCCAGATCATCTCGGTCGACGGCGACATGGCCACCATCGAGATCGAAGGCTACCGCCATACCTTGGCATCCCGTGGCTTGACCGAAGGGCCTGCGACCGTCGCCATCCGGCCTTCTCGACTTGTGATCGGAGCCGCGCAAGGGGTTGCAGCGACCGTCTCCAAAGCCACCTATGTGGGTGTCCGAATGGAGTACACTCTGACTGGTGCGTTCGGCCAGGTCTTTGCAGTCCATGACGATGTCGATGCGCCGCTAGAGCCGGGTGCAGAAGTACAGATGGCCTTCGCCGAGAAAGGTCCGGTGCTTTTGCCCGAATAGATGCCCTGTCTTCTAATCATCACGCACCCCGAGGTCATCATTGACCCGAACACCCCCATTCAGGACTGGGGGCTTAGCGCGGTAGGCCGCCGCCGCGCCGCGGCCTTCGCAACCAGCGGAGTTTTTGCAGAGGTTACCCAGCTATGGGCCAGCACCGAGCAAAAGGCCCGCGAGACGGCCGACATCCTGGCTGCGCCCCGACGCCTGCGGATAAAACATGATGCCGCACTTGGTGAGAATGATCGAAGCGCCACCGGTTTTCTGCCGAGTGACCGGTTCGAAGCTGCCGCTGATGCATTCTTTGCCCACCCCAACACCGGTTTTCGCGGCTGGGAAACTGCCGCTGCCGCCCAGCGGCGGATAAACCAAGCAGTAACTTCAATTATCGAAACGCATGATGGCAGTGACCTCGCCATCGTTACCCATGGGGCCGTCGGGACCCTTCTGTGGTGCTCCTTGTCGGGCCGCCCCATTGATCGGAGGTATGATCAGCCCGGGCAAGGCCATTATTGGCAAGCCGATCTAACGGACCTTAAACCGCTGAGCGGATGGCGCTCAATCGACTAGATTGTCAGGCCTGCCATGCGTTCTCAGAGATTTCACGCAAAGTATTAAACACATCCGGAGTACCAGCGATCACCCGACCGCCGTTGCGGATCATTGCGCCTGCGTCGTGATCTTCGACCACGCCGCCTGCTTCCGCGATCATCAATTGACCAGCCAGACAATCCCAGGCGTTCATATGTTCTTCGACATAGCCAAGCAGCCGGCCCGCTGCGACATAGGCCAGTGACAGCGCGCCACTGGCGTTTCTGTGAAACATGGCCCCACGCTCGATCAGGTTCGCGACGATTGGAACAATGTTACGGTTATCCACCCGGTTTGAATAACCGACTGCCACCGTTCCTTGATGCAGCGCAACACTCGAAGCGACCCGCAATGGCGCATCATTCAATGTTGCCCCGCCTCCGCGCGAGGCTACAAAGGTCTCACTGACATTTGGGTCATGGATTACACCGATCTCGGTATTTTCCTCAGCGACGCCCGCCAGAACGATGGTCCAGGCCGGAATGCCATTGACGAAATTCGTGGTGCCATCGATTGGATCGATCACCCAGTCAAATCCGCTTGAACCTTGTGTTTCACCATGCTCTTCGCCAAATATGCCATCGTTGGGCCAAGCCTCGGCGATCCTCTGGCGGATGAAGGTTTCGACATTCCGGTCTGCCTCGCTGACCCAATCCTGTGCGCCTTTTTGATCGACGATCAAACCGCCCCGGTCGGAGAAATACCTGGAGGCGATTGTGCCAGCTTCCTTGCAGATCGCGATCGCGAAGTCTTTGCGTTCTTTGAGGTAATCCATTGGGAATCCAAATCATATCTGTTGTTGGCCAAAACTGTGCAGGCTTGGTGATGGAATGGCAAATACCAAATGCTGATGAACTCGGTCCGGGGCAGCCATTGACAGGCGTGCCTTCAACCGCATTTCGCGTCTTTAAAACGGGGCGCGCAGGTTTCGTGCTAAACACGATGCTGTAAGAATACGTCGCCGGGAACGATTGTAGCATTGAAGAAAATGGTAGCCCGTAGGGGAATCGAACCCCTCTTTCCAGGTTGAAAACCTGGCGTCCTAACCGATAGACGAACGGGCCATTTAGACCAGACAAGCACAAGTGGTAGCCCGTAGGGGAATCGAACCCCTCTTTCCAGGTTGAAAACCTGGCGTCCTAACCGATAGACGAACGGGCCACGCTGGCTTGTGGAGGGCCTTTTACGGTTTACCTTCCCCCCCCGCAAGACGAAAAACGCAAGGCTGTGAAACTTTTTTGGCCGTTCCTGAGCGGCGTTGAAACGGTTGTCAGACAGCTTCTGCCGCGTCTTCCAGCCGCAGCTGCACGCTCTGTCGTCCGACCCAGGTATTCACCTCAAGCCGACCCGCGAAATGGAACCGCGCACCGCCGTGATTAGACAGGCGATCCCCCAACGGGCCGTCGAACGCGCCAAAGGCGATGGCATCCAGTCCGCCAGACATTCCATCCGAAAGTGACAGCTTCAAATGAGTTTCGCCCACGCGTTTAGCAAAGCGCACTTGCAGATCAGGCAGCGCATAGCGCGGGGCAGGGGCACCGGCCCCGAAAGGACCCGCTTTCTCTACCTGTTCGATCAGATCGACTGTCGCGGCCCCGGGCATCAGCGCCCCGTCCAGCTTCAAGTCGGCGGGACCGCCTTGGCCTGCACCCTGTTTGGCCAGAAGTTCGGACAGGCGCGACATTGCAGGCTCCAACTGATCACGCATCACCGTCAGACCGGCCGCCATCTTGTGGCCACCACCCTTGACCAGCAGCCCTTCGGCAGCCAGTCGCTGGATCGACGCGCCCAGATCAACGCCCGAGATCGACCTGCCTGAACCTTTGCCCTCATCCCCGTCAAACCCGATCACGATAGCGGGCCGGTTTGCCGACTCTTTCAGCCGCGAAGCAACGATACCTACCACGCCGGGATGCCAACCGTCGCCTGCGGCCCAGACCAGCGGCGCATCCAACCCACGGTCCTCGGCTTGCGCCAAAGCCGCCGCGCGGACCGCGTTTTCGATCTCGCGCCGTTCCGAATTCAGGGCATCCAGCCGCTCGGATAAGGCTTCGGCCTCAGTGATCGAGTCCGTGCTCAGCAGGCGCGCGCCAAGATCAGCCTGACCAATGCGACCGCCTGCATTGACGCGCGGCCCCAGCAGAAACCCCAGATGATAGCTATTGGGCGCGGTATCCATGCGCGCCACGTCTGACAACGCGACCAAACCAGGCCTTTGCCTTTGGGTCATCACTTTCAGGCCCTGTCGAACCAGCGCCCGGTTGGCGTCGATCAACGGCGCAACGTCCGCCACCGTGGCCAGCGCCACCAGATCGAGCATTGCCATCAGATCCGGCCCCTTGGCCCCGGCCTCACGCAACTGACGACCCGCCTCGACCAGCATCAGGAACACCACCGCAGCAGCGCAGAGATAGCCCAGATCGCCGCTTTCGTCCTGTCGGTTCGGGTTCACCACGGCGACGCAATCCGGCAGGGTTTCTGCACCCAAATGGTGATCCAAAACGATCACATCCGCACCCTTCGCCGCCGCGATAGGTTCGTGGCTCAGCGTTCCGCAATCCACGCAGATGATCAGGTCATGGCTAGCCGCTAGTTCCTGCATTGCAGGCACATTTGGCCCATAGCCTTCATCAATCCGGTCGGGCACATAAAGCGTCGCGGCAAGCCCCATCTGGCGCAGCCACACCAACAACAACGCAGCCGAACTGCCCCCGTCCACATCATAGTCAGCAAACACTGCGATCTTTTGGCGCTTGCGCACAGCCTGTAGAAACCGGGCCGCAGCGACGTCCATATCTTTCATCGATCGCGGGTCGGGCAGCAGTTCCTTCAACTTGGGTTCCAGGAAACCGGCGGCCTCCATCACCGGTACACCGCGCCGTGCCAAAACCTGACAGACGGCGCGAGGCAGATCTGTCTGCTGCGCCATCATTTCTGCTGACCGCTCGACCTCAATCCCCGGTCCGATCCAGCGTCGCCCCGTCAGAGATTGCTCTACGCCCAGAAATGCCACATCTCACCTCATGCACTAAGGCCGGACCCCTGGGGATCCGGCCTCTTGGTCTTTTATGAATACTCTTGCTGAAGGCGCTGGCGCAAGCCGCTATGCTTCGTTATGTGGCCACATCGGCGTGCGGTAGGACATCCGCCGCACCGAGCCCGTTTTTGATCGCATGAGCAGCGTCGTTGTTTCAACCCAACCCGGTTCCCGCTTGATGCGCGGCAGCAGTGAACCTCCGGTGACCCCAGTAGCGGCAAAGATTACATCCGCCGTTACCATCTCGTCGCGCGCATAAACACGGTCCAGATCGGTGATGCCCGCCTTGGCCGCCCGGCCACGTTCGTCGTCATTACGGAACAACAGGCGGCCAAAGATCTGACCGCCCATGCATTTCAGCGCGGCTGCGGCAAGCACACCCTCGGGCGCACCACCTTGACCCATATACATGTCGATGCCGGTCACTTCGCTTTCGGCGCAATGCATCACACCTGCGACGTCGCCATCTGTGATCAGGCGGATCGACGCACCGGTATCGCGGACTTCAGCAATCATCGCTTCGTGGCGGGGACGCTCCAATATGCATACGGTAATATCCGCAGGCTCACAGCCTTTGGCCTTGGCCAGCGCTTCAACTCGCTCGCGCGGGCTCATGTCCAAGCTTACGACACCTTCGGGAAAGCCCGGACCAATGGCCAGTTTGTCCATGTATACGTCCGGAGCGTGTAGCATTGAGCCGCGCGGGCCCATGGCAATGACGGTCAGCGCGTTGGGCATGTCCTTGGCGGTCAGGGTTGTGCCTTCAAGCGGGTCCAGCGCAATGTCTACGCCCGGGCCGTTACCAGTGCCAACCTCTTCGCCGATATAGAGCATTGGCGCTTCATCACGCTCGCCCTCACCAATGACAACGACACCCTCAATGTCCAGAAGGTTCAGTTGTTCACGCATAGCGTTGACGGCAGCCTGATCGGCAGCTTTCTCATCACCCCGGCCAACCAGAGAGGCGGACGCCAGCGCGGCCTGTTCTGCCACCCGTGCAAGGCCCAGAGACAGCAGGCGGTCGTTGAAATCGATCTTGGCAGCGTTCATCTTCGCATATCCTTTGGTCAGCTAAGGCGTTTTATCCGGCATAGCCTGCGCGCAGCATAGGCCGCAAGGGGTCAGACTTGTTCGATACGCAGGGCGACGGGTTCTCCGGCCACCACATCGGTGGCGCGCAGGCCATCCAGTGCATGGTCCAGCGTTGCCCGCGTGGTTTTGTGGGTCACGATCAGCACGGGCGCTGTGCTTTCTGTGTGCCCATACTGCCGCATCCGGTCGATCGAGACGCCAGCATCGCCCAGAATCGCCGCGACCTTTGCCAGAGCGCCGGGCTTGTCCAGAAGACCGAGCCGCAGATAGTAGGGTGCAGGTAAGCCAGTAACGGCGGAGGCAGCGTCTTGCAGGGTCGTCGCGGGGCGGCCAAATGTCGGTATATGCAAGCCTCGCGCCAGATCGCAAACGTCGCCCATCACCGCGCTGGCAGTGGGACCTTCACCGGCACCGGGGCCGCGCAGAACGATTTGTTCAACTGCATCCCCATCCAGCACAACCATGTTTGTTCCGCCTTCCAACTGACCTAGCGGAGAATTGCTCGGCACTAGACAGGGTTGCATCCGCTGTTCCAGTCCGCGCGCCGTTCGCTGTGCTACACCCAACAGCTTGATGCGATACCCCATGTCGTGGGCCTGATGGATGTCATCGAGGCTAATATGCTGAATGCCCTCGATCTCGATCCCATCGAAATTCGGCTTGGTGCCAAAGGCAATCGAAGACAGCAGCGCCAGTTTGTGCGCCGCGTCGATGCCGCCAACATCCAGATTCGGATCGGCTTCGAGATAGCCAAGCTGCGCGCATTCCTCGAACAGGGCGTTATAGCCCAACTCCTGCGATTGCATCCGGGTCAGAATATAGTTGCAGGTACCGTTCATGACGCCCATGACACGCGTGATCTCGTTACCCGCCAGTCCTTCGGTCAGAGATTTGATTACCGGGATACCAGCCGCGACAGCCGCTTCGAAGCGAATTACACGCTCTGCGGCCTCAGCCAATTCCGCCAATTCCTGCCCGTGAATCGCCAGCAGCGCCTTGTTTGCGGTGACGACATCCTTGCCACTGTTCAGCGCCGCCTCGACCGAAGCTTTCGCGGGGCCGTTCTCGCCGCCCATCAGTTCGACAAAAACATCGATGTCTTCGCGTTTGGCCAATGCAACGGGATCGGTTTCCCATGCATAATCCGAGAGGTTTACGCCACGGTCCTTGCTGGCATCACGGGCCGAAACTGCGGTGATCTCGATGCGACGCCCGGTGCGGGCGTGCAACAAATCGGCATGACGACGCACAATTTTGACCACACCCACGCCAACGGTTCCCAATCCGGCAATTCCAAGCCTCAGCGCCTGTGTCATTCCCTTGGGTCCTTTCTGCTCGCAATACCGCCCGCGATGGCGAAGTGTCCTTTGCGGGCTGCCTTAGCGGGTTCGAGGCAGGGGTGCAATCCGTCTAATCTTTTGGAGCTAGTGGCGTGGCCGAAATCCTAGTTAATCTCAGCATTCTGCAGCGCTTCGGCTTTTTCCGCCAACGCTTCGCTGCGTGCTGTCAGGTCTTCTTCTACCTCTTCCGCTTCGCTGATTGGATCGGTCGGAGGGCCGAGGGCGGGATCTAAAGCAATAAGCTTGGGGTAGGGTGCCTTGCGCAATGCGGCGGTTTCGCTGCCTTCCAACTCAGGGATATTTGCGCAGCCGGCGGTAGCCAGCACAAAGAGAATGGGCAGCAAAAGCTTCATCGCAGTCCTTCGGGTCGCAGCGTGTATCCCGTGATGCACGTTTTGTCGGAATGGTTCAAGCGGGGTTCTATCTGAACGTCTGTTCAGATACGATCGAAGCATGGCGCGTACACAAGGTTCTCATTCCGATATCACCGGCCCCCGCATTCGCGAGGCCGCACTGGGGCTGTTTGCCCGTCATGGCTATGCTGCGGTTTCAATGCGGCAGATCGCAGGCGAGGTGGGGGTGCAGGCTGGGGCACTCTATAATTACACGCCCGACAAGCAGAGCCTGCTGTTTCGGCTGATGCGCGATCACATGCAGGATCTGATGGCCGCCTATGACGATCTCGACCGGTTTGATAATCCACAAGATGCGTTGCGTCAGTTTGTCGGGTTCCACATCCGTTTTCACCTGCAGCGTCCCGACGAGGTGTTCATCGCTTATATGGAGCTGCGCAATCTGAACCCCGAAAATTTTGCCGAAATCGAGGCCTTGCGCCGCCGTTACGAGGACTCGTTAGAGCATATTCTGCGTAACGGGCAGCAATCGGGTCAATTTTCGGTCTCCGATACCAAGATCGCTACCTTGGCGGTGATCGCCATGCTGAATGGTGTGATCACTTGGTATCGCAGCGGCGGCCGCCTGTCGCTGGATGAGGTCGAGCAGGTGTATTGGGACATGGTCCGCAAAGCGGTTACCGCCTGACCAGCCCTTAGTGGGCCGGGCGGATGAACGTTCCGTTCCGCAATTCCCGAAACGCTTGCTGCAATTCTGCCTGCGTGTTCATTACGATCGGGCCATGCCACGCAACGGGTTCATCGATCGGAGCGCCCGAGATCAAAAGAAACCGCACACCCTCGGGCCCGGCCTGAACCGTGATTTCATCTCCGGTTCCGAACCGAACCAACGTCCTGTCGCCTGACATGTCGCGGATGTTGACCTCTTGCCCGGCAACTTCTTTTTCCAAAAGAACACCGGTTGGCTGAGACGCATCAGCAAAGGCAGCACTGCCTTCAAAGATATAGGCGAAGGCCCGGCGGTATGTGTCGATCGGAATGGTTTTATTCACCCCTGCCGGTATGCTGATATCCAGGTATTGCGGATCGGCAGCGATACCGTCCACTGGGCCCGTACGTCCCCAGAATGTACCGACAATCACACGGACCTTTGTCCCATCATCATCGATGATTTCCGGAATATCAGTGCTTTGAACGTCCTGATAGCGCGGGGTGGCCATTTTCTGATCTGATGGCAAATTGCCCCACAGCTGGAACCCATGCATCTGACCGCTGGCCGACCCCTTGGGCATTTCTTGATGTAGGATACCCGACCCGGCGGTCATCCACTGGACATCTCCGGCACCCAGCGTGCCGCTATTGCCCAGCGAGTCGCTGTGTTCGACTGTACCGGACAGGACATAAGTGATCGTTTCGATGCCCCGATGCGGATGCCACGGAAAACCGGCCATATAGTCCAATGGGTTGTCATTCCGGAAATCATCGAACAGCAGAAACGGGTCCAGTTCCGACGGGTCCTGAAACCCGAACGCCCGGTGCAGTTTGACGCCCGCGCCTTCCATCGTCGGGACCGCCTTGCGGAATTCCAAAATTGGTCTGAGTGACATAAAAGCCTCCTGATCCTTTGACCGGAACTTATGCGTCGGCCTGAGGCAGTCAATTTGCGCAGGAACACTGAAGCTGTGCGAAGATGCTCAGACAGGTGACGCGGTGCTGTCCTTTGCGTATCAAAGCGGTTAAAGCGGGCGGACAATCAGGAGAACAATATGCAAGAAGAAGTGCTGGCTACGGTCGCGGCCTCGGCACCGCGGCGCTGGACTGGGGTAGGGATGCTGGTCACGGTCGGGGCGTTGGTCATTTACGTCGCGTTGGCATCGCCGCCTGAGTTAGGCTGGCAGGTCTTCTTACTGGTTTCCGGGGCAGCTGCGTTCTGGTTAGCCCGTCGCATGTGGTACGCGACCGAAGACAGGATCGAGCTGACCCAATCCCAATTGCGCACAGGCTCGGGGCAGGTGATCTGCAATATCGAGGATGTCGAAGGCGTAGACCGGGGCGTGTTCGCATTTAAGCCATCAAATGGCTTCTTGGTAATCACTCATGCACGAAGCTCAAACCAGTGGGCGCCCGGTCTTTGGTGGCGTGTCGGACGAAGGATTGGCATAGGCGGCATGACAGCCGCCGCCGAGACCAAATACATGTCGGAAATGCTGTCGGCGATGCTTGCTAAAAAGAGTTAGACACCCAAGCAAGCAGGGTCGGTATTGACGATCTGGTCGAAAACACGCGGGTGTGTGAAGACCAGATTATCCATTTCAAAGTCAGCAAATTTGAATGCCATCTGGAATGGCGCTTTGTATGTATTGTTGGTTTCGACCAGTATCATTGAGCCGTTATCAGGCATTACCGGAAGCCGTTGTTTGATTTTCACGATCTCTGCGTCGGTCCATTTCTGATATCCAGTGCCCCGCACGCAGGACCATAGAACATCGTGGAGATCGTTATCACCATCATAGGTCAGATAGGTCACACGCATCGAGACTGGTGCTCTGGTATCAACCATGTTTTCCAGAAGGTCGTACATGGTGTTGATATACGCGGCGTTAACATCTTCAGCTTCGCGTGAGAGCACATCCGCAACTGCGTAGGCTCCTTTGATGTTGATCGCGCTTTGGCGATAGCTGTCATAATAGGTGTAAGACGCAAACATTGACCAGAACAGCAGCGGCAATATCAGCATTGCCTCGACCGATAAGGCGCCGTCTTCTCGTTTGAGAAAGCGGTTCAGCAGTGCCTTGGGAAGGTTGCGATTTTCTTTGTTAATTCGAGGCATCGGCCACATCCACTGTTGTGTCAGATGAATCGTCAGGATCAGCTGATGAACCACCAAATGGTTCATGAACAAATACGGTCGTCGCCTGCAGTTCCCATTGGCCGTCGTTGTCCTGCTTCGCAATGCCGCTCAGCATCGAAAGCCCAAAAACAGGTGAAACCTCAAGACAGGCGCGGATAATCATAAGCTCATTTGAAGTCCCTTGTTCAAAAACAACTTCGTCCGGCTTACGAATTGTCTCCGGAGTGTCGACACAATAGGGGGTTGGATCCAACTGATTGCCGACCCGCGGATCAATGGACTTCATCTCGAGCGCGAGGTTTTCCGAGCAATTGGTTATCAGCGCTTCGTCACAGATCATTTTCTTCAGCAGCGCGTGATCCCATTCATCTTCCCCTTCGGGGAGGCGATTAAGCCGAACCTCCCGAATTGTCATATCCAGAGATCGTTCAAGATCGGCATGGTGGAAGGACTGCAATCCCAGATCCATGCCTGAATAAGCGACATACAGGAAGAATGGAAACCAGAAGATAAACTCGATAGACGAGTTTCCATCCTCATTCTTTCGAAATCTCCGAAGCCGATTCCGCAGTGTCTTTGTCATTGGGTCAGCCTCAGGTTTTGAATGGAGGTGCTGATTGAATCGAAGACGCGTTCAATCTGATTGCCGGTGGCTTCATAGTAACGGGCAGGTTTGATCGCGCAGTCTTTCAGCATCTGCTTAACACCGTAGGGTGCCTCAAAAGCGATCGAGAAGATGATGACATTATCTTCTTCAGCTTCTTCGCAGAGATCTACAACATTTGGATTTTTGGTCGAAGGACCAATTTCGGTCGTGGAGTCAGCTGCAAATTCTTCACCGCGATCCCAGCCATAAGCGTGACGCAACATATTCCGAATTGCGTATTTTTCAGTATGCGCCCAGACATCGGGCCATTCCAGTTCTACCGGATCGGAATCTGTTGAAAGCCCTTCGGAGTCCTCGCGTGTTTGCGATCGATCCATCGAATAGCAGGTGCCGTTGTAGTAATCCGTACAGCGGTAGCGCATATAAGTCCCATTGCCATGGGCATGATCTTGGTATTTGTCGCGGGTCCAGCGCCTGTACGAACTGTCCCGTACAGTTGTGGCGACATTAGGCCAAGCCCAGCGGTCATACTCTTCATCGTAGATAGAATACGTTTCGGCATCTTCATTCCAATAGATGTCCGAGGGGCCGTCATTATAAGGCGGATTCACTTTGTGCTGATAAGTGTTTTCGCCATCCGTCATCAGCACCAGAACCTTGAGGGTGTCCGTGGTCTTGTTAGGGGCTGGCCGAATTGCGAACGAGTCCGGAATTTCTGAACTGTCCGCAATCTGAGCGATCAGCGGTTGGATACTATCGTCAAGCAAAGTTAGACCCCACTTGAGGCCCACATCGATCGAAGTCCAGCCGCTTGCCACAAGATTCTGGATCTGACCTTTCAGAATGTCAGGATCATTCTGGATTACCGTCATCTCTCGCCGATCTGTGGTGGTTTCAAGACGGCACGTATTGCTGGTTACCAACGTGTCGCTGAACCTTTTGTCGCTGGAGCCATTATCCTTGAAATGAAGAGTTTGCGGGACATAATCCCCTTTTGTGATGATGTTTCCTTCGTCGTCGACGATGTCGTAATAGTTGAAATCGGTCGTTGTGTAGTCCGAAGCCTGGAAATCGATGCAATTGGCCCTTTCGTTAGCCCCGATCGTGTTCAAAGCATTCATAAGGTAGTCAGGCACCGACACCTGTTCCGAGTAGGGCACGATTGAGATCGACAATCTACCATCCTCAGATTTCAGGATCATCTCATCGATAAAGTCCTCAGCCGCACTTTTGAGGTTGGTCAGCTTTGTCCCGCGCATCGAACCCGAGACGTCCAGAACCAACGAAATTTCGACGTTACCAATCGATTCTTCGGCGATGCTGGTGGCGGTTGTATCAATGTAATCGACGCCACTCCATTTCATGAAGTGTGTCTCAATGCTCATGTCGGCGCTGGCTTCGACTTTCCGTTTTCCTTCAAGTTCTGCAACCTGAGTCACGGTTCCGTCGTCGTTTGTCGTGCATGTCTCGGGCTCGACCTTGATATTTTTGATGATATTCGTATCGAAACCTTCTTTGCGAATGTAATCATTCACCACGACCCGTGGGCAAAGCTCTTGGTCCAGGTCAGCTGCGGCAAGGACCGCGCGGTCAAGTGCGTATTGTAGCCTTACCCTTTCGCGATCATACCGCATGACGTCGACCGCGAACCCGGCCACGGTGAAGACTATCACGATCAGGAAAAGGGCAAGGATCGTCATCGTGCCTTCTGTCGAAGAAACAAAGTGCCGCAAGTGCCGCGAACAACTGTTTTCGCGGCAGAGACGGTTGAATTGGGCCTTCAAATCAAACTTGCGCATAATTGGTTCCTCGGTCGATCAGACACACTGATGCCAGCACTTCGCAACTTTAATAATTTACCCACGGATCGTGGCGAGATTTGGGCGCAGTGGACACTATGCTGCTCGTTTTTAACGAGATTTAGCTTTATTCCCGGTGTTATTGGTGGTTTTGTTTCGCGCCTTTGGACAATCGCGCGGCTTTCGTTAACGCCCGACTCACCAATGGAGCTGAAAAGTAAAGTTCACAAACTGATGAAAATACGTGCAGTTACTGATTGCGGTATTTGGCAAGCAGTGCGACAAAAAGTCATGACGTATCTCGTCTACCGGCACGGAGGATTTTATGACCGGCATTAAAGAACCCAGCTTTCGTGAGAGTGTTGATTTGATGTTCAACAGAGCGGCGTCTCTGATGGATTTGCCGCCCGGGCTAGAAGAGAAGATACGGGTTTGTAATGCCACCTACACCGTTCGGTTCGGGGTTCGTCTGCGGGGGCAGATCCACACCTTTACCGGATATCGTTCGGTTCATTCGGAACATATGGAGCCGGTAAAGGGTGGCATTCGCTATGCCTTGGCGGTGAACCAGGATGAGGTCGAAGCGCTCGCTGCGCTCATGACTTACAAGTGTGCACTGGTCGAAGCGCCCTTTGGTGGCTCGAAAGGGGGCCTTTGCATTGATCCTCGCCAGTATGAAGAACATGAGATGGAACAGATCACGCGTCGTTTTGCCTATGAGCTGGCAAAGCGCGATCTGATCAACCCATCTCAGAACGTCCCTGCGCCCGATATGGGAACCGGCGAGCGCGAAATGGCGTGGATGGCTGACCAATATGCGCGGATGAATACGACCGATATCAACGCGCGAGCCTGTGTGACAGGTAAACCGTTGAACGCGGGGGGCATCGCGGGCAGGGTCGAAGCAACCGGGCGCGGCATCCAATACGCGTTGCGCGAATTCTTCCGAAACCCGGAAGACGTCAAGAAGGCGAACTTGTCAGGCACGCTGGACGGAAAGCGCGTCGTCGTGCAGGGATTGGGTAACGTGGGCTATCACGCAGCCAAGTTCCTCAGCGAGGAAGACGGGTCGCGTGTGGTCGGCATCATCGAATGGGATGGCGCACTGTATAATCCCGATGGCATCGACGTAGAAGCCGTGCGGCAGTGGATCGTCAAGCATGGCGGCGTGAAGGACTATCCCGACGCCACGCATTCCGCCGAGGGCGGCGCGGTACTTGAAGCCGAGTGTGACATCCTGATTCCGGCGGCGCTGGAGGGGGTAATAAACCTTTCCAACGCCGAACGTATCAAGGCACCACTGATCATCGAGGCCGCCAACGGGCCTGTCACGGCGGGTGCTGATGAGATCATGCGCAAGAAAGGCACGGTGATCATTCCTGACATGTATGCAAACGCCGGTGGTGTGACCGTGTCCTATTTTGAATGGGTCAAAAACCTCAGCCACATCCGTTTTGGCCGGATGCAGCGGCGTCAGGAAGAAGCTCGGCATGAGTTGATCGTCAGCGAACTGGAACGGTTGGATCGGTATCTGGGTGACGCTTGGTCGATGTCTCCGGATTTCAAGGCCAAGTACCTAAAGGGCGCGGGCGAGTTGGAGCTGGTGCGTTCTGGTCTCGATGACACGATGCGCATTGCCTATCAGTCGATGAGCGAAGTCTGGCATGATCGCGCGGATGTCGACGATCTGCGCACGGCGGCCTATATCGTTGCGATCGACCGCGTCTCAAAAAGCTATCGCGCCAAGGGCCTCTGAGCGCCCAGACAACAGAAGATTCTTGAGTGGCCAACCATCGGGTTGGCCATTTTTCATTTCGGTCGAAGTCGTCAGAGTGTGTGGATTGGTCGCCCAGCGACAAGTTTTCGTCGAAAACAGGAGTGGAACCGGATTCCGGCGTTGTTACTGCTGGGTGAAGTTGGTTTGATGCCGACACACCTGTAGGGAGTTCTGAATGCGTTTCTCCGGCTTACGTGTCCTGAAAGAGGGCCTGACCGGCAACAAAGGCTGGACGCCGCACTGGCGCGAGCCTGAACCGAAATCCGAATATGACATCGTCATTATCGGCGGCGGAGGTCATGGGTTGAGCACGGCCTATTATCTGGCCAAGGAACATGGTCTGACCAATATCGCTGTTCTGGAAAAGGGCTATATCGGTGGGGGCAATGTCGGGCGCAACACCACCATTGTGCGCGCGAATTACTTTTTGCAGGGCAATTCCGAGTTCTACTCGCACTCATTGAAGCTGTGGGAAGGTCTTGAGCAGGATCTGAACTACAATGTCATGCACTCGCAACGCGGGATCATCAACCTGTTCCATTCGGACGGGCAGCGTGATGCCGCTGCGCGCCGGGGCAACATGATGATCAGTCAGGGTGACGATGCTATCCTGCTCAATCGCGATGAATTGAGGCGGATGGTGCCCTTTCTGAATTTCGATGACCTTAGGTTCCCTCTGTATGGCGGTCTCTACCACCCGCGCGGAGGTACAGCGCGACACGATGCAGTGGCCTGGGGCTATGCGCGCGGAGCGGACCAGCGCGGCGTGGATCTGATCCAGAACTGCGAAGTGACCGGTATTGATATCGAGAATGGCGTGGTGCGCGGTGTTCAGACCTCGCGCGGGCCGATCCGGGCCAAGAAGGTGGCGATGGTTGCTGCCGGGCGTTCAGGTCAGGTGGCGGCGATGGCTGGAATGAGGCTGCCGATTGAAAGCCATGTCTTGCAGGCCTTCGTGACCGAAGGTCTGAAGCCCTGCATCGATCATGTGGTGACGTTTGGCATGGGGCATTTCTATATCAGCCAGTCAGATAAGGGCGGGCTGGTTTTTGGCGGTGATCTGGATTTTTACGCCTCCTATGCGGCGCGAGGTAATTTGCCCACCGTCGAAAGCGTGATGGAGGCCGGGATGGCGCTGATGCCGATGATCGGCAAGGCGCGGGTGCTGCGATCCTGGGGCGGGATCATGGATATGTCGCCCGATGGCTCTCCGATCATAGACCGAACGGATATTGATGGGCTCTATCTCAATTGCGGCTGGAACTATGGTGGCTTCAAGGCGGTTCCAGGTTCGGGGAATGTGTTTGCGTATCTGATTGCGACGGATCGGTATCACGAGAATGCCACCGGCTTCCGACTGGATCGTTTCCGCACCGGGCGCGGGATTATCGATGAAGAGGGCAAGGGCTCTCAGCACAATCTGCATTGAGGGGCGCGATGTTGGATTTGGGTATTATTGAAAAGATCAAGAAGGGCGCGCGGCTATGAGGATCACCTGTCCATTTTGCGGCGAGCGGGATCGGCGCGAATTCTACTATCGCGGGGCGGCAGTGGATCTGGACCGACCGGCCCCGGATGCCGGTGAGGCGGCTTGGGATGATTTTGTCTACCAACGGGAAAACCCGGCAGGGCCGACACGAGAGCTTTGGTATCACGAAGGCGGGTGCGGTGCATGGATCGTGGTCACACGAAACACGGTCACGCATGAGATGATCGACGCGCAGCCGGCATCGGAGGAGCGGGCATGAGGATCGATGGAAAGGGTCTTATCGATCGTACGCAGTCGATTCCGTTTGTTTTCGATGGTGCCAGCTATAGCGGCTATGCGGGCGACACCCTGACCTCAGCGCTTTTGGCGAATGGCGTACGACTGATGGGGCGTTCGTTCAAGTACCACCGGCCTAGGGGTGTGCTGAGCGCAGGCAGCGAAGAGCCGAATGCGCTGATGACCGTGGGGGCAGGCGCAGGACAAGAACCAAATATTCGCGCCACGATGCAAGAGATCTATCCGGGACTTGAAGCGCGCAGCCAGAATCGCTGGCCCAGCCTGAGTGTCGATTTGATGGGGATCAACGATCTGGCTTCCCCGTTCTTGGGCGCGGGTTTTTACTACAAAACCTTCATGTGGCCGAAAAGCTTCTGGGAAAAGCTATACGAGCCGATCATTCGACGTGCCGCCGGATTGGGAGCACTGTCGGGCGAAGACAATGCCGACAAGTACGAAAGCGCTTATGCCTTTTGCGATCTGCTGATTATCGGGGCAGGGCCTGCGGGGCTGATGGCCGCTCTGGTCGCGGGTCGTGCCGGCGCGGACGTCATTCTGGCCGACGAAAACAGTCGCGCGGGTGGGCGTCTGCTGGCCGAGACCTATGAGATCGACGGAAAACCGGGTCCCGATTGGGTTGACGAGGTGCTGGCCGAGTTAGCCGCGATGGACAATGTCCGCATCATGACCCGGACCACTATCGCAGGCGCCTATGACCAAGGTACCTTTGCGGCGTTGGAACGCGTTTTTCACCATACGGATCACCGCCCCAACGGGGCGCCGTTGGAAACCTATTGGCGGATCGTGGCCAAGCGGTCAGTTCTGGCGGCAGGCGCGCTGGAGCGCCCGGTCGCATTCCGCAACAATGATCGCCCGGGGATCATGACCGCTGGCGCGGTGCGGGCGTATCTAAACCGATGGGGTGTCAGCCCGGGCCGCAATGTGACGATCTTCGGAAATACTGACGATATCCATCGCACTGCTCGTGATTTGTTGGATGCTGGTGTCCATGTGGCGGCTGTGATCGATAGCCGCCATGACGCGCCCTTGTCTGACGACTACGAGGTTCTACGCGGGGCGCAAGTTTGTAACAGTTCGGGCCGTAAAGGGCTGGAGGCGATTACGGTGCGCCGCGCCAGTGGAGAAGAACGGATACACACGGATTGCCTTGCCATGACAGGGGGCTGGAATCCTTCGGTTCATCTAACGTGTCACATGAATAGCCGCCCGATCTGGAAGCGTGAGATCGAGGCCTTTGTGCCAACGCCGGGGGCCGTGCCGGGCATGGTGACAGCGGGTGCGTGCAACGGATCTTTCTCAACTACAGCCTGCCTTCGTGAAGGGATTGAGGCAGCCAAAGGCGTACTTGGCGATCTTGGCTACAAGGCCACGAAGACTGTGCCACCGCAGGCCGAGGATACGCCATACGAGATCACGCAGCTTTGGGCCGTTCCCGGCAAAGGGCGCGCGTGGCTGGATTTCCAGAACGATGTTACAGTGAAAGACGTCAAACAAGCCGCGACTGAGAATTTCCGGTCAGTCGAGCACATGAAGCGCTATACGACGCAAGGTATGGCGACGGATCAGGGCAAGAATTCGAACGTGGCGGCGTTGGCCATTCTAGCGGACGTCACCGGGCGCGCGATACCCGAAACCGGAACCACGACGTTCCGCCCTCCGTATTCTCCTATCGCCATTGCCGCGCTGGGTGCTGGGGCTGAAGGCAAGGGTTTCAAGCCGCAACGCTTTATCACTTCGCACAAAGCGACCGTAGCGCGGAAAGCTCCGTTGGTTGAGGCCGGGTTGTGGTATCGCCCCAGCTATTTCCCAAAGGGTGGAGAAACCACGTGGCGGCAATCCTGTGACCGTGAGGTCAACATGGTGCGTCAGGCCGTCGGGGTGTGCGATGTCTCGACGCTTGGCAAGATTGACATACAGGGGCCGGATGCGGGGGCGTTTCTGGACTTCGTTTATACGAACATGTTCTCGACCCTCAAAGTTGGCCGAACGCGATATGGCCTGATGTTGCGTGAGGATGGATTCGTCATGGATGATGGCACCACCGCGCGGCTGGGAGAGACGCATTACCTGATGACCACCACCACGGCAGGTGCTGGCGATGTAATGAAGCATCTGGAATTCGTTCATCAGGGTCTGCGCCCTGATCTGGATGTCTCGTTCATCTCGGTCACCGAACAGTGGGCACAGTTTGCCGTTGCTGGGCCAAAATCGCGTGAATTGTTGAATGGTTTGCTGGACACACCTCTTGACGAAGAAAGTTGGCCCTTCATGGCTTGCGGATCGATCTCGGTGCTGGGTGTGCAGGGGCGTTTGTTCCGGATCTCGTTCTCGGGCGAGCATGCATATGAAATCGCCGTGCCTGCGCGCTATGGCGCGACCCTGTTCGATATTTTGACCGAGCGGGCTGAAGCGCTGGGCGGTGGTCTTTATGGGATGGAGGCACTGAACGTTCTTCGGATCGAAAAGGGCTTTATTACGCATTCCGAGATCCACGGACGGACAACTGCCTATGATATCGGCATGGGTCGGATGGTGTCGCAGAAGAAGGATTGCATCGGCAAAACGATGTCGCAACGTCCGGGCCTTGAAGAGCCGGGGCGCGAGCGGTTGGTCGGGCTCAAACCCATTGGCGAAAGCAAGGAATTGCTGGCGGGTGCGCATCTTTACCGGGAAGAGGCCGAGCCGGTGCGGACCAATGATCAGGGCTATCTGACCTCCGTGTGTTATTCCCCGACGCTGGAAACGATGTTGGGCTTGGGCTTCTTGGCGGACGGGCCTGAGAGGTATGGAGAAATCGTGAAAATGGTCGATCATCTGCGCGGCGTGACAACCCTGTGTGAAGTGGTGAACCCGGTTTTCTTTGACCCCGAAGGAGGGCGCGTCCGTGGATAATCTGACCGCCAAAACACCCTGCGACGGGTTGCTGCCTTTGACTATCGGCTCTGTAACGCTCAGCGAAGAGGATGCGGGCGCGATCCATTCGATCTCACCTTTCAAGGGTAAGCAAAAGGCGCTGTCGGAGGATTTGAAAGCAGCGCACGGGATGGCCTATCCATCGGCCAACCGCGCAACGGGTAAGGCTGGCGCGCGGGCGATCTGGTTCGGCCCGGCGCATGCGATGCTGATCGGGCCGTCTCCTGATGCGACCCTGACCGAGAATGCGGCCATTGTGGACCAATCAGATGCCTGGGCTGTGGTCCGGTTAGAGGGTGCTGATGTCGAAGACGTACTGGCGCGCGTAGTGCCTATTGATCTGCGTAAGGCGAACTTCAAGCGCGGCCACTCCGCCCGGACCCTGCTGTTCCACATGACCGCTTCGATCACGCGCGTTGGGGAGAACACGTTTCAGATCATGGTCTTCCGATCCATGGCTGAGACCTTGGTTCACGATTTGAAAAGGGCGATGGAAGGCATCGCCGCGCGCGGGTAAGCTGCGCTGAAAGAAACGAATCTTCGGAGATCCCCATGTTGCGTATCGCCATCGTTGCGGCCGTGCTGGCCACGCCAGTGGTTGCACAGGAAACCAAGGAACAGAGCTGCAAGTATCAGGCCGACGTTGTTGCAGCGATACAGAAAGCACGACTTGACCGGGTCAAGGAACGCGATGTGGCGCAGGCGGTGGCCGACAGTGGTCCTACCTGGCCCGAGAACTACAATGCCGCTGTTCCGCTGATCACGCCTTGGGTATATGAGCAGAAGATGCGCGACGTGCGTAAGAAGGATCTCGGAGCTGCGTGGCTGGAGTTGTGTTTACAACAATAATCCACAGTCAGATCATTTCTCTGTGGACAACCGCGCGCCATCCCCTTGGCGCGCGTTTTCATTTCTGGCAGGTTTGACCCATGTCTTTGCCCCCCGGATTTCTGGATGAACTGCGCACGCGCCTCAGCCTGTCTCAGGTTGTTGGGCGTAAGGTCATGTGGGACCAGCGCAAATCCAATCAGGGCAAGGGGGATATGTGGGCGCCTTGCCCATTTCATCACGAAAAGACCGCCTCGTTCCACGTCGATGACCAAAAGGGATTCTATTACTGCTTTGGCTGCCACGCCAAAGGGGACGCGATCAGTTTTGTGAAAGAGACCGAGAATGTCTCTTTCATAGAAGCCGTGGAAATTCTGGCGCGCGAGGCTGGGATGCCGATTCCCGCGCGCGATCCCAGGGCGCAGGAGAAACAGGACCGCCGCTCGCAACTGGCCGAGGTGATGGAGCAGGCGGTGCAGTTTTTCCGCCTGCAGCTCAAGACCGGCGCAGGGGCGGCGGCGCGCGACTATCTGGGGCGCCGAGGACTGGATGCGCAGGCGGTGGATCGGTGGGAGATCGGGTTCGCGCCGGACGGCTGGCAGGCGTTGTGGGATCATCTGACCGGTAAGAACGTGGCTGAGGAATTGATTCTCGGAGCAGGGCTGGCCAAGCCGTCGAACAAGGGTAAGAAACCCTATGACACATTCCGCAACCGCATCATGTACCCGATCCGCGACCCGCGCGGGCGGTGCATTGCGTTTGGTGGCCGGGCGATGGATCCCAATGACAACGCCAAATACCTGAACTCGCCCGAGACCGATCTGTTCGACAAAGGCCGCAGCCTCTACAATCATGGCCCCGCACGACAGGCGGCAGGCAAGGGGCAGCCTTTGGTTGTGGCCGAGGGCTATATGGACGTGATCGCTTTGGCAGAGGCCGGGTTTGGCGCGTCGGTTGCGCCATTGGGGACTGCGATTACCGAGCATCAGTTGCAACTACTTTGGCGCATCTCAGACGAGCCGATTATCGCTCTGGATGGCGATACCGCTGGTCTGCGCGCGGCGATGCGTGCCGTTGATCTTGCGCTGCCGCTGCTGGAGGCCGGGAAATCTCTGCGTTTTGCCCTGATGCCCGAAGGCAAGGACCCCGACGATCTGTTGCGGGCCGAAGGGCCGGGGGCGGTGCAGGGCGTGCTGGATGCTGCAATCCCGATGGTCAAACTGCTCTGGCAACGCGAGACGGAAGGCAAGGTCTTTGACAGCCCCGAACGCAAAGCGGCGCTGGATAAATCCCTGCGAGAGAAGATCAAGCTGATCCGCGACCCCTCGATCCGATCGCATTACGGGCAGGAAATTAAGGACCTGCGCTGGCAATTGTTTCGCCCACAGAGACAATCGCAAAATCGTCCGTGGCAACCGCGCGGAAAATGGCAGCCGCAGGCACAGCCTGCCACGCCCGGCGCGCGGGCGTCGTTTCTGGCCTCAGCTGAGAATGCGGATATTCAACTGCGCGAAGCGGCGATTCTCGCCATTGCCATTCTGAATCCGCAGGTTGTTGTGCAATTCGAAGCTCAGCTGGAAGAAATGGATTGCCACGACCCTGATCATGCGGCCTTGCGAGGGGCAATCCTGCGTCATGCGATTGACGATCCCGATAACCTGCAAGACCACATCATGCAAACTTTGGGGCCGGAACCCCTTGAAAACCTGCTGGCCCTTCGCCATGTCGCAGTGATCCCCTGTGTGTACAAACCGGGCGACGTTGAAAAGGCCGAGATGACGCTGGCCGAGGAACTCGCAAAGATCAAAGCGCTCCAGGGGTTGGATGCTGAGATTGCCGAAGCGGCAGAGGAATTGTCTGATCTGGCCGATGAGGCGCTGACATATCGGCTGGCGCAAGCCGCCGAAGAGCGCAACCGTACAAGCCGCAGCCAGAACGAAGACAGGGCCGTTTTCGACATCGCCGACAATGGTGCGCGAATCAACCGCGATGAGAAAGACGCGTTTGAGGCCATCACGTCTGGCATCAAATTCGAACGGAAACATCGATGAAGTGGTGTTTTCGTAAGGCACTGGAAAAGAAAAACGGGTAAACGGGTGGCCGAATCACTTCTACGCGCTAATGATTCGGTTCAAACGAATCACCCATCCCTGCAGGAGCATTGAATGGCCGCCAAGGATACGAACGAAGACCGCAAATCCGACGAGCAGGAACAGGAAATCTCGCTGGACATGAGCCAGGCCCAGGTCAAGAAGATGATCGCCGAGGCTCGCGAGAAAGGTTACATCACCTACGACCAGCTCAATCAGGTTCTGCCGCCTGATCAGGTCAGCTCGGAACAGATCGAAGATGTTATGTCGATGCTGTCCGAGATGGGCATCAACATCATCGAAGATGAAGAAGCCGAAGAAGAAGAAAACAAAGGTTCGACCGAACTGGTCACGACCGAAGGTCCGCGCGAGGTCGCGCTGGCTGGTGCTGCAACCGAAAAGCTGGATCGCACCGATGACCCCGTACGCATGTATCTGCGTGAGATGGGCTCGGTCGAACTGCTGAGCCGCGAGGGCGAGATTGCCATCGCCAAGCGGATCGAAGCCGGTCGGAACACTATGATCGCTGGTCTGTGCGAAAGCCCGCTGACCTTCCAAGCGATCACCATCTGGCATGATGAACTTTTGTCCGAAGACATTCTGCTGCGGGACGTCATCGATCTGGAAACCACTTTCGGCAACCAGATGGATGAAGACGGCGAGGTTGAAGAGCCGGTTGTCGATACCTCATCGGTGCAGGCGGCCAAGCCTGCCAAGGATGAGGGGCCAGAGCTTGACGCTGACGGCAACCCGATTGCCAATGATGATGACGATGATGACGACGATCAGGCCAACATGTCCCTGGCCGCGATGGAAGCGGCGCTGAAGGATCAGGTTCTGACCACGCTGGAACGCATCTCGACCGACTTCGCGATGCTGTCCGAAATGCAGGACAGCCGGATTTCTGCGACGCTGAACGAGGATGGCACTTTCAGCGCGAAGGACGAAGAAACCTATCAGAAGCTGCGCGCTGAGATTGTTGAACTGGTGAACGGTCTTCACCTGCACAACAACCGGATCGAAGCTCTGATCGACCAGCTTTATGGCATCAATCGCCGGATTATGTCACTGGACAGCTCGATGGTGAAACTGGCTGACCAGGCTCGCATCAACCGTCGCGAGTTCATTGATGCTTATCGTGGGCGCGAGCTGGATCCGAACTGGTTGGCTGAAATGGCTGAGAAGCCGGGCCGGGGCTGGCAGATGTTCATCGAACGCTCGACCGAAAAGGTTGAGGAACTGCGCAACGACATGGCCCAAGTCGGGCAATATGTCGGTCTCGATATCCCTGAATTCCGCCGCATCGTGCAGCAGGTTCAGAAGGGTGAGAAAGAGGCGCGGCAAGCCAAGAAGGAAATGGTCGAGGCCAACCTGCGTCTGGTGATCTCGATTGCCAAAAAGTACACGAACCGCGGCCTGCAATTCCTTGATCTTATTCAGGAAGGTAACATCGGCCTGATGAAGGCGGTGGACAAGTTCGAATACCGCCGGGGCTATAAGTTCTCGACCTATGCGACCTGGTGGATCCGTCAGGCGATCACGCGTTCGATCGCGGATCAGGCGCGCACGATCCGTATCCCGGTGCATATGATCGAAACGATCAACAAGCTGGTCCGGACAGGTCGTCAGATGCTGCACGAAATCGGCCGCGAGCCAACGCCGGAAGAACTGGCCGAAAAGCTGCAAATGCCGCTTGAGAAGGTGCGCAAGGTGATGAAAATCGCCAAGGAGCCGATCAGCCTTGAGACACCAATCGGTGACGAGGAAGACAGCCAGCTGGGCGATTTCATCGAAGACAAGAATGCCGTGCTGCCGCTGGACAGCGCCATTCAGGAAAACCTCAAGGAAACCACCACACGGGTTCTGGCCTCTCTCACCCCGCGTGAAGAGCGGGTTCTGCGGATGCGCTTTGGCATCGGCATGAACACCGACCACACGCTGGAAGAGGTCGGTCAGCAGTTCAGCGTGACGCGCGAACGTATCCGCCAGATCGAGGCGAAGGCGCTGCGTAAGCTGAAACACCCGAGTAGGTCGCGTAAATTGCGGTCCTTCCTGGATCAGTAAATCGAAAGGCGCCTCATCCCGAGGCGCTTTTTTCTTTCGCCCGCTCACAATGACTGAACTTCAAATCAAATTGGCGGGAATTCGCAAGGAGTCCGGCGATGCCATCTTTATATCGCCGCTGTCCACTCATGGACAGGCCGGGGCGAGGTGATTGGGCTGATGACCCCCGGCCACGTTGTAGCTTCATGAAAGCGGATGAGAGACACGTTTGCGAAAAGCAGTCGGGGCCTGACCCGTCCAACGTTTGAAGGCGGTGGAAAACGCAGCCTGATCGGAATAACCGAGCGAATACGAGATCTCGGACAGATGCATACCGTTCTTGATAAAGGTCTGCGCCAGGTCACATCGTAAATCTTCAACAATCTCGCGATATGAAGTGCCTTCGTCAGCCAGGCGGCGAGCCAATGTTCGAGGGCTTAGGCCGAGCTGGGAGGCGGCGTCGTCCACCTGTACGATTCCCCCCGGCATCGCATCTGTGATCAACCCTTCGATCTGTGCTCGGGTTTTCTGTCTTGGCGACTGTCTTTCGGCCAGCAGGCGTTCGCCAAATTCAACCAAATGCGCGCGCAGGCTAGGGTCGTAAGTTGGGATCGGTGTTTCCAGCGAGGGCAGCGACAGGATGATTTCCAAGCGTTCGGCCCCGAAGGTAACTGGGAAACCTCCGATCTTCTGGTAGGTGGCTTGGTGTTGCCCAACTGTGTGCTGAAACCGTATCTCAATCGGATTCAGATTCAACTGAGTCAACGCCCGCATCCGGGCGATGGCGCCAAACAGCAGGAACTCGGTCCGCCGATGATAGCGGGAAAAGCTCGGGTCTTTCCAATCGGCCTCAAGCGAGGCAGCGTTACCTGAAAGGCGCAGATTGAAGGCCAGGGCCGGGTCGATAATGCCATGAAACCGCGCCGTATTCTCGATCACCTGCTTCAGATCACGAGAGTATTTGCTGATATAGGCCGTAATGCTGGAAGAAGAACTGAATTCCAGACCCGCCCGCGCGCCAAAGGTGATATCGCCAAGTGCATCGCAGGCGTGTCGGACAAACAGCGCTTCTTTGTGGGCGCTGTACCTTTTGGCAGGCGGTTCAATATCGCTGCGGGTCAATGCGCAGTCACTCAGGACCTGTTCCACCACGGTCGCGCTTGCGTGATCCTCAAGGGTCCGTGTCAGCAATTGAATGCGTGAAATGTCGACGTCCATCACCCAGCCCAAAAAACGCGTTACTGTAATACCGTTACCCTAGCGGCAAACCGTGGCAATGCGCCAGCCTCGGTGCTGATACCCAGGAATTGACCGCAACTCACAAAGATATGGCAGAAATGGCCATGTCCGTAGCCTTGGCCAATAGCTACATGACCGGTGTTGTCGGGTCAGCGCCTTTTGGGGAAAAGGTCAGAGCCTGAGCGAGCGGTCCACCAAGCCGTTTCAACGGGTTCCCCGGCACGCCCCTCTCATTCTTCTGGTCAGTCATGTCGCATTGCTGCGGCGCATTCGACGTGACAGCATCACGGGGAACCTTTTGTTATTTCTTGATCTCTCGTGGCTGATGATCTTTCCATCGATACAGATTTGATCGTCTTCGACGGTGAATGCGTGCTGTGTTCAGGGTTTTTTCACTTCATGTTGCGCCATGATCGAGATCAGAAATTTCTATTTGCAACTGCGCAGTCACCGCTTGGGCAGCAGCTTTATACTCTCCTGAACCTGCCGACAGACGAATTTGAAACCAATTTGGTGATCGTCAAAGGAAAGGTGCACCAAAATCTCGACGCATTTGCCGCTGCGATGCGTGCATTATATGTTCCGTGGCGGGTATTGTCCTTGTGTCGATACCTGCCGAGGTTTCTGAAGAACCCGCTGTACCGGATGATTGCCCGTAACAGATATGCGCTATTTGGGCGGCGGGATGAGTGCCTGGTTCCTGATCCTTCTCTCAGATCGCGGTTTGCCCAAGATGGATTCTGATCGTGATCCATTCCTGCAGGCGCTGGGTATAGATGAAGCTGTGCCTGGATTGGTCAGGGGTTTGCACAGCGGGGAAGGTCGCTACTCTGGTCGATGCAGCATTCAGCGTGGCCGAGGCGTTTTGGTCGCTCTGGCACTTCGCATCGGACGATTTCCACCTGCGGGCGAAGATTTGCCGGTCACCCTTACGATCCGAAAGTCCGGCGCATATTGGCAATGGGAACGGGATTTCGCAGGCCACAAAACGCGTTCACGGATCACTTTTTGATCCGCTGTGTGGCATGGTGCGGGAACAGATCGGCGGGCTGACAATATGGTTGCAGCCGGTGCGAACTGATAAGGGGCTGACCATTGAGATCCGCCGCCTCGCTTTATTTGGCATTCCGTGTCCGGGGTTTCTTTTGCCACCTTCCGGATCGACCGAGGCTGAGGACGCACAATTGAGGTTTCGCTTTGACATTTCGGCGACAGCACCGGGATTGGGGCGCTTGATCCGCTATGAGGGATGGTTAGAGCCTGTTCACGAACCACGTGGGTCAAGCTGACATGATCGTTAGTTCGCTGTGCTGACGATGGCGACGCACTAGTCTATATTTCACATGGAAACAGGAAGATGGTCACAATGAAACAGACAATACTTTGCGCATTTGCAGCACTGCTTATGACCAGCTCTGCGGGCGTTGTCGATGCAGCGCCGAACGGTTATCGAACAGAACCGATGAGCGGCACAGACTTCGAGGTCATTCCAAGGACACGTCAGGATACTGATGGATATTGGTGCGCCGCTGCTGATTTTGCCCGCCGGAAATTGGGTGCTGGGTGGCAGCAACAAATCTACGTTCTGCGCGGCTATGGCCCCAGCGTGACAACGGGACGCCGGACGGCGGTACAGTTCACACTGAAACAACCCGCCAATGTCCCGCAGAAAGGCAGCTTTTCGGTCACAGCCGGGTTCCAGCCGGGTGACAGCATGTCGGTACAGGGCGCAAATGCACGGTGCGGCGTCCGTCCGTTTATCAATTGACCTGCGATGCAGACAGAATTCTCGATCCAGACACAGGGCGTGGGGCTCTATGAGATTACCGCCCCTGTGCGCAGTTGGCTGAGGCCGGTTTCGGACGGTTTGCTGACGCTCTTTGTGCGCCACACTTCTTGTTCGCTGCTTATTCAGGAAAACGCCGACCCCGAGGTGCAGACTGATCTGCGCGCATTCTTTGATCGGCTGGTGCCGCAATCGGATCATCCGTCGATGGCTTATCTGCGCCACACCTATGAGGGGCCGGACGACATGCCAGCCCATATCAAGGCCGCGATGATGCCTGTTTCGCTGTCGATACCGGTGTCAGATGGGGTACCTGCGCTGGGCACATGGCAGGGGATATATCTGTTTGAACACCGCAACGCGCCGCATGAAAGAAAGGTCGCTGCGCATTTTGGGTGACGCTTTATATTGGGGTGGAAAATTCCGACTACCCAAACCCTAGAGGCTGTCCTATAGTTGTGGATAAGTAAGCCGCAGTGCTTACAAAAAGTGGCCAGCTAGGGACGAGGAGACGGCGGATGCGCTGCCCGTTTTGCGGAAATATCGATACTCAGGTCAAAGATTCACGCCCGGCAGAGGATCATGTCGCGATCCGCAGACGGCGGTTCTGCCCGGCCTGCGGCGGACGGTTCACCACCTATGAACGCGTGCAACTGCGTGATCTGGTCGTCATCAAAACCAACGGTAAGCGCGAAGACTTCGACCGCGACAAGCTGGAACGCTCGATCCGTATTTCGATGCAGAAGCGGCCCATTGATCCCGATCGGATTGATCAGATGATCTCCGGTATCGTGCGCCGTCTTGAAAGCATGGGGGAAACCGATATCCCTTCGAACAAAATCGGTGAAATTGTAATGGAAGCGCTGGCCCGGATTGATACGGTCGCATATGTTCGCTTTGCGAGTGTGTACAAGAATTTCCAGGCGGCCGATGATTTCGAGGAGTTTGTCCACGAGTTGCGCCCGCCGCAACCTTCGACGGATGAGTGAGCGATACAGATAAGCGATATATGGCGCTGGCCCTATCATTGGGGCGGCGCGGCCAAGGCACCTGCTGGCCGAATCCGTCCGTCGGGTGTGTCGTCGTGCGCGATGGACGCATCGTTGGTCGCGGCTGGACGCAGCCCGGGGGTCGTCCGCATGCAGAACCTATGGCTCTGACGCAGGCGGGTAAGGCCGCGCGAGGTGCCACCGCTTATGTCTCGCTTGAACCCTGTTCACACTACGGAAAGACGCCGCCCTGTGCCGAAGCGCTGATTGCGGCCGGTGTTACCCGTGTGGTCTCGGCGATCGAAGACAGCGATCCTCGGGTCGCAGGGCAAGGGTTTGCCATGTTGCGCGAGGCCGGGATTGAGGTCACCACCGGTGTTCTGGCGGAACAGGCAGCACGCGACCACGCAGGGTTTTTCCTGAAAACCGAGCAGGGCCGCCCGTTTGTGACTTTGAAACTGGCCAGCAGCTTTGATGGACGGATTGCTACGGAAACCGGGCACAGTCAGTGGATCACAGGTCCAAATGCTCGCCGCGCGGTGCATGCGATGCGTGCGCGCCACGATGCGGTGATGGTTGGGGCAGGGACAGCGCGCGCCGATGACCCGTCGCTGACGGTTCGTGATCTGGGCGTGCAGCATCAGCCGGTGCGCGTGGTGGTCTCGCGCCATCTGGATTTGCCCTTGATGGGGCAACTTGCGCGAACCGCGTCCGATATCCCTGTCTGGCTCTGTCACGGCCCCCATCCAGACCCCGAGCGTGCGCGTGCGTGGGAGGGGTTGGGTGCCCGTCTGATCCCTTGTGCGCTGGATGGTCATCACGTGGATGCGGCTGATCTGTTGCAGCAGCTTGGGCAGGCCGGATTGACGCGTGTCTTTTGCGAAGGCGGATCAGCATTGGCTGCATCTTTGCTAAAGGGCGATCTGGTCGATGAGTTGGTCGGTTTTACGGCAGGGCTGACCATCGGGGCCGAAGGTCTGTCCGCGATCGGGGCACTGAGGCTTGATACTCTGGATACTGCCCCCCGATTTGATCTGATCGAGACACAAGTCGTTGGCGGCGATATCCTACATCGCTGGGCGCGCGTGACGCACTAGCCTTCAGCGCCACCAATGCGCATGCGTCGCCAGTGCGCCCTGAAATTTGGACAAGATGCGATTTACGGGTCCGGTAGGGGATGGCGTACCCTGCGCAAGCCGTTCGACCGCGATTTCGACGGGGCAGGTCTGTCCCGTCACCGGATCGAGATAGCGGGGGTAGTCAATCAGCGTTGCGTGCACCAATCCCATCAGCGAAGGCCGCGCGCCACGTCGCGCAGGCACTGCCCCCAGATCCGTTGTCAGCCCCCAACCGGCGTAGAACGGAGCGCCGAGTGTGGTGACCCGGACGCCGCGCAGCAAAGCCTCGAACCCCAGCAGAGAGGTCATAGTCCAGACTTCCTCAACCTGTCCAAGCAGGGTGGCAGGATCGGTGCCTTCTACAATGACATCGGCCAGATCAGTTTCGATCTTGCCGTCGCGCAGACCAGCTTCGACATCCGGATGAGGTTTATAGATCAACACAGCGTCGGGATTGGCCTCGCGCGCCGCGCGCAGCAGGTCCAGATTGGTGCGGATATTGCTTGCTCCCAGCCGGATCGAGGCGTCATCTTCTACCTGACCTGGCACCAGAATACGATGCCCCGTCGGTAGGTCCGGGGCGGGGTGGCCAATGTTGTACTTGCTTAGGCCCTCGGTCAGCAGCCGGGCTGTCAGCCGCTCGGCGCGGAGCCTCTGATCAGGGCGCAAGGTTTCGCGCGTGGTGATCCATTCTTCCAGGCGGCTGGGATGCGTTGGATCGTAGTAGATGCCGATATCATCGGTCACCAGCGACAGCGGTGGAACCAGCTCCGCGCCCAACCCGCGGGATCGTAAAAAGCCATCCTCAATCCGGGTTGCATTCAGCGTCTCACCGGCTCGGCTGGCCCAGACCATATGGGGTTGTTTGGTGTTCTCTGGCTGCTCGGCCACGAAACGCACCTTATGGTGCTGGCCGAAAATGCGTTGCAGGTGGCGGCGTTTCCATACCCGCATCCCGGAGGCGGTCCAGCCTTTGTGGTCCTGCCGCCAGGCCCGGGTTTGCGCCTCAAGCGTATCGAGCACGCATTCCAATTCGCACAGGCGATCATGGTAGGGATCATACCAACGCGGATACAAGATCATCGCAGCTGCAAAAAGCTGCGCCCGCGTAAGATTCCGTTGGCGACGGAGCAGGGGTGCATCATCTTGCGTCAGCCCCCACCCAGCGTAGAATGGTTGCCCGAACACGCGAGGTTTGTGCCCGGCCAATATCGCCTCAAATCCCATCTGCGAGGACAGCGTGTAAACCCCGATGGCCCCTTCAAGCAGCGACCATGGACTGATGGGGCTGTCGAGGATCGATATTCTGTCACTCAGATCCTGATCGGAAAAGTATCCCTTGCGGTGGCCTGCCGTGGTTTCGGGGTGGCTTTTGATGAGGATGCGCGCGCCGGGGTTTTCCTCTTGCGCGATTACCAGCATCTCGCGGAACCGTGCATAGTCGCCGTTGCTTGCGGTGACGGCAGCATCTCCCTGCGTCTGGTCGATCACTAGAACGTAGCCAGGATCGGGAGGCGTCAGATCAAGGTCAAAGGCCGAGTATTTGCTCAGATGCAGCTCTCGAATGCGCGCGATTGCGCCTCGCGCGCGATCCAGCAGGGCGGTGTCATCCAGCGGATGCGTGGCTAACAGAGTTTCCAGATCCGAAGGCACACTCGGATCAAAATGCAGACCCGATCGATCCAACAACAGACCCATGGGTGCCTCACCGCTTCGTCCAGGGTGCAGAGACCGCAGGAATGCGTCTTCGACCCTCAGGACGGGCACATCGCGTTTCTGCGCGATACCCATGCCCCGATGGGCTGTCGGGCTGTTGCCCCAGACCCCGACCAGATCGTCTGGCTGTGGCAGACCAAGCCGGATGTCATACCCGGCCAGAGACAATATACGACGCAGCCGCGACTGTGTCAGGAACCCACCGTTGTAAACAAAAAGCCGGGAGCGTTCGCCCCCGGCCGTGTTCTCCGATTCAGAGAGCATTCATCAGTTACCCGTAAGCGTCGCCACATTCGCAAATGGCGTCAGACCTCCGGCAATCAGCGAGACAGATTTGCTCCACTGTGCATATGGGGCCTCGGTGACGTATATCGTGTCATCGTCTCGGATCACGAAATCGCGGGCGATGAACAGGCCATTGGGCGCGGTCAGGTTCAGCAAATAGATCATGCGCTGATCACCCTGTAGCTCGGGACGTCCCATGACATTGCGCGCCACATCCTGCCGTTCCTCACGCAGAACAAAAATACCTGTCGGGTCTGAGGATAGCGGCTGTAAGCCTCCGACCTGAGCCAGCGCCTCAAGGGCGGATAGGTCCTGACTTTCAAAGGCCACGCGGGATTGTCCTCCGGTCGAGCCCAGCGCGATGTATGAGCGGCTGTCCTGTTCGACCAGAATGCGATCGCCGCCGCGCAGGGCGATATCGGTTTCCGGGTTGCGGAACAGATCGTCGTACCAGATGGTTCCTCTTTGCTTGCCCCTGATCACAGTGACCAATGCGATATCGGATGCAACTGCCACCCCGCCTGCTTGCGCGAGCATGGTCGACAACGAGCCAGTCGGTCGCTCAATCGGATAGATTCCCGGCGCGCCGATAGTTCCGGTCAGAGAAACGGTCGACCCATCGCCCGGGGTACGCGACACTTGGACTTGCGGATCCGGAGTCTGTTCTTCCAGCTTCGAGGAAATCAACGTGCGGAGCTGTTCGGGCGTATTGCCCGCCGCACGCAGCCGCCCGGCATAAGGGACAAATATGTAACCTTCGCTGTCGACCTGCACCTGATCCAGAACGGTGGCGCCACCGGCTGCGGAACTTAGCAACCCATCCTCGACATTTTCCCAGATGCTGAGGCTCAGAATATCGCCGGGGCGTACGGTATCGGATGCGACGCTTTGCGCGCTGCGGAAGGATTTCGAAAACCCGTATTGCGGAATCACCGATGTGGCCCGCGCAACACGGTCGTCGACCTCAACCACAAAGGCGTTACCCCCGTTTTCGACCGACCCGGCTAGAATTTCGTTTTTGTTCGGCCCGGATTTGGGAAGCTGGCATGCTGCCAGCAGGCCAAGGGTCGCCACAAGGGAAACCCCCCGGATCCATCGGGTAGGAAAGCGCTGCACTGCCGATTTACCTCAATCGTCTTTGTTTTGTGAAGGTTACCCGCATCGCTTCGAAACATCCAGCAGCAGGTTGCCCGCGATCATTCAACAACGCGCAACTGTGGCGTTGTGGCCTCTTTATCGGAGAGCAACCCTTGATAGGGGTCCTGAGCCGATAGCATCATATCAGCCGCTCGCCGCAGCAATTGACGACGCCCTTGGCGAGAATAGAACCCCCCGGGGACTTGGCAGGTTTCCAGAAGAAATTGGCGATAAGCCCGATAGGCCTTGCCGCCCGGGGCATCTGGCTGGGCAAAGAATGCCTCAATCGATTGCCGAGATACGAATTCGGGCTTGTCATAAACCGACTGCCCAAAAATCCGCAAAGGAATGCCGCGCCACAGAACCTGCTGGCCTGCCGTGGAATTCACCGTCACGGCGGATTTTGCATCGTCTAGCAACCTGGCCAGCTTACCACCGGGCACATAGTGAATTCGGTTTGTGATGCCGTGCTGTGCTGCAAGCTGGCGCGCCCGCAGCCGCAGCGGTTCGCGGTGGTTCTCAAGCGGATGTTCCTTGATGACAAGGTGGTGATGCGCAGGGGCGCCTTTGGCGAATCCGGCGATCACTTGTTCGAGAAAATCGGACATACCGGAAAAATCCGAGTGATATTGGACCGAGCTGTCATGCCCCAATTGCAACAGCACAAGATGGTATGGAAAACCGCTCCACCTGACCTGTGCTGTGGCCCAACCCCGCTGTAGCCTGTGAATGGGCATCAGACTCAGACGTTTGAAGTACAAACGAAACTCTTTCGAAACCGGCAGCTCTCGATGTGGTCGGAATTTCTGATATCTGCGGTTCAGAAACAGCACAAACCAGTGATAGAGCGCACCGTAAAAGATGTGCTGGCGCATATCCCCCCAATGGGAAGGCGGTGGGGGCGCATGCCCTTCGGACTGTTCCAGCGCCGTCTGCATCTGCGCCACATCCAGTTCCATCAGGCGTGAGTTTCCGTTCGACCCGTTTCGTTCATAGGTCACCCACCAAGGGCGCAGGTAGCCTTCTTCAAACACATGAACCGTGATCCCGTGTGCTTTGGCAATCTCAACTGCTCGTGCATGCACGGGCCGGGTGTCGCCATAGAGCACGATATCGGTCACATCATAGTGGGTGAGCAATTCGCTTAAGGTCTCCGGCCAATCATCTGGCGCTCCGCGATATGGAATGTAACTGGATTTGTCGCCCCAGAAAGCCTGATCGCCCGCGTTGAAGCCGACTCGCCAGACCTGAGCACCCGCAGCCCGCAGCATCCGACCAAGCGCGTTAAAGAACGGACCATGCGGTCCTTGTAGAAACAGGAACACACGCCGGTTAGGGCTGTTGGCCAAAGGGATCATGCGGTCTGCTCGTGTGGTGACTTTTGGTGCGTTTGTATAAAATTATGCCTCTTTGTCATTTTCGCGGCAAGGCAGGGCTTGCCGGTGGGGCTGTGTGCCTTTACCTCGGCTGTTGAAGCTAGGTTCAGAGGGTTAATGATATGTTCACAGGGATCGTCACCGATATTGGCACCGTTACCGAACTGGACCAGCAGGGAGACCTGCGGGCACGGATCAAGACAAGCTATGAAACGGCGGGCATTGATATTGGCGCTTCCATCGCAAGCGATGGCGTCTGTCTGACCGTCATTACACTGGGCGATGACTGGTATGATGTCCAGATCAGCGCTGAGACGGTTTCGAAAACCAATCTGGACAGTTGGCAGGTGGGCAAGCGCGTCAATCTGGAACGTGCCTTGAAAGTCGGGGATGAATTGGGAGGGCACATCGTCTCGGGCCACGTGGATGGCGTGGCAGAGGTGGTCTCTGTGATAGACGAGGGTGACAGCACGCGGGTGACATTGCGGGCGCCGGCCAATCTGGCCCGGTTTATCGCTCCGAAAGGGTCCGTCGCGCTGAACGGCACATCGCTGACGGTTAATGATGTGGACGGGTGTGACTTTGGTATCAACTTCATTCCCCACACCAAAGAGGTCACCACATGGGGTGACGTCTCGGTTGGTGATCGCGTGAACCTTGAGATCGATACTCTGGCCCGATACGTCGCGCGACTGGCCGAGATGTCCTGACCTTCAGGTGGAAGGTCCAAATTTGGCCGTCAGCCTCTTGGACAGCCACCAGAAGCATGAAGCCAGCAGGATTGAGACATACCCGTCGATGGCGTAGTGCCAGGCGAGGTGAACCGAGCCTAATAAGATGATGAAGACAAACACCGACAGCGCCCAGCCGAGCCAACGCGAATAGGTGAAGCCGTAGAACGCCAGCAGCACGGTAGAGGCAACATGCATGCTGGGCATCGCCGAGATTCCGCCTGCTAGCCCATTATTCCGATAACCATCCAACAGCATTTCATGCACATTCAGCGCCCAGACCGGGCTGATTTCGTGTGATTTGCGTAACAACTCCATCTGCGGAACGAAGTCAGAGCCAAGATTGAAGGGTTCGTAGTAAACGGGACCAACCGAGGCAAAGATGGTTGCAATCACATTGCCGCCTACAAACCAGCACAGTGCAAACGCTACCAGAAAAACGGTGCTGCGGTTCGGGTCACTGCGGTCCAGACAGGCGACGCAAACCGCGATGTAAATCATGGGAAACCAGATGTGATAGGCACCATTTATCGCAGTGGTTGCGATCGGTGATCCCAAAATGGGCCATAGCAAGGTCCACGGATCGACGCCGCCGTGCAGAAACCGGTCCCATTGCACGAATTGCTCATCCCAGAGTGTCGGATTCACAGCATGTATTTCGTTCTTCAGAAAGGTATAGGTCAGGATAAGTGCGACGATGCTGAGAAAGCAGATAACCGCATCGGTCGCTTTTTCAACATCTGCCATCTTGGATCGCAGATCTTGCAACATCCATTGAATTGGCTTTTTGGGTCGCACGACGAACATGGCAACGCCAAGTCGCCAAAGTACGAAATTTGCGAACATGAAACCAAGCAGACGAACTGAGATGACAATCAGGGAAGAGGTCGAAAAATCCCAATATGACCGTCCGACATAGATGCTAACGGCAATGGCATAGACCATCTGCAGTGCAATGAGTGATAGCAGCAGCCTGTTTCGCCGAAGGGCGCTTACACGCACGAAATTTGCAGCGGGCAGATCAGCGGTCTTAGACACTGGGCTCAAATTCTCGTCTAGCTAGGACATTATACAATGACTGGTGCCCAGGATATCAGGCGATCCAAGGGCCCAATTGGGGCAATTTGTGGACAAAGTTCACGCAACCGGCCTAAAGGTTCAGCTATTGGCAACAATGCTCAGAAAAGGCCTAAGTCAAAACTGGCGCATAGGATTGGTAAACTGAGTTGGCACCAGATTTCATCGCTGGCCCTATAGCGCTGGGCATATCAATCTATCTCACAGTGCTTACAGGCTGGTCTTTGCGTCCACTCTGGTCTATCCCGCCATTCAAACCCGTTGTGCGAAAGGCTGCCCTATGAGTTTTGAAACCCCCGGACCGGTAGAGGCCCAATTGCGCGAGGCGATCAGTCCGATCGAGGAAATCATCGACGAGGCCCGAAAGGGCCGGATGTACATTCTTGTGGATCATGAGGACCGCGAGAATGAGGGTGATCTGGTGATCGCGGCCGAGTTCGCTGACGCGGAGGCGATCAATTTCATGGCGACCCATGGGCGCGGGTTGATCTGCCTGCCGATGACGGCGGAACGGATCGACAGTCTGGGCCTGCCGATGATGGCGGTGAACAACTCTTCGCGTCATGAGACAGCCTTCACCGTGTCGATAGAAGCCCGCGAGGGAGTTTCGACGGGAATATCGGCCGCTGATCGCGCACTAACGGTGGCGACCGCGATCAACGAGCAAAACACTATGGCTCACATAGCGACCCCAGGCCATGTCTTCCCCTTGCGCGCCAAAAGGGGCGGGGTATTGGTGCGGGCGGGGCATACCGAGGCCGCCGTTGATATCTCGCGTCTTGCCGGGCTGAACCCCTCGGGCGTGATCTGCGAGATCATGAAGCCCGATGGCACAATGGCGCGCCTGCCTGATCTGGTCGCCTTCGCCAAAGAGCATGACATGAAGATCGGCACGATCAGTGATCTGATCGCCTATCGCTCACGCAACGACAATCTGGTTGTGGAAACTTCGCGCGAGATGGTGACATCAGAATATGGTGGCGCGTGGGAGATGCGGATTTTCACCGACCAGACCCACGGTATCGAACACGTTGTCATGATCAAGGGCGACATCACAACGCCCGAGCCGGTCCTGACCCGGACCCACGCCCTGCATGAAGCGCCCGATATTCTGGGTCTTGGCCCGAAATCTTCACGAGAGCTGCCCCGCGCGATGGAAAAGATCGCCGAAGAGGGGCGCGGCGTCGTTTGCCTTTTCCGTCAGCCGCGAAATTCGCTGTATGCCGCAGACGACGAAGGCCCGCGCACGATCAAGCAAACCGGTCTGGGTGCGCAGATCCTGTCCAAGATGGGTATTCAGGAACTGGTGTTGCTGACAGACTCGCCTGAAACCGTATATCTGGGGCTCGACGCGTTTGGACTGTCAATCGTCGGCACCCGCTCGATCCTCAAGGAAGACTGATAATGGCTGAAAAAGACAAACATGGCATTCTGCCGACTCCCAGCTTCGACAAGCCGGTGAAACTGCTGCTGGTGGTGGCTCCGTTCTACCGTGCCATCGCTGACAACATGGTCGCTGGTGCCAAGGCCGAGATCGAGGCCGCAGGCGGAACCTGCGACGTGGTCGAAGTGCCCGGTGCGCTGGAAATCCCAACCACTATCGCCATGGCCGACCGCCAGTGTAACTACGACGGCTATGTCGCGTTGGGCTGTGTCATTCGGGGCGAGACGACGCATTATGAAACCGTCTGCAACGACTCTAGCCGTGCAATCCAGTTGATGGGCCTGCAGGGCCTGCTGATCGGCAATGGCATCCTGACTGTCGAAAACGACGAACAGGCCGAGGTACGTGCAAACCCCGAAAAGATGAATAAAGGCGGTGGAGCGGCGGCTGCGGCCTTGCATCTGATTGCGCTCAGCCGTAAGTGGGGCTCTTCCAAGAAGGGCGTCGGGTTCAAGCCGCCGTCCGAGTCCATCCTTGTGGCGGGCGACAGCAACGGACCCTCGACAGCATGACCCAGACAGACGCGCCAAAACCGGCCAACCAGAAACGCCTGATGAAATCCGCCGCACGCCTCTATGCCGTGCAGGCGCTGTTCCAGATGGAACAGTCGGACCAGACGACCCAAGCAGTCGTGACCGAGTTTCTGGATCACCGGTTTGGCGCTGTCTATGAAGGTGAGGAGATGCTGGATGGCGATATCAGCGTCTTTCGTAAGCTTGTGGATGATGCGGTGAACTATCAGGCCCCGATCGACCAGATGACGGATCGCGCGCTGGTTGCCAAATGGCCCATCGCGCGCATCGACCCGACCCTGCGCGCTGTGTTTCGCGCGGCCGGGGCTGAGTTGACCCAGAGCGACACGCCGCCAAAGGTCGTGATCACCGAATTCGTCGATGTCGCACGTGCGTTCTTCCCGGAAGGCAAAGAGCCCAAATTCGTGAACGCTGTGCTGGATCACATGGCGCGCGAGGCCCAGCCCGAGGCGTTCTGACGCCTTTACTGCGACCCTGCATGCGCTAGACTCACCATCACAGCGCAAGGAGGTTCGCCATGCCCAAACTGGTCCGTCTCTACATTACGCAAGTCATCTGGGGCTTTGTGATCTCGGCCGTCTTTGTCGGGGTGCTGCTGGCGCTCAACGTGGCCAATCTACGGCATCTGATCACCAGTTCGGAAATTGGTCTGATCGCGTTGGCCATGATCTGGTTCATGAACGGGATCGTCTTTGCGGGTGTGCAGTTCGCCTATGCGATCATGAGCATGGCTGAGAAGCCGAACAAACCACGTGGTGGAACACCGATTGCTCATGGTTTGAAGCCTGCGCCGATCAAACAGGAAGTGCGCGCAGGGCGCTGATTTATTAGGTAAATATGTGGCGGGACCACCAGTCAACCGTGCGGTTTGATTCCCGAGGACCTGTATGTACAGGTGGGCGCCAGTTAATCAGGCCAGGACCTGAACAGAGCCAGCCCCCTCGGAATTGCTTAAGGCCACCAGAATGCTACCTGTCACAAGAAGGGCAGAACCCGCCACGGGCCTAAGTAGGGCCTGAAGCAGGTTCGCACAAGGGGTTAAGCATCAACAGTTTCGTGCAATGCGGTGCGCATCTTGCCGAAATGTTCATCCCATCCGTCATCCAGCGAAAGGATCAGGCCAAAGGCGTCAGCCCCTTGAGGTAGGCCCTCGTGCAGCAGTCCAAGGCGTGTGCCGCCGGCGACGGGTTCCAGCGTCCACTTGACCACACTTTCGGCGCCGCCCATCGGTTTAATGGTGAATGTATATTCAAGATACTCTGGACGTCTCGCTTCACGCACTTCACCCCAAATCAGAAGGTCGCCGCTGGTCGTCCCGAACATCTCAAGCTTTTGTCCAGCGGCCAGGGGACGTTCGGGTTTGTGAAACCACTCGGCCAACCGGTCGGGATCAGTCAAATAGTCCCAAACGATTTCTGGCGTAGCGCGGAGAAAGATTGTTTTCTGCAAAACTGCGTCTGTCATTTCTTATTCCCTTCGATAGCTTTCTTCAGATTTGCGAGGCGATCATCCCAGAACCGGTCGAAGTAGCTGAGCCAGTCCAGAACCGGAGCCATTCCTTTGGGTTCAAGGCGATTGATGCGTTCGCGTCCACGAGCTTCGACGGTGATCAATCCTCCGTCGGACAAAACGGTCAGATGCTTTTTGACGGCCGCGCGAGTCATGTCGAAACGCTCGGTTAGTTGAGCGATCGTCATATCCTGCGCTGCCAGCATCTGAACGATGTCGCGGCGGGTCGGGTCCGCCAGAGCGCGAAATGCGTTTTGGGTCTGTGTCTTCATCGGGCACCTCTTATTGGATACCATTTGGTTTCACATTATTGCGATACCAAATGGTACCATGTCAAGCTGCTTGATTTTTGTTCATGAATTGTTCACATTCTCGGAATGACACTAATTATGCAGCCCGGACAAAAGCTGGCCCGTGGTGTTTCGCGTCACTTGTTGACCCACGGCTATGTTTCGATTGAAGAATTTGTCCCTACCCGAGGGCTGCGGGTCGATGTGATAGGATTGGGCCCTAAGGGTGAGATATGGGTGGTCGAGTGTAAATCCAGCCGCGCCGATTATCAGTCGGATTCCAAATGGCAGGGCTATCTTGACTGGTGTGACCGATTCTTTTGGGCGGTTGATACGGATTTCCCGACCGAGCTTTTACCTGCGGAAACAGGCTTGATCATCGCTGATGCCTATGATGCCGAAATCATCCGTATGGGGCCAGAAAGCAAGCTGGCCCCGGCGCGGCGCAAAAAGATGGTTCAGAAATTCGCGATGGACTCTGCACGTCGGTTGCAGGCTTTGCGCGACCCCAGGGTTTAGCTTTTGATGGCGCGCGCGGCTTGGGCTGCGGCGCGGATTTCCTCGGCGATTTCTTCGGCCTCTTCGGGGTCGAAATCCATTGGAATCTCAATTCCGGCACCTTCAATGAACAGCCGCACCATACCATGATCGGTGGGGCCGATCTGCAGGTTCGCTTCGATATCGCGTTCGGTATTGATGCTCATGTTCGCCTCCGGGAAATGCGCTTTGGTGCTAACGCGCGATGGGTTGAGAATCAAGCCGACTATGGGGTCAGATAGGGCATGGAGGCGGCAACGCTCAGACCTTTCCGCGCCGAGGATGCGCCGTGGCTGGTAGAACAGCATGACCTGCTCTATTCCCGCGACGAGGGGTTTGATGACAGTTTCGGCCCGCTGGTTGCCCGCATTCTGACGGAATTCATCGCGGATCATGATCCAACTTGCGAACAAGGCTGGATCGCCGAGTGCGACGGGGATCGTTTGGGTAGTATTTTCTGTGTCAGGCTGGATGATCAAACCGCCAAGCTGCGGTTGTTTCTGCTGCTGCCCGAGGCTCGTGGACAGGGGCTGGGCAAGCGGCTACTGACTGCCTGCATGGGTTTCGCCCGCGACGCAGGATATCGCCAGATGGTGCTGTGGACCCATGAGAGTCACGCCGCCGCTTGCGGGCTGTATCGTGCGTTTGGGTGGGAGCTTGTCGACAGCAAGCCGGTGCATTCCTTCGGTGTCGATCTGGTCGAACAAAGCTGGCGAATTCAGCTTTAATCCCCTTGCAATCCCCGTACGCCTTCGCTAAATCGCCCCTCACAAGTGCCGCCTTAGCTCAGTTGGTTAGAGCGCTGGATTGTGGATCCAGAGGTCCCCTGTTCAAGCCAGGGAGGCGGTACCATCTCCCAAAACCCAAGAACGGTTTGCCGGTTGCAGGTCTTTCTGTATACCCGGTACTTGGCGAAAGCTGCGTTCCGATGACATGAGCAAGATATGCCGGATAAGAAACCTGTAGACATCCGTAGAAGTGCGAGACTGTCTGTTGCACCGATGATGGATTGGACCGACAAGAATTGCCGGTTTCTGCATCGTTTGCTGAGTTCTGAGACCTTGCTTTATACTGAAATGGTCACAGCGCCTGCTTTGGTGCGCGGCGGCGCGCTGCATCTGCTGGACTTTAATCCTCAGGAGCACCCGGTTGCGTTGCAGCTAGGAGGTTCGGACCCGCAGGAATTGGCGCAGGCGGCCAAGCTGGGCGCGGAAGCCGGATATGACGAGATCAACTTGAACTGTGGGTGTCCGTCTGACCGGGTGCAATCAGGGACATTCGGTGCGGTATTGATGCGCGCACCCGAAAAGGTCGCGGAATGCGTTGCGGCGATGCGCGAGGTGGTGAAGCTCGAAGTCACGGTGAAATGCCGTATCGGTGTTGACGAACAGGAACCTTCAGAAGTGCTACCTGCTTTCCTCGACCAGATTCGCAAGGCCGGTTGTCAGCGGGTGACGATCCATGCGCGCAAAGCTTGGTTGCAGGGGTTAAGCCCTAAGGAAAACAGGGATATTCCACCGTTGGACTATGGTCTTGTGCACCGGATGAAGGCTGATTTTTCGGACATGCACATCTCGATCAATGGTGGCATTACGTCGCTTGCTCAGGCGCAACAGCATCTGGAGGCTGGGCTTGATGGTGTCATGATCGGTCGTGCCGCCTATCACCAACCGACAGATATTTTGGCGGCTGCGGACCCGTTGATCTTTGGAACGGGCAGCGTCGCGGATCCCATTGAAGTGGTGCAAAATATGCTGCCCTATGTCGAGGCGCATCTTGTCGACGGTGGTCGATTGCACCAGATCACGCGGCATATGCTGGGCCTGTTCGCGGGGCGTCCCGGTGCGCGGGGATGGCGGCGGATGCTCTCCGAAGGTGCTGTGCGCGAGAATGCCGGCCCAGAAGTGATCCTGCAGGCTCTGGACTCTGTTGCTGCGCTATCGCAGGTGGAACAGGTAGGCTAAGACGGCTTCGAGCCGCTATGGGGGAATGATGCCCGAGACGATGTTGCTGGCCCAGATGCTGGGCCTTTTGCTTGTGATCGGCGCTTTGGCCGGGGTGTTGGCTGGACTTTTGGGCGTTGGCGGTGGAATCGTTCTGGTGCCCGCGTTTTTCTATGCGTTTCAGACACTTGGATATGGCGGGCCTCAGCTGATGCAGCTATGCCTCGCAACTTCGCTGGCGACGATCATTGTAACGTCGATCCGATCGGTTCTTAGCCATAACAAGAAAGGCGCGGTGGATTGGGGCATCCTGCGCGGCTGGGGGCCAGGCATAGCGGTGGGTGCGGTGATCGGTGTTCTGGTGGCTTCAGCTCTGAGGACAGAGTTTTTGCAGGCACTGTTCGGCATGCTTGGCATGGTTATCGGCATCTATCTTGGATTGGGTAAATCCGAGTGGCGGTTGGGGGATGCGATGCCCAAAGGATTGCGCCGCGCCGCGCTTTCCCCTTCGGTAGGGTTTCTGTCGGTACTGATGGGAATTGGCGGGGGCAGTTTCGGCGTTCCATTGATGAGCCTTTATAACACTCCGATCCACCGGGCGGTTGCGACCGCAGCGGGCTTTGGCGTGATCATCGCTGTACCGTCGGTGCTTGGTTTTTTGTTTCTCAACATCGCTCCGGAGCATCGCCCGCCGCTGACCATTGGCGCGGTCAATCTGGTGGCTTTCGGTATCGTCGTTGCGATGACTATGATCACCGCCCCGTGGGGCGTTAAGCTGGCGCATGCGATGGATCCGAAGCCGCTCAGGCGGGTCTTCGCGGTATTCCTTACCCTGGTTGCTCTGAATATGCTGAGAAAGGCGTTGGGGTGGTAGCGTCGTTTTACGAGCTAGGTTGGGTAAAGTTTCCTTATGATGGAGCGTTGGCGGATTGGGTGGCGCACGCTCTTCCCACTGCGCGTGCGTCCGTCAGCGATCCGGCTCATGCAGCTTGGCACGATTGCGATGGCACGTGGTTCATTGGCGTTGATGCACTGGACAATGATGCGCAGGGCAGGGTCGCGGGTTCGCCTGCACTGGCGGGCGCGGCCATCGAACTGGCACACCAGCAGTTTGGATCGATTGATCTGCACAAAGGGCAGGTGTCGGTAATATATCCGGGCTACCCTCAACCCCGGCGTGGCGAAAGCGAGGCTGCGGCGCGGTATCGTGCGCGGCGAGATGCGGCGCATGTGGACGGGCTCAAGCCAGCTGGTCCTGATCGACGACGGCGGGTGGATGAACCTCATGCCTGGATATTGGGTATCCCACTTACCGAGGCCAGTGTGGACGCAGCACCAATGGTGCTGTGGGAGGGAAGCCACAAAATCCTCGGCGATGCTTTTCGGGCCGCGATGAAGAAGGTGCCGCGGCATGAATTGAGCGAGGCCGATATCACAGATGTCTATCAGGCTGCGCGTCGCGAAGTGTTCGAGACCTGTCCGCGCCTCGAGCTACCGGCGCGCCCGGGCGAAGCCTATCTGTTGCACCGCCACTGTCTGCATGGTGTTGCACCATGGGGTCCGAATGCCAGCGCTGGACCGGATGGACGGATGATCGCCTATTTCCGCCCTCAGATGCCTGGTGGTGTAGCGCAATGGCTCGAATCCCCGTAACCTCCTGCCATTGTTTGGCTTTGGAGAGTTGGTTCGATGATTACGGTTCACACGAATGCAGATGGTGCCCTTATTGAGGTCGAGCTTTCGGGCGAGGTCACTAGCGCAGATTACGCGAGCACGCTTGTTCCCGCTATTGAGGCCGCATTGGAAGAGCACGACGCCATACGTCTGCTGGCGATCGTTGGGTCCGAGTTCAAGGGATATGATCTGGGTGCCGCATGGTCTGATACCAAGTTGGGGCTCAGCCATTGGCGCGGATTCGACCGGATTGGCGTTGTGGCGGACCAGGGATGGGTGCAAACAAGCGTCCGCCTGGCTGCCCCGATCCTGCCTTGCCCGGTGCACGTTTTTGGAATGGATGAGGTGGAGGAAGCGCGTCGCTGGATGCGCGAATCTCTCGGGGCGATCCACGTGACGGATCTGGGCGGACCTTGCGTGCAGATCAGCCTGATGGGCAAACTGGATTCACAGGAATACGGTCAGGCTCAAACCGATCTTGATGCGCTATTGCGCGAACGTGACGGGTTTCGCCTGTTGATCGATCTGCGCGAGTTCGATGGTTGGCAGGGTCTGACTGCAATGGCAGCCCATTTCAGACTGGCGGCTGGTCACATCGGGATGCTGGATCGTGCAGCGATTGTCGGTGACAAGACATGGCAAAAAATGGCGCAACGCATGGCCAGTCATGTTCTGGGAACGCGGACTCAGTATTTCCCGGCGGAGGAATACGAGAATGCAATAACCTGGCTTGCGACTGGCTAAATGCTCTAAAAATGTTACAGAAACAATGCCTTGTAATCATAGGCATTGTTCTTTTTTGCGTTGACGTTACGGAATGCAACTTTAAGTTAGCGCTATTATTGACTGGTTGGTCAAATAACTTAAAAAGTCCTTACCTGTCCCGGATTTAGAGGGAGAGGCAACAAGCTGTTTCGCGTCGCTGTGGGCCACCACTCACTCAAACACAGCTTCCGGACTCCTCCCCCTCGGTGTTCGGAACGGTCCCGCAGTGGCGCGTCGTTTATTACATATTGGAAGAGCAATGGTTTTTCGCTCAGTACTAAAGCGCATTCTTTCGAAGGACACCCCCGAACAGGCTGAAAGCCACGAGTTGGAAGCTGAGTTGCGCCCGCGACCTGCAAAGACGACAACCCAGAACGAGCTGGTTAAACTGTTCGGTTCTGAGTTGCGGGATCACGAATCTCTGAGTGATCTTAAGCCTACGCGGACACCAAAATACTAGGCTTGCGGATCAGGACCCTTGCAGCCGGGCGGCACGGCCACCACGGCGCTTTGCCAGACGGGGTTTGCGTTCCGGCAGATCCTGCATGATTTCGGCCCGTTCGGTGCTGTCCATCTTTGACCAGCGCGTGATCTCGTCAATGGTGCGGTAGCAGCCGGTGCAGATACGTTCGGTCGGATGAACGACGCAGATTTGGATGCAAGGGCTTTCGACCTCGTCCCGTTTCCAAACCATATTCGTCATGGGCGTTTTCCGATCCGTCAAAGAAAGCGCAGTCTGTCCAGCGCGCCTTGCAGAATATAACCTGCTGCGACGTGATCAATAACCTGTCCGCGACGTTTTCGTGTCGTATCCGCCTCAAGCAGTGCTTTTTCTGCCGCAACGGTGCTTAGTCGTTCGTCCCAGAAACCGATGGGCAGATCGGTCAAACGGGTCATGTTTCGTGCGAAGGCGCGGGTTGACTGGCAGCGCGGCCCTTCGCTGCCATCCATGTTGCGCGGCAGTCCGAGGATAATGCCGCCGATCTCACGCTCGGTCACAATCTCGATCAAACGCGCGGAATCCAGTGTGAATTTCTTGCGTCGTACCGTCTCAAGCGGGGTGGCCACGCCGCGCATCCGGTCCGAGACGGAAACGCCGATGGTCTTTTCTCCCAGATCCAGCCCCATCAGGGCTGACATTGGGGGCAGGGATGCTGCGAAGTCTTCGAACGCGTCGTGGATCATTGAGCGATTCCGGCCTGCAGCGCGGCAGCGTCGATCATCTCCAACGCTTCAGCGTTACCCGCAAATACTTCCTTGGCTTCGTTCCTGATTTTGATGGCGCGTTGGCCTTCGCCCAGCACGCCCAGGGCGGCAATCAGGCGTGCCCACTCCTCGGGTGTCCCGCCCTCGGTCGCAAGGCGGTCCGAAAGGCCATCGACCATGCCGCGGATCATTTCTTGTCGTTCTTCTGGCGACATCTCGGCAGCGGCATTTACATCGTCCTGGCTAGGGCCGGATGCAGCAGAAAAGTCGGGTGTGTTAAACACGCCTGCGCGGAATGCCAATTCATCGATCTGTGACCGGATGGCATTCGCCCATGGGGCGCCAGCCGGGGCGTCGTTAAGGGTTTCGACCCAAACGCGATAGGCCATATCAGGCCGCCCGGTCTGTGCCAGCATCTGCCCCCAATAATACCGGGCAGGACCCAAGCGCTGATTGCGCTCAAGCGCCTGTCGCAAGGCGGCTTCCGCTTCCGGTGAGACGTAGCCGCCAGCGGCCAAAATCATCATCTCTGCCTGATCCGAATAGGCCTGAGCCGACGCGTTGTCACCCGACAGTTCGATCACACGGGTTTGTGCCTCATACCCTGCTTTGAAGTTCCCCGCGTTGGTTTCATGCTGTGCCAGCAGGGTATGGCCTTGCAGATCATCGGGGCGTTCGGCCACAGTTTCGCGCAGCCGGTTCAGCAAAGTTGCATAGCTTTCGTCCAGCGGAGGCGTCTGGAGCGGTGTGGCAATGCCCTCGGCCTCAGCCTGGCTGGGTCGATTTTCGCGCAGGTCTTCTGCCATTTCCAGACGAACTGAAAGGGGCATGTCAGGGAAACCGGCAGCACCCAACTGGCGATACATCGCCAACCCGCCACCAACCAGAACGGCGGCCATGGCGAGGAACGCAATTATGGTAACCAAGCGTGATGGCCCGGTGCCTTTGTCTTCATTGCGCATCTGCGCGTCTGCAGCCAGGATACGGCGCGAGATTTCCGTGCGTACACGTTCAGCATCAGCTTTCGCGATCACGCCGCGCGCCAAGTCTTTGTCAACGCCTGCTAGCTGTTCACGATAGACCCGCAGATCATAAGCAGCTGTCGGGCCGGTGCCGCGACGACCGCGCAGCATCGTGTAACCCAGGAAAATCGCGATCAGCAGCGCGATCAAGAAGATGAGAACCCAGAACGGCATGGTCCCTCCAAAATGGTTGCCCTGACTTAGACCTGTCGGCGCATGGAAAAAAGGGACAAATAGCCGCGAAGGGCGCTCATGTCGCAATAGTGCATTATTGCGGCGTTGCGCGGCAGGGTTAAAATGTACGGGCACGGCATACCTGCGCCCAATCATCGAAGACCGGACGGATTCGCACATGAAACACTACTCAGCCTTTGCTGTAGCGCGCGAAGCGCTGCGCTATCACACCGGATGGGAGCGCGCATGGCGTTCGCCGGAGCCTAAGAAGCGCTATGACGTCATTATCGTCGGGGCCGGCGGTCACGGCCTGGCAACAGCTTACTATCTTGGCAAGAACTACGGCATCCAGAACGTTGCCGTAATAGAAAAAGGCTGGTTGGGCGGTGGCAACACCGGTCGGAACACGACCATCATCCGATCGAACTATCTGCAGGATCCGTCAGCGGCGATTTACGAAAAGGCGCGCGGTCTCTACGAAGATCTGAGCCAGGAGCTGAACTATAACATCATGTTCAGCCCGCGTGGCGTAATCATGCTGGCGCAGACCCAGCACGAGATTCGCGGCTATCAGCGTACTGCGCATGCGAATGCGCTGCAGGGTGTTCAGACCGAATGGATTGGGCCCGAGCGTGTGAAAGAACTGGTGCCGATCATTAATCTGGAAGGTCCGCGCTATCCGGTTCTGGGCGGGCTTTGGCAGGAACGTGGTGGGACCGCGCGCCATGATGCGGTGGCATGGGGCTATGCCCGCGCATGTTCGGCCATGGGAATGGACATCATCCAGAAATGCGAAGTCACCGGCGTCCGGTCCGAAAACGGTCGTGTTGTCGGGGTCGATACCACAAAAGGTGCCATCGATTGTGACAAGCTGGGCATCGTGGTTGCGGGGCATTCTGGCCAGTTGGCTGAGATGGCGGGCTTCCGTCTGCCACTGGAAGCCGTTGCACTGCAAGCGTTGGTGTCCGAGCCGATCAAACCCTGTATGGATGTCGTTGTGATGGCGAACACCGTACACGGCTACATGTCTCAGTCCGACAAGGGCGAGATGGTGATTGGTGGTGGCACAGACGGGTTCAACAACTATACCCAGCGCGGCAGCTTCCACCATATCGAGGAAACGGTACGCGCATTGGTCGAAACTTTCCCGATGATCTCGCGCCTGAAAATGCTGCGCCAGTGGGGCGGTATTGTGGATATGACCGGCGACCGTTCACCCATCCTGTCGAAAACACCGCTTAATGGCTGCTTTATCAACGCAGGCTGGGGCACCGGCGGCTTCAAGGCCATTCCGGGATCGGGCTGGGGCATGGCTCAGCTGATGGCCACGGGGCATTCACCACTGACCGAAGCCTTCTCGCTGGATCGTTTCAAAGAAGGCCGCTTCATCGACGAAAGCGTCGCGGCCGGGGTGGCGCACTGATGAAGATTTTTTGTCGAAAAATCTCGCACGCCCGTCACGCAGAATTTGCAGGCAGATACGTCTCGCCTGCTGCCAAGAGGATGATCACATGCTGATCTTGAAATGCCCTTATTGCGGCGTCGAAGCCGAAGAAACTGAACTGGCTGCAGGTGGCGAGGCGCATTTGAAGCGTTATGGCCCGGGCTCGTCAGATGATGAGTTCCACGACTACCTTTTTATGCGCGAAAACCCCAAGGGCGTTCATTTCGAACGCTGGCGCCATGCCAATGGGTGCGGCAAGTGGTTCCACGCCGCGCGCTGTACGAACACGCTTGAGGTCTTTGGCACCTATTCGGCGCAGACAACCGAGCCGCCCCAAGAGATCAAGGACGCCATCACCGTCAAGCGTCCCGGCTGGACGTGGAGAGAGTACAAATGATCTGTACAGCCATCCAAAATACCGCCTGCGAAAGGTCCGCATCATGAGCACCCGTCTCGCAAAACATGGCCGTTTGATTGATCGGTCGAAAAAGGTCAACTTCACCTTCAACGGCACCTCGATGCAGGGCTACGAGGGCGATACGCTCGCGTCTGCCTTGCTGGCAAATGATCAGATGATGATGGGCCGGTCGTTCAAGTATCACCGCCCGCGCGGCGTGGTCGCTAGTGGCGCGGAAGAGCCAAACGCTCTGGTCGGTCTGGGTGAGGGCAACCGGTTTGAGCCGAACCAGCGCGCCACCACGACAGAGCTGTTCAATGGTCTGACATCCGCATCACAGAACCACTGGCCGAACCTCGAGTTCGACATCGGCGCGATCAATACGCATCTGTCGCGGTTTCTGCCAGCCGGATTCTATTACAAGATGTTCATCCATCCGAAACCGTTCTGGAAACATGTTTACGAGCCGTTTATTCGCCAGTCGGCGGGTTTGGGCAAAGCGCCCGACAAGGACAACCGTGACGCGGACACATACGAGCACTTTTACGCCTTCACCGATGTCTTGGTGATTGGCGGTGGCGTTGCAGGTCTGCAGGCCGCCAAAACGGCAGCCCAGTCCGGTGCCAGGGTAATGTTGATTGAACAAACCGCACATTGGGGCGGTCGCGCTCCGGTTGATGGCGGTACCATCAATGGTGAGCCTGTGGATAAGTTCGTGGAACAATTGGTTTCCGAACTCGAAACAATGAACAACGTCACCATGCGCAATCGCTGCATGGGCGCTGGTGTCTATGACCACGGTTATGTGCTGGGTTATGAGCGCCTGGCAGACCACAAGCCGGGTGTTCAGGGCCCGCGTCACCGCCTGTGGCGCATTCGTGCGAAGCAGGTCGTGACCGCGACTGGTGCGATTGAGCGTCCGCTGTCATTCGCAGGCAATGATGTGCCTGGCGTCATGCTGGCCTCTGCCATGCGCGACTATGTGGTCAACTGGGGCGTGACGCCGGGTGACCGTGTCATCATCGCCACCAACAATGATGACGCCTACCGGACTGCAATTACGTTGAAGCAGGCCGGTGTCGATGTCCTGCGCGTGGTTGATGCGCGCGACACCGCCGGACCTCTGGCCGAAGAGGCGCGTCAGCTGGGTATCCGCGTCGATCCGGGCAAGGCGATCGCAAAGGTCAAAGGCGGCAAGCGGGTCAAGAAAGTTGCGATCTGCAATCAAGAGGGTATCGGAGGCGCCCGGGAAGAGGTCGAATGCGATGCGATTGCCATGTCAGGTGGCTGGTCTCCGGTCGTGCATATGTGGTCGCATTGCGGCGGCAAGCTGATCTGGGACGAGGCGAACGCGCATTTCCGCCCCGATCCTTCGCGTCCTCCGCTGGGGGCCGACGGTGCAGGTTTTGTTCTGGCGGCAGGGGCTTCGAACGGCCCGCTGGCCCTAGGGGATGTCCTGAAGGATGCAGATACTGCCGGCAAAGCGGCAGCGAAGGCGGCCGGGTTCGCCGCGAAGCGCACCAAAGCGCCAGTTGGTGAGACTACGGCCGAGGCCCCTATGGCCGCTGTCTGGCTGATGCCTTCTAATGCCGAGATTGATCTGCGCATGAAATCGTGGCTGGACTTCCAGAACGACGTGAAAGTCTCGGACGTGCAACTGGCTGCGCGCGAGGGCTATGAAAGTGTCGAGCATACCAAGCGTTACACCACGCTGGGCATGGCAACGGATCAGGGTAAGTTGAGTAATATCAACGGTCTGGCAATCCTTGCTGATGCGCTGGATTCAGAGATCCCGAAGGTCGGTACCACCACCTTCCGCCCGCCATATACTCCGATCTCGATGGCTTCGATTGGTGGTGAAGCGCGTGGTGAGGTGTTCCAGCCGATCCGTCAAACGCCGATGCATAACTGGCACGATAAGAACGGGGCCGATTGGGAGCCGGTCGGCCATTGGCGTCGAACCTATGCCTATGTCCGTCCCGGTGAATCCGTGCATGACGCGGTGAACCGAGAGGTGAAAAACACCCGCGAAAACCTCGGGCTGTTGGACGCTTCGACCCTCGGCAAGCTGATCGTCAAAGGCCCCGACGCAGGCAAGTTCCTGGACATGATGTACACCAACATGATGTCCACGCTGAAGGTCGGCAAATGCCGCTATGGCCTGATGTGTTCCGAGAATGGCTTCCTGATCGACGACGGCGTTGTTGCCCGCATCGATGAGGACACGTGGCTGTGCCATACCACCACCGGCGGGGCCGAGCGTGTCCATGGCCACATGGAAGAATGGCTGCAGACCGAGTGGTGGGACTGGAAAGTCTACGTCGCGAACGTCACCGAGCAATATGCGCAGGTCGCCGTGGTAGGTCCGAACGCCCGCAAGGTACTTGAGAAGCTGGGCGGCATGGATCTGTCGAAAGAGGCGCTGCCCTTCATGGAATGGCGCGATGGCAAGATCGGCGCGTTCGACGCGCGGGCCTACCGTATCTCGTTCTCGGGTGAGCTGTCCTATGAGATCGCGGTCCCTGCAAGCCAAGGTCAGGCGTTCTGGGACGCTCTGATCGAGGCAGGGCAGGAGTTCGGAGTGATGCCATACGGCACCGAATGTCTGCATATTCTGCGTGCCGAGAAAGGCTTTATCATGATCGGCGATGAGACCGACGGCACCGTGATCCCGCAGGATCTGGGGCTGCACTGGGCGCTGTCCAAAAAGAAAGAGGATTACCTCGGAAAACGCGCCCATTCGCGGACCCATATGGCCGATCCTGAGCGCTGGAAACTGGTTGGTCTTGAGACTGTGGATGGATCGGTTCTGCCGGACGGTGCCTATGCGGTGGGCGAGGGTGTGAATGCGAACGGTCAGCGCAACATGATCGGTCGCGTAACTTCGACCTACTACTCGGCCAATCTGGGCAAAGGCATCGCCATGGGCCTGATCAAACACGGCCCCGACCGGATGGGCGAAGTGGTCGAGTTCCCGGGCACTGACGGCAAAACCTACAAGGCCAAGATCGTGGACCCGATCTTCTATGACAAGGACGGGGAGAAGCAGAATGTCTGAACCCATCAGCGCACTGAACCACGCCTCATATGATGGCATCGCCAAGATCGAGGAATGCGGCCTACAGGGCATGATCACACTGCGCGGTGATCTGTCGGATAAGGTACTGGCTAAGGTTGTCAAAGACGCCACCGGGCAGAAAGTGCCCGGTCAGCGTGAAGCGTTTGTGAATGGCGACACCGGTGTTTGCTGGATGTCCACCGACGAATTGCTGGTGCTTGTGCCTTATGCCGAGGTCGAGGCCAAACTCGCCGCGATGACCAACGCGCTAAGTGGTACGCACGCACTGGCGGTCAACGTCTCCGACGCGCGGGCCGTATTCCGCGTTTCGGGCGCGAACGCGCGCGAGGTATTGGGCAAGCTGGCTCCGGTTGAGCTGTCGGCCGAGGCATTCCAACCCGGCCAGATCCGCCGTTCGCGTTTGGCGCAGGTGGCAGGTGCCTTCTGGATGGACGACGCTGAGACTTTCCGCATCGTCTGCTTCCGCTCTGCGGCGGACTATGCGTTCAAATTGCTGAAGGTTGCGGCGCAGCCCGGCAGCGAGGTCGGGGTTTATTAAGCCCTGATCGCCTGATGATATGTGGGTGAGGGGGCTTTGCCCCCTCGGCCTGCGGCCTCACTCCCAGGATATTTCTGTTTAGATGAAGGTCGGATCTCTGGTTCGGATCTCAGGGGGTCGTGCTGAACAGGAATGTCGGGAACTGAGTGAGTGCACGCTGGCCCGTGAGGGCGGACTCACCGGTTTCGCGTGTGTGTGGGTCGTGGCATTGGCGATAGAAAGCCAGGTCTTCTGATAGTTTTTTCATGGCCGCGCTGCGGTTGTCTACGCTCAGATAAGGTGCGTGCGTTGAGAGAAACAGCGCAGGGTTATCTTTTTCTAACCAAGACAGCATAGAAGGCAGGACCGAAAATTCAGCGCCTTCGATATCCATTTTGACCAAAGAGACATCAGTCAGGTCGACGGATTCAGAAAATTGATCCCAACCGATGGTAAGTGCGTCGGTGCCATGGCTTCCTTCGTGGAGCAATGATGACGTTGAATCGCCTGCCTCTCCGTGCGCTGAAGCCATTCGTGTCACTCCAAACCCATCTGACAAGGCGATGCTGAAGGCTGATACGTTTCGGATGTCGTTCAGTTCTAGGTTCCAGACCAAATGGCGGTAAGCCACTGGGTCAGGCTCAAAACACCACACATGGCGAGCGCGGCGCGCGGCATAGAGGACCGTGGGGCCGATCCATGCACCGATATCAAGATAGTCCTTTTCGGGCGACAGATAGTGGTCCAGCACCGAAAATGTCTCAGGTTCCCACTCCCCGGCTGATACCTTGCGCCAGAATTTCGAGTGATAGGGGTCCAGGCGAAAGGGTTCACCGTTCAAGTTGCCCGCATAGTATCCGCGGGCGCGATAGAACATTTTGCGCGCCTGTGTCAGCATCGCGGACCTCCGGGTTTTTGTGTTGCGGCCCTTGACCTGCGGCGGCTGTCAAAGCATTTAACCTTTGGAACCGCAACATTCATTTTCAACAGGGGGCCGAGATGGCTTTTGTACTTCCTGATCTTCCTTATGCACATGACGCGCTGGCAGCCAAGGGTATGTCCGCGGAAACGCTGGAATATCACCATGACCTGCACCACAAGGCCTATGTCGACAACGGCAACAAGCTGATCGCCGGCACCGAGTGGGACGGCAAGTCACTGGAAGAGATCATCGTTGGCACATACGACGCAAATGCCGTCGCGCAGAACGGTATCTTCAACAACATCAGCCAGCTGTGGAACCACAACCAGTTCTGGGAGATGATGGGCCCCGGTGGCAACGCGATGCCCGGTGAGCTGGAGAAGGCTCTGACCGAAAGCTTCGGTTCGGTTGACGAATTCAAGTCGCAGTTCAGCGCTGCCGGTGCCGGTCAGTTCGGTTCCGGCTGGGCGTGGCTGGTCAAGAATGCCGACGGTTCGTTGGCAGTGACGAAAACTGAAAACGGCGTGAACCCGCTGTGCTTCGGTCAAACCGCACTGCTTGGCTGTGATGTGTGGGAGCACTCGTATTACATCGATTTCCGCAACAAGCGTCCGGCGTATCTGTCGAACTTCCTCGACAATCTTGTAAATTGGGAAAACGTCGCCTCGCGGATGTGATTTCCACTTGGTAGAACTTAATGAATGGCCCGCTGGCAGTGATGCTGGCGGGCTTTTTGTTATGAATTGATGGGTGGCCGGTAAAAACCTGCCGGTACGTCAACTTTCATTATTCCACCTATTGTGCACGGCCTTTCAGCACCTACGTAAAGTAGGCGGAGGGAGAGTACCGCCAATCAACCAAAAACCTATCAAAATGCGAGCGAAACACCAACGCCGCATCGTTAAACAGGTGTGTCTAAGGGACAGGCGAAGGCCAACCTAAGCGATACAGGAGATCACGAATGGCTGCACTTGAACAGGGAACATGGGTTATCATCGCCGATGGGGAAAAAGCGCTGGTGATGGAGAATATCACGGACGCACAGGACCCCAACTTGGTCGTCGTGTCGGTCGAAGAACAGGACGCAGCACCGACCAAGCCAAGTGACAGGGCAGGGCGGCGACCCGATACGGGACCGAACCAGAAATCTGCAGTTGAAGAGGAGACATGGAAGTCCCACGCAAAATCTCTGTTCGTTCAGGATGTGGCGAACCTTCTGAATCGCAAGGGGCTGAAAGGGGCCTATAAACGATTGGTGTTGGTTGCCAGTCCGCATGTTCTGGGCCTGTTGCGCCGTCGGCTGCACAGTGAAGTGCTGGCAAAGGTTGTGGCCGAAGTCGACAAAACACTCACAAACCACCCGTTGCACAAGGTCGAACGGATACTGAAGACTCGGTTGGCGAAACCTGCCTAAACGAATACTGAGACTCGGGCGGTTTGCGCCGCCCGATTGCCAGTTTTTCTTAGTTCAGTAATTTGCGAAGCGCGGACATGGTCGCATCCGGTGTGTCGACCCAGGTGATGAATTCTGCCAGAGAACCATCTGCAAACCCCTGACCGATCAGTTGATTCAGCAGCGTGTGCAGCGTGTCCCAGTACCCGTCAACATTCATCACCAGAATGGGTTTGTCATGAAGCCCCAGTTGCCGCCATGTCAGTGCTTCGAAAAGTTCGTCCAATGATCCGGGGCCGCCGGGCAGGACAACTACGGCATCCGCGTTCATGATCATCACTTTTTTACGCTCGTGCATCGTCTCGGTCACGATGAACCGGGTAAGGTCGGTCTTGCCGACCTCGCGCTGAAGCAAGTGCACCGGGATCACCCCAAATGTATCGCCGCCGGACGATTGTGCCGCCCGCGCGACCTCGCCCATAAGACCCACATCTCCGGCCCCGTAGACCAGCCGCCAGCCTTCGTTGGCCAACAAGGTTCCAAAGCTGTGGGCAGCGGCGGAGTAGGCAGGATTCACACCATTGCGTGACCCGCAATACACACAGACGGATTTCTGGGACATAGGTAGGGCTCTCTGCTCTTGTGTTAGGGGTTTTGACCCCTGATAGCGGGATTGATAGGTTGGCTCAACCGCTCCATGAAATGCGCGCCAAACTGGGCATTTCCCGGGCGGAGTGAAAGGAAAAGAATGAACGCCAAATCGGGAAGCGGAGGTTCTGGTACCTTCATATGGGGGCTGGTTGCCGGGATCGTTGTGGTGCTCGTTGCGGGCGGGTTGTACCTGTCCGGTCTGTTCGGCGAGCCGGAACAGCAGGCTGAGCAGGAAGCAACCGAAACATCCGAGCCGATTGCGGAGGTCGCCGAGCCGGAAACCCAGCCAGCGGAGGCGCAGCCCGAAAGCCAGGCGGCGGAAGCCGGCGAATCTGTTGCTGAAGACACACCGCCCGAGATTTCCGATCAAACTCCGGATAGCGAAGAAGCGGATGTTCCGGTTTTGGCCGCGCCGGTTCTGGATCAGATATTCGTTGAGTCCGATGGAAACGCGGTACTGTCCGGCAATGCCGAACCGGGGTCCGAGGTCAGTGTTCTGCTGGACGGTGAGACTGTTCACAGCTTCACCGTCGATGACAGCGGCCAGTTCGCCGAGTTTGTATCGATCCCGTTTGCAGACGACGCTCGCGGGCTTGTTCTTGAGACCCGGAAAGGCGAAGACACCAGCCGTTCAGATGATTATCTGATCGCGGCGCAGCCCGAACCGGCCCCACCGGCCGTGGCGGAGCCCGCTGCCGATGAGCCGGTCGAAGAGGTCGCCGAGGCAAAGACGACGGATACGGAAACAACCGATCAGCAAGCAGCCAACCAAGCTGAAACCGAAGAGAATGAACCAGAAGTTGCAGGTGCCGCAACGCCACCTGTGAATGAGACCGCGCCCGCGACTGAAACTCAGCCGGAATCGGGCGACGCGCCTGACCAGCAGGTTGCGATCCTGCGCTCGGGCGAAGAAGGGGTTGAACTTTTGCAAGCACCCACTGTTCAGGATACGCCGCCAGAGCAGATTGCCCTGGACACGATTGGCTATTCGGACGCGGGTGATGTGGAATTGACCGGGCGGGCACAGGATGGATCGGCCGTACGCTTGTATCTGGACAACCAGCTTGTGGCCGACATTGCACCAGCGACTGACGGGCAATGGCGCGGCGAGGTCGAGGGCATTGACCCCGGAGTTTACACTCTGAGAGTGGATGAGGTTGCCCCTGATGGCACTGTGGTCAGCAGGCTTGAGACGCCGTTCAAACGCGAACCCGTCGAGGTCCTGCGCGCGACCGAAACCACCAATCCGGGTGAGGCCTCAACCGACGCTCCGGCGATCCGCTCGGTCACGGTTCAAAAGGGTGATACGCTTTGGGCGATCTCGCGCGACCGGTTTGGTGACGGTGTGCTGTATGTCAAACTTTTCGAGGCTAACAAAGATTCGATCCGTGATCCTGACCTGATCTATCCAGGGCAGATTTTCACCATTCCTGAATAAACATGACCACTGGCCCAACCCGGGCCAGGGCTTTTCTCTGACCGCAGTTAAGGTACGTGATGAGACAACCATCCGCGATCAAAACCGACACGGACGAGCATCGTTCGGGCTGGCGAACCATCCGCAAGGTTTCGCCCTATCTTTGGCCCGAGGACGAGCCATGGGTGAAACGGCGTGTCATTTTGGCGATGGCGATGCTGGTGCTGGCCAAGCTGATCGCTGTGTATACTCCCATCCTGTACAAAGGTGCCGTGGATGGTTTGGCGGGCGAAGGTGTACCGCCGCTTGCGTTGGGTGCAATCGGATTGACCGTTGCCTATGGTGTGGCCCGCATGATGACTGTTGGCTTCCAGCAATTGCGGGATGCGTTCTTTGCGCCGGTTGGGCAACGCGCGCTGCGCGCGCTGGCGCTTGAGACGTTCCAGCACATTCACCAACTCTCGATGCGCTATCACGTGACCCGGCGCACGGGTGGTCTCAGCCGGATAATCGAGCGGGGCGTGAAAGGCGTAGAGTTTCTGTTGCGGTTTCTGCTGTTTTCAATCGGGCCGCTGATCCTGGAATTGCTTCTGGTGTCGATCATCCTGCTATGGTTATTCGACGTCTGGTATCTGGTCGTCGTTGCGGTGACGATTGCGCTTTACATATGGTTCACCTTTGCGGTGACCGAGTGGCGCGTGAAGCTGCGGCGCGAGATGAACGATCAGGATACCGAGGCCAACCAGCGCGCCATCGACAGCCTGCTGAACTTCGAAACAGTCAAGTATTTCAATGCCGAAACCCGCGAAGCCGAACGGTATGATGTTTCGATGAAAGGTTACGCGAAGGCCGCGCTGAAGACGGCCTATTCGCTGGCATTCCTGAATTTTGGTCAGTCGTTCCTGATCACATGTGGCCTGATTGGCGTGATGGTTCTGGCTGCAATGGGCGTGCAGAAGGGGGCGCTGACCGTCGGCGATTTCGTGATGGTTAATGCTTACATGATCCAGATAACCGTACCGCTGAATTTTCTTGGCACGGTGTACCGCGAAATTCGTCAATCACTGGTGGATATGGGGCAGATGTTTGATCTGTTGGAACAGCCAGCAGAAGTGATGGACAAACCCTGCGCCCCGAACCTGAAGGTAAATGGTGGGGAGGTCACGCTTGAAGATGTCCGCTTTGGATACGAGCCTGATCGCGAAATCCTCAAGGGCGTTTCCTTGGCCGTACCAGCCGGTCAGACCGTTGCGATTGTCGGCGCCACCGGGTCTGGGAAATCCACAATCGGGCGGCTGCTGTTTCGGTTCTACGATGTCACCGGCGGGTCGCTGAAAATCGACGGGCAGGATGTGCGCGATGTTAGCCAGTCAAGCCTGCATGCCTCAATCGGCGTCGTTCCGCAGGATACGGTCCTGTTCAATGACACGATCCGATACAATATCGCTTATGGGCGAGAAGGTGCGACCCAGCAGGATGTAGAGACCGCCGCCAAATCCGCGCAGATTCATGATTTCATCGTCAGCCTTCCAGAAGGGTACGATACCAAGGTCGGCGAACGCGGCCTGAAACTATCAGGCGGTGAAAAGCAACGCGTCGGCATCGCCCGAACCTTGCTAAAAAACCCGCCGATCCTGTTGTTGGACGAAGCGACGTCAGCCTTGGATACGGATACCGAGCAGGACATCAAAGATGCTTTGGCCCGAGCGGGTGAGGGGCGGACGGTGATCACCATCGCACACCGCCTTAGCACCATTGCCGAGGCCGACCGGATCGTCGTGCTGGAACGTGGTGAGATCATCGAGCAGGGCACGCATGATGAGCTGCTCAGCCGCGAAGGGCGATATGCCCAGCTATGGAACCGTCAACAGGCCGACAGCGAAGCGGCCTAGGCCCGACAGCCTTGACTGCCAATGATTGTGCGGATCGGTTCGAAAAGAAAATCGGCTGCTGTGGTACGGTTTCCGTTTGACGCGGACCCGCCGCCGCGACACTTTGCAGACCGAAACACAGACAAGGAAAAACTTCATGAAAATGCGAGCAGCAGCAGCGTTGACTGCAACACTGTTGATGGCCACATCGGCGGCAGCCGAGGATCTGGAATTCTTGATTATCAACGAAACCAGCTATGACTTGGTTGAGTTCAACGTGTCTCCGGCCTCGTCCGGCAGCTGGGAAGGCAACCTGCTTGAGGGTGGTTATCTGGGCGCGGATTACGAAGTAGACGTCCTTATTGCGGACGGGCTGACCACCTGTGTCTATGACATCCGTGGTATTTTCAGCGACGGAGAATCGATTGAAGACTATGGTCTGAACCTGTGCGATCTGGGCGAATACGCGTTCGTCGAGTAACGGCCATGCCAGAAACGAAAAGGCGAGCCCTTGGGCTCGCCTTTTTTTTATTCCGCCGCCTTCAGCGGTGTTGTCGGGGGATGATCGGGGCGGTCGTCCTGAGCGCTCTGATCTGGGGCAGCTTTGTCCTGTTCATCGGTCCAGATCATTTCGGCTGCTTGCACATCTCTCGCGCTTTGGCCGATTGCCATGTCCTGCGCGATTTGGCTGGATCGGCCCGCCGTGGCGCGTGCCAGCGCCTTACCCAGCCATACCGCGTAGGTTGTGACCCACACTCGCAGCGCCAGGAATGACGGCGTCACGATCAGTGTCAACACCGTGGCGGTACCCAAGCCAAAGACCACCGCCGTGGCCAGCTGTTTCCACCACAATGCCGTGGGGCTGTCGATCGAATACCCTCCGCCGATGAAATCCAGCGACAGGCCGAACATCATCGGGGTCAGACCCGCCATTGTTGTCAGCGTAGTCAGCAGAACCGGGCGGATACGCGCCTCAGCCGTGCGGACGATGGCATCAATGCGAGACATGTAGCCGCTATATTCCTGATAGGTGTCGATCAGAACAATGTTGTTGTTCACCACGATACCGGCCAACGCCACGATCCCGGTCCCGGTCATGATGATCGAGAACGGTTGTTGCATTACCATCATGCCCAGCAACACGCCGGTCGTAGACAGAACCACGGCCAGCAGCACCAGCACCGAGTTGTAGAACGAGTTGAACTGCGCCAGCAGGATCACGAACATCAGACCCAGTGCTGCCAGGAATGCGCTGGACAGGAACGCCTGGCTTTCCGCCTGATCCTCCTGATCGCCGGTCCATTCCCAAGTGATGGTGCGACCAAAAGGATCGGTTTCCAGCCACTCGGTCAGCACGGCAATCCGTTCGTTCGGATTGATCAGGGCAAACCGAGCGTCACCGCTTTCGATGGCGGACCGCACTTCACCCACGTTCTCGGCACCCGTTAGTTGAACGAGTTCGAACTCTGCCCCGTCCGCGCTGGTAATCGTGCTGCCAGTTGGTGTGGCACCTTCACCAATCGCGCGCACGGTTGCCAAACGCAGCTCTGCACCGTCGGGACCGGTGGTCACGATCTTGCTCAGCCCAGGCTCGACATCCGCTTTAACGTCATAGTAGCGCTGTTGATCCGCGCGATTGATCTCGGCGAGCTTAGCCACGGGTTTGCGGGTGACGAAGTTCGACAGGGGGACCAACCCGTCCGGTGTGCGAACTTTCAGCGTATCCAGCGTTGACAGGACGCGATCCTGATCAGGTAAGCGGACACGGATTTCTACCTCTTCATCGGTTGAATCCGGTCGCATTTCACCCAGCAAGATGCCACGCGTCACAAGCTGTACCATCGCGCCAACGGTTGCGACGTCCGCGCCGAATCGACCCGCCTTGGCCACGTCCACGTCGATCTGCCAGTCGATGCCGGGCAGAGGCAGGGTGTCCTCGATCTTGATCAAGCCGGGTGTGGTGTCAAAGGCTTCTCGTGCTGTGATGGTCGCGGCCGTCAGATCCTCCCAGCTATCGCCTTTGATGCGCAGATGAACGGGCTTGGCGGAAGCGGGACCTTGTTCCAGCGCCTGAAGATCAACGATAAAGCCAGGAAGGGTTGCCAGCTCTGCGGTTAGTTCGTCCAGAACAAAATTGCCGTCATATTCCGCCGCGACTTCTTCCTTTGCAAAGCCAAGTAGACCTGCAATCGGTCCCCAGAACCAACCGGTAATCTGTTCAGAGCTGATTGGGCGATCTTCCCAAGGAATGAGCTCGAACTGGACGCGACCAATTGTGTCGGCAGGGGCTTCTGCACCGCCATTGTTCTGATTGAGCCCACCTTCGCCCGCAAAGGCAAATACGTTGATCACCGCCGGGTGTTCGCTGATCACGCGCTCGGCCTCAAGAACCATTTCGTCCTTTTCAGCCAAAGACAGGTTGCCGCGCGCCCGGACATAGGCCGTGGCCTGTTCCGGTTCGCTTTCCACGAAGAATTCAACGCCGCGAGAGTTTTGCGGGAATATGATGAATGCGACCCAAAACACCGCCGCAAAGACGACTGCGATGGACACCACCGGCATGACCGGATTGCCGACCAGGAACTTGATCAAATAACCGAAGGGCGTGTGCTCTTTAGCGGTATGAACATGTTCATCCGGGGCGCGTTCGATCTTGGCAGCACTCAGCGTGACCGACCCAGCGAAGGCGCCGAACAGAAACAGCAGCACGCCAGCAAGTGAACCGCCGGGCAGCAGATAGTTGGGGTTCAAAACCTGCATCGCGCCGAGGAAGATCATATATAATGAAGGCGGCACCAGAAGCACTCGCAGCCACCAAGGCGTGCGGGCTCGCAGCCAGTTCGAGCTGCGCTCGAAACTGCGGCTCATACGGCCCGAGACACCGCCCACGACCGGCAGGTAGATCAGTGCCACAATCAGCGAGGCCGACAGAACGAAGATCAGCGTGATGGGCAGCATCTTCATGAACTCGCCGGGAATACCGGGCCAGAACAACATCGGAAGAAATGCACACAGTGTAGTGGCCGTCGACGAAACAATCGGCCAGAACATCCGTTGCGCCGCCTCGACATAGGCGTGCATCGGACCAACGCCTTCTTTGATGCGCTTGTCGGCATATTCCACAACAACGATGGCGCCATCGACCAGCATGCCTACGGCAAGGATCAGGCCAAACATCACCATATTCGAGATGGTGACCCCGATCATCGCGAGGAAGGCGAAGCACAACAGAAACGAGGTTGGAATGGCAAAACCCACCAACAACGCGGCGCGTGTTCCCAACGAAGCCAGCACCACGATCATCACCAGCGCGACAGCGGTCAGAACCGATCCTTCAAGCTGGCGCACCATTGAATCGACGATGCGGCTTTGGTCGTTTGAGGTGCCCACATCAACAGCGGCCTGCAGTTCGGCTGGCCACTTGATTTGTTCTTCGGCGACAGTGGCTTTGATCAGCGCAACGGTGTCGATCAAATTGAAGCCCTTGCGCTTGACGACCTGCAGCGCGACGGTGGGTTCGCCGTTGAACCGGGCCGTGCCCGCGCGGTCTTCAAACGTATAGTTGATTTCGGCCAGTTCGCCTAAGGTGACCACGCGGTCTCCGTTGACCTTTACGGGCAGGCCATAGACGTCCTGAGCAGTCTTAAATGACGACGGGATCTTGACCGAGAACGTGCCCTGTTCGGTCTCGACCTCACCTGCAGCGATCAGTTGGTTGTTGTTTTGCACAACGTTGATCAGTTCGGCGGCCGTGACGTTGTAGGCTTCGAGCCGCAGCGGATCGATCACGACCTCAAGCATTTCATCGCGGTTTCCGGCAATGCCAGCTTCCAGCACTGCGTCCAACGCCTCAAGTTCGTCCTGCAGATCTTTGGCAACGCGTGCCATCGTACGCTCTGGTACCGGGCCGGTCAGGTTAACAATGACGATGGGAAACTCGGAGAAGTTGACCTCGGTAATCGTGTATTGCTCAGCCCCATCAGGGAAATCAGCTTGCGCGGTGTTCATGGCATCGCGAACATCCGCGATGGTGGCGGATTTGTCCCAACCGAACTCGAACTCCAGCAGAATACCTGCATAGCCCTCGGCGGCGGTGGCTGTCATCGTGTCCAACCCGTCGAGATCGGCCATCTCGGTTTCCATCGGCCTGATCAGCAGGCTTTCGCTGTCCTCGGCTGAAATCCCTGGAAACTGCACCGACACAAAGAGCATCGGGATATCGATGTCGGGTTCACCCTCTTTAGGGAGCCCGACATAAGCATACCCGCCGATGACCAGCGAAATCGCGATGAAAGCCAGCACCATTCTGGCACGGCTTGCGGCCCAACTGACGATACCCGTCATTGCGATGCTTCCTTGTATGTCGGCGCGACCGTCACACCACGTGTGACGAATTCCTGCCCGATCACGATGATATCAGCAGTTTCCGGCAGGCCACCAACCCATACACCATCAGCGGTGTCACGCAGAAGGCGGATCGGAACAAAATCAACGACATTGTCGGCTACCACGGTGCGAACACCAAGCTCACCTTCATTGTTCAAGGTCAGTGCGGATTGGGGCAGCAGATGCGCCTTGACCCCTTCGGCCGCGATCTGAATGTTGGCGGTTTGGCCGTCACGGATCAGCAGTTCCGGGTTTGGCACTGTGATCTCGACCTCGAATGTCCGCGTGGTTTCATCAGCCGAACGGCTGAGGAAGGTCACGCGCCCCTCGACCTGCAGCCCCGTAACCAACTGCGCAGTTGCCATCGATCCGACAATGATCCGATTCACTTCGGATTCAGGCACAAAGCCCACCAGCTTGATCGGATCGAGCTGGATGACGGTTGCGCAGAGCGAGCCGGGCTGCATCAGGCTGCCCAATTCCGCAGTATCACTTTCAAGCAGACCCTTGAACGGTGCGCTGATGGTCAGGCGATCAATCTCGCGCTGGGCGGCTGCTACTGCTGCGGTGGCGGCTTCAATCCCGGCTTGCGTAGCTTCCAGACCGGCCTCGGCGGATTTGATTCCGGCCTCGGCAGTGCTCATTTCGGCTTCGCTTGAGATACGGCGCGTTTCTGATCCAAACCCGGTTTCCGACAGCTTGCGGGCTGCTTTCAGATTGATTTCGGCTTCAGCCAAACGGGCGTGAGCTTCTTCCAGGCGCGCTTCGGCCTCGGGAACGCGGCTTTCGGCCTCAAGCTTGGCTGCCATGGCTTCGGCCAGGCTCGCGGGCCGGGTTCCGGGGTCAAGCTCGCACAGCAGATCTCCTGCTTCGACAAAAGCTCCTTTGCGCTTGGGCTCGGACAGGACTGTCGAAATGGTTTCGGCAAGGACCTCGACCTGGCGGTTTGCCTTGGTCTGACCCCGTAATTGAACGGCGCTGCCGATCTCGCGCGCAGTCGAGCGCAGCACGACAACGCCGATCGAGTCCGGTGATTGCACCGATTCCGAGGCCTCGGTCGCGGTCTCGGATGGCTCGTCTCCGCGACCTGCAAAAGCAAACAGCGCGTCGCGCTCGAAAACAAGAAAATACAACGCAACAATAACCAAAATGGCGTTAACGAATGAAATCAATCGCATGCGGTAGAATCTCCAGATCTGTTCGCGCGGTCGGCTTTAGCCGCTATCCCTTAAAATGGGGCTGTGGCCATGTCTTTTCCATACTGAACTGAATAGTTCGGTTTAGTTTTTTACGCAAGGGTCACCCATATGGTGGCAAATGTATGAATTCGGGCACTTGGCTTGGCCTGATCGCCGGGGTATGACATGGCGCTAGAAAACCGGACACTTAAGCCTGGGGGCAGGGATGAGCGACGCCGACAGTTTTATTGAAGAGGTCACCGAAGAGGTGCGCCGCGATCGCATGTACCTTCTTTTGCGCCGCTGGGGCTGGGTCGGTGTGCTGGCTGTCGTGGCCATTGTCGGGGGCGCTGCGTTCAACGAATACCGAAAAGCACGTGATACCAACCAGGCCGAGGCTCTAGGTGATGCGATTCTGTCGGCGCTGGCTGAAAACGGATCGGCCGAACGGGCACAAAGCCTACAGGCGATCGATGCTGCATCTGTCGGCGGTGACGCGGTTTTGAACATGTTGCTGTCCGCCTCTCAGGCCGAGGCCGGATCGGCGCAAGATGCGGTGAACAGTCTGAACGCGATCGCCACGCAGGGGGATTTGCCCGAAATCTATCGCGCGATTGCAAGTTTCAAGGCATTGCTACTGCAAACTGACACGATGCCAGTGGCGGATCGTCGTCAACAGTTCGAAGCGCTGGCCATACCTGGTGCTCCGTTGCGTCTGCTCGCCGAAGAACAATTGGCCCTGATCGATGTGGCCGAGGGCAATACGCAAGCCGCTTTGGACCGTTTGCAGGCGTTGCGCCAGGACGCCGAGGCCAGCGTCGATCTGCAACAGCGCGCGGCTCAACTGATCGTCGCGCTTGGGGGCGAACCCGAGCCCGTGGCGAACCAGCAGGGTTAACCGGCAGCGAAACGGAACATCACAGGCGAGTTTGTAGATTATGCTATCACGTTATTTCTCAGGCTTCGGATTGCCCGTTGCGGCAGCCGCGCTCACCGTTCTCAGCGCCTGTCAGGAACCCGAAGTCATTCTGCCGGGTGAGCGTGAGGATATTCGTGCCTCCATCGACAACGAAACCGTTGAAACCCGTGGCGCCAAACCGATCAGTATTCCGGCTCAAAGCCGCAACGCCAACTGGTCGCAAAGCGCGGGTACACCCGCCTTCCGCACTACCAACGCAGCGCTGAGTGCCACACCGCAACGTATTTGGTCTGCTAACATTGGGTCCGGCGATAGCCGAAAACAGCGGATCACCGCAGACCCTGTTGTTGCTGGTGGCCTGATATATACGCTCGATTCCGGGGCAAATGTCTCGGCTGTTACGCCCCAAGGGCAGGTCGCCTGGAGTACAAACCTTATCCCGCCGAATGAAAAGGACGGGGATGCCACAGGCGGAGGGCTCGCCTATGCCGACGGTGTGCTTTATGTCTCGTCGGGTTTCGGTAGGTTGACCGCGCTCGATGCGAAATCCGGGGCGCAAAGGTGGCAGAAACGTCTGAATGCAACCGGCAGCGGTGCGCCTTTGGTCAGCGGCGGCATACTCTATCTGGTGGCCGGGGATGAAACCGGTTGGGCAGTGAATACCAAGGATGGCCGGATCATCTGGCAGATCGAAGGCACGCCGAGCGTCGGCAACGTTCTGGGTGCACCTGCGCCCGTGATTGCCTCGGACCTGTCAGTCTTTGCCTTTGGGTCGGGGGATATCGCTGCCACATTCCGCCGGGGCGGCATCCTGCGCTGGACTGCGTCCGTTGCAGGTGGGCGTCGGGGCCGTGCGGCGGCTCAGATCGTGGACGTGACCGCAGGGCCTATGGTGTCGGGTAGCTCTGTCATCATCGGCAACCACTCGGGGCGCACCGTCTCGTTCGACGGTAATTCGGGTGAGCGGAACTGGACCGCACCCGAGGGAGCCGTTGATACGGTCTGGCCAGCGGGGAACAGTGTTTTCCTGATCAGTGATCGCAGCCAGTTGGTACGGTTGGATGCAGCCGATGGCTCGACGGTCTGGGCGATCGATTTGCCGGGCTTTGTCAAGAACAAGCCGGGCCGCCGGGGGCCGATCTTTGCCCATTACGGCCCGATCATGGCCGGAGGACGCCTTGTCATCGCTTCGAACGACGGTTATCTGCGCTTCTTCAATCCCGTTGACGGTGCGCTGGTGCATCAGGTCGAAGTGCCGGGTGGCGCGACCACTGCACCGGTTGTGGCGGGTCAGACGCTCTATGTCGTATCGACCAAGGGCGAACTGCACGCTTTCCGTTGACGACAAGATGCGTTAAAGGGCGCATCTTGAGTCTTGAAAGTTGAGTATCATGTCGCTGACCCTCGCCATCGTGGGGCGCCCGAATGTGGGCAAATCCACCCTGTTCAATCGCCTTGTGGGCAAGCGTCTGGCTTTGGTCGACGACCAGCCCGGCGTGACGCGAGACCTGCGCGAAGGCGAAGGGCGTTTGGGCGATCTGCGGTTTACCGTGATTGATACAGCGGGACTTGAGGATGCGACCGATGACAGCCTTCAGGGTCGCATGCGCCGTCTGACTGAACGCGCTGTGGATATGGCCGATGTCTGCCTGTTCATGATTGATGCGCGCGTGGGCCTGACGCCGACCGATGAGATGTTCGCTGATATCCTGCGCAAACGCTCCAAGCATGTGATCCTTGCGGCTAACAAGGCCGAAGGGAACGCCGCTGACGCGGGTGTGCTTGAGGCTTACAATCTTGGCCTTGGTGAGCCGGTGCGCCTGTCTGGTGAGCATGGCGAGGGGATGACGGACCTCTACGCGCAGCTGATGCCACTGGCCGACGCGGCTGAAGAGGCGCGCGCCGAAGAGACACCGCAAACCGATATCGCGCTGGACGAAGACGGGGAAGGCGAAGCCCCGCTGATCACCGCCGACAAACCTTTGCAGGTGGCCGTGGTTGGCCGTCCGAATGCCGGTAAATCCACCCTGATCAACAAGATCATTGGCGAAGACCGCCTGCTGACCGGCCCCGAGGCCGGGATCACGCGCGACGCGATCAGCCTGCGGATCGACTGGGCCGACCCTGACGGGGGCAGTACCCCAATGCGGATTTTTGATACCGCCGGGATGCGCAAGAAGGCCAAGGTGCAGGAGAAGCTGGAAAAGCTCTCGGTCTCGGATGGCCTGCGTGCGGTCAAGTTTGCCGAGGTTGTCGTGGTTCTATTGGACGCTGCCATCCCCTTTGAGCAGCAGGACCTACGGATCGCCGATCTGGCCGAGCGTGAGGGGCGTGCTGTGGTCGTTGCGGTCAACAAATGGGACATCGAAGAAGACAAACAGGAAAAGCTGCGCGACCTGAAAGAATCCTTCGAACGTTTGCTGCCGCAGTTGCGTGGCGCTCCGTTGATCACTGTGTCGGCTAAAACAGGCCGCGGTCTGGAACGTCTGCGCGCCGCGATCCTGCGTGCCCATGATGTTTGGAACCGCCGGGTGCCGACCGCAGCGCTGAACCGTTGGCTGACCGCCATGCTGGAACAGCACCCGCCGCCAGCCCCGCAGGGGCGCCGGATCAAGCTGCGGTATATGACGCAGGCCAAGACCCGCCCGCCCGGGTTTGTGGTCATGTGTTCGCATCCGGACAAGATGCCTGACAGCTATTCGCGTTATCTGGTCAACGGCCTGCGCGAGGATTTTGATATGCCGGGCACCCCTATCCGCCTGACGTTGCGCGGACAGGGCGATAAGAACCCCTACAAAGGGCGGCGCAAGAAAAACGCAGGCGCACTGGCCAAGCATCTCAAGGGACGGGCGTAACTGCGCTAATTTCAAGCATTTTCAGAGAGGGGGCGTGACAGCCCCGTTTCTGCGCGTTAGCATTCAAGCACGTGCATTTGTTTTGCACGTGCTGCTTGTTTGCGGGATCTCCGCACTTAATTTTGAATTTGTGATTGGTCGGACCTCCGTGGGGAGCGGGCGTGATGGATCTGAGAGAATATACAAGACAATACGCGGTACAGGACAACAAGCTTGCCGCGCTAAGTTATTTCGGAACATTCGCGGTGTATTTCGCATCGCTTACATTGGCGATCACCTATGTCGACCGCTGGTACATCATGATCCCGGCCGGGATCGTTTTTGCCTTCTCTGCCGTGCGTCTCTATGTCCTGCAACATGATTGCGGGCACCATTCGTTGTTTGAAACGCGCGAGCAGAACGAATGGGCTGGCCATGGGTTATCGCCCTTCACATTTGCCCCGTTCGAGGTGATGAAGCAGAACCACAATCTGCATCACGCCGGAATCGGCAACCTCGAGCATCGCGAGACCGGTGAAATCCACACCATGACGCTGCGCGAATGGAACGAGGCGGATTGGAAAAAGCGTTTGTTTTACCGACTGTATCGGAATCCCTTCATTCTGGTGCCGGTTGGCGCGCTATTCACATACTTCATCCGCTATCGCTGGCCCAAGAACACCGTGCGGTTCGGCGTGATGGGCGTGGTGCTGCACAACCTCTCAATTGTTGTGTTTTTGGGGCTGCTGTATTTGATCGCCGGTGCCACCGGCATTCTGGTCTGGCTGGTGTTTTCGCTGCTGGGCGGGATGCTTGGGGTGTTCCTGGTGTATTTGCAGCACAATTTCGAAGACACCTACTGGGATCGCCGCCCCGAACTGGATCCGAAGCTGGCTGCGTTGGAGGGGTCCTCGGCGCTGGATTTCGGCTGGTGGTTCGATAATGCGGTGGCCTGCATCACATTGCATGACATCCACCATTTCAATGCCCGCATCCCATCTTACCGGCTGCGCGCGTGCCACTATAACCTGCCGCCAGAATACACACCGCGACGGATTAAGTTTCCCGAGGCAGTGGCGGCGCTGAATCTGAAACTATGGGATGAAGACGCCAAAAGACTTGTCCCATTTCCCAGCCGAACTGCAGGCCATCGCCTGGCCGAAAGCGGGTAACCTCCTATCTAATTCTTGAATTGGCGCTCTGTCAGGAACGTATGTGCTGTGCGTTTACAATCTGGGGGAGTTAACGAAAGGAAACGAAATGACCGCAGTTACCGAGGTGCGTGGCGTAGGGCCAGCGCTGGCTAAGGCCTTGAATGCAAAGGGCTACAAAACAGCAGAAGCCATTGCCAAGGCCAAACCGGAAGATCTGTCCGGCACCCCGCGGGTCGGTTCCACTCGCGCAGCTAAGCTGATCGCGGCTGCGAAAGAAGTCGTTGGTGCCAAGCCCAAGCCCGCGCCCCGCGCTGTCACCCGCAAGCCTGCAGAGCGGAAATCGGCTGTGCAGCGCGCGACGGCCAAAAGCAATGCGGCTGCGAACAAGGCCGAGGCCGAGCGTAAGGCGGCAAAGGAGCGCGCGGCGGCAGAACAGGCCGCTGCCGAGGCCAAAGCAAAGAAAAAGGCGAAAGCCAAGGCCAAGGCTGAAAAGGCGGCCAAGAAGAAGTCTGAAATGGAGGCGGTGTTTTCCAAAGCTAAGGAAAAGGTCAAAGAAAAGTCCAAGAAGGGTAAGAAAAACAAGAAGCCCAAAAAAGACGTTAAGAAAAAGGACGCCAAAAAGAAGGACGATAAGAAGTCTGATAAGAAGAAGTCCGACAAGAAGCCCGGAAAGAAGAAAGATAAGAAAAAGGCGAAGAAGTGATACTTCTCCGCCTTGTCTGATCGGAAACCGGCGCCTAAATGCGCCGGTTTTTTTATGTCAGCGTGCCGTTGGTCTGAAGGGTTAGCTTGCCGCCCAGATAGGGTGCCAGAACCTCGGGCAGGGTGACCGTCCCATCCGCATTCTGACCATTTTCCAACACAGCTATCAGGCAGCGCCCCACGGCCAGGCCCGAACCATTCAGGGTATGGACATATTCTGGCTTGCCCCCGGCCTCTGGCCGGAAGCGCGCATTCATGCGGCGCGCCTGAAAATCCCCGCATGTCGAGACCGAGCTGATCTCGCGATAGGTATTTTGGCCCGGCAGCCACGCCTCGATGTCGTAAGTGCGTCGTGCACCAAAGCCCATGTCGCCGGTGCACAAGATCACGGTGCGATAGGGGATGCCCAGCTTTTCAAGAATGCCTTCGGCGCAGCGCAGCATACGCTTCTGTTCATCATCCGACTTGTCCGGATGGGTGACCGAGACCATCTCGACCTTTTCGAACTGGTGCTGCCGCAGCATCCCGCGTGTGTCCTTGCCCGCACTACCAGCCTCGGACCGGAAGCACAGCGAATGCGCGGTATAGCGGCGAGGCAGGTAACTCTCCTCGATCATCGTGTCGTTGACGATGTTGGTCAGCGACACTTCGGAGGTTGGAATCAACCACCAGCCTTCGCGGGTCTGATAGCTGTCTTCTCCAAACTTCGGCAACTGGCCGGTGCCCTGCATCATTTCCGAGAGAACCAGAACCGGGCCGTTGACCTCGGTCAGATCATTCTCGTTGATATGGGTGTCCAGCATGAACTGCGCCAAAGCGCGGTGGATACGCGCGACGCCGCCCGACAGCAGCACAAAGCGCGAGCCGGAGAGTTTGGCAGCCGTCTCAAAATCCATGCCGTTTTGGACGGCATCGATTTCGAAATGCTCTTTAGGTGCAAAATCCAATTCGCGTGGTGTGCCCCAGCGGTTGACTTCGACATTGTCGTTCTCATCCGCGCCTTCGGGCACATCCTCGGCGGGCAGGTTCGCGATGCGGATCAGCTGGTCGGCCAGCAGAGCATCCAGATCCTTGGCCTCGGTCTGCATCCGCGCCACTTCGGCCTTTTTCTCGGCGACCAGAGCGCGCAGGCGTTCGAATTCAGCTTCATCCCCGCGCCCTTTGGCAGCGCCAACCTCTTTGGAGGCCTTTTTCTGCTCGGCCTGAGCTGTCTCAGCAGCCAGAATCTTGGCGCGGCGGCTTTCGTCCAGCCTCAGCAGGTCTGACGACACCGGCGCGTCCCCACGGCGCGCAAGGGCGGCGTCGAAGGCGGCTGGGTTTTCGCGTATGGCGCGGATGTCGTGCATGGTTCAGATCCTTAACTGCGTGAATCACTGAATCCGCTTATGCACCATCTGAATGGCAGGGTGTAGCACCGGTTACGACTTATCCGATTCCTCGTGGGATTCATGCGCCAGATGGCCATCCCACTCTTCGGTTGGGATTTTCGGCTCGGGCGGGTCGGCCATGTACGAAGGTGTCATGATCTGCACGTTATTCTCATTGAACACGGCCACGATGTTGCGGTGCAAATCCGAGCGGATTTTGGGAATGATGCTGCCTCGCGTGGTATAGCCGTTGATCTGATAGTTGATCGCGTAATCGGCCAGGGCGGTCCACAAAACAAAAGGTTCGGGCTTGGCCTTGATTCCCTTGGTGCGATGGGCTGCCTCGATCAGCATCGCTTCGATCTTTTCGGGCGGCTCTTCATAGCCAATCCCGACGGTCGTATGCAGCAGCAACCCGCTACCGTCTGTTCTTTTTGAGAAATTCACCACGTCCGAATTCATCAATTGGGCGTTCGGGATCGAGATCAGTTCATTCTTGATGGACTTCAGATGCGTCTCCATCAACTTGATCTGCACCACATCGCCAATATGGTCCCCGATCTGGATCCGATCCCCAATCGAGGTTGAGCGGCGATAGATCACGAAGAGCCCCGCCAGCATGTTCGACACGACCGAGTTTGCGCCCAGTGACAGCATGGCACCAACCAGAATCGTCAGCCCCTGAAACGCCGCCGAATCTGATCCGGGGATGTAAGGGACAGCAAAGACCAGAGCGATCAGGATAACGACGACGCGGGCGATGTTGAAGGTCGGGTTCACCCAGTGGCTTTCAAAATCGCCCATGTCAAAGGTTCCCGCCTCGACGGCGTCAAAGAACACACGCATGCCCCGGATAATATACAGCGTTATCCATGCGATCAGTATCAACATGATCAGGTTTGGGATGTAGCTGAGGATGCCTTTGAAGATCAGCAGGACCGGCTCGGTCAAGTAGGTCAGCAGGAGTTGCGCGAAATAGCGCGTCTCGGCAAAGGCAAGCAGAACGAAGGAGAGGTAGTAGTAGAAGCCGAGGAAAAAGATCACCAGCAGGACAAAATTTAGAGCATACCGGATCAACGCGGCGATGGCCTCGGCCTGAACACTTTTGGCGGTCGCGGTTTCGACATCCTTGAGGTAACGCTTGACCAGTTTCAGCGTACGGCGGCGAATGCGCCGGTGCAGCCACAGGATAACGACGACAAAAAGCGCGAATCCAGCTGTCCATGCTAAGGCTTCGATGGCACCCGAAACACGCGCCTGTTCGGTGCGGTTTGCGCGATAGCTTTCAATGGATTGTTTAATAGCGTCGCCGTGCAACAAACTGAGAACGTTCAAGTCCATCTGCTCAAGCTCGGAATCGGCATCGGTCACGATCGAAACTTGAACACCATCGGCAAAGATTCGAATGCCGAACTCTGAGTCCTCGAAGCTTATAGAGACCTGCTCGGCGTCTGAGGCCTCGGCGATTTCGATGATCTTGTTCTGTACACTCGCGGCCCGTTCCGGAGCGGGCAGCGCGCTGGAGCCGCGCAGGTGAAACAAGGTGTCGCCGTCAACGATAACCGGAGCCTGAAAAATCTCTGATTCAGTGTCTTCTATAGCAGGCTCTTCGCTAGTGGCGTTCTGTGCCCATACGGGCGACGCCAAAAGACCTATACAGGTTGTCACGAGCATCAGGCGAACAAACGCGCCAAGGGTCTGGATTGATTGAATCATTAGGCCTCCTGCCACAGGACTATATCTGACTGGAAGGGTCTGCCTAGAACATATCTGCAACGTCCGGCAGCAAACCTTTGAACCCGATGGTCGAAATGGGGCCAGGTTTGCTTGCAAACCCATGTTTCAAAGCATAGGTTCCCGCAAACTTTGCAGAGAGCTCTCTGCATCATCAGAACAAAGGAATATCCCATGGAAGGTGGCGCAATCGCCCAGTTTCTCCCGCTGATCCTGATCTTCGCGATCATGTATTTCCTGCTGATCCGTCCGCAGCAAAAGAAGATGAAGGAGCATCAAGCCATGGTCGAAGCCGTGCGCCGGGGCGATCAGGTTGTCACCCAAGGCGGGCTGATCGGCAAGGTGTCGAAGGTCAAGGAAGGCGATAACGAGATCGAAGTCGAGATCGCCGAGGGCGTTAAGGTTCGCGTGGTGAAATCGACCATCGCTCAGGTTCTGAACAAGACCGAACCTGCGAAGTAACTTCGCGCGACAATTCCTTGAAAAGGCAGGGTAATGCTGCAAATTGATTCCTGGAAGCGGGTTCTGATCTGGTCGGTCTGTGTGATCGGTCTGTTCCTTGCCCTGCCGAATGCGTTTTATACGCGCGTAGAACAATCTAACGATGCCAAGGCTGCGATTGAGCTGGGCATTGATACACCTGAAATGCAGGCCGAGGCCGCGCAATGGCCGAACTGGCTACCTTCGTCTCTGGTCAATCTCGGGCTCGACTTGCGCGGCGGCGCGCATTTGCTTGCCGAGGTCAAGGTTGATGATGTCTACGAATCCCGGATGGAGGCGATGTGGCCCGAAATCCGCGACGCGCTGCGTGATGAACGCGCGACGGTCGGCACGATCCGTCGTCAGGATTCGGCGCCTGACGAGATTCGCGTGCGCATCAGCCAACCCGAGGGCATGTCCCGCGCATTAGAGGTTGTGCGCGGTCTGGCCCGACAGGTGCAGACGCTGACCGGGGCAGGGGCAACAGATATAGAGGCTCGCGCTGAGGGGGACACTATCGTTGTCCAACTGTCCGAGGCCGAAAAGCTTGCTTCGGATGATCGTACTGTGCGCCAGTCCCTTGAGATCATCCGCCGTCGGATCGACGAGGTTGGCACACGCGAACCAACGATCCAGCGTCAGGGCGCTGATCGTATCCTGATTCAGGTGCCCGGCATCGGCAGCGCCGGGGAGCTCAAAGAGATTATCGGCACGACTGCACAGTTGACGTTCAATCCTGTCGTTGGGCGCGGGACTGACCCGGATGCCATTCCGGGCGTTGGTGAGAAGCTTGTGCCATCGATCGATGAAGATGGTGTGTACTACACTCTGGACGCCGCACCCGTCGTGACCGGTGAAGAATTGGTCGACGCGCAGCCATCTTTCGACCAGAACGGCCGCCCTGCGGTCAGCTTCCGGTTCAACACCTCTGGCGCGCGCAAATTCGGCGATTACACGCTGGAAAACATTGGCGCACCCTTTGCTATCGTCCTGGATGACGAGGTGATCTCGGCACCCGTAATCCAAAGCCATATCCCCGGCGGCTCGGGCATCATCACTGGCAATTTCACGGTTGAGGAAAGCACCAATTTGGCCGTTCTGCTGCGCGCAGGTGCCTTGCCTGCAGGTCTGGACTTCCTGGAAGAGCGCACCATCGGCCCTGAGCTGGGTCAGGACAGTATCGACGCAGGTAAAGTCGCGACAATCGTGGCCTTTGTCGCCGTGTTGGTATTCATGGCTCTCAGCTACGGCCTGTTCGGCATCTTCGCCAATATTGCGCTGATCCTGAACGTGGGGCTTTTGTTTGGCCTGCTCTCACTGATCGGCGCCACGCTGACCTTGCCCGGGATCGCGGGTATCGTGCTGACGGTGGGCATGGCAGTTGACGCCAACGTGCTGATCTTCGAGCGTATCCGCGAGGAACTGAAATCTGCCAAAGGTCCGGCGCGTGCCATCGAACTGGGATACGAAAAAGCGCTTTCGGCCATTCTGGACGCAAACGTGACCACATTCATTACCGCAACCATCCTGTTTGCCATGGGCAGTGGTCCCGTGCGCGGCTTCTCCATTACGCTTGGTCTGGGTATTCTGACCTCGGTCTTCACCGCGATCTTTGTGACGCGTCTGATGATCGTGATGTGGTTCGAACGCCGCCGTCCGAAAACGATCGAGGTTTGACATGAGACTGAAACTCGTACCCCAAAACACCTCGTTCGATTTCTTTAGCCGTTGGAAGGTCTGGCTGGGCATCTCGGGTTTGATGATGGTGATCGCATTCACGTCATTCCTGCTGCAAGGGCTGAACTTCGGCATCGACTTTCGCGGCGGCACCACGATCCGGACCCAAAGCGCGCAAGAGATCGACGTCGGCGCCTATCGCGACGCCATCGCGCCGCTTGAGCTTGGCGATGTGACCATCACCGAGATTTTTGATCCCACCTTTGGCGAGGATGAAAACGTCGCGATGATCCGCATTCAGGCACAGGACGGGGCCGAAGCTGTGGCGGCCGCAACCGTCACAGCCGTCGAAGAAGCGCTGACCGTCGCCGCGCCGGATATCCAGTTCGTCTCAGTCGAATCGGTTGGCCCCAAGGTTTCGGGTGAGTTGATCCAGACCGCGGTCATTGCAGTCGCCTTGGCGATTGGCGCAGTGCTTGTCTATATCTGGCTTAGGTTCGAATGGCAGTTCGCACTCGGGGCGGTCGCCGCGTTGGTGCATGACGTTATCCTGACCATCGGCATCTTCTCGGAACTACAAATCCGTTTTGACCTGGCGATCATCGCCGCTCTACTGACTATCGTCGGCTATTCGCTGAACGACACCGTGGTCGTCTTCGACCGGGTTCGCGAAAACCTGCGGAAGTACAAGAAGAAAGACCTCAAAGAGGTGCTGAACATCTCGATCAACGAAACGCTCAGCCGGACGGTGATGACCTCTGTGACCACGCTGCTGGCGCTGATCTCGCTCTATGTACTGGGCGGAGACGTGATCCGAGGCTTTGTCTTCGCGATGATCTGGGGCGTGATCGTCGGGACCTATTCGTCGGTCTTCGTGGCCTCGACCATCCTGCTGTGGCTGGGGGTCAAGCGCGACTGGTCGAAGCCGTCGAATACGGCGGGCAACCAGTTTGCCAACATTGATGCCTGAGTATTTCGGCCAGACCCCAACCGGTCTGGCCGTTATTATTTTCGCCGCCTTTGTTGGGGGCATCGTGCGTGGGTTCTCCGGCTTTGGGACGGCCCTGATCTTCCTGCCCATCGCCAGCCCGTATCTTGGCCCCTTCGGTGCCATCATCGCGCTGACGGTCATGGACCTATTTGGCCCGATCCCGAACCTGCGCCGCGCATGGACGGTTGTTGACAAGGCAGATCTGATGCGCCTTCTGGTCGGGTGCGCGCTACTTCTACCGGTTGGCTTATGGCTGCTAACCCGGACCGATCCCGAAGTGTTTCGCTATATCGTCAGCCTGATTTCATTGTCGATGCTGGCCGTTCTGGTTTTTGGTCTGCGCTACCGGGGAGCGGTATCGCGTGGCATGGTTGCTGCGATCGGCGGGGCTGCAGGGCTACTGGGCGGGGTAGCCGGGATACCGGGGCCTGCTGTCATCCTGTTTTATATGTCACGGCCCTTACCGGTTGAGATCATCCGCGCGACGATCCTACTGTTCCTGTTTGCTTTCGATTTGCTGATCCTTGGATATCTTGGCGGGATGGGGCGTCTTTCGATCGCGAGCATCGGATTGGGCCTTGCGCTTGCGGTTCCCAACATCACGGGCAACTGGCTGGGGGGCTGGATGTTCCGACCCGAGTACGAGAACCTCTACCGCGCCGCAGCCTATCTGGTGATTGCAACAGCGGCCTTGTCCGGCCTGCCGCTTTGGGGCTAGAACCCTGCACATGCGCCTGAACGAGATCACATATACAAACGCTCAGCCGGTTGATGGCTATGGCCCCGGGTTCTTTCGGATAGGCGGGGAAGTTCATGATGGGGCAGTCCTGACCGGCCCCACTGGTACATCGGCTTGGGCGGGTTACTCCGACGCCCAGACCCTGCTGGCCTTGTCCGAACATGTCGATGTTCTGTTCATCGGTACGGGCAAAGAACTGACCCACATCCCAGCCGACTTGCGCACCACATTGGAAGAGGCAGGTATGGGTGTCGAAATCATGAACTCTCCGGCGGCCTGCCGCACCTACAACGTGCTGCTTTCCGAAGGCCGCCGCGTTGCGCTTGCGCTGATCCCGGTCTGAGGATCTGTTCTTCCACTGGCTAAAAATATCCTGGGGAGTGTGAGGGGCTGGCCCCTCACTGCGACCCAACCGGCCGCTCTGCGGCAATTCCGACCTTTTGCCCACACGCACAATCCGCTAAGCGGGCTTCATGACTTTAAAGGTAACCGATCTGGCCATCGCACGCGGCGGAGTTCCCGTGCTCGAAGGGCTGAGCTTCTCGCTCGAGGCAGGAAGGGCGCTGATCCTGCGGGGACCGAATGGGATCGGAAAGACAACATTACTGCGTACGCTTGCGGGCCTGCAACCGCCGCTGGCAGGGCAAATCGTCGGGGCAGAAGACCAGATCGCATACGCGTCTCATTCCGACGGGTTAAAACCGACCCTGACCGTTGTCGAAAACCTCAACTTCTGGGCGTCGGTCTTTGGCACCCGTGATATCCAGCACGCCCTTGATGCGTTTGAGCTGAACGAGTTGGCTGACCGCCATGCGGGCAACCTTTCGGCGGGGCAGAAACGGCGTCTGGGATTGGCGCGCATGTTGGTTACTGGCCGCCCAATCTGGATGCTGGACGAGCCGACGGTCTCGCTGGATCGTCACGCCGTGCAGATGTTTGCGGATGCGGTGCGCGCGCATCTGGGGCAGGGTGGTTCGGCCCTGATTGCGACCCATATTGATCTTGGACTGGACGGAGAGGTTCTGGACGTTGGCCCCAACAAGGCCAAGCCCAAACCTATCGACGATTTCGACGGAGGTTTCTTGTGATCGCCTTATTGCTGCGTGATCTGAAATTGGCCTTCCGTGCGGGGGGTGGCTTTGGCCTCGGTCTTGCTTTCTTCCTGATCGTCACCGTTTTGGTGCCATTCTCGGTTGGCCCGCAATCTTCGCTGCTTTCGACCATCGCACCGGGCGTTCTTTGGCTGGGCGCGCTTTTGGCGTGTCTGCTGTCACTTGATCGCCTTCTGGCGCTGGATTGGGAAGACGGCTCGCTTGATCTGCTCGCGACCGCGCCGCTTCCGTTGGAATCGGTTGTTACCGTCAAAGCGCTAGCCCATTGGCTAACCACCGGATTGCCGCTGGTTCTGGCCGCGCCGTTCCTAGGCGTGTTGCTAAACCTGCCTGTACCCGGGTTTTCGTGGCTAGTGATCTCACTGCTCCTCGGTACTCCGGCGATGAGCGTTATCGGCACCTTTGGCGCGGCCCTTACTGTTGGTCTAAAACGGGGCGGTCTGCTACTGTCGCTTCTGGTTTTGCCGCTCTACGTGCCGACTTTGATCTTCGGAGCCGAGGTCGCCCGACGCGGTGCGACAGGCATGGAGACGCAAACGCCCCTGCTAATGCTGGCAGGGATTACCGCCGCAACGGTCGCACTTTTACCCTTTGCCAGCGCAGCGGTACTGCGCATCAATCTTAGGTGATGGCCACAAAGCTTGACAGAGGTCAATTGAGAACCACGCCGACTCGGACTAGATAGAGCCCATGACAATCGCAGCCAAAGCCAATGCCCTTTGGGAATACGCCAACCCGCGTAAGTTCCTCGCGACCAGCGAACGGGTCCTTCCGTTCTTCTGGATCAGCTCAGGTCTTTGTCTGGTCGTCGGATTGATCTGGGGCTTTTTCTTCACCCCGGATGACTACAAGCAAGGCTCGACCGTAAAGATCATCTATTTGCATGTGCCCGCCGCGTTGATGGCGATCAATTGCTGGCTGATGATGCTGGCAACTTCGCTGGTCTGGCTGGTGCGTCGCCACCATGTCAGTGCGCTGGCTGCCCGTGCCGCTGCGCCCATTGGCATCGTGATGACGCTGATCGCATTGGCCACCGGAGCGATCTGGGGGCAGCCCATGTGGGGGACATGGTGGGCCTGGGACCCGCGCCTGACATCGTTCCTGATCCTGTTCCTGTTCTATCTAGGTTATGTCGCCCTGTGGGAGGCCATCGAAGACCCGGACACCGCGGCTGACCTGACCTCGGTCCTTTGCCTTGTGGGTTCGGTCTTTGCGTTCCTCAGCCGGTATGCGGTGAACTTCTGGAATCAGGGGCTGCATCAGGGGGCTTCGGTGATGCGCGCCGGGGCGATCACAGGCACGGATACTGAGGAGAAGGTAAGCAATATCTACTTCTATCCACTGCTGCTTTGCATCATCGGCTTTGTACTGCTGTTCATTGCGCTGGTCTTCTATCGTACGGGCACAGAAATTCGCGCCCGCCGGACCAAGGCGCTTATGGCGCGTGAAAGGGTGAGCGGATGATGCCTGATCTTGGAAAATATGCCGATACCGTCTTGTGGTCCTATGTCGTGTCAATCGGACTTCTGATCGCATTGGTGGGTTTCAGCGTGATCCGGGGCCGTAAAGTACGGGCCGAGATGGAGAAGGTTGAACAAAGGATGTCACGCAATGGCTAAGATTTCGCCCCTGATGATCGCGCCTCCGCTGATTTTCGGCGCCTTCGCTGTACTCGCGGGCATCGGCATGTTCCGCGACGATCCTAACGCCTTGCCCTCGGCGCGCGAGGGTCAGCCAGCGCCGCCGGTTGTACTGACCGAGTTCGCGGGCAAACCGGGCTTCGATGATGCCACATTGCGTGATGGCGAGGTCAAGCTGGTCAACTACTGGGCCAGTTGGTGTGCACCATGCCGCGTCGAACACCCCAATCTGCAGGCTCTGTCTGACGAGGGTATCCCCGTCTATGGTATCAACTACAAAGATCAACTGGACAACGCCGAAGGATTTCTTGCTGAACTGGGCGATCCCTATGCCGGTATCGGTCGGGATGAACAGGGCCGAATGGGGCTGGACTGGGGCGTCTACGGTGTGCCCGAAACCTATGTGATCGACGGTGAGGGCACGATCATCCTGCGCTGGGCTGGTCCGGTCACTCAGCGGGTGATCGAAAGCACGATCCGCCCAGCACTTGAGAAAGCCGCAGGTGGCTCATAAGCGATAGCCACCGGTGACGCCCAGAACCTCACCAGTGATGAAGGATGCGGCATCGGACGCCAGAAACCTGACGACTTTGGCGATATCCTCGGGCTTTCCCGCGCGACCTAAAGCGGTTTCTTTGACAAACAGCGCGGTCAACTCCTCGGACCGGGGCGCTTCGGGGATGTTGATCGCACCCGGCGCGACTGCATTAACGCGTATCCCCTTTGGCCCAAGCTCCTTTGCCATGGCGTGGGTCCATAGATTCAGGGCAGCCTTGCTTGCCCCATAGGTCACCGCATCCCGAGGCGGCAAGACCGCGTTCATGGATGAGATATTGACGATTGAGGCGTCGCGTTTCAGATGTGGTAGCGCAGCAGCCAACAATGCGGCGGGGGCCAGCAGGTTCAAATCCAGAATGGCGCGGTGGTCCTCGGCCCGAAACTCCTCTTTGGGGGTAGATTTCACAAGGCCGGCATTGTTGACGATCACATCCAGCCGTCCAAACCGCTCGATCACCTGCGAAATCACGCTAGCCGGCTGGTCGGGCGCAGATAGATCGGAGCGTATGGCCAGAACATCCCCACCCAGTAGCTCGGGCGTGGGTTTGCTCGACAGCCAAGTAAACGCGACGCGGTGATCACGGCTGAGGTCTTCGACGATTGCACGCCCAATTCCGCGTGCACCGCCGGTTATCAATGCGACTTTGTCCATAATCGTAGGAAATCGGTAAAATGGCCGGGATTCAAGCCGTTACTTACGGACCAAAATCCAGATCATCGCGCCGATGAATGCAAAGGTGGTCAGATTCATAAGCGTATCCGTCAGATCACCGATCAGCATGGCTCAGCCCCTCTTCTCGTAGCCCTCGGAACAGGCAGACCATCAGCAGAACCGAGATGAACACAAAGGGCAGCGCCCCGAGTGAGATCAGGACTTTGACCGATTCCACCGAGCCCGACAGGATCATCGCAACACTCAACAAGCCCAGCAATGCACCCCAGATCAGCCGCACGCGCGGGGGCGGGTTTTCATCCCCCTGGGACGAGAATGTACCCAGCACAAAGGCTGCGCTTACAACGCTGGTTACGATGAACAGAAACGCCGCTGCTACGGTTGCGAGTATTGTGATCTGCGATAAGGGCAAACGGTCGAGCAGGGCGAAGGTCACACGCTCGATGTTTGTTTGCGTATAGGCCAGCAGTTCACCGGCACCGTTGAGCGCCTCGAACAGACCGATGCCGCCAAAGGCACCGAACCAAAGGATCGAGAACAGCGTGGGCGCAAAGAGTACTCCGATCACGAATTCCCGGATCGTGCGACCGCGAGAGATACGCGCGACGAACACACCAACAAAAGGTCCCCAGGCGATCCACCAGACCATATAGGTGAGGGTCCAGTCGCTGAACCATTTGGTGACGTCATCGCCGAAGAAGGTGAAGGTCTGAAAGCCCCGAGGAATGACATTGGTGACGTAATCGCCGAACCCTTGAACCACCGTGTTCAACAGATACTCTGTAGGCCCGAGGACCACTGTGTAGGCCACAAGGCAGATCGCGATCAGCATTGCCGCATTCGACAAGCGCGCCATGCCTTGGCCAAGGTCGATTAACAGAGCAGGGATGTAGGCTGCGACCATCGCCAGGAAAACAACGCCGATCAGAAGGGCACCAACCGTTTCCCGGCCACCCAGAACCGCAATCCCGTCCGCAACCTGGAACACGCCCATGGCCATTGAACCGCCAACACCGATAGAGATTGCAACAATGGCCATGAAATCCGACAGCCACCCGACCCGCTCGGCCCAGCGTTCGCCGGGAAACAGGCTTTTGATCGGGGCGCTGACCATCATGCCTGTCCCGCGCCGAAAGCTGAAATAAGCGATGGTCAGCGCGGTCGAACCGTAAATCGCCCAGGCGTGCAGACCCCAATGGAAGTTTGTTGCCAGCATGGCCTGCTGCGCGGCGACATAGTCGGGTGCCATGCCCGAGATGAAGTTGAAATGGGTCAGGGGCTCGGCGACCGCCCAGAACAGCAGTCCAACGCCCATTCCTGCGGAGAACAGCATTGAGATCCAGGTGGCGGTCGAGAACTCGGGCTCTTCATCATCCCGGCCCAGACGGATTTTGCCATAGGGCGAAAAGGCCAGAACCAAACACCCGATCAACATGCCTGAGGCCGCGAGCATCACGAACCAACCGCGACTGTGGAAGGTTTGTTGCACGATGCTATTGGCCCAAGTCACCAAGCTTTCGATATCGACGACGCCCCAGATCCCGATCACGGCGATGACGCTAAGCGAGCAAACCAATAGGGCGTTGGGCTTTTTCATGGTGATGAAATTCCGAAGACTGTCTTGCTCAACAGTTTCAGATTTTTGAATAAATGGCCAGAAAACAAAACCCCCGGCGCAGGGCCGGGGGTTGAGGTTGGATATCAACCTGCTGATTTATGACGCTTTTGCGAGATTGCGCAGCACGTATTGCAGCACCCCGCCGTTTTCGATGTATTCGATCTCGGGCGCGGTATCGATGCGGCACTTCAGGGTGATCGTCTTTTCGGTACCATCTCCGTAAATGATGGTGCAGGGCACTTCCTGCAGGGGCTCAACTGAATCCAACCCGTGGATCGATACGGTCTCATCACCTTTCAGACCCAGTGTCTTGCGGGTATCACCATCGGTGAATTCGAACGGTATGACGCCCATGCCCACCAAGTTTGAACGGTGGATGCGCTCAAAACTCTCGGCGATCACTGCCTTGACGCCAAGCAGAGCTGTGCCCTTGGCCGCCCAGTCGCGTGACGAACCTGCACCGTACTGTTCGCCGCCAAAGACGACCAGCGGGGTGCCTTGCTCCTGATAGGCCATCGATGCTTCGTAGACCGAGGTTTGTTCACCATCCGGGCCTTTTGTATAACCGCCTTCGACGCCATCCAGCATCTCGTTCTTGACGCGGATATTGGCGAAGGTGCCGCGCATCATGATCTCGTGGTTGCCACGGCGTGAGCCATACGAGTTGAATTCGCGCGGCTGAACCTGACGATCGGTCAGATACTTCCCGGCAGGTGTCGTTGTCGCAAACGAACCGGCGGGCGAGATATGGTCGGTGGTGATCATGTCACCCAGGATCAGCAGAACCTTTGCACCATCGATATTCGAGATTGTGCCCGGCTCAGGCCCCATGCCTTGGAAATAGGGAGGGTTTTGAATGTAGGTTGACGTCGGTGGCCAATCATAGGTTTCCTGTTGTGGAACCTCGACCTCCTGCCATTTCTCGTCGCCTTTGAAGACATCGGCATATTTCGACTGGAACGCCTCGCGGGTCACGGTTGCCTCAACCAATTCGGCGATTTCGCTTTGGGTCGGCCAGATGTCTTTCATGTAGACATCGTTGCCGGCCTGATCCTGTCCAATCGGTTCCGAGGTCAGGTCGATGTCCAACGTACCAGCCAAAGCATAAACCACCACCAGCGGCGGTGAAGCCAGATAATTGGCGCGCACGTCGGGCGAGATGCGGCCTTCAAAGTTGCGGTTGCCTGAAAGAACCGAAGTGGCAACAAGATCGCCTTCGGCAATCGCTTCGCTGATTTCCCTTTGGATCGGACCTGAGTTGCCAATACAGGTGGTGCAGCCATAGCCAACAAGGTTGAAGCCGATCTTGTCCAGATCTTCCTGCAGACCCGCAGCTTCCAAGTAGGCGGACACAACCTGCGAGCCGGGCGCCAATGAGGTCTTTACCCACGGTTTACGATCCAATCCCAGCGCGGCGGCTTTGCGTGCGACGAGGCCCGCGCCGATCATTACATACGGGTTCGACGTGTTGGTGCAGGAGGTGATCGAGGCGATCACGACTTTGCCCGATTCCATGCCGTAGTTTTCGCCTTTGACCTCTACTTGTTTGCCCATCGGGCGTTTGAAGGTCTCGGCCATTTCCTTGGTGAATGCGGCCTTGGCGTCGGTTAGTGCGACGTAATCCTGCGGCCGTTTCGGGCCCGAGATCGCAGGAACAATTGTGCCCATATCCAGCGACAGAGTGTCGGTGTAGATCGGCGCGTAATCGGCATCGCGCCAAAAGCCGTTTTCCTTGGCGTAGGCCTCGACCAATGCGATGCGGTCTTCGTCGCGTCCAGTATTGCGCATATAGCGCAAGGTCTCGCCGTCAATCGGGAAGAAACCACAGGTCGCGCCGTATTCGGGGGCCATGTTGGCGATGGTTGCGCGATCGGCCAAGGGCAAGCGGTCCAGACCTTCGCCGTAGAATTCAACGAATTTACCAACCACGCCTTTCTCGCGCAGCATCTCGACGACTTTCAGGACAAGGTCAGTTCCCGTTGTGCCTTCGACCATCGAACCGGTCAGTTCAAAGCCCACAACCTCGGGGATCAGCATCGAGATCGGTTGACCCAGCATCGCTGCCTCGGCCTCGATCCCACCAACGCCCCAACCCAGAACGGCCATGCCGTTGACCATGGTGGTGTGGCTGTCAGTACCAACAAGTGTATCGGGATAAGCGACTTCTTCGCCGCTTTGGTCCGTGTCCGTCCAGACGGTCTGCGCCAGGTATTCCAGGTTTACTTGGTGGCAGATTCCGGTGCCGGGAGGCACGACGCGGAAATTGTTGAACGCGTTCTGACCCCATTTCAGGAACTGATAGCGTTCCATGTTGCGCTCATATTCGCGGTCCACGTTCATCTGAAACGCGCGTGGGTTGCCGAACTCATCAATCATGACCGAGTGGTCGATGACCAGATCGACGGGGTTCAGCGGGTTGATCTTTTGCGCGTCCCCACCAAGGCCCTTGATGCCGTCGCGCATCGCTGCCAGATCCACCACGGCCGGAACTCCGGTAAAGTCTTGCATCAGAACCCGGGCAGGGCGATAGGCAATCTCACGTGGGTTCTTGCCACCGTTGGCACCCCATTCGGCAAAGGCTTTGATGTCATCGACGGAAACCGAGAACCCGTCATCTTCGAACCGCAGCATGTTTTCCAGAACCACTTTCAGCGCGGCAGGCAGATTCGAAAAATCGCCTAAGCCTGCTTCTTGCGCGGCTGGAATCGAATAATAGGAAATGGATTTGCCATTCACGTTCAGGCTGCGGCGTGTCTTGGCGGTGTCCTGTCCGACCTTGATGGGCATCTGTGGCCTCCCTCTCAAATGACTTGGAATACGGGCTTCGCTAAGGGTTATCTGCATTACCGCACCAGTTGTTTCAAGGTGCAACGGGCAGTTTGGGTGGTTTTTTGTATACCATTGCACACATTTTGTCGAAAGCTTGTGTCTGAGGTCTCAAGAAACCTTGATTGGCAGTTTATTCGGTTCCGACTTAAACCTGTCAGGCAATCATCCTCTATCGAGAGAAAACATGCTCAGATCAGTCGCTGCGACCGCGTTTGTTTCACTCTTTCTTGCTGCCCCGGCTCAGGCGCAGGATGATCCGGTGGTGGTCGAACTGTTCACCTCGCAGGGGTGCTCGTCCTGCCCGCCAGCAGACCGGATCATGCATGAATTGGCCAAGCGGGATGATGTAATCGGTCTGGCGTTGCATGTGGATTATTGGGACTACATTGGCTGGAAAGATGAATACGCCAATCCCGACCACACCGATCGTCAGCGCGCCTATGCACGTGAAGGCGGGCGGACGATGATCTACACGCCGCAGATGGTTGTGAATGGGCAGCAGGATGTGGTTGGGGCCAAGTCAATTGAACTGAACCGGCTAATCGATTCACACCTGACTGCGCCGCCGGAGGCCGAGGTCAGTGCCACGCGTACCGCGAACGAAGTATCCATGAATGTCGTTCCGATCGAGTTACCAGACGACGAAACCTATGATGTTCGGATTGTGCAGTATTCGCCGATGCGTCGCACCTCGATCCGGCGTGGCGAATTGGCCGGACATGATCTGGATTATGCAAACGTGGTCGAGAATTGGCAGATTGCCGGTCGCTGGGATGGCCAAACACCGCAGAGTTTCACCGCAACATTGTCATCGGAATTGCCTGCCGTTGTTCTGATCCAGCGCAGTGGCCATGGTCCGATCGTGGCCGCAGCGCGGGTTAAGTGATCAGGGCATATCCTTTGGCTGGACCCCCAGTCCCCTCCAGGACTTCCAGCGCCGATGAATCCAGAACCATTGTCCCATGTGCTGACGCACCATCGCTTCCAGGTCGTCATTGGTGAACTGGGTCATGGTTTTGGCATCAGTATGCGGGACCGGGTCGTGTAGGACGATCTCAAAATCGATCCCGTTGGGTTGGCGCACTGCATAGCAGGGGATCAGCACAGCCTTGTATTTGATCGCAAGTTCCGCGTTCAGCACCGAGGTGACGGCGGGTTTGCCGAAAAAGGTCAGCTCCTCACCACCATGCGCATGCAGGTCGGATACAATGGCAATGATGCCTCCGCTTTTCAGTGAACGGACCATTTCGACCATACCTCGGCGGCCCTGTTCGAACATGGGCGACCCGGTCTGATAGAATGCCTCGACATACATGTCGTTGAAATATGGATTTGCCATGCGGCGATAGAGGCTGCCGATGGGTTTACCGCTACGCGCCTGCAGCGCGACCCGCGCGGCCAGATAGTGCCCGAAATGCGCAGTGATCATCATCACTGGACGCCCTTCCGCCACGGCGGCATCAAATGCTTCGACACCCGAGCCCGATACTTTGGCCTTGCTTTGTCGCTCGATGAAACCGTCGGCTGAAAAATGCTCCATGATCGCGCGCCCGGCATTGTCAGGCACGGCGCGGCAGATGCGTTTGACCTCGGCCTCGGGCAGGTCTGGGCAGGTGAGTTTCAGGTTGCGGCGCACGCGGGTTCGAAACCCGACAATAGGGGCAAGCCAGCGCACAATCGCGCCCATCGCTCCGATGCGGCGCTCATATGGCAGCAGGCGCATGCCGCGGATTACGCCGGTCAGAAACAGGTTGGCGACGTAGTATTTTCCAAGCTCAAATCGGCTTAGTTCCGACTTTTCGACGGGCATGGGGAGAGACACCTGAGCGTTGTGAACTGCGCGACGAGACATACAGGCCCCATCGTGCGATCACAAGTGGTCGCGCCTTGCCGGACTATTCTGCATTCTCCTCAGCCTCGACCAGTGCGATCGCGCCCTCGTCCAAAAGCGCGCGGATGGCTGCAACGATCTGCGACATCGCTTCTTCACTGTCGGATTGTTTGACCTTGCCACGTTCAGCCATTTCTTCCCGTAAGTTGTCCGCCATGCGAGAGGACATGTTGGCTAGGAAGAACTCGACCGTGGCGAGGTCTTCGTCGCTATTGGCTCCGGCCAACGCCGTGATGAGAACGGGTTGATCCACAACGCGCAGAATCGCTGGAACATCGCGGGGTTGGATGCGCGAGGGCACATGCGAAAAGATGAAGATCGATTGCCGGACGGTATCCGCAAAATCGGCGTCTTCTTCGTCCAGCGCGGTCAGCAAACCATCACGCGTCGCCGCGGCCGACTGGTTGAGGATCGCGCCCACACGCTCACCCGGCCCATCCCGAAAGGCGGGCTCGGGGCGTTGATCCAGCTGAGCGGCCAAAGACCATCCGATCCGCTCAACCGCCTCGGGCGTCACGTTGGCCGTTTTCGAGACTGCATAAGTTATCCGTCGCGCTGTGGGGCCGGGCAGGTGGCCCAACAACTGGGCAGCCTTGGCGGTTTCCAGTTTCGACAGCATAACGGCGGCGACTTCTGTGCTTTCAGCTTTGGCCATCTCGGCCAGATCTTCTGAGGGTACTTCGCGCAAACGCTGCCATGGGTCACCGATCTGCCTCACGCCAGCTACCTTGCGCAGCCGGGCGGCGGTGGCTGGGGCGATCTTGCCGTTCACCGCGTCCAAAGCACCGGCAAGCCCATGGGGAAATGCAAGCCCTACGCCATCCAGCGCATCGGCAAATTCCTGTGCGACGGCGGCCAACGTTACCCGGTCAACCAACCCCATCTGTCCAAGTTGGTGGGTAAGTTGTTCCTGCAGTGAATCGGGAAGCTCTTCCAACGGGATATCCGCCCCCTCGTTCAGCAGCAGCCGAACCACAACTGCGGCTTTCTCTCGGTTGCTGAGGGCGCGCGGCACAACACGTGGCGCATCATCGTCTTGTTCAACGACCGGGGGTTGCGTGCCCGGCGTCATCTGCACCATTAGGTTCGTGTCCTGCATCTGCCTGCAATGCCTCATTCGCGTTGCAGGCAGAATATAGAGAGTCGGGTAAAGAAACCCTGAAACTCAGTAGCTATATGTCAGCCCTGTTCTGATCGCTTCGCGCAGCGATGTCTCAGCCCATGTGCCTTCGCCACCACGCGCCTTGATCTCGCGCCATTGTGCGATGGCCAACTCGGTCTTGCCCTGGGTAACAAATCCCTGACCCATGTAGCTGCGGGCGAGGATGTTGTTGGGGTTGGATTCAATTGCTTTCTGGTAAAATGCGTCAGCCAGTTTCAGCTCACCCATCTTGCGATAGGTGAATCCCCAATAGGTCTGCACCCGATCATCACCTTGATCCATGATACGCAGAATGCCCTGAGCATTTTCGTACTGCCCGTCGTAAGCCAACTCGCGCACGGCATCATACAGTTGGTCTTCGGTGAAATTTGTCTTGTTGGGTTTGACGCAGCGCCCGGCTGCCTCGTCATAAACGCGGCCAAACAGGCATTTCTTGGTGGTGTTGGTGGGCTTGGGCGGGCTGCTGTCCCCACCACCCGCAGCAATGGCCATGGGCGCGAAGGTAAAGGCCTGAAGAGCGATGGCCGAGGCTAGTACAAGACGCATTTTCCTACTCCGTTGTCAAAGAGACTTGTTACAATCATAGCTTGATCTTCAAAAAAGCTAACGATTGACTGATCGCTTTTATTCACAAGCAGGAAATAAAAATGTCAGCTATTGACGATTTTCATGCAGCTTTGGCTTTCGCTGTCCCAAATTGTGCCTTCAGCACAGGACTGGGTTTGCTTGGTGTTACCGTTACAGGCAAATCCGGCGGTGCCCGCACAGATAAGAGCAATTGCGCATAGAGCAGTTCGTAGCATCGAGTTTTCCTTTCGCGGAAACTGTGCCAACAGATTAACCGATTTTTGCCAATCTGGCAAAGACACAAGGCCCGGCTGCATTGAGCAAGCCGGGCCAAGTTTTTAGCACTGTTTGAGTTTGAATTATTCGCCGAATACGCGGGCGAAAATCGTATCTACATGTTTGGTATGGTAGCCGAGATCGAATTTCTCTTCGATTTCTTTCGGGCTCAGCGCGGCGGTGACATCGGCGTCGGCCAACAGTTCCTCTTTGAAGTCGGTGCGATGCTCCCAGACTTTCAGCGCGTTGCGCTGAACCATGGCATAGGCATCCTCGCGGCTTACACCGGCTTGGGTCAACGCCAACAGCACTCGTTGGCTCATGACAAGACCGGGGAACTTGTTCATGTTCTCGATCATGTTCTCGGGGAAGATCAGCATCTTGTCGATTACACCGGTCAATCGCGCGAGTGCAAAGTCCAGCGTGATAGTGGCATCCGGCCCGATCATGCGTTCGACCGAGGAATGCGAGATATCGCGCTCGTGCCACAGCGCCACGTTCTCCATCGCCGGGATCACGGCCGCACGCACCATGCGCGCAAGACCGGTCAGGTTCTCGGTCAGCACCGGGTTCTTCTTGTGCGGCATCGCGGATGAGCCTTTCTGACCCATCGAGAAGAACTCGGCCCCCTCCAGTACTTCGGTACGCTGCATGTGGCGGATTTCGATAGCGATGTTTTCGATGCTGCTGGCGATAACACCCAGTGTGGCGAAGAATGCGGCGTGACGGTCGCGGGGAATGACCTGCGTGCTGATCGGTTCAGGCACCAGACCCAGCTTGTCGCAGACATGCTCTTCAACCTGCGGGTCGATATTCGCAAACGTCCCGACCGCGCCGCTGATCGCTCCGGTGGCGATTTCCGCGCGGGCATCGCGCATCCGGGACAAGTTGCGGTCCATCTCGGCATAGAAGCGGGCAAAGGTCAGGCCCATCGTGGTGGGTTCGGCATGGATACCGTGGCTGCGACCGATGCGAACGGTGTCTTTGTGCTCGATCGCGCGGCGTTTCAGGGCAGCCAACAGACCTTCGAGGTCTGCAATCAGCAGGTCGGCGGCGCGGGTCAGTTGCACATTGAAGCAAGTGTCCAGTACGTCCGAGGAGGTCATGCCCTGATGCACGAAGCGGGCTTCCTCGCTACCCACATGTTCGGCCAGATGGGTCAGGAAGGCGATGACGTCGTGTTTGGTGACGGCTTCGATCTCGTCGATACGGGCGACATCAAACTCCACATCCTTGGCTTTCCACACGGCCTCGGCGTTTTCACGCGGGATCACGCCTAGATCGGCCATGGCGTCGCAGGCGTGCGCCTCGATCTCGTACCAAATGCGGAACTTGCTCTCGGGTGACCAGATGGCGACCATCTCTGGGCGTGAATAGCGGGGAATCATTGGCGGCAGCACCTTTTTATGATTGGGATGAGGCGTTGGCGCGGGGTTTAGCCGCGCATTGACCAAGGAACAAGGCGCGAGTGCTGGGATGAGACGGTTTGCCCTGATTTTATTGCTTTGGCCCGGATTTGTGGCCGCCGACGAGTTTCAGCAACTGACGGGTGATGAGATTCTGATGGCGCTTGCTGGCAAGAAGCTCGACTATGGCGAGGGGATCACCCAGACCTTCGATAGCAATATGCAAACGCAGTACTTTTCAGGCCGCCCAAGTTCGGGACGATGGGCCGTTCGTGATGATCGCTATTGCTCGGTCTGGCCGCCTTCGGATTTCTGGGCTTGTTATGATGTTGAGCAAAGCGGTGAAACCATCCGGTTTGTGGATGATTCAGGTAATACAACTGACGGAATCTATTTGAAGTGAGCCTGCCCAGAAATATTTATGATTTCCAGGGGGTTTGGGACCTGAGCCGCCTCATCCGGGACGAGCGTGCAGGCCAGATCATTCAGGCCGAGGGTAAGGCAGAGCTACGGCAAGATACCCAAGGGTTGGTCTATGATGAGACGGTCACGCTGCGTGTTCCGGGGCAGCCTGCAATGACGGGAACGCGTCGATACCTTTGGCGCGACGCCGGTGATCGGATCGCCATTCACTTTGATGATGATCGGTTTTTTCACGCACTTAAACTTGGCCAAACCCGCGTCAAGGATCATCACGATTGCCCGCCGGACAGCTATGATGCAGACTATGATTTCTCGGGATGGCCGCGCTGGACAGTCCGCTGGACTGTATCAGGACCGCGAAAATCCTATGAAATGGAGACCAAATACGCGCTGCGATAGCGTAATCATCTTGCAGCAACGGCCCGGAACGGGCATTGCTGCATGTGCAAATAAGTCCGAATGTGGAGAAATGAGATGAACGCAAACGTACTGGCCAATGCTTTTGGCCCGCGTGAGGGGACGGCGCTGCGCGTCAAGCAGGTGGCTCTGGTTGCCCTGGGTATCGTTGCTCTGGCTGTTGCTGCCAAAATCAAAGTGCCGATGTGGCCGGTTCCGATCACCATGGGCACATTCGCCGTTCTGACCATCGGCACCGCTTATGGCGCGCGCCTTGGCCTGATCACGATGCTGGGTTACCTGCTGGTTGGTGCTCTGGGCTTTGACGTGTTTGCAGGTTCCTCGGCCGAAAAATACGGCCTGACCTACATGATGGGTGGCACCGGCGGCTATCTGGTCGGTTACCTGATGGCGACCATTCTGCTGGGCGCACTGGCCGCGCGCGGCTGGGATCGTTCGGTCGGCAAGCTGGCGCTGGCGCTGGTACTGGCCAACGTGCTGATCTACGTGCCGGGCCTGCTGTGGCTGGGTCAGCTGTATGGCTGGGACAAGCCGATCCTGGAATGGGGTCTGACACCGTTCCTGCTGGGTGACGCGATCAAGCTGGCGCTGGCCGCTCTGCTGATCCCTGGCCTGTGGAAGCTGCTGGGCGACGCACGCACCTGATAGCGCGCTCTTGCGCAAGATACACCCGCGTTCGGAGCTTTCCGGACGCGGGTTTTTTATTGTCTGCAGAACAGGATGCTGGACAAAGTCAAACTGCATGGGCAACCTGACATCAGAAAACTGATCAGGTTATTGAGATATGCGTATTTTGTTAAGCTTGGTGCTTGCTGCAAGTGCCGTGACTTGGTTGGCTGTAACGCCTGTGCAAGCCGACACGCCGGTGACTTACACCGATGAAGGACGCGCCCTGTTCCGCTTTGAGGTTCCCGACTTCTGGACATTGCGTACCGGTGGCCCGCGTGAAATCGAGGATACCAATCTGGGCGATGCCCGTGCGGTTTCGCGCGTCATGGGGATCAGACCGGTGACCGACGATAATGTCTGGATGGGCTTCGTCTCACCATCACGGGTTTCCAGCATTCAGGGCGGGCTGAGCTATCTTGAGGATATCGACAAATTCCTCGTCAAAGACCCGACCGTGACCAGCACCAGCAATACAAGGATTGGTGGGCGGCCAGCCCACGTTATTCGAGGCACCGGCAATCGGGATGGGCGAGGCGTAAACTTTACCGCCACCGTGATTGACCTGCCGCGTGACCGTGTTGCGATAGGGGTTGCGATCCTGCGTGACGGGGCCGACCCGTCTTATGTTGATGCCTTGAACGCCGTTTTCGCGTCGTTCCGGTCTTTGCAGTAAGGAGGCTCGGATGACTCGCAAACTGTTAAAACGGTCTGTTCTGGCGCTGGGGTTGGGTACTGCAACGTTTACATTGTCCGCCTGCGATGGCGTGTCCGTCGGGGTAGGGTATGGCGTTGGGTATGACCCGTTCTACGACTCGATGCTGTGGAATGATTACTACCACGACCGTAACGTGAATGTAGATGTTGACATAAACCGCCCAGACCGGCCCGACCGCCCCGATCGACCGGTTCGTCCGACCCCTCCACCGCGGCCAAAGCCACCGATCGCCAAACCGCCGTCGCGTCCGCATCCCCCGGTGGCGCGTCCTCCGACGGCACGGCCACCAATTCACCGACCCTCACCGAGGCGCCGTTAGAAAAAGGGGGCAAAAGCCCCCTTCAATCATTATCATAAGCTGACAAAGGTGGTTTTCAGTCCAGCAGCTCAGTCGTGATATGGGCCGAGCCTTCAAGGGTTCGGTGTACGGGACATTTATCTGCGATCTCCAATAGCTTAGCACGTTGCGCGGCATCCAGCGGCCCTTGTAGCCGTATCTTGCGGCGGAACTGATCGACCTTGCCATCGCTGGCCAGTCCGGCGTCCTGCGCGTGTACCTTGTCGTGGCAGACATCGACGGTGATACCCGTCAGAGGCCATTTCTTGCGCCGCGCATACATGCGAATGGTCATCGAGGTACAGGCGCCCAATCCCGAGGACACAAATCCATAAGGGGACATGCCTCGGTCCGTTCCTCCGTACGAGGCGGGCTCGTCAGCGACCGCATGGTGGCGCGGGCCGGACTGGATGTCTTGCAGGAACCCTGCCGGGTCTGCCTCGGTCACGCGAACAACACCTTCCGGGGCACCGGGTGGTGGGGCGGGCGGGCACAGTTTGACGTATCTCGACACCCAAGCCGCAATGACATCCGCCGCGTAATCCGCATCAGCGGCGCGCGTGATCAGATGGTCGGCATCGTCCAGCGTGACAAAACTTTTTGGATGCTTCGCAGCCAGAAAGATGGTGCTGGCGTTGTCAATGCTGACCGTGTCATCGCGCGGTGCGTGCAGGATCAGAAGCGCTGCTTTCAAATCTGAAACGGCAGGGCTAAGCGCGGCCTCTGAAATGTCATCGACAAAAGCTTTGCCAATGCGGAACGGGCGACCGCCAAGCGAAACCTCTGCGCTGCCTTGCGCCTGAATCTCGGGCAGGGCGGCCTCGAAATGGTGTGATACATGGCCCGGGTCAGCAGGCGCACCCAATGTGACGACCGCCTTGACCGACGGGATGCCAGCGCGTGCGCGCAGTACCGCAGCGCCACCAAGTGAATGGCCAATGAGCAGGGCGGGGGCCATGTTGCGGCCGGACAGGTAGTGCGCTGCAGCGATCAGATCTTCGACATTTGAGGTGAATGTCGTATTCGCAAACTCTCCATCCGAGTGGCCAAGGCCTGTAAAATCAAACCTGAGCACGGCGATGCCCATCGCCGCCAAACGCGCCGAAATGCGCCGTGCGGCAGGTATGTCCTTAGAGCAGGTAAAGCAATGCGCAAACAAAGCCGTTGCCAGTACCGGCCCGTCCGGCAGATCAAGGCGCGCGGCCAATTGGCTGCCGTCGTGACCGGCGAAAGTAATGCGTTCGGTGGGCATGATGAATCCTTGGTGGTCCGGGTTTCGACAATACTGTGTGCTGTGTGCGGTTCTCTCAACCCTTGTGTCAGTGGCGTAACGGGAAGGTGAGGGGGAGCGACCACATAGCCCTTGGCGCGTCGCATCAATGCATTGTTGGGGTTGGTTCTTGAATATCAAAAAATGTGATGATAATTCGGATAAACATTCATTTTACTTATTTTTACTTGGACCCCAACTTGCAATCATCCTTCTTATCCAAAGCAGAGGTCAAAATGGCACATACAACATCTGCACCGCTAAGCCCGACACTCCACGCCGGAGTTCTGTTGGCAATTCTCGTGACTGGTGCAATTGGTTTTGCACTGGGACAAAGCTGGCCGCTGACCAATACGTCTGAGGACACGCCAACTCTCACCGCGCCTGAGGATTGGCACGGTAATGTCAGACGGTCCCACTGGTCGAACTAGGCCATAGCGCTTAGCCAGACCCCATCAACTGTGCGTCGAACGGATACTTCGTTAGGTTTTCATAGCCGTCTTCAGTGATCAGAACCTGATCTTCCAGCTTGATCGAGAAATCGCCGCCAACCTCGCCAACTGCCGCTTCGACGCACAACACCATTCCGGGTTCAAGTGGATAATCATAAGATCCCTCGACCGCCTTGTCGGGATAGGCCACCAAGGGCCATTCATCGCACAATCCAACTCCATGCATCAGGCAGCCGTATTTCTGTGCCTGAAACTTGTCATCCAGCCGATGGGCATTCGCGGTTAGTTCCGGGATCATGACGCCTGGTTTCAGCATTTCCATGTTGGTCATGATGTGCTCATGCGCGTGCTGCATGGCATAAATCATATCCGCACGTGGCTTTTGATCGCCGATCCACCAGGTTCGTGAGATGTCGACGCAAATGCCGTAAGAACCAATCAGGTCGGTATCAAACGCGATGATTTCATTTTGCCGCGTGATGCGCGGGCCGCATTCCTGAAACCAGGGATTGGTGCGCTGGCCCGAGGCAAGCAGGCGGGTCTCGATCCATTCACCACCGCGCCGGATGTTTTCAGCATGTAGCACTGCCCAAATGTCATCCTCGGATGTCTTCCCGTCTCCGACATTGATACGTGCGAAGCGCTCCATTTCGGCCACAGCGGTCTCGCAGGCGTGGCTGGCGCAGCGCATGGCGAGGATCTCGTCTGGGCCTTTGATGGCACGGGTTTTCTCGGTAAGCTCTTCGCCCTCCATCACCTCGAACCCCTGAGCCTCAAGCGCGCGCAGGCCGTGCAGCATGATCTTGTCGACACCCAGCCGCATGTTGCCGCCGCCGTGTTCTTCGATCAGGGCGCGCACCTCGTTTGAGAACACATCTGCGGCAACGTCAATCTTGTCGCCCCGGTCGAAATAGAACAGATCGGCACCCGAGCGCTGCTCGCGCACCAGCGGGTTGAATTTCGACAAGAACGGAGAGTTCTTGTAGTCCCAGATCACCATATACCCGTCAGCGCAAACCAAAACGGCCCGGAACGGGTTATGGGTATTCCAGAGCTGCATGTTGGTGCTGTCAGTCGCGTAGCGGATATTCAGGGGGTCAAACAGCAGGATCCCGCCCCAATCGCGTTGCACGATGGCCTGAGTGAGGCGTTTCCAGCGGTATTTACGCATCTGTTCTAGTTTGGGCAGGCTAAGCCCGGCAGCGGCCCATTCGTCGAAGGCAAGCTGTGTCGGTCCGATCTCGATCCTGTCATTGTCGTTCGGTGTCCCGTCCCCGAGGGTGGCGCCCCGGGTCGGGTCAATCTTACGGGTGTCACGATATGGTGTGTTCACGGTTGGACCTTTCTGCTTGCCTGCCCAACCTGCAAATCCAGATGCGCTGCGTCTTCTAGGTTTGCGACCGTCTTCTGGTCGCTTTTTGACCGACAGCGCCAGAGCAGGGTGTTATGCCTCGACTATGACCGTGATATTACAGCAAGCCATTCCCTATGATCCACTCGCCCAAAACCCGCTGCCTGGCATTAAGCCCGCGGACCCCAGGGCTTGGTTGCATCGCGACGATGCATTTTCTGCCCAGATGCAACGACGCGCGGCGCTGTTGGCGCAGCAAAAACAGGATGTCTTGGCGCAAAGCCCCGAGGCGTTGGCACCTGCGCAGGAGTTGCTGGAACTGGTCATTCAGCAAGTTTATCCGAATGTCTCCGATCACGTTGTGCGGCCCGACGGTGTACGGGTTGAGGTTGACCGGGAACGCCCGTTGGAAACGCTATGCCATTTGGTGCAAGAGGATTTCTGCATTCTGCAGAAACACGATGACGAGCATGTTTTGACTGGCGCGATCCTGTGCTTTCCCGCAAGCTGGATGCTGTCGGAAAAGTTCATGCGCCCGTTGATTGGGATCCATGAACCGGTTGATGCCTACGACGCCAATATTGCCCGCAGAGTTCAACGATTGTTTGACGGCATTCAGCCCAACCGGCCACTCTGGCGGTTCAATGCGCTTTGGTACAATGATGCCGAATTGTTCCAACCGCGTAGTCTCATGCAGCGACGCACACCGCGGGATGAAAATTCGGCCCGATATCTGCGTAGTGAACGTCAGACTCTCTTGCGTTTACCTGAGACAAACGCAGTGGTGTTCGCGATCCACACTTATGTAATGGCCGCTGATCAGGTCCTTAAAATGGAAAACCCCGCCTGACGGCGGGGCCTCCAAGGAGGGTCTTGGGTAATTTGATTACATGCCAATCGCGCTGGCGACCTCGGCAAAAGCATTCGTAGCGTTCAGGCCAAAAATCGCTGTGGTAAAAGCCAGAACCTGAGTGTTGAGGCGGAAATCCTCACCCCGGATCAGATTGACTGCTGCCAGGGATATGGCAATCGGTGTCGATATGCTTGCCACAGCACCAGTCATGCCCCAGCTGGTCAGTCGCAGAATATCGCTTGGGCGTTCCGTTTCGTCCTCGGACTGGTGAATGTTGCCGGCGGGCAGGGGAGCATCAGCCTCGGTCCGGAAGGCGATACTGAGCAGTTGGTCGTCACTTAGCTTGATCGGACGCGGCTTGGCGTGTTTGGTCTGTGTATTTTCCGCATCAGGATCGGGCAGATCAAGCCCCGCAAATGGGCCGCTGACTGCTTCGAATATCTGCTTTCGGTTCCGGGCGTTGCGCGGCGCAATTGAATCAAAGGCACTCATGAATTGTTCGATGGTCAGAACCGTTTTGGGCGACAACCATTCGACACGACGGGTCGTACAGATGTCGACCATTCGGTACAGGATCACGACAAGCATCAACTCGGATATTTCACTGTCATCGAGCAGTTTTGACACCGGACAAATCGAGATCGTCAGCCGGTTTCCCGGCAGCGTAACCGCAGCACGCGGCATAGTTTTGAGACCAGCGGTTCGATCCATCCGCTCATGGTGATTGTGATCTACTTGGGTTGGTTCCGAGTCCAATGTCAGACGCACGAGATATTGGCTGCTGACGATACTGGCCTCCGATGCGCTAAGAAGCGTCTTGCGCTCGACCAGATGGCCATAGTCACCCAGCGTCGTTGAGACGACCTCGCACAGACGCTCAAGCGCGCCATCTGCCGACCCGTCAAACTGGAGGCCACCGTGGTAACTATGCTTTGCAGTCACAGCATGTTCCTTTGCTGTCATAATCTTCACAACAAATTAACAGGCGAAATGGCGCAAATTTTGACCAAAATGGAAAAAAGTCGAAATATTCCAAGATTGATTACGCTTTGGAAACCAAGAAAATCGGGGTTTCCTTAAATCTATGTGGCAACAATGTGGCCGAATTCAGGTGCTCTGACGTCAAGCCTATGACTGCCCTAGTTGTCGATTCGCGCCGCCATGATTGCAATGGATTGCTGGTAGACCGAGGCCGCATTCCATTGCTGTATGACCGCAAAATTCGGCTCTCCGGGTTGATAGCCGCGACCGGGCTTCCACCCTTTCTTACGTAGAAAATTCGCGGTCGAGGCGAGCGCGTCGGTCATGTTATAAAAATCGACCCGACCGTCACCGGTGGCGTCCACACCATAGGTCAGGGCGTTGCCGGGCAGAAACTGCGTATGCCCCAGCTCGCCATGTTTTGCCCCTTTTGTCGCCATCGTAAGGGTACCTTGGTCAACCAGTTTTAAGGCGCCGATAGCGTGCGGGATGAAGAATTCGGACCGGCGACAATCATAGGCTAATGTCGTGATTGCGGAAACAACCTGACTATCGCCCATGAAACCTCCAAAGCCGGTTTCCATGCCGTGAATGGCAATTAGCACACCCGCCGGTACGCCATATTGACGCTCGAGCGCGGCGTAAAACTGCGGATTGCGAGCTTTGCGCTTGCGCCCTTGCGCAACGATGGTGTTTGCCCCGCGCACCTGCATGAATTTGTCTAATGAGTATTTAAAGCTCTTCTGATTGCGATCCGCGGCAATCGTACGTGTTGCATATTGCGTTTGTGCGAGCGCTTGCAGACCCTTCTTTTTCACACCCGCTCGTTTGGCGGTTTTGGCAAAGTCGGCTTTCCAGGCCTCAAACCCGCTGCTGGTATTCCCACAAGGGGCGGACAGTGCCACCGAGGGCAGAAGGAACGCGAGTGCAGCGTAAAGGCGAAGACGAGGCATAGAGGAAATCCGAGTGCTGAAAAAACTACGCTCAGCCTAAGCCGAGTTCGACCTACCGCAAAGTGCTTTAATAGAGATCAAGCTCGTCTGTGCCTTTCAGGGATTCGAACCATTCATCCGGGGTTTTGTCGATCTTGGCATGTTTGACCATCATCGCGTTCATATTTGGCAGACTGGATGAGTCCGGCCATTCATCGGGGTGCCACAGGTTTGATCGAATGATGCATTTGGGACAGTGCGCAAAGACGGTTTCGACATGGATCAACAGGGCCAGCTTGGGCACGCGTCCACCAACGGCCATGTTTGAAAGAAGTTCGGGATCTGCGCTAATTCTCGCGGATCCCCGCAGGCGCAGAGTTTCCAATTTTCCGGGGACAAAGAATATCACGCTGACGCGCTGATCTTTCAGCACATTATGAAACGTATCCACGCGCTTGTTCCCAGGCCGGTCCGGGATCGCAATCATCGAGTTCGAGAGCACCTGCACAAACCCCGCAGGATCGCCGCGAGGCGAAATATCGAGATGCCCATCGGGATTGGCCGAAGCGATCAGGCAGAACGAGGACATGCCGATGAAGTCTCGACACATCTCATCAAGTGCAGGCAATTCCTTTGCAATGATCTGCGGCAAGGGTTGCCCGCAAATGCGTTCCAGATCTTTCTCCGAGGTTACAAGTCCTGAATACTCAGAAAAGGGTTTGTCGCTTGCGGGCATGTGCTCTCTCCGCCTGATGTTGAGCTCAAATTTTGAAAGATCATCATCGATCCGTCAAATCTCGCGGAGATACAGAAAAAGGGGCGCCCGATGGGCGCCCCCTGAGAATTTTCGTCGAAAATTCTTTATCAGCAGCTGTAGTACATGCCGTACTCAACCGGGTGAGGTGTGTGCTCGTAGGTTTCTACCTCTTCCATCTTCAGCGCGATGTAGCCGTCGATCTGGTCTTTGGTGAACACGTCGCCTTGCAGCAGGAAGTCGTGATCAGATGCCAGCGCTTCCAGAGCTTCGCGCAGGCTGCCGCAGACGGTCGGGATGTCGGCCAGTTCTTCGGCAGGAAGATCGTACAGGTTCTTGTCCATGGCTTCGCCCGGATCGATCTTGTTCTTGATGCCGTCCAGACCGGCCATCAGCAGCGCGGCGAACGCCAGATAGGGGTTTGCGGCCGGATCGGGGAAGCGGGCCTCGACGCGCTTGGCTTTCGGGCTTTCGGTCCACGGAATACGCACGCAGCCTGAACGGTTGCGGGCCGAATAGGCGCGCAAGACGGGGGCTTCGAAACCTGGGATCAGACGCTTGTAGCTGTTGGTCGCCGGGTTGGTGAAGGCGTTCAGCGTTTTGGCGTGCTTCAGGATGCCGCCGATGAAGTACAGCGCCTCATCAGACAGGTCGGCGTATTTGTCGCCCGCGAACAGCGGCTTGCCGTCTTTCCAGATCGACATGTTCACGTGCATGCCGGTGCCGTTGTCACCTGCGATTGGCTTCGGCATGAAGGTCGCCGATTTGCCATAGGCATGTGCAACGTTGTGGATCACGTACTTGTATTTCTGCAGCTCATCGGCCTGCTTGGTCAGGCTGTCGAAGATCAGGCCCAGTTCGTGCTGACACGATGCAACCTCGTGGTGGTGCTTGTCGACCTTCATGCCCAGACGCTTCATTGTCGACAGCATTTCCGAGCGCAGGTCCTGCGCTTCGTCAACGGGGTTTACGGGGAAGTAACCACCTTTGACGCCCGGACGATGGCCCATGTTGCCCATCTCGTATTCGGTGTCGGTGTTCCACGATGCATCAGTCGCATCAACTTCGTAGGATACCTTGTTGATACTGTTCGAGAAACGAACATCATCAAAGAGGAAAAATTCGGCCTCAGGACCCATATAGGCCACATCACCAATACCGGAAGCCTTCAGGTACGCTTCGGCTTTCTGAGCGGTGCCTCGCGGGTCACGTTCATAAGCTTCACCAGTGTCAGGCTCCACAACCGAGCAGTGCAGGCAGATGGTCTTTTCCGCATAGAAAGGATCGACATAGGCGCTGTCGGTGTCGGGCATCAGTTTCATGTCGGAAGCTTCAATCGACTTCCAGCCCGCGATGGACGAACCGTCGAACATAAAACCCTCTTCCAAGAAGTCCTCATCGACCTGGTCGGACATGATGGTGACGTGCTGAAGTTTGCCGCGCGGGTCGGTAAAGCGGATGTCGACGTATTCGGCGTCTTCATCACGGATCAGCTGAAGAACTGCGTCCTTGCTCATACTATTTGTTCCTCTGATTTGAAGATTGCTGTGTTACAGGGCTTCCGAACCGGTTTCGCCGGTGCGGATACGAATGGCTTGTTCGATAGGTGAGACAAAGATTTTTCCGTCCCCGATCTTGTCGGTCTTTGCGGCGCCAACGATGGCTTCGATCGCAGCGTCAACCTGATCATCATCCAGGACGACCTCGACCTTTACCTTGGGTAGAAAGTCGACAACATATTCTGCGCCGCGATAAAGTTCGGTGTGACCTTTCTGGCGACCAAAGCCTTTCACCTCGACCACGCTGAGGCCCTGGACTCCCACGTCCTGCAGCGCCTCTTTCACTTCGTCCAGTTTGAACGGCTTGATGATCGCTTCGATCTTTTTCATTCCGGCTCACCTTGTATGGTTGTCTCGATGGCAATGATCACGTCTAAGGTCAGGCGGCAATGGAACTGCGAATATGGTCGCCTTGTGGTGCTGCGAAATCGTGCAACGGGTTAAATTTTGATCGATGTGCACAAAATGTAATCAGAATTGAATCGCGTGAGGGCGCAATATGGCAGAGTTGCTGACAGCGGCACAGATGCGGACGATCGAAAAGTCCGCGATTGAGTCCGGTGACGTGAGCGGACTGGAGCTGATGGAGCGGGCGGGGCGCGGTGTTCTTCAAGCCGTATTTGAAGAATGGCCAGAGCTGCAGCGGGGGCCAGCCCCCGCACCCCCGAGGTATTTGGGGCCAGATGAAGAGGATCCGCTGCGTGCGGTAATTCTTTGCGGGCCAGGAAATAACGGGGGGGATGGATTTGTTGTTGCACGCTTGCTGCGGGAGCGCGGCTGGGAGGTGGCGGCATTTCTTCTTGGTGATCCGGCGAAGCTGCCACCAGATGCGCGTGTGAATCATGACAGGTGGGGCGAATTGGGGGAGGTTCACCCATTTTCCGAAGTGTTTGCCGCGCATCAAGGGGCTGACCTTTATGTCGATGCGTTATTCGGGACGGGCTTACAGCGACCGCTTGAGGGTGATGTTCTAAAATGGGCAGAAATGACTGCCTTGGATCCAGCCATCGCCGAAAAGACAGTATCCGTTGATATGCCGTCTGGCCTGTGTTCCGATAGTGGGCGTGAGCTGGCCCCGGGGACCGCGACGGTTCAGGCCAGGCTCACGGTATCGTTTCATACTGCAAAGCTGGGGCATTATCTGGGGCTGGGGCCGGTCAGAAGTGGCCGATTGGTCGTCAAGGACATTGGTTTGGAGGAGGGAGTTCAGGGCGCGGTCAAACTGGTGACCGCCCCGGATGCTGATTTTTCGAAGGCAACTGCCTTACACAAATATGCGCATGGGCATGCCTTGATTATTAGCGGAGGTGCGGGGGCAACCGGCGCAGCAAGGCTGGCGGCACGTGGTGCATTACGCATCGGGGCCGGATTGGTGACGCTGGGTGTTCCACCCTCGGCTCAGATGGAGGTTGCCAGTCACATCACTGCGCTGATGCTGCAGCGGGTCCAGAGCGGCGATGATCTGTTGGAAGTCCTGATGGATGCGCGGTTGAATGCACTATGCCTCGGTCCTGGTTTGGGGCTGGCACGTGCGCAGGAGCTGGTTCCTGCGGCGCTGGCCTCGGGGCGTCCCGCAGTACTGGACGCGGATTCTTTGACGGCTTTTGCTGATGCGCCAGAGGTGCTGTTGGACATGCTCCATGACAGATGTGTTCTGACACCGCACGGGGGCGAGTTTGCGCGATTGTTCCCGGAGATCACCGAAAAGCTCTCGGTCAAGCCGGGCAGAGGGCCGGCTTATTCCAAAGTGGATGCCGTGCGTGAGGCGGCCAAGCAGGCTGGCTGTGTGGTACTATACAAGGGCCCTGACACGGTGATTGCTGCACCGGATGGGCAATGTGCGATCGATGCGGCGCTGTTTGACCGGGCGGCGCCCTGGCTGGCGACAGCAGGGTCAGGCGATGTGCTTGCCGGGTTCATAACGGGGCTATTGGCGCGGAGCTTCAACCCGATGGCTGCAGCCAAGACCGCAGCTTGGTTACATGTGGAATGCGCCAGGCAATTTGGGCCGGGGTTGATTGCTGAAGATCTGCCGGAACAAGTGCCAGCGGTATTCGCACGGCTTGAAATCAATGGGTCATAGGCAAATATTGGCCGATCGCGGGTCAAAGCGGCAATGTTTCGCCTTATGATTTACCTGTGCGCATAACGGGTGTTTGCAAGCTGCAACACGCAGCGCAAGAATTGTCTTGCAGGTTAGCTGGGTGCTGCTTTCGAACTAGGTCAAAATATTGATTATAAAACGCTTTCCCTGAAGGTCCCCGCTTCCGCCTGTGGCAGAAATGCAATGCCGGGCTAATAAGCTTTAGCAATCATTGGAACCGTTAATCCAGGTGCGCATATCGGCAATATCAAAAAAACTGACCCATCTATGGTGAATGACATGACAGTGAATTTTAAGCTGACTTCGATAGCAGCGGCGCTTGTCGCAACAACGGCAATCCCCGCCGCCGCCGAACTGAAATACGAAAACAACACGGGCGGTTATGTCCTGCTTTATGGTCAGTTGCACCCGGCCTTAATCTCGGTTGACGACGGTGAAGAGACCGAAACGCGCGTTCTGGACAATGACCTGTCAAACAGCCGCGTCGGTTTGGAACTGTTGCAGCCCTTCGGCAACAACGATTTCACCTTCCGTTTTGAAACCGGGCTTGGTCTGCCAAGCTCGAGCGAGTGGAACCAGCTGGGCACAGATTTCAGCGGCTGGACGCGTGAAGATATCCGTCACGCGGATTTCGCACTTGCCGGTGACTGGGGTAAATTCTCGGCCGGTCAGGGCAGCATGGTGGCCGATGGCGCTGCCGAAGTGGATCTGTCTTACGTTGGAACCGCGCTGTATTCCTTTACCAACGATGAGAATGGCGGGTTCTTCTATCGCGGTACTGACGGTTTGCTGAGCGACATCACCGTTGGCGATTCCAGCAGCAACTTTGACGGTGCGCGCCGTGGCCGCGTTCGGTATGACACGCCGGAGTTCAGCGGTTTTAAGGCCGGCATCGCCTATGGTCAGAACATTCTGTCCAGCAGCGATGACGATGACTATTACGATATCGGCCTTCGCTATAACAACACCTTCGGCGGCGGGGTTGAATTTGCAGCGGCGGTTGCATACTCGGTGCGTTCGGCTGACGATGGATCGGGGGACCGCAAGGATACGATCGGGTCGGCCTCGGTTATGCTGCAAAACGGCCTGAGCTTCACCGTAGCCGCCGGTACGCGGGACAATGACGCGGATGGTGCGTCTGACCCGAACTACTTCTACGGCAAGATTGCCTATGAGGATCAGTGGGTATCCTGGGGTAAAACCGGTATCGGGATCGACTATTACTCGGGTTCGGACTTCGTAAATGACGGCTCCAGCACTGATGCTTGGGGCATCGCTCTTGTTCAGCGTATCGACAGCATCAATACAGATGCATATCTGAAATACCGCAATCACGATTTCGAAGATGGCGCTTCGTTCGACAACAATGAGGCGTGGGTGCTGGGAGCCCGCTGGAGGTTCTGATTTCTCAGCTTTCGATGATCGAACGCCCCGGCCTGTGCCGGGGCGTTTTTTCGTCTGTAATAGGGGTAAAACCAGCCTGAAAGGGCCTTTGCCTCTTGCGCGCAGGCGGCTGTGCAAATAGAAGGCGTCAAATTTGCCCGGCGCGCCCGTTTTGCGCGCCCCGAATCCTATGGGGACTACCAAAATGCAGGTTACCGAGACGCTGAACGAAGGTCTGAAGCGCGGCTACAACATCGTTGTGACCGCAGCCGAGCTGGACGACAAGGTCAACGAGAAACTGACCGAAGCGCAGCCCGAGGTTGAAATGAAGGGTTTCCGCAAAGGCAAGGTGCCGATGGCTCTGCTGAAAAAGCAGTTCGGCCAGCGCCTGCTTGGCGAAGCGATGCAAGAAACCATCGACGGTGCGATGAACAAGCACTTTGAGGACAGCGGCGAACGTCCTGCATTGCAGCCCGAGGTCAAGATGACCAACGAGGACTGGAAAGAAGGCGACGACGTAGAAGTTGCGATGTCCTACGAAGCGCTGCCCGAGATTCCGGAAGTTGACCTGAAATCGGTCGAACTGGAGAAGCTGGTTGTCAAAGCGGACGACGCAGCCGTGGAAGAAGCGCTGAACAACCTGGCTGAAACCGCGCAGAACTTCAAAGCGCGTCGCAAAGGTTCGAAAGCCAAAGACGGTGACCAGATCGTGTTCGACTTTGTTGGTAAGGTTGACGGCGAAGAGTTCGAAGGCGGTTCGGCTGAAGACTACCCGCTGGTTCTGGGCTCGAACAGCTTCATCCCCGGCTTTGAAGAGCAGTTGGTTGGTGTGAAGGCCGAGGAAGAAAAAGACGTCAACGTCACCTTCCCCGAAGAATACGGTGCTGAGCATCTGGCCGGCAAAGACGCCGTTTTCACCTGCACCATCAAAGAGGTGAAAGAGCCGGTCGCAGCTGAGGTCGACGACGAGTTGGCCAAGAAGTTTGGTGCCGAAGATCTGGCTGGGTTGAAGGCACAGATCGCCGAGCGTCTGGAAGCCGAATATGCTGGTGCGTCCCGTGCAGTTATGAAGCGCGCTTTGTTGGACGTGCTGGACGAGAAAGTCTCGTTCGACCTGCCGCCGTCACTGGTAGAAGCCGAAGCCAAGCAGATCGCGCATCAGCTGTGGCACGAGGAAAATCCTGACGTTGAAGGTCACGATCACGATCCGATCGAACCAACCGACGAGCATAACAAGCTTGCCGAACGCCGCGTGCGTCTGGGCCTGCTGCTTGCCGAACTGGGCCAGAAGGCCGAGGTTGAAGTGACCGACTCGGAAATGACACAGGCGATCATGAACCAGGCGCGTCAGTACCCGGGCCAGGAGCGCCAGTTCTTTGAATTTGTGCAGCAGAACGCCCAAATGCAGCAGCAGCTGCGTGCGCCTATCTTTGAAGACAAGGTTGTCGACTACGTCTTCGAACTGGCTCAGGTTGCGGACAAAGAAGTCAGCAAGGACGATCTGCAAAAAGCCGTTGAGGCACTGGAAGAGGAATAATCCTCTTCCTTCCCCCATTAGGGGTCAAAAAAAAGCGGAGCCGTCTCGAATTAGACGGCTCCGCATGGGTGGCTTTGTACTATGAGGTGAGGGGGTCAGGCCTCATGAGCAAAAGCACGGGGGGTCTGTAACAGAGCGGTCTTCTGCTCTGGGGTGAATGTGTCGGACAGCGCTTCGATCAGTTTCAGCACTGCCTGCCTTTCTTCTTCCGTCTTGGCCGCACTCATCTGTTCGACAAAGTACTTCTCAAGATCGGTGAGCGGCTTGTGGTCGCGATTTGCCGGGCTGAGTTTGGCGGCCTTTTTGGCCTCGAAGAACTCCAACGCCTTTTCTTCTTCGATAAAGACATCGTGGTGAATGTCTGCGAATTCGCGAAGACCCGAAATCCTCTCTTCTGTGCAATCCAGCAACGCCGCCATGGCCGGTACCTTGCCCATCGGAACGGTTTCGCCCACATAGTCGTAAGGCGCACAGTTCGAGCGTTTGAGAACGCGGTTCATAACCGGGTCAATCACGGTGATGATGTCCTGGATACCCGCGCTGCGGCAGTATTCCAGAGATCCGATCATCAGCTCACAGGTCGCGTAAGAAACCGAGTTCTTCTCTTTCCCTCGGGTCAGTCGCTGCGTGTCGACGCAGAAGCGGGTGGATTCCCACATGGTCGCGCTGCGCATTGGCGCTTCGCCGCATAAGATATCCGAGAACACATCTGAAAGCATGTGCGGGCCGGTTGTCTGGAGTGCACGTACTGCGGCTACGACGTTCCCCTCATCGTCGAGACCAATTACGTATGCAGGATCCAGATGATCGAACTGATCGATTTCTTTGCCGTCTTCGATGTGGACGTCCCATCCAAGTCGCCCGCCAAAAACCCGAGCGCGCAGTTCGAACATATCGTCAAGAACTTCGGTGAACAGATGTCTGTTCAGCCCATCAACTACCAAAATCATGTTAACCCCCTTCGAGTGATCTGTCTGTGGATAAGACGTTACCCGGTTTCCACAGCGAATCTATTGGGGGTTTCCCGTAATATTGGCTTTTTTTAGCCCAATTTCGGCAAAATTTGGCTTTATCCTGGGTAGATTAAGCCGATTCCGATGGCCCGACCGACAGCCTGCGGAGTCGTCAGTGCATTAAGCTTTTCGCGAGAAGAGCGCAAGTGCACCTCAACCGTGCGGTGCGAAATCGACAGTATATCGCCGATATCTTGTTGCGATTTACCCGCTGCGGCCCATTGCAAAATCTCCAATTCTCGGCTGGAGAGGGTCGGGTGGTACAGCATCCGGCTGATCGTATCCGATGTCATGACATTGTCATGGATGTGTACGGCCAATGATTGCAGGTCACTTATCACGTTGGGCACCAGTTTCTTCCACTCATCCCGGCTGCACTCGCGCACTGCGCTAAGCAAGCCGATATCTCCGTACGGCCCGCGAACCGGAATCGTAATGCCTTGATCTGGAATGCCAAAATCATGTGCATCGCGAAAAACGCGCTGGAAATCTTTACCGCGTTCCAGACGGCTCCAGTCGACCGGAGCGATACTGCGCTGGCTCATGTGCAGCGTCGGATCGATCAGGTGCAGGCCTTGCTCTTGATAGTGGGTTTTCCAGTCGTCCCCATAGGTCACATGGCCGTGAATCGTACCTGCAGCAGGATTCATACCCGCATAGGCTGCGTGGTCCATTTCATATTTGTCACAGACCTGACGCAGGAACTCGTCATACCGAGTATCCTGTTCGGGAAGAGTGCTGAGATCAACAATATCCATACGGTAACGACCAGTTAGACCCGAGTGAGCGGGCGGATCCCCTTGGCCAGGAAAATGATACTGTCTTCCCTGACGTCAAGCAGGACACCACATTTCGCTTGTCAAGACAAGAAGATGTGGGAAATGTCTGCCTTTTATAGGTAAATGTGCCTTTCGGGCACACAATTACGCACCTTTAAAAGATTTAACGTCAGAGTTGTGCAGTAGGTCATGGGATTCGCCGTGGCATTTCGATGGTTATGTATGTGCATTACAATCGAAATGCGAATTAAACATGCCTATTCTGTGGCAGAAACCAGACCCGTCTCGACGAGCATGCCCCTGGCCTTTGCTTCGGGCCAATATCCTTTGGCATAAAGAAAGATGGCACGTTGCTGATCTCCATCAGACAAAAGCCAGGCACCTCGCAGGTATTTTCCGGCAAACTCCAGATTGGTATCGGCGTCCAGCAGGCCTTCGGCATTCCCAATATAACCCATTGATCGCGCAGTGGCCGGGAGGATTTGCAGAAGCCCGTAATAGGGCCGGTTCACCGCCCACGGCCGATGTGTACTTTCACGGATGGCCAGCTTGTGCACCAGCTCCCGCGGGAGCTCGTAGTGGTCAGCCCATTTATTGATCGAGGCGCGAAGCTCGGGTGTTTCATTGGGGTAGAGGGGGGGATCGAACGTATCGCCGGAACCCGAGCTGCCAGGACTGCCACAAGCTGCAAGCGGTGCCATAAGCAACAAGGTTAAGACGCGGCGACGAAGGAGGGGGGTCATCAAAATACTCCTGATTGCGAATGGCGATGATATGAAACCCTCGCCGGTCTACAAGGCCAGGCGAACAATCGGGCTGAATTTTGCTTGCGATGTAACAAAAAGAAAAAGGGCCGCGTAAAAGCGCGGCCCTTTGAAATTGGATATGCAGCCAGATCAGGCTTTTGCTTCGTCTTCTTCGACCGGAGCTTCTTCGGCAACCAGATCTTCGTCTTCCGAAGCGGCAGAGCCTATGTCGTCGAACAGCTCGGCGATCTCGAATTCGGCGGCGGCTTCTTCTTCAGCAGCCAGTTCCTGGATCGATTTGCCCGATGCCTGCAGTTCGGCTTCTTCTTCCGAACGTGCGACGTTCATTTTGATCTCGACTTCTACCTCGGGGTGCAGGTTGACTGCGACCGAGTGCAGACCCAGTTCCTTAATCGGAGCGATCAGGGCAATCTGTTTCTTGTCGACGGTGAAACCAGCTTCGGTTGCGGCGTCTGCGGCGTCACGCGGGGTGACCGAACCGTACAGAGCGCCGGCATCCGATGCCGAACGAATCACGATGAACTGCTGACCGTCCAGCTTTTCAGCCAGCGCTTCAGCTTCTTTCTTGGTTTCCAGGTTGCGTGCCTCAAGCTGGGCTTTCTGGGCTTCGAACGACGCGATGTTGGCGTTCGATGCGCTCAGCGCTTTGCCTTGGGGCAGCAGGAAGTTGCGGGCGTAGCCGGGCTTGACGTCAACGACGTCGCCCATCTGACCCAGTTTCGCAACGCGTTCCAGAAGGATAACTTGCATGTCAGTCTCTCCTTACTTCACGGCGTAGGGCAGCAGGGCGAGGAAGCGGGCGCGCTTGATAGCACGGGCCAGTTCACGCTGCTTTTTCGCCGAAACGGCGGTGATGCGCGAAGGTACGATCTTGCCACGCTCAGAGATGTAGCGCTGCAGCAGACGAGTGTCTTTGTAGTCGATTTTCGGCGCGTTCTCACCCGAGAACGGGCAGACCTTGCGGCGGCGGAAAAATGGTTTTGCGGCCATGGTTTATGTCCTTTCGTCAGGCGTTGATCAGCGGCGCTCGCGGCGGCCTTCGCGCTCATCGCGCTTCTGCATCTGGACCGAGGGGCCCTCGGCATGCTCGTCGACCTTGATGGTCAGAACGCGCATCACGTCATCATGCAGGCGCATCAGGCGTTCCATTTCCTGAACCGCACCCGAAGGGGCATCGGTTTTCAGGAAGGCATAGTGGCCTTTGCGGTTCTTGTTGATCTTGTAAGCCATCGTCTTGACGCCCCAGTACTCGCTTTCGACGACGTTGCCGCCGTTGTCAGCCAGAACGGTGCCGAAATGTTCGACAAGGCTTTCTGCCTGCGCGTTGGACAAATCCTGACGCGCGATCATTACATGCTCATACAGTGGCATGTGCACTCCTGTTTATATCAAGGCGCATTTCAAAGGCGGGGCCATATGGTCCTTCGCGACCCTGCCACGAGAGGCTGCGCGATTCATAACTCCTGCGAAGGATGGCCCCGTATACACGTTTGAGCGGGCGGGGCAAGCCCTGCCACATATGCCTTTGTGAAGTCGCCCTATTTCCACTGGTGCGCCCAATTCCTGACGCTTTTCGCCCCGAGGTTGTTCATGAAGCCGGGAGAACCCGGTAGATTGGAAAACATAGACAGGGCAAGACAATGGCCGTCATGAACACAAACACTTTTGAACAATCGACGCCTGCTGCGGTATTTGATAAATCCGTACCCGTTCTGATTACGTTTGCGCCGAATTGGCGGGCTCGGATGTTTCTTCTGCGTGCCGTTGGTGTCTTTCTGATCGTGTCGGCCTTTTCGATGTGGTTGATGCCGGGTTCGGTTATGGGGGCCGAGGTTTGGCCTATCAAGTTGGTCGCTTCGCTGATGTTCCTGATTGTTGGCGTCAGCCTGCTGACCATCGAGGTGATGGATGCGCGCCCAGACGCCTATTTTGACCCAATCCGCCGCGAGGTTCGCATTCTGCAGAAAAACGAAAACGGTCGGCCGCAAACGGTATTGCGCCGCAGCTACGACTCGCTGGGTGGCGCGCGTTTCGCTGACGACCAGGTCGAACTGTACGATGTAGACGGAAGCCTGCTGATGAAGCTACCACTGGAATCGGCGGATGTTGGCTCAGCGCTCAAAGGTCAACTCAGCCAAAACGTAACAATTTTCGCCTGATTTTTATTCTGTTCAAAAAGGAACAGAAGTTGTGAATCAAAAAAACTTGTGTGCCGCCCTTGGGCGGCACATTTTCGTAGGTGAGCAACCCACCCGGTTTGCAACAACACCATTGCGGAGATTGTTATGAAATCCACCCTTATTGCTGCTGCTTTGGCCGTATCGGCGACCACAGCATTCGCCAGTGCTGAAAAATACGTTTTGGACTCCAGCCATAGCCAGGTCATCTTCAGTTGGAACCACCTTGGCTTTTCGACCACCACGGGCATGTTTTCGGGCTTTGAGGGCGAAATCATGTTTGATCAGGAAGACCCGGCAGCATCGAGCGTGACTGTTTCGATGCCGGTCGTTGAGATGATCACCGGTTGGAAACCGCGCGAAGATCACTTCATGACCGAAGATTTCTTTGGCGCAGCCGAAGGTGATCTGGTGACCTTCACTTCAACTGGTATCGAGGTCACTGGCGAGAACACAGCCAACATCACCGGTGATCTGACCATGAATGGTGTCACCAAATCCGTGGTTCTGGATGCCAAGCTGAACCAAGTGGGTGAACACCCGATGGCGGGCAAGCCATGGGCCGGATTTGACGCCACCACAACGCTGGTGCGCAGCGATTTTGATTTGGGCCAATTCGCTCCATTCGTGGGTGATGAGGTCGAGGTCAAGATTTCGATCGAGGCACAGAAGGCCGACTAATCCCTTCATGATCCCAAAAAGAAACCGTCGGGGTTATGCGCCCCGGCGGTTTTTTATTTGTTGTCGCGTTCTGCCGTCAATTCGACTGCCACGATAACCGTGAACCCCAACGAATCTTCGGTGGGTTGCGATGTTCCAACGTCGAAATCCATTCGGTTGAGTTCCAGATTCCCCGACATCGTCGCTGCATCGTCGGCCAGTTCCAGCGTAAATGGCAGGACGACATCGATAGATTTGTCCCGGATTGTCAGAGGTCCTCGCGCCTCATAACCCGCATCCGTTTTGAACAGGTCGGCCTTAAATTGAGCCGTAGGAAACTGCGCACTGTCAAAGAAATCCGCACCCATCGCTTGGTCGGTGACTGTGCCGAGGCTGAGTGAGCCAATGGCAATCGTTACATCGACGGAACCGGCCAATCCCGGCTCGGCGGGATCCTCAAACGCTATCGCTGCAGTCCAGTCAGCAAACTCGCCGCTTACGGGACTGCCCAATTGCGAGATAGTAATCGACAGGTATCCGTCTTCGACCTCCCATTCCGATTGAACTTGCGCAAGTTCGGCCGTGTCTTCGGATGCTTTGGACTGGTCGTCAAAGACACCGGTGGACCAACCTCCGACCAGCACCGCGCCCCAGATTGCCAAGGCGGCGAAGGCGGGAACAATGGAATGGTGCTGCGCCGGGGGTTCCGGCGCGTCCGATTGGCCGGGCAGCATACGGCGCAGGGTGCTGTCTTTATCCACGACATGGTGTTTCAGCGCGCCCGCTATGTGCAGCACGAGTGCCACACCCAGGGCCCAGACGAAAAGCCAATGCAGGCTGGCGCTGATGTCTGCAAGGAAAGCTGACTTCGGAATAAGCGGCAGGTTCTGACCAAGGGGCCATAGGATCGGCGCGAAGCCGTCGGTGGCGGCGTGGTGGATCCAGCCGCTGAGCGGAGCCAGTACAAGCGAGCCGTACAGCAGCCAGTGCACAGTTTCGGCGGCGAAGGCCTCGGGTTTGTTTTCAGCGTTCAGCAAGCCCGGCTTCGTCTGGGTAACAGCCCAAAGGATTCGGGCCAGTGCGACGAAGAACACGGTAACACCAATGGTTTTGTGCAGTGAAAACAGCTGGGCGGCGCGGGCGATGTCATCCTCGGTCGTGGGAATGCTCGGATCGTAAATCGCATGGGCCAATTGGTTCGCGAACCAGCCCAGCGGCAGAGCCGTCAGGATCAGTAGCGCGGTCAGCCAGTGAAATGCTTTGGTTACACCACCATAGCTGGACCGGGTGTTGGTAAGGGGCATCGATTGGCTCTCCGAGTTTCTGAATTGAGGGTAAGTTAAATGGATGCCGTGTGGACACAAGACAGAGAAATGCACAGTAAAGGTGTCCTGATGCAGAACGCAGGCAATGCTTGTGCCGCGCCGATTGTCAGTTTAAACCCCGCCGAAATCTGACGTCACGCAAGAGGCACCAATGACACGCGCGTTTGTTTTCCCCGGGCAGGGCGCCCAGACCATCGGAATGGGCAAGGCCTTGGCTGAGGCATATCCAGCCGCCCGCGCCGTTTTCGATGAGGTCGATGAGGCCTTGGGCGAAAAACTGAGCGATCTGATCTGGGAAGGCGATATCGCAGAGCTGACCCTGACTCAGAATGCACAGCCCGCGCTGATGGCAACCTCGATGGCCGCAATGCGCGCACTTGAGGCCGAAGGCGTTTCGATTTCAATGGCATCTTATGTGGCGGGTCACTCGCTGGGTGAATACTCGGCGCTGGCTGCGGCCGGAGCTTTGACGGTTGCCGATACTGCCCGCCTGCTGCGGACGCGCGGGCAGGCGATGCAAAGTGCAGTGCCGGTGGGCGAGGGCGCAATGGCCGCCATTCTGGGGCTCGATCTTGAAGCGGTGCGCGCCGTTGCGGAAGAGGCCGCGCAAGATGAGGTCTGTCAGGCAGCCAATGACAACGACCCGACCCAGGTTGTTGTGTCTGGTTCAAGGGCCGCTGTTGAGCGCGCAGCCGAGATCGCCAAGGAAAAAGGTGCCAAGCGTGCAATTATGTTGCCGGTAAGTGCTCCATTTCACTGTGCGCTGATGCAGCCTGCGGCAGATGTAATGGCAGAGGCTTTGGCCTCGGTTGAAATCAAAGCGCCTGCCGTGCCTTTGGTTGCGAATGTTCGCGCCGAAGCTGTGGCTGATCCAGATATGATCCGTCAGTTGCTGGTGGAACAGGTCACCGGCTCGGTTCGGTGGCGTGAGAGCGTACAGTACATGGTCGCGCAGGGTGTGACCGAAGCGTGGGAGATCGGCGCGGGCAAAGCTCTGTCGGGAATGATCCGCAAGATCGATCGAGCATTGGCGTGCACAGCGGTCGGGACGCCTGAAGATATACAAAAAGCCGTTAACCCCGGCGCATGAACAAGGGACAGCCGCCGGATTCGGCGGCCAGAGAGGAAACATAGATGTTTGATTTGACAGGTAAGAATGCGCTAATCACCGGTGCTTCGGGTGGTATTGGCGGCGATATCGCCCGCGCGCTTTACGACGCTGGTGCAACTGTTGGCCTTTCCGGAACGCGCGTGGAGCCTCTGCAAGCTCTGGCCGACAGCCTTGGCGATCGTGCGCATGTCTTGCCGTGTAACCTGAGCGATCCCGAAGCCGTCGAGGCCCTGCCGAAACAAGCGGCTGAGGCGATGGGCTCGGTTGATATTCTGGTGAACAACGCAGGCATCACACGCGATAACCTGTTCATGCGCATGTCGGATGAAGAATGGCAGAGCGTGATCGACGTGAACATGACCGCAACGATGAAGCTGTGCAAAGGCGTGATCAGGGGCATGATGAAGGCGCGCTGGGGTCGGATCGTCAATGTCTCGTCCGTTGTGGCTGCGATCGGAAACCCAGGGCAGGCGAACTATGCTGCCTCCAAGGCCGGCATGATCGGCTTTTCCAAGGCGCTGGCGCATGAGGTTGCGACCCGTGGCATTACCGTTAATGCGGTTGCGCCGGGCTTTATCACCACCGCGATGACCGAGAAGCTGACGGATGAGCAAAAGAAGGGTCTGCTGCTAAAGGTTCCGGCCGGTCGTATGGGTGATCCGCAGGAAATCGCAGCCGCTGTGCTGTATCTGGCAAGCCCTGAAGCAGGTTATGTTACCGGAAGCACCTTGCATGTGAATGGCGGTATGGCCATGTTGTAATCGCAATTCAGGGTGGGCGCGAAAGCGTTTGCCTTGTGCGTTGTCTGTGCTATAGGCGGCGCATATGCGCAGGAACCGGTCCAAGGGCCGGTTCTCTGATTTCCCGGGGACCCGGGACCCAAACCGCCCGGAAAGGGCAAAACAAGTCCACCCCGAACGGGCAAGGGCAGAACCGGGCGGACAGCCCTGAAATTGAAATGAGGAATAGACATGAGCGACGTCGCAGATCGCGTAAAGAAGATCGTTGTTGAGCACCTGGGTGTTGAAGAGGACAAGGTTGCCGAAAACGCCTCGTTCATCGACGATCTGGGCGCAGACAGCCTGGACACCGTTGAGCTGGTAATGGCGTTCGAAGAAGAGTTCGGCATCGAGATTCCGGACGACGCAGCCGAGACCATCCAGACCTTTGGCGACGCGGTCAAATTCATCAGCGAAGCTTCCTAAGCTGACCTGACTGAGACAAAAACGGCGCTTCCGGGCAACGGAAGCGCCGTTTTTTTATGCTCTGCCACATTTCGCGCTTGCTTTGAGGCGTTGAGGCTCCGCACTCTGACACCTGAGGCAAGTTTCTGAGCGGGCAAGGGCATGATAAGATCCACCCCGATGATCAATACGGCGCGTCTGACCTTGTGTGCAATGCGCCCCGAGGATTTCAACCGGTTCGCCGAAATCTGGCGCGACCCCGAAGTTGTACGCCATATCGGAGGCACCCCGAAAACGCGCGGCGAGGCGTGGGATTCTTTCCTGCGCAACGCTGGACATTGGCAGATGACCGGGTTCGGTCAATGGGGTGTGATGCTGCAGTCGAATCGTACTCTGATCGGGCAAGCCGGGTTCTTCTATGGCAACCGGTCTCTGGGCGATGATTTCGATGGATTTCCCGAAGCCGGCTGGGTTCTGGCCCCGGACATGCAGGGGCAAGGATACGGGTGTGAGGCCGCGCAGGCGGCGCACGACTGGTTCGATCGGATCATTCCGGGCCCGTTGGTTGCGCTGATCGACGCGGACCATGCAGCCTCACAGCGATTGGCTGAAAAGCTGGGCTACAAGCTGTTGCGCGAAGCTGAATACCGCGGCACCCCCGTTCATCTGTTTCGCCGTGACGGACCTCCTACACGGGTGTGAAACGCATTAGGCAGTGCGATGCCGCAAAATGGACGAGCTTTGCCGATCTTGTGAAACAAAGCGGCAAACTGAGACTCTATGCTATCGTGGAATTACGGAATGATTCAGCGGAGGATATGAATCATGATGATTTACCCCACGATGGAGTTGCAGAACGGTCGGTGCGTTACGCTGGACAAGGGGCGTCTGGATGAAGCGATGATCTGGCATGTAGATCCAGTCGAGACCGCGCGCGGCTGGTCTGCGGCTGGAGCGGAATGGATGCAGCTTACGGATTTTGACGCGATCGAAGGCCGGGATACCAATTCCGAACTGATCGAAGAAATCATTCGCTCCTCTGAAATGTCAGTGCAGCTGGCAGGGGGGATGCGGACCCGCGAGCATGTTGAACATTGGATCAACAAAGGGGCCGGTCGAATCGTGATTGGCACACTTGCGGCCTGGGACCCGCAGTTGGTTAAGGAACTGGCCAAGCTTTATCCCGACCAGATCGTGTTGGCGGTTGATGTTTGGCAAGGGCAAGTGATGACCGAAGGTTGGCGCAGCCAAAGTGCGTTTACCCCGGAAGCCTTCATCGAAGCTTTCGCGGATACGCCTCTTGCTGCCATTCTGGTGACCGATATCGATAGCGATATGGAAGACGTCGAGGCGCAGCTGGGTCTGATTTCAGGACTGGCCGAAAAATCGCGTACACCGATCATAGCCAGCGGTGTCGTGCGTACCAGCGACGATATCTCTCGTCTCGCCTATATCTCGAATATTTCGGGTGCGATCGTTGGCCGGGCACTTTTCCGCAAGTCCGTCGATCTGTCCGAAGCATTGGAAGTCGCCCAATCGGCACACGAGCCAGTCGCCGAGTTCCAGTAAACTTCAGTACCAGACGACCCGCCTTTCCCGTTGAAGGAAGGGCGGGTTTTTGCTTTTCAGGCATCGTTCAACTCAATTGACAGAGGATTTGAACAGGTTACGGCACAAGGATGCCGGTTCAGAATATGCCGTTGCTCTTGCCCCCGCACCCCGGGCCGGGGTATGAGCGGTTCTCATAACAGGAAGCAGGCAAGAGGCACTTCATGCGCAGAGTCGTTGTAACCGGTCTTGGATTGGTCACTCCTTTGGCCAGTGGGGTCGAGGAAACATGGTCACGGCTGCTGGATGGAGAATCCGGCGCAGGACCAATCACGCAGTTTGATGCCGAGGCAAGCGGGGTCACCACGACCTATGCCTGCGAAGTGCCGCGCGGAGATGGCACCAACGGGACGTTTAATCCTGACGATTGGATGCCGCCGAAAGAACAGCGCAAGATTGAAGATTTCATCCTATATTCCATCGCTGCAGCCGAGATGGCTTGCAAGGATGCCAATTGGCTGCCCGAAGACGAAGAAGACCGCCTGCGCACGGGCGTTCTGATTGGGTCCGGTATCGGTGGGCTGGGATCAATTGCCAACACGGCCAACCTGATCCGCGACAAAGGTCCGCGCAGGGTTTCTCCGTTCTTTATCCCGGGCGCGCTAATCAATCTGGCCTCGGGGCAGGTTTCTATCCGTCATGGGTTCAAAGGGCCGAACCACTCGGTCGTGACTGCTTGCTCGACCGGTGCTCATGCGATCGGTGATGCCAGCCGCATCATCCGCGCCGGGGATGCAGACGTGATGATCGCAGGTGGCGGCGAGGGCTGTATTTGCGAAATCGGTATCGCCGGCTTCAACGCCTGCAAGGCGCTGTCGACCAAATACGCCGATGATCCGAAGAAAGCGAGCCGCCCCTATGACATCGACCGCGACGGTTTCGTCATGGGCGAAGGTGCAGGCATTGTAGTTCTTGAGGATTACGAACACGCCAAAGCGCGCGGTGCCAAGATTTACGCCGAGGTTCTGGGCTATGGCATGTCGGGTGACGCTTATCACATCACCGCGCCGTCCGAGGATGGCGATGGGGCCGAACGCTCGATGAAAGCAGCGCTGCGTAGTGCGGGGCTTGAGCCGAAGGATCTGGATTATATTAACGCGCATGGGACCTCGACCATGGCGGATACGATTGAGCTGGGCGCGGTAGAACGCCTGCTGGGGGATCACGCCAGCAACGCGACGATGACTTCGACCAAATCGGCCACTGGTCACCTGCTGGGCGCCGCTGGCGCGATTGAGGCGATCTTCTCTATCCTTGCGATCCGCGATCAGGTTGCACCACCGACGATCAATCTGGACAATCCAGCAGTTGAAACTCCGATCGATTTGGCCCCGAATGCCAAGCGCGAGCGTGAGATCAACGTGGCCTTGTCAAATTCGTTCGGCTTCGGCGGCACCAATGCAAGTGTGATCTTCGGAAAGGTCAACTAAATGTGGCGAGCGCTCGCTTCGAACGCGTTGACAATACTGATCGTTGGGCTGTTCCTGATGGGCGGTGTCGTCCTGTGGGGGCAGTCGCAATACAAGTCCGAAGGTCCCCTAGAAACTGCGATCTGTTTGCAGGTAAAGCCGGGCTCTAACATGACAAGGGTTAGCCGTGATCTGGAGGATCAGGGTGCGATCAGCAGCGGGTTGATTTTCCGCTTAGCTGCTGATTACACAGACAAATCTCAGCAGCTGAAAGCGGGTAGCTTTCTGGTTCGCGAAGGCGCGTCGATGGAGCAAATCGTCGACGACATAACTCATAGCGGCGCCAGCACTTGCGGGACCGAGATTGAATACCGCATTGGTGTGACCCGTATGCAGACCCGCGTGCGGGAACTGAACCCGGCGACTCTGGATTTTGATGAGGTGGCTTCCTTTGTGATCGGCGAAGAGGACGCCCCGGAAGTTTATGCAGAAAAACGCGGTGAGGCGGATACGCGTTATCGCATCTCGTTAGCTGAAGGCGTCACCAGTTGGCAGATTGTCGAGTCGCTGAAGGCGATGGATTTGCTAACCGGCGAAGTAGCCGAATTGCCCGCTGAAGGGATGTTGGCCCCTGACAGTTATGAGGTCAGACCCGGTGAAGATCGGAATGCAATTCTTGCTGAAATGCAGGAAAAACAGCAGCTTAGAATCAACGCGGCGTGGGAGGGGCGTCAGGATGATTTACCTCTGAACAGCCCCGAAGAGATGCTGATTTTGGCTTCGATCATCGAAAAAGAAACAGGTCAGCCGGAAGAGCGTGGCCAGGTAGCCAGCGTTTTCGTTAACCGTCTGAACCAAGGTATGAGGCTGCAGACAGACCCGACGGTGATCTATGGTGTAACCAAAGGGCAGGGTACTTTGGGTCGCGGCTTGCGGCAAAGCGAACTGCGCCGTGCGACGCCTTGGAACACCTATGTCATCGAAGGGCTGCCACCCACCCCGATTGCCAATCCGGGTCTCGCGAGCCTTGAGGCTGCAGTGGCACCTGACAACACGGATTTCATCTTCTTTGTTGCGGACGGAACCGGTGGTCATGCCTTTGCTGAGACCCTGCAAGAGCACAATCGCAACGTCGCAAAGTGGCGTGAGATCGAGGCTGAGCGGAATTCCGGGAACTGATTCAATCGTCCGTGTTGTACAGGTTTGAAACGGCACTTTGTCCGACTTGTACAACACGAAGCTCTGACCCCGATAAAGCAACGGCCCGGTCAATCGACCGGGCCGTTTCTTATTCAGGCCGCTTTCGCACGACGCGGTCGGCGGCGTTTCTGACCGCCCGGTTTTGGCGCACCAGAGTGCTGAGGTTTCGGGCCGCGACGGCGGTTGCTTGGGCGGCGCGGAGTTTTCTTTGGTGAGATTGCTTCAGGCATCTCACCGCTGGCGACCGGGATTTCGATCTTCATCAGCTTCTGAATCTGACGCAGCAGGTCGACCTCTTCCGCCGAGCAGAAGGCAATGGCCTCGCCCTCGCGGCCTGCACGAGCGGTGCGGCCGATGCGGTGGACATAGTTGTCCGGTACCTCGGGCAGGTCGTAGTTGATCACATAGGCCACGCCCGGAATATCGATGCCGCGCGCGGCGACATCGGTGGCGACCAGAACATTGACCTCACCGGCGCGGAAGGCCTTGATCGCGCGGTCGCGTTGACCCTGACTTTTGTTGCCGTGGATCGAGGCTGCATTGTAGCCATCGGCGACAAGCCCCTTCATCAGCTTTTCGGCCCCGTGTTTTGTGCGGGAGAAGACCAACGTCAGCGCGTCCATGTCAGCCGAGAGGATCTCGCGCAGTTTGGCGGGTTTTGCAGGCTTTTCAACAAAGTGGATCGACTGCGTGATCTTGTCGGCTGCTTTGCCGGGGGGCGAGACCTGCACCCGTTGCGGGTTGGTCAAATAGGCACGGCTGAGCTCTTCCATTTGCTTCGGCATGGTGGCTGAGAACAGCATGGTTTGGCGCGGCGTGCCCAGTTCCGGCGCGATCCGACGCAGGGCGTGGATGAAGCCCATATCGAGCATCTGGTCAGCCTCGTCCAGCACGAGGTGCTTGACTGAACCCAGATTAACTGCACCGCGATCCATCAGGTCGATCAGGCGACCGGGGGTGGCGACAAGAATATCGGTGCCGCGCGCCAGAAACATGATCTGCTTGTTGATCGACTGACCGCCAACCACGGTCGCGACGCGGATCTTGGTTTTCTTGGTCAAGTTGCGAAGGCTGTCGGCGATCTGGTTGACCAACTCGCGGGTGGGCGCAAGGATCAGCGCCTTGGCGGTTTTGGGATCGGGCTTGCCGGGCTGGGCCAGCAGATGGTCGATCAGCGGCAGGCCAAAGGCCAATGTCTTACCTGTACCGGTCTGGGCGAGGCCAAGGATATCGTGACCATTCAGGGCCAGCGGGATCGCCTGGTTCTGGATCGGGGTCGGTTGAGTGAAGTTGGCGCGTTTGAGCGCATCATTTAGAGCGGGCGCAAGGCCCAGCATATCGAAGTCGAACAAATATCTATCCTTTACAGCCCGAGGCAATGGCCCACGGGCAAGTCGTGATGGGCCGCATCCGCGACCGGCAGGGGTTGTGCGAAACCTCAGGACGTGCAGGCGTTCCCTGCAGCATCTGGTTGTCGCGTCAAGAACCCTGCGTGATGGGGAACTATGGGTGAATCGGGCGCTGTTGGGGGCGGTGTCGCCCACGTGCTCACGCGTTAGCGCTGTTTGAGGGGCACATGCGCCTTGCGGTCGCGATTGTCAAGCGCCGTGTCGGCGATAAGCTTGCGCGGGTTGCGCGTTTGCCAGATACGGTTCGGAAGGTTTTATGAGTCGGGTCATGACATTCAGAGCTTTACACGGAGCGGATTTGAGGACCGCCAGCGTCGCCCTTGTCATCGGCGGGATGATGTGGGGGCTGTACTGGATTCCGGTTCGCTACTTTGTCGACCAAGGACTGGATGGCCCATGGCCGGGTATTGTGATGTACACCTCGGCGTTGATCGTACTGACGCCTTTCCTGATGCGCGAACGGCAAGCGCTTTTGAAAGATTGGCGCGGGCTGATCTTCAGCGGGATGTTCACCGGTGCTGCGTTCAGCTTGTTTACCATCAGTCTGGTTTACACAGATGTCGTCCGGTCAATCCTGCTGTTCTATCTGACACCGGTCTGGGGAACGATCCTTGGAATGGTGTTTCTGGGTGAGCGTCTTGGCCCGGCGCGCGTGCTGGGCTTACTCTGCGGTCTGGGTGGCATGTTCATCGTGCTTGGCGGAGAACAGGGGTTTCCCTGGCCGCGCAATGCTGGAGACTGGCTGGCCCTGATCTCGGGTATCACTTGGGCGATGGGATCGCTGGGGCTTTATCGGACGTCCGGTATTTCTGTTCCGGGGCAGGTTTTTGCCTTTGTTTCAGGCGCTTTGGTGTTGTCTCTGCTGAGCCTTCCATTCGGCGGCGGTTTGGCGTCATCAGAGGCAGTCGGCGAGATGGTAATACGTATCGGCCCGGTCGCGTTGCTGTCGGTCCTGTACACCTTGCCGATGTTTTTTCTGACGATTTGGCCCGCAACCAAGCTGACCCCGGCACGCGTTGGTCTACTGCTGATGAGCGAAGTTGTGGTGGGCCTGATCTCGGCGGCGGTCTTCTCGGGCGAGCCGTTTGGGATGAGAGAAGCATTGGGTGCGGCTTTGATCGTAAGCGCTGCGTTTCTTGAGGTCATGCGGGGCTGATCGTTAACGGATCGGACGCCGGGTGTTGCGTCCGCGTTGCGTAACAAATTGACTTTGCGCGCTTTTCTTGGTATGAATTATGTCATGCTAGAAGAGGTGGGCAACGGCCCCGGGGCGACCCGGCGGTCGTTTTTCGTTTCTCTCGTGCGGAAAAACTCACGCATGAGGTCACAGGCAAACATGACTTTGATTACCCCGGAAGAGCGGATTTCTCAGACGGCTGATTTGTTGCAGTCGCTCGAAAGATCCATTCGCGATCTGCGCCAAGCAGCGGAAGAACTGCGAAAACAGATCGGTGCCGGGGAGGATGCAAACCTTGCCGGAACAGGCAAGCAACTGGGTCAGCTAGAGGGGCTGATCCGCAGTTGCCAGAAAGTGGAGACAAGCTTTGTCGAACAACATCACAGACAAGCCGGAATTGCCCAAGGGGGCTATGCGCTCGACCTTGATCGGGCACGATCTGAGATCGGGTGCAGGCTGGCTCGCCTCCGCGCCTGCTGCGGTGCAGGACAGATTTCTGAGTGAGATCGGGGAGGGGGGGCTGTGTGCCCTCCCTTTCCTGTTCGAGTTCTGGGCGCTGCCGCATCAGTTGCCGCCCGAGGGTGACTGGCGCTCGTGGGTGATCATGGGCGGGCGCGGGGCCGGTAAAACGCGGGCGGGGGCCGAATGGGTGCGGTCGGTGGTCGAGGGGTCTTTGCCTCTGGATCGGGGGCAGGCGTGTCGTGTGGCTCTGGTCGGTGAGACATTTGATCAGGTGCGCGATGTGATGATCTTTGGGGATAGCGGGATATTGCAGTGTTCACCGCCGGATCGGCGGCCTGTTTGGAAGGCGTCTGAACGCAAGCTGGTTTGGCCTAACGGGTCCGAGGCGCAGGCGTTTTCGGCGCATGATCCCGAGGGGCTGCGGGGGCCGCAGTTTGATGCGGCCTGGGTGGATGAGCTGGCCAAGTGGAAGAAGGCGGGCGAGACCTGGGATATGTTGCAATTTGCGCTGCGGCTGGGGGAACGGCCGCGGGTCTGTGTGACCACGACGCCGCGCAATGTGAAGGTTTTGAAGGAGTTGCTGGCGTCTCCGTCCACGGTGCAGACCCACGCGCCGACCGAGGCGAACCGGGCCAATCTGGCGGGTTCCTTTTTGGAAGAGGTACGCGCGCGCTATGCAGGCACGCGGCTGGGGCGGCAGGAATTAGACGGGGTGTTGCTGTCGGATGCCGAAGGCGCGTTGTGGACGGGTTCGATGCTGGAGGCGGCGCGCTGTACGCGGGTGCCTACGCTGGACCGCATCGTCGTGGCACTGGACCCGGCAGTAACGGCGAGGGCGGATGCAGATGCTTGCGGGATCGTGGTCGTTGGTGCTCAGCTAGAGGGGCCGCCCGAGGACTGGCAGGCCTATGTGCTGGCTGACCGGACGGTGCAGGGTGTTGGCCCGGCGGGCTGGGCGCAGGCGGCGATTGACGCGATGGATGAGTTCGGGGCCGAACGGCTGGTGGCCGAGGTCAATCAGGGCGGGCAACTGGTGGAAGAGGTCGTGCGGCAGGTGGACCCTCTGGTGCCTTATCGCGCGGTGCGGGCGTCACGCGGCAAGGTCGCGCGGGCTGAGCCTGTGGCGGCGCTGTACGAACAGGGGCGGGTAAGCCATGTGGCCGGGCTGGATGCGCTAGAGGAGCAGATGTGCCAGATGACCGCGCGCGGGTTCGAAGGGCAGGGCTCACCCGACCGGGTCGACGCGTTGGTCTGGGCGCTGCATGAGTTAGTTGTGGCACCTGCGGGGGCGTTTCGGCGGCCCAGGGTGCGGAGTTTGTGAGCACTTTGAGGGTTGCTCTACAAACAATCATATTTCGCCTTAAGGGCTGCTCTTTCGCTGGGCGCATTCAGGTTCAGGACGTTGGGTACTCTTGATTCCAACTGTCCTCGTATTCGCCGAGCAACCTCGACAACGTCAGCAGCGAAGAAAACAGCCTTGCGTGGACATCCGGCGACATCATGGTTTTGTAGTCATCAAGCAGCTGCACAAGAACGACCACGTTGGAGGCAAACACCTCGTAGACGTGTTTGTCGGCAGCAGTAGGTTCCTTGGTCCAGTTATTGTTCGTATCGGAGTGTCCGGACGGTGCAGGTTCGTTTTCAGTCATCGGGTGGCCTCTTCAATTTGAAGCACACGTGGGGGCATGTGAAACGCAGACAATTGCCGTGGCACGAAATCACAAGAACTTGGCGGTGATTGCAAAGGATTTAGGCTATCGGTTGAACAAACTTCTGAATCTTGCAATCAGCCAAGCTAGAGTCTGGGTCAGGGCTCGCCCGACCCGGTCGACCCGTTAGTCTCTGCGTTGCATGAGTTGGTTGTGGAGCCTGCGGGGGTCTATCGGCGGCCTTGGGTGCGGGCGCTATAGCAGTTTCACTGCCCAGTTTAAGTGCTGTTAAGTAGCAAAATGTGGCACTAGCGAGCAGGTACAGACAGTATTGTCCAGTGTCGCGCGTGAGCTATCACTTGCGCGCCTTCGCTTTGCCTGTCGCTGATTGCGCCGCGTTCGTGCTTTGGGCAAGCAATCAAAAAAGATCCATCGTTGACGGGTTCGCGGATCTCTCGATTTTCACTGATGATTTGGCAAACGTCTTCGGGTGTCGGGTAGGGTCTGACTGGATTTAAGCCTGAGGTTCCGGCTTCGGTATACTTGAAGGTCGTTGGTTCTGCGCCGTAATCCAAATTTGGTCCGAAACATCCCGACACTGCTAAAAGCAAGACCGGTACGATTGCTTTGGTTAAATTCATGAAACCTCACTACATTCTTGAAAACCATAAAGTTATATTTCAGGAGTATTCGAACAGAATCTTCGCGTCTAGATTGAATGCGTGCGAGCAGTGGTTTTACGGTGAACTCTCTGAATTCGCTCTAGTTCGATTTCACGTCATGTATCCGTTGCCCAACTCCCGTACGCCCTATTCCCAAGCCTTAAACTTCTTTCCGTCATAACTCCTTTCAACAAGCCGGGCAGAGCGGCGGCAGAAAGGAGCACAGATGGTATTCGATTTCTTGCGTCGTGGATCGGCTGAGGCAACGCCCGAGGCGAAGGCGAGCGCGGCGGGGCCTGTGGTGGCGTGGCAGACGGGCGGGCGCGTGGCGTGGAGCCCCAGGGATGCAATGTCGCTGACGCGGACAGGGTTTTCGGGGAACCCGGTGGGGTTTCGATCCGTCAAACTGATTGCCGAGGCGGCGGCGGCCTTGCCACTGGTGCTGCAGGATCAGGCTCAGCGCTATGATACCCATCCGATCCTGTCCCTGATGCGCCGTCCGAATGCGGCGCAGGGGCGGGCGGAGTTGATGGAAGCTCTGTTTGGGCAGTTGTTGCTGTCGGGCAATGCCTATGTTGAGGCAGTGCAGGCCGAGGAAGGGCTGCCGGTTGAGCTACATGTCTTGCGCTCGGACCGGATGAGCGTGGTGCCGGGGGCGGATGGGTGGCCCAAGGCGTATGACTACGCTGTAGGCGGCAAGAAGCATCGGTTTGCGGCGGAAAATATCTGTCATATCAAGTCGTTCCACCCTCAGGACGATCACTATGGGTTTTCGCCGATGCAGGCGGCGGCGATGGCGATTGATGTGCATAACAGCGCGTCTCGGTGGTCGAAATCGTTGTTGGACAATGCAGCGCGGCCTTCGGGGGCGCTGGTGTGGAAGGGTGACGGCCATGGGGTGATGGCCGAGGATCAGTTCCGGCGTTTGTCGGATGAGATCGAGCAGAACTATCGCGGGGCACGCAATGCCGGGCGTCCGATGGTTCTGGAAGGGGGCTTGGATTGGAAGCCGATGGGGTTCTCTCCGTCCGATATGGAGTTTCAAAAGACCAAGGAAGCCGCCGCCCGCGAGATCGCGCTGGCATTTGGGGTCCCGCCGATGCTGCTGGGGATACAAGGCGACGCGACCTATTCGAACTATCAGGAGGCCAACCGGGCGTTTTATCGCCTGACCGTATTGCCTCTGGTGACGCGGGTGGCGGCGGCGATGTCCGAGTGGCTGGCGGGCTTTTCGGGTGAGGATTTGGTGCTGAAGCCGGATCTGGATCAGGTGCCCGCGCTGTCGGCGGAACGCGATGCGCAATGGGCGCGGGTCAACGGTGCCGATTTCCTGACGGATGCGGAAAAACGTGCGTTGCTGGGGCTGCCGGAGCGTGGCGATGGGTGACGGGTATCCTCCGTTCGACTGCGCGCCGGGCCTGCGTCTGGCCGCGCATGAGCGGGTGGCCGAGATCCAGCACGCCCACCTGTGTCGGCGGCTGGATCAGATCGAAGAGATGATGGAGCGACTGGAGAAGCGGTTGTGGCTGACGGTTTACGGCGTGGCGGCGGTGATTTTGGCGCAGGCGTTTCAGTCGTTACTGGTGGTAGCGCCGTAATGTCAGTGGGTTACATGGAGAAGTTCATGGATTTGGAGCATAAATTCGCACAGTTCGGAGACAGCTTGTCGGTGACCGACGATGCGGTGATCGAAGGGTATGCCAGCCTGTTCGGGCAGGTCGATCAGGGCAGCGATGTGGTGCAGCGCGGGGCGTATAGGGGCTCGCTTGACGGGCTGTCCAAGGCGGGTCAGCGGGTCAAGATGCTGTGGCAGCACGATCCGGCGCAGCCAATCGGCGTCTGGGACGAGGTGCGCGAGGACGACAAGGGCCTGTGGGTCAAGGGGCGTCTGCTGGAGAGCACGCAAAAGGGCCGTGAGGCGGCCGAGTTGATCCGGGCGGGCGCTATGGATGGCCTGTCGATAGGCTATCGCACCAAGCGGGCCGTGAAGAATGACAAGGGCCAGCGGGTCCTGACGGAACTGGAGCTATGGGAGGTGTCGCTGGTGACCTTCCCGATGCTGCCCAGTGCGCGGGTGGCGGCGAAGGGCGTTGAGCCCGACGTTGAAAACACCTGGCGCAGTATTGCCGAGGTGTTCAACGACGCCCGGCAGGAGCTGGCGCGGACCTAGCGCGCCTCAATACCCACCCAAAAAGGAAGTGCTGATGAGCAAGACCGAGACCCCGGCCTTGACCGGAGAGGGTGCGCCCCTGGTTCAGGAGGTGAAGCAGGCGATGGCTGGCTTCGTGAATGAATTCAAGGGCCTGAAGGCTGAAGTTAAAATCAAACTGCAACAGACAGAAGAGCGACTGACCATGCTGGATCGTAAATCAACCATCGCGGCGCGTCCGCACCTTGCGGCATCGATCGAAGAAGGCGCCCCGCATCAGAAGGCATTCGATGCCTATGTGCGTTCGGGCGAAGATGATGGGCTGCGCGGGCTGGAGATCGAGGCCAAGTCGCTTTCGACGGCGGTGAACAGCGACGGTGGCTATCTGGTCGATCCGCAGACGGCTGAGATGATCAAGTCGGTGTTGAATTCGACCGCTTCGATCCGTTCGATTGCGTCAGTTGTGAATGTCGAGGCGAACTCGTTCGATGTGCTGATCGACCACACCGATGTGGGCGCGGGTTGGGCGGATGAGAACTCGGCCACGGCTGAGACCTCGACCCCATCGATTGATCGGATTTCGATCCCGCTGCACGAGCTGAGCGCGCTGCCCAAGGCGTCGCAGCGTCTGTTGGATGACAGTGCGTTTGACGTCGAAGGCTGGCTGGCCGGTCGTATCGCCGACAAGTTTGCTCGCGCCGAGGCAGCGGCGTTTATCAATGGCGACGGTGTGGACAAGCCCAAGGGTATCCTGACCCACCGCACGATGGAAAACGGCAGCTGGGGCTGGGATAGCCTGGGTTATGTCGCGTCGGGCATTGATGGTGGCGTCGATGCGGATGCGATTGTGGACGTGGTCTATGCGCTGGGCGCGCAGTACCGGGTGAACGGCACTTTCGTGATGAACTCGAAAACCGCGGGTCTGATCCGCAAGCTGAAGGACAGCGATGGCCGCTTCCTTTGGTCGGATGGCCTAGCCGCTGGTGAGCCTGCGCGTCTGATGGGCTATCCGGTGCTGATTGCCGAGGACATGCCGGATGCGGCAACCGACAGCTATTCGATTGCCTTCGGTGACTTCCAGTCGGGCTACACCATAGCCGAACGTCCCGATCTGCGGGTGCTGCGCGATCCGTTCAGCGCCAAGCCGCATGTCCTGTTCTACGCGACCAAGCGCGTGGGCGGTGATGTGAGCGATTTTGCTGCAATCAAACTGCTGAAATTCGGCATCGCCTAAGCGGTGGCGGATCCGGGGGGCTGCAAAGCCCCTCGGGCGGCGGGCGCGGGCCGGGGTGAGATCCCCCGCGTTGTCTAGCTGCTCCCCTCCGTCCGAGCAACGTGGGGCGGCGCGTGCCCGTCATTTTCCAAGGATACGGCCCCGGAGGGGTCCGAGATTGCGGAGTGAATGGATGATGTTGATCGAAGAAACCGCCATCGCGGATGCGGCGCTGCCGGTGGATCAGTTCAAGGCGCATCTGCGGCTGGGCACGGGCTTTGCCGAGGGCAATGTGCAAGACGAGGTGTTGAATGGCTTTCTGCGTGCGGCCATTGCAGCGATTGAGGCGCGCACCGGTAAGGTGCTGATCGAACGGGACTTTTCGTGGAGCCTGAATGGCTGGCGCGACACGGCGGGCGAGGTGCTGCCAGTGGCACCTGTGGGTGCAATTGGCGCTGTGACGCTGACGGATGCGGCTGGGGCCGAGACCGCGTTGGATTCGGCGACCTTCCGGCTGGAGCGCGATGCGCAGCGCCCTCGGTTGCGTCCGGCGGGGTCTTGTTTGCCCAAGGTGCAGATCGGTGGTTCGGTGAAGATTGTATTCACGGCTGGAATGGCTGCGGATTGGGGCGGGCTGCCCGCTGATCTGGGGCAAGCGGTGCTGCTGCTGGCGGCGCATTACTACGAATACCGCGATGAGACGGCGCTGGGCGCGGGGTGCATGCCATTTGGTGTCACCAGTCTGATCCAGCGTTATCGAACTGTGCGCTTCGGGGCAGGGGTGACGCAATGAGCGCGCCGCGATTGAACCGCAAGCTGGTGCTGGAGGCTCCGGTGCGCAGCGCGGACGGCGCGGGGGGGTATACCGAGACCTGGACTGCGCTGGGTTCGCTTTGGGCCGAGGTGACGGCACGCAGCGGTGCGGAGCGGGCGGTTGGTGGCGCCTCGGTGTCGCGGGTTGGGTATCGGATCGTGGTGCGCGGCGCGCCCGAGGGGTCCTCGATGCGGCCTGCGCCGGATCAGCGGTTTGCCGAAGGGACGCGCCGGTTTGTGATCCGCGCCGTGGCCGAGCGTGACCCGCGCGGCCAGTACCTGACCTGTTTTGCAGATGAAGAGGTGGCGGCATGAGCTATGGCGTTGCAGCCGCGTTGCAGGCGGCGGTGTTTCAACAGCTTTTGGGGGATGTGCAGGTAAGCGCCCTGTCAGGCGGTGCGATCTATGACGCGGTGCCACCGGGGGTGCTGCCTCAGACCTATGTGACGCTCGGGCCGGAGGAGGTGCGGGACGCCTCGGACCGGTCGGGGGCGGGCGCATTGCACCGGTTCACGGTTTCGGTGGTGTCCGAGGCGGCGGGCTTCAGTGCGGCCAAGACATTGGCGGGCGCGGTGTGTGACGCGCTGGAAGGTGCGGCGCTGAGCTTGGACCGGGGCCATCTGGTGGGGCTGTGGTTCGAACGCGCTAGCGCCCGGCGCACGGGAACTGGCGGCGCGATCCGCCAGATCGATCTGAGATTCCGCGCCCGCGTGGAAGACGACTAAGCAATCAACGGAGAGAGCATATGGCTTCCCAGAACGGAAAAGACCTTTTGGTCAAAGTGGATATGAACGGCACCGGCCTGTTCGAGACCATCGCGGGCCTGCGCGCCACGCGGATCAGTTTCAACGCGGAAAGTGTGGATGTGACCAGCCTGGAAAGTCAGGGCGGGTGGCGCGAGTTGCTGTCGGGGGCCGGGGTCAAATCGGCCGCGATTTCGGGCTCGGGCGTGTTCAAGGATGCGGGCACAGATGAGCGTGCGCGCCAGCTGTTTTTTGACGGTGAGACGCCCGGTTTTCAGGTGATCATCCCCGATTTCGGCATTGTCGAAGGCCCGTTTCAGGTCAGCAGCATCGAATATGCGGGCTCGCATAACGGTGAGGCGACCTATGAGATGAGCATGGCAAGCGCCGGTGCACTGAGCTTTACAGCGCTCTGATGGCCAATCCGTGGACGGGCGAGGTGGCGCTGACCATCGATGGGGAGCAGCGGGTGCTCAAGCTGACTTTGGGCGCTTTGGCGGAATTGGAACAGGAGCTGCAGGCCGGATCTCTGGTCGAGCTGGTGCAGCGGTTCGAGGGTGGCGCGTATTCCAGCGGCGATGTGCTGGCGTTGCTTGTTGCCGGGCTGCGCGGCGGCGGGTCTCAGGTGACCCGCGATGATCTGCTGCATGTCGAGATTGCAGGCGGGCCGATGGCGGGGGCCAAGGCGGCAGCCGAGTTGCTGGCGCGCGCCTTCATGGTGCCCGAGTGAGTGGGTTCGACTGGCCCGTGCTGATGCGGGCCGGGTTCCTCGGCCTTCGCCTGACGCCGGATCAGTTCTGGCGTCTGACCCCGGCTGAGCTGCGGCTGATGCTGGGGCAGTGCGCGGGGATGCCGGCGATGAACCGGTCAGGGCTGGATGCGCTGCTCGCGGCCTATCCGGACAAGACACAAGGAGAGCGTAATGACGGATCGTGATGGTTTTGACGACCTGCAGGAGCGGGGAGAGGCGCTGGGTGACGCGCTGGGCGATGCGGCGACCATGGCCTCGGCATTTGATGGCCAGATGCGACGGATCAAGGCCGCGTTTGAAGAGACCGGAAAGGATGTGGCTACGCTGGAGCGTGGCATGTCGGGCGGGTTGCGCAAGGCTTTTGATGGCGTGGTGCTGGATGGGATGAACCTGTCGGGGGCGCTGGATGTGCTGAAGAACTCGATGATCCGCACGGCGTATTCGGCGGCGATCAAACCGGTGACGGATCATTTCGGCGGGATGCTTGCCAATGGGGTGGGTGGCTTGGTGCAGGGGATACTGCCCTTTGCCGATGGCGGCAGTTTTTCTCAGGGCCGTGTGATGCCGTTTGCCAATGGTGGGGTCGTTAGCAGCCCGACCATGTTCCCGATGCGAGGCGGCACCGGGTTGATGGGTGAGGCGGGTCCCGAGGCGATCATGCCGCTAGCGCGCGGGGCCGATGGCAAGCTGGGTGTGCGGACGCAGGGCGGCGGGCGAGCGGTCAACGTGGTGATGAATATCTCAACACCGGATGTGCAGGGGTTCCGCCGCTCTCAAGGCCAGATCGCGGCGCAGATGAGCCGCGCATTGGGCCGCGGCAATCGCAACAGATAAGGGGAGCAGGCGATGAATTTCCACGAGGTGAGATTTCCCGCCAGCCTGAGCTTTGGCTCGGTCGGTGGGCCGGAACGGCGCACGGATATTGTGACGCTGGCCAACGGGTTCGAAGAGCGCAACACGCCCTGGGCGCATTCGCGACGGCGCTACGACGCCGGGCTGGGGATGCGGTCGCTGGATGATATCGAGACTTTGATCTCGTTTTTTGAGGCGCGACAGGGCCAGATGTTTGGTTTTCGCTGGAAGGACTGGTCGGACTTCAAATCGGGTGCGGCGACGGCTGAGGTCGACAAAGGCGATCAGGTGATCGCGCGGGGGGATGGCGAGACCACAGTGTTTCAGCTGATCAAGACCTACAGCTCGGGCGGGTTCAGTTATGTGCGGCCAATTCTGAAGCCGGTGCTGGGAACCGTGACGCTGGGGTTGGATCAGGACGCACAGCACGAGGGCGTGGACTTTGAGGTCGATCTGGCGACCGGGCGTGTGACGTTTACTGCGCCGCCACCCGAACAGGTCGAGATCACCTCCGGGTTCGAGTTCGATGTGCCGGTACGGTTCGATACCGACAAGATCCAGACCAGCGTGGCCAGTTTTCAGGCAGGCGATGTGCCGAATGTGCCGGTGGTCGAGGTGCGGGTCTGATGAGCGGGGACAAACAGGCGCTGCAGGCGCATTTGCAAAGCGGGCTGACCACGACCTGTCGTTGCTGGGCGATCACGCGCAGTGACGGGCAGACATTCGGCTTCACCGATCACGACATGGAACTGAACTTTGATGGGCTCGCCTTCAAGGCCAGCACCGGTCTGACCGCCGCCGCGATCGAGCAGGCAACCGGTCTGTCGATCGACAATACCGAGGCGATGGGCGCGCTGTCTGATGCCTCGGTGCGCGAAGAAGATATCGAGGCCGGTCGGTTTGACGGGGCCGAAGTGCGGGCCTGGCTTGTCAATTGGACCGACTCCGAACAGCGGATGCTGCAGTTTCGCGGCTCGATTGGCGAATTGCGCCGCGCCGGTGGGGCGTTTCATGCGGAATTGCGGGGGCTGACCGATCTGCTGAACCGGCCTTTGGGGCGGATTTATCAGAAACCTTGTACGGCGGTACTGGGGGATAAAGCCTGCCGTTTTGCGCTGGACACGCCGGGCTACCGCGCCGAGGCCGAAATTGTTGCGCTGGACGGCGCTGCGTTGCGTCTGCGCGGCGCGGAAAGCTCGGATGCGGGGTGGTTTGAACGGGGCAGGCTGGATGTGCTGGATGGTGCCGCACAAGGCCTTTGGGCCTCGATCAAGCTGGATGAACAGGCCAAGGACGGTCGCGAGGTCACGTTGTGGTCGGCGATTGGCGGAGGGCTGGCGGTGGGGGACCGGGTCCAGCTGACCGCCGGGTGTGACAAGCGCATGACCACTTGTCGGTTGAAGTTCGACAACATGCTGAACTTTCAGGGCTTCCCCGACCTGCCGCACGAGGACTGGGTTATGGCCGTACCCAAGCGCAGCAGCCAACACAAAGGGGGGAGCAGGCGATGATGCGTGCAAAACAAGATATCGTGGATGAGGCGCGCGAATGGTTGGGTACGCCTTATATCCATCAGGCCTCGGTTCGGGGTGCCGGGGCTGATTGCCTGGGTCTTTTGCGGGGGGTCTGGCGCGATGTGGTCGGGCATGAGCCCGAGACAGTGCCGGTCTATAGCATGGACTGGTCCGAGCCGCAGGGCGAGGAACGCATGTGGGCTGCGGCCCGCCGTCATCTGATCGAGAAATCGCCCGGAGACATGGCCCCGGGGGATGTATTGCTGTTTCGGATGCGGGATGCGGCAGTGGCAAAGCATCTGGGCATTGTCAGCGCCCAAGACCCGATGCGATTCATCCACGCCTATACCGGGCATGGTGTTGTTGAAAACACACTGAGCGAGCCTTGGCGTCGCCGCGTGGTCGCTTGTTTCGAATTCCCGCTGGAGGATTTCTGATGGCCACAATAGTTCTGTCTGCTGCAGGTGCGGCAATAGGTGGTTCGATCGGGGGCTCGGTTGCGGGCCTGTCAACGGCGGTGATTGGCCGCGCGGTCGGGGCGACGCTGGGGCGGGTGATAGACAACCGGTTGATGGCCAGCCAATCCGTAATGGGCGGCGGCAGCGAGGTGGTCGAGACCGGGCGTCTGGATCGTTTCCGTCTCACCGAAACCGGTGAGGGTGCGACCGTCGCGACGGTCTACGGCCGGATGCGAGTTGGAGGACAGGTCATCTGGGCCTCGGACTTTCTGGAAACCCGATCGACCTCGACGACGACGCAAACATCAGGCGGTGGCGGTGGAGGCAAGGGGAAACCCAAGCCCGTTGAAGTGACGACAACAACAACCACGCATAGCTACAGCTATTCGGTGTCTCTGGCGATTGCGGTGGGCGCGGGACAGGTTGCGGATATCACGCGTGTCTGGGCCGATGGTGAAGAGGTCGAGCGCCGAACGCTGAACATGCGGATATATCGCGGCGATCACGAGCAATTGCCCGACCCGCTCATTGAAGCGGTCGAAGGGGCAGGCACGGTGCCCGCCTATCGCGGCACGGCTTATGTGGTGATCGAAGATCTGGCGCTGGGCCCCTTTGGCAACCGCGTGCCGCAATTCTCGTTCGAGGTGGTGCGGCAGGAACAAGAAGAGATGCCGGATGCGGCGGACGCGCTGTCACGGATCATCAAGGGGGTGGCCTTGATGCCGGGTACGGGTGAATACGCGCTGGCTTCATCTCAGGTTAATTACACCAAGGGCCGGGGGCGCAGTTGGGCGGCGAATGTCAATTCACCATCGGGCAAGTCCGATCTGGTGACCTCGACGCGGGCGCTCGGCCAGGAATTGCCGGGCTGCGAGGCGGCTTCGTTGATCGTGTCGTGGTTCGGCGATGATTTGCGCTGCGGAGAATGCCAGATCCGCCCCAAGGTTGAACGCAAGAATATCGAGGGCGCAAACATGCCCTGGAGTGTTTCAGGTCTGTCCCGAACTGCGGCGGGGCAGGTGAAATGGCAGGATGGGCGTCCGGTTTATGGCGGCACACCGGCTGATGCGGCCGTAGTGCAGGCGATCCGGCACCTGAAGAACTCGGGCAAACGGGTTATGTTTTACCCGTTCATTCTGATGGAGCAGTCCGAGGGCAACGGCCTGCCTGATCCGTGGTCCGATGCGCCGGATCAGCCGCATTTGCCATGGCGTGGGCGGATCACTTTGGATGTTGCTCCGGGACGGCCAGGCTCGCCGGATCAAACTGCCGATGCGGATGCGCAGGTGGCGGCGTTCTTTGGTACAGCGCGCGCGTCACATTTCTCGACCAGCGGCAGCAAAATGGCCTATCGCGGCCCAAGTGAATGGGGATTACGGCGGTTCATTCTGCACTATGCGGCCCTGTGCAAGGCGGCGGGCGGCGTGGAGTCCTTCTGCATAGGGTCCGAGATGCGCGGGCTAACGCAAATCCGCGGCGCGTCTGGTTTCGCTGCAGTTGCGGGGCTGCGGTCTCTGGCCGCGGAAGTACGCGCGATATTGGGGCCGGAAACTAAGATCGGCTATGCCGCAGACTGGACCGAGTATTTCGGGTATCAGCCGCAAGACGGCACCGGAGACCGGTATTTCCACCTCGACCCGCTTTGGGCCGATGAGAACATAGATTTTGTCGGCATCGACAACTATATGCCGCTGTCCGACTGGCGGGACAGGGCCTCGCATCTGGACGCTGAGGTGTCGAATGGGTCGATCTACGATCTGGATTATCTGCGCGGCAATATCGAAGGTGGCGAGGGGTATGATTGGTACTATGCCTCACCGGAGGAAGCTGAAGCGCAGATCCGAAGCCCGATCACTGATGACGATCATGGCGAGCCGTGGGTCTGGCGGTACAAGGACCTGCGCAACTGGTGGGCGAACCGACATCATGAGCGGATCGGGGGCGTGCGGCAGCAAACACCCACGGGTTGGGTTCCGGGGTCCAAGCCAATCTGGTTCACCGAACTGGGCTGCGCGGCCATCGACAAGGGCACGAACCAGCCGAACAAATTCTTGGACCCAAAGTCGTCTGAATCAAATTTGCCGCGGTATTCCAACGGGGTACGGGATGATTTTATCATGGTTCAGTACCTTCGGGCCGTCCTTGGCTATTGGGGTGATGCTGAGATCAACCCGGTTTCAGATATCTATGACGGCCCGATGGTGGACCTGTCGAACGCCTTTGTCTGGGCTTGGGATGCGCGTCCGTTCCCGACTTTCCCGAACCTGCGGTCGCAGTGGTCGGACGGCGATAACTATGCACGTGGGCATTGGCTGAACGGGCGATCCGGGTCGCGGACTCTGGCCTCGGTCGTGACAGAAATCTGCCATGAGGCAGGGGTGACGGCGATTGATGTGTCCGAGCTCTACGGCGTGGTACGCGGTTACGCGGTTGAGGACGTAATGAATGCTCGGCAGGCCTTGCAGCCGCTGATGCTGCGCTATGGGTTCGACGCGATCGAGCGGGACGGGGTGCTGAAGTTCAGAACCCGCGACGGGCGTCGGGCCGTTGACATTGACCCCGAGCAGATCGCCATCAGCGCGGATATCGACGGGCCAGTGGAACATCGCCGCGAGGCTGAGGCCGAGATGACCGGGCGTGTGCGTCTGCGGTTCGTCCAGTCGGATGCGGACCATGATGTTGTCGCGGAAGAGGCCGTCTTGCCTGATGACAGAACCCATTCGGTCGCCGTCAACGAAATGCCATTGTCGATGACTCGCGCCGAAGGGCGTCAGACGGTCGAGCGCTGGCTAAGCGAGTCCCGCATCTCGCGCGAGACTGTGCGATTTGCTCTGCCGCCCTCGCTGCTGCATGTCGGGGCCGGCGATGTGGTGCGTTTGCCGGATGGCGGGGACGGAACGCTATATCGGATCGACCGGCTGGAACAGGCCGAGATGCAATTGGCGGATGCGGTGCGGATTGAACCCGGAGTTTATACCCCGTCCGATGTTTTGGATGATGTGGCGGCAGCCAAGCCATTCATTGCTCCGGTGCCAGTTCTGCCGGTGTTCATGGACCTGCCGCTGATCACTGGATCCGAGGCGCCCCATGCGCCGTATCTGGCGATATCGGCCGAGCCCTGGCCCGGTAACGTGGCTGTCTATTCGGCTGCACAGGATGAGGACTATACCTTGCATCAAGTGATCGCGGGGCAGGCGGTGATTGGCTTCACCGAAACACCCCTGCGACGCGCAGGGGCTGGGATCTGGGACGAAGGGGCCGCGTTGCGTGTCAACCTGATCGATGGCGTGTTGGAGTCGCGTCCACGCTCGGCGTTGCTGAGTGGTGCCAATCTGGCTGCCATCGGTGACGGAACACCGGGCAATTGGGAAGTGTTCCAGTTCTCGGATGCGGTCTTGCAGGAGACTGGCGTTTACAATTTGTCAGGCCGCTTGCGTGGTCAGCTGGGTACGGATGCCCTGATGCCGGATGTATGGCCTGAAGCGTCTACCTTTGTCCTACTGGATGAACGTGTTTATCAGACCGGATTGCTGCGCACCGAACGCCGCGTGGCCAAGCATTACCGTATCGGCCCTGCAACGCGCGGCTACGAGGACCCGGCATATGTGCATCTGGTTGAAGCGTTCGATGGCAATGGGCTGAGACCTTATGCGCCAGTGCATTTGCAGGCTTCTGCGTCGGCTACCGGGGACAAGATCTCGTGGGTGCGCCGCACCCGGATTGATGGCGATGACTGGAGCGCATTGGATGTGCCTCTGGGCGAAGAAAGCGAATCCTATCTGATCCGCGTCTTCACTGAGGGTGCTTTGTTGCGCGAAACTGTCACCAGTGATCCGGTTTGGCAGTATTCTGCCGCGATGAAAGCCGATGACGGGCTGGCCGGACCCTACGATATCGCAGTCGCGCAGGTTTCGGCTACCTACGGACCCGGGGCGTTTGCGCGCCTTTCGGTCGGCTAGCCGTGCGGCCAGTCCTGCACGGAGATCTCAGCGCGGCGGCGCGGGCTTTGCTGGCCGCGCCGCGAACCGACCGCGATAGGATAAGCACCCTCCTGATTGCTGAGGTCGAACTGGCGGATCGACATGTCGCCAGAACAGGGCGGTTGCATCCTGTTTATGGAAATGGCTCGTTGATGGCAGCCGCGCGCTGCCGGCCCTTGGCAGACGAGCCAAATTTCGACGATCTGCAATATTGCCAATGTTTCGAGATGGTTCTGCGAAAACTGATCCGGTTCCAAATCAGCCAGATGCGCAGCTGACACATTTTGAGGCGGCAAGGTCCAGCTCTAGCCTTCCGTGCGCTATTTCCTCGCCGCAATCTTCGCAATAGCCGAATTCGTCTTCGTCCATCCGGTTCAGCGCGGCCCGAAGCCGATGCGTTTCGGTGTCGCGCCGGGCCTGTTGCGCCTTGGCCATTGCTTGATTTTGCAACGCATCCATCCGGCTGAGCCGACCCACTGCCTGTTGATCCAGCTCCACAACTGATTGCGCATCCTGACCGGCGGCGGATTGCGCGGCCAGATCGCGAAGGCGCTGGTGAATAAGCTTCCGAAAATGGTCCAGATCGGCTGAGTTCATTTTTTGTTGTAGTGCATATCAAGGGTTTGCGTTTGGTAATTTTACGACTAGATGGCTATTCTAAGCGCAGCAAAGGATGAAAAGCCATGTTCGAAACGCGCAGCCAAGTGACACCTGTGGACCCGGTTTGGGACCGCATCACCTCGGAAGCCCATGCAGCCGTTGAGAAAGAGCCGCTGATGGGCGGGTTGGTACACGCCTGTATCTTACATCACCGCAGTCTTGAGAGGGCATTGTCCTATCGCATCTCGGCCAAGCTATGCTCGAATGAGATGTCGATGATGGTACTGCGTGAGATCGTGGATGAGGCCTATGCTGACGACAAAGCGTTGATTGAAGCCGCGCGCGCGGACCTGATGGCCGTTTATGAACGCGATCCGGCCTGCCACCGCCTGCTGCAACCGATCCTTTATTTCAAGGGGTATCAGGCGATGCAGGCTTATCGCGTGGCCCACTGGCTTTGGAACAAGGGGCGCCATGATCTGGCGTATTTCTTCCAGATGCGATCTTCCGAGATATTCGGCATTGATATCCATCCAGCTGCCCGCATCGGTAAAGGCATCATGATCGACCATGCCCATTCTATCGTGATCGGTGAAACCGCTGTGGTCGGGGACAATGTTTCGATGTTGCATTCGGTGACGCTGGGCGGAACCGGCAAGGAAGAAGAACAGCGCCATCCAACCATTGGTGACGGCGTTCTGATCGGTGCGGGTGCTAAGGTTCTGGGCAATATTGAGGTTGGCCATTGCAGCCGTATCGCCGCCGGATCAGTGGTGCTGCAGGAAGTGCCACCGTGCACGACGGTCGCTGGCATTCCCGCCAAGATCGTGGGCGAGGCCGGGTGCGATCAGCCGTCAATCTCGATGGATCATATGCTGGGGAAAGACCAGTAATTCGGAGTGAATAGACGAAAAATGCCGCCTCGGGGTTCGAGGCGGCATTTTTTTGTGCATGATCTTCTGGGCTTAGGCCAACATGACCATCGGATTTTCCAGATTGTCGACGATGGCTTGAAGAAGCTGAGCGCCAAGCGCGCCGTCGATGACCCGGTGATCGACCGACATGGTGACGGACATGACGGTTGCGACCGTCAGTTCTCCGTCATCGCCCACGATGGGTTTCTTGAGGCCGGTACCAACTGCGAGGATACCTGCATGCGGCGGGTTCACGATGGCATCGAAATTGTCGATGCCGAACATGCCGAGGTTCGAGACCGCGAAAGTACCGCCTTGGTACTCGTGCGGGGCCAGCTTGCGCTCGCGGGCGCGTCCGGCGAGGTCTTTCATCTCGGTCGACAGCGCCGACAGCGATTTGGTGTCGGCATCTTGCAGGACCGGAGTGAACAGACCGCCCTCGATAGCGACGGCAACAGCCACATCCGAAGGTTTCAGTTGCAGAACCCGGTCACCCGCCCAGACGGCATTGCACTCGGGCACCTGCTGCAGCGCGTTGGCGACGGCCTTGATGATAAAGTCGTTGACGCTGAGTTTCACACCCCGGCCTTCGAGTTGCTTGTTCAGCTGGCTGCGGAATTTCAGCAGCGCATCCAGCTTGATATCCCGGCGCAGGTAGAAATGCGGGATGGTCTGTTTGGCCTCAGACAGACGCGCGGCGATGGTCTTGCGCATGCCATCGAGTTTGATCTCTTCGTATTCGCGGCCTTCGTACATCTTGGCCACGGCGTCGGCCGATGGACCTGCGGGAGCGGCGGCGGTTGGGGCGGCTGCAGCAGCAGGCGCAGGTGCCGCTGCAGGTGCGGCTGTGGCGCTTTCCACATCGGCTTTGACGATACGGCCATGAGGGCCAGAACCTGAGATTTGAGCCAGATCTAGACCCTTTTGCGCGGCAATCCGACGAGCAAGGGGGGAGGCAAAAATACGACCGCCATCCGCTTTGGCCGGTGCCGCTGGGGCAGGGGCGGGCGCCTCGGGTGCCGCCGGTGCCGCAGCCTCGTTGCCCGCTGCGGCAGCTGGCGCAGCCGCGGGAGCAGCGGTTGGCGTTGCACCGATATCATCAGCGCTTTCCCCATCTTCCAGCAGGACTGCGATGGCGGTGTTGACTTTAACGCCTTCGGTTCCCTCAGGAATAAGGATCTTGCCGACGGTGCCTTCGTCAACGGCCTCGAACTCCATTGTTGCCTTGTCGGTTTCAATTTCGGCCAGCAGATCGCCCGAGGAGACGGTGTCGCCTTCCTTGACGAGCCATTTTGCAAGTGTGCCTTCCTCCATCGTCGGGGACAGGGCAGGCATCAGGATTTCGGTGGGCATTTCAGCGCTCCTCAATCAGAGTAATTTGGTCAAAGGGCGCCTTGGGGCGCCCAGTGCCGCGTGCGAGTGTCGCAATCGCAGCCTCGATTTTGTCTTTGTTCTCCGCCATCCAGACATAGGCGGTCTGGTGTGAGGGGCGCGCGCCGATCAAACGCATATCCGCCGCCAGTCGCTCGGGTACAAGCGCCCGCACGATGCGGTTGTCGATGTCAATCTCGACACGGTAGCATTCGGTTGCTGGATCGCGGCCCCTGATCTCCATTACCGGTAGGTCACCTGTTTCACCGCAGCGATCACCTCATCAGTGGTGATCAGCGCCAGCTTTTCGAGGTTCGCCGCATATGGCATCGGAACATCTTTGCCGGTGAGGGTGATGACCGGGGCGTCGAGATAATCGAACGCTTCCTGCATGACCACCGAGCTGATGTAGCTACCAACGGAACCTTGCGGCCAGCCTTCTTCGACGGTCACAAGACGGTTGGTTTTCATCACCGAGTTGATGATCGCGCCGGTGTCCATCGGGCGGATAGTGCGCAGGTCGATCACCTCGGCGCTGATGCCGTCTTCGGCCAGCTTGTCGGCGGCTTCCAGCGCATATTGCATGCCGATGCCGAAGCTGACGATGGTCACATCCGAGCCTTCGCGCCAGATGCGGGCCTTGCCCAGCGGGATGGTCAGGTCATCCACTTGCGGCACGTCGAAGGACCGGCCGTAGAGGATTTCGTTTTCCAGGAAGACCACGGGGTTCGGGTCGCGGATGGCCGATTTCAGCAAACCTTTGGCATCGGCTGCGGAATAGGGCATCACCACTTTGAGACCTGGCACCTGCATGTACCATGCGGCGTAGTCCTGCGAGTGTTGCGCGGCCACGCGGGCAGCGGCACCGTTAGGGCCACGGAATACAATCGGACAGCCCATCTGACCGCCAGACATATAAAGCGTTTTGGCGGCAGAGTTGATGATCTGATCAATCGCCTGCATGGCGAAGTTGAAGGTCATGAACTCGACAATCGGTTTCAGCCCGCCAAAGGCCGAGCCGACGGCGATGCCGGTGAAGCCGTGTTCAGTGATCGGGGTGTCGATGACACGTTTGGCACCGAATTCATCGAGCAGGCCTTGAGAGATTTTATAGGCGCCCTGATATTCAGCGACTTCTTCGCCCATCAGATAGACATCTTCGTCGCCGCGCATTTCTTCGGCCATCGCGTCGCGCAAGGCTTCGCGGACGGTTTGCTGCGCCATCTCGGCGTCGGCAGGCCAATCGGGCGACAGGTCCACAACCGGAGCAGCGGGGGCTGCTGCGGCAGGAGCGGGGGCCTCAACCGCCGCAGGGGCGGCTTCGGCCTCCGCTGCGGCTGCGGGCGCAGCCACGGGCAGGGCGGAGGCGTCTTCACCATCTTCGACCAGGATCGCGATAGGGGTGTTTACTTTGACCCCTTCGGTGCCCTCGCTGATCAGAATCTTACCGACGATGCCTTCATCGACGGCTTCGAACTCCATCGTCGCCTTGTCGGTTTCGATCTCGGCCATGATGTCGCCCGAGGATACGGTGTCGCCTTCCTTGACCAGCCACTTGGCCAATGTGCCCTCTTCCATCGTGGGCGAAAGGGCGGGCATGAGAATTTCGGTTGCCATGTCTTATTCGTCCTCTCAGGCGTAGATATCAGTCCAGAGCTCGTCCAGCGACGGCTCAGGGCTTTCTTTCGAGAATTCGGCGGCCTGATTGACGACCTCTTTGATCTCTTTGTCGATCGCCTTCAGGTCATCCTCGGTCGCGTGTTTGCCGGTTAGCAGCAGCTCGCGTACATGTTCGATCGGATCGCTTTGTTCGCGGACCTTCTGAACCTCTTCGCGTGTACGGTACTTGGCCGGGTCAGACATCGAGTGGCCGCGATAGCGGTAGGTTTTCACCTCGAGGATGTAGGGACCTTTGCCCGCACGGCAGTGGGCGACCGCTTTTTCACCTGCGGCTTTGACGGCCAGCACATCCATGCCGTTCACCATTTCACCCGGTATTCCGAAGGCTTGACCGCGGTGGTAGATGTCGGCCGAAGAGGTCGAGCGTGCTTGCGCGGTGCCCATGGCATACTGGTTGTTCTCGATCACGAATACCACCGGCAGTTCCCAAAGAGCCGCCATATTGAAGGTCTCATAGACCTGACCCTGGTTGGCCGCGCCGTCACCGAAATAGGTGAAGGTGACGCCGCCGTTCTCTTTATACTTGTCTGCAAAGGCCAAACCCGCACCCAGCGGAACCTGTGCGCCGACGATGCCATGGCCGCCATAGAAATTCTTCTCTTTCGAGAACATGTGCATCGAGCCGCCTTTGCCTTTGGACAGCCCGCCTTCGCGACCGGTCAATTCGGCCATTACGCCGCCCGGGTCCATTCCACAGGCCAGCATGTGGCCGTGATCGCGATAGGACGTGATGCGCTTGTCGCCTTCTTTGGCCGCGGCCTCAAGGCCGACAACAACCGCTTCCTGACCGATGTAGAGGTGGCAGAAACCCCCGATCAGACCCATGCCGTAGAGTTGACCTGCCTTTTCCTCGAATCGGCGGATCAGCAGCATCTCGCGGTAATATGTGGTCAGTTCTTCCGCAGAAACATTTGGTTTCTTTGTGGTTTTTCGCGCAGCCATAGTGGCGATCTCCCCCTTTCGGCAAGATAGTTTAGCGTTAAACTATCTCATAGAGCATTTCACACGTTCTGGCGAGTACTAATGTTACGCGAGGGCAGGATACGCGAGTTGCGGCCTGCCACAGCTTATCTTCCAGGCGTTAAGGTACAGAGATTCTTAGTCAAAAATTTCGTCAGCGGATAACGATCTCATCCGCGCGGATCATGCCGAGCACTGAGCGGGCCTGTTGATCCAGCAGATCGAGATCCAGATAGGTGTCTGACAGTCGGCGGGTCAGGTTTTCCATTTGTTCGATTTCGGCGTTCAGCTGCGCCAGATCGCGAGACAAAACATCGCGCTCGGCGGCAATCTCGACCCGGCGAAACAGACCGTAATCCCCTTGAACGGCGGCAAAGGTGAAATACACCCCCAGCATGAAGGCGATCGTGAAGAAAATGAAAGCCCCTAAACCGGGCCGATTGGAACGGGACACTGTGTTAACCGCCGTGTGAAATACTGCCTCAGAAACGCACCCTTTTTGGATGTCTCGACGCACTATGTCACAGGTGATTCGGGTTGTGAATCCCCTGAGTAGAAAAAGCTGAGACCTGAGGTTTGAGCGCTTACGGGTCCAGCGCGGCCACACCCGGCAAGGTCTTGCCTTCCATCCATTCAAGGAAGGCACCACCAGCAGTAGAGATATATGAGAAATCCGTTGCCGCGCCCGAGGCGTTCAGCGCGGCGACCGTGTCACCCCCACCCGCGACCGAGGTCAGCTTGCCATCGCGGGTTAGTGCAGCCGCCTTCAGCGCCGCCGCATTGGTTGCGGCATCGAACGGGGTCAGCTCAAACGCCCCCAGTGGGCCGTTCCAAATCAGGGTCTGGCTTTTTTCCAGCACTTCGGACACGGCTGCGACGCTTTCGGGACCGGCGTCCAGGATCATCGCGTCCGAAGGGCACTGATCAGCGGGCAGAACCTGCTGCGGCGCGTTGGCCTCGAACACTTCGGCCACGACGATGTCGCGCGGCAGGACGATCGTACAGCCTGCGGATTCGGCCTTGCCGAGGATTTCGGCGGCGGTATCGGTCATGGCGTGCTCGGCCAGCGATTTGCCGACATCGATCCCCTGCGCCAGTAGGAATGTATTCGCCATCCCGCCACCGATGACCAGATAGTCAACCTTCTCGATCAGGTTGCCCAGCAGGTCCAGCTTGGTCGACACTTTGGCGCCCCCGACAACCGCTGTGACAGGCCGCTTGGGTGCGCCCAAGGCGGCTTCAAGCGCGCTCAGTTCCTGCTGCATCAAGCGCCCGGCACAGGCGGGCAGCAGACGGGCCAGCGCCTCGGTCGAGCTGTGGGCGCGGTGCGCGGCCGAGAAGGCATCGTTGCAATAGATGTCGCCCAGCTTTGCCATGCCTTGGGCAAGTGGGACGCTGTTCTTGGTCTCCTCGGCATGGAAGCGGGTGTTTTCCAGCAGCAGAACCTCACCTTCCGTCAGGGCGGAGGCGGCGGTTTCAGCCTCATAGCCCACGCAATCATCGGCAAAGCGCACGGGAGCCCCAAAAGCGGATTCAAGTGCTGGCACAAGCTGCTTCAATGACAGCTCGGGTACATGCTGACCACCGGGGCGTCCGAAATGGGCCAGCAGGATGGGTTTACCGCCTGCGGCGAGGATATCGCGCACGGTTGGCACGATCCGTTGAATGCGGGTGTCGTCGGTCACCACGCCATCCGCGACCGGTACGTTGATATCCACGCGCACCAGAACCCGCTTACCGCCAAGATCCATATCGTCCAGAGATTTCCAGCCCATCGCGCTCATCCTTGCCCATTGCATCCAGTTTCAGCGGTTCTTTTCCTGCATTTTGCGTTCAGGTCAATGCGTCACTTGGCATTCGCGCGCCCGCGTCATAGGTATTTGCGCAAGTTTCAAAGACAGGAGGGCCAGATGGCCGAGATCAAAGACCCCGAAAACACGATCATCATTGAGCTGAAAGACGGCAATGTCGTCATCGAATTGCTGCCTGATGTGGCCCCTCAGCACTCGGCCCGCATGAAAGAGCTGGCGCGTGGTGGCGAATATGACAACGTCGCATTTCACCGCGTGATCGACGGGTTCATGGCGCAAACCGGCGACGTGCAGCATGGCGACATGGAAGACGGGTTCAACATTCGTATGGCGGGCACCGGTGGATCGTCGCTGCCGAACGTACCTGCCGAGTTCTCGAAACTGCCTCATGATCGCGGAACTTTGGGTGCGGCACGCTCGGCCAACCCGGATTCGGCCAACTCGCAGTTCTTCATCAACTTCAAGGACAACCATTTCCTGAACGGCCAGTACACCGTTTATGGCCGCGTCATCGACGGGATGGAGCATGTGGACGCGATTGTGCGTGGTGAGCCGCCAGCAAGCCCCGACCGCATGATCAGCGTTAAGGTGGCTGCCGATGCATAAGCTGGCTGCAGTTTTTGCCTTGCTGGCCAGCCCTGCGCTGGCAACCGGGCTTGAGATTGAGATCGAGGGCGAGGGCGCCAATGGCACCGTCACCGTTGATCTATTCGAGGATATTGCGCCCAAGCATGTAGAGCAGATCACCGCTCTGGCCGCTGCTGGTCAGTACGATGGGGTTGTGTTCCACCGTGTGATCGACGGCTTTATGGCGCAGACCGGCGATGTTGAGTTTGGCCGTGTCGGTGGCGACATGCGTCGTGCGGGTACGGGTGGATCGGATCGCCCTGATCTGCCTGCTGAATTCTCGGATTTCAATTATGACCGGGGCGTCGTGGGTATGGCGCGGGCGCAGGACCCAGACAGCGCGAACTCGCAATTCTTCATTATGTTCGAGCCCGGCCCGTTCCTGAATGGTCAGTACACCGTTGTTGGTCAGGTGACAGAAGGGATGGACGTGGTCGATGCGATCAAGCGGGGCGATGGCCCTAATGGCGCAGTGATCGGACAACCGGATGCGATGAAAAAGGTCACGGTGACCGAATAAAAGAAAACCCCGGCGCGCTTCTGCGGGCCGGGGGGTCTTGATGCGGCCGGGTCAATCGTCGTCCGACATCGCCCGCCAGATCAGTGCGCCAATCGCACCGCCGATCAAAGGTGCCACCCAGAACAGCCAGAGCTGCGCCAGTGCCGGACCATCGGCAAACAACGCCACGCCGGTTGACCGGGCAGGGTTCACCGAGGTGTTGGTCACCGGGATCGAGATCAGGTGGATCAGCGTCAGCCCCAATCCAATCGCAATCGGGGCGAAACCGGCAGGCGCGCCGCTGGAGGTCGCACCGAGAATGATCACGATGAAAAACGCCGTCATGACGATTTCGATCACTAAGGCCGACATCATCGAATAGCCTTCGGGTGATGCCTCGCCATACCCGTTTGAGGCAAAGCCCCCGACGCCTTCAAAGCCCGGTGCTCCGCTGACGATCAGATAGAGCACGGCTGCTGCGGCGATCGCTCCGATCACCTGCGCGATCCAGTAGGGGATCAGATCTTTGGCATCGAACCGCCCTCCGATCATCAGCCCAAGACTGACCGCCGGGTTGAAATGCCCGCCCGAGATATGACCGACCGCGTAGGCCATAGTCAGCACCGTTAGGCCGAAAGCGAACGAAACGCCCAGCCAGCCGATACCCACATCGGCCACACCTGCAGCCAGTACCGCGCTGCCACAGCCACCCAGTACCAGCCAGAATGTACCGAAGAATTCGGCCATGAGTTTTGATGACATGAAAAGCCCTCCAGAAATCAATGACTTTAAGGTTAATTCAAAAAACGCTTTTTGTGAAACTGTGAGAATGCGGGGAATTTTCCTTCAAGACACGTCAGATAGGGGGGCTGTTAGGGAATATGCTTATTCCGGTGTGCTGGCGATTGAGAACGACACACTCGGCCCAACTTGCGTTTTTCTCCTGTGCGCCCCAATGTCCGGTATCGGTTGTGGGCTTGCGATGTGGCGGGGGTATCAAAGTGAAGTTCAAAAAACTGTATTCGGATGCTCAAGGCGAAAGCCATTGGAAAGACATCGAAGTCGAACTTGAAGAGCAAAGCTTTGCACCACCTGCGAAAGCAATCGAGATTTCAAAGCCAGAAGCTGTCAAGCAAACCATGTTCTTGAGACTCAAGAAGGGTTGGGATGAGCCAATTCATCCCACACCTGTCGCTCAAAAGCTCATTTGTCTTTCTGGCTCAGTGCGCGTGACCGCGAGCGACGGTGAATTCAGAGATATTGGTCCGGGTGACGTCTGGCATATGGAAGACAAACACGGCAAAGGCCACCACACAGTAGTAACAAGCGATGATGATTTTCTTTCGGTGATCGTTCAGTACGAGTAGCGGGGGCAGCGCAGACCAAGCCCTCCTGATCAACCAAGCGCATTGCGGCACTTGCGCGGTGTAAGGCCGCTACGTCCCGCATTGAGGTCATTGTTAGATTTAGACGAACACCCCAAAACAAAAAAAACGCCGCAGGGTATCCTGCGGCGTTTCTGATTGGTCTTGCCGATAAGTGTTTACTGCTTCACTTCCGCCGCCGGGTTGGCACCCGATTTGCCGCTGCGGCCCGGGTTCAGCGGGTCGTCCTGACGCTGCACCGAACCTTCGAAATGCGCGCCGCTTTCAATGGCGATGGTCTTGTGAATGATGTCGCCTTCGACGCGGGCGGTTGAGGTCAGGCGGACCTTCAGGCCGCGGACGCGGCCCACGATACGGCCGTTGACCACTACGTCATCTGCAGTGACTTCGCCCTTGATGGTGGCAGTCTCGCCGATGGTCAGCAGATGGGCGCGGATGTCGCCTTCAACGGTGCCCTCGACCTGGATATCGCCCGAGGTCTTGATGTTACCTGTGATGTGCAGATCCGAGGATAGCACCGATGCCGGTGGCTTGGGCTTGGGAGGGGTGCTGGCCTTTGTTTCAGCCGGTGCGGGTGTTGCCGGAGTGGCCGGAGCGGCCGGTTTTGCTGCCTCAGTCTCTTTCGACCCGGGTTCGTTGATTTTGCTCTTAGAAAACATTTCTCGCAGCCTTGATGTAAGTCATTGGGTTCATGGGTTTTCCGTTCACGCGCACCTCATAGTGCAGATGCGTGCCGGTCGATCGTCCGGTGGTACCCATATCAGCAATATGGTCCCCGCGCGAGACCCTTTGGCCAACCTTAACGCGAAGATTGCTGTTATGAGCGTAAAGTGTCTCAATCCCGAAGGCGTGTTTGATTTTCACCAGCTTTCCGAAACCGGATTGCCAGCCCGCATGGGTGACAACGCCATCGGCGGTCGCAAAGATATCGGTCCCGCGAGGACCGGCGAAATCCGACCCGTTATGCATGCGCCGGCCGCCGGTTTTTGGGTCGCGGCGGGTTCCGTAGCCACTGGTATAACGGACAGCGGCGCGCACCGGGCTGGCGAAGGGGGCCTTTTCCGCAGCGATGCGATAGAGGTTCAGCTGGTCCATCTGTTCCAGCAGGATATTGGCGCGGATCTGGTCGGGGCTCAGTTCCTCACCGCGGGTGCTGAAGGATAAAGGGGTCAGCGGACCGCCCATACCGCTATATCCGCGCCGAACTTCGTCGAGGATACGATCTGTTGGCATGCCCGCGCTGCGGAACATCTTGTCGAGAGGTTCGACCGAGATCAGCATCGCCTCTTCCAACTGGCGGAAAATCTCGTCGCTGCGCTCCTGCATCAGGCGGATCTCAAGCTCGAGCTCGTCACGCTGGTCCAACGCGCCTTGCGCATCGGCAGCGATCTGGTCGCGCTGCGCCGCGGTCCGGGCCAGGGCATCGGTCATAAATGCCATCTGTTCCGGGTTTGCCGATGCCATCGCATAAGCCGCGTCCGCATCATTGCTGGGTTGCAGTTCGGCCAGTTTGGTCCGCGCGTCTTCGCGTTGCTTCATAGTGGCACGCAGCGTGGTTTGGATCACCTCGATGCCGGTTTCCAACTCGCGCCGGCGGTTCTCGGATTCCAGCAATTCGGACTGCATGACCGAAATCTGTTCCAGAGCTGCGTTAAACCTGTCATGTGCAGCCAGCGCTTCGGCCGCACGCGCATCGCGCTCTTCCGACAGGATGTTCAGACGTTCTTGATACGTAGCCTGATCGCGCTTGGCCTGTTCCCGGAAATTGCCCGATCCGATGCTGTCCATCAACAGAACTGACGTGGCAATCGCGGTCCAGGCGACCATCACCGACACACCGGCGACTGCAGCGATCTGAGTTTCAGAACTCAGTCGGATGAACCGTGTGTCGTTGTCAGATTTCAGAAAAACACGGCGCTCTGGAAAGTGCCGCTCGAGCAGTGAGTGTAGTTTAATTGCCAGACGTGTCCGCACGCGTCCTACCTCAATTGTCCCCATATCTCGGAGCCGGTCGTGAGTGAGTAGCCGCTCCTTGACGCGATTGCATAAAGCGGTCGAGGCATTCGGGCAAGTTTGTTAACCAATCAAGAGCTATGAACGGAGAATTACCGCACGTGATCGGCGAGAACTTGCCGATAGCGAGCATTTGCGGTCAGTCCGACACAACTCCGGGTGGTGGCAGGTCTTCGGTCAGGGGCCAATAGAAATCTGGCGGCAGTCCGGCCTCGGCCCGTTTCTCTTCGTTAAATGGTGGTTTCAGCGCGCCGTGGAAATAGCGGCGGACGAGGGCGTGGAATACATCCTTGGGGTCGGCATTCTCGCGCCCGCACAAGAAGTGGAACCATTTCGAGCCATAGGCGACGTGACCAACTTCCTCGGCATAAATCACTTCCAGTGCAGCGACTGCGTCGTCAGCCTTGGCCTTGCGGAAAATGTCGACCATTCCGGGGGTCACGTCCAGCCCACGTGCCTCAAGCACCATTGGGACGACGGCAAGACGACCCATAAGATCCTGTGCGGTGTCCTCGGCGGCGCGCCACATGCCTGCATGGGCGGGCAGGGCGCCATAGTGGCTCCCCATCTGTTCGAGGCAGTCGCAGACCATCTCAAAATGGCGCGATTCTTCTTCGGCGCATTTCACCCAATCGTCATAGAAGCCGATGGGCATGGGCACATGGCCAAACCGGGCAATGATATCCCAATGCAGATCCACGGCGTTCAACTCTATATGAGCGACAGCGTGCAACAGTGCGATGCGGCCGGCCTCGGACCCCGCCCTTCGGCGCGGTACATCACGAGGCGACAACAGTTCGGGCTTTTCAGGTCGCGCAGGGTATAGCGGTGGCTTTGCGGTGCCCACTTCGATCTTGGGCGCGTCGCCTTGCCGGGCTGCGAACCAGGCAGCGGCGTATCGTTTGGACAGGGCGGTTTTCTCGCGACCGACTGATGTGGTCAAAACCTCGGTCGCCATTTCGGTCAGTGTTTTTGACACGCTTGCCCCCTTACGCTTCACTCCGCGCGGGTCATACCCTTGATGCCCGCGCGGGTCGAGAGGGCTAGAGCGCGCGTGCGGCCTCCAACACTTCGTCCACATGACCCGGCACTTTCACCTTGCGCCAGACGCGGGCGATTTTTCCATCCGCATCAATCAGAAAGGTCGAGCGTTCGATCCCCATGGATTTGCGTCCGTACATGTTCTTTTCGACCCAGACGCCATAATCTTCGCACACGCTCTGACCCTCATCGGACAAAAGCGGCGTCGTAAGGCCGTGCTTGGCGACAAATTTGTCATGCTTTGCCACGGTATCGCGCGAGATGCCGAAAACGTTAGCACCCGCATCCGCAAAGGCTTGTAGTTGTTCCGAGAAACCGATGGATTCCTTGGTGCAGCCCGGCGTATCATCGCGGGGATAGAAAAACAGAACGACCGCGCGGCCACGCTGTTCCGACAGGGTCACCTCGCCGCCGCCGTCGCGAGGCAGTGTAAAGTCGGGTGCGATGTCTGAGACTTCGGGCATATTCAAACTCCGGCTGAGAAATTAACGGTTGCCGCATATCATAGGGCTCCGTTGACAGGTTGAAAGGCGTGAGACGCAAATTGGTCCAGCAAGAACAGCAGGATGACACGAAGGCGGATAAGAAACCCCGCCGTCGGTCGCGGCGTCGGACCGCAGGGCTGTGGACATTGCGCGGTGTCTTCATCCTTGGATTTCTGGCACTGGTCACCGGCTTTATGGTTGTCGGCCAGCGCATGCACGCGCCGGATTGGTTGCGCGACCGGGTCGAGGCGCGCCTTGATCAGACATTGGGTGGCGTCAAAGTTCGGTTCGGCGATGTCAGTTTCATCATTCATGAAGGCTGGCGTCCGCGATTGCGACTGACCGATGTTCGTATCAGCGATGCGGACGGACGGCAGATTGCCGAAGTGTCCGACCTGCGGGCCAGCCTGTCGATGCGCCCGCTGTTGCGCGGGCATGTGCGCCCGAAGCGGATCATATTGCAAGGCGCGCAGATTGCACTGACACGGGGTGTCGATGGAGCGCTGTCGCTGACCGTCGGTGCCGGAAGTGCGCCGGTCGGTCAGGCCCGGAACCTGGCGCAGCTGATTGAATCATCGGACGAGGTGTTCCAGGCACCTATTTTGTCAGCCCTGACCTCGGTCGAACTGGATGCAATTACGCTGGACTATCAGGACCTGCGGTTGGGCCGGTCCTGGGTGCTGGACGGCGGGCGTATTCAGGCCAACCGCAGCGCGGGTGAGATTCGTCTGGCCACCAATTTCTCGGTGCTGGCCGGTCGCGATTATGTCAGCACGATCGAGGCCAACTATACCAGTTTGCTGGGCAGTCCCGTTGCGCAGTTCGGCATCTCGATCACCGATCTTCCCGCCGAGGATATCGCAGGCCACAGCCCGGCGCTGGCATGGATGCAGGTACTTCGCACACCGATCTCAGGTGCTTTGAGGGGTGGCATTGATACTGAGGGCGCGCTGGGGCCGGTCTTTGCCACGTTGAATCTGGGTGCAGGCGCCGTGCAGCCCACGCCTGAAACAACACCGATCAAATTCGACGCGGCGCGGACGTATTTTACCTACGACCCGAAACAACAGGCGCTGGATTTCAACGAAGTCTCGATCCAGTCTGCCTGGGGTACGGTGCAGGCAGATGGCAAGGCCTTTCTACATGGGGTCAAAGCTGGCGGGTTGGACAGTATGTCGGGGCAGTTCCGCCTCAGCGGGATTGAGATCAACCCGGCCAATCTGTTCCCCGAAGCACTGAATCTGACGCGGGCCGATGTTGATTTCCAGATGAAACTTGCGCCGTTCCGTATACAGCTGGGGCAAATGACGGTTGAAGACGGTGCACATCGCGCACGGCTCAGCGGGTCTCTGGCTGGTTTGACCGACGGCTGGGTCGCAGCCATTGATGCACAGATTGATCGGATGAGCTCTGATCAGCTGTTGAACTACTGGCCCGAACGACTTGCGCCGAAACCGCGCCTTTGGGTCACCGATAACCTCTATCACGGAGAAATGTCCGATCTGGATTTCGCCCTGCGTCTACGGCCCGGCGAAAAGCCGGACATCTATGCGGATTTCGAATTCGACGAGACCGAGATTCGGTTCGCCAAGACGTTGCCAACCATCCAAGACGCGCAGGGACAGGCCAGCCTGCTCAACCGGCGCTTTACCGTCTCGGCGCAAAAGGGGATTGTGATCGCGGATGAAGGAGGTACCGTTGATGCCTCGGGCACCTCGTTCATCATCCCCGATACCGGCATCAAAAAAACCACCCCGGCCATTGCGCGGATTAAGGCCAGCGGCAGTGTAACCGCAGCCATGTCATTGCTGGACCGCCCGCCGCTGCAACTGTTGACCAAGGCCAATCTGCCGGTGGATCTGGCCGACGGTCAGGTCAGTCTGAGTGGAACGCTTTCCTTGCCGCTGATCAAGGGCCTGAAGCTGGAAGATACCAGGTTCCATTTCGTTGGCGAGTTGTCGAATTTGGACAGCAGCAAGCTGGTACCCGGATTTGAAGTCAGCGCAGACCGATTGGACCTGAGCGGCGACCAGACGCAAGTGGCCATCCAGGGCGAGGGGCTGTTTGGTGTTGTACCGGTTGAAGCGCTTTGGCGGCAGCCGATCGGAGGCGAAACCCCGCAGCAAAGCGAACTGACAGGTCAAATCGAACTCTCCCCGCGTCTGATGGAACAAATCAATGCCGGACTGCCGCGCGGCATGTTGACCGGAGAGGGGATCGCCGATTTCAGCCTGAGTCTTGGTGCGGGTGAGCCCCCGCGCTTGTCCGCACAATCCGATCTGGTTGGTGTCGCGCTGGCGATCCCTGAGCTTGGATGGCGCAAATCAGCCAGCACTGGCGGCTCTCTGACTGCCGAGGCCACGCTGGGCGCTCAGCTAAGTGTCGATTCCCTTCAGATCAACGCTGCTGGTTTGCGGACAACTGCAGCGATCTCGTTCCGGGATGGCGGGTTCGAAAGGGTACGGTTCAGCACGTTCGAACTGGGCGACTGGCTTGCAGTTCCGGCGGAATTGATTGGGCGTGGTGCTGCGCTGCCAGATATCCGTGTGTTGGGCGGCGTGCTTGATCTGGGAAAATCCACTATCGGCGAGGGAGGCAGCAGCAGTGGTGCTGCCGGGCCCGGGCCAAAGCTGGATGTGAAGCTGGACCGACTACAAGTCACTGAATCCGTTGCGTTGACCGGGTTGACTGGCTCGTTTCAAACCACTGGCGGACTGACCGGCAACTTTGCGTCGCAAGTCAATGGCGGTGCAGCGATCCGCGGACAGGTCACCCCGCGCGCGTCCCGATCTGCGGTTGGTCTAACCTCGGACGATGCGGGGGCAGTTCTGCGATCAGCGGGGGTTCTGACGCAGGCACGCGGTGGAACAATGCAATTGCAGCTGGATCCGATCGCGGAGCCTGGAAACTATGACGTCGACCTGAAAATCAAAAATACGCGGATCACGGACGCCCCGGCCATGGCAGCGATATTGAACGCGATCAGTCTGGTGGGGTTGCTGGATGAAATGGCGGGGCAAGGCATTTTCTTCGCAGCCATCGACAGCAAAATGCGTATCACTCCGACCGAGGTGAAAGTGCTGAGCGGTAGTGCCGTAGGTCCATCAATGGGGCTGTCCTTTGACGGTACGGTCGACACTGTAGCCGGGATGCTGAACCTGCGCGGCGCGATTTCACCGATCTATCTGGTCAATGCTATTGGCAGCGTTCTGACCAAAAAGGGGGAAGGTATCTTTGCCTTCAACTACACTTTGTCCGGACCGCTGTCCGACCCGCAAGTTTCGGTCAATCCTCTGTCTGGCCTCGCACCTCTGTTTCTGCGCAACCTGTTGCGCGAGCCCGCGCCAACGGTCTCGGATGGCCCGAATGCCACACCGGATCGATCTGGCGAACCCAATCCCGCCTTCCAGACACGTGGTGAGGATCGCTGATCTGAGCTGTGGCCGAATCTGTCGGGCCGATGTATGGCGCGGCCATGAAACTCAGCGACTTTGACTTCCACCTGCCCGAACACCTGATTGCCACGCGTCCCGCCAGCCCGCGCTCGTCCGCGCGACTGCTGCTTGCGCAGGGTGATGCTGTTCAGGACCGGCACGTGTTCGATCTGCCGGACATATTGCAGCCCGGGGACCGTCTGGTGCTGAACGACACCCGCGTCATTCCCGCTCGCCTCAGCGGTCGCCGCCACCGTGACAGCGCGCAAGGGCCGGTATCTGCCGCGATTGAGGCGACATTGCTGGACCCGCAATCTGATGGTTGTTGGGCCGCGCTGATCAAGCCGCTTAAGAAGATCAAACCGGGCGAAGAGATCGTATTCTCAGACGATCTGAGCGCAACCCTGGACCGAGTTGCCGATGGCCAAGCCTATCTGCGCTTTAACCTGACCGGAGAGGATTTCGATCAAGCGCTAGAGCAGGCGGGCGCGATGCCGTTGCCTCCCTACATCGCAGCGAAACGTGCAGCGGATGAACAGGACAAGACCGACTACCAAACTGTGTGGGCGCGAAACTCCGGAGCCGTAGCGGCCCCAACCGCGTCCTTGCATTTTGATGATGCGCTTTTGCAGGCGCTATCGGAGCGCGGTGTCGAGTTCACGCATGTCACGCTGCATGTGGGGGCAGGCACATTTCTGCCGGTCAAAGTGGAAGACGTGACCTCCCACAAGATGCACGCCGAATGGGGACGGGTCAGCGCGCAGGCCGCTGCCGAGATTGCGGCGACCAAAGAAGCGGGCGGGCGCGTTATCCCGGTGGGCACAACCGCCCTTCGACTGATCGAAAGCGCGGCACGCTGCGGCCGGATCGCGCCGTGGGAAGGCGAGACCGATATCTTCATATACCCAGGTTTTGAATTTCACGTCACTGATGCGCTGATGACCAACTTCCACCTGCCGAAATCCACATTGCTGATGCTGGTTTCGGCGTTGATTGGGCAGGATCGGGTCAAGTCGGTCTATGACCACGCTATCGCAGAAGAATATCGCTTTTTCTCATACGGCGACGCGTCTCTGCTGATACCATAGTCGTATCTTGGCCATCTGCGCCCTTACAATGTCGTAGACAAGCGCGACGTGCTTCGTCATTGACGGCAAAGCGGACAAAACACACCAGCAATTTTGGATAGGCAGAATGCTTCAGGTTCTTTCCAGCGCTTGGGCGCTTCTTCTGGGAATGGGGTTGCTGATGGTCGGCAATGGCCTGCAGGGCACGTTGCTAGGGGTGCGTGGAGAAATCGAGGGATTCTCGACCTTAGAGATGTCCTTTGTGATGTCGGCCTATTTCCTTGGGTTCCTTGGCGGCTCGCGTCTGGCGCCTGAAATGATCCGCCGCGTGGGGCACGTGCGCGTGTTTGCGGCGCTGGCCTCGTTCATCTCGGCTGTCATGATAATGTATCCGATGCTGACCGATCCAATTGCATGGTCGATTGGCCGCGTGATTATCGGGTTCTGTTTTTCGGGCGTGTATGTGACCGCGGAAAGCTGGCTGAACAATGCCGCAAACAACGAGAACCGAGGGCAGGCGCTGTCGCTTTATATGATGGTGCAAATGACAGGTGTGGTGAGCGCCCAAGCCTTATTGCTGGTCGGCGACCCGGCAGGATATGAGACCTTTGTCATCGCTTCTATACTGGTTTCGATCTCATTTGCGCCTATTCTGCTGTCCATTTCTCCGACCCCGGCGTTCGATACCACCAAACCGATGACATTGCGCCAGCTGATGGAAACATCGCCGCTGGGCTGCGTCGGCATGTTCTTGCTTGGCGGGATATTTTCAGCGCAATTCGGGATGAGCGCCGTTTATGGCGCTCAGGTTGGATTGAGTCTGGTCGAGATTTCGACCTTCGTAGCGGTGTTTTATATCGGCGCCGTAGTCCTGCAATATCCGTTGGGCTGGATGTCCGACAGAATGGACCGCCGTCTGCTGATCATGCTGGTGGCCGCTGTTGGTGGGGTAGGCGCCGTGATAGGCATGATACTGGGCGTCACTTTCACCATGCTTCTCGTAGCTGCCTTTATCATCGGCGGCATGACAAGCCCGCTCTATTCTCTGTTGATCGCGTATACCAATGACTACTTGGAGTATGACGATATGTCGGCGGCTTCGGGCGGTCTGGTTTTTATTAACGGCTTGGGCGCTATCGCAGGTCCAATTATCACCGGTTGGCTAATGGGGGCTGGCGTGCTCGGCCCACAAGGCTTTTTCCTGTTCATCGCGGCGCTGATGTTCATCATGGCCGCCTATGCGGCCTATCGTATGACCCAGCGCGTTTACAAACCCGTGGATGAAACCGGATCGATTGCCCCGATCTACCCGACATCTTCGCCCGTTGCCCTGGAAGTTGCGCAAGAGGTCGCCATTGAAGCGGCCCAGGACGAGCAGGATACACAAGAACCCGCCTGAGCGCCGGAAATGTGACTTTTGTGTTGCAATATGTTACTGTCACAAATCTGTAAAAGTGATTTTAATGACGTTACGTCCTGGGGAGGGCAATTACGGAGTCTAGGGCAATGGTAGGTCCTGAAGAAGTATTGAGTTTTTGGTTAGATGAGGTTGGCCCCGAGGGGTGGTACCTGCAGGATGAAGCGCTGGATGCGCGGATCCGGGATAAATTTCTTTCAACATGGGAAGCCGCGTGTGAGGGTAAATTCTCGCTTTGGCTGACCTATCCCAGCGGTTCGCTGGCCTATATTATTCTTATGGATCAGTTGCCTCGCAACATGTTCCGGGGAAGCAAACAGGCCTTTGCATCGGATCGGGCGGCACTGGCTGCAGCGAAATGCGCGGTCGACAAAGGCTGGGATCTTAAGATCGACGAACCGGCGCGGCAGTTCTTTTATTTGCCGATGATGCATTCGGAAAATCTGTGCGATCAGGAGCGCTGTGTGCGCCTTATGATCGAACGGATGCCGGAAGGCGGCGAGAGCAATCTGCTTCATGCGCGCGCTCATCGTGAGGTGATCCGCAAGTTCGGTCGTTTCCCGTATCGAAACGATGCGCTGGAACGCGCGACTACTGAACACGAAGCCGCATATGTCAGTAATGGCGGATATGGTTCGACTGTGCGCGAGTTGCAGGCCGCGACCTAGGTCGCGGGCTCACAGCCTTTTAGGATCAGAAGGCGGTCGGTGACAGTGTCGGCGGATGTCGTGATGGCATAGTCGATCAAGTCTTCTGGTTTTTCGACCAGGCCCGCCAATCGGGCCTGGGTATTTTCCAGCTTCCCTTCCAGATCACCCAAACGTCGCAATGCCGCATTCAGCTGTTGGCGCGTGACCGCATCGAGTTGCGTGCCCTGACTGCTAAGGGTTGCAAGATCGCTGCGCAACGCGGCCAGTTCCCCACGAATTCCCTGCGCCTGATCTCGTAGCGGCGCCACGACCTGCAGGTTCTCAGCAAACCCGACCCGGATCTGATCGACAGACTGCGCAAGTTTCCACCCCAAAAACAGGCATAAAGCCAACAATATCAATGTCGCGTTCAAAAGAGCGAGCAGTAAATCTTTGAGCGTTTTAGCCATGATACGCCTTTCGAAAATCGGGAAGGTCAAAAACTGGTAGTGCATATTCGTCAGTTCTAGCCTTTGCGGTAACGTGGGTATAGGCTGAATTCAGCTCCAAATACCTGATTTGACCCCGCGTCACATATGTCGCGGGCTCTGATGTTGATGCGTTGTAAAAAATAGTTTAACGGTAAACTAGTTTTTGAACTGACCTGTGCCGAGAGGGAAACATGGCTGCACAATCTTATGATCTGATCGTAATCGGGGCTGGCCCCGGTGGCTATGTAGCCGCTATTCGCGCGGCGCAACTGGGCCTGAAGACCGCTGTTGTCGAGCGCGAGCATCTGGGTGGTATCTGCCTGAACTGGGGTTGTATCCCGACAAAGGCACTACTGCGGTCATCGGAAGTGTTTCACCTGATGGAGCGTGCCAAGGATTTTGGCTTGAAAGCAGACAAGGTCGGCTACGATCTGGATGCGGTTGTGAAGCGCTCGCGCGGTGTTGCCGCGCAGTTGTCCGGCGGTATAGGTCATCTGCTGAAAAAGAACAAAGTCGCCGTTGTCATGGGTGAGGCATCGATCCCCGCCAAGGGCAAGGTCAGCGTCAAAACAGACAAAGGCACGGAAGACCTAACCGCGAAGAATATCGTTCTGGCCACCGGTGCCCGGGCGCGCGAACTGCCGGGCCTTGAAGCGGATGGCGATCTGGTCTGGACGTACAAACACGCGCTGCAACCGCCGCGGATGCCCAAGAAACTGCTGGTCATCGGCTCGGGTGCGATCGGGATCGAATTCGCCAGCTTCTATAACACTTTGGGCGCGGACACGACCGTGGTCGAGGTGATGGATCGAGTGCTGCCTGTAGAAGATGCCGAGATCAGTGCATTTGCCAAGAAAGCTTTCACCAAGCAGGGCATGACCATCATGGAAAAGGCGATGGTTAAAAAATTGGACCGCGCCAAGGGCAAGGTGACTGCGCATATCGAGGTGAAAGGCAAGGTTGAGAAACACGATTTTGACACGGTGATCTCGGCCGTGGGCATCGTCGGCAATGTGGAAAGCCTCGGGCTTGAAGCCTTGGGTGTGAAGATCGACCGCACGCACGTGGTCACCGATGAATACTGCCGCACTGGGGTAGACGGGCTTTACGCAATAGGTGATATCGCAGGGGCGCCCTGGCTGGCACACAAGGCCAGCCACGAAGGCGTGATGGTAGCTGAGCTGATCGCGGGCAAACACGCACATCCGGTCAAGCCTGAAAGCATCGCGGGTTGCACATACTGTCAGCCTCAGGTCGCTTCGGTTGGGTATAGCGAAGCCAAGGCCAAAGAGCTGGGCTATGACATCAAGGTTGGACGCTTCCCGTTCATCGGCAACGGCAAGGCCATCGCGTTGGGTGAGCCCGAGGGACTGATCAAGACCGTCTTCGATGCCAAGACTGGGGAACTGCTGGGTGCACACATGATCGGTGCCGAAGTCACAGAGCTTATTCAGGGCTATGTGGTCGGTCGCCAGTTGGAAACCACTGAAGAAGACCTGATGAACACCGTCTTCCCGCATCCGACGCTGTCTGAAATGATGCATGAAAGCGTGCTGGATGCCTATGGACGCGTGATCCACATGTAAGGACAGGGGGCTCTGCCCCCGCCGCGGCAAGCCGCGACTCCCCCGAGATATTTATAGCCAGATGAAGCAGGGGATCCGTACTTCATCTGGCCGAAAATACCTCGGAGCGCGAGGCAGAGCCTCGCAAAGGATCCTCATTTATTTATTGCTTCCAATATACGGGCCCACGAGCGGATGCCTTTGTGGAAGCTTTTGACGTCGTATTTCTCGTTCGGCGAGTGGATGGCATCATCGTCATTGGCATACCCAACCAGCATCGAATCCAGCCCCAACACTGTATTGAAATATCCAACCACCGGGATTGATCCGCCCATCCCGGTGAAAACGGCCTCGCGATTCCACTCGTCCGAAAGTGCTCCGCGGGCCGCTTCGAATTCTGGGCGGCTAAGGTTCATCACGGAAGCAGGCGAGCCTTCGAGATCACTGTCCCAGACCACTTTAGCATCCGTAGACAGGCGCTCTTCGACATGTTTGCGGATCCTTTTGCGGAGCGCGTCCGGGTCCATGTCGCCGACCAGGCGGCAGGTGATCTTGCAATGTGCCTCGGACGGGATAACGGTTTTGGAGCCCGCGCCGTTGTAACCTCCCCAAAGGCCATTCACTTCGAGCGTGGGTCGCGCCCATTGTTGTTCCAGCGTGGAATAGCCTGTTTCACCGTGCGGCTCGGTATAGCCAACCGAATTCAGGTATTCCGCTTCATCAAACCCGCAATTCTCCCATTGGCGCAACTGCTCGGCCGGGACTTCGTGTACGCCTTCGTAAAAACCTTCGACCGCGACGCGGCCGGTTTCTTCATCATAGAAGGATGCGACGATGCGCGACAGTTCCCGCAGCGGGTTCAGACCCGGCCCGCCATAGTGGCCCGAATGCAGGTCGATGCGGGGACCGATGATTGTGAATTCATCCTTGAGCATGCCGCGCAATTGCGACGCTATCGAAGGCACCCCCCGCGACACCATCGAAGTATCACAGACCAGCGCGAGATCCGCCTGAAGCTCGGATTTGTTTGCTTTGAGAAATGGCACGAGCGAGGGCGACCCGGATTCTTCCTCACCTTCGAAGAAAAACGTGATGCGGCAGGGCAGGGTGCCATGCACTGCTTTCCAGGCGCGGCAGGCCTCGACGAAGGTCATCAGTTGGCCTTTGTCGTCAGAAGCGCCGCGCCCGCGTATCACCTGTCCGTGTGGAGTGTCTTCCAAAGCCGGATCGAAAGGATCGCGTGTCCACAGCTCCAGCGGATCGACAGGTTGAACATCATAGTGTCCATAGAACAGAACATGCGGCCCACCGCTGTCCTCACCGACATGGCCAACGACCATGGGATGTCCCGGAGTTTCGCGCTTTTCGGCTGCAATACCGATACTTTTCAGATCCGCCACCAGCCAATCGGCAGCCTGGTCGACTTGGTCCTTGAAGGCCGGGTCAGTCGAGATGGAGGGAATGCGCAGAAACTCCATCAGGCGGTCGATGGAGGTGGTCAGATCGGTATCGATCCGGCTCAGTACAGCGTCAAGCGACATAGGGGTCTCCTGGGAAGGTCTTGAAATTGGGCAGAGCCTATCAGCATGGGCGGTACCGTCCAGCAGGTTTCTGTGCTGGATCTGGGGGAAAGGCCTGCGGCGTTTCCTCGCGTCTTGTGGTCGTAACTTTGCTTGTCGGTTTAGGCGTTTGGCGTTATTTGATGCAAATCAAAGTTGGGTTCAGCTATTCGGCTGTAGGCCAGTTGGACAGATGAACGCGACGTCATACTTCCAGCCCGGCTTGTGAAGTGGCGAAAAAAGTCGCCCGGGGCTATAATAACCGGGCATCCAAGGAGGGTCCGTTGGACTATACTGCTCAGCTCGATACAGCGATTGCCAGGCTGCATGACGAAGGACGTTATCGGACCTTTATCGATATTGAACGTCGGAACGGTCATTTTCCGCATGCGGTACGGACTTGTCCCGATGGTTCGCAGCAGAACATCACCGTGTGGTGTGGCAATGATTATTTGGGCATGGGTCAGAATCCTGTTGTTTTGGAGGCCATGCACGAGGCGGTGGAGGCCGCAGGCGCAGGCTCGGGCGGAACGCGCAACATTTCAGGCACGACAGTCTATCACAAACGGCTGGAAGCTGAATTGGCGGACTTGCACGGCAAAGAAGCCGCACTGCTATTCACCAGTGCCTATATCGCCAATGACGCGACACTCAGCACTCTGCCAAAACTGTTCCCCGGCCTGATTATATATTCCGATGCACTGAACCATGCGTCGATTATCGAAGGCGTGCGCCGCAACGGGGGGGCCAAACGCATCTTCCGCCACAATGACGTGGCGCATCTGCGTGAGTTGCTTGAGGCTGATGACCCTGCAGCCCCCAAGCTGATCGCGTTTGAGTCGGTCTATTCGATGGATGGCGATTTCGGACCCATTGAAGATATTTGCGATCTGGCCGATGAATTCGGTGCTTTGACCTATATTGATGAGGTTCACGCGGTTGGCATGTACGGCCCCCGCGGCGGGGGCGTAACCGAGCGTGATCGGTTGGCGCATCGCATTGACATCATCAACGGAACGCTTGCCAAAGCCTACGGTGTCATGGGCGGCTACATCGCGGCGAGTGCCAAGATGTGTGACGCCATCCGGTCCTATGCGCCGGGCTTTATCTTCACTACCTCGCTGCCACCTGCGGTTGCGGCAGGGGCGGCAGCCTCGGTGGCCTATCTCAAGCGCGCGCCTGAACTGCGCGAGCAGCACCAGACCCAGGCCAGCATTCTTAAGCTGAGGCTGAAAGGGCTTGGCATGCCTCTGATTGATCGCGGCAGCCACATTGTGCCGGTGATCGTTGGCAACCCAGTCCACACCAAGAAGTTGAGCGATATGCTGCTGGATGACTATGGTATCTATGTGCAGCCAATCAATTTCCCGACCGTTCCGCGCGGCACCGAACGTCTTCGGTTTACGCCATCTCCGGTGCATGGACCCGACGAAATGAACCGTCTGGTGCAGGCGATGGACGAACTTTGGTCACATTGTGCGCTAAATCGCGCCGAACTTGCTGGATAACCTCACGCTAAAGTGTGCAACGAGTTTGCTGCGTGTTAAGCTTACGCTAACAAAAGAAGCGGACGAATCGTTATAGGGGCGATTCGACGTTTGCGCGTAACACGCGACAGGCAAAGATGGGGCAGCAGGAATGATTGGGCGCAGATCACAGCGCGATTCCGAAGAAGACATGGACGTCAGACCCAAGGGTTTTGATGACTATGAGGTACGGCTTGGCGATGTCATGCGCGGCGAACGTGCAACGATGGGCAAGTCGCTTCTGGATGTGCAGCGTGAACTGCGAATCAAAGCCAACTACATCGCCGCCATCGAAAATGCAGATCCCGATGCCTTTGACACACCCGGCTTCATCGCCGGGTATGTGCGTTCATATGCCCGTTATCTGGGCATGAACCCCGATGAGACTTTTGCGACCTTCTGTCAGGAAAGCGGTTTCGAGGTTGCGCATGGCATGTCGGCCGAGGCGTCGGTGGTCAAAAAGGCGCAGGGTGGTTTGCCCTCACGCGGGCCGATGGGACGTGATCCGTTTGTCTCGCCCAATACGCCTTATATTCCGGGCCGCGAATCCTTAGTCAGCCAGATTGAACCGCGTGCTATTGGATCGACGCTGGTGCTGTTGGCCGTCATTGGCGGCATCGGTTATGGGGGCTGGTCGGTTCTGAACCGCATTCAGCAGGTGCAGGTCAGCCCGGTTGAGCAGGCCCCCGTCGTGCTTACAGACCTTGACCCGCTGGATGCCGCACAGGCCCGGCCCGAGGGAACCGAACTGGCCAGCGCCGAGGTGCCAAGCTCTGAAGCGCTGGATCGTCTGTATCGTCCGCAGGCGCTTGATGTGCCGGTGCTGGTGGCGCGGGATGCGCCGATTTCCACCCTTGATCCGCGCAATGTCGGAACGTTCCGCGCGCCTGAACCTCCGCAAATCAAAGTGACCGAAGTTCATACGGTTGAACGCCCGGCCTTGCCTCAAGTGGTTGAAAAGCTGGAAACGACGCTGAAGATCGTGGCCGTGAACCCTGCTTGGATGCGTGTCACGGCAGCCGATGGCAGCGTGATTTTCGAAGGAACTCTGGGCACCGTTGAGCAGGGCAGCACGTTTGAAGTGCCGCTCACCGAGGAACCCCCGCAACTGCGAGCAGGAGCTGCGGGGTCGGTCTATTTCTCGATGAATGGCGAACATTTTGGTCCTGTGGGCGCGCCGGGTACGGTGGCCAAAGGCGTTGTTCTGTCAAAAGATGCCGTTGCAGAAACCTTCGCAGTTGCCGATCTTGAGGCCGATCAGAACAGCGCACTCAAGCAACTGGTGGCCGAGTTGCAGACCGAGGCGGCAGAAGCGCCCGCCGAGTGATCTTGGCATTGCTCCCCAAGGGATGGCGAACTATCTAAGGGTCAATTCAGGCTGATCCGGATCGATCCTCATGTCGCTCAATCACGTGCGCCCCTGGCGCAATATCTATCGCCGCAAATCCCGCCAGATCATGGTTGGCAATGTGCCCGTCGGAGGTGACGCACCGATTGCCGTGCAGACCATGACCAACACGCTGACCACCGATGTGGCTGCGACCGTGGCACAGGTGCAGGCGGCAGCAGAGGCGGGGGCGGATATCGTGCGGGTCTCGGTCCCGGATGAGGCCTCGTCAAAAGCGCTGAAAGAGATCGTGCGCGAAAGCCCTGTTCCTATCGTAGCTGATATTCATTTCCACTACCGTCGCGGAATCGAATCTGCCGAGGCCGGTGCGGCCTGTCTGCGGATCAATCCGGGCAATATCGGCGATGAAAAACGGGTGAAAGAGGTTATCAAAGCCGCGCAAGACCACAATTGCTCGATCCGGATCGGGGTGAATGCAGGGAGCCTGGAAAAGCACCTGCTTGAGAAATACGGCGAGCCGTGCCCCGAAGCGATGGTCGAGAGCGGGTTGGAGCATATCCGTATTCTCGAAGACAACGACTTTCACAATTTCAAGATCAGTGTGAAAGCCAGCGACGTATTCCTGTCAGCCGCGGCTTATCAGGGCATTGCCGAGGCGACGGATGCGCCCATCCATCTGGGCATCACCGAGGCCGGAGGGCTGGTAAGCGGCACCATCAAATCGGCCATCGGTCTGGGCAATCTGCTGTGGATGGGCATTGGCGACACGATCCGCGTCAGCCTGTCTGCTGATCCGGTGGAAGAGGTCAAGGTCGGCTATGAGATCCTGAAATCTCTGGGCCTGCGCCATCGCGGCGTAAACATCATCTCATGCCCCTCCTGCGCGCGACAGGGTTTTGACGTAATCAAAACGGTTGAGGCGTTGGAACATCGCTTGGAACACATCAAGACACCCATGAGCCTGTCGATCATCGGCTGTGTCGTGAACGGTCCGGGTGAGGCGCTGATGACCGATGTCGGTTTCACCGGTGGCGGGGCAGGCTCGGGCATGGTCTATCTGGCAGGCAAAGCCAGCCACAAGATGTCAAACGACCAGATGATTGATCACATCGTTGAAGAGGTCGAAAAGAAGGCAGCAGAGCTGGATTCGGCAGCTGAAGCTGCTGAGTAACAAGGCCTATGCAACAGGCATTTGCTGTGTCGCGCAGTGAATGCCGCCGCCCAGCTCGCCCAATACGTCGACATTCAATGCAATGATCTCGCGCCCGGGGTAGTGACGAGCTAGGGCCATCTGTGCAATCTCATCGGTTTCGCGGTCTCCGAACTGGGCCATCACGATGCCGCCATTACAAACATAGTAATTCGCATAAGACGCCACGAATTCGGGATCGTTAACTCGGCGCCTATTGGGTTCAGAGATCACCACAACCTGCAATCCTTCGGCGACGAGACGGTCATGAGTATCAAGGGCCGCGACATGAAACGGATCATCCATATCCGGCTCGTCTGGCAGGTTGATCAAAACGCGCCCAGGGCCGGTGAAGCGCGCCAGACTGTCGATGTGGTAATCGGTGATATCCTCGCCCCAGACCCCATCAGACCAGACCATGCGGTCAGCCCCATAGGCTGCCAGTAATCGGGATTCAATTTCGTTGCGTGACAGGTCTGGATTGCGGTTCTCATTCACCCACGAGCTTTCATGGGCCATGATCAACCCATGCCCGTCTTGTTCTACACCACCGGCCTCGCCCCTCAAGCCGGACGGAAGCAGGGGTAGGCCGAGGTGATCGGCAACCTTACTGGCGATTTGCGCATCGTGTTTGTGCACCTGTTTCCGGCCCCAGCCGTTGAACTGGATATGACTGACCGCAATCCCGCCTCGATTGTCGATCACGAAGATTGGACCTGCGTCGCGGCACCACAAATCTTCGGTTGGAACATCCCAGAGCTCGACTGATGAGGAAAGTTTTTGACGCGCATCCGCATGGTGCTTTGCCGCCGCAAGCATTGTCACGGGTTCAAAGGCGGAAATGGCGTTCGCGATTTCCGCGATGGTTTGTTGCACCATATCCAGAAAGATCTGGTCACGGTAAACTTTGCGGCTGACCGGCCATTGCATGAATGTGCGTTCGTGGGGCGCTTCTTCCGCCGGTACGAAGAAGTTTGAAGTGCGCTGAGCGAGGGTTTGCTTAGACAGGCCCATAAAACTCAGCGCGCCTCCAGTGAGTAAGAGGTTCCGTCGATCCATGCTGGAAACCTACAGTGATGACTTAACCCTGTTCTGCCCGAACTCCATTTGCGATCTGGAGCATTTGGTCTGCGGGCAGGTACCCGCGCATCATTTCGGTGCCCAGAACAAAGGATGGTGTGCCTGAAATCCGCAGCTTTTGCGCCAGATCGCGGGTTTTTGCGATTTCTTCGGTGACCTCATCGCTGTTCATTGCCGCGATGATCGCGTCGCTGTCCAGACCCAGCCCATCTGAAATCCGGCGCAGGGTCACCTCGGAGGGCTCGCCGCTGAATTCCAGCAGAGCGTCATGCACCTGCTTATAGGCATCGTCTCCCGCCACCTGTTTTGTTGCGATGGCAAAGCGGGATGACGCTACAGAGGCATCGCCCAGGATCGGCAATTCCTTAATCACAAGACGGATATTGCCGTCCTCGGCCAGCAGGGTGGCCACTTCGGGCACGGCGCGCCGGCAGTAACCGCAACGGTAGTCCATGAACTCGACCAGAGTAATATCGCCGTCCGGATTGCCACCGACCCAGCTGTAACCGTCATTAAAAAGCTCGTCAGCGTTGGCCGCGACGAGCTCCTTGTCAGCCTGAGCCTCGGCAACGGCATTGCGTTCCTCAAGGATGTTGATCGCCTCGAGGATCACTTCGGGGTTTTCCAGAAGGTATTCGCGCACCTGTGCGCCAAACTCGGCCTTCTCGGCGTCGCTCATCGCGTTCAATTCCAGCGCCTGCGCAGGACCAGTGATCAGGGAAAGACCCAATAGGGCCGGTGCAGCATGTCTCAGGATCATTTCCGTTTCCTCTTTTTCTTCTTCTTTGCGCGCTCCGAGGCAATCAACACATCCTGTGCCCTTTGCCAACCCGGAGAGCCTTCGGGGAGCTGTGCAACAGCCCGTTTAGCATGTATGCCCGCATCATCAAGTCGGCCCTGCAGCGCATAGCGTTCTGCAGTCACCGCAGACGCCATTCCGTTGTTGCCCACCTGCGAATAGGCAGAACCCAGATCCTGCATCAGCCGGGCATTGCGAAAGTCGCGTGCGCGCGCCTTTTCAAGCACTTGCAGGGCTTTCTTCGTCTTGCCATCCGCCAGCAAAGCACGTCCGTAACCGGCGAGGATCAGGGCATTGTTGGGCGCCATATCAACGGCTGCACCGTAGGCATCCACAGCTTCGGGCACGCGCCGGTTCTCCAATAGAATCTGGCCCTTCAATTCATAAAAAAACGGATCGTCAGGGCGAATCTCAAGCGCACCATTGATTGCGGCGCGGGCACGGGCGAGATCGCGATTTTGATGATGGGCCGATGCCTCGCGCATCAGGCGTATGTCACGATCTTTTTCTTCGCCCGCGCGACGCATGGTCCAGGTCGGGGATCGAAGAAAGGCTGACAACTTACCTTTGATCCGCGCGAACCAGTAATCGGCATTTGCGTTTTGCTCTGCCTTGTCGCCGAATTCGTTCAGAAAGGCCTCGGCGGCGCGCAAACGTTCGCGGCTGGTAGGGTGTGAGCGCATGTAGGGGTCTTGATTGACGGGGTTCAACAGCTCTTGCCCCGCGAACTTACGGTGCAGGTTGACCATCCCGCGCGGAGATACTCCCGCCCAACGCAAATAGCTGGCAGCACTTCGATCCGCCGAGGCTTCTTCAGCCCGCGTATGGCCCAGAAAGCTGCGCAGCGCCGAGGCTTGTGTGCCCGCTGCAATTCCTGCAGCAGCTTCTCCGCCACCTGCGGCTGCGGCTGCAAGCGCTAAAAGTGTCCCAAGCTGCGCGTTACGTTGTGCCGCGCGCAGGTTCTCTGAGCGTCTGGCCAAGTGGCCGTTGGCGATGTGCGCGGCCTCGTGTGCGATCACCGCTTGCAGCATCTCGGGCGTATCGACGCTCAGGATCAAGCCATAGTTGATATAGATCGTGTTGTAATCGATCACGAAGGCATTGAACGTACCATCATTGACGATCAGAACGCGCACCCGGTTGGTGTTCAGGCCAGCGGCCCGCAGGATCGGAAAGGCAAGCTCTTGCAGCCCGTGTTCAATGTCGGGATCGCGGATCAGGCTTTGCGCGCTGGCCTGCATGGCGCTGATCGACCATGTCACTGCCAGCAGCAACACGGCCGGGATTGACGCCAGCCGGGATAAGCGTTCAAAAGCCATGGCTGCAACATGGGAGATGGCCATGAGAAACTCAACCCGTTCCGGGGTCGATCCCTTCATCGTGATGGACGTGATGGAGGCCGCGCGCAAGGCGGAAGAAGCCGGGCGGCATGTCGTTCACATGGAAGTAGGTCAACCGGGGACCGGCGCACCCAAAGGGGCAACCGAAGCATTGGCGAAGGCCATGGAACAAGGGCCGCTTGGGTATACGGTGGCTTTGGGTTTGCCCGCTCTTCGTCAGCGGATCGCGCAGATGTATGGCGAATGGTATGGCGTTGATCTCAATCCAGAACGGGTGGTCATCACACCGGGATCATCGGGCGGGTTTTTGCTCGCCTTTACCGCTCTGTTCGACAGCGGTGATCGGGTGGGGATTGGTGCCCCGGGATATCCCTCTTATCGGCAAATCCTGAAAGCCTTGGGTTTGGTGCCGGTAGACTTGCCGACAGCACCGGAAAACCGGCTGCAGCCGGTGCCCGCCGATTTCACGGGGCTTGATTTGCAGGGATTGATGGTTGCCTCGCCTGCCAACCCGACTGGAACAATGCTGGATCACAAGGCGATGCAGGCGCTGATCGATGCGGCGCACGGGCAGGGTGCATCGTTCATCAGTGACGAGATTTATCACGGGCTGGAATACGAAGCCAAAGCCGTCACTGCGCTGGAGCTGACGGATGAGTGCTATGTGATCAACTCATTCTCCAAATATTTTTCGATGACCGGCTGGCGCGTTGGCTGGATGGTTGTGCCCGAAGATCAGGTACGGGTGGTTGAGCGGATTGCCCAGAACATGTTCATCTGCGCGCCTCACGCCAGTCAGGTGGCCGCATTGGCAGCTATGGATTGTGACGACGAATTGCAGGCAAATCTGGATGTATACCGCCGCAATCGTCTGTTGATGTTGGACGGGTTGCCCAAGGCCGGTTTTACCAGTATCGCACCGCCGGATGGGGCGTTTTATGTTTACGCGGATGTCTCAGACTTGACCGATGACAGCCGGGCATTTGCAGCCGAGATTCTCGACAAAGCCGGAGTTGCCGTGACGCCGGGGCTGGATTTCGATCCGGTGCGCGGGCATACGACGCTGCGATTTTCCTATGCGCGATCGACCGAAGACATTCAGGAAGGGCTGGATCGGCTGCAACGTTTTATGGCCAAGCGAGGTGCGATCCCGCAATCGGCCTAAAGCGTTCACAAAGGCGGCGTCATGCGATAGGCTCTGCCTCAAACGATCTCGGGATAACTTGAGGCCATGAGCAGGATTTTCTACGCAATCGCCCTGATCTGGGCGTTGAACGGTGTCGCTGTCGCGCAGGACTTCAGCGCGCTTGCACGCGTCCTTCCGGACCAGAGCGGCATCGTCGATGATGGCAATACCGGCGTAAGGGTCGAACTTGGGCTGACTCAAGGCGTGCCATACCGCGTGTTCACGCTGCGCGATCCATACCGCGTGGTGCTGGATTTCCAAGAGGTCGACTGGTCTGGCCTAAACCGCGAGACCTTTCTGCAAACCAGCCGGATCAGCGGTGTTCAATTCGGCGCATACGTGCCCGGTTGGTCGCGTCTGGTGTTGGAGCTGGGCGCTCCGCTGGCGGTGGAAACAGCTGATCTGCGGGTTGATCAGGCGACGGGCACTGCTCAACTATCGCTGCACCTGAAAGGCACTGATTTTGACAGTTTTGCAGCCAGCGCAGGTGCCCCCCGTCAGCCTGGCTGGGATTTGCCGGAACCCGCAGTGACACCGGCACTGCCGCGGCGCGACGGCGTGCGGGCGGTACGGGTCATGCTGGATCCCGGGCATGGCGGCATTGATCCCGGGGCAGAATTCGCTGATACCAATGAGAAAACACTGATGCTGACCTTCGCGCGAGAGCTGCGAGAGGCGCTGCTGCGTACCGGCGGTTTCGAAGTGGTGATGACGCGTGTTGACGATCAATTCGTCTCGCTCGAACGCCGTATCTCGCTGGCACATCAGGCCGGGGCCGACGTGTTTATCTCACTGCATGCGGATTCGCTTTCCGAAGGGCTGGCGCATGGGTCGGTCGTGTACACTCTTTCAGAGGAAGCTTCAGACGTTGCCAGTCAAAAGCTGGCCGAACGGCATGACCGGAGTGATTTGATCGCAGGTATTGATCTCAGCGGTGCAGACGATCAGGTCGCTGATGTGTTGCTGGATCTGGCTCGGCAAGAGACCGTACCACGCAGTAGCGCACTGGCGCGCTCGCTGGTGGATGGAATGACGCAGCAGGGAGGCCCGATGAATCGTCGTCCGCTACGTTCTTCGTCGTTTTCGGTGTTGAAGGCAGCAGATATCCCGTCGGTTCTGGTTGAGCTGGGTTTTTTGTCCAGCCCGCGCGATTTCAAGAACATCTCTGATCCAAACTGGCGCGCATCCATGGCGCATGGGCTTGTGCAGGGGCTTGAGAACTGGCGTCGGGACGATCTGGTGAAGCGATCTCTGATCGGACAATGACGCAGCGGCGCAAAACAGCCATTGTAGCCTTTCGTGTTTTGACCCTGCGCGGGGGCGACACTATATAGGCGTCATCGCGAGTAAAAGGCAGTAACGTGATCCGGTTCATTCTTTCGTTCTTCGGGGCAATTTTCAGTCTCGTGACCTTAGGTATTTTTATGGCCGCGCTGGTCGTTGGCGCGGTGTTCTGGATGTATGGCCGAGACCTGCCCAGCCACGAGTCATTGGCGCAATACAAACCACCGACGATCAGCCGGATTTACTCGGGTGAGGGCCAGCTGATCGACGAATTTGCACAGGAGCGCCGCCTGTTCACGCCGTCCGAGGAAATTCCCGATCTGGTAAAACAGGCGTTTATCTCGGCGGAAGACAAGAATTTCTATACCCATCAGGGCTATGACCCGCGGGGTATCATTGCTGCCGGGGTCGAGGCCGTGCGCACCAAGGGCGAAACCGTACGTGGTGCATCAACGATTACACAGCAGGTGATGAAGAACTTCCTGCTGTCCGGCGACCGCCGGGCCGAGCGCAAGATCAAGGAAATTATCCTCGCCACCCGGCTTGAGGATACCTTGGACAAGGAACAGATCCTCGAGCTGTATATGAACGAGATCTTTCTGGGCCAGAACTCTTATGGTGTGACCGCTGCAGCGCAGACCTATTTCAACAAAACTCTGCAGGAACTGGCCCCGCATGAGGCCGCGATGCTGGCGGCGATGCCCAAGGCACCATCGGACTACCATCCTGTGCGGCAGAAAGAACGTTTGCTGAACCGCCGCAACTATGTGCTGCGCGAGATGCAACAGAACGGCTATATCGATCAGGCCACCTATGAGACCGAAGTCGAGATGCCTTTGCGTTCGGTTCAGAACGGCGATTTTGAAAGCTTCCGCACTGCACTGCCGCCGCGTGACTATTTCACCGACGAAATCCGTCGCCAGTTGAGCGAGGATTTTGGCGAGGGTGAGTTCTTTACTGGCGGTTTCACCGTACGCGCCTCGGTGGATGAGGAAATGCAGGTCGAAGCGGCGAAAGCCCTGCGCACGGCGCTGCAGAAATACGACCGCTCTCGCGGGCGGTGGCGCGGCACAGGCGAAGTCATCGCCGAGGAGAAGCTGGCGGATGAAGCACAGTGGCGCGAGGCGCTGGCGATCATGGAAATCCCCCGCGACGTGGTGCTGCCGACGCAGTGGTATCCTGCCGTTGTTTTGAACGTGGCCGACCAATCCCTGACCGTCGGGATCGAAGATGGTCCAGCAGATGGCACCATCCCGCGCGAAGACATCAAGTGGATGCAGGGCAATTTCCAGGACAATTTCAAACGCGGCGATGTCATTCTGGTAATGGCTGGCGAAGAGGGGCAGTGGTCTGCCCGTCAGGTGCCAGAAGTGCAGGGCGGCTTTGTCGCGATGGACGTGAATTCGGGCCGTGTTCTGGCGATGCAGGGCGGGTTCTCGTATCAGGATACCGTGTTTAACCGCGCCACTCAGGCACAGCGCCAACCCGGGTCGAGCTTCAAACCGTTCGTTTATGCAGCGGCGCTAGACAGCGGATACAGCCCCGCAACGATCGTTGTGGATGCGCCGATTGAAGTGAATACACCGCAGGGCCTGTGGCGTCCCAAAAACTCGACGAACAAGTTTTATGGTCCGACCCCGTTGCGTACCGGGATCGAACAGTCGCGGAACCTGATGACCATCCGTCTGGCGCAAGAAGTCACAATGCCCGTGGTCGCAGGCTATGCCGAGCGGTTTGGCGTTTATGACCGGATGGGTGCGTTCCTTGCGAACTCGCTAGGGTCTGAAGAGACTACGCTGTACAAAATGGTCGCTGCCTATGCGATGTTCGCCAATGGTGGCGAGCGGGTTGAACCCACACTGGTTGACCGTATTCAGGACCGGTTCGGCAAGACCATCTATCGCCATGACGATCGCCAGTGCGTCGATTGTAACTCTAGCTGGCTTGAGCCTGATGAATCGCCCACGATCCTCACCGATCGCAGCCAGGTCATGGATGCCATCACCGCCTACCAGTTGACGTCGATGATGAAGGGCGTGGTTGATCGCGGCACTGCATCACGTGTTGTGAACCTGCCCGTGCCCACAGCGGGCAAGACCGGCACCACGAACGAATCCAAGGATGCGTGGTTCATCGGTTTCACCTCAAATATCGTGGCCGGTTGCTACATCGGTTATGACCGCCCGCGCCCTATGGGCCGAGGAGCCTACGGCGGCACCTTGTGCGGTCCTGTGTTCCAAAGCTTTATGGAAAAAGCAGTCGAGAAATACGGCGGTGGCCCGTTCGAGGTGCCTCCGGGTGGCCATTTCATCAAGATTGACCGTTTCAGCGGCGCGCGCCTGCCAGAAGACGCGAGTGGAGAATATGTGGTCGCCGAGTATTTCCGTGATGGCGTGGATGGTTTTATCGATCGCGTCTATGACGGTGGCTTCGCGATGGGATCTGACCTGCCGTTGTTTGAAGAGGCAAGTTCGGGCCGTCAGGTGACCACCTCAACCGGGGATACGATCACGGTTGGTCCCAATGCCAGCCAGGGCGATCTGCAGGGCGGCGGGCTTTACTGATCCGCCCAAGTTTCCCGGCTCAGTCGTCTTGTGGTGCCTCGCACCTCTTGCTATCACGCACACCTGATTGAGCAAGTTGGGACCTGACCATGCGCGCCGAAACCCAGAATATCGTGGCGGAAATCGAAAAGTCGCTGGAGCTGCTGGCGCAGCGCATGGACTATGAAACAGCGCCGCACCGGTTGGAGGAATTCAACGCGCGTGTAGAAGATCCGAACCTGTGGGACAATCCCGAGAACGCGCAGAAATTGATGCGCGAACGGCAGTTGCTGGTCGATGCCATCGAGACCTACGAATCCATCAAGACCGATCTCAGCGACAATATTGAGCTGATCGAACTGGGCGAGATGGAAGAGGACGAAGAGGTCGTGACCGACGCCGAAGAAGCGATCAAAAAGCTGAAGACCAAGGCCGCAAAGAAAGAGCTTGAGGCGCTGCTTGATGGCGAGGCGGACGGCAATGATACCTTCCTTGAGATCAACTCGGGCGCGGGCGGTACGGAAAGCTGCGACTGGGCCTCGATGCTGGCGCGGATGTATGTCCGCTGGGCCGAGAAAAAGGGCTATACGGTCGAACTGCAATCCGAGACAGCGGGGGAAGAGGCGGGGATCAAGTCCGCCGCCTACAAGATCACTGGCCACAACGCCTATGGCTGGCTGAAATCGGAAAGTGGCGTGCACCGTCTGGTGCGTATCTCTCCGTTCGACTCGGCGGCCAAGCGGCATACCTCGTTCAGTTCGGTCTGGGTTTATCCTGTGGTGGATGACAATATTGAGATTGAGGTGAACCCGGCCGATATCCGCGTAGATACCTATCGGTCGTCCGGTGCCGGTGGTCAGCACGTGAACACCACCGACTCGGCGGTTCGGATTACGCATATTCCAACCGGAATTGTGGTGACCAGTTCCGAGAAATCGCAGCACCAGAACCGAGATATTGCCATGAAGGCGCTCAAGTCCCGGCTGTACCAGCAAGAGCTGGATCGCAGAAACGCCGAGATCAACGCCGCCCACGAAGCCAAGGGCGATGCGGGTTGGGGCAACCAGATCCGGTCTTACGTGCTGCAGCCCTATCAGATGGTCAAAGACTTGCGGACCAATCATGAAACATCCGACACCAAAGGTGTGCTGGATGGCGATCTGGATGGTTTCATGGCGGCGACACTGGCCCTGAATGTCTCGGGCAAAAGCCGGTCCGAGGCGCAGGGCGAGGGCTAATTGCGGCAGTCCCTGACCTCGGCTGTGAACCTGATCAAGGGCCACTGGCAATTGATCGCAATTGTCGCGTTGGTGTTTGTGTTCTGGAACACGATGCTGGTGCTTCCGTTGAAAATCCTGGTTGTGTTCCTGCATGAGCTTTCACATGCCGGTGCCATTATCCTGACCGGTGGTTCGGTTGAAAGTTTCTCGGTCTCTCCACAACAAGGTGGTCTGGTTATTGGCCGAGGAGGCAATCGGTTTGTCAGTCTGTCAGCGGGATATCTTGGGTCCTTGATGCTTGGGATGGGCCTGCTGATGATCGCCCTGCGCACCAATGCCGATCGGGCTGCGCTTGGTCTCTTTGGGGGAGTCATGCTGATTATTGCGCTCCTGTATATCCGGGAACCGTTTGCCATGGCGTTCAGCGCGGGCTGTGGAGCGGTGATGCTGGCCACCGCGTGGTTCCTGAACCGCAACCTGTGTGATCTGATTCTACGGGTCATCGGGCTGACCAGCATGATCTACGTTCCGTTTGACATTTTCGATGACACGATCCGACGCGCGGGATTGCGATCAGATGCATACATGCTGGCTGAAGAATTCGGCGGAACCACCTTGATGTGGAGCGGGTTGTGGCTGGTGCTTAGTCTGGTGATGATCGTCTTTGGTCTGAAGAATGTGCTGGGCCGCAATAGCAATGTGCGGATCGACCTCAGGATCAGATGATGCGCGCTCTTGCGCCGCTCTTCTTCGCGAAATTCTAAAAAGATACATTTAAACAGTGGCTTTAAATGGTCCGAGCACGTCGCTAGGCTGATGACGAGCAGCCAAAGGACCAACCCGCATGGATTTGACCAGAGCATCCGCGACGGACATTCTTGACGCCTTGTCCCGCCGACAGCTTTCAGCTGCAGAACTGATGCGCGCGACGCTGGATCGGATCGCCCAGGTGAACGGTGAGGTAAACGCGATTGTCGCGCTGCGGGATGAAGACGCTTTGATGGCCGAGGCGCGGGCGGCGGATGCCGCGTCACCTCGCGGCGCGCTGCACGGGTTGCCGATAGCGGTGAAAGATCTGGTAAATGTGGCAGGGATCACTTCGACGCAGGGTTCGCCATTGTTCAAGGATCATGTGCCGCAAACTGACGATCTGCTGGCCGCCCGGCTAAGGGCTGCTGGGGCAATTCTGATCGGTAAGACCAACACGCCGGAATTCGGACTGGGTTCGCACACGTTCAATCCTGTCTATGGTGCAACACGCAACCCTTATGATCCCACGAAAACCTGTGGAGGTTCGTCGGGCGGTGCAGCAGTGGCGTTGGCGACGGGAATGCTGGCGCTGGCGGACGGCTCGGACATGATGGGCAGCCTGCGCAACCCGGCCGCATGGAACAACGTATACGGGTTCAGGCCAAGTTGGGGGCGCGTTCCGTCTGAGCCAGTGGGGGACGGTTATCTGCATCAGCTTTCAACTCTGGGGCCTATGGCGCGCAGCCCTGAAGACATCGGGCTATTGCTTGACGTCATATCCGGCCCCGATCCAAGGATGCCATTAAGCACAGAGGTCGAGCGCGTGTCGCCCGTTCAAGCGGCTGATCTGACAGGGATGCGCATAGGCTGGTTGGGCGACTGGGGCGGGGCGTTTCCATGCGAAGAGGGTATCCTCGCGCTATGCCGCGATGCGTTGCACGTTTTCGAAGAACGCGGTGCGCGCGTTGAGGCGCTTGCACCACCGTTTGACGCGGACCTGATCTGGGACAGTTGGATTACTCTGCGCTCCTGGTCAGTGGCCGCAGGGTTGGAGCCTTTGGCCAAGAAGAAATCATCACTCAAAGATACCGCGCAATGGGAGTTGGAGCGCGGCCTGGCGCTCAGCGCGATGGATGTGCACCGGGCCAGTGTGAACCGGTCTGACTGGCACAAGCGGGCGGTGGAGCTTTTCGAAGACTATGACGCCTTGGTGTTGCCCGCAGCGCAGGTCTGGCCGTTCGAGCTCGAAACGCCGTACCCAACCGAAATCAAGGGGCAGGGGATGGATACCTACCATCGCTGGATGCAGGTCGTGACACCCGTCAGCCTTTTGGGGTTGCCCTGTCTGGGTGCGCCTGTCGGTTTTGGAGCACAAGGGCTGCCGATGGGAATGCAGCTGTTCGGTCCGCGTGGTGCAGATGCGCGGATCTTGTCGATTGGGGCGGCATATCATTCTGCAACGCTTTGGCCTCAGAAACGACCCGCCATGTAGAACAACCGCCCGGGAGGAGAAAACAAGAATGGACAAACCCTTTGGTGTGCCGACGCTGAAACCCGTTGATACCGCGATGCTGAAAGAAGCGTTACGCCGAGCTTGGCAGGATTATCGCCGCGCGCCGCTTTTCGGACTTCTGTTCGCAGGCTTCTACGTGCTGGCCGGGTGGCTGATGGCGTGGGTCACGCTGCAGACGGGAACGTCGTTCTGGCTGGTTTTGGCCGCGATCGGCTTTCCCCTGATCGGGCCGTTTGCTGCCGTGGGATTATATGAGGTCTCGCACCGGCTGGAACAGGGTGAGCCGTTGAATCCCGGTGCGATCTTCGGCGTGGTCATACAGCAAAGCCGAAGGCAACTGCCGTCGATCTGCGCCATTATCGTGGTGATCTTTCTGTTCTGGTTCTTTCTGGGCCACATGATCTTTGCCCTGTTCATGGGGCTGTCGACGATGACCAACATTTCAACATCATTTGAGGTATTCCTGACCCCGAATGGGCTGAGCATGTTGGTATTGGGCACACTGGTCGGGGCCGTATTTGCAATCATTCTGTACATGATCACCGTGCTGTCGATCCCTATGCTGCTGGATCGAGAGCTGGATTTTGTAACCGCGATGATCACCAGCTTTGCCTATGTCAAAGCGAACATGGGTGTGATGCTGGCGTGGGGGGCCTTCATCGCGATCATCACTTTTTTGGCCATGATCCCTTGGTTCCTGGGCCTGTTTATCGTCCTGCCTTTGCTGGGGCATGCCAGCTGGCATCTTTATCGCTTGATCTTGGACAACGATCCGTCCGGGGCTGCTCAGCCGACACCCTCTTAAATCTGTCCGTTTAAGTCAGGCCCTGATGAATTGTGCGCCTTTCGGGCCGATTGCAGTGCTGCGGACAAATCATGCCCAAGGTGATGCAGCGTAAGCCGTCTTACATCGGATCCACTGCCACCGGCCAACCGATACACATAACCCGACCATTCCTGAGGTGCCCATTCAGGCGGAAGGTTCAGAACCATCATTCTGCAATCCTGTGCGCCGGGCCGGGACATCAATGCGCAGACTTGTCCGCCGATGTGAGAAACGATGCCCTGAACCTCACGCATGGGCGCGGAGCATTTCGGCATATGGGACAAGGGCTCATAGCTGCGCAGCAAGGTGCAATGCCTAATGCGGCGGATAAACAGCAGCCGGTGCAGTGTTGGTTCGCGTCGGTTTGGCGGGGCCTCAGCGGCGTGATAAAATCCGGTCGCCATAGTTTTTTCTGACCCGGTGACGAGAAATCGATCGATGATTTCTGATGCGGGATGAGCGGTGACCGGTTCTATTTCATCCAAAGGTTTCAGAAGGATACGCGCGTCGATATCGAAGAATCGACACATCCGGTCCAGCACATCCGGCCTGGGAAAACTTTCACCTGACAGATAGCGATTAAACTGAGTTCGATTGATACCCAATTGGCGGCAAAGCTCTGAAACCGACCGGTATCTGTTTGCGAGCTGCCTGAGGTTGGCTCCGAACATGCTGCGCAATTCTGCGGGGCTGCGATTGATGTCGGTCACTTCTGTCCCAGATTTCCGTTTGTATCTTCAGCAAAAACAGGTTTGCGGCGGCACAGCGGCCGCGCAGTATTCAGAAATCGTAAAGTTGACCCCAACGGGCGCTGCAAAGCGCCTCGCTACGCGTCACAGGCTAGTCTGATGATAAGCAAAATCAATAGGCTTTCAGCCTATTTGCATGATCTTTTTCATGCTGTTACTCATATTTTATGAACGCATTAAGCCTTTTTGAGGTTAGCAGGGCACAATGGCCAAGCAGGCCGCCGCCCCGAGAATGAATTCAGTCCCGGGGCGGAAATGGGGCTTAGTCACCGCGCAACAGGGCTGCAACTCCGGTACGGGCGATTTCAATCAAGCCAAGAGGGCGCATCAGATCGGCAAAGGCATCGATCTTGTCCGGTGCACCGGTGATCTCGAAGATGAACGAATTCAGCGTACTATCGACGACATTGGCCCGGAAAATGTCGGCCAGTCGCAGGGCTTCGACCCGTTTATCGCCTTCACCCACAACCTTTATGATCGCCAGCTCGCGCTCGACCGAAGCACCTTCGACGGTCAGATCATGCACGTCACGGACCGACACGATGCGTCCAAGCTGCGCCTTGATCTGCTCGATCACTTGCGGGGTGCCGGTGGTGACGATGGTAATTCGGCTGAGATGCCCGGTATGGTCAACCTCAGCAACCGTTAGACTTTCAATATTATAGCCACGACCCGAGAACAGACCAATTACGCGGGCCAGAACCCCCGGTTCGTTTTCAACCAGCACCGCGATCGTGTGTTGTTCCTGCACGTCCGAGAATGTCGGGCGTAGGTTATATGCAGAATGGCGGGTGGAGCCTTTGACGATGTTTAGCGGAGTCATTGATAGACCTCATCTTGGACATAAGTTTCTTCGGGCTTTCGTAGCGCAGAGATCAGCGCTTGGAGGCAAACTACGCAAGCCAGTATTAGGATCGGGGCAAACACGAGGCGCAAAGACAATATCTCGGTCATCTTGAAAAGCACCATATGTGTTGCTGGTCCGATACCGATCCACATTGCGGCGGCCAGTACCAGACGCCATGGAGAAGTTGTCAGGACGCCAGCTCGAAGCAGGAACAATGCAACGATTGCAAGCAGCCCAGATTCATAGAACCAGAAGTACGGTGTAGACATGGAAATACCCAGAAAGAGCACCGCTACCCGCAAGTCAAAACCTACCCTTGGGCTGCGCCATGCAACGAAGACTGCAATTCCAGACAACACTGTCAAAGTCCATTGCATCGCAAGCGCGAGCGTTTCTGGCACACCTATGCTGGCCAGCAAGGAATAAGGGCTAAGCATGACCGTATTCAGGTGGATTGAGCTTCGTATCTCTTCAAAGTGAACGCCCATCATGTTGCGCATTTCGGTCCAATATTCGACGCCAACGACCAGAGTGGTCAGAACGGACAAGACCACCGTCGTGACCGTTGCTGATATGATCGTCTTCCACGCACCGCTTGCCAAAAGCGCAAGCGGTATGAGCAGGCCGAGTTGGGGTTTAAGCGTCAGCAATCCAATAAAGAACCCTGCTAGTAAGAAGCGGTCGTTCTTTAGCGCCGCTAGTGCGGCCAGAAGGCCTGCTGCCCAAAGGGTTGTGGTCTGCCCCATATACAAGTTTGGCAACATGGCGGGGGAGAGTGCAAAAGCAAACCAAACCGGTACAATTCCGCAGGAAAATGGCCGCACAGCAAGAAACATCGCGACAATTGAAATCGCTGTGAAAATCGCCCAAGCCGGAGAAAACGACAATGCCCCGAGTGGTTGGAGTGCGACAAGGAATGAGGGAGGATAAGACCAAGGCATCCAATCGTCTTCCTTGGACGCTTCGTGTATTTCCGACAATCTGTCGATATCAAATGCCGCAAGCGGTTCGCCTAAATGCGCGAGGTGACCTGCAGCCCAGAACACCTTGAAATCAACGGATAACGCCATTTTTCCTTGATCAACAACGGCATACCAGCCTGTGCCGACCCAGAACAATATCAACGCTAGAACGAAGAGTGGAACCATGAGCCCCACTTGCCAACCGCGACGGCCGGCGAATATCGACAAATTCTCTTCCGGGCTCGAAGCTCTGGCTGAGAACTGACTGCTGAGATCACGCATGATCTAACCCTTTTTCATGTCACGTGCGGCGACCTTAGCTCCGGCATTTGACCTAGATGTGGCAAAGCGGTGCTCAAACAAGCACAGCTCCACCAGCTTGGATAACACCTTGCGTTTCGGCTTCGCCCAGCAGCATCTCATTGTGGGCCTTGCCCGATGGGATCATCGGGAAGCAATTCTCGTGCTTTTCGACCACGCAGTCGAAGATGACCGGACCGTCGTAATTGATCATCTCCATGATCGCGTCGTCCAGATCAGCTGGGTCGGAACAAAGAATACCCTTTGCGCCGAAAGCTTCTGCGAGTTTAACGAAATCTGGCAGGGCCTCGGACCACGAATGCGAATAGCGTTCGCCGTGCAGCAGCTCTTGCCATTGGCGCACCATTCCAAGCCGCTCGTTATTCAGAATGAATTGTTTCACAGGCAGCCGGTACTGCGCGGCCGTGCCCATTTCTTGCATGTTCATCAGCCACGAGGCCTCACCAGCCACGTTGATGACCAGCGCATCGGGATGTGCCATTTGCACACCGATTGAGGCGGGGAAACCATAGCCCATGGTGCCCAGCCCGCCTGATGTCATCCAGCGGTTGGGGTCCTCAAAGCCCAAGTATTGCGCCGCCCACATCTGGTGTTGCCCAACCTCGGTCGTGACATAGCGGTCATATTTCTTCGTCAGCTCTTCAAGCCGTTGCAGCGCGTATTGCGGCTTGATGGTCTTCTCGCTGTTTGTGAAGGCAAGGCAGTTGACCTTGCGCCATTCGTTGATCTGGTCTTGCCACTGCTTGATATTGGCAGCGTCTGTTTTGCGACCGCGTGCTTTCCAGACTTTCAGAATATCCTCAAGCACGTGGGCAACATCGCCAACTATTGGGATGTCGACACGGATAACTTTGTTGATCGACGAAGGGTCGATATCTACATGGGCTTTGATCGAGTTCGGCGAGAACGCATCGATCCGGCCGGTGATACGGTCATCAAATCGCGCGCCGATGTTGATCATCAGGTCGCAATCATGCATCGCCATGTTTGCCTCGTAGAGCCCATGCATCCCAAGCATACCGATCCAGTTTTCGCCAGAGGCCGGATAGGCCCCAAGCCCCATCAGAGTCGAAGTGATCGGAAAGCCGGTTGCATCCACCAGTTCGCGCAGCAGCTGGCTGGCAGCTGGACCAGAATTGATAACGCCACCACCGGTATAGAAGACTGGTTTCTTCGCGGTCTCGATTGCTGCGACGAGTTCCGTGATTTCTTCCAAATCGCCTTTCAATACCGGCTGATAATGGGAAGTTGACGGTTTCGGCGTTGTATACTCTCCGGAGGCAAACTGAACGTCCTTCGGAATATCGACCAGCACGGGGCCGGGGCGACCCGATGTGGCCACATGGAAGGCTTCGTGCATAGTCGCCGCCAGCGAGTCGGTATCCTTCACCAGCCAATTGTGCTTGGTGCAGGGGCGGGTGATGCCCACAGTGTCTGCTTCCTGAAAGGCGTCAGAGCCAATCATGAAGGTCGGAACCTGCCCGGTCAGAACGACGATCGGGATTGAATCCAATAACGCATCGGTCAGGCCGGTCACGGCATTGGTCGCGCCAGGACCGGATGTGACCAAGGCAACGCCCGGCTTGCCGGTCGAGCGGGCATAGCCTTCGGCAGCATGTACCGCACCTTGCTCATGCCGTACCAGAATGTGACGGATGTCATTTTGCAGAAAGATCTCGTCATAGATCGGTAGGACGGCGCCACCTGGGTATCCGAATACCGTGTCCACGCCCTGATCCTTGAGGGCCTGAACCACCATCTTTGCGCCGGTCATCTCACGTGTCATCTGCTTTGCTCCGTTCGCGACATGTGTCTTGCGTGTTGCCAAAAAAAAGCCCCCGAGATTTTCGGAGGCGCATGGGTTCGATTATGGTTTACCGTTACCGGCCCATGCGCGTGTTTCCTACGATTACGACTAGCGCTTTCATCGCCAGAGGCTCCTTCTTTGCGTGCAGGGACATTATGGTTGAGGGGAAGGGGCGTCAACAGGCAAATACAAAAATATTGTAAGTCTGGGCTTGTGAGATTTGATATTTTGTTGCGCAAAATGACGCAGGTCGAGAAATATCCGCGAAAATTCGCCGAAATTTGGGGCGCGATCCCGCGATCAACAGTGGTCTGATTGCGTCAGGCCTATGTCTGAAACAGACCAGAGCAGCGCCCGATGCTGAGGCAGGCTGGTGAAAACAGCGCTAAATCGGGAGGTCAGACATGCTGCACGATCTTGTGGATCTGGGGCGCTATCCGATCGATCGGCCTGATTCATACGGGTACAGGCAGCTGATCGCTGACCTGAGGCGGGATCTGGAAGTTGATGGATGCGCGGTCCTCCCCGGCTTTGTGCACGAAGATGGCCTTGGGAAACTGATCGCTGAGGCCGATCACGTCGCTCCCAAAGCTCATCGATCGTTCAATCGCACGAATGCCTATTTTACGCAGGATGATCCCAGTTACGGGATCGGTCATCCAATCCGACGTTTTTATGACCGATCCAACGCCTTTGTTCCGGCTGACAACTTCCCTGTCACAAGCCCGCTGCGGCGTATTTATGAGTATGAAGGTTTCATGCCTTTCATCCGCATGGCTTTGAACGAGCCGGAGGATCGATTCTTCCGATATGATGACCCGTTGGCGGATGTGATCATCAATGTGGTCGAGAAGGGAGGCGGCTTTCCGTGGCATTTTGACACCAATAATTACACCGTGACGCTGGCAATCCAGAATGGCGAGGAGGGCGGTGCATTCGAATACGCACCCAATCTGCGGACCAGTGAAGACGAGAATTTCAAAGGCGTCGCTGCGATTTTGGATGGCAGCAGGAGGGGCGTACACCAACTGGAACTGCAACCGGGCGACCTGCAGATATTCAAGGGGCGCTATGCCTTGCACCGGGTAGCGCCGGTTGAAGGACAACGGAAACGCTATGTTGGTATCTTTTCGTTTGTCGAAACCGAAGGCATGTGTGGTGGGGTGGAGCGGACCCGTCAACTCTATGGCCGTGTGCTGCCGCATCATTATGAGCGTGAAGGGTTGCGGGGTGATCAACTGCTTGACTGATATGTGCTAGTCTCGGGCCCGAGGTTGGAAGAGGGCTGTTTTGATGCAGATATTACAACTTACACCATTTGTCCTTTGTTCTTCTTTGGACGCGCAGATTGAGTTCTACACTCAGCGGCTTGGGTTTTCCTGCACATTCAGGCAGGACAATTATGCCTTTTTGCGCCGTGATCCTGTAGCGATCCGATTATTGGAATGTCCACCGCGTCAGGATGGGCGCGCATTGGGGGATGAGCAGTCGTTTTATGTTGACGTCAAAGGAATCGACAGCCTGTTCGAAAGCCTGCGCCCCGGGTTGGAGGAGCTGCCTGAAGGGCGGGTGCGCCCGCCATTCGATCAGCCGTATCAGCAGCGCGAATTTCATGTCCTCGATGAAGACGGGACTTTGGTGTTCTTTGGTGAAGATATCAGTGAACGCGGCAGCGGGTAGTGCTCCCGCCCGACTTCAATGTGCCGTTGGCACATCTCCTTCGGTTGGGCCGGGCAGCGCGTTTCGCGCTGCGGTCATAGCCCGGGGCTGGTGCCCTGCAGGACGCCATGCTCCAGGGCATAGCGGGTCAAGCCGGCGGTGGAGGAGATGCCAAGTTTGCGCTTGATGTTCTTGCGATGCGTCTCAACCGTGCGCACCGAAATGTCCAGCGCCAGTGCCACCTCTTTGTTGGATTTACCCTGCGCCAATTCCAGCAGGATTGTCTGTTCCCGGCCGGTCAGCGCCTCGCGCGTGTTGCCGTCCTTCGGCTCCAGCGAGCCGCTGGCCCCGGTACAAAGATACCGCTCGCCCCGCATCACGGCATCGATGGCTTGCTTGATCTCTTCGGTGGGAACGTCCTTGAGGATATAGCCTTTGGCGCCGTGGCTGAGCGCGGTTGAGATGTATTCGGGACTGTCATGCATCGACAGGATCAGAACGCGGGTTTTGGGCAGGCGCTCTAAAATGATCTCGGTGGCGTTCAACCCGCTCAGGCCGGGCATGTTGAGATCCATCAGGATCACGTCCGGCTGCAGGTGGGTTGCTCGATCGACAGCTTCTTGTCCGTTGGAAAGTGTGCCGACAACTTCGATCTCATCATAGCTTTCCAGCAGAGATTGAATGCCTTCGGCGACCATGGGGTGATCGTCGACAATAAGGACCCGGATGATTGAGTCGGACATCAGATACCGGCCTTTCGTTTTGGCGTTGGGTCTTCCTGTGGTGGCAGCATATGACTGAGCGGCAAGCTGACCTCAATCACGGTGCCGCTGCGCCCGCCGCGCGATGAGAGGATGCGTAGAGTGCCGTCAAGCTGTTCGATCCGTTCCTGCATGTTGCGTAGCCCGATTCCGGTGCTGACATGGCCTGGCTCGTTCCGCAACCCGCGACCATTGTCCGTAATCCGCATCGTGGCGCCTTTCTTATGACCCCGCAGGTCAATGGTAACACGGGTTGCTCCCGAGTGGCGCTCGATATTGGTCAGGGCTTCCTGCGCAATACGGTAGAGGGCAATCTTGCTGTCTTGATCCAATCGGTTTCGGAACACCACGGTTGAGAAATCGGTTTCGATACCCGTGCGTTCACTGAAATCGTCGGTCAAAGCCTTGAGCGCTGGCCCAAGCCCCAGATCATCCAGAACACCCGGACGCAGGTCGCGGCTGATGCGGCGAACCTCGGTGATGGCGGTTGCCAGATTGACGATACCTGTTTGCAATGGTTCCTGCGCCGACTCGTCATCCCCGCGGATCAGACGTCGTCGGGCGTTGTCCAGTGCATAGCGTACGCCAACCAGAATCTGGCTGATGCCGTCATGCAATTCGCGGGCGACGCGCCCGCGCTCTTCTTCCTGAGCGTCCAGTACCCGCTGTGTCAGTTCTTTAAGCTTGGCATCAGCCAGCCGCCGTTCGCGGAAGTTCAGCAACATGCCCGAGGCAAAGACGATCAGAACAGCGGCCAGAACAATGCCTCCGATATAAAGGAAGGTGCGCTGCACGCGCGCCTCAACCTCAGCACGGGCATTGGCGACGGTGGCGACGATGTCATCGATGAACACACCCGTGCCCACCACCCAGCGCCAGTCCTGCAGGCCAACAACATAGGCGATCATCTGAGCCTCTTCACCGGTCGATGGTTTTTGCCACATAAAGCTGTGCCAGCCCGCGCCCTGTCGGGCGAGCGTGATAAACTCATCCACAATCGGAGTGCCATCGCTGTCGGTCAGATCGGCCCAGTTGCGATTGATGAATTCAGTCTGGCGCGGGCTGACGAGGTTGTTGCCGTCATAGTCATAAACAAAGAAGAACCCGTCCTTGCCGTAAATCATCGCCGACAGAATCTGGGTCACGAGGTTTTTTGCGATTTCGTCATCCGGGGAGGCGCGACCATAAATATAGGCAAACCCATTCCGCGCCTGGGTCACGTAATTACGCAGCTCTTCTTTTTTGGCTTCGATCAGGCGGCGCTCGAGGGCCTGTATCTCACTCTCGGCGGTCGCGCGGGATTCATAAGCGACCACCATTGCAATGGCCGCAACCGCTACGATCAGCGGGATTGCGGCAACCAGCGACAGTTTTTGCGCATAGGTTAGCGAGATTAGGTTCCGGATTCCTCCCATGTTCGAATCGATACGCAAGCTGCCGGGAAATTGCAAAAAATTTGGAAGAACACAGTGCTCGGCCACAGTGATTTGGCCTTGAGCGGGTAAAATCAACCGGATTTGTGCTTTTGAATGTGGAAAAACCCGACTGGCTACGTAGTAGTAGGTATTCACATTCATGTGTGTGGAACTAGGCTAACGCGCACTAGAAACGATCGACCCGGCATCACCCGGGGAATGAATATGAAGGGGAGGATCACTCATATGGATCGTCGTAAGTTTCTGAAAACATCAGCACTGGGCGGCTCGGCCGCTGCAGCCACTACGCTGGCAGCGCCCGCCTATGCGCAAGGCAAGCGCACGCTGACTATGGTCACCTCGTGGGGCCGTGGCCTCGCAGGCGTGTTCGACAGCGCGCAGCGTTGCGCCGACAGCATTACCACAATGTCGGATGGCGACCTGAACGTTGAAATCAAAGCCGCTGGTGAACTGGTTGGTGCCTTTGAGGTGTTTGACGCGGTATCGTCCGGTCAGGCCGATATGTACCACGCGGCAGACTACTACTTTGTGGGTCAGCACCCGGGCTATGCGTTCTTCACCGCTGTTCCGTTCGGCATGACCGCACAGGAACTGGTGAACTGGTACTACCATGCCGGCGGCATGGAGCTGCATGATGAACTGGGCGAAATCTTCGGCCTGAAATCCTTCCTGGCCGGTAACACTGGCGCGCAGGCAGGTGGCTGGTACTCGAAAGAGATCAACAGCCCCGAAGACTTTAACGGCCTGAAATTCCGCATGCCGGGTCTGGGTGGCAAGGCGCTGGGCAAACTGGGCGCATCCGTTCAGAACATTCCGGGTTCGGAAGTGTATCAGGCGCTGTCGTCCGGTGCTATTGACGGAACCGAGTGGATCGGTCCCTGGGCTGACGAAAAAGCGGGCTTCCAGGAAATCACCAAAACCTACTACACCGCGGGCTTCCATGAGCCGGGTGCGGGTCTGTCGCTGGCCACCAACCGCGAGGTTTATGACAGCCTGTCCGCCGCGCAGCAGAAGATCATCGAGATCGCAGCTGCCGAGTGCCACCAGTGGAATCTGGCACAATTCCTGGCCAACAACGGTGCAGCGCTGCAGCGTCTGCAGGCCGGTGGTGTCAAGGTCATGGAATTCCCGGACAGCGTTTGGGACGCGTTTGGCGCAGCCAGCCAAGAAGTTCTGGATGAAAACATGGGTGATGAGCTGTTCAAGCGCATTCACGACAGCGCCATGGAGTCGATGGCAGCATCGTCGGCATGGAACAACCTGTCGTCGGGTGTCTACACCTCGCAGCGTGACCGCGTACGCGGCTAAGCAATCCGCTCAATGCAATCGGTTCCCCCGTCAGCGGGGGAGCCTTTCCTGTTGCACATAAGCGGCCCGGACATGCCGTCATAACCAAACGTGCAACCGATGCGACCTGGGGACAACATGCAGGACGAAAACGGTATCTCGTTCTTCGGCGCCCTGTGGAATGGACTGGTCTGGTTCATTCAGAACATTGCCGAAGCCTTCTATAATTTCGGATACGCCATCACGCATCCGCAGCTCTGGCTGGACTGGTCGAACAAAGAAGCAATCATGCGCTTTGTTTATTATGGCGGGTCTGTCGAGTTCTTCTTCGTGATCTTCGCGCTGTTTCTGGTGCTGACGGCCATTGGTCTTTACTATCGGAACTTCATGTGGGGAATGGTGCGCGGGCTCGAGGGCTTCGCCAATACCACTGGACGCTTCTTTGCGTGGGCGGGATTGCTGATGGTAATTCAGCAGATCGTTATCGTATTCATGCAGCGGGTGTTCACACGGCCGGATATGTCCTTTGGGCTGGGTATCCCTTTTCAAATGGATATCAGTTGGTTCGCCGAAGAACTTAAACTCTACAACGCCATGGTTGTGTGCCTTTGCTGCACCTACACATTCGTGCAGGGCGGCCATGTGCGCGTTGACTTGATTTATGCGGGCATCAGTCACAAGGCCAAACGCGTCGTTGATATGTGCGGGGCGGTTCTGTTCATGATGCCCATGGCCGTTCTGACCTGGATGTATGGATGGTACTTCATGTGGCGGCACCTGATCGTGCCGAAACCCTCGGCCAGTGACACGCTGGATAGGCTTGTGGCCAAGTCCCGAGCGCTGCGTTGGAACGTGGAAACCATCGGGTTTAGTCCCAACGGGTTCAACGCCTACTTCCTGTTCAAAATCCTGCTGGTGGCCTTTGCCGCCATGGTGTTCCTGCACGCGATTGCGTTCCTGTATCGCTCGTATCTGGAATACGTGGAAGGGCCGGAAAGTGAAGGAAAATACCTCGACAAGGACAGCCTTGGCGAGGGTGAAGAAGCCTACGAAGGCGCGCATTAGGGACGGAGAACCAGACAATGCTATTCGGACTTGATGGCGTCGAGATAGGCCTCATTATCGTATTTTTCTGCCTCTTCGGAGGCATTCTTTCGGGTTTCCCCGTGGCCTTTGCCATCGGTGGGGCCGGGGTGATTTCGTTCGGGATTATCGCTGCATTGGATAGTGCCGGCCTGTTGATCCACCAGGCGATCGACACCGGCTCGCAAGCCTACCGCGACGTGGTGAATTCTGGCGTCAAACCTGACGTGATATCCGTGTTCCGATACCCGGATTTGCCAAGGATCGCCGAGCCGGTCTTTGTACAAGGCTGGGAAACAGCGCTGGACCGGAATGTTTCCTTCATCGTGAACCGCATGAACGAACGTGTTCTGGCCGGGCAGTCGATCGAGACGCTGCTGGCGGTGCTGATGTTCGTTCTGATGGGCATCACGCTGGAGCGTTCAAAAATTGCAAACGACCTGCTGACCACGATGGCGCGCGTCTTTGGCCCGCTGCCCGGTGGCCTTGCGGTCTCGATTGTGGTCGTGGGCGCGTTCCTTGCTGCCTCGACCGGTATCGTTGGCGCGACCGTTGTTACCATGGGACTGTTGGCCCTGCCGACCATGCTGCGGAACAACTATTCGCCGGAATTGGCGACAGGTGTGATCGCGGCCTCGGGTACGTTGGGGCAGATCATTCCACCCTCCATCGTGATCGTTCTGCTGGGTACACTGGCTGGCGACCTCTATTCGACCGCGCAGGAAACGCGCGCGGTTGAAGCCGGGTGCACCGATGCGCTGACCTATCTGGGTGAACCAGCGGTTGTTTCGGTAGGCACATTGTTCCAGGCGGCACTGTTGCCTGGGATCATGTTGGCGCTGCTCTACGCGCTTTATGCCTTTGGCTATGCGCTATTGAACCCGGAAAAGGCCCCGGCTGTTGAATTGTCGGGAGGCTCGGGTGAAACCATCACGCGCTCGGAAGGGCTGACCTGGCTGCTGGGTGCTCCGGTTGCTCTGATTGTTGGCGCGGTGCTTCTGGGAAGCGCGGGAGTGATTGGCAGCCAGAACATCTCGGTCTCGGCATTTACGGATATCGGGCAGGGCGCCTCGCTGCGCACGAACGTGTCCGAAGAGTGTAAGGCTTCGATGATCGAACTGCATGGGCAATCAGCCTGGGATCAGGCCGTGGCCGAGCAGGAAGCGATTGACGAAGCAGGTGGTTCGTCCGAAGCGCAGCGTCTGAGCGAAGAGGAACTGGCTGCTGCGCAAGAGGCCAAGATCGCCGCTGCAGCGCCAATTGGCAACGGTGTCGCCGTGATTGTGGTACTGCTGGGTCTGACACTGGTGCTGGGTCGCGGAATCGCACCGTCGCAAGCGCCGCAGCCTCTGATCGTCGGAGCGATTGGCCTGTTGCTGATGCTGTTGGTCGACGTGTTGCTGATCGCGCCAACGACTTCGTCCGGGGCTACGTTCCTGATACTCGCCATACCTTTTGCGCTCGCAATGCATGGGTGCAAAGAAGCTGCCGCCCGTTGCGCGACCAATGATCTGATCCGTGTGGTCTTCCCACCGCTGGTGCTGATCATCGCGGTGTTGGGTTCGATTCTTGGCGGTGTCACCAACCCTACGCCGGCTGCGGCACTGGGGGCGGGTGGAGCGATCATGCTAGCGGCCTATCGGAAACTTCAGGATCAGAACCGGTCGGGCAAAGTGATCATCTGGTCAACCTTCGCAGTGATCATCGCACTGGTGATGGGGGTGAACTTCGATCTGCGCATCAATCAGGGCAATGTTTCGGTTGAAAGCTGGATCGCGTTCATCATCGCCTATTCGGCCTACCTCTATGCGCTGTTCGGCTTGATCTACGGCTGCTGGGTGCTGTTCTCAAGCGGGGTTCTGACACCGGTGGTGCGTGAGACAGCGAAGGTGACGTCGATGGTCTTCACCATCCTGATCGGATCGCAACTGCTGAACCTGGTGGTGATTTCCTTTGGTGGAGAGCACTATATCCAGCAGTTCCTGCGCAGCTTTGATAATGAATTCACGGTCTTCCTGATCGTGATGCTGGTGCTATTCATTCTTGGCTTTGTGCTGGATTTCCTTGAGATCATCTACATTGTGATCCCGATCGTTGGGCCGGTGATCTATGGCGGGTCGTTCGATCCGAAATGGGTGACCATCATGGTGGCGGTGAACCTGCAGACCTCGTTCCTGACGCCTCCGTTTGGATTTGCGCTGTTCTATCTCAGGGGTGTTGCGCCGAAAGAGGTCACCACTGGTCACATCTATCGCGGCATCATACCGTTCGTGATCATTCAGGTTGTGGGCATCGCAATCCTGTGGTTCTTCCCGTCGATTGTAACCATCGTTCCTGACCTGATCCCGAACTGATCTGTCGCTTAGACTGACGAATACGGAGGCCCAATAGGGCCTCCGTTTGTTTTTCAGGAATTCGGCTGTGGGTGTGTCAGCCTTTCAAACTCCGCTTCAGTGGCATGATCGATTGCAAGGTCTGTGGTCTCGACAAGTCCGGCATTGGGATTGTCGAACGTGGCCTTGTCCAGCTTGCCGACCTTTTGCCCGACAATGGTGGTCACCACCGCATCGCCAGTGACATTCACAACCGTCCGCATCATATCGAGGATCCGGTCGACGGCCAGAATGATGCCGATGCCTTCCAGCGGCATACCCAACTGGTTCAGAACCATCGCAAGCATCACTATCCCCACGCCCGGCACACCTGCGGTGCCGATCGAAGCCAGAACCGAGATCGAGATCACGGTCAGGTATCCGCTCAGCCCCAGATCAATGCCATAGGCGTTGGCCAGGAATACCGTTGCCACACCATGCATAATTGCGGTGCCGTCCATGTTGATCGTCGCCCCCAGTGGGATACCGAAAGATGCGACCGAACGATCAACACCGACGCGCTGCGTAACGCATTGTAAGCTGGCCGGAATTGTCGCGTTCGAGCTTGAGGTCGAGAACGCAAACACCTGCGCCGAGCGCATCTTGCGCAGGAATACCCGAGGGCTCAGCCCGGTCGTAAAATACAGCAGCGCCATCAACGTGACACACAGATGGAATACCAGCGTCAGGCTGATCGTGGTCAGATAGCCGATCACCGGTCCGAATAGGCCAAAGCCCTCCATCGCAAAGGTTTTGGCAATCAGGCTGAAGACGCCGATGGGGGCGAAGGCCATGACGATATTGACGATCTTCATCGCCAGTTCATTCATGAACTCGCAGCCTTCCACAAAGGCCTTGGCGCGGCTGCCCATCATTAGCACTGCAATACCAACGACCATCACGTAGAAGATGATCTGCAGCATCTCACCATTGGCCAGAGCGTTGATCGGGTTCTTTGGGATGATGTTCGCCAGTATTTCCCAAGTGGTCTGTGGGTCGGCGACGCTTACGCTATCACCGGCCAGATGCAGGCTCGTGAATCCGGTGCCCGGCCCAATGAGGCCCGCAAAAATCAAGGCAGTTGTCACGGCCAAGGCGGTGGTGGCCAGATAGGTAACAAAGGTCAGCCCTCCGACACGGCCCAGCAATTTGACATCGCCAATGCCGACAACGCCGCACAGCAGTGAGAACACAACCAGCGGCACAACAAGCATCTGAAGTGCATTAAGGAACATTTGCCCAAACATGGACAGCACACCCTGCACAAGTGTTGCGTTGAGCGCAGCGATATCGAGATAGTTCAAGACCAGACCAAAGATCGAGCCCAAGGCGAGCGCGACCAGGATCTGGGTCGTCAGCGTGGCCGAAACCAGTCGGCGTGCGGCATATGTCATTTTCCCCCTCCTTCAGAACCTCTGCGACAGGGTGGGAGGCCTGCCGTAGCGACAATAAAGCCAGCCCGGTCAGCGTCTGATTGAGCTGCGGGTTTCAGGTTTGGGCTGGACGTTTAGAAGTGCGGCTAATTTGGTGACCTTGCGTCAACTTTCAATCGCACGGGCGGGGGAAGGTCGATTAAGATTGCTTAACAATTGGGCGCAGCATGGCGGAAGGTAGTTTAACGTGATGAAAAAAATGTATTTATTTTGTCGATACAGGTGCTGAAAATTCGATCAAATCCCAACGATTTCCGAAAGGATCCCGCCAGACGGCGACAATTCCATAGGGTTCATGGCGCGGGCGCTCTTCAAATCCTACGCCTGCTTCCAGCATCGCCGCATGATCGCGGTAGAAATCATCTGTTTCGAGGAAAAAGCCAACGCGCCCACCGGTTTGATTGCCGACCGATGCGATCTGTTCCGCGCCCACCGCCTTGGCCAGCAACAACGAAGCACCATCCGAGCCCGGAGGCGTGATCCGCACCCAGCGTTTACCATCGCCCAGATCAATATCCTGCGTCAGAGTAAAGCACAGCACTTTGGTGTAGAACGCGATCGCTGCGTCATAATCCGGGACGACCAGCGTCACCGCATGAAGGCTCTGACGCATGATAAATTAACCTTTGGTGGGGTGGCGGTCAGGCAGTTGGATGTTGGCCACCTGCTCGGCAATCGGGGCCGACGAAAGGGGGTGGTGGGCCGTATGGTCACACTGCTCGGGATTTTTAATTCGCTGCCATTCACCCTGCATATAGACCTGCAAGCCCGCGAATTTGGCCTTGTACCCCATCTTGGGGCTGCCGGGCACCCAATAGCCCAGATAAATATAGGGCAACCCAGCCTCGCGCGCGATCTCGATATGGTCGAGAATCATGTAAGTGCCCAGCGAGCTTTGCTGGAACTCTGGATCGTAGAATGAGTAAACCATGCTCAGCCCGTCATCCAGTACATCGGTCAAACTGACGGCGATCAACTCGCCGGTTTCGGGATCGGCATATTCTACGACTCGGCTGCGGATCGGGGTTTCCTCGATCATCGCGGCAAATTCGAAGACATCCATATCGGCCATGCCGCCATCCGCATGGCGCGCGTCCAGATACCGACGGAACAGGTCGAACTGTTCATCCGTTGCCCAGGGCGATGTTGCACGTCGGATCAAGTAGGAATTGCGCTTGTGGGCCCGTTTTTGGCTTTTGCTTGGCTGAAAGGCTGACACATCGATACGGGCAGACAGACAGGCGGCGCAGTCGGTGCAGGACGGGCGATACAGTACGTTCTGCGAGCGGCGAAATCCTTGTTGCGAAAGGCAATTGTTCAATTGATCCGCACCTTCCCCCTGTAGGGCGGTGAACAGTTTGCGCTCCATCCTGCCCTCAAGGTAAGGGCAGGGCTGGGGTGCCGTCACATAGAATTGTGGCGCAATTGGCAGCGTGTGTCGCATGAAGGTCCCGCATTTCCTCGGAACCGATGATAGCAACGGTTTTTGGCGCAGCCAAGTGTTTCACTCAGGTGTTTTTAGGCGCGCTGGTTGATCATCACGGTGCCGAGGAAGGCATCGGTCAGGCCCTGACAGCGGGCGCTGGTCATCATCATGATGACCGAAATGATCTGTAGTACCGGGATCGCCATGCTGACAAAGTAACCTGCCGTATGTGCAATGGCTTTGCCCGTATCCATCCGGGCGCCAAACGCGTCACGCAGCTCGATCCCCATGAACCGCATCCCCAGCGTGGCCGAGCCGTTGGCGATGGTGACGACGCGATAGACAAAGCTGATGACGGCGTAGATCAGCGCCAGAATGAAGAAGCCCATGCCAAAGGTCAGCAGGATCGCAACCGTGCAGAGCAATGAGATAAAGGCGATATCGAACAGCCACGCAAAAAAGCGCTTGGTCGCTACGGACTGATAGAATTCGGGTTGGCTGTCAGGGTCAGGCAGATGAGACATATACTGTGGTCCGGGTCTTGTACGGTAACACCCTGTCCCGATGGCCGGGACAGGGCAAGTTGCGATCAGGCAGTTTGTTCGCCATTTTCGCTGTCGTCACGGTTGTCGCGGGCGCGTTCATCCATGAACTCGTCGAATTCGGCCTTGTCCTTGGCTTCGCGCAGGCGGTGCAAGAAGGCCTCAAAGTCTTTCTGTTCGCGCTCCAACCGGGCCAGAGTGTCGGCCTTGTAGGCGTCAAACGCGCTGTTGCCCGAAGGTTTCATGGCGCTCATGTGGCTGTTCCACGACGAACGGCGGCTGCAGGATTTGCTGAACATGCGTTTGCTCCAGATCATATAGGCAAGAAAGGCCAGGCCGATGGGCCAGAAGAAGATAAAGCCAAGGACCATTGCGGCGATCCAGGCGCCTTTGCCCTTGCTATCAAGCCAGGCTTCGCTTCGGTGCAGCCATCCCGGATTTTGGGGAACGGCGTGGTCGGACAATGCGGTCATGTGCTCTCTCCAGTTAGGATGTAAATGCTTTTCACATTACCAAGATGGGAGGGGGGATAGGTGGTTGCAAGGGGGTATGTGAAAAAGATTTACATTTTTCGGAATCCAGCGTCTGACCGGGCGGATCAATCAGCGGGGTGAAGCGCGCCATGGTTTTATTCAAATTTCGACATGGATAATTGCAGCAAGTCGTTTTCTGGTTTCTTCGCTCACTGGTCCCCGGATCAAAGCCGCCTATCTGGGCGGAGAAGTGTGAGGACGCTGTGAAACTGCTTGTTGTAAATCCCAACACCACCGCCTCCATGACGCGAAAGATCGAAGAAGCTGCACGGGCCGCTGCGCATTCCGAAACCACGATCATTGCCGCCAATTCGCAAGAAGGCCCCGCCAGCATTCACGGCTATCTGGATGTCTCTACCTGTGTACCCGGTCTTCTGGAGGTCGTGAAGGCGCATGCTGATGCGGACGCAATTGTTGTTGCTTGTTTCGATGATACCGGAGTCGACGCCGTGCGCTGCGTCACTTCGGCGCCAGTCATCGGCGTTGGGGAGGCGGCCTACCACGCGGCGTCCATGATCAGTCCAAAATTTAGCGTCATCACCACTTTGTCCCGATCTCTAGCAGGGCTAGAGGCAAACTTGTTGCGATACGGCTTAGATTGCAGATGTGTCAGGGTTCGGGCTTCGGATGTGCCGGTTTTGAAGCTGGAGGAAAACGACCCCAAGACCATCGATATAATACGGGCAGAGATACGCGCCGCAATCGAAGAAGACCGAGCGGAAGCGATTGTTCTGGGCTGCGCTGGCATGACAGATCTGATGTCACAACTGTCCGAAGAGTTCGGCCTGCCGGTGGTAGATGACGTTGCATGTGCCGTCACTTTTGCCGAAGCCCTTGTCAAATCCAGATTGACGACGTCAAAGCTTTGTTCTTATTCCTAGCCGGTTTTTTTACTAGTTGCGTCAGAGGTCGAGTGGTAGCAATGGCATGTTGCTTATCAAAATTGTTAATTGATGCGTTCAATCGTTGAAATTAGTTGATGCACAAGATCATTTGCCGCGGCGGATGGCAGGCAATGCGCAGGGCGCATGATTGAAATATTTAGCGCAACATCGGGAAAGAATGCTCGAAAGACAACCGAAGGCGATTATTACTGCCCGTTGATGTATCCGCTCACGGTGGTCGTGTCGCAAAGACTATGGCAAAGCTCTTTTTCGACCAGTCAAGTCAGGGTGAAAGGCTCTGAGTTCGAAGCCGTGTTCGAACCGAGTTTACTACAGAACGAAGGCAACGAGGGTTGCGATCAGGTTCGGGTCCCCCAACTGAATCGCTGCCCTTGGGCGGCCCAATAGCGATTTGGTGTCCCGTGTATATCCTAGAATTACGGGCACAAAATCTGGGCTAGAGCATCAGCGTATATCTGCGTCCAGAAATTCAGTGCACAGCAACAACGCCTCAAAGTAGGCATAGCCCGCTGGTTTGCCCCTGATCTACGCCAGCCGGTCCGACGCGATGTCCATGGCCCAGATGTCATTCATACGCTCAACTTCTGATCGGCTGGATCAGCGCGCTCAAATCAGCGGGGGTAACGCTCGACGAAAGGTAAGTGACGCATATGATCCGCAAAGGTCAAATCACACCCGGAATCTGTCCGTTTCATCAATTCGCTGAACCAGCCGCTTAGCAATCTAAACCTTAGCAACGGACGTCACGAGGTTTCGCAGTTCACGAGTTTCCGTTGTCCAGTTTTGAAGCGTAATAGAAGGCAATCGCCTGCGCGCGGTTCTTGATCGACAGCTTGTCGTATATGTTCGACAGATGGAACTTTACCGTGTTGGTCGAAATCTGCAGCTCTTTCGACAATTCCTTGTTGGACATGCCCTGCGCCAGTGCCTCAAGGATAGCGAGTTCCTTGCGCGACAGAGTCTGCAACGGGTTTTGATGCATTTTGCGCACGTCGATATAGGGAAATACCATTTTGCCCTTAGCGACATCGACACAGGTTTCCAGCAAGCCTTCGACCTCGCCCGAACGCGGCGCGAACCCTGCGGCCCCGGCCTGCATAGCCTGACGCGGTACGTCCCCAGCCTCGTCCCCATAGACCACAAAGCGTGGCGCGTTGGTCTGCTCGCGCAGAACCTCAATCAGTTTTGCCGCGCCCAAAGCAGGAAGTTCCCAGGACACGATCCCCACCTGAACCGGCACCCGCATGACTGTGCCCAGAAATCCCTCGGCGGTCGCTGAAGTGGCCACCAGAGAGAATCGCGGGTCGCGCTCGAAGATCTCGGACATGGCCGACAGCACCAAAGGGTTGTTGTTGGCCAGCATGACATCAATGGGGCGTTGAGATGTGTCGGACATTGTTTTCCCGTCTGATTTTATCTAAACCTACCCATTTTGGTGGGGATGCTTTCAGTATACATTGGCATATTTACCAAAATGGGTAGGTTAATACCCACCTAACAAGATATGCTAAAGCTGTAGTAAGTTACGTTGTGCCCCGGCGCAAGTTTCAGTTTTCCTCTGGGTCAAGGCGATCGGCGGTATCGAACACACCCGACGCACAGGAGGAGCACATGACGTTTCAGATTTATCCAACGCTCGACATCCCCGAGACGCTGGCCGCTGGCCCAGGACCGGGAAACACCGACGCACGTGTTTTGCAGGCGTTTGCCAGCGCCGGCGTTGCCGACCACATGCAGAGCGACGTGCTGCGTGGCATGATCGAATGCAAGCACATGCTGCGTCTGATCTGGGGCACCGCCAACACCCATACCTTCGCGGTTGCTGGCACCGGATGGAGTGGGCTGGACACCATGTTCTCGGCGGTGATGCCGGGTGACAAGGTTGTGGCATTCACCAATGGCACCTTCTCGGGCATCGATGCGATGACTCTGCGGATCAAGGCTGCAACACCGGAAGAGCACGCGACCAACCCTCTGGACCCACAAGCCGCGAGTGTCGCCGTTATTGAAATTCCCCACGGCCAGCCCGTCACAGGCGAGATGGTCGAAGAGGTGTTGGCCACGCACAAACCGAAGTGGGCCTTCATGGCGCATTGGGAAACCGGGTCGGGTCGGGTCAACGACCTGCGCGGCTTCTCGGATGCCTGTGAACGCCACGATGTGATGGGTTTGATCGATGCCGTATCGTCGTTGGGTATCGCGGATTTCCGCATCGATGACTATCCGGGTGTCGCGGGATGGGCCTCGTGCCCGCAAAAAGGGCTGTGCTGCCTACCGCTGACCTATGCGCCGGTCAGCTTCACCGACGCTTATATCGACGCGCTGAAGACCTCCGGCGCCTATACATACGTCCACAACCCGATTTTCGAAGCACGCCACTGGGGCATCGTTGACGGGCAAGACGTGGAAAAGGGCACCTATCACCGTACCCATTCGGGCTATGCGGTCGCCGCCTTCCATGAATCGCTACGCCTGACTCTGCAGGAGGGATTGGCCAAACGTGCGCATTCCTATCGCACGCATGAGGCCGTCCTGCGCGACGCCGTCACCGCGATGGGTTGCCAGGTCACATCGGACATGCCCAGCCTTGTGGTGCTGAACCTGCCCGCAGAGCTGGCGGGTCGTGAGATGGAGTTGGTACAGAACTGCCGCGCCCGTGGCTTTGGCATCTGGCCCACGCTCAGCGCCCCGGTTCAAGTCCGTATCGGCATCCTGAACCAGCTAACCCACCAATCGGTCAGTCGCATCGTCAGGCTGTTCGCCCAGGCCATCCGCGAGATGGGCGGCTCGGTTGATTTCGAAGCCATCGAAGCACTTTTGGAAAGTCGCTACGGCACATCTATCGCTGCATAACGGGAGGGAATGCAGATGGATATCCATGAATATCAGGCGAAAGAACTTCTTTCGAATTTCGGCGTCGAGGTCCCTTCGGGGGCTTTGGCCTACAGCCCCGAGCAAGCGGCATATCGCGCGCGTGAGTTGGGTGGTGACAAGTGGGTTATTAAGGCGCAAGTCCATGCTGGCGGGCGTGGAAAGGCCGGTGGTGTAAAGCTGTGCAACTCGGAAAGCGAAATATACGAGGCTTGTGACGAGATGTTTGGCCGCAAGCTGGTGACGCACCAGACCGGCCCCGAGGGCAAAGGCATCTACCGCGTCTATGTGGAGGCCGCCGTACCGATTGATCGCGAGATTTATCTGGGCTTTGTACTGGATCGGTCCAGTCAGCGGGTGATGATCGTGGCCTCTTCGGAAGGTGGGATGGAGATCGAAGAAATCTCATCTGAGCGCCCCGACAGTATCGTCCGCTCAATCGTTGAACCTGCCGTTGGACTGCAGGAGTTTCAGGCCCGCGAAATAGCGTTTAATCTGGGGCTGGAACCTCGCCTAATTCAACACATGGTCCGTACCCTGCAGGGTTGCTATGCTGCGTTCAGCGAGCTGGACGCGACTATGGTCGAGATCAACCCGCTGGTCATCACTGGTGACGACCGTGTGCTGGCGTTGGACGCGAAGATGAGCTTTGACGACAATGCCCTGTTTCGCCATCCACAGGTTGCTGAATTGCGCGACAAAAGTCAGGAAGACCCGCGCGAAAGCCGCGCGGCGGATCGCGGACTGTCTTATGTCGGACTGGACGGCAATATCGGCTGTATCGTGAACGGTGCCGGTTTGGCCATGGCCACGATGGACACCATCAAGCTGGCTAGGGGTGAACCTGCGAACTTTCTGGACATCGGTGGCGGTGCCTCGCCCGAGCGGGTGGCCAAGGCGTTCCGACTGGTACTGTCCGATGACAACGTTCAGGCGGTGCTGGTCAATATCTTCGCAGGCATCAACCGCTGTGACTGGGTGGCCGAGGGCGTAGTACAGGCGCTGCGCGAGTTGGAAATCGACCTGCCGGTCATCGTGCGTCTGGCGGGTACCAATGTCGAGGAAGGTCAGAAAATCCTGGCCAAATCGGGCCTGCCAATCATCCGCGCGACAACCCTTATGGAAGCCGCTGAACGCGCTGTGGGTGCATGGCGCAACGATCTGTCCCAAAACACCAAGATGAGGGCTGTGTAATGAGCATTCTTCTGGACCGCGACACCCGCGTTATCGTTCAGGGCATCACCGGACGCATGGCGCGCCTGCATACCAAGGATATGGTGCAATATGGCACCAACGTCGTTGGCGGCGTTGTTCCCGGCAAAGGCGGAGAGACCGTCGAAGGCGTACCCGTATTCGACACCGTCAAACAGGCGGTTGAGGCCACTGGCGCCGAGGCTAGCCTTGTCTTCGTGCCTCCGCCGTTTGCGGCGGATTCGATCATGGAGGCCGCAGATGCCGGTATTCGCTATTGCGTCTGCATCACCGACGGCATCCCCGCGCAGGACATGATCCGCGTAAAACGCTACATGTACCGCTATCCTAAGGACAAGCGCATGGTGCTGACCGGTCCGAACTGTGCCGGTACCATCAGCCCCGGTAAGGCGCTGCTGGGTATCATGCCGGGACATATCTACCTGCCAGGCAATGTGGGCATCATCGGACGCTCGGGCACGCTGGGTTATGAGGCTGCGGCGCAGTTGAAAGAGCGCGGCATCGGTGTCTCAACCAGCGTCGGCATTGGCGGCGATCCAATCAACGGCTCGTCCTTCCGCGATATCCTTGAGCGGTTCGAACAGGACGAAGACACCGAGGTCATAGCTATGATCGGCGAGATCGGTGGCCCTCAGGAAGCCGAGGCTGCAGAATATATCCGTGACCACGTCACCAAGCCTGTTGTGGCCTATGTCGCGGGTCTGACCGCGCCCAAGGGCCGGACCATGGGCCATGCTGGCGCGATCATCTCGGCCTTTGGCGAAAGCGCCAGCGAGAAGGTGGAAATCCTGTCAGCGGCTGGTGTGACGGTTGCTGAAAACCCCGCGGTGATCGGCGAAACCATCGCCCGTGTCATGGGAAAGGCTGCGTGATGGTCAAACCTTCGGTCCTTGTCACCCGTCGCTGGCCTACCGCCGTCGAGGCGCAACTGGCCGAAAACTACAACGCCGTGCTGAATACCGGGGACATTCCGATGTCTCCGGCTGAACTCCGCGACGCGTTGAAGACATACGACGCGGTTCTGCCGACAGTGACAGATACACTGAGCGCCGAGGCGCTGGACGTACCAACCGCACAAACCAAGATTTTGGCGAACTACGGCGTGGGTTACAGCCACATCTGTGAACCGGCGGCCCGAGATCTGGGTATGACGGTCACGAACACGCCGGATGTCCTGTCCGAATGCACCGCTGATTTGGCCATGACGCTGCTGCTGATGGCCGCTCGGCGCGCGGGCGAGGGTGAACGCGAGCTGCGCGCTGGCGGCTGGACCGGCTGGCGTCCGACCCATTTGGTCGGCACCAAGGTCAGCGGCAAGACGCTGGGTATCATCGGCTTTGGCCGCATCGGTCAGGAAATGGCCCGCCGCGCTCATCACGGTTTCGGCATGAAAATTCTCGTACAGAACCGCAGCACCGTGTCGCCAGACGTACTGAAGCAATTCAACGCCACGCAGGTCGAGACAGTGGACGATCTGTTACCGCAGTGCGATTTCGTCTCGCTGCATTGCCCCGGCGGGGCCGCGAACCGGCACCTGATCAACGGGCGCAGGCTGGACTTGATGAAACCCGACGCCTTCCTGATCAACACCGCGCGCGGTGAGGTGGTGGACGAGCGCGCTTTGGTACAGTCGCTGATGTTCGACACGATCGGCGGCGCTGCGCTGGATGTTTTCGACGGCGAGCCGCGCATCAACCCTGACCTGTTGCAATGCGACAACTTGGTGATGCTGCCGCATCTGGGCAGCGCAACAAAAGAATCGCGCGAAGCCATGGGCTTTCGCGTGCTGGACAATCTGGGCGACTTCTTCGCTGGTCGCCCACCCCGTGACCGCGTGATCTGACGAACCCTTCTTCAAAGGAGCAAAACCCATGAGCTTTTATGCCATCGAACAGGCCCCCGCGCGCCTGAACCGCAGCGAACTCGCCGTGCCGGGCAGCCAGCCCGGCATGTTCGAAAAAGCCGCGAACTCGGATGTGGACGTGATCTTCCTAGATCTCGAAGACGCGGTAGCCCCGGATGAAAAAGAGCAGGCCCGCAAGAACATCATTAAAGCCCTGAACGATATCGACTGGGGCAGCAAGACAATGTCGGTGCGCATCAACGGGCTGGATACGCATTACATGTATCGCGATGTTGTGGATGTAGTCGAACAAGCCGGTGAGCGGCTGGACCTGATCATGATCCCCAAGGTCGGCACAGCAGCAGATGTCTATGCCGTCGATATGATGGTCACGCAGATCGAAGACGCGATGGGTTACAAGAAACGCATCGGGTTCGAGCATATCATCGAGACCGCTCTGGGCATGCAGAATGTCAGCGAAATCGCGGCGGCCTCGAACCGCAATGAGAGCCTGCACTTCGGTGTGGCGGACTATGCAGCCTCGACCCGCGCGCGAACCACGATCATTGGTGGCGTGAACCCCGACTATTCGGTTCTGACTGACCCGGATGGCGATGCTGCGCGCGCGACCCATTGGGGCGATATGTGGCACTACGCGCTCGCCCGTATGGTTGTCGCCGCCCGTGCCAACGGTCTGCGTCCGATTGATGGTCCGTTCGGTGATTTTCAGGATCCTGAAGGCTATAAGGCAGCTGCCAAAAGGGCGGCGGTGTTGGGCTGCGAAGGCAAATGGGCCATCCACCCCAGCCAGATCGCGTTGGCGAACGAGGTCATGTCACCCAGCGATGCCGAAGTCACCAAGGCCCAGCGTATCCTTGTTGCTATGGCCGAAGCCGAGACCGCAGGCAAAGGTGCGGTGTCTCTGGATGGTCGTCTGATCGACTATGCCTCGATCCGCCAGGCGGAGGTCATGGTCGAAAAGGCTCGCCAGATCGCGGCTGCCTGATTTTAGCCCGCATTGGGCACTGAAGTAGGGGTGCGCACGCTTGCCTCGGCAGGTCCGGGGCAGGCAACATCTGCAGACTTCGGTGGTCATTAAATCGATATGGCTGAAGTCTGCAACATACTATCTTGAACACTCACAGCCTTGCCTGAAAACGATGTTTTTCGGACCAAACCAGATGGGTTCTGTCGCAATCTACGATCCCAACTGTCGCTTGCAAGGTAGTTCTTTTGGCGGCGTTCGCAAAACAGACAGGAGCGGTATGTACTGATCTTACTCAAGGGAGCACAATTTCCTGATGAAGTGATCTTCCACGCGGTTTTCCACTACCTGCGCTAGCGTGTTTCTTGCGGGGACCCAGAAGAAACCATGTCGGAGCGGAGCGTAGTCTTGGACCACGCTGCACTGAACCGCCTTTTGAAGGAGACCAATAGCAGACCGTCAACTGGATAATACCTTTCGCCAAACAGGCGCTAGATCTACCAAGGTCAATAGTCAAAAGATTGCAACGGGTCCCGTTACGACAGAACCGACTTCTATAAAGTGGCAACGGCGCAAACGCGGTTTTGAACCATGTCAATTTTGACGACGACAGCAGGGGGCCAAGACGTTCAATCAGTGTCGCATGATAGGTATTAAGCCAGATGACCTAAGCCTCGGTCAAAAACTGAATCTGCAGCATGGTGGTTTGAACAGGGCACCATGTCAGGTTCGAAAGCTGCATGAACCCGTCATCGACTCTTACGATCTCGAACAGGTTTTCGATCCGGATACCGAACTATTCGGGCACATAAGAGCCTGGTTCGCAAAGATGGGCGATCTTGAAACCGAACGTGATGCCGAGTACGCCATTCTGCGCTTCCGACATGCGTCATCAGCTCATTTTATACTGACTCACAACTACACGGGTTATCCAATGGTTCGTCAGGCACGTGGCATGGTGCGTGCGGGCGAGTTGAGCAAGCTGCGGTTGGTGCAAGTGGAATATGCGCAAGACTGGCTGGCCGTACCCACCGCATCGGACAACAAGCAGTCCGACCGGCGCACCGACCCAATTCGGTCCGGTGCTGGTGTAATTGGTGATATCGGTACTCACGCGTTCAATCTGGCACATTTTGTAACTGCGAAGTGCCATCGCACCTTGCCGCTGACCTTTCAAGCTTGGTTCCGGGCCGCCAGGTGGACGACAACGCCCACGTCTTGATGCGCTATGCTAGTGGCGCGCGTGGAATGCTATGGGCCAGTCACGTGGCCGTGGGAAACGAAAACGGCCTGCGTTTGCGGGTTTATGGCGAACGTGGTGGTCTGGAGTGGTCACAGGAACACCCCAACCACCTACAATTCACCCGCTTTGGCCAGCCTATGCAGCTCCTGACACGTGGATCAGGATCGGTGCTGCCGCAAGCCGCCCAACGAGCAACTCGTATCCCTCCGGGCCACCCTGAAGGATATTTGGAAGGCTTTGCAACCCTCTACGCCGAGGCCGCCGAACTGATCCGATGTGAGGATAAGGCGGACCACTTACTGCCCGGTCTTTTTGACGGTTTGTTGGGTATGGCATTTATCTCAAGCGTACTGGCATCGGCCAAGACGAAGGCCGATGGTGCCGCATGAGTGCATAAGGGTTCTGCAGCGAAGCCTCCTGAAGTTTTAAGAAATGCATCTGACCTGCGGTATAAAGTGGTCAGTTCTTTGAGTTTTTGAAAGGAACAGACTCCGAGCGTTAGCTGACCTTTACGGATCATGTGCGCGACCTCGATTGTCGGCAAAAAGGTGCGGGGCGATACTTGTAGTAAAGCGTCCACATTGGCCGACATTGTCGCAAACAACTTCAAACTGGAATACAGATTTGAATCAGTTTCAGTTTGCTCACACATTTGATGGGTTGGCATTGAGGGCCAGACAGAAAATGGCCTCCGAAATACCGGAGGCCAATCAAAGATATTTCCTCAACCTCTATTCGGCCGGCATAGTCGTTGCTTCAGCTGAGATTGTTGTCGCGATGCCCGCTGCTTCGCGCCGCCCATCATTCCAGATTGCTTTGATCAGTGCGATGCACATCAACGCCATTACAATAGAGAAGGGCAATGCACCTATCACCATAGCGGTCTGGATGGCTCCGGTACCACCTGAGACAAGCAAGCCCCCGACAACAAGTGCCAGAGCTGCGCCCCAGAACATGATGTGAGGCCTTGCCTTGGGACCTTCGTCGCCAGCTGCGTTGATCGTATTCACGATCAGCACGGCCGAGTCTGCAGACGTGACAAGGAACGTCATCAGCAGGACAACGATCACGGCGGCCATTGCCCACGCCAATGCTTCTGCAATCGGAGCAAGCATGTGTTCTGTCATCGCGAAGATCTTGTCGCCGTTCGCCGCATCCAGGATGACGCCGTTTGCGTCTCCGTTCAGTTCCAGGTCGATAGCCGTGCCTCCGGCCCAGGCGAACCAGACAAAGCACATTAGTGCGGGAACAATCATCGCGCCCAACACGAACTCACGGATTGTCCGGCCTCTGGAAATCCGCGCCAGGAACAAACCGACGAAAGGTGCGAACGCGATCCACCACGCCCAATAGAAGACCGGCCACCAGCCTTGCCACTGCGCAAGAAGGAACGCTTCCGACCCTTCAACACCATCAGATGTGTATACGTTGAAGCTCAGCCATGGCAGCGCGACCACATAGTCCCATATGCCTACAAAAAACGCTTTGGCGCCAAAGAAGGTCGCTCCGAACAGGATGAAGAACCCCAGAAGGAAGATCGACAGGCCCATATTGATGTTCGAAAGCCATTTGATGCCCTTGCCAACACCGGACAGGGCCGACAAGGTCGACGCGCCCATGATGACAAGCAGAGCGACGACGATACCCAAGTTTGTCGCAGAACCATCGGGCTGTGCGAGCCCACCGATGCCGATGCGTGTGAGACCTGCAACGAACTGTTCAACACCGAAGCCGAGCGTCTGGGCTACCCCAAGAATAGTGGCGACAACGGCGACGATGTCGATCAGATGACCGAGGTTGCCCGACAGTGATTTACCAAACAGTGGGGTCAATGAGGAGCGGATCGTTAGCGGCAGTCCGCGACGATAGCTGAAGAAAGCAAGCGCCAAGCCAGCTATCGCATAGCATGCCCACGCCCCGAAACCCCAATGTAGGTATGACCAAACATACGCCGTTCGGACATTGTCTGCATCCAGTGCAGTCGTCACCCCCTGAATAACGGACGGATTGTTCTTGAAATGCGCGACAGGTTCGGCGACCGCCCAAGTTAACATTCCGACACCGATGCCCGCGCCAAACATCATCGAGAACCAGGAAAAGTTAGAGAACTCGGGTTTCTCGCCCTCTACGCCAAGTTTCATACGTCCTGCAGTTGGCCAGATGGCCAGCCCAATACAGACGATGACAAACCCGGTAACAACCCAGATATACCAGGCAGCAAACTGCGAAAGAATGGCGGCATTCCAATCGCCAAGAATTCTACCCGCCTGTGTTGGCCAGACTATGCACCAAACAACCAGCAGGCTGATGACGATCTTGCTGATCACCGTCACGTTGACGCTGAACCCCCGGTAAAAACCGTTGTCGGCGGTTTTTATCGGAAGTTCCGATAGTGGTGGTTTCATTGACATTTGTATTCCTCCCTTTGAATCTCCGCTTCACGCGTCGAGCGCGACCGGGCCTTTCGGCCAACTGCAACAGGCCAGCACATACCCTTGCTCGGTATCACCGGGTTGCAGGCCGCCCATGTCCTGCATCTCAACATCGCCCTGAGTGAGGCGCACTTTGCAGTTGCCGCAAACGCCCTGCTGGCAGGCCGAGTCGATCCAGACGCCTGCGTTCAGCGCAGCCTCTAGCAAGGTCTCGCCCTCGGCGGCATGACCGTGCAGACCGCTGAGTGAGAAATAGACCTCACCCCCCGTGCCGCTGCTTTCTTCGATAGTGATCTTTTCGCCAAAGCTTTCTTCGTGGACAGCGGCAAACGGAATGACAGAAGCCACATCACGGGCTGCTTTCATGAACCCTTCGGGACCGCACATGAAAATGCTGCGCTCGGCGTGATCAGGCACAAGTCGCTGCAGCAAATCTGCCGATATCTGACCGATTTCACCCTCAAACCCATCATTCGCTTCATCCACAATGGTATGGATGGTCACGTTGGCGAAGCGTCGGTTCAAAAACTCAAGCTGGTCGCGGAAAATGATGTCCCTAGGCGAGCGAGCGAAATGCACGAAAACGATGTCTTTCGGCAAGGTCACGTCGGTGACGTATTGCAGCATCGACATGACCGGGGTGACACCCGAGCCACCGGACAGGAACAATGGCTTATCGCTGGGGATATCCACCCAGTTGAAGCCACCGGTGATATCTGCAATCTCGATCTCTGTTCCGGGGACCATCTGATCGTTCAGATAGTTGGACACAACCCCACCGGGCACGCGCTTGACGGTGACCTGAATGTTGTGGGGCCGGGTCGGCGTGGACGAGATCGAATAGGCGCGTACATGCTGCTTGCCCTCGATCTCGAAACAGAAGGTCACGTATTGGCCTGGTTTGAAGTCGAAGCTGCGGCTTTGCGTGTCTTCAAAGACGAAGGTCTTGCTGTCATGCGTTTCATCGATCACCGCTTTGCAGGTCAAAGTGGCAGGCCCACCTGCGTAGCAGGGTTGGTTGTTGGCTGAACTCAGGGAAAACGGACTGTCCGTCGCAACGAGCATCTTGCGGAAACCTCCAGAATAGGGTTCGCGCGAGGATAATGGTGCGAGGGGACTGAAAAACGGTGCAGAATTGCGGTATCAATCGGTTAGAGCGATTGATCTGTGTTGGATTAGTTCTTTGAACAGGGTGACAGCTTGCGCCACCAGCGGGTCATGGCGTTTTCGAACGTGCACGATGGAATAGATGGGCTGTGGGATCACCGGTGCGTCAGTAACCTGTTGCAATGTTGGATACTCGGCACACAGACCCGGTGCGGCAAATCCGGGGAAATATGCCGTTCCGCCGTTGGCTTTTAGGAAATCCAAAGCCAGATCATTGCTGCCCACCAGGGTCGAGCTTTGCGGCTGATCCAAAAACGCCTCGTCATGCTGGCGGTCAAAATATGATGTGTAGGCCACCTGAATGTAGCGCGTCCATGGAACGTCCTCGATACGGTCACAATCGGTGGACAGCATTATATAGCTTTCGCTGCCCAATTCGCTGACAAACATGTCAGGCGCCCGCTGCGGGACAAAAACAATACCGATATCGGTCTCGCCGGTCAGAACATCCCGCTGTATCTGTTGTGAGAAATTCGCCTCGAGATACAAGTCCAGATACGGGTTTCTTTCCCTGACTGCCTTAGTCCAGTCTATCAGCACGGATCGGGCCAAACTGAACTGAACTGATATACGCAAGCGTTGCCTGTTGCCGCTGCCACCCGCCTCAACATCGCGTCGTGCCAGACTCCAAGCAGCCAGCAGTGACCGGCAATGGGTCTCAAAGCGGCGCCCGGCGGCCGTGGGTTCAGCCCCGCCGCGCCCCCGTTCGAACAGGCGTGTGTCCAGCTCCTGCTCCAACTGACGGATGCGAGCGCTGACCGTGGATTGGGTCACATTCAGACGTTCGGCGGTGCGGTTGAAGTTCCGCGTTTCCAGAACATCCATGTAGGTCACTAAAAGCTGGCGATTCATTTAATCGGTAATCCCGATCGATAGGTGCGTTTCAATTGTATTTATTTGCCAAAGTTTCGCAGATATCAAGCATCGTTGAACAAGATGTAAGCCCGCCCTTTTGGCGCCAGCAACAGGAGAAGTTCATGTTCATCGTCGATTGCGACTGCCACAACTATTGGTGCAGCGCCACGGTTCTGGAACCCTACATGGAAGGTCTTTTCAAGGACATGTTCGTCCGGGGTGAACGCACCGGCCCACGTGGTGCATTCCCACATGGCCATCGTCCCTGGTTCCACCCCGAAGGATTTGCCCGCCATGACGTGAACCCGGTTGAGGAAGACGACAACTACTTGATAATGAAGGAAAAGCACCTCGATAAATACAATATCGACGTTGCGATCCTGACCGGCGACGAACCGATCGAAGCCTCAACGCTGGCCAACCCTTATTACGCCAATGCGCTGTGCAAAGCCTATAACGACTACATGATCGACTACTGGCTGCCCAAGGACGAGCGGTTCTGGGGCTCGATCGTGGTGGCACCGCAGGACCCGCATCTGGCCGCCGCTGAAATCCGCCGGGTTGGCGGCCACCCCCGTGTCGTTCAAGTCTTGGTGAGCCACGGTGCCGCACGCCCTTATGGCGACCCGTTCTATCACCCGATCTATGAGGCTTGCGCCGAAATGGGCTTGCCATTCGCTATGCATCTCGGCGGACAGGGCGGCATCAACTCGACCCCCATCGGGGCCGGGCCTTCGACCTTCTTCTGGGAAACCCACGCGATCCTGCCGCAGACGGCCATGACCCACATGGCCAGCCTGATCGCCCACGGCGTGTTTGAGAAATGGCCGGGCTTGAAAGTGGTAATAGTCGAATGTGGCGTCGCCTGGGTGCCCTCGGTTCTTTGGCGTCTAGATGCGAACTACAAGGCGCTGCGCAAGGAAACGCCGTGGCTCAAGCGTCTGCCGTCCGAGTACTTCAAGTCGAACATCCGCATGTCGACCCAGCCGTTGGAGCAGCCCGCGAATATCCAGCACCTGTGGGCCACGCTTGAGGCGATGGATGGAGAGAACACCCTGATGTTCGCGTCGGACTATCCGCATTGGGACTACGACGACGTCAACAAGCTGCATGTCCCGCCCGCATGGCGCGAGAAGATCTTCGGACTCAATGCGTTGGACGTATATACCCGTCTGCCACGCCCGATGGCGCATGCCGCCGAATAAAGAAGGAGACATCGACCATGGCAAACAAGTATTTCGCCTGCAAAACTGATGAAGTCCCCAGCGACGCGGCAAAGATCGTCACAGTTTCGAACATGCCCATCGGCGTTTTCAAACTCGACGACGGTTATCACGCTTTGCTCAACATCTGTCCTCACAAAGGTGCGGCCCTCTGCGAAGGCCCGGTCTGCGGTACGACCCGCCAAACGGACACAACCGAATTTGTCTATGATCGCGCCGGTGAAATCGTCCGTTGCGCCTGGCACGGTTGGGAATTCGACATTCGCAGCGGTGAGTTTCTTGTGGATTCGTCCATTAAAACGAGACGCTTCGATGTATCAGTAGAGGGCAGTGATCTCTTCGTGCATCTGTAAGAAGCGGGTTTCACGACGAAGGTCAGAAATATTTGGCAGTTCAATCTTTCCTCCCAGCTGCCTGCGCTGGCATTGTCTAGGCATAGGCAATGCCAGTATTATTTTTGAAACCGGAGATCCATCGCTGTGCTTTTCGTATTGGCTTGGAGGATGGCTATATGCACGTTCTGATTGGCCTACAGGAGGGCGCTCACCCTGGCCAGATATTCAATGAAAACAACTCATGGCTTGGCTAAGCCATTCTTACCAGCGCCCAAAACTATTTGTTTGATTGGCTTCATGAGGCATTGGGCATTTGCCACTTTTATGTCCCAGAAAACAGCAGACCGCGTAAATAGCTGTTCAAGGCCTTCTTGAAAACCATTGGGCTCATGAGATTTTCAAACTAAGGAAATGCATTTGAGCCCATATTTTACACGCCAATTCAGGTCCATTCGCAATTATCCCGCTTCCTCTGATCTACTGCAGTATAGAGTATTCAACTACAGCGGATTTACGTCTCAGTAATTCAGGCCAAGCGACGCAGCCCATCGGTTAAACGTTTCATTAAGAACGCTTAATAATCAAACCCTTCCATAGGGTTTGCACGATGGCTGCATACATAGTTTTCCGAGGAGTAATCAAGGGAGGTCGCTGAAATGGTTGTTGTGAACACAACTCATTGGCCGTTCGGGTCAGAGGAGAGTTTCATCTTGTCGACCGAACCAGGCCTAGCTTCGCAAGGCGGCGTATCTAGTTCGATTGATCAAGTCGATTTGCCTTTTTTGAACCTCGATCCCCATGATCTCGAAGGGAAAGAAGATCTGCCGGATATCGAACTGCGCGGGTTTTGGGACGGGGTGATCGACAGCACGGTCAGCGCGTATCAAGGTGCTGGGTCTCACGAGGTTGAGTTCAATCTTTCGATGGTGAACCACGAGATCACGACACGCGGAAGCGCCACGCTCATTTCCGAGCTGTACCATACACAGCAAGTCGCGCTTGAAACCATAAGCATGCATGGAACGGACATACCTGTTTCTTATGAGGCCCGGTCCGCCTTTGGATTTGAGGGCGTTCACATTGGTCAGGCAGCACAGTTTCAGCATCTGTCTATAGCCAGCGAACAGGGGGAGATGTTCGATGTGCATGGGTTCGATGCAAATGGCGATCTGGTTCTGGCGTCATACGGCTATTACGAGGTCGTCGAAATCGCAGGCAAGCTTCATCAAAACGGAATTTCTGATTTTGCGCTTAGTTTCGAGGTGTCGTTCGAGCTCGAAATGAATGAGACCGGTCTTTATGAAGTATTTGCTGCGGTCTCGTTCGATGGCCAAATTGACTTTAACCACGGAATGTCGCGCTTTTTTGAGTTTGAAGAGGATATGTATTTCCCAGCTCGCGATCTGGGGAGTGTGGAATTTGGCCCTTTGCCAGATGGCTTGTTCCAACAACTGGCGATGTTTCAGGCTCATATGGGTGACGCCTGGGACGAGTTGGTGAGTTTGAACGATCAGCTTGAGGCGGTGTTTCTGCAGCTTCGTGAAGACGAGCACTATGATGAGTGGGATTTGGCCGGGCAGGGGATTGAAAATCCGTTCACTTTCGATTTGCCGCCAGTGGATCAGTGGCTATAACGATTTGGACATTAGGCCCTTTCTGCTGTTCAATCGGACAGGGCTAAGCCAACTCTGTCCGATCATGTGCGCTGGCCGCATCTGATTTTCGGCCGTCACAAGTCATAGGCAAATGGAAGATATTGAAAACACCAGCCCACCGTCACTCGATCAGATCCTCTCGCTGGAAAAACAGGTATGGACTGCGCTGGTTGAAGGCAATGCACAGGCCGACCGGGCACTTCTGAGCCCCGATTTTCTGGGCGTGTATCCAACGGGTTTTGCCAACCGCGACGATCATGTTGGCCAGTTCGCCGATGCGCCTACGATGGCGCAATATGAACTCAGCGATACCAGGTTGCGCGTCTTATCGGCGGATGTGGTTTTGCTCTCATACAGGGCAGATTATCTGCGACCCGAAGCACAGGAATGGGAGGCGATGCTGATCTCATCCCTGTGGGAGCAGCGTCACGATGTCTGGATCAACAGTTTCAGCCAGGACACGCCACTGGAACGGTCATGAGCCAGTCTCTTGTTATCAACCGCTTGCCGCGCGCTTTTCATACCGATCTGGGTGACGAAACACGCGCGGCGCTGCCCGATTTGACTGCCGAGCAGGGGGAGTTGATCGCGGGAACTGCGGGCTCTAGCCCCTACCTGAAAGGGTTGATTGACCAAGAAAGGAACTGGTTGCCACACGCGTTACAGCAACCGGACCAGGCATTGTCTGAAGTGATGGACGCGGCGCGCGCGCTGCCGTCGGATCAGTTGAAACCCGGTTTGCGGCAAGCGAAGAGGCGCATGGCCTTATTGACGGCGCTGGCCGATCTGGCAGGTGCGTGGCCGTTGGAAAAGGTAACTGCCGCGCTGACTGACTTTGGCGCTTTGGCCGTAGATGTGGCAGCGAAGGCCGAAATTGCTGCGTTGATCCGGCGCGGCAAGCTGCCGGGTATGACCGAGAATGATGTCGAAACCGCAGCTGGTATGGTCATTCTGGCGATGGGCAAAATGGGCGCACATGAGCTGAACTACAGCTCGGATATCGATCTGATCGTGCTGTTCGACGAAACCCGTTTCGATCCCGATGATTTCTATGAAGCCCGTCAGGGAATGGTGCGCGCCACGCGGAATTTCTGTGCCACGCTTAGCGACAAGACGGCTGATGGGTATGTATTCCGCACCGATCTGCGATTGCGCCCCGACCCTGCGGTCACGCCCATCTGTCTGGCGATGGAAGCGGCCGAGCGGTATTACGAAAGTCTTGGGCGCACGTGGGAACGTGCGGCCTATATCAAGGCACGCCCCTGCGCCGGGGATATCGCGGCAGGTCAAAGATTTCTCGATGCATTGCGCCCGTTCGTTTGGCGGCGGCATCTGGATTTTGCCGCCATTCAAGACGCTCATGACATGCGACTGCGTATACGCGAGAACAAGGGAACGGGCGGAAGTCTCTCGATTCCCGGTCACGACATGAAGCTGGGGCAGGGCGGTATTCGAGAAATCGAGTTCTTCACCCAGACCCGCCAATTGATCGCGGGCGGACGTGATCCAGACCTTCGTGTACGGGGCACCGTTCCCGGTCTGGCGGCGCTGGCCTCAAAAGGCTGGGTGCCCGAAGATGTCGCCGAGAAGCTGACCGATCATTACCGTGCCCACCGCGAGGTCGAGCATCGAATCCAGATGGTACATGACGCGCAGACCCATAAGGTGCCAAATTCAGAGGACGGTATCGAACGGGTCGCGTGCCTGATGGGCATCAGCAGCGCCGAACTGACCGCTGATCTGACCCGCCGCCTGACAGAAGTGCATGAACTGACCGAAGGGTTCTTTGCCCCCGGACCGGGCGCAGCACCCGCGCCGGTACAGGAGGTCGAGTTTGACAAGGGCGTGCTGGCCCGCTGGCCCACCTATCCGGCGCTTCGCTCGCAGCGGGGTGCACGGATATTCGAACGGCTCAGGCCGGAACTTCTGGCGCGATTGGCAAAAACTGCGAAACCCGACGAAGCGCTATTGGCACTGGATGGGTTTCTGGCGGGATTACCCGCCGGAGTGCAGCTGTTTTCCCTGTTCGAGGCGAATCCGCATCTGATCGATCTGCTGGTCGATATCGTTGGGACATCGCACGCCCTTGCCACCCATCTGTCGCGCAACGCCTCGGTTTTTGATGCGGTGATTGGTGGCAGCTTTTTCAGCGACTGGCCCGGACAGTCGGCCTTGCAAGCTGATCTTACACAGGCGTTGTCGGATGAAAGCGACTATGAAACACAGCTCGATTTCGCACGTCGCTGGTGCAAGGAGTGGCACTTTCGCATCGGTGTGCATCATCTGCGCGGACTGATCGATGGGGCGCAGGCCGGGCAGCAATATGCCGAACTGGCGCAGGCCGTGATTGCGGCGGTTCTGCCCTGCGTTGTCGACCAGTTCTCCAAAAAGCATGGACCGGCGCCCGGGCGTGGCGCTGCGGTTTTGGGCATGGGGTCACTTGGGGCAGGGCGCATCAACTCGCAATCCGATCTGGACATGATTGTCATCTACGATCCTCAGGATCAGGACATGTCCGATGGCCCTCGCCCGCTGGCAACGCGGACATACTACGCTCGTTTCACCCAGGCTCTGATCACGGCGCTCAGCGCGCCAATGTCGCAGGGACGGCTTTATGAGGTCGACATGCGTCTGCGCCCGTCGGGCAATCAGGGGCCGGTGGCTACAAGCTGGGTCAGCTTCACCAACTATCAGCAGAATGAGGCCTGGGTGTGGGAACACCTTGCTTTGACCCGCGCCCATGTGGTCGCAGGTGAAGCCGGTTTAGCCGAGGATATCGAAAGCTTCCGCGCTGAATTCCTATCGCAAACGCGCGACCACCAGAAGGTGCTGAAAGAAGTCGCCGAGATGCGCGAAAGACTGGCCGCAGCCAAAGCACCAGCGGGCGTTTGGGACGCAAAGAATGGGCCGGGCCGCATGATGGATATCGAGCTGATGGCAGAGACGGGCGCATTGCTGGCCGGATTCCCCCAGCGCGATGTACACTCGGGTCTGGACGGGGCGGTCGCTGTCGGGCTGCTGGATGTCGCGCAGGCGCAAACCCTGAAGGGTTGTTACGATTTATGCTGGTCGGTGCAATGTGCGGCGCGTCTGCTGTCGGGAAAGGTGATCGAGGCCGACAAGATCGGTGAAGGCGGTACGGCCTTTCTTTGCCGGGCGACCGGGTTCGATCAGGTCGAACAGCTGCAATCCGCGTTGCAAGACAATTACAGCACTGCGGCCTCGTTGATTGGCGCAGTTGTCGGAGGGGTTGAAGATGGCACGCAGTGATGATCCGAATGACCACAAAGGCCTGATCCGCGAGGCGTATCGCATTGAAGGCATCACCTTGCCCGAATGCCGCAGCATCTTTCTGGATTGGGCGCTGAGCCTGCCCGGAGAGCTTGACCAAAATCAGGCCCTGACCAACCTGCAGGCAGTCTATTCGGAACAGGCCGCTGATCATCCGATGACGCAGGTCCTGACCGAGGGTTTGCAGGCGGCCCAAGCCCCCAAGCGACGTGGCGGCTGGCGCAAGCGCAACCGTTAACGGGGCTTTCACCCACGCGCATTCACGATTATGAGGGCGCCATGACACCCGTAGCTGATCGCCCCCGTATCCGTTTGAAACCCAAGGCCAATGCGCGTGGCCTGCGCCACGGGTTTCCCTGGGTCTACGCCAACGACATCGTCACCGACCGCCGGACTCGCAAGATCGGGCCGGGGTCCTTGGCTGTGCTGGAAGACGAGAAGCGCGCGCCAATCGCTCTGGTCGCAGTGAATCCGGTCTCGAAGATCATGTGCCGGGTATTGGATCGCGATATCGGCGCGCAGTTGGATGCGGACTGGTTTGAAACCCGTCTGCGCCGCGCGCTTGAGATGCGCGAGCGACTGTTCGATGCGCCGTACTACCGCCTGATCCATGCCGAGGCGGATGGGTTTCCCGGGGTGATCATCGACCGGTTCGGAGACGCCTGCGTGATCCAACCCAACGCAGCCTGGGCTGAGGCACATCTTGAATCTCTGACCGACGCGCTAGTCAAGGTGACCGGGGTCGACACAGTGCTGAAGAACGCCTCGGGGCGCACGCGTGTGCTCGAGGGGTTGGACGACACCAATCTGACCTTGCGTGGAACTGTGCCTTATGAGCCTCTGCCAGTGCCAATGAATGGCGCAACCTACATGGCTGACCTGACTGGTGGGCAGAAAACCGGCCTGTTCTATGACCAACGCCCCAACCACGCGTTTGCCGCCAAGTTGGTTCACCCCGAGGCGCAGGTGCTGGACGTATTCAGCCACGTCGGAGGCTTTGGTCTGGCCATGCTGGCGGGCGGCGCAGCACAGGCATTGTCCGTTGACGGCTCGGCAGCGGCGCTCGAACTGGCGGCGAAGGGCGCAGAAGTCTCAGGATTTTCTGCCCGTTTCCAGACCCGACAAGGCGACGCCTTTGATATACTGACCAAACTCGGCGAAGAGGGCGCGTTGTTCGACGTCGTCATCTGTGATCCCCCGGCTTTTGCACCTTCGAAACAGGCGTTGGATGCAGGTTTGCGTGCCTATGAGCGTACCGCACGTCTGGCGGCTCCGCTGGTCAAACCGGGCGGGTATCTTGGCCTCTGCTCCTGTTCTCATGCCGCTGATCTGGGCCGCTTCCGCGATGCCTCATCCCGTGGGATCGGACGGGCAGGACGACAGGCCCAACTGATCCGAACTGGCTTTGCCGGGCCGGACCATCCACAACTGCCGCAGCTGGCAGAAAGCGGCTACCTCAAAGCCGTGTTTTACCGTCTGTGAAGGCCGTTCTGGATACCTGCGTCATCTATCCCACGGTGATGCGAGAGATGCTGTTGGGCGCTGCGAGGCTTGGTTATTTCACGCCCGTCTGGTCTGCACGTATCCTCGAAGAATGGGCCCGCGCCGCCCGCAAGCTTGGCCCCGAGGGCGAGGCGCAGGCGCGCGCCGAGATCTCGCTGGTTCAGGCCCAATGGCCAAATGCCGTGCAACCCGCCAACCTCGGTGTTGAACAGCGCCTATGGTTACCGGATGCCGCCGACATCCACGTTCTCGCAACGGCGGTCACAAGCTCGGCAGATGTCATTGTCACCGTCAATGCCAAGGACTTTCCCAAGAATATGTTGGCCGACGAAGGGCTTGAGCGGCGCGATCCGGACGGGCTGCTGCATGAACTCTGGCTGTCCGACCCCGAAGGCATGACGCAGGTTTCCAAAGCGGTCCTTGCTGAAGCCAACCGGCTATCCGGTGCTCAATGGACCTTGCGCAGCTTAATGAAAAAAGCCCGCCTGCCGCGCCTTGGCAAAGCCCTGAGTACTTAATTCGGGATCCCATTCATCTGGCCAAAAATATCTCGGGGAGCGCGAGGGGCTGGCCCCTCGCTCCTATCCTAAACTCCCACGCCCCACTTTTGTTCAAGTACTTCCAGAGCTGCGATCCGCTCATCCGTCTTTGGATGACTCATTAACCAAGCGGGCACAACGCCCGCGCGCTGCTGTGTCAGATCCTCAAGCTTGTGGAACAAAGACTTCTGTGGACCAATCCCGATCCCGGCTTTTGTCAAAAGCGCGGCCGCATATTCATCCGCCTCATATTCATCACTCCGCGACAGGCGGGAGGCCAGCAAATGAGTCAGCATATTTGCAATCCAGGCTCCAATGAACGGGATGAAGCGGTTCAATAGCATCATCAGCGCAGCACGCAGGGCGTTTTGACCCGAGAAATCAATCATCCGCCGCCGGGCGTGGCCAAGGGCGACATGGCCCAATTCATGCGCGATTACGCTTGCCATTTCTTCCGCTGATACTTCGCCGTTGCCAAATTTGCGATAAAAACCGCGCGTGATGAAAATACGCCCATCCGGCGCGGCCAGCCCGTTCACCGGATCGATCTCGTAGATGTAGACTGGGACCCGATCAATCTCCAAGGCTGCAGCCAGCCGGTCCGTCATGCGTTTTAGCGCAGGATCGGCCAGTTCGGTGGACTTCGCATCCAACTCACGATGCGTGCGCCAGACGGATATCCGGTACATCACAACGGCATAGGCTATGGCCAGCAGGATGGGTGTTAAGCGAAGCATGAGTTAGATATGGGCGACCCACCCCGAGGAGGCAAGCGGTAACTCGCCCTTCACGTCCGATCAGTTATGCGGCTCAATCCAGCCTTACCTGCCTGGCGAGGGCAGGTGCAGGTTCGAATGAAACTCGGCAAGGGACTGCTTGGTTAAGACCTCGCCCTTCGAAGCCTCAAAAAATGCGCGTTCAGCTTCTTTTTCTGCGACCAGAGCATCAACTCTCAGGTCCCTCACATCCGCGCGCAGAGCGTCGCGCGCCTCCTCGTAGGTTTCAGCATCGCGCAGCTCATCCTCAAGCGTACTCAGCTTGTCATCATAGTCCGGGTCCGAAGGATCAAGTGTGGCGATATCATCGGCGATGTCTTCGCTGCTGCGGCCATCGTAGTCTTCGTTCAGATCACGCAGTTCACGGCGCGCCTCATAGAGGTCACCGCGTAAGTCGTAATAGGTTTCCGCCGCCGCCTGGTAGGTCGCGATTTTGCCGACATTACTGTTGGGTGAAGCATTGCGGAACGCCGGGGCTGCTGCCTTAGACGCATTCAGGTTACGCAGCTTGTCCGAGCCATAGGGATCGGTGATCGCTGCAACAAGCGGGTCGCGATAATAGCGGTAGCGGTCCTTCTTGCGATCGGAATATGGCTTGTCGTAGCGCAGTCGATAGTCGGTTTCATCATAGAACTTCTTATCATCCGAATAGCGGTAGCCGTCAGGACCGTAAGGCACCGGCTGGACCGTTGCCCAGTCCTTGTGCCGGTAGTTTGGCTGTGGCAGATCGAGATTGCCGTGGAACTCGCCCAGCGTCGCCTTGGTCAATGTGCGCCCTTTCGAAGCGTCATAAAAGGCAGCCTCCGCATCTTGCAACGCGTCGCGGGTTTCGTATTTCAGATCCCTCACATCCGCGCGCAGAGCGTCGCGCGCCTCCTCGTAGGTTTCAGCATCGCGCAGCTCATCCTCAAGCGCACTCAGCTTGTCATCATAGTCCGGGTCCGCAGGATCAAGTGCGGCGATATCATCGGCGATGTCTTCGCTGCTGCGGCCATCGTAATCTTCGTTCAGATCACGCAGTTCACGGCGCGCCTCATAGAGGTCACCGCGTAAGTCGTAATAGGTTTCCGCCGCCGCCTGGTAGGTCGCGATTTTGCCGACATTGCTGTTGGGTGAAGCATTGCGGAACGCCGGGGCCGCTGCCTTAGACGCATTCAGGTTACGCAGCTTGTCCGAGCCATCGGGATCGGTGATCGCTGCAACAAGCGGGTCGCGATAGCGACGCTTGCTGGGCTTCTTATTGTCATAGTGCTTGGATTTATAATCTGTGCGAGCAACAGGTCGCGGGGAATACTCAACAGGAGCAACCGACGCCTTGCGATACGTTTTCGTTCCGCGGTTCGCGCTTGACTTGGTTTTTGCCGGCGAACGCTTGCCAAATAGTTGCTCGACATCGCGTTTAAACTCTCTTCCAAAGCCCGCCAGTGTGGTCTTTTGTACCTTGCCGTTCCGTCCCTTAGCTTTAGCAGAGGTTTTGGCTGACCGGTGGTGTTTTGCCTTTTGCTTCTTGTTAAACCCGAAAGCCTTTTCCACGCGGTGCGTTTTGGAGTTGGCCTTGCCGGCATCTTTACCCGCGCTTTTGGAACCCTTAGCTTTGCCGGATTTTCCCTTTTCGCCGCCTTTGTTGCCGTCGTTGCCTTTTCCGGACTTTCCCTTGCCTTTGTTGCCGTCGTTGCTTTTTCCAGAATTACCTTTGCCGCCGCCGCGGCCCTTTCCATTGCCATTATCATTCTTGGCATAAGCGGCGTCAGGGGAAAGTACCAATGTCGCGGTCGCACCCGATGCAATTGCGAACGCTGTAATGGTCAAAACAGATGTCAGGATATTTGGTAGTTTTGAAATGGTCATCTCAGCCCCCCAGCTTCAATCCCTTTGTCGTATATCACGAATTCGAGAGAGGCAGGGAATTTTGCCGAGATTGTTTCTTTGGTGGTGCTTTTGACGCGAATATTTCTGAAAACTAGGCCTATTGTTTCCGGTTTCTGAGTCAACCAGGACTCCGACGGTGACTAGCGCGTCAGTTCCCGCATACCTTGTTCCAAACCCGCCAGCGTCATGGGTACCATGCGATCTTCGAATATCTCACGGATCATGCCGATCGAATGGGTATATTCCCAATACTTCTCTGGCACTGGATTGATCCACAGGTTCGATGTCCACTGTTCGCGTGCACGGCCCAGCCAGACTTGGCCAGATTCCTGATTCCAATGCTCATTTGCACCGCCGGGATAAGCGATCTCGTAGGGACTCATCGAGGCATCGCCGACAAAGATGCATTTGTAGTCCGGCCCGTATGTGCGCAAGACCTCGTGCGTCGGAGTTTGCTGATCCCAGCGGCGGCGATTGTCGCGCCAGACGCCTTCATAGAGGCAATTGTGGAAGTAGTAGTATTCCAGATGTTTGAATTCGGTTCGGGCCGCTGAGAACAGTTCTTCGACGACCTTGATATGCGGGTCCATCGATCCGCCCACGTCCAGAAACAAAAGCACTTTGACGGCGTTGTGTCGTTCGGGTCGGGTTTTGACATCCAGATAGCCGTGTTCAGCTGTTGCCTTGATCGTTCCGTCCAGATCAAGCTCTTCGGCAGCGCCTTCGCGGGCCCAGCGGCGAAGGCGCTTCAGAGCGACCTTGATGTTCCGGGTGCCCAGTTCAACAGTGTCATCTAAATTCTTGAATTCGCGCTTGTCCCAGACCTTTACGGCACGCTGATGGCGGCTTTCTTTCTGGCCGATGCGCACGCCTTCGGGGTTGTAGCCATAGGCGCCGAAAGGTGAGGTGCCCGCGGTGCCGATCCACTTGTTACCGCCCTGATGGCGACCCTGTTGGTCCTTGAGGCGCTCGCGTAGCGTCTCCATCAGCTTCTTAAAGCCACCAAGCGCCTCGATCTCGGCTTTTTCTTCATCCGACAGGTGCTTTTCGGCCATCTTTGCAAGCCACTCGGCAGGAATATCGACCGCCTCGAGTACTTGATCGAAACTGATTTCACCCAACCCTTCGAAACTGGCGGCAAAGGCACGGTCGAACTTGTCGATGTTGCGCTCGTCTTTCACCATCGAAACGCGGGCGAGATAGTAAAACGCCTCGACATCGTATGTCGCCAAGCCCTTTTTCATCCCTTCCAGAAACGTCAGGTACTCGCGCAGAGATACGGGAATGCCAGCGTTTCGGAGGTTTTCGAAGAAGGGCAGGAACATCGTTCTATACCAGGCGGACAATGACCAGTGAAATCACCAGCCCGACCAACGCAAAGGCAATGCCGTAACCTGCAGCGTATTGAGCCATATCAGCACCGCTTCCGTTACGTTTGCGTGCTGTCAACGCGCCCAGAATCGCGCCCAGAATAGCCATGCCCAGAACCACTATCATGTGACGTTATCCACCCGTGCTTGTGGCAGCTGACTGCGCGATGTCTTGTGTGACCGAGCGCACCACCAAATCCGAGCCGAAGCCGTAACGTGCCCATCCGATACTGTCCAGCCGAACGCGACGTGCCTGATCTAGTTGACCGGACTGCCGCAGTGCCTCGGATTTGAGCAGCAGCAGGGTGGCCAGAAGGGCGGCGTTCTCGGCCTTGGTCATGACATTGATTGCTTTGTTCAATTCGGGCAGGGCCTCGGTGCCCTGACCCTGTGCCAAAGCAAATGCTGCGGTTTGTGCCGTGATATGAGCGCGCTGAATTTCTGTTCCCGGGGTGGCGTTCAGGTATTTCAGGGCAATTTCATATTGCTGCTGCGCCGCCTCGGGGTCGTCGAATTGCCCCATGCGCCCCAGCAGATAATGCGGATAGGCGCGGCGGTGGTCGGTCCAGCCTTGCTGTTGACCAATTCGCGCTGCCTCGTTCGCAGCGTTGACGCGTTTGGCCGTACCAGCGCCAGCCCCCAAAGCGCGTTGAACTGCGTTAATCCAGGCCCGAGGTGTCTCAGTAACCTGTTGTGGCGCAACCCGATCCCCTCTGGGGTTCAGCCGGCTGAGTACGCCGGGCAGAACCGCCGCCACCTGTTCGCGTGTCATGCCATTTTGCAGCTCAGGCGCATAGGCTGCGCGCAGGATCAACATGTCGAATCCGGTCAGAACCGTGTGGAAATTGTCGTCGTTGAATACTGAATCGGTTAGGCGATAGAGGTCGTTCAGAGGTCCAAGTGCCTGAGCCAATTCTTCATGCAGGCAGTCCCGAATTTCCTGTGGGCTGGCATCGTAGGGGATGAATATCCCGATCCGTTCACGTTTTCGCAGTTCGGTCCAGTTGCTTTTACTTTTGCGCCTGTCACGGCGGTATTCTTCCAGACTTGAAGAGTTGGGCACGACGAAACAGGCGGCCTGCGGCAGGATGCGGCGGATCTGTTTCTGGCTTACAGCCTCGATCGTGATGTTCGCCTGACCCTCTGGAATCTGCCGGATGTCGATCTTCGCCTCACGTTGCAACCGGGTCAGTAGCCGGCTCAGGTCGGTCTGCATCGTTGGTGGCGGTGTCCCAGTCAGACGCACCGTGATGGGTCCATCAAACCGGGTGAAAACGGGCAACTCTGCGCCGCTCTCAAGTGCGAAATGCAGCGATAGGAAATCTGCGGCGATGTTCTTGTTTGAACGGGCAGGCGGGCTTGGACGAGCAGCGCCGAAGGATTTAGACGGCGGCAGCGAAGCTTCAATCACCTGGGTACGGGTCGGCGTCTCGATCCGGTCGACCGTGGTGCAGGCAGACAGCGCCGCCAGAAGGAGAGTTGCGCCTAAAAGCCTCATGGTCGCTGATACTTCAGGAACGGCGACAACTTGCCGATGCGGTCATAGAGTTTGCGTGCGGTATGGTTGTTTTCCTGCGTCAGCCAATAGACTGAGGGGGCTTTCTGCCTGTCCGCTTCTTCATAGACGGCCTCAATCAGGGCGCGTCCAACTCCGGTGCCTCTCGCTTCTGGGCGGGCATAGAGATCCTGCAGATAGCAGACACTTTCTTCCTTCCAGGCGTGGCGATGAAACAGGTAGTGGGTCAGTCCAAGCAGTTGCCCATCCAAATCCGCGACAAAACAGGAAAAGTCATTCGGATCATCACCTAAGAGCCGCGCAAAGGTGCTTTGGAAAGTCGAATCCGGCACTTCGGTTTCATAAAATGCCAGGTAGTCACGCCACATTTCGGCCCATTGATCCCGGTCTTCTGGTCGCAAGGGGCGAATTGTGAGGGCGTTAGTCATTTTATTATTTCCTGCTCTGGAGGCCCGATTGGCGCGGGGTCTTTCGTTGATGTAATGCTGACACCCGACCGTACCGATGACAAGCTGTGATCACCGCTTGCTACGCGCCATAAAGGCCAGCCGTTCAAACAGGTGTACGTCCTGCTCATTTTTTAGAAGCGCACCATGCAGCTTGGGCAGTGCATTCACACCGTCGCGTTTAAGGTCCTCAGCGCTCAAGTCCTCAGCCAAGAGCAGTTTCAGCCAGTCCAGCACTTCCGAGGTCGAGGGCTTTTTCTTCAAACCCTGCGTTTCGCGGATTTCGTAGAACTGGGTCAGCGCGGTGGTCAGCAGCGCATCTTTGATGCCGGGGTGATGGACTTCGACGATACGGCGCATCGTGGCTTCGTCTGGAAAGCGGATGTAGTGAAAGAAGCAGCGGCGCAGGAATGCGTCAGGTAGTTCCTTTTCGTTGTTCGACGTGATTATGACGATAGGGCGGTTCTTGGCACGGATCGTCTCGCCAGTCTCGTAGACGTGGAACTCCATCTTATCGAGTTCTTGCAATAGATCGTTGGGGAATTCGATATCAGCCTTGTCGATCTCGTCGATCAGTAGCACGACCTTTTCATCCGCATCGAATGCCTGCCACAGCTTGCCCTTGCGAATATAGTTCGAGACATCATGCACGCGCTCATCACCTAGCTGACTGTCACGTAGACGGCTGACCGCATCGTATTCATACAACCCCTGCTGCGCGCGCGTTGTGGATTTCACGTTCCACTCAATCATCGTCAGCCCCAGCGCGCCTGCGACCTGTTTCGCCAGCTCGGTTTTGCCGGTTCCGGGTTCGCCCTTGACAAGCAGCGGGCGTTCCAGCGTGACGGCCGCGTTCACGGCAATGTTCAGATCGTCGGTGGCAACATATTCTGCGGTGCCTTGAAAACGTGCGGTCATGGGACCCCTCATGTGGTTTCCGCGGAATGCGGGCTGGGTTTGCTCTGCTCGGGTTACAGAGAGGCAAGGTTATTTACAAGCCGGGCCGCAGCGTCGCGAAAGGATGGAATGGGCTGTAAGTCCAATCTGTTTTGGGCGATTCGTTCGGGGCGGGGTATCGCAGGGGTTGAAGCTGCCTGAAAAACGCCTTGCGAGAACCACAGAAAAACAAGGTTTTGTTGTTACAAGTCTCAATATTAGAGCAGTCGGAGTGACGCGGCGGCGAGGCATACGTTTGTGTAGTGACAATCTCTGCCCCGTCGGATAAACGCTCCGCAGAAGGGGGTGCCGAATGTCAGGTAATACAATCGCAACCGACGTTTCAGGCCATACCGAGGGAGCAAATATGAAGCAGGAAGTTTTTCTGCCGGAAGATTACCGTCCGGCTGAAGATGAACCTTTCATGAATGATCGCCAGCTTGAGTATTTTCGCCGCAAGCTGATGGATTGGAAGACAGAACTACTCGCAGGCAGCCGTGATACGATCGAAGGTCTGCAGGACAACACCCGAAACATTCCCGATGTCGCTGACCGCGCAAGCGAAGAGACCGACCGTGCGCTGGAACTGCGCACCCGGGATCGTCAGCGCAAGCTGGTGGCCAAAATCGACTCGGCCCTGCGCCGGATCGAAGAAGGGGAGTATGGATATTGCGAGAAGACCGGTGATCCGATCTCGCTCAAGCGCCTGGATGCGCGCCCTATCGCGACTATGACGCTTGAGGCGCAAGAGCGTCACGAGCGCCGCGAAAAGGTCCACCGCGACGATTGATCGCTGGGAAATTGCAACAAAACAACTGCGCCGGGGCCTGTCGCCTCGGCGTTTTTGCGTTATGGCAGGTCCATGAATATCAATGGTCTGAATTTCTGCGTCATTGGCGGCGGCATTGGGGGCATGGCGGCGGCACTCGCACTGCGAAGTCAGGGTGCTCAGGTGACGGTTCTGGAGCAGGCCCCAGAACTGACCGAAGTTGGTGCTGGATTGCAAATCAGTGCGAACGGGATGGCGGTACTGCGTGCGCTAGGCGTTGCTGGTAAGGTCCCGGAAGCTGGACAAATCTCGGGTGGGACCGTTCTGCGCGATTACCGTAATGGGCGCGTGATCAGTCGGGTCCCGGTCCCTGCCGCTGGGTCGACTTACTATTATCACCGGGCAGATCTGCTGGACCTGTTACACAAAGCCGCCTTGCGCTCTGGGGTGGATATTCGGCTGGATGCACCTGTCGCCACGGTTCATAAACACCCAAGCGAAGCCGAGATCGTTCTGGAAAGCGGCGAAAGGCTGCGTGCGGAATGCGCGATCGCCGCAGACGGTGGGCGCAGCGCTATCCGCCCGATCTTGAATGGCCCCGAGGTCCCGGTTTTCACCCATCAGGTTGCCTGGCGAGCAACGATCCCCTGGACCCAGCGAGAAGAACTGCCATGCGCGTCCTTGACGATGGGGCCAGGCCGGCACGTGGTAACCTACCCGCTGCGCGATCAACGCCTCGTGAACATCGTGGCCATAGAAGAGCGTTCCGACTGGAAAGAGGAAGGCTGGCGACGTCAGGGTGATCCCGACGACCTGCGAACCCGGTTCGCCGATTTTGGCGGACCGGTTGGTGACATATTGTCAAAGATTGACGAGGTTCACCTTTGGGCGCTGTTTCTGCGCCCCGTGGCGCAAATCTGGCAGAATGGGCGATTGGCCTTGCTTGGGGATGCTGCGCACCCGACATTGCCTTTTATGGCCCAAGGAGCTTGCCTAGCACTGGAAGATGCCTGGGTCCTGACACGCGCGTTCCAGGACAACTCAGGCGTCGCCCGCGCATTGGCTACCTATGAAGCCACTCGACGACCGCGTGCCAGGCAAGTGGTTGGCGCCGCAGGCGCAAATGCGCGTAATTTCCATCTTCGTGGGCCAATGAGGCTGGCCGCACAGGCCGCCTTAATGGCGGTTGGTCCACGCTTGGCACGGCGCTACGAGTGGATCTATAGCTACGACGCGACCGCGTAAGCGTTCACAGGTCGAGATCAACCCAGACCGGCACATGGTCCGAAGGTTTTTCGTGCCCCCTCACTTCGGCATCGATCCTGCAATCACGCATCAAATCTGCAGCTTGCGGCGTCAGAAGAAAGTGATCGATGCGAATCCCGTCGTTTCTGTTCCACGCGCCGGCTTGATAATCCCAGAATGAGTAATGACCAGGGCCTTGCGTTCGCGCGCGAAAGGCTTCAGTGAAGCCCAGATTCAATACCTTGCGGAATGCAGCGCGACTTTCGGGTCGAAAAAGCGCATCCTCGCGCCAGGCGTCGGGGCGCTTGGCATCTTCGGCCTGCGGAATAATATTGTAATCCCCTGCCATCAACGCGGGTTCCTCTGATGCCATCAAATCGCGGGCACGATCATAGAGGCGCTCCATCCACTCAAGCTTGTAGTCATATTTCAGCCCCGGCACCGGATTGCCATTTGGCAGATACAATCCGCAGATGCGCAGTGCTCTCTTTCCTATGACAGTAGCTTCGATCCAGCGCGCCTGCTCATCACTTTCATCACCGGGCAACCCACGGGAGACACCCTCAAGCGGCAATTTCGAAAGGATTGCAACGCCGTTGAAGCTCTTTTGCCCATGGGTTTCAACGTTATATCCGCGCTCCTCGAAAATCTCGCGGGGGAAATTCTCATCAATAGATTTGATTTCCTGCAGCAACACAACATCGGGCTGCGCCTCATCCAACCAGCGAGGTAACGCCTCGGCCCGTGCCTTGATACCGTTGATGTTGAATGTGGCGATTTTCATGCGTGATCCTCCGGTGCCATTGGCAACCTATCGCGCAGAATACACGCAACGGCAAGTTGCCGAACAAGTAAGCGAGGCTCTGCCTCGCGCTCCGAGGTATTTTGGGCCAGATGAAGAAACGGATTCTTAACCATATTCGTCAAAACTGAGTATGCGGTACAGGCGGAGGCGCCGATGACCGCGCCAGGTGAAGTTCTCTGACTTTGACTGTCAGAGAGCGGATCCCTCTTCATCTGGCTAAAAATACCTTGGGGGTGTGGGGGCAAAGCCCCCACTGACGCTACATCGAGAACGATGTGCCGCAGCCGCAGGAAGACGTGGCGTTGGGGTTCTCAATCACGAAGCGCGCGCCGATGAGTTCCTGTGTGAAATCAATTACCGCGTTCTCCAGAAACGGCAGAGAGATCGAGTCGACGATGACCTTTTGGCCTTTGCCCTCTAGCACCAAATCGTCCTCTTTCGGCTCATCCAGGGCGATCTCGTATTGAAAACCGGAACATCCGCCACCCTCCACAGCGACACGCAGGGCCTGGCCCTGATCTGCGGCACCGATTTCGGCCAGGCGTTCAAAGGCGCGTTCTGTGACTGTTGGGGGCAGATTCATGCCGGTCTCCAAAGGTTTATTTCCTTAGCGTCGTACAATATATGGAACCTGACGACAGGCGACAAGGACAAGACCTTTGGACAGAGCGGGTTTTGCCTCGGACCCAGGCCGCGCGAGGGGGCGGCTTGTACCTGAGGAGGAAAGCAGTTTTCGGTCATGCTTTCAGCGCGACCGTGACAGGATTATTCATGCCAGCGCGTTTAGGCGCCTCAAACACAAAACTCAGGTGTTTGTTGAGCATGAGGGCGACAGTTATCGAACCCGCCTGACGCATTCCATAGAAGTGGCTCAGGTGGCTCGAACGATTGCCGGGGCCTTAGGCTTGAACGGCGAATTGACCGAAGCGGTCGCGTTGGCGCACGACCTCGGGCATACGCCGTTTGGCCACACGGGCGAGGACGCTCTGCATGCGTTGATGGAGCCATATGGTGGCTTTGACCACAACGCACAGGCCATTCGGATCGTAACCAAACTCGAGCGTCACTACGCCGAGTTCGATGGGTGCAACCTGACCTGGGAATGTCTGGAAGGGATAGCCAAGCACAACGGGCCGGTCACTGGTGCATTGCCTTGGGCATTGGCCGAATGCAACCAGGGCTTTGACCTCGAACTCCATACTCATGCGAGCGCTGAGGCGCAGGTCGCGGCGTTGTCAGACGACATTGCCTACAACAACCACGATCTGTTTGACGGATTGCGGGCGGGATTGTTCAGAGATGAAGACATTCAGCAGCTTCCCATAATTGATGCCTGTTTCGCCGAAGTGGATGCCAAATTTCCGGGTCTTGACCCTTATCGCCGTCGGCACGAGGCGCTCAGACGGGTATTTGGCGTCATGGTTTCGGATGTTATCGACACCTCACGCGCGTTGATAGCGGCCTCGGGGGCGCAGTCGGTCGAGGAGATCCGCCATCTGGGTTATCCGGTTATTCAATTCTCGGATGATCTTTGGGCGAAGCTCAAACAGATCCGCGCCTTCCTGTTTTCGCGCATGTATCGCGCACCGAGCGTGATGGAAGTGCGCGCCAGTGTCAGCAAGGTGGTTGAGGAACTGTTTCCGATTTACCTGTCCGACCCGAAACAGATGCCCAGGCACTGGCATGTCGATATCGAGACGGCAAAGGATGAGACCGCGCTGGCCCGCATCGTCTCGGATTATATCGCGGGCATGACCGACAGGTTTGCGCTGCAAGACCATGCCCGGCTTACCGGAGATCACTCGATCGCAATATAGGCGATGGCCCAGACCTGTTGGCTGGCTTGTGTTTGAGCCAGTTCAGCATCATCCGTGGGCGGGAAAACGATCATCGTGGGGCCGTAACTACCAATGCCCATCGGCACGCCATCCGCGTGGGTGGCTACGATGGGTTGGTGTGCCTCGATGCTTTCCCATGGGATTTCAGCCTGATAGCCATCCATAGCCATGGGCAGAGCAGATTTGCCCCTGGCACCTGCCATCGTCATCACGTCGGACAACAGTGGGCCGGAAAAGGTATACTCGCGCTGGTTCTCTGGCGGGCCATAGGGGATGGTTATTTCGATCTGATCCAACCCGTCCAGCATGGCAGCGTCAAAGCCTGCTGCACCGTCATGTGTGACTTCGAGAAAACCCAACAGCCCACCGTCGTTCTCAGCGCGCGCGGGCAGATTGGTTTCGGTGATGGCGCCACCGAGCGTCAGCAGTACGTGGCCTTGAGGTGAGGGCATCTCGGCCCATGTAGGCAGGGCGGTGGTCAGCAACAGGGCGAAGGGCAGGGTAAGGCGCATTCAGGGGCTCCGGTCACGGTTTTCCCCGACCTTAGCCCTGATAGCGGTTAATCCAAGCGCAAAATTTAGGCGTCCATTGACCTTGGCGCTTTGCGTGGTAAACCCCGCGGCAAGCAAAAGGACATCCGAAATGAACCTGTTTTCCGAGATCCGCGGCCTGGTACTGGACGCGCTGGCGCAGATGCAGTCCGAAGGCGCGCTGCCTGAGGGGCTGAGCTTTGACAACGTGGCGGTTGAGCCTCCGCGCGATGCGGCGCATGGCGATATGGCGACCAATGCGGCGATGGTACTGGCGAAACCGGCGAAGATGAAGCCGCGGGACATTGCGGATGTGCTTGCGGGCAAGCTGTCTGCAGACGACCGGATCACCAGCGCCGAGGTGGCGGGCCCGGGCTTTCTAAACCTGCGGCTTGCGTCTTCGGTTTGGCAGGGCGTGCTGGCTGCGGTGCTGGAAAAGGGCACCGGTTATGGCCGTTCGACCATGGGACATGGTCAGAAGGTGAACGTGGAGTATGTCTCGGCCAACCCGACCGGCCCGCTGCATGTGGGCCACACGCGGGGAGCTGTGTTCGGTGATGCGCTGGCAAGCTTGCTGGCCTATTCGGGCCATGAGGTGACCCGCGAATACTACATCAACGATGGCGGCGCGCAGGTGGATGTGCTGGCGCGGTCGGCATATGAACGGTATCGCGAGGCTAACGGGCTGAGCCCTGAGATCGCAGAAGGTCTCTATCCCGGCGATTACCTGATCCCGATCGGTCAGGCGCTGAAAGAGAAATACGGCGACAGCCTGATCGACAAGCCTGAAAGCGTATGGCTGGAAGAGCTGCGCGAGTTCTCGACCGACGCTATGATGGACCTGATCCGCGCCGACCTGAAGGCGCTGGGCGTTGAGATGGACGTGTTCTTCTCAGAGAAGTCGCTCTACGGCACGGGTCGGATCGAGGCGGCGCTGCAGTCTTTGACCGACAAGGGCCTGATCTACGAAGGCGTGCTTGAGCCGCCGAAAGGCAAGAAGCCCGAGGATTGGGAGCCGCGCGAGCAAACCTTGTTCAAATCTACTGAACACGGGGATGACGTCGACCGCCCGGTCAAGAAATCGGACGGCAGCTGGACCTATTTCGCCCCGGATATCGCTTATCATTATGACAAGGTGAGCCGTGGGTTTGACGCGCTAATCGACGTGTTCGGTGCGGACCATGGCGGCTATGTCAAACGGATGAAGGCGGCGGTTTCGGCCCTTTCCGATGGTAAGGTGCCGCTGGATATCAAGCTGACCCAATTGGTGAAGTTGTGGAAGAATGGCGAGCCATTCAAGATGTCCAAGCGGGCAGGGAACTTTGTCACGTTGCGCGATGTAGTCGATCAGGTCGGGCCTGATGTAACCCGTTTCGTGATGCTGACCCGCAAGAACGACGCACCGCTGGATTTCGATTTCGACAAGGTGCTGGAACAAAGCCGCGAAAACCCGGTGTTCTACGTCCAATACGCCCATGCCCGCGTCATGAGTGTGCTGCGCCGCGCCGCTGAGGCCGGGATTTCTGCCGATGATGCTACGCTATCTGGGGCAGATCTGGGCAAGATCGACCACGCCTCTGAGCTGACCGTTTGCAAGAAGCTGGCAGAATGGCCACGTCTGGTTGAAATCGCCGCTCGCACAAATGAACCGCACCGGGTTGCCTTCTATCTCTATGAATTGGCAGGAGATTTCCACGCGCTGTGGAACAAGGGCAATGACGAAACCCAGTTGCGCTTCATTCAGGATGGCGATGTTGCCACAAGCCAATCGAAAATCGCACTGGCCCGGGCTGTTTCTGTTGTGATTTCAGCGGGCTTGGGTATTCTTGGCGTTACCCCGGCGCAGGAGATGCGATAACAAATATCGCCCGAACCGCCGGTCTGAGGCAGACAAGAAATGACCCGCGCGCCACTTTTTACGGCGCAATCGGGCGGTGAGGCGGAAATGGCACGTTACGATTACTCGGGGCAGCATAGCCCCGAGCAGATGCATTACTCGAATCAATCGCATCCTGAAGATGCGTATGATTATCCTGATGAAAGCTATAGCTATGATGACGCCCCGCGCGCAGGCGCTGGGCTGGGCCGTATTGTCAACGTGCTTGGGGCGGTTGCGTCTTTGGCGCTGGTCGCCGGAGTCGGCGTTTGGGGCTACCAACTGATCATGCGCGACGTCAGCGGGGTACCGGTCGTGCGTGCCGCCGAAGGACCCATGCGCGTGCAGCCCGAAAATCCCGGCGGGACGCCTGCTGATCATCAGGGCCTAGCGGTGAATGCAGTTGCCGCTGTCGGGACTGCTGCACCGCCGGCAGATCGTCTGATCCTCGCACCGCGTCCCGTGTCTCTGACTGATGAAGACACGCCCATGACCGCGCTTGAGGCCACAAATGCAGTGCAAGTGATTGAGGAACCTGCCACTGATCAGGCGATCGTGAACGCTCTGGCCGAAGGGCTCGCCGCCGAACCTCTGCCCGAACAGGCGCCTGAGCAGGGCGTGCAATTGGCTTCCCTGGTCACGCCCGAAGACGAGCCCGCGATTGATCCGGCTGATTACGCAGCGCAACAGCCCGACCCTAAGATTGCTGCACTGCCTGGTGTGCGCCGGTCGCTGCGTCCGCATGTGCGTCCAGCCCGCGCTACGCCAAGTTCTATTTCGTCCAACAGCGCTACGGAAGCTGCGATCAATGCTGCAGTAAAGGCTGCTGTTGGTCTGGATGTTGATCCCGATACATTGACCAAAGGCACGCGACTTGCTCAGCTTGGGGCATACGAAAGCGCCGATGTGGCGCAGGCCGAATGGGCTCGTTTGAATGGCCGATTTGGAGAATATATGGATGGAAAACAGCGTGTTATACAGAAGACCTCAAGCGGAGGACGAACCTTCTATCGCCTGCGTGTCATGGGGTTTGATGATCTGAGCGACTCGCGCCAGTTTTGCGCGGCCCTAGTCGCGCAGGGTGCAGACTGTATCCCGGTCGCCGTCCGGTGAGATTTGGCGCGGTTATCACCGATGCCGAAGGGCTGCGCCTGACGCCGGATGAAAAAGCTTTGTTCAAAGAGATGAACCCGTTCGGGTTCATTCTGTTTGCCCGCAACATCGAATCCGCTGACCAGACCCGCGCCTTGTGCGAGGACTTCCGCGAGGCGGTTGGCCGAAATTGCCTAATCACAGTCGATCAGGAGGGGGGCCGCGTACAACGTCTGCGCGCACCTTTAGCCCGTGAATGGTTGCCCCCTTTGGATCATGTCGCGCATGCCGGAGATCAGGCCGAGCGCGCGATGTATCTGCGCTATCGTCTGATCGCGCATGAACTGCTGGGATTGGGCATCGACAGCAATTGTGCGCCGATGGTCGATCTGGCCCGCGAGGGTACTCATGCGTTCCTGAAGAACCGCTGCTATGGGTCTGATCCCGAAAAGGTTTCCGCGATTGGTCGAGCCGTTGCCAACGGACACTTTGATGGCGGAGTGTTGCCGGTAGTAAAGCACATGCCCGGCCACGGTCTGTCAACGCTCGACAGTCATCACGAGTTGCCGCATGTGGATCTTTCTCTAAGTGCACTGGAAGCAGCAGATTTTGCACCATTCCGCGCGCTGAACGACTTGCCGATGGGGATGACGGCGCATTTGGTTTATGACCAGATCGATCCACGGCCCGCAACGATTTCTGCTGGAATGATGACTTTGATTAGGGAGCGCATCGGTTTCGACGGTCTGATTATGACCGACGATATCACGATGAAAGCCCTGAACGGCGCGCCCGCCGACTTGGCCCGACAGGCACTGGACGCTGGATGCGATGTTACTTTGCACTGCAACGGGGCCTTTGAAGAGCGTGCTAAGGTGCTCGAAGCCGCTGGTGAGATGTCGGATGCGGCACAAGCCCGCGCAGATCGGGCGTTGGCTCGACGCCAGCCGCCACAGGAACTTGACATCCAAGCCGCCGAGGCGGAACTATCTGCCCTAATGGGCGGGCAGGTATATGCAGGATAACCTTTTCAGCGAAGACCCGGTCTCGGTTGCCGATCGGCTGGCCGCCGAGGCTTTGATTGTGGACGTCGACGGGTTTGAGGGTCCGCTCGATGTGCTTTTGACACTTTCGCGTACGCAAAAAGTGGACTTGCGCAAAATCTCGGTTCTGGCGTTAGCGCAACAGTATCTGACCTTTGTCGAAAAAGCGCGTCAGTTGAGGATCGAACTGGCCGCCGACTATCTGGTGATGGCCGCTTGGCTAGCTTTCCTCAAATCCCGTTTGCTGCTGCCCCCGGACCCGGATGATGAAGGCCCATCGGGCGAGGAACTCGCCGCGCACCTCGCATTCCAATTGGAGCGTTTGCAGGCCATGCGCGATGCCGCTGCGCGCCTGATGGCGCGTGATCAATTGGGCCGCGATTTTTTCAAACGCGGGCAGGGTGAGGATGTTACGCGTATCCGCACCGTGACCTATTCCGCCACACTGCTGGACCTGATGCAGGGCTATGCGCGTATCCGCACGCGCGACGAGTTCCGACCCTTCGTCATGGACCGCGACGCCGTTTTCACCATGGAACAAGCGCTTGAGCGGATGCGGCCCCTGATAGGCTTTGCCGGTGCGTGGACGGATATGGAGACCTACCTGCCCGAAGGCTGGGATGCTGATCCGGTTCGGCGACGCTCTGCCACGGCTGCAACCTTCGCAGCCTCGCTTGAGCTGGTGAAAGAAGGACATATGGAGATCAAGCAAAGCGACACCTTTGCGCCGATCCATCTGCGTAAGAGGACTGAGACACGTGACTGACGCCAACGAAGAGACAGGCACACTGTTCGAAGCGCCGCCCTTGGCGGAACAGGAACGTATGGTCGAGGCCGTGCTGTTTGCCAGCGCCGAGCCAGTGACGATTGGTGATCTTGAAGCGCGGATGCCCCATGGCAGCAATGCCGCGCAAGCTGTTGAATCGCTTCAGAAACGGTACGAAGGGCGCGGGGTGCGTGTGGTGCGCGTTGGTGAGGCTTGGGCGATCCGCACAGCCCCCGATCTTGGCTTCCTGATGCAGAAGGAAACGGTTGAGACCCGCAAGCTTAGCCGGGCGGCCATCGAAACGCTGGCGATCGTGGCTTATCACCAGCCCTGCACGCGTGCGGAGATCGAGGAAATCCGGGGCGTGTCCGTTTCGCGCGGCACCATTGATCAACTGCTTGAGATGGAGTGGATCCGACTGGGCCGCCGTCGCATGACACCAGGCCGTCCGGTGACATTCGTCGTAACGCCTGAGTTTCTGGATCATTTCGGGCTGGAAAACGCCCGTGACCTGCCGGGCCTGAAGGAGTTGCGCGCAGCCGGACTGTTGGAGAATCGCCCACCCCCTGGTGCTGTGCCGCTGGGCGAAGGAAAGGGTGATGACGAGGACGAAGATCAAACCGAGCTGTTCGAAGAAGAGTGATCGGACGGCCCTTTTATTGCCGCAGATCGCACCTATCCTAGGGTGCACATAACGGAGTTGAGCCAATGAATGCCAATCGGATCATCGATATGATCGTGCGCCGGGTGATGCGTCGCCTGGTGAACCACGGTGTGGACAAGGGTATTGATATGGCCAGCAAGGTGGGTCGCAAACCGGGTCAGTCTGATGTTGAGAATGGCCCCGAGGCGGATCGCCAGATGCGCGATGCGACCAAGCGCCAAAATCAAAGCGCAAAGCAGATGCGTCAGGTGTCGCGTCAGATGCGTCGGTTCATGAAGTTCTGAAACTCAGCCCACAGCTTTGAAATGCTTGGACAGTTTCAGGCCTTGACCCTGATAGTTCGAGGCAATCCCAGCACCATATAGCTGTGTCGGCATTTCGGCCATCTTCTCATAAACCAGGCGCCCGACGACTTGTCCGTGTTCCAACACAAATGGCGCTTCGTGGCAGCGCACTTCCAGCACCCCGCGTGATCCGGCACCGCCTGCTTCGGCATGTCCAAAGCCCGGGTCAAAGAATCCGGCGTAATGTACCCGGAACTCGCCGACCATAGCGAGATATGGGGCCATTTCAGCAGCATACATTGGCGGGATATGCACCGCTTCGCGGCTGACGAGAATGTAGAACGCGCCGGGGTCGAGGATGATGCGACCGTCCTTGGTATGCACCTCTTCCCAGTATTCCTGCGGGTCGTATTCGCCGATCCGATCCAGATCGATCACCCCGGTATGGGGCTTGGCGCGATAGCCGACCAGATCGGTATCGGGCAGTTGCAGATCGACCGAAAACCCCAACCCGTCCTGAATGACGGCTGGCCCATCAACCAACGGCGTTTGACCATGCAACGCGGTCAGCTCGGCGTCGCTGAGTACCGCCTGACCTTTGCGGAAACGGATCTGATTCAGACGCATTCCGGGGCGCACCAGAACCGAGAACGATCGCGGGCAGATCTCGGCATAAAGCGGACCTGTGTAGCCTGCGGGAACCCGATCAAACTCGGTTCCGCCATCAGTGATCGTGCGCGTGAGCAAGTCGAGCCGCCCGGTCGAGCTTTTGGCATTTGCCACCGCACTGATGTCATCGGGCAGGGCGAGCGATTCCATCAGCGGCACCAGATAGACACAGCCCTTTTCCAGAACAGCGCCTTCAGTGATGTCGATGCGGTGCATTTCAAACTCGGCCAGACGATCTGCAACAGACCGTCCTTCGCCTGCCAGAAATGAGGCGCGCACCCGGTAAGCCACTGTTCCCAAACGTAGATCAAGGCTTGCGGGCTGCACCTGTGCAGGGATGATATCCGGGCTTGCGGCGATCTCACCGCGTGCAATCATCGCCTCAAGCTGTTGATTTGGGCAAACACCTGTCATCTCGATCCCCTCTGCTGCCAGAGCGGGATCTGGCCTATGTGCCATAAACGTCGGTGTGATTTGGTCGGGCTAGCAGGACTCGAACCTGCGACCTTCCGTCCCCCAGACGGACGCGCTACCAGGCTGCGCCATAGCCCGACGTTGAGGTGTTCATAAAGACTTTCCCGGCGGGGGCAAGAGGAAATCATCGCCTTTTTTGCTATCCCGCCGTGTGGTGTTCGACGCGATCCAGCCACCTGCGCAGGTCCTTGGCGATGGGTGCAATCTGGTGCAACAGCTCATCGTCATACTCGTCACGATTCCATGCCAGCGAGGCAATACCACCCATCAGCGGCGCTGCATCCAGCTCAGCCGGTATCGGTTTGGGTTCGGGGGTTGCGACGGGTCTCGGAGCCTCTGGGGCAGGGGAATGGGCGGGTTCGCCCAAATCCATGTCGATCTGGTTTGCGGATGGTTCCGGCGCTGAGGCGAACGGAACCACAGTATCGTCGATGCTGGGTGCGGGCGCGTTTTCATCCAAATTGGGCGAAAGCGATGCAACATGCGCAACGCCCTGTTCCCGAAGGATACGCTGAACACCTTTGATGGTAATCCCGTCCTCGTGCAGCAGTTTCTTGATACCGCCCAGCAGACGCATATCATTGGGGCGATAATATCGCCGCCCACCGGCGCGTTTGACGGGTTTGACTTGGGTAAACCGGCTTTCCCAGAAACGCAGCACATGAGCCTGAACTCCGAGCCAGTCCGCAACTTCACTTATGGTGCGAAAGGCATCGGGGGACTTACTCATAACCTAGATGTCCTGAACTTACTTGCGGTTCCCTGCGGCGACGCGATCCTTCATCAGGTGCGACGGACGGAATGTCAGTACACGACGGGGCTGGATCGGAACCTCTTCACCGGTTTTAGGGTTGCGACCGATACGGGCAGTTTTGTCCCGAACGCTGAAGGTGCCGAAGGACGAAATCTTGACCTGTTCGCCACGCACCAGCGCGTCAGACATGTGGTTCAGAACGCTTTCGACCAGCTGTGCGCTTTCATTGCGTGACAAGCCAACCTCACGAAAGACGGCCTCGCTCAGATCCATTCGGGTCAGTGTTTTGTCGCCCATGCTTTTTCCCCTGTTGATGTCTGAGCATATGGCTATGCAAAATTCGCTGTCAATATCAATGAATTGCAGGAGGCTCTGTAAGCCGGATTGTGCCGGTTACCAACGCAGTGCGACCGCCCCCCAGGCCAGACCGCCACCAATCGCCTCTGTAACGATCAGATCGCCGGTTTTGATCTGGCCGTTTTGCTTGCCCACCGACAGGGCCAGAGGGATGGAGGCTGCCGATGTGTTGCCATGGTCCTGAACGGTGACGACGACGTTATCCATCGGCAGGCCCATCTTCTTGGCGGTGCCCTGAATAATGCGGATATTGGCCTGATGCGGCACGATCCAGTCGACATCATCGCTGGACAAACCGGCTCGTTCCAGCGCGACTTCGGCAGTTCGGGCCAGTTTCTCGACCGCATGACGGAAGACCTGATTGCCCTGCATCCGCAAGTGGCCGGTGGATTGGGTCGAAACCCCGCCATCAACATAGAGCAGGTCTTTGTAGCGTCCGTCCGAATTCAAGTCGGTCGCAAGAATACCGCGATCATCCGAAGTGCCCTGACCCTCTTGCTCTTCCAGAACCAGTGCGCCCGCGCCATCGCCAAACAGCACGCAGGTCGACCGGTCGGTCCAGTCCATGATTCGTGAAAAGGTCTCGGCGCCGATCACCAGTACGCGCTTGGCCTGACCGGACAGGATCAGGGCGTTGGCGTTGCTGAGCGCAAAGACAAACCCTGCGCAGACTGCCTGTACATCGAAGGCAAAACCTTTGGTCATGCCCAACCGGGCCTGTACCATGGTTGCCGCCGAAGGAAAGGTCAGATCAGCTGTGGAGGTTGCCAGTACAATCGCGTCGATATCATCCGCCGTCAGTCCGGCATCAGCCAGTGCGGCTTCGGCCGCTTTGGTGGCCAGATCGGAAGTGGTTTCGTCCTCGGCCGCGAAGTGTCGCCGCTCGATCCCGGACCGGGTGCGAATCCATTCGTCCGTCGTATCCAGCGTTTTCTCGAACTCAGAGTTCGGTACAACGCGCTCTGGCAAATAATGCCCGACACCTACAACAACTGAGCGGCCTGCCATGCTGGGGTACTGCCTTTTTTGTTATTATTCCGATTGAGACACGGAATGGGCCGCATCTTGTGCAAGTGCGGCTGTTGATGCAACCCGTGCCGCCAATTTTTCGGCGAAACCGGATTCAGCCAGAGTGAAGGCCAGCTTAACCGCTGCGGAAACGCCGGTTGCGTCCGCTCCGCCGTGGGATTTCACCACGGTTCCGTTGAGTCCCAGGAACACGCCGCCATTGACGCGGCGCGGGTCTATCCGCTTTTTCAGACGATTCAACGAGGTGATTGCCAGGATCGAGGCCAGCCGGGATAGAGGCGAGTATTTGAACGCCTCACGCAGCAAATCACCGATAAGGTTAGCGGTGCCTTCACCGGTTTTAATGGCGACATTTCCAGTGAAGCCGTCGGTCACGATCACGTCAGCTTTGTCGCCGGGGATATCGCTGCCCTCGACAAAGCCCACAAACTCGAAGTTCGCCTGATCGGCAAAGTCCGAGATCATCGCGTGGGCTTCTTTCAGTTCGGCGCGGCCCTTGTGTTCTTCGGTACCGACATTCAGCAACCCGATCCGAGGGCGGCTGAGCGCCATACCGTTGCGCGCGTATGAAGCCCCCATCAGCGCGTATTGCAGCAGGTCCTTGGCATCAGCGCGCACATCTGCGCCGACGTCCAGCATCACGTTGAACCCATGCGGATTGCGCGAGGGCCACAGGATCGCGATGGCAGGGCGATTAACGCCGGGCAGCTTGCGCAGCCGCAACATGGACATGGCCATCAGCGCGCCCGTGTTGCCGCAGGACACCGCGCCGTGCGCTTCACCTGCACGCACCGCTTCCAGAGCGGACCACATCGATGTGCTCTTGCCGCTGCGGACAACCTGGCTTGGTTTGTCTTCCATCGTGACCACGTCCGGGCAATCACGAAAATCGACGCGCCCATCAAGGACACGCCGTTTGGCAACCAGCTTGCGTAGTTCCTGTTCCTGACCGTGCAGGATGAACCCGATCTTCGGGTTCTTGTCCGCAGATTTCGCAATGCCCGCCACAACGACGGCAGGGCCCGAATCTCCGCCCATAGCGTCAACCGAGATGATGATCCGTCCGGTCTGCGTGGGCTGATACGTCATGCCTTGGCCTGCGTCCAATCAGGCTTAGGCCGCGTCTTCGTCCAGGTCGATTTCGTCGGCCTGAGCGACGACTTCACGATCGTCATAGTGGCCGCAAGATGCGCAAACGTGGTGTGGGCGCTTCAGCTCGCCGCAGTTCGGGCATTCGTTCGGGTTTGCAGCAACCAGAGCGTCGTGTGCGCGGCGGTTGTTGCGACGCGACTTGGAAACTTTGTTCTGTTGGACGGCCATGGTCTCAACCTTTGTCTGATATGGGCTGACAGAATCGCTGTCAGCCGGGTTACGTACTTTGTTTTCTCGTGGTTTGACGCGCGTTTAAGGGGCTTGCCCCGCAATGTCCAACCCAAATTCCAATGAGCGCGCGAAAATACTGCGATTCTCGTCATGTTCAAGCGGTTTTTCTGACGGCCTGCTATGACAGGAAATCCCTCGCCTGTCACTCGTCTTTTTTCATCGCATCCCGCAGCCCCGCCAAACCAGCGAAGGGTTTTACATCCTCATCTGTGAGGGCCTGTTTGCCCGGTTCGGTATAGTCTATCTGGCCCAGCTCGACTCCATCCTTCCGTGGGTATTGGGGCAGGGCCAGCGACAGCGCTTCAACCATGATCAGCGCAGGATCGATTTCGGGGCCAAGCGGTTCGGTCTCGTCATCCTCGGGGATTTCGAACTCGGGCTCTTCCGGATCGCTCCAATCGGCCACAAAGACGCGACTCACCGGGCTGTCGATGCGTGTGGTCACAGGTTCCAGCGTCACGACACAAGGTTGGATCACCGTTGCGCCCAGCTTGCCAGAAAGCATCCAATCCCGTTTGCCCTGCGCGCGCAATTCGCCGACAAAGCTGAGCTTGCGCAGGCCAAGCAGTCCGAGCTCTTGCTTTATGGCCTCCAGCGCGTCGCCGGTCGGGCGCAACTCAAACGGGGTCGGAGCGTTTTGCGGCAGGTCTGCGACGCGTAAAGATGTCTGGTTGCTCATTCGTGAGGTTTTCCTGTGTTGAACCGGAGCCTTGGTTTCTGTAATCGGATAGGGTCCGCAAGGGGCCATGGCAAGAGGATGTGCATGTTGAAGGGTTTGAACAGGTTGAAACCAGCGTCGAAAACGCTTGTCTTTGCGGCCTGTCTGGCGGTCGCGGGCGCATGTTCACCAATCTTCAAGAATCACGGCTACGTGCCTCCGCCAGAGGATCTGGCCAAAATCAAGGTCGGCGTCGATACCCGCGATAGTGTTGAAGAAACCATCGGCGCGCCCAGCTCGGCGGGGGTAGTGCGGGATTCGGGCTATTACTATGTCGCCTCGCGCGTCCGTCATTATGGGCCCAAACGACCCGAGGTCGTTTCACGTGAACTGGTCGCGATCAGCTTTGATCAGCGCGGTGTCGTTCGCAATATCGAGCGGTTCGGCCTGGAAGACGGCTATGTCATCGTGCTGGATCGTCGCGTGACCGATTCCAACGTGGAAGACAAAGGCTTCCTGCGTCAGCTTCTGGGTAACATCGGCAACTTCAACCCGGCAAATATTCCTGGCGCAAACAACTAAAGCGACCAATTCTCTTGCAGTGGTCACAGGACAGTCACACATTCTGTAGTAAGGACCAGACAGATGTGACCGGTCAGCAACCGCAGGAGGATGCGACCATGGCGGTTTTGTTGGACAAGGGCCGATATCGCGCCCGCTTGGCGCAAACCGAGCAAGACGTGGCGGCGGCGCAGACGCTGAGGATGCTGACCTTTGCTACTGATGGTCAGGATTGTGATGCTTTTGATGCACGCTGCGCCCATGTTCTGGTCGAAGATCTGCAGGCCGGTGGGGCGTTGGTGTGCTGTTTCCGTATGCTGACAATGCAGGGCGGCTTTGAAATCGGACTCAGCTACTCGGCACAGTTCTATGACCTGTCGGCGCTACGCGATTTTACCGGACCGATGGTTGAGATGGGCCGGTTCTGTATCCACCCGGACTACAATGATCCGGATATCTTGCGTGTCGCGTGGGGCGCAATGACGGCGTATGTCGATCAGAACGGGATCGAAATGCTGTTTGGTTGTTCGTCATTCGCTGGAACAGAAACTGCCGAATATCTTGACGCTTTTGCGATGCTCAAACACCGACATCTGGCACCAAGGCGATGGTTGCCGCGAGTCAAGGCGCCGGATGTGTTTCGCTTTGCGGCGCGCTTGCGCCGACGCCCTGATGTAAAACAGGCGATGCTTCGGATGCCTCCCTTGTTGCGCACCTATCTGATGATGGGGGGGTGGGTCAGCGATCATGCGGTGGTAGACAGGCACATGAACACCCTGCATGTGTTCACCGGCCTTGAAATCGGAGCAATTCCCCCAGCTCGTAAACGGTTGCTGCGCGCGGTGGCTGGGTGATTTGAGTATCTGGGAAAAGGTGAAGTTGGGGCGTTGACGCCTTGCTTTGGCCGGTTTAGCTGGCGGGTATGGCGAGAATTCCTTTATTGCAGATGTCCGGTATCTCTCTGACGTTCGGGGGTGATCCGGTGTTTTCCGATCTGGACCTTGTGATTCAACCAGGTGATCGCGTGGCGCTGGTCGGGCGGAACGGGTCAGGCAAATCCACCTTGATGAAAGTGATGGCCGGGCTGGTCGAGGCCGATCAGGGTGAAATCGTCATCCCTCCTGGTAAATCAGTGGGTTACATGGAGCAGGATCCCGGAATGCAGGGATTCGCGACGCTTGGAGACTATGCCTCAAGCGGGTTGGAACCGGGTGAGCTGTATAAGGTCGAACGCGCGGGCGAAGGGCTGAAATTCGACCCTGAGCGTGCGGTCGAAACCGCTTCGGGTGGGGAAAGGCGACGCGCCGCCTTGGCCAAGCTGATGGCCGAGGCGCCTGACTTGATGTTGCTGGACGAACCGACGAACCACCTGGATATCGAGGCGATTGCGTGGTTGGAGCGTGAGTTGGGCTCGACGCGCGCGGCTTATGTTTTGATTTCGCATGACCGCGCTTTCCTGCGTGCGTTGACCCGTGCGACGCTGTGGATCGATCGCGGAGTTGTGCGGCGGCAAGAACAGGGCTTTGCGGCCTTTGAAAACTGGCGGGACAAGGTCTGGGAAGAGGAGGATCAGCAGCGCCACAAGCTGAATCGCTTGATCAAGTCCGAGTCGCGATGGGCCGTCGAGGGTATCAGCGCCCGCCGCAAGCGCAATCAGGGTCGTGTCCGGGCGCTACAAGCCTTGCGCGCCGAGCGTGCAGCGCAGATCAAACGTCAGGGATCGGCTGCCATGACGTTGGAATCCGGTCCGAAATCAGGCCGCAAGGTCATCGAGGCCAATGGCGTTTCAAAGGCATTTGACTCTCAGCAGATCGTGCGCAATTTCGATCTTCTGGTTCAGCGCGGTGACCGTGTGGCCTTTGTTGGGCCGAACGGTGTGGGCAAGACCACGTTGCTGAAAATGCTGCTAGGTCAGGTCGAACCGGACAAGGGTTCGGTGGTGCTGGGTACTAACCTTGAGATCGCCGTGTTCGATCAGGCGAGGGCACAGTTGGACCCGGAAATGAGCCTGTGGGACAGCTTGACCGGCGATCCCGAGATGCGGGTCTCGGGCAAGGCCGATCAGGTGATGGTGGGCGGCCAACCCAAGCATGTAGTGGGCTATCTCAAAGAGTTTCTGTTCGATGACGCGCAGGCAAGAGCGGCTGTTAAGTCCTTGTCTGGTGGGGAAAAAGCCCGGTTGCTGTTGGCGAAACTGATGGCGAAAACATCGAACCTGCTGGTGCTGGACGAACCGACCAACGATCTGGATGTCGAAACGCTGGATCTGCTGCAGGAATTGCTGGACGACTATGATGGCACGGTGCTGCTCGTTAGCCACGATCGGGATTTTCTGGATCGTGTTGCGACCACAACCATCGCCATGGAGGGCAACGGGCGCGCGACCGTCTATGCTGGTGGTTGGTCCGATTACATCGCTCAGCGAGGTGATGTAGTTGCGAAAAAGGAAGAAAAAGCAAGGCCTTTAAAACCGAAAGTGAAGCAAGAAGCGAAGGCAAAAGCAGGGCTGTCGTTCTCGGAGAAACACCGACTTGAGAAGCTACCAGCAGAGATCGCGCGCCTTGAAGCCGAGATCGCCAAGCTCGAAGAACTGATGTCTGATCCTGAGCTGTTCACACGCGAACCGATCAAGTTCCAGAAGGCAACCGATGCCCTGGTCGAACGGCAGGAAAAACTGTCAGCGGCTGAGGAAGAGTGGCTGATGCTTGAAGAGAAGGCCGAAGCCGGTTGAGTCCGAGTTGTACAACCTCAATCGACTAGATTGTCTGAGTTGTACAAACCTATGCACCGGTTTGCGCGTGCTCAAATGGGGCGGGCGGGGTTACCGACAACAGTTGCTCCGGCGGGGACGTCCTTCGTGACGACACTGCCCGCGCCGACGATGGCGCGGTCTCCGATAGTAACGCCGGGCATGATGATCGCGCCACCGCCGATCCAGACGTTTTCGCCGATTGTCACCGGGTGGTCGATTTCCAGACCCTGTGCGCGCAGGGCTGGGTCTTTGGCGTGTTGGGCGCAATAGATCTGTGCCGTGGGGCCGAGCATCGAGTCACTGCCGATGCGAACAGGCGCGGTGTCGAGAATGACACAGCCCGCATTCAGATACACCCGGTCGCCCAGCGACAGGTTCATTCCATAAGCGCAGTGGAACGGAGCCTCAAAATAGCAATCTTGCCCGATCCCCGCAAAGAGCGCCGCCAATTCGGGAGCTATAGCCCCTCGGTCATCGGGCGGGCAGGTGTTGTGGGCATGGACCGCGCGGCGTGCTTTCATACGAAGCACTTCCAGTTCGGGGTCGAGGCAGCAATACCACTCGCCTGCCGCCATTTTCTGCCGCTCGGTCATGAAACCCGTCTTAGCGCATCCGCAGGGCACCGTCGATGCGGATGACCTCTCCGTTCAGGTAGCCCATCTCGACGATGAACCCGGCCAGACGACCGTATTCGCGCGGGTCGCCGAGGCGAGCAGGGTTGGGGACGTCCGCCGCAAGCTGTTGCTGCACCTCTTCAGGCAGGCCGGCCAGCATCGGGGTCATGAAGATGCCCGGTGCGATGGCCATCACACGGATACCAGTCGAGGCCAGATCGCGCGCCATGGGTAGCGTCATGCCGACCACGCCGCCTTTCGAGGCTGCATAGGCCGCCTGACCTTTTTGCCCGTCAAAGGCGGCGATGGAGGCGGTGTTAATAATCACGCCGCGCGCGCCATCTGGTTCAGGATCATTCTTTGCCATCTCTGCGGCAGCAAGACGCGAGACGTTGAAGGAGCCGACCAGATTGATGTCGATGGTACGCTGGAACGCCTCCAGAGGGTGGGGGCCGTCTTTGCCAACCGTTTTGGCTCCGATCGCGATCCCGGCGCAGTTCACGGCGGCGGTGATGCGACCCATCTTGTCCATCGCATGTGCAATCGCTGAAGCGACCGAGGCCTCATCCGTCACATCGGTTTGCGCGAAATGTCCGCCGATTTCAGCCGCGACCTGCGGGCCACGCTCGGCGTTGCGGTCAAGGATTGTGACCTGCGCGCCGTTCTCGGCAAAGTGACGGGCTGTAGCTTCACCCAGGCCGGAGGCTCCGCCGGTGATCACCGCAGCTGTGGTTGAGAGTTGCATGGCGGGTTCCTTCCTGATCTGAACACTTGTTCAGATAATCCCAACCATGGCCTCCTGTCCAGTCACAGCTTTGATCAATCAAGCCTGCTGCGCTGCTGCATCGGCGTGACGCCAAACGCAGCCCGGTACACACGCGAGAAATGGCCGGCGCTTTCGAAACCGCAGGCAAAGGCGACCTCGGTCACCGAAGATTCGGTCTGCAACAGCAGATTGCGGGCGCGGTCCAGCCGCAATTCCATGAAGTATTTCTTAGGCGAGGTGTTCAGGAATTTCCCAAACAGGCGCTCCAGTTGCCGGGTTGAGATGCCGATATCGCTGGCGATGACCGAGGGGGACAACGGGCTTTGGATATTGTCGGTCATGATGTGGATTGCCTTGGCCAGATGCGCGTTCCGCATCCCGTTACGCGATTGCAGCGAGACGCGCTGATCGGCAGTGGCGTTGCGCACGGCGTTATAGACCATCTGATCGGCCACTGCGACCGACAGGTCGTGGCCGTGGTCGCGTTCGATCAGGTGCAGCATCAAATCGGCGGTCGCGGTGCCGCCCGAGGCGGTCATGTGTTTTTCGTCGGCGACAAAGACGCTGCGAACAAGATTGATCTCGGGGAAGGCCTCCATGAAAGCATCATGGTATTCCCAATGGATCGCCGCCTGCATCCCATCCAAAAATCCGGCCTCGGCCAGCAGCCATGCACCGGAACACAAGGCGCTGATATTGGTGCCCCGTGCCCGCTCTCGGCGCAGGGTTGCGAGCAGCGGACGCGAGACGTGATTGCGCATGTTTATTCCTGACAGAACAAACAGTTGGTCACATTTTGGGATAGATCCCAATCCGCCATGCACCAAAGTGACCGATCCGTTTGAACAGACCGCATGCTCAGCGTGTTCGGACAGGAAGGACCATCGATAAAGATCTTCCTCGGCCAGCAAATTTGCGATCCGCAATGGCTCGACCGCGCAGGAGAAGGCGAGATGCGAGAATTCCTCGACCAGTATGAAGGCGTAGTGCTGTGTTTGGCTCATCGATAGGACCGGAATCAGGGCGTTCTGACTGTTTTCTGCATGCTGCACGAAAACTAACTGTATACAACATGTATTTTTATACGATACCAGAGGGCAAGCTATCGATTCGCGGGATCGTGATGAAGGGGATCGGATGAGGGACGAAGGGAAATCACCAAAAGAGGCGTTGGCTGAGCATCTGAAGATGTCGGTTCTGACCCTGCGTTTGCGTCCCGGAGAAGATTTGGACGAGGCGCAGCTGTCGCAGGCCTTTGGCTTGTCGCGCACGCCTTTGCGCGAAGTGTTCCGGCAGTTGGCCGGTGAGGGGTATCTGGACCTGCGCACCCATCGCGGGGCGCGGGTGTCAGAGATGTCTCATACCACGCTACGCGATTTCTTTCTGGTTGCGCCGATGGTCTATGGCGCGGTGCTGCGTCTGGCCGCGGCGAATGCGACGCACGATCAGATCGATCAGTTGAAAGAGGCGCAAGAGACGTTTGGGCAAGCCTTGCGTACAGGCTCGGCTGAGGAGCGGACGCTGGCCAATACCCGGTTTCACGAGGTGACCGGAGAGATGGCGGGGAACGTCTATTTATCCCCATCGTTCAACCGGTTGCTGATCGATCACGCGCGGATCGGGATGACATTTTATCGCCCGCAGACCGCACGAATGGCTGAGAACCTTTCAGAGGCGAGCGACCAGCATGACGCCATCATCGCCGCCATCGAGGCGGGCGATGAGGCGGCTGCTGCGCAGCTGGCCGACGACCACTGGACCCTGTCACGCGATCAGATAGAGCTGTTCGTGATGCCCGAGGGTTTGGATTTTCCGCTGGGGCAGGTCCCCGGCAAGACTTCTGCATGAGGGACACATGACTCCGATCTTCAGATTTGAGGGTATTTATACGCCGGTGGTGACACCCTACGCGGCGGATGGTGGCGTGAACTGGGACGCGTTGGCCGAGGTGATCGAGTACCTGATCGAGAATGGTGTGCACGGGCTGATCTCGGGCGGGTCCACCGGCGAAAACTATGCGCAGATCGTCGATGAGCGGCTGGAACTGGCGCGCTTTACGCATGAACGACTGAAGGGGCGTGTGCCTCTGGTTGTGGGAACGGGGGCGATGCTGACCGGGGATTCCGTCGCTTTAGCCTCAGGTGCGCGAGACCTAGGCGCAGATGCGATCTTGTTGGCAAGCCCGCCGTATTCGGTGCCCACCGACCGCGAGAATGCGCTGAATGCGCTGGCAATCGACAAGGCGGCTGACCTGCCGGTGATGCTGTACAACTATCCGCACCGGACCGGCACGATGATGGGGGAAGAGTTCCTGGACCGCGTAGGCCGCAGCCGGAATTTCTGTGGCATCAAGGAAAGTTCGGGCGATATCAACCGGGTGCATCTGCTGGCGCGGGACTACCCGCATATCCAACTTGGTTGTGGCATGGATGATCAGGCGCTGGAGTTCTTCGCCTGGGGAGCGCCGTTCTGGGTCTGTGGTGGGTCGAACTTTCTGCCTGCCGAACACGTGGCGCTGTATCAGGCTTGTGTGATCGAGGGCAACTTTGCCAAGGGCCGTCGCATCATGAGCGCGCTGATGCCGCTGATGCGGGTGCTGGAGCAGGGCGGCAAATTCATCCAGACGATCAAGCATGGCGTCACCATGAACGGGATCGACGCAGGCGTGGTGAGGCCGCCTCTGAAAGGTTTGAACAAAGATGACAAACGCGCGCTGGAGCAGGTGACGCGCGTTCTGAAACGCAAAATCGCAGATATTTTGGCGGAGGGTTAAGGCATGGGCTTGTTGACGAAAGACGAATATGAATCCATCGCTGCGCATCTGGATCTGCCGACGGGCGCTTTCATCGATGGCGGCTACCGCCCGGCGACCTCAGGGCAGGTGTTCGAGACTATCAATCCAGCCACCGGGGCTGTGCTGACCAGCATTGCTGCCTGCGGATCGGAGGATGTGGATTTTGCGGTCGAAAAGGCGCGAGAAGCCTTTGACGACGGGCGTTGGTCAAAGATGCACCCCTCGGATCGCAAAGACATTCTGATCCGCCTGTGCAAGCTGCTTACCCGCAACGCGCGGGAACTGGCGGTGATGGAGAGCATCGACAGTGGCAAGACGATCTTTGATTGCGAAACCGTTGATGTTCCCGAGACGATCCACTGCCTGAAATGGCATGCCGAGGCGATCGACAAGATCTATGATCAGGTCAGCCCGGCCAGTGATGACCACATCGCCATGGTCGTGCGTGAGCCCATCGGCGTGGTTGGGCTGGTCCTGCCGTGGAACTTCCCCTTGCTGATGCTGGCGTGGAAGATCGGGCCGGCGCTGGCGGCGGGCTGTTCGGTGGTGGTGAAACCGGCGGCCGAGACTTCTCTGACCGCATTAAAGGTGGCGGAGCTGGCGTCTGAGGCCGGGTTGCCGCGCGGTGTGCTGAATGTGGTGCCCGGCGGTGGCGCCGAGGTGGGCGAACCCATCGGGCGGCATATGGATATCGACATGGTGTCCTTCACTGGCTCGACCGTGACGGGCAAGAAGTTCCTGAACTATTCCGCTGAAAGCAATGCCAAGGAGGTGGTGCTTGAGATGGGCGGCAAGAACCCGGCCATCGTGATGGAGGATGCGGAAAATCTGGACCGCGTGGCGGCGCATGTCGTCAATGGTGCGTTCTGGAACATGGGCGAGAATTGCTCGGCCTCGTCGCGGATGATCGTGCATAAGGACGTGAAGGCAGAGTTGTTGGAACGGATCGCGCATCATGCGAAGCAATGGAATGTCGGCGAACCGTTGGACCCAGAGACCCGCATGGGCGCGCTTGTCAGCGAGGGGCATTATTCCAAGGTGTGCGGCTATCTGGATCAGGCCGAGACTGTGCTGATTGGTGGCAAGGCGGAGAATGGGTTTGTTGAAGCCACGGTGGTCGAGGTGCCCGGAAACGATGCCACGCTGGCGCGCGAGGAGATCTTTGGCCCGGTTCTGTCGGTGATCGAAGTCTCTGGCTTTGACGAGGCGATCAGCATTGCCAACGACACTGAATATGGCCTGTGTGCTTCGATCTTCACAGCCAACGCCAAACGCGCCATCCGAGGCGCGCGGGCGATCCGGGCGGGTACCGTCACGATCAACAGCTTTGGCGAAGGGGATATCACCACACCCTTTGGTGGCTACAAGCAGTCCGGGTTTGGTGGCCGGGACAACTCGGTTCACGCCCATGATCAGTATACCCAGCTGAAAACCATCTGGATTGATCTGGCCGATGACGAAGATGAGGCGGTAGATTGACGATCTACACCGCCAAACGTTTGCCCCGGCAAACCGGCGTGGCAGGATGGAATGCCATCCTGCCTCTGCAGCAAGACCTGCCTCGGCTTGAGCAAGACCAGACCGCAGATGTGACCATCATCGGCGGTGGTTTTGCCGGGCTGTCCGCAGCGCTGAGGCTGCATCAGCTTGATCCGGCGCTGAAGGTTGTGGTGCTTGAGGCTGGGCGCTTTGCGGAAGGCTCTGCCGGGCGCAACTCAGGGTTCATGATCGATCTGCCGCATGACTTGGCCTCGGACAATTACGCCAGCGATGGGCTGGAGGCAGATCGGGCCACAATCGCGCTGAATCGCCAGGCGATTTCCTTTGCGACCCGGGTAGCCGCTGAGTGCGACCTGTCGCCGGAGATGTTCGACCCGTGCGGCAAGATCAACGCTGCTGCGACCGCAGCGGGTGATCGGCACAACGCAGACTACGCAGTGCATCTGGCGCGATTGGGAGAGCCCCACGAGCTTTATGATGCACAGCAGATGCAGGCGCTGACAGGCAGCCCGCATTACACATCTGGTCTGTTTGCGCCCGGGACGGTGATGATCCAGCCTGCAGCCTATGTGCGGGCTCTCTCAACGCATCTGGCTGGGCGGATCGGTGTTTATGAAAACTCTGCCGTGACAGGGTTTCGCAAACAAGGCGGTGGCTGGGTGGTCGAGACCGAACAGGCGCGGGTTTCGACGGGGCGGATCGTGATGGCAACGAATGGTCACCTGGAGAGCTTTGGGTTTTACCAGCGGCGTCTGATGCACATCTGCCTCTACGCGTCGATAACGGAACCGCTGACGCCAGATCAGATCGCCACGCTGGGCGGACAGCCACGCTGGTCGGTAACGCCAGCGGATCCGATGGGCACTTCGGTCCGGCGGGTTTCGGGCAGTTATGGGGATCGCATTCTGATCCGGACCTGTTCAAGCTTTCATCCTGAAATCCACAGCAGCGATAGCCATTTGAATCGGGCAGGCGCGGTGCACGATCGTAAGTTTCAGGAGCGATTTCCCAACTTGCCAAATGTACAGATGCAGCACCGTTGGGCTGGGATGCTGTGCCTCAGCCGCAATGGTTCGGCCGCGTTCGGTGAGATCGAGCAGGGTGTATATGCCGCCTGCTGTCAAAACGGATTGGGTATAGCGCGAGGAACACTGCAGGGAATGGGCGTGGCAGAGCTTGTACTGGGGAAAGACTCCCAGATTGCAGATCATTTTCTGGCGCAACCGATGCCACCGCGTTTGCCACCCGAGCCCTTCGCATCGGTTGGGGCCAATGCGTATCTGCGCTGGAAAGAGTGGCGATCAGGGGCGGAATAGCTTGCAGGCTGGTCAGGGCAGGCTGAGCTTTGCCATCCGTCCGCCATCGATCGTGTAAATTTGACCGGTGACAAAACCCGCTTCCTCGGCTGCCAAGAAAGCGACCAGTGCGGCGACTTCTTTCGGGTCGCCGGTGCGGCCAACGGGATGAATGCGGGCGATATCCCGGCGGAATGCGCCGGGGTCGTTCATGCTCTCGATGAAATTGATGTTGAGGTCTGTGTCGATCCAGCCCGGTGCCACCGCATTGCAGCGAATGCCTTCTGCTCCGTGATCCACGGCAACCGCGCGGGTCAGCCCATGCAGCCCGGCCTTAGAGGCGCAGTAGGCGGCGTGGCCGGGGTTGCTGCCCAACCCCTCGACCGAGCCGATATTGACGATGCTGCCCTTGGTTTTGCGCAGATGTGGCAGTGCAGCCTGGATCAGCAGGAACGGGGCGGTCAGGTTGACCATGAGGTTGCGTTGCCAATCTTCAAGCGGCATGTCGTTGACGGAAGCCTCCTGCATCATGCCTGCATTGTTGATCAGTACGTCCAGCTGGCCCGCGCTGTCCACAACCTGCTTGATGATCTGCGCCGGGCTTTCCGGGTTGGCAAAATCCGCTGGGATAGAGGGGAACTCATCATCTTTACCGCGCTGCGCAGTGTAGACATTAGCCCCTTCTTCGCGCAGCCGCCGGGCGATGGCTTGTCCGATGCCACTGCGGCCACCGGTCACGAGCGCTGTTTTTCCTGCAAATCTTTTCATTGTACCGGCTTGCCCCCATTCACTTCGACCAGAGCACCACACATGTAGCGCGCCGAATCCGAGGCGAGAAAAAGGATCACTTCGGCTATATCTTCGGGTTCGGCGATACGCCCTAAAGGCACCGACTTCCCAAGCTCGGCAATCGCCGTATCAGGATCGAACCCACGTTTGGCAAAGCCCGAACGCAGCATCGGTGTGTTCACCTCGTTCGGGCAAACGGCGTTGATGCGGATGCCCTGATGGGCGTGATCGTGCCCCATGCATTGGGTGAGGCTGGCAATGGCCGCTTTGGTCATGCAGTACACCGCATGATCCGGGCCAGGTCGAAGGCCCCAGCACGAGGCAGTGTTCACAATAGCACCGCCACCCGCCGCCGCCATGATTGGAATCGCAGCGCGGCAGATACGGAAAGGGGCCTCGACATTCACTCCGACGGACAGGGCCCAATCCTCATCGGATGTTTCAGTCGCCGGGCCGCGGGTGATCACGCCTGCATTGTTGATCACGATATCAAGACCATCCAGCGCCTGATGCGCGGCCAAGGCCAGCCCGTCGCAATAGTCGGGATCGCGCAGATCGCCGGGCAGATGCGCCTCGGCTTCAAGGCTGCCCACATCGCGGTCAGCAACAGCCACACGCGCGCCTTCGGCCCGCAGCTGGCTGACGATGGCGGCCCCGATCCCGCCCGACGCCCCTGTGACGAGTGCGGTTTTTTCAGCGAACCTCATTCGTGTACCTCCCCGGGATTTAGTAGGACTGGTTCAGCTCATCCGCAGCCGGTATTTCACGCTCGCGCCGGGCGATGTAATCCAGCAGCTCTTCGTTCTTGGCGATATCGAGCGTTGGTTCCTGATACTCGGCCAGCAGCTTGCGGGCGTGTTTCAGGGCGCGTTCGGTGATTTCAACACAACCCTCAGCTTGCCATTGTTCGATCGAGTTGTTGTCGAACATATCCGGCATGAAGAATGCGCTCTGGAAATTGTCCTGCGTATGCGGATGCCCAAGGTAATGCCCGCCCGGACCGATATCACCGACTGCCGAAACGGCCTGATCGAAATCGCCCCATTTCGGGCCCTCGGCCATGCGATAGGCCATGGCGCATTGTTCTGCGTCAACGATGAACTTGGCGGTCGAGCAGTGCATCCCGGCCTCGTTCCAGCCCGCCGAATGCCAGATGTAGTTGGCGCCGGAATGGATCACGGCCTGCAGAGTGGTTGCGGATTCATAGCCTGCCTGCGCGTCGAACGTCTTGGCTCCGCCCAGAGTGTTTGAGGTACGCCAAGGCACTTCGTAATACCGGGCCATCTGTCCAATCATGAAGTTCATCAGACTGATCTCGGGCGTGCCTGCCATCGGCGCGCCGGATTTCATCGAGACGGTCGACAGGTAGTGCCCGTAGATCGCGGGCGCGCCCTTGCGGATCACCTGCGTATAGGCCAGCGCGCTGAGCGCCTCGGCATTCAGTTGCGCCACGGTCGCCGGAACGCTGGCAGGCGTATTGGCCCCGCCCAGAACGAAGGGCGAGCACAACACCGGCTGCTTCCGGCGACAGAAGGCGCGCATCGCGCCCAACATGGTTTCATCCCAGACCAGCGGCGAATTGCCGTTGCAATTGCCAGTGGTGACCGGGTGATCTTCAAGGAAATCCTCGCCGAACAGGATGGCGCACATCTCCATGACATCTTCGGCATTCTTGGGGCTGGTGGTCATGCCCATGAAGGTTTTGTCAGAGTGCTTCATTGACGAATAGGTAATCCGCAGATGCCGCTGACTGATCGGGTGATCATAGGGCTCCACGATGTGATGGGCCGAGGAATGCAGCGCGGGCAACATATGGCTGAGCTTGTGGAACATCGCCAGATCGTCCAGCGTCGGGTTGCGGCGCACATCTTCCAGATCGCGCAGGAAGGGCGCTCCGGTCATCGGCACGAAGATCGAGTGTTTGCCGCCCAGCCGCACGTTCTTTTTCGGATCGCGCGCGTGGTAGGTGAAATCTGACGGAATGGTCGCGATCAACTCGCGCACCAGACCGCGATCCAGATAGACGAGCTCGCCTTCTACCTTGGCACCAGCCTTCTTCCAGTCTTCCAGCGCGATGGGGTCACGGAACTGAACGCCTACGTTTTCCAGAATATCCATCGAGGCCGCATCGATGCGTTCTACCTGTGCGCCGTCCATAACCTCGCATAACGGAATGCCGCGGGTCAGGCCCGGCAACATCTCGAAGTTTGGAGCGGTGCGCATGGCGCGCCGGGCAGAGCGCCCTCCGGTACGTGTGGCTGTGGCAGTTCTGGTCATATGGTGCCTCCTTCCGGTTCAGAGTGGAACGGAAAGGGTGAGGTCCACATGCAGGAATGCGAAAGACTGTTGCGAAATGCGACGTTGAGTTGGCACACGGAAAAACCGCCACAGGAGGGCGTCCCTTGAGAGAAGTACTATTGATCTCTCAGCCACTTGGGCTTTGGTACGTCCAGACAAAGACAATACGGAAAACGCCTCGGTGAGGGTTTTTGCGTTTGATTTTGTTCAATGGCAGGTAAGCGTGGCGAAAGTGAACTTTCGCTGCATCTGCGCCAAGGTCTGTTTTCAAGAGCGCCGTAAATCGGTTAGCTAAGACTAGCATCAACAAGAGCAATGGAGATTGAGGCCGTTGAAGTACAAAGCAGCTCGAAGGGCAAAATTGGTTGACCTCGAGCCGGTGTTGCGACTGCCTAAAAAGCCGGGGCACAATTCTGTAGGCAAGAGTAGCTTAGCTTTCTGCCATCCAAATCACAGTAGAGAAACGCTAGAGACTTATTTTGGAACTTTCCTACAAGCGATGTTTGTGAGCGAGGAGGAAGACCAAATCATCAGTTTTGCATGTGCGATCCGAACATCTGGCAAGCCAATACAAGAGCCAATAGTTTGGTCGGATGCAACAGGTGATGGAGCGACTTTAAATCACGACAAAAATGGAGCGTGGTTATATGTCAGTCGCCTTGCATATACAGCAGGACCTGGACATGCTCACGTATCGAAGGAAATAGGTCCGCTCCTTGTGTCCCTGCAAGAATTAGCCGTGAGGCTAAAATTACAAGGCGTTGCTTTCCCTACACGCTTCTCTGGGTTCCGCGAACGGTCGGGGACGACCGAGTTTCAAAGGACGACAATTGACGACAAGGGTTCGTTGGAGCGGTCGGGGCTACGGCCTCTCGGCATCGCCTTCCAAGCGGGCTTTGAACATGTAATAGCCTTGCCGAACTACCTGGGTGACGGGAAGCACTTCGCAATGATGGTTTGGCGAAACGAGCAGTGACAAAAAACGCGAACCTGAAAGCTGACGTTCTTTTCAATCACAACATTCAACACTTTGGGCTCAAGGCAGACCTTCGCCAGGTTCGCCAAGTATGCACCAAAAAAGTGTTGCAGTTCGAGTTACTCGATCTGCAAGATTTACCATGGAGCGCGGCCACCCGAAGGCAGCCCTTTGATTGGCTCAGCCCAACTGAACCAGCGCGTGGCGTTTCTTGCCCGCGCTGAGTTTGATGGGCGAGGACAGTGCGCCTGCGTCGATCATCAGGCCCGCGTCGGTCAGCGGAGCATCGTCTAGCTTGGCACCGTTTTCGGCGATCAGGCGTTTGGCCTCTTTGCCGGATTTGGCGAGGCCGGATTTGACGATCAGCTGGACGATGGACATGCCGTCACCCAGCTCTGATGCGCTGAGGGTCAGGGTCGGGAGGTCTCCGCCAACGCCGCCCTTTTCGAACACCTCGCGCGCGGTCGCCTCGGCGGTTGCAGCGGCTTCTGCACCGTGCAGCAGAGTTGTGACTTCGTTGGCGAGGCGGATTTTGGCCTCGTTGATTTCGGACCCTTGCAGCGCGGCCATGCGATCGCATTCGTCTACCGGAAGCTCGGTGAAGATTTTCAGGAACCGTCCCACATCGGCGTCGGTCGTGTTGCGCCAGAACTGCCAGAACTCATAGGCGCTCAGCATGTCGCCGTTCAGCCAGACGGCTCCACCTTGCGATTTGCCCATTTTGCGACCATCGCTGGTGGTCAGCAGGGGTGTGGTCAGACCGTAGATTTCGTGATCCAGTACGCGGCGGGTCAGGTCGATGCCGTTGACGATGTTGCCCCACTGGTCCGAGCCGCCCATCTGCAGAACGCAGTTATACCGGCGGTTCAGTTCGAGGAAGTCATAGGCCTGCAGGATCATGTAGTTGAATTCGAGGAACGACAGCGATTGCTCGCGGTCCAGCCGCGATTTCACCGATTCAAAGCTCAGCATCCGGTTAACCGAGAAATGCCGCCCAATATCGCGCAGGAAATCGAGGTAGTTCAGGCTATCCAGCCATTCGGCATTGTTCAGCATCAGCGCGCCGGTGTCGCTGTCATCGTAAGACAGGTATTTCGAGAACACCTGTTTCATGCCTGCGATATTGGCGTCGATCTGTTCAGGGCCCAGCAGGGGGCGTTCGTCTGAACGGAACGAGGGGTCGCCTACCTTGGTGGTGCCGCCGCCCATCAGGGTAATTGGCTTGTGGCCGGTTTTCTGCAACCAGCGCAGCACCATAATGTTCATCAGGTGACCTACATGCAGCGACTGTGCGGTGGCGTCATAGCCGATATAAGCCGTCTGCACCCCAGAGATCAGCGCGTCGTCAAGGCCCTGATAATCGGTGCAGTCGGCGAGAAAGCCGCGCTCGATCATCGTGGCGATGAAATCCGATTTGGGGTGGTAGGTCATGACGCTCAACAGGCCTTGTGTTCTGGCCCTCTCTGCAAGGGCTGGTGTAAGTCATAGGTCAGTAATTTCAAAACCAGACCCGCTTGGTCGCACGGCGGAAGGTACATTCATGCGACTGGCCTTCTAATTCCCTAAGTCTCGCGGAATGTCCAGACATTGGCGAGCAAGTGCAGTCCGCACTGAAAGAATCTTGCGGATAAGCTTTCTGAGGGAAACGCGAAGAAATAACGCATAGCGAAACACAGAATATCGCGTCAGTCTTTGAAGCGTACCAAGTCCTGCCGGATAACCTCTGGTTCTAGCGTGCAGTGTGTCTGGACAGAAGCGGCTTTTCATTCTTGATGTGGCGTTCAATCAGTTGCTTTTGCAGCTTCCCGGATGGGATCGGGCAGGCGGGCTTGGGGGCAAATTCCAGTTCTGCTATCTCGGGGAATATGCTCAGGATTTCTGTTCGTGCTTCTGGACTGATGGCCTTGAGCACTTCCGGTCCGGTAAACAGGCTTTCCGATGGTGCGCCTTCGGCATAGACTACCTCGTGCTGTCCAAAAAGAAGGTGAAAATACTCGACGCTCTGGGCATCCTGGTCGATGAAAATACCGGGCAGCGAAGTCAGATTGACGGCGGGTACCAGAACTTCGGAAGTCCTGAACATCCGCTCGACAATCTTCGAAGACACCAGCATCCGGTGCTGCCGGGACACCACAAGATCACGCTGAGGCAAGCCCAGACCTAACGCTCCGGCGCTGATACGAACCGGGCGCAGTTTGGGGTTTGCGGCCAGTTCCGGGGCAGATATCGTACGGCGAAACACCCGCAGCAGGGTGGCAAATCCGGGCCCATCACCTGTGGGATCAAACACTTCGATCTCATCGCTGGCTTTCAGATCCTCGACCGCCTTATGACCACCCCTTACCCGAATATTCGTGCCACTGGTGAAACAGGGAACAAAGTCGTCAACGGGCAGATTTACGACTGGACTGGCGAAGGCACCGTCACCCAGCGCCGTGATCGTCAGTGTTGTGTTGAGCGGGGGGACATCCCCCAAAAAGCCGATGAAGAATCCTTGCTCGGCTCCGCCGCCAAACGCGCCGTTGCCGCTGGAATCATAGTCGAAAACGCCAATCGTATAGGTATTGGTGCCATCCGTGACTATGTAATTGTAATCCCAGGCAATTGCATTCCCCAGATAGGTTTGCGTGGGGTCGTCTGGGAATTCGTTGTTTACACCGTCTCCCTCGATGGTGTTGGGGTCAACACCATCAGTAATTTCGATCGTATTGTACGCGGAGATCTGAAATGTCGTTCCAACGCCGCCGAATTGGGCCTGGTTCGTAGTCAGAGTCGTGTCCGTCCGAAATGCACCGTATATGTTTGGCATAAACCCTGTTCAGGCCAATTCACTGCCGCTTTTTACTAAGCGGTATGAACCTACTCACCCGTCCTCAATTTGTTGTCTGTGCTTTGCTGCATATTAATATCTCATCTATAAGCATTGGCGCAACATTTGCGAATATCCAGGGTTTTGAGCCTGCGCTTTTATTGCACTGAACATCCCAAAGTACCTGCCATTATTCAGTCGCTTTGTTTCAATGCAAATCTGACGAAGCTGAGCTATATGGAATGATCGTAGGTGCTTCAGATCAAGTGGAACACTGAAACCGGCGACGGGCATTCTTGGGAGAGCTTGGCACCTGCTGTAGCGATCTGCGAACATGTGGTAATGGACTTTGTACAGCTCTTTCATGAGCACTCGGAACTGCGCTGCGTTTGGGAACGCCTTGTCGCCTTCATTCGCGGTCTCGTACCTTTCGGAACTCTGTAGCGGCGCACGGTACAGGCGGGGGCAGAGGCAAGGAAAAGGCACCTTTTCCAAGAAAAATGAAGCTCGCGCATGATGTGTCTTGCCTTGGCTTTGCATTACCGTGCAGGTTGTGCTCAGAACCCGGCGAAACGGGTGGAGAGACGCAATACGAGGTCGGCGTGGGCAGGGTCATCAGCAAATCGGGGGCGATCAGAGCGTTGGGGGCCATGTCGGGCACATCGCTGGACGGTGTGGACGCTGCGGTCGTTGAAACCGATGGGCAGCAGATATTCGGCTTTGGTCCCAGCGGGTATCGCGCTTATTCCGAAGAAGAGCGTGCCACACTGCGCGCGGCGCTGGGGCTTTGGCATGGACCAAAGGTTGATATTTCGGCTGAATTGGTGACCCGGGCACATGCCGAGGTTCTTTCAGAGTTCGAAGAGGTCGACCTGATCGGCTTCCACGGTCAGACATTGGCACATGAGCCGCGTGGGCGTGGCACGTTGCAGGTGGGTGACGGGCTGGGTCTGTCGCAGGCTTTGGGGCTGCCGGTGGTCTGGGATTTTCGCAGCGATGATGTGGCGCTGGGCGGAGAGGGTGCGCCTCTGGCCCCGTTCTTTCATTTCGCCTGCGCCAAATGGATCGGGGCGGAAGAGCCGCTGTGTTTCCTCAATTTGGGCGGTGTTGGGAACCTGACCTATGTTGACCCGTCTTTTGACGGGCCTGAAGCGCCAGGGGCGTTGCTGGCTTTCGACACCGGACCTGCCAACGCGCCGGTTGACGATCTGATGCAGGCGCGGTTGGGGTTGCCGATGGATCGGGACGGCGCGCTGGCCCGAGAGGGTACGGTCGAGACCGGCGCACTGGAGCTGTTTCTGGCCGAACCCTATTTCAACCGAATGCCGCCCAAATCGCTGGACCGGAATGATTTCTCGGAAATGATCGGTCTGGTGACCGAGCTGAGCGATGCGGATGCGGTGGCCACGTTGACCGGGATGAGCGCTGCGGGTGTGCTGCAGGGGATGGAGCATTGTCCCAAGCCGCCTGTGCGCATGCTGGTTACCGGTGGCGGACGTCACAACCCAGTGCTGATGGAAATGCTGCGCGTGTCGCTGGATTGCCCGGTCGAGCCGGTTGAGGCGGTTGGGCTGGACGGAGACATGCTGGAAGCGCAGGCCTTTGCCTACCTTGCCGTGCGTGTGGCGCGGGGATTGCCGACCTCTTGCCCGGGTACCACCGGGGTAAGTGCGCTGGTCGGGGGCGGTGTCGTGTCGTCTCCGGCGAGGGGTGTCGTGGTGAGCGGGTAGGGGGCTCTGCCCCCGTCGCTGCGCGACTCCCCCGAGGTATTTTTGGCCAGATGAAGAGGCGGATCTAGCGATTTAGGGCGCGGGCGTAATCTAGAGTGAATTCGGTGTAGCCGTCCGAGGTGGATTGCAGGTGTGCTTGGGTCCAGCGGTGGAAGGCTGGAAGGTGGTGGAAAGGCACGTTTGGAAAGGCGTGGTGTTCCGCGTGGTAGGGCATGTTCCAGGCCAGAAATCGGATCATTCGATTGGTAAAGGTGGTACGGGAGTTTTCGAGCATGTTTGCCACCGGCGGGCAGAGGCCGTGTTCGGCGAGCAGGTATAGGCGCAGGAAAGGCTGGCCGATAAGGGCGGGCAGAAGCCAGAGCCAGAACAACAAGGGGCTGAAGAACAGGCTGAGTGCGGCCAGGGCATATAGTGTGGACAATATTCGGGCTTCGGTTCGTATGGCGTGGTGCTGGCGGGTTGGCAGGTAAGCGGCGTCAATCCTGCCGCGCGCGTTGTCGGTCAACACACGGGCCATACCCGTCCAATATGGCCAGCCGCTGAGATAGATCGCAAGGCTGCGCCAGTTTTCGGGGCGGGGTTTGCCGCCAAGTTCCGGGTCTTTGGCCGGGTGGTTTGTCCATTTGTGATGGGCAAGGTGAAAGTAGCGAAACCATGTGAACGGCAGGCAGATGGGAATTGAGACAAGGTGCCCAACCGCTTCGTTGATCCAAGGGGTTTTGAACGGCGTCTTGTGGGTGCATTCGTGGCTGAGCGTAAAGAGGAAAACCAGCAATAGGCCTTGCGGCAGGAGCAATAGTGGCCAGAGGGGAACCTGTAGGATGATACCGATGCTGGTTGCTGTCAAAGCGCCGAAATAGATCGCTAGATGTCTGAGACCTGCCGTGTCTGACCGCTGTTGCAGCCTGTGCTTGGTCTCGGGCGGGATCGCGGCGATCAGGGCGCGGTGGTCCATGGAATTACACTCCTGGAATGTCAAAACCGGGTGGCGCGAGCTCAAACCCGTCAAATTCAAATCCCGGTGAAACAGTGCAACTGACTAGCGTGTAGTCTCCACTGCTGCGCGCCGCCTGCCAATGGCCCTTGGGTACAATAAGCTGCGGTGCGCCTTGGGTCAGATCAGGTGTGAGGGTGTGGTCTTTGGCAGGGCCTGTATCGGAGGCGCTGAGCGAGAGGATCAGCGGAGCGCCGGAATGGTAGAGCCAGATCTCGGTCGCATCTACCTTGTGCCAGTGGCTGCGCTCACCCTTTGCCAGTAGGAAGTAGATGCAAGTGCCGGTGGCACGGCCGGGATTGTCGGCACGCCAGGTCTCTTTGAACCAGCCGCCTTCGGGGTGCTGCTGCAGGTTCAGGTGTTGGATGATGTCTTGCGCGGTCATGGAAGCCTCGGGTCTGTTTGTGGGATTATGCACGCACGCGCACGATCTGCTATGGCAATTGTGTATGCAGAGCATATGTTTGCCGCATGACTTTGACGATCCCGTTTGACAACAGCTATGTTCGCCTGCCGGACACCTTCTTTGCGCGGCAGGGGCCCGTGCCTGTGCGTGCACCAAAGCTTGTTGCCTTCAACAGTGATCTGGCGCGACTGTTGCGGATTGCGCCGGGCGACGTTGAAGAGATGGCGCAGGCTTTTGCGGGCAATACTGTGCCCGAAGGGGCCGAGCCGCTGGCGCAGTTATATTCCGGGCATCAGTTTGGCACCTATAACCCTCAACTAGGAGATGGGCGCGCGGTTTTGTTAGGTGAGACGGTCGGAACCGACGGGATTCGGCGGGATATTCAATTGAAGGGCTCAGGGCAGACACCTTTCTCGCGCCAGGGAGATGGACGTGCCTGGCTGGGGCCGGTTTTGCGCGAATATGTGGTTTCCGAGGCGATGCATGCGCTGGGCATTCCCACTACGCGCGCCTTGGCAGCGGTTGAAACCGGAGAGATCGTGCTGCGCGAGGGTCCGATGCCCGGGGCGGTACTGACACGTGTGGCGCAGAGCCATTTGCGGGTGGGCACGTTTCAGGTGTTTGCAGCGCGAGGGCAGATAGAGAGCCTGCAACGGCTGACTGAATATGCCGTTCAGCGCCACTATCCTGAGGCGGACGGGGCTATGGGTTTGTTGCGCGCGGTTCGGGATGCGCAGGCCGGGTTGATCGCTCGATGGATGAGCGTGGGTTTCATTCACGGGGTCATGAATACTGACAACAGCTCGATCGCCGGTGAGACGATCGACTATGGCCCATGTGCGTTCATGGACAGCTATCACCCGAATACAGTCTATAGCTCGATCGACCGGATGGGGCGGTATGCCTACTCGAACCAGCCTGAGATTGCGGTTTGGAATCTGGCGCAGCTGGCAACGGCCCTAATTCAGCAGTTTGAGGACAAGGACGCAGCTGTCGAAGAGGCCACCGAAATTGTCCATGCCATGCCTGCGTTGATGCAGGCACATTGGCTGGAACGTTTCAGGGCCAAGATCGGATTGGTTCGGGCAGAGGAGGGGGATCTTGAAATGATCTCGGACCTGTTGACGCGGATGGCGCAGAATCAGGCGGATTTCACAAACACGTTCCGCGCGCTGGGCAGCGACCGCGCGCGAGACCAGTTTGCCGACCCGGCGGCTTTTGACGAATGGGCAAAGGGGTGGCAGGAACGCTTGGCGCGTGAGGATGCGCCTTCGGACGTGATGGCTGCGGCCAATCCGGCCTTCATTCCACGCAATCATCGGGTGGAGCAGATGATTCAGGCTGCGGTGCAGGGCGATTACGCACCGTTCAATCGACTGAATGAAGTGCTGTCACGGCCGTATGAGGATCAACCAGAATCAGCTGACCTGATGCGCCCTCCGGCGAAGAACGAGGTCGTACACGCGACATTCTGCGGTACGTAACAAAGAGACGGTTTCTTATGAAGAAACTGAGCCTGAAACTTTTGAAGTTTCAGGTTTCGAGGCTATCGGGGCGTGTCTGCAAAGGGCTCGGCGATCACCTGACACGCATCTTCATAGACAATGTAGCCGATCCGGTCTGATCGCAGAGTATCGATCTGATATCCGTTTTCTTTGAGCAGTGCGACCATCTCATACGACTTGCCCAAAACCTGGTTGGCTTCGGGTTTGAACCAGCTGAGGCCTTTGGTGTTGCGCTGAAAGGCGCCTTTAGATTTTGTCCTGTTGAAACGATAGGGGATTTCAAGGTTTTCCCGGAACCAAGCCAGTAGCGCCTCAATTCGATCGAATGTGTATTTATCCAGCGCGGCAGTGTCGCGCAGGTCGTAGGCAGCGCAGAAGAACCCCTGACGCGCGTCCATATCTTCTATCTTGATCGGGTGGACAAACCTTATGAACATGATCGTGAAGGTGGCCTAGAGGCTGTGCGGGCTCAAGGCCGTTTTGCACAAATGTTAGCGGAGCAGGCGGCGCGTTGCCATTCAGCGCTGGGTTCAGCTTGCACTTGTCCGACCAGTTGGCGATCTTGGGTTAAATCAGTTTAAGTGTGCCGATGACCTACCACTCGACCCTGCGCCTTGCCAGTTACAACATTCAGAAATGCGTGGGCCTCGATTTCCGGCGGCAGCCGCAGCGGATATTGCAGGTCATCGAAAGCATGCAGGCCGATATCGTTGTTTTGCAGGAGGCGGACAAACGATTGCCGCCCCGTCCTGCCGCTTTGCCACATTTCATGTTGGATGAGGCCGGGTGGCAGATCGTGGACCTGGGCGGTGCCGGTAGTCTTGGTTGGCATGGCAACGCGGTGATCTGGCGTGGGGACGCCATTCAGGTGCGTCAGGCAGGTCATCATGATTTGCCGGGTCTGGAGCCCCGCGGCGCCGTGCGGGTCGAGTTTGATACGCAGATCGGGCCTTTGCGGGTGATGGGGATGCATCTTGGGCTTTTGCCGGCGTCGCGACGTCAACAGATCAGTCATATCCGTCGATGTGATTCTGATCTGGAACACATGCCCACCGTCTGGGCCGGGGATTTCAACGAATGGTCACGCCAGCCTGTTCTAGATCATTTGGCCCCGGACATGCGGTTTCTTCCTCCGGTTCCAAGCTTCCCGGCCGCGCAGCCATTGGGGGCACTGGACAGAATCGCGGTGGGGCAGGGGCTTGAGGCTGCACTGCACGGGGTGCATGATGCGCGGCCCGCGCATATCGCCTCGGATCATTTACCCGTCTGGGCCGATCTGCGACGCATCGCCTGACCGCAAAATCGTCTGTGGCGCAGGGCGCGTAGACATATTAAGACAGAACACCGAACAGTTCCGGGGGTCACCATGTCCGACACGATTATCGCCCGTTGCGAAGCCAAGGGCCTGCGCATGACCGGCCAGCGGCGGACCATTGCACAGGTCTTGCAGCAAAGCGAAGATCACCCGGATGTAGAAGAGCTTTATGCCCGTGCTTCAGCCGAAGATGCGGGAATTTCGATCGCGACAGTCTATCGTACCGTGAAGTTGTTCGAAGAGGCCGGGATACTTGAGCGGCTGGAGTTCGGTGACGGGCGCGCGCGGTACGAAGATGCAGAGCGTGATCACCACGACCACCTGATCGACATGCAGTCAGGCGAGGTGATCGAGTTTGTCGACCCTGAGATAGAAGCTCTGCAAGAAAAGATTGCAGCCAAGCTTGGCTACAGGCTGAAAGGCCATCGCCTTGAATTGTACGGCGTACCGTTGGAAAAAGACTGACACATCACGAAAATCGATCGGTCGGTGAACGCGATTTCATCAAACATGTCGTAATACTGCTTGCGACGTCGCAAAGGTTGCGGTTTTGCTGCCGGAAAGGTCCGCCTGACAGCGGCCTGTTCCAATGGAAACGCGCATGAACAACGTAAACGGCATTTTGCTGATCATCGGCTCGATGGCGGCCTTCGCGCTTGAGGACATGTTCATCAAGCATCTCTCGGTCAGCGTGTCGACCGGGCAGATCATGATCGCATTGGGTCTGATCTGCGGGGCTGTGTTTACGCTTATGTCTATGGCAACACGCAAACGCATCTTCGACCCGGTCGCGTGGCAACCTTTGCCGCTGATCCGTGCCGGAACCGAAGCCTTTGGTGCGCTCAGCTTCGTGACCGCGCTGTCACTTGTTGATCTGTCGACTGTGGCGGCGGTTTTTCAGGCGATGCCTCTATTTGTCACGATGGGGGCAGCACTGTTTCTGGGCGAGCAGGTCGGTTGGCGCCGTTGGAGCGCCATCGGGATCGGCTTTGTCGGCGTCTTGATGATCATCCGCCCCGGGTTCGAGGGATTCCAGCCGGAATCATTGTTTGTTTTGGTATCGGTCGTTGCGATCGCGGCACGTGATCTGATCACACGCAGGTTGGATGTTCGTGTGGCCTCGTCGGTCGTCGCATTGCAGGCCTATATCGGAGTGGCGCTGGCTGGTGCGGCCCTTATGGTGTTCACAGCACAGCCCGTTGTGCCGCTGCAAGCTGCGCAGATCGGGCCTTATCTGGGTGCCATCGGGTTCGGCGTTTTGGGCTATTACGGCATCGTAACCGCGATGCGGATTGGCGAAGCTTCAGCGCTGACGCCATTTCGGTATACTCGGTTGGTGTTCTCGATCACGGCCGGGATGCTGATGTTTGGCGAACGCCCCGACAGCATGACGTTGGCTGGTGCCGGTCTGATTATCGGATCAGGTCTGTATACTTTCATTCGAGAACGCCAGCTGGCGCGGGCATTGGCAGTGGCCTAAGCGCCCGCGACCTGTTGGCGCAAACAGCAAACTGTTAGCCCTAAAGGCTGAAAAATATAAGTGTTAGCGATAACGGAAACGGTTTACTTTTCGCCGCGTGCTGGTATGAGGCATGCAACCGTTGGCATCATTGGGACCCGTATCATGAGCACGATCATCGACATCCACGCACGCGAAATACTGGACAGCCGGGGCAACCCGACGGTCGAAGTAGACGTGATTCTGGAAGACGGCACCATGGGCCGCGCCGCTGTGCCTTCAGGGGCGTCGACCGGCGCCTACGAGGCGGTGGAAAAGCGCGATGGTGACAAATCTCGTTACATGGGCAAGGGCGTGCTGGAAGCGGTTGCTGCCGTTAACGGCGAGATCGCCGAAGAACTGGTGGGCTTTGACGCGACCGAGCAGGTGGCCATCGATCAGGCGATGATTGAACTCGACGGGACCGAGAACAAGGGCCGTCTGGGCGCGAACGCTATCCTGGGTGTCTCGCTGGCGACGGCCAAGGCGGCGGCGGATTTCACCACGCAGCCTCTGTATCGCTATGTTGGCGGTACTTCGGCGCGCGTTCTTCCGGTTCCGATGATGAACATCATCAACGGGGGTGAGCACGCCGATAATCCGATCGACATTCAGGAATTCATGATCATGCCGACCTCGGCCGCGAATATCCGCGAAGCCGTGCGCATGGGGTCGGAGGTGTTCCATACGCTCAAGCGCGAACTGTCGGCTGCCGGACTGGCCACCGGAGTGGGGGACGAAGGTGGTTTTGCCCCTAACATCGCTTCGACCCGTGAGGCACTGGATTTCATCCTGCAGGCGGTCGAAAAAGCGGGCTACAAACCCGGCGAGGAGATCCATCTGGCGCTGGACTGCGCCGCCACCGAATACTACCGCGACGGAAAATATGTTCTGTCGGGTGAAAACATCTCGCTGACCTCAGAGGAAAACGCTGAGTATCTGGCGACATTGGTCAAAGATTACCCAATTATCTCGATCGAAGATGGTATGTCCGAGGACGATTGGGATGGCTGGAAAGCGCTGACTGATGCCATCGGCAACGAAGTACAACTGGTCGGCGACGACCTGTTCGTAACCAACCCAGAGCGTTTGGCCGAGGGGATCGATCGTGGCTGTGCCAACTCGATGCTGGTCAAGGTGAACCAGATTGGATCACTGACCGAAACTCTGCGCGCCGTCGATATGGCCCACCGTGCACGGTATACCAACGTGATGTCGCATCGCTCGGGCGAGACCGAAGATGCCACCATTGCCGATTTGGCTGTGGCGACCAACTGCGGGCAGATCAAAACCGGCTCGTTGGCGCGGTCGGACCGGTTGGCCAAATACAACCAGCTGATCCGCATCGAGGAATCGCTGGGTGAGGTCGCAGAATACGCCGGCGCGTCGATCCTAAAGCGCTGAGTTTGGCGTACTTGATAAAACCAGATCAGGCCCCGGCAGAACGCCGGGGCCATTTTTTTCTTTGCGTCATTACCGATCCGTCTAAGCTGGGCATCGAAGGCCAACATGGGAGAGGGCGATTTATGACAACATTCAAACGCATCGTTGGCGCTGGGGCGCTATTGATCCTGCCTCAGCTTGCAGGGGCTGATCGTCCGCCTCAGGCAGTGTGCCAGAAAATGGTGGAAGGCGATCCCAGCGGGCAGGTCACGATGGAGGAATGCCTGTGCACCTATAACGTCGCCAACACGGTTTTGGACGATGACATCAAAGAATTATTGTTCGAGTCCTGGTACACAGGTGAGAACATAACTGAACAGTTGAATGCGCTGCCCAAACCCAAACGCGTGCCCCGGCAGTTCAAGACCATGGAGCAGACGTTCAATAAGAACTGCCGCTGATCGTTAAGCTAAACAAACATAAATGTCGTTATGTGTGAACTTGTTCCTATTGCGGCGCTGTGACTCCCGATAGTCTGCAAGCATTGCAGAAAGGGGGACGATATGTCTGCTTCAAAGGTCTTTCTCGTAATTTCAATGCTTTGCGCGGGGATGCTGGCCGCATGTTCAGAGCCTGGGACCTATCCGATCACAGGGATGCAGGTTTCGCAGGATGATCCGGTGCAGGAAATGGCAAATCCGGCGGTAATCTTCCGGGGGGAATCGCGCTAAAGCGATTTGCTCATCAGCATGTAGCGATCGCGCGGTTTAAAACCTGACCGCAGATATAGTTTCTGCGCGGTTTCGTTGGTCCGGTCGACCTCAAGATGCAGGGCGGTCAGACCGGCCTCGGCCAGCGCCTTGGGGAGATCATGCAGCACTTCGGTGGCGATACCGCGCCCGCGAACGGCGGGGCGGATGTAAATCTCATCTACAAAGGCATCCATGCCACCAAACTCGACCGACCAGCCGAAGGTGAGGATGACATAGCCCAGCGGCGCGCGGCCCGGACCGATCAGATATATGCACCCATGGGGTATTCCATCCAGCAGAGGGGCCAGCGCGTTGCGACGTTTCTCGTCATCCTGCGCGATGCCGGATTCCGAGTGAAACGCTGCGACCAGCGCCATCAGTCGGTCCAGATCGTCGGGGCGGGCAAGGCGGAGTGCGGCGGTCATAGGCGGGCAAGTCTCTCTGTGAGCAGGTCGAAGAAACCTTGGGCATCCACGTCACCCATGAACATGGCGTTTGGTGCGCGATCAGTGACCCGCCACCAGTCGGCCACTGTCATGCCCAACGTCAATTCTGATTGGGTTTCGATCTCAACATTGATGTGGCGGCCCGAGAACAACTCGGGTCGGATCAGATAGGCGGTGACGCAGGGGTCGTGCAGCGGTGCGCCCTCCGATCCGTATTTTTCCTTGTCGAAACGTTCGAAGAAATCGGTCATCTCTGCCACTGCATGGCCAACCTTGCTGTCCAATGCCCGGAATGCATCATTGCGATGGGGTGTGACCAGCGCATCATGTGTGACATCCAATGGCATTACGACGACATGAATGCCGGATTTAAACACAATATCAGCAGCTTCCGGGTCGACATAAATGTTAAATTCAGCTGCTGGTGTGATGTTTCCAACCTCAAAATACGCACCACCCATTAGCACGATTTCCTGCACCCGGTTGATGATGTCGGGCGCTTTCTGGAACGCTGTGGCGATGTTCGTCAGCGGCCCCAGAGGGCAGAGCGTCACCGTGCCGGGCTCATGTGCGCGTAGGGTATCGATGATAAAATCGACCGCGTGACCTTCGGCCAGAGGCATTTCAGGATCTGGCAAAACAGGGCCGTCGAGCCCTGTTTTACCATGCACATGCTCGGCGGTGACGAGCGGGCGTTTCAAGGGGCGATCGCATCCGGCGTAGACGGGGATTTCGGTGTGCCCCGCCAACTCGCAAACGATGCGGGCGTTTTTGGCGGTCAGCTCCAAAGGCACGTTTCCAGCGACGGCGGTGATACCCAGAACCTCGATCTCTTCGGGGCTGGCAAGCGCCAGAAGAATGGCGACGGCGTCGTCCTGTCCGGGATCGGTGTCGATTATGATCTTGCGGGGCATGGGGGTCTCCGGGGGCCGTGAAGGTCGGACACTCGCAAGTGTCGCGGGACTTGTCTAGCCGAATTACGTGCCTGCCGGAGCATCCACCGGCGGGAGTTTGCCGTTGGCGCGGTGTTCCTCGATTTTCACCTCGTCCCACAGCGCGTCCATTTCGGCCAGATCACTTTGCGAAGGCGTTTTTCCGCGTTCGGCCAGCCGGGCTTCGACCTTCTCAAAACGACGAGTAAACTTGGCGTTTGTGCGGCGCAGGGCGGCCTCGGGTTCGATGCCTAAGTGGCGGCCGAGGTTGACAATCACGAACAGCAGATCGCCGAATTCATCCTCAAGCGCGTCGGCATCCATGCTGTCGCGCGCCTCTTCCAGCTCAGCGGCTTCCTCGGTGATCTTGGCGAGCACATGGCTGGCGTCAGGCCAGTCGAACCCTACGCGCGCGGCACGTTTCTGCAGCTTATGTGCGCGTAGCAGGGCGGGCAGGTTGGCGGCGACACCGTCTAGTGCACCTTTTTGTTCTTTGCCCGCACGTTCGGCGGCTTTGATGGTTTCCCAGTCCTTTGTCTGTTGATCCGCCGACTTGTCTCGGGACTCATCACCGAAGACATGTGGGTGACGGGTAACCATCTTGTCCGACATGGTGCGCACCACGTCCTGAAAGGTAAAATGCCCAGCCTCTTCAGCCATTTGCGCGTGGAAGACGGATTGGAACAGCAGGTCGCCCAGCTCTCCCTTCAATTCGTCATAAGCCTCGCGTTCGATGGCATCGGCGACTTCATAGGCTTCTTCGATCGTATAGGGCGCGATGGTCGAAAAATCCTGTTCGATATCCCACGGGCAACCGGATTGAGGGTCGCGTAGGCGGCGCATGATTTCCAGCAAACGCTCGATACCTGCGTCCGTGTCGTGGATCAGAGGATTTTCGGCCATTGCGAACCCTTTCGTTCCGGTGTCAGATGCATCCATCCCGCAGTCAGGATCAGGAGTCCACCCCAGATGCCCGTCGTCAACCGAATTGCCGATTACGCCGCTGATATGGCCAAGTGGCGCCAGCACCTTCACACCATCCCCGAATTGGAGTTCGAATGCTATGAGACCGCCGCCTTTGTGGCCGAGCGTCTGCGCGAGTTTGGGGTGGATGAACTGCATGAGGGAATCGCCAAAACCGGCATGGTCGCGATCATCAACGGGCAGGGCGAGGGACCGACTATTGGTCTGCGCGCTGACATGGATGCATTGCCGATTACCGAGGAAACGGGCGTGGACTACGCCTCGAAGAACCCCGGTAAGATGCATGCCTGCGGTCATGACGGGCACACAACCATGCTGCTGGGTGCTGCGCGCTATCTGGCCGAAACGCGGAATTTCGCGGGCCGCGTTGCGCTGATCTTTCAGCCTGCCGAGGAAGAGGGCGGCGGCGCGGGCGTGATGGTTGAAGAAGGCATCATGGATCGGTTCAATATCTCTCAGGTTTACGGCATCCATAACACTCCGGGTCGGCCCGAAGGGCTGTTCGAAACCACGCCGGGGCCGCTGATGGCCGCAGTAGATACGTTTGAGATCCATATTCAGGGCGTGGGCGGCCACGGGGCAATGCCGCATGAGACGCGCGACCCAGTGATGGCAGCTTGCGGGATGGCGCAGGCGATCCAAACTATCGTCAGCCGCAACCACTATGCGCTGGACGATCTGGTGGTGTCGGTGACGCAGATACACACCGGAACAGTGAATAACGTGATACCTGATACCGCTTATCTGAACGGCACCGTTCGCACCTTTGATCCGGCCGTGCAAAGGATGGTCAAAGAGAGAATGGCGCAGATCGTGGCGGGGCAGGCGGCCTCGTACGGTGTTGAAGCCAAACTGGACTATCAGGAGGGTTATCCCGCCACTATCAACGACGCCGACAAGGCGGCATTCGCGGCTGAAGTGGCGCGGGATGTATCCGGCGCGGAACGCGTGAAAGATGATGCTGGGCGTGAGATGGGGGCAGAGGATTTTTCCTACATGCTGCAGGCCCGACCCGGTGCTTACCTGTTCATGGGGCAAGGAGATGGCGCGGGGCTGCACCATCCGAAATACAACTTCAATGACGACGTCGCGCCGATCGGAGCGTCCTTCTTCGCACGGATCGTCGAAAAGGCACAGCCGTTGGGCTGACAGGGAAAAGACATGGCACTGGAAGATGCAAAGAACCAGGTGGATGAGGCATTCACCAACCCCGATCTTAAGGGGCTGTCCTATGAAAACACCTTTGGCGGCGCGACTTCATTCCTGCGGCGGCTTTATACCAAAGACCTGACTGGTGCGGATATTGCTGTAACCGGCGTGCCTTTCGATCAGGCGGTGACAAACCGCCCCGGAACCCGGCTTGGCCCTCGCGCGATCCGTGAGGCGAGCGCGCTGCAATCGCCGGATGCGCCTTATGGCTGGCCTTTTGATGCTCTGAGTGAGCTGGCCATCGTGGATTATGGCGACATGGCCTATGACTACGCCAATATCCCGGCCTTTCCCGACACGCTGACCGACCACATTCGGACCATTCTGAAGGCCGATGTCGCTTCGGTCACGCTGGGCGGGGATCATTATATCAGCTTCCCGATCCTCAAAGCTTATGCCGAGAAATATGGGCCGATGTCGCTGCTGCAATTTGATGCGCATACGGACACCTGGGCCGATGACGACATGTCCCGCGTGGATCACGGGACGATGTTCTACAAGGCAGTGAAATCGGGGTTGGTTGATCCGAAACGCTCGGTTCAGGTGGGCATTCGCACTACAAACGAAGACACGTTGGGCGTCAACATCATCGACGCGCGCGAGGTTTACGAATCCGGCCCAGCCGCCGTGGCGCAGAAGATCAGGGGTATTCTGGGCGACAGCCCCGTGTACCTGAGCTTCGACATCGACGGTCTGGATCCTGCTTTTGCGCCCGGTACTGGTACGCCGGTCTGGGGTGGGCTGAGTTCGATTCAGGCGCAAATCATCCTGCGCGACATTGCCGGGATCAACCTCAAAGGTGGCGACGTGGTCGAGGTTTCTCCGCCGTATGACACCTCTGGTGCGACGGCGATTGCGGGGGCTCATGTGGCAACACAGATCATTTGCCTTTTGGGGTGGAACAAGCTGGTGAAGCCTTAACCTTTGGTTAGGCATAATCCCGGTATCTGCTTGGTGAGGCACCGGATCGGAGACATTACATGACCCAATACAACCAACCGATTGGCGGCAATGATCTGGCACGGTTTTCGGGGCCGAACACGTTTATGCGGTTGCCACAGGCGTCGTCGCTGGACGGGCTGGATGTGGCGATCCTGGGGGTTCCGATGGATATCGGCACTTCGTGGCGGTCGGGCACACGGTTCGGACCCAAGCAGATTCGCAGCGAAAGTGCGATGATCCGGCCCTATAACATGGCCAATGGCGCGGCACCGTTCGACCATTTGCAGATCGCAGATATCGGCGATCTGGCGATCAACACTTTCTCGCTTGCCGATAGTCTTAGGATCATCAAGGAAAGCTATGACGGCATTCTGGCGCAAGGTGTCATCCCGGTGGCGATGGGTGGGGATCACTCGATCACTTTGCCGATCCTGCGGGCGATGGCAGCCAAGCACGGGCCTGTGGCTCTGGTGCACGTGGACGCCCATGCCGACGTGAATGATGAGATGTTCGGTGAAAAGGAAACCCACGGCACTGTCTTCCGCCGCGCCTATGAGGAAGGGCTGATTGTCCCTGACAAGACCTTTCAGATCGGCATTCGAGGCTCGGGTTACGCCGCCAGCGACTTTACCGAGGCACAGGGTTGGGGGTTCCGTCAGTACCCGGCGTGGGAGCTGTGGCAACAGAACCTGACCGAAATCGGCTCTTTGATCCGTAAAACTGTTGACGATCACCCGGTCTATATCACCTACGATATCGACAGCCTCGATCCGGCCTATGCACCCGGAACAGGCACGCCCGAGATCGCAGGTCTGACCACTCCGCAGGCGCTGCAGTTGATCCATGCGCTGGCGGGCATGAACGTGGTGGGCTGCGATCTGGTCGAAGTATCTCCACCCTATGATCCGTCGGGCAATACGGCACTGACCGCAGCCAATCTACTGTTCGAGATGCTGTGCATTCTGCCCGGAGTGACGTCACGATAGGGGTGCGACGCCATCCTCTGACCGAGTAAGCAGGGCATAGCGGGAATGAATGGGCAGATGAAAATGGTGCTGTGGCTGTTGATTGCGGTGGGCCTTGCAATGGGTGCCTATATCAGACTTGCGCCTTCAGATCCTGTGCGCTGGCATGTGGCCCCTGAAGACGCGGAACGAGACCTGAAGGGTGGTGTCGTTCGAGTCGTCGAAACCGGTCCTGATGGGCTGGCGCGTCTCGATAAAATTGCGCGCGCAACACCACGCACCAGTGTTCTGGCCGGATCTCTAGAAGAGGGCATGATCACCTATATCACCCGTACCAAGGTATTCGGGTTTCCCGACTACACCACCGTGCAGCAAGACGGTGATACGCTGCGTATCTATGCAAGATTAAGATTTGGCCGGAAAGATTTCGGCGTTAATCGGGACCGGGTCACCCAATGGCTTGCTTTGCTGCAACCCTGACGACAAACAGCCCTCTTGCACCTCGCGCCACATGGGCACGTTCAGTGACATTTGGCATTGGGCCATGAACATGCGGCCGTCGACCTGCAGGCATATCATCTCTCCCAACTCGATGCGGGTGCCGGATTTGTCGGTGCAATAGCAGTCTTGCACTTTGCCTCCGGGGCCAACAACATCGGCCATTCCGGGCGTCGCAATGAGTGTCAGGGCTAAGATCAGTCGCTTCATGGCCCAAGCCTAGCACAAGGCAGGGCCTTGACCAAAGCCTCTGGATGATAGACACCGCGCGGATGATCCCCGAAGAACGCCTTGAACAGATAACTCAGCGATTCCAATACCTCGAAGCGGCCATGGCGGATGGTGCCTCTGGCGGGGATATTGCAGCTTTGGCAAAGGAATATTCCGACCTCAAGCCGGTGGTCGATCAGATCATGGCGTGGCGTCAGCTGGTTTCTGATCTGGCCGAGGCCGAGGCAATGCTGTCCGACCCGGACATGAAAGAGCTGGCCGAAGAGGAAATTCCAGAACTGCAGGCGCGTATCCCCGAGGCGGAGCATGCCTTGCAGCTGGCGCTGTTGCCCAAAGACGCGGCTGATGCGCGCCCGGCAATGCTGGAAATACGCCCCGGCACCGGCGGGGATGAGGCCGCGCTGTTCGCCGGAGACCTGCTGCGCATGTATCAACGCTATGCCGAAGCGCGGGGCTGGCAGTTCGAGATCATCGAGGAACAAGCGTCTGATCTTGGTGGGATCAAAGAGGTGGTGGCACACATCAAGGGCGACAATGTCTTTGCGCGGATGAAGTACGAATCCGGCGTGCATCGCGTGCAGCGCGTGCCCGAAACCGAAAGCGGTGGGCGCATTCATACCTCGGCGGCGACGGTGGCGGTTTTGCCAGAGGCCGAGGATGTGGACATTCAGATCGATGCCAATGACATCCGTATTGACACGATGCGCAGCTCGGGCGCGGGGGGGCAGCACGTGAACACGACGGATTCGGCTGTGCGGATTACTCACTTGCCCAGCGGTATCGTGGTGACCAGTTCCGAGAAATCCCAGCACCGAAACCGTGAGATAGCGATGCAGGTGCTGAAAACGCGCCTTTATGATCTTGAACGGCAGCGGATCGACAGCGAACGCTCGGCGGATCGCGCCAGTCAGGTCGGTTCAGGTGACCGGTCGGAACGGATTAGGACGTATAACTTCCCGCAAGGCCGCATGACGGATCACCGCATTAACCTGACGCTTTATAAGCTGGATCAGGTGATGCAGGGCGATCTGGATGAGGTGATCGACGCGCTGACCGCAGATGATCAGGCTCGGCTTCTGGCCGAAATGGCGCAATGATTTCGGCGCTGACAGCCGCGCAGGCCATGGTCGCTGCAACCGCACGTTTGCGAGCAGCCGGTGTGCCTGATCCAGCGCGGGATGCGCGGGTGTTGCTGGCGCATGCGGCGCGGATCGAGGCCAGCCGGGTGACTCTGATCGCGCCCGAAGAACTGCCTGTCGATATTGCGGAACGCTATGACCAGCTGATTTCGCTGCGGGCCATCCGTGTGCCGGTGTCGCATCTGTTGGGCGAGCGGGAATTCTATGGCCGCCGGTTCCGGGTCAGCCGCGATGTGCTTGATCCACGCCCCGAAACCGAGGCTTTGATCGAGGCGGCGCTGAGTGAGCCGTTTGACCATGTACTCGATTTGGGTGTGGGCTCGGGCTGTATCCTGATCACCTTGCTGGCCGAGCGGGCGAGTGCCTCGGGCGTCGGCGCCGACCTCAGCGAATCTGCCTGTCTGCAGGCCAGCGCCAATGCAGTACTGCATCAGGTGCAGGCGCGCGCCGAGATTCGGCAATCTGACTGGTTCGAAAACATTGAGGGTCAGTTCGATCTGATTGTCTCGAATCCGCCCTATATTTCAGCGGACGAGATGCACGCGCTTTCCCCTGAAGTGCGCGAGCATGAGCCGCGCATGGCGCTGACGGATGAGGGCGACGGTCTGGATGCCTATCGCCGTATTGCGGCGTCGGCCCCGGATTATCTGATGCCCGGCGGGCGTATCCTGGTTGAAATTGGCCCGACACAGGGCGCTTATGTTTCTGCCCTTTTTGATTCCGCTGGTTTGACCGGCGTAAAGGTGATCCCCGATCTGGACAGGCGTGATCGTGTTGTGGGGGCCAGAATGCCGCCTTCTAAGCGAAACTGAGGCCGAAAAATGCCGATTGATGTAAAAAAGCTGCGACATTTTCGAGAATCCCCTTGTCTGAACGCTCAGGACATGTTTACTCAGGATTAGTCGGCGAGGTTGACGCTGTTTCAGCGCACCCCTGACGCCAAGCCCAAAAAGTCGATAGCGCGTAACGGCACAAGCCACTGAGCAGCGTTAGATACGGGTTGATCGACAGTGAATTGATAAGGCTGACGTAAAGTAAGATGAGATCTTCCAAATCCCGCTCGCGGGCCAAGAACAACCGCAATCGTCCTTCTGGCGGAAACGTCGTAAACCGGGTTTTTGACAGCTCGGGCCCCGAAGGCAAGGTGCGTGGCACACCGCAGCAGATCATTGACAAATACAACCAATTGGCGCGCGACGCTCAGCTGTCGAATGACCGCGTGGCAGCTGAGAACTTTCAGCAACACGCCGAGCACTATCTGCGCATGCTAAGCGAAGCGCAGCGCGAGATCGAAGCGCGCCGCGAAGAGCAAGAGCGCCAGAACCGCGAACGACAGGCCGAGCGTGATCGTGAACGCGCCGAGCGTCAGGAACGCGAAGCAGCCCGTCAGGCCGATCCGGCCGAGGCTCCGCAGCCGGACGTTGTGGATTTCGGGAATGAGGCGGCTGCGCCCGATACAGGGCTGGTCGAGACGCCGGAAAGCAAGGATGCCGAGCAACCCGAAGCGACCGAGCGTAAGGAAAAGCCGCGCCGCCCGCGCACCCGGAAGCCAAAGGCTGCCACCCCTGCGGCTGAGGAAGCACCCGCTGACAAAGGCGACGCACCCGAGGCAGCTGAATAAGCGCTTTTCGATCATGAATTGAATGAAAACCCCGGGCAAAGGCCCGGGGTTTTTTCGTTCAGGGTTTGCGAATTTCGCGCGCGAGCGCGCAGAAGGCTTCGAGCGGGATCTGCTCGGCCCGGTCTGTGGGCTTGATCCCGGCTGCGATCAGGCGGTCCTCGATATCTGGCGCTGCCCCTTTCAGTGAGGCCCGCAGCATTTTGCGGCGCTGATTGAAGGCTGTGGCAACCACGCGCGACAGGGTTGCGGCGTCAGCGGGATAGCGGGGTTCGGGCAGGGCAGTCAGGTGAACCACGGCGCTTGAGACCTTGGGCGGTGGAGTGAAGGCTCCGGGTGGCAGGGACATCGCAATGCGCGCTTCGGCCCGCCATTGGGCAAGGATGGCGAGGCGGCCATAGGCCTTGCTGCCGGGTTGGGCGACGATCCGCTCGGCCACTTCACGTTGAAACATAAGGGTCAGGCTCTGCCAGAAGGGCGGCCATTCGGCCGGGGTGAGCCAGCGGACCAGAAGCTCGGTCCCGACATTGTAGGGAAGGTTCGCGGCCACCCGGATCGGAGGTGTCAGGTGGGCCAGCGGCTCGATTTCCAGCGCGTCGCCGTTGATCACTTCCAGCTGGCCCGGATAGGCGGCGGCGATGTCGTTCAGGGCGGCGATGCAGCGGGTGTCCTTTTCCACGGCCACGACCTTGCGCGCGCCTTCGGACAGAAGCCCGCGAGTCAGACCTCCGGGGCCTGGGCCGATTTCAAGGATATCGCATTGAGTCAGATCACCCGCCTGCCGCGCGATCTTGGCGGTCAAGTTGAGGTCGAGCAGGAAGTTCTGGCCCAGCGACTTGCGGGCCGAAAGCTGGTGAGTTGCGATAACCTCGCGCAGCGGGGGGAGGGAGTCGATGGCGCTCATGACTTTAGCGTTGTTCGGAATGGAGGGGGAGCGCCAGAGATTTTTTGCCTCCGGCGGAGGTATTTGGGGCCAGATGAAGCATTAGCGGGACTGCGCCATTCGCTGGGCGAGCTTCAGGGCCTCGATCAGGCTGTTGGGGGTCGCGCTGCTTTGGCCCGCGATGTCCAGAGCGGTGCCGTGATCCGGCGAGGTCCGGACGAAGGGCAGGCCCAAGGTTACGTTCACACCGCGGTCGAAATCCAGTGTCTTGATCGGGATCAGGGCCTGGTCGTGATACATCGCGATCGCGGCATCATATCGCGTGCGCGCCGCGGCGTGGAACATAGTGTCTGCCGGGTGGGGTCCGGTCACGGTGCAATCGACTGGATTGAGGTCTGCGATCAGTGGCGCGATCCAGTCAAGCTCTTCCGTACCCATTTTCCCGCCTTCGCCAGCATGGGGGTTCAGCCCCGCGATGGCGACGCGAGGGTGGGGGATGCCGAATTGGGTGCGCAGGCCTTGGGCGGTGATCTCGATGGTTTCTTGCAGCACTTCTGGGGTGAGTGCGCTTGGGACCTGGGAGAGCGGGATGTGGATGGTGGCCGGAACCACGCGGAGCTGTTCGCTGGCCAGCATCATTACCACGCGCGACCGGCCTGCCAACGCCGCAAGAAATTCGGTATGGCCAGGGAAGGCAAAGCCCGCACCGTCGATCAGCGCCTTTTTGTGGATCGGCGCGGTACACAGTGAAGAGGCTGCGCCGGAACTCACCAGCTCAACACCCTTTTCAATAGAATCGATGACCGAAAGTGCGTTTGCTGGATCGGGGTGGCCGGGCATGTTCGGGGCGGGGAAGTCGAAATGCAGCACCGGGAGAGCCGAGGCGCTGGCCGGTGTGGCCTCTGACGGGTCGGCGATCCGGGTAATGGGTGTTCCATCGGGCAAATGTGATGCGTCGCCGATGTAGAAGAACGGACAGGTATCGCGCAGGGCTGCCCAAGCTTTGGCTGCGATTTCGGGTCCGATCCCGGCGGGCTCACCGCAGCTTAGTGCGATTGGGGCGATCATTGTTCGATGATGACAGCGTCGGCCCTCAGCTGTTCCAGCAGGCTGTTTGCAAGGGCCTGCAACCGCTGCTGGGTCAGTGCGTTTGCGACGTCCACACGGGTGGTGTCTTCGCCCAGGTTGCGGGTGCGATTGCACAGCATCAGGAACATCAGCGTCTGCCCGTTGTTGCGCGTCAGCGTGGCCGATGCCTCATTTGGATCAAGCTTGGCCAGCTCAAGCGCTACGTCGCGTGGAATCGCCGAGGGGCTTTGGGTAAGGCGTTCCAGCACGTCGGGCGATTGATCTTTGGCTATGCCGTAGAGGTCATCGCAAGTGTCGATCTCTTCCTTGAGCTTTTCGGCTTTCGCAAGCGTTTCGGTGCTGCGGCCACCGGGAAGGTAGTAGATCGCGTAGTCGATCTCGGAATAGGTTGGGGCACCTGCGGCAACTTCGCGGATGCCGCGCATCTGGAACAGAGCCACGGCGTTCGGGAGCGAAAGTGGGTCGGTGATCTCACCGTTTTTCAAGCCCAGAATGACGGGTTGCAGGGCCGGAGGCAGGTTGTTGAGCGACAGCCAATCCAGTCGCCCGCCATTCTCGCGTGTGGCAGCGGCAGAGTATTGCGTAGCAGCCGAAGAAAAGCTGTCTTGATCGGGAAGTTGTGAGATTTCATCGGCAAGGGCTTCAGCCTGCGCCAGGGTCTGCGGTGTTACCGGAATGATAATTTCGGACAACAGAACCTGCAGGCCGCCGCCGCCACCCTGACCCAAAGCACGGTTGATCTCATCTTCCGAGGGACGAGCCTGCGACAGAAAGCGGGTGCTGACAAAGTCGCGCCAGGACAGTTGATCGGCGACAAAATCCCGGACGGTTTCCTTTGATACGCCCGCATCGTTGAGCAGCTGCAGAAACTCTTCGCTGCTGAGGTTGCCGCGCGAGGCGAATTCATCAATCCCGGTCTGGATATCTTCGGGCGCGGCTTCGATGCCGGCATCGCGCATCGCCTGTTTGCGCAAACGATCCTCGATCAAGGCTTCGCGGACTTCGCGCTCGGAACTGCCCGGAACACCGAGCAGTTCGAGAAACTGCTGACGTTGTTGAAGTTCATACCAGGTGACAATGTCCTGATTGACCCGGATTGCAGGCGAGAACAGGCTTTGAGCCTGGACCTGTGGTGTGGCCATTGCAACAAGCGCGGCAGCCAGCACCGGCAGCACCGATCTACGGCAGCCAGAGCGGAGAGATTTTGTGAAACCTGAGATCAACTGCATCTTCTCTTAAACTTCTGTCCATCGCCTTCGACGGAATACCCTGTCAGGGCAACGGTAAAGCCGAATTCTGTCGAAGGCTCAATACTTGATGTGGAGGTAAAGCGTCTGTTGACGTTCACATTTACCTGCACACACTCATTTTCGTAGGTCACGCCGAACCCAAGGCGGAGTGGTTCGGATTCGCTGAAATCATAGCGTGCGCTGGCAAGGGTTAGCCAATTTTGGTCTACGCGGTAGCGGCCACCGACCCGTAGTTCCGAGATTTCATCATTATTTGCTTCAGCAGGATCAGGTTCGAGCCAGATGTACCCGCCGGAGATTGCCGTATCTCCATTAGACCAGCCTGCACGAATTTCAGCTTTGGTAAAACTGAAATCGCTGTTTAAAAGCCCACGCGCGGCCAATGTCAGCCCCTTGCCGTTATTCAATTGCCCGGCAAGCAGAATGTCGGACTTGGTACCCTGCAGCCCCGATGTGAGCGTGAAATCCGGATCCGCATCGGACCGGAAGACCTGTCCGATTGTCGCCAGCGCCCGCCAGCCGTCAGCATTGTACCGAGACCAGTTCAGGCCCACAACGGCGGTTGCACCGTCTTCGCGGCGGTCGGGGGCCGGAAAGCGCGAAAGGGACAAAAGATTGCCCTGATCGAGTTCCTGAAAGGTACTTTCATCGTTGGGAACGTCATTGTTCGAAACATGCGTCCAACCAATTTGCGCGATTGGCTCAAGGATTTGTGTTGCACCGGACTGCTCGCGGCGCAGCATGGGGTAGCGCAGCGTAAAAGCTGCGCGCGGGGTCGAGCGGGTTACATTGTTCGGAAACTCGCTGTCATTGCGGATATTGAACGTATCCACTGACGCGCCCACCAATGCCTCTGCACGTAATCCGGTCGCAAAGGTCCAGTTGCGCAGCCATTCCGCATCGAATGTTGCCCTGGCGACGTCGCGACCAATAATATCTTCGTCACTGGTTCGCGTGTGGGTGTGACCATCGAGGCTTAGTTCAACTTCACCCCCTAAGGTGCTGGGGAAGAATCGCTTTCGATAGTTGATGTCGAAGACACGCGATGGGATTTCATCCTGATTTTCGCTATCCCGAAGGGACTTGTAGTGGATGAAGCTGGTTCTGAACGCCGTATCACGCTTGATCCGCTCAAGTGCAATTTCGCTACGCAGGCGGTCAAAATCGGGCAAGCCGTAATCTGCCAGATACGAGTCATCCGAAGTTGTTTTGATATCGAATGTCAGCCGGTAGTCATTTCCAAGACCGAACCGGCCATCGGCAAAGAAATACCCCCGGTCTTGACCGGGCTGCAGGTCGTCGCGTGTATAAGAGCCTCGCAGCCGAATGCGCCCGCGTTTGAATGCCTGCCGGTAACGAAACCCAAGTGTGCGGGTCTTGGACGACAGATAGGGCGTCAGAGTCAGGTCCTTGTGATCTCCGATCTTGAAGAAATACGGCACCTGAACGCCAGTGCCCAGTTGCGAAGTGGTGCGGATCGACGGCACGAGAAAGCCGGTCGCCCGCTCAAGTGTCGGGTCGGGTAGGCGCAACGTGGGAAAGTAGAAGACCGGGACATCGAGTATTCGGAACTGTGCGCCTTCGAAATAGAGCTGCCGTTCAAGCTGGTCATGGGTCACTTTCCGGGCGCGAATTTGCCAGATCGGGGGTCTGCCATTCGCGCAGACATGACATGACGTTGCAGCGACCTTGCTGAATTGCGTATAGCGACCTGCCGCACGGGTGGCCTGAACTGAGGCGATCTGCACTTGCTGGTCAAAGACCATACGCGCGCCCATCAAAAGGCCATTTTGTATCCCGCTGTCCAACTGCGCGGAATCGGCCAGCAATGTGCTGTTTCCGCCTTGATCGATCCGGATTGGGCCGGTCAGGGTCAGCTCGCCGGTTTCGCGATCATAGGTGACGCTTTGCGCTGTCAGTTTGACGTCGCCTTGGAAGGCCTCGACATTCCCCTCTGCGACCAGTTTGCGATCCGGGGTAATGAATATCTCATCGGCCACCAGTAGCGCGGGTTGATTCTGTTCAGTCGCGTCAACCTCGCTGGAGGCACCTTCTGGTTCGGACTGTGCGGCAACTGCTGCTGGCAGCGAGAGGATCAGTGCGCTCGACAGCAACAAAGACAGGACGGAGCGCATCAGCCATCCTCCGCATGGAGCAACAGGCCCAGAGACAGTAGAATGCCCGCAAAGGGTGGGGCCCAAGCCGAGACCAGAATAGGTAATTGCCCGTTTTCGCCAAGGATTTGGGCGAAATTCCGGATGAAGTAGATACCGAACCCCAGCAATACGGCGGTCAGCACGGCGATGCCGGTGCCGCCGAACCGGACATGGCGCATTGTGAAGGCGGCCCCGATCAGAACCATCGAAACCAGAAACAGGGGTCGCGCAAGTTGTACCTGCAGCCAGACCTCATATTGCTTGGTTGAAAATCCCGCTTCGCCCAGATCACGAATCAACTGGGGCAGATCATAGACCGAAACCGAATCCTTTTGCCCAAGAGTGTCCAGAATCCGGTCTCTGGTCAGCGTTGTGGGGAGGTTCAGGATCTCATGGCTGGTGGCATTTGCTTCGGGATTGAGGTCGTCCTGAATGGGCCAGATTTTGGCCTGATGCAAGGTCCAGAATCCATCCTCCAGATCAGCTTGCTGGGCCGAGATTTGCTGGTTCGGCTTGCCGTCGGATGAGAACGTTGTGATGGTCACGTTCTGCAGGGCAAACCGGTCGCCATTGACAGTGCCGGTTGCGTGAATCACCGACTGACCGTTGGCAGAGCTCTGGCGCAACCACAACCCCTCGCGGCTGATGGACAGGGCTGAACCACCCTGGTTGCGATAACCATCAGACAAGCGTTGGAACTCTTCCGACGTCGCGGCCGCGATGGGATTCAGCATAGTAACAGCAAGTGCGCCGATGGTCAGCGCAAGCAACACGGGCGCCAGCAGGGCTCGGATACCGGATCTCCCGATTGCGCGGGTCACCACCAGTTCGGAGCTGCGGGCGAGGCCGACAAACAGCGCGATGGTGGCCAGGATCATCAGCAGGGGCAACATCTCGCTGATCGCGGCCGGTGTGTTCAGCAACGTCAGTTGCAGCAACTGGCCAAAGGATAGGTCAACACCATCGAACCGCCGCACCTGTTCGATCAGATCGATCAGGATCATCAAGGTCAGAAAAATACCGCCGATTACAAGAAAGCTTTGAATAAAGCGGCGGGCAAAATAGCGGTCGAGGATCACTTGGGCATCCCCGTCAAACCCCGGCATCCAAGAATCACAATCGGGCATGGAATCATGCGCGACGGCCTGTAACTGCCGATTGGTGTCACGTTCTCTCCCCCGAGCCTGCCGTTATTTTCGCGCGACCATAATGCAATTGCCCGGCGGGGAAAACTGCTATCTGGTCAACGGTGGCTGCGCGGGCTAGGTCTTGGGCAACGCATTTTTCAGGAGAATGATATGAGCAGTCTTGTGCCCGTCCGATTCACCCCCTTTGACCTTGATGCGATAGCGCAAACCGAAGGGCGCGTGGCCATTCTCATTCCCGCCGATGGCAAGATGAGCCCCGCCGCGCGTCGAGCCAATCGCCTGACCAAAGGCGCGGTTGCGCGGCTGGTCGAAAGCGAGCGGTTCAGCAAGGTCAAATCGGGTAATGTTATTTCGTTGGCCTGGCCTGCCGGAATGGTGGCCGAGGCGCTGGATATTCTGGTGTTGCCGCGTCGCCCCGACTCTGACGAGGCACGCAAGGCCGGGGCCAATCTGGCGAAAGCTGCAGCGGGCAAACCCGTGCTGGTCATGGCCGCCAATCACGCGCGTATCGAAGAGGTAGCCTTGGGCATGGTACTGCGGGCCTACGATTTCGATGTCCACAAATCCAAGGACTCAGACCCGGCGGGTGAGATCACCATCGGTCACTCCAAGCCGGAGGAGGCCGAAGCTGACTTTGCGCCGCTCTATGCCGTCGCAGACGGTGTGCGCATGACACGAGATCTGACAAATGAACCCGCGAATGTGCTGACGACAACTGAGTTCGCGGACAGATTGGTCGAGATGGAATCGCTGGGCCTGAAGGTCGAGGTTCTGGAAGAGGACAAGCTGGCCGAACTGGGCATGCGTACACTGCTGAGCGTCGGGCAGGGCTCGGTCAGCCCCTCGAAAGTTGTGGTGATGCAATGGGACGGCGGCGACAAGGATGACGCGCCGCTGGCCTTGGTCGGCAAAGGCGTCGTGTTCGATACCGGCGGTATCTCGCTGAAGCCGGCCGGAGGCATGGAAGACATGACCATGGACATGGGCGGCGCGGGTGTTGTTGCCGGAACCATGCGAGCGCTGGCCAAGCGCAAGGCAAAGGCCAATGTCGTTGGGCTGGTCGGGTTGGTCGAAAACATGCCCTCGGGCAATGCCTCTCGCCCGGGCGATGTGGTCACTTCGATGAAAGGCGACACTGTCGAGATCATCAACACCGATGCCGAGGGTCGTTTGGTTCTGTGTGACGTCATGTGGTACGCGCAGGATCGGTTCCAGCCGGTGGGCATGATCGATCTGGCCACTCTGACGGGCGCGGTCATCATTGGTCTTGGGCATGAGAATGCCGGTGTGTTTTCAAACAATGACACCTTCTGCGACGCCTTCCTGAAGTCGGCCAAGGCCGAGGACGAGGGCGCATGGCGGCTGCCCTTGGGTGAAGGCTACGACAAACAGCTTAAATCGCGCATTGCGGATATGAAGAACGTGGGCGGGCGGCCCGCAGGTTCGATCACCGCAGCGCAGTTCCTGCAGCGTTTCGTCAAGGAAGAGACGCCGTGGATTCACTTGGATATCGCAGGTGTGGCCTCTGTCTCTTCCGAGACCGCTTATGCACCGAAAGGGGCCACGGGCTGGGGCGTCCGCGCGCTAAGCCGGTTCGTGCAGGACAATTTCGAGTAAGCGCATGGGTGCCGTCTATTTCTACCACCTGACTCGTCAGCCGTTGGAGCACACATTGCCTGTGCTGCTCGACAAGGCACGGCAGGCCGGATGGCGGATTGCCGTGCGGGGTGTCGACCCTGCGCGCATGGACTGGCTGGATGAGAAATTGTGGCTGGGACCTGAGGACGGGTTCCTGCCGCATGGCCGCGAAGGTGGCCCGCACGACGCGGCACAGCCCGTTCTGCTGACGACCGGCCAAGGGGCAGCAAATGGCGCGACCTGTGTAATGGCTGTCGATGGGGCAACGGTTGAGGCGGAGGAAGTTTCGACCATGGAGCGTGTCTGCATTCTGTTCGACGGGAATGATCCGGAGGCGGTTCAACATGCGCGCGGGCAGTGGAAGGCTCTGACCGGGGCGGGGTGTTCGGCACAGTATTGGTCCGAGGAATCCGGACGATGGGAGAAAAAGGCTGAGGCTTGATCAGCCACAAATATATTTTAGGGGATTTCAAATGGATATGAAGCCTTTGGGCCGCACCGGGATCATGGTGTCGGATTTATGTCTTGGGACAATGACCTTTGGTACTCAGACCTCGGAAACTGAGGCGCACCGCCAGATGGACATGGCGCTTGCGGGTGGGATCAACTTTGTCGACGCGGCTGAGATGTATCCGGTGAACCCGATCTCGGCAGAGACGGTCGGGCGGACCGAGGAAATAATTGGCAATTGGAATGCCGCCAATCGTTCGCGTCGAGGGGACTATGTGCTGGCCACGAAACACTCCGGTGAAGGGTTCGTGCATGCGCGCAATGGCGCCCCAATCTCGAAAGAGACCATACCTGAGGCGATAGAGGGTTCACTGCGTCGTCTACAGACTGATTGCATAGATCTCTATCAGTTCCACTGGCCAAATCGTGGCAGCTACATGTTCCGACAGAACTGGGACTATGCGCCCTTGGGTCACAACCGTGACGAGATTATGGACGAGATGCGCGAAAGCCTGATCGCTCTGCAGGCGCAGGTGGACAAGGGCAATATCCGTGCCTTTGGTCTGTCGAATGAAAGCGCTTGGGGTACCGCTCAGTGGTTGCGGGCATCGGATGAGGTTAGTGGACCTCGGGTCGCGTCGATCCAGAACGAATATTCTTTGCTCTGCCGGTTATTCGATACCGACCTGGCTGAATTGTGTCTTCTGGAAGATGTCGGGTTACTATCATTCTCACCGTTGGCGGCAGGTTTCCTGACTGGGAAATATCAAGGGGGTGCTGTTCCAGAAGGATCACGCATGGCGCTGGTGCCGAATATGGGCGGGCGTAAAACAGATCGCGTTTTTGATGCCGTGGCTGCTTATCTGGATGTTGCCGCGCGGCATGGGCTGGACCCGATCCACATGTCACTGGCGTGGTGTTGCAGCCGTCCTTTCATGGCCTCAACCATCTTTGGCGCGACAAATGTAGCGCAGCTAGAACATATTCTGGCGGGTAAGGATTTGAAGCTGTCGTCCGAAGTGATGGCCGAGATCAGTGCGGCGCACCGGGCGTTTCCGATGCCATATTGAAGGGATGGGGGCTCTGCCCCCGTCGCCTTTGGCGACTCCCCCGAGGTATTTTAGGCCAGATGAAGTTGGATCGCGTCAGTGATGGGTGGGTTGCGTACGGTCTTGCCTGAGGTCGCGAGCCGTGAGGCCGTGGGCGGTTCGGAACGCGCGCGCGAAGCTGGATTGCGAGGCGAAGCCGGTGGCCAGCGCCACGTCCATCAGCGGCAGGTCGGTATCGGTAACCAGACGGCGGGCCTCGGCCAGTCTGAGTTGCAGGTAATGATCCTGTGGAGTTGTATTCAGGCGCAGGCGGAACTGCTGCTGCAGGGTGCGCGTACTAGTGCCGAGTCTATCGGCGATGTGCGCAAGGGACAGGGGGTCGTCCAGTGAGGATTCCATCAATGAGTTGGCTTTGGCAGTGAGCGCGGTGTGACGGTGCGGCGCACCGGTGCGGCTTTGTGGTTTTGAGGGCTGAGACGCACCTTCATAGAGGAATAGCCCGGACACGCGGGCGGCAAAGCCCGCGCCATGACGTGCAGCAATAATATGGAGCATCATATCGATCGCCGGGACGGCACCGCCGGAGGTTAGGCGTGTATCGGAGACGGTAAATCGGTCAGGGCGCACATCGACATTGGGAAAGCGCGCAGCGAAGTTCTCCAAATCCTCCCAATGGGTCGTCGCCGCGTGACCGTCGAGCAATCCAGCCTCAGCCAGTAACCAGGGGCCGCCATCTATCCCGGCGATTGTTGCACCGGTGGCCGCGATCCTGCGGAGCCCGGCGAGCAGGCTGGGCGTCGCATGACGGGCCAATTGGAATCCGGCAACTACGATCAACAGATCGCAGCCCTGCAACCGGGCCAGGGGAATGCCCTGCACATTCAGAGCGCTGGTCAGCAACGCGGGTTCTGCGGTTGCCGTGACGTAGTCCCAATCAAAAGCGGGCCGATCCGCCAGTCGGTTGGCAGCACGCATCGGATCGACGGCGGCCGCGAAGCTGAGTGTGTTGCATTCGTCCAGCACCAGCACCGCCGTTTTCAGGGCGCGATGTTCGGGCTGCAGTATGTTTTTTGCGGATTTCATCAAGTCTGATTCGCATTTTGCTAAGTGGTTCCCTCAAGGCTGCGTCAGAGTTGGCGTTGACGCAAATCGGAATCCGGGGAGAAGCCTGGGGAAAACCCACGGTAAAACCGGGTATAAGCTGGGGATAACGCCATGCCTTTGGAAATGAACCGCGAAGTCTTTATCACCTGTGCCGTCACCGGCTCGGGCGGGACACAGGATCGCAGCCCACATGTGCCGCGTTCGCCGAAGCAGATTGCCGATAGTGCAATTGCTGCAGCGAAAGCCGGTGCGGCCGTGGTGCACTGCCATGTGCGCGACCCCGAGACCGGTGCGCCTTCACGCGATCTGGCGCTGTACCGTGAAGTCACGGACCGCATTCGCGATGCCGAAGTAGACGCGGTTCTGAACCTGACGGCGGGCATGGGCGGAGACATGGTGTTCGGCGGGATCGAAAATCCGCTGCCTTTGGCAGAGGCCGGAACCGATCTGGTTGGTGCCTCTGAACGTGTTGCACATGTAGCGGAGTGCTTGCCTGAAATCTGTACTCTGGATTGTGGCACGATGAACTTTGCCGAGGCCGACTATGTGATGACCAATACGCCCGGCGCCTTGCGGGCGATGGGGCAGATGATGACCGATCTGGGTGTGAAGCCCGAGATCGAGGCCTTCGACACCGGCCATCTGTGGTTCGCCAAGCAGCTGGTGAAAGAGGGTGTTCTGGAACCGAACGCTCTGGTCCAGCTATGTATGGGGGTGCCGTGGGGGGCTCCGGATGATCTCAACACCTTTATGGCGATGGTGAACAATGTGCCGGAGGACTGGACGTTCAGCGCGTTTTCGCTGGGGCGCAATGAGATGGCGTATGTCGCGGCCTCGGTTCTGGCGGGCGGTAATGTGCGCGTTGGGCTGGAGGACAACCTGTGGCTGGAAAAGGGTGTTCTGGCCGAAAACTGGCAGTTGGTCGAGCGTGCAGGCAGCATCATCGAAAACATGGGCGCGCGGGTGATCGGGCCGCAGGAAGTACGTGAGAAGCTGGGGCTTACCAAGCGGGCTCCGGTTGCGAAGTAGTCGCGGATTGGGGGCCAGCCCCCAAACCCCCGAGATATTTTTGGCCAGATGAAGAGGCGGATCGTGGGCAAAGAACAGCAAGCAAAAGCAGCAGCAATCATCGGAGGCGGAGTGATCGGTGGCGGGTGGGCTGCCCGGTTCCTGCTGAACGGATGGGATGTTCGGGTATACGATCCCGACCCTGAAGCCGAGAGGAAGATCGGTGAGGTGTTAGATAACGCGCGTCGTTCTTTGCCGGGGTTGAGCGATGTACCTCTGCCTCTCGAAGGGACGCTGAGCTTTCATGACGATCTCAGTGAGGCAGTTCAGGGTGCGATCTGGATTCAGGAGAGCGTACCGGAAAGGCTCGATCTGAAGCTGAAGGTTTACAAGAGCTTGCAGGGGGCTTGTGATCCAGATGCAATCATCGGGTCCTCGACCAGCGGGTTCAAGCCCTCGGAGTTACAGGAAGGCGCGTTGCGACCCGAGCAGATCGTGGTGACCCACCCGTTCAACCCGGTCTACCTGCTACCACTGATCGAACTGGTTCCGACCGACAAGAATTCACCTGACTTGATCGCGCGGGCCAAAGATCTTTTGACTTCGGTGGGGTTCTTCCCGCTGCACATCAAGAAGGAAATCGACGCGCATATTGCTGACCGGTTCCTCGAGGCGGTGTGGCGCGAGGCGCTTTGGCTGGTGAAAGACGGCATCGCAACGACCGAGGAGATCGATGAATCCATCCGCATGGGTTTTGGCATCCGTTGGGCCCAGATGGGACTGTTCGAAACCTATCGCGTGGCCGGTGGAGAGGCCGGGATGCGGCATTTCATGGCTCAGTTCGGCCCGGCGCTGAAATGGCCCTGGACCAAACTGATGGATGTGCCTGAGTTCACCGATGAGTTGGTCGACATGATTGCGGATCAGTCGGATGCGCAGTCTGGCAAGTACTCGATCCGCGAGTTGGAGCGTATCCGGGACAATAACCTCGTTGGTATGATGCGGGCGCTGAAGGCCCAGAACTATGGTGCAGGGGCGGTATTGAACCAGCATGATGCGGCCTTGAAGCCAGGAGCGCTGCCGACGCTGGACGAGGCGGATCTGAGCCAGCCGATCCTCACGCTGTCGCGCGCCGTTCCGCTGGATTGGACCGACTACAATGGCCACATGAATGAAGCTAAATATCTGGAGGCCTTTGCAGCGGCCACGGATCGTTTCATGGAAATCATTGGCTGCGATATGGAGTATATCGCGACAGGCGGCAGCTATTTCACTGCCGAAAATCACATCCGTTACATGCAGGAGACCCATGCGGGGTCGCGGATCGAATGCCGTACGCAGATGCTGTTAGGGCAGGGCAAGAAGCTGCATGTCTTCCACAGCATGTACGAGGGTGAAACGCTGCTGGCCACAGGCGAAAGCTTTCTTCTGCATGTCAGCCTTGAGACCCGACGCCCCAGCCCACCTTCACCCGAGATCGAGGCCGCGATGGCACGGGTTGCCGAGGCGCAGGCCGCGTTGCCTTATCCCGAAGGCGCGGGCGCGGCGATCCGCAAGCCCGCATGAGCAGCCGCGTCTTGATTACCGCAGGCGCCTCTGGCGTCGGCAGGGCCATGGCTGAAGCGTTTGATGCTGCCGGGGCTCAGGTCTGGGTTGCGGATGTTGATGCGGATGCGTTGGCGGATTGCCCGGCGCATTGGAAGCAAAGCCAGCTTGATGTGTCGGATGAGGATGCTGTCGCGGCTGCGTTTACCGACCTTGAGACCGAATGGGACGGGCTTGATGTGCTCTGTGCGAATGCGGGGATAGCGGGCCCCACCGCAGCGGTTGAGGACGTTTCCCTGACGGATTGGAGGTCATGCCTTTCCATCAATCTAGAGGGGTCATTTTTGTGCTCTAAATACGCTGCACCTCTGATGAAACAGCAACGCAGCGGCGCGATCTTGATCACTTCATCGACTGCAGGCCAGTACGGATACCCCAACCGCGCGCCGTACGCGGCGGCCAAGTGGGGCATGGTGGGATTAGGCAAAACGCTGGCGATGGAACTTGGGCCGCACGGAATCCGCTGCAATGTGATCTGCCCGGGTTCGGTCGAAGGTCCACGAATGGAGGGCGTGTTGCAGCGCGAGGCCGATGCCAAGGGCATGACCCGGGATCAGGTTTACGACGGCTATGCCTCGGGCACGTCCATGGGCCGCTTTGTAGAGGCGCAGGACATTGCGAACATGGCTGTATTCCTGGCTTCAGATGCAGCGAGGCTGGTGTCGGGTCAGGTAATCGCGGTGGATGGCCATACGGTCAATCCTGACCCGAAACTGTGAATCAGCCCTGATTTGGCCCCCGAATCTGGCGGATGGCGCTGCGGACGGCTTGCCAGTCCTGCGCCTCCTGCTGATTTCCGGCGGCTTCGCATTCGCGCATTTTCTGCGCAGCTTCGGCTTCGGCCCGATCGCCATGGGCCGTATAAAGGGCACGTGCGTATTCAGCGGTTTTGAGTGCGTCCATTCCCGTCATCCTCCATCTCAGATCGGAATGTCTGTAGTTTCGCGCCAAGTGACTATACTACAGCTTTCAGCCCAGGTCATGTCTGAGAGATTTCTGAGCGCAATTGCTGCAGATGGTCCGGAAAATCACGCGCGGTCATATCCGCCTCTCGAACCAGCCGGTCGAAATGGAGCGTAAAGACCTCAATCCGGTCGCGGTCTCGGAAAGCCATGTAGTGGCTTCCGGCATAGAACACGCAAAGAAGTGGGCCGAATATCGTGACGGGGGCAGAGTAAAGACGTTTTGCATCAAATAGATAGATGCGCAGACGTGGATAAAGCTGCTCGCACACCGACAGCAGGTGATCGATCTGATCCAACCGGACCTGAAGCGGTAGTCCCTCGTAGTAACCGGTGGCATAGGCAAAGCTGTGAAGCTCGTACAACGGCATGGCAATCTCATAATCGGACTGGGCGCTGCGCATCCATGCCAGCCGGTCTGCCGAGGCGCCAATGGCTTGATCTGCAGTACGGCCGAGATGCGGAGCGTATTCCCATTCAAGCACGGCGCGGGTCTTGAGCATGTCGGGCAGGGTAGCCGGAACGTAGCGTATCTTGTAGCCGGCGGCCTCTTGATGCCATTCAAAAATGCGCTCATCAACCAATGCCCGGGCGGCCTCGGTTAGGGTGAGGGAACTGGCCAATAGTTCTGCCGCGCTTTCGGGTCGGTTGGAAAGCCCAAGAAGCCAATCGGCGGAAACCCCAAGCGCCGAGGCGCAGCTGCCGACGACATGAGCATTCGGAAGGCGTGCCCCCGCCCCGGTCAGCAATTGCGAAACGGTAGATCGGTCAACCCCGATGCTGCGTGCCAGGGCGCTTTGGCTGACGTTGCGCTCTTGCATCGCTCGGGCCAGGCGCTGGCGAAAATGCAGGGCGCGATCCCGTTTGTCGATTTTATCAATCATGTGATGATTAATATCACCTTTGGTGAGAATTGTTAATCATATTCAGAATTCACGACCCTTGGGTCTGTCTGTAACGCTGGTGTTACAAAAATAAGAATGGGGTCTGGAATGGAAACGCGACGCAGGTCGGTCGTGAAGGCGCTGGTGTGGAATGCGATGGGGCTGGCGATGATGACGCTGGTTGGTTTGATCGCCACGGGTTCAGCAGCACTTGGAGGGATGGTTGCTCTGGTCAATACAGCCATTGGCTTGACCATGTATGTAATTTACGAGCGTATCTGGGCCGGAATCACGTGGGGCCGCAATGGCTGAGCCGGTCACACCCAAATCACCTGAATGGGCGACATTTGCCCTGATCATCGCGTGCTATTTAGCCTGGATTGGTGCGATTTTCTGGTTGGCAGGCATATCGCTTTGGCTTGCGATCCCGTTCATGGGGCTGGTGGCTGCGCTGCATTCCTCGCTGACCCATGAGGCTTTGCACGGGCATCCCTTTCGCCAGAAGTGGCTGAATGAGGCGCTGATGGCGATGCCGCTGACTTTGTTCATTCCCTACAATCGGTTTCGGGACCTGCATCTGGCGCATCACTGTGACGCGAACCTAACCGATCCCTATGATGACCCTGAGACCAACTATCTCGACCCGCAGATCTGGGCGTCTCTGTCCGGTTGGCAGAGGCGGATGTATCAAGTGAACAACACTCTGCTGGGGCGGATGGTTCTGGGGCCTGCAATTGGGCAGGTTGCGTTCTTGCGGGATGAACTGCGTGGTGCGCTTCGCGGAGATCGGGCGATTTTGTTGGCATGGGCGCTGCATATGCCCGCCGTTGTCGCGACTCTTTGGATCGTCGCGCTTTCGCAAATGCCGATCTGGGCCTTCGCCCTTTCAGCATATATCGGGCTGGGACTGGTCAAGATCCGCACATTCCTGGAACACCGCGCGCATGAGAAATCGCGCGCGCGCACAGTGATCGTAGAGGACCGTGGCATCCTTGCATTTCTGTTTTTGAACAATAACTTGCACGTCGTTCATCATATGAACCCATCAGCACCTTGGTACCGATTGCCTGCTCTCTATCGTACCGGCAAGGAAAGGTACCTGGCCTGTAACGAGGCTTATGTCTACCGTTCGTACGGGCAGATATTCCGAGAGTATTTCTGGCGCGCCAAAGATCCGGTGGCGCATCCGCTCTGGCCAAAGCCTTGATTTAACGACAGAAGGGAAGCCATGAGTTTATGGATTCCCGTCACCATCGCGGCCGCATCGTTCCAGACGGTGCGGTTCATGCTGCAGAAATCCCTGAGCAGCGTGAAGCTTTCGGCTGCCGGGGCGACATTTGCACGATTCGCCTATTCCATGCCATTGGCCTTGCTGGGGCTTTTCATTGCTTTGGGCGCGACAGGGTACGAACTGCCAGCGCTGACGGCGAAGTTCTGGATATTTGCTGTCATCGGCGGGACCACACAGATATTGGCCACGATCTGCGTTGTGGCATTGTTCAAGCAGCGCAACTTTGCGGTAGGGATTACGTTCAAGAAAACTGAGGTGATTCAAACCGCTATTGTGGGGTTCCTTGTCCTCGGCGATCAGGTCTCTACCGGGGCGCTGGGGGCAATTCTGCTTGGGTTGCTGGCCGTCCTGTTATTGTCAAAAACGCCCGGAGGCAGCGGCGCTTGGTGGCAACATCTGACAAACAAAGCCTCGCGTCTTGGACTGGGGTCAGGCGTGTTATTCGCATTCTCCTCGGTCAGCTATCGCGGCGCCTCTTTGCAATTGGGCGACATCGATGCGTGGTTCCGGGCACTTGTGACACTGGCCGTCGTGGTAACGTTTCAGTTTCTCAGCATGTGGCTGTGGCTGCTTTGGCGAGACAGGGCCGAGCTGCGCGCCGTGTGGGAGACTCGCCGGACCGGGGTTTTTGTCGGCCTGACCAGCCTCTGTGGTTCGTTTTGCTGGTTCTTTGCCTTCACGTTGCAGAACGCAGCCTATGTAAAGGCCTTGGGTCAGATCGAACTGATCCTCAGCCTGTTCGCATCGCTGCTGTTTTTCCGTGAAACCATCACCCGGCGCGAGATCGCCGGAATGACGTTGCTTGGCTTGTCGATACTGGCGCTTGTGCTGACAATCTAGCCTGCGCGACGCTCATCAAAGCTGAGAGCGATAAAGCTGGGCAGGTGATCCCCCATGCCTACAACTGCTGGCCCGCCATCGTCGCGACGCCCACGACCACGGGTTTTGGGCTCGCGCTCTTTGCGGCTCTCGCTCTTTTTGTTGTCCGACGCTTTGGCCTTCTTCTCTGGCTTTGGCGCCTCGGGCTTGGGCTCATCGGCCTTGACCGGATTGTCGATGCGCGGAATGTCCTTTTGGATCAGGCTCTCGATCGCGGCCAGCGCCTTTTCATCGCGGCCCGAGCAGATCGTGATTGCCTTGCCTTCGCGCCCGGCACGGCCCGTGCGGCCGATGCGGTGGACATAATCTTCGGCATGGCCGGGAACATCGAAGTTGAACACGTGGCTGACCGAGGGGATATCCAGACCCCGCGCAGCAACGTCCGAAGCTACCAGCAGCCGCAGTGATCCATCGCGGAATCCGTCCAGTGTTTTCATCCGCTGCGACTGATCCAGATCGCCATGGATCGCGGCGGCGTTATAGCCGTATTTCTTCAGCGACTTGGCGCAGATATCTACATCGGTCTTGCGGTTGCAGAAGATGATCGCGTTGGTGCATTTGTCGCCCTCGGCATCGATCAATGCGCGCAGGGTCTTGCGTTTCTGGCTGGCCTCACGATCCCGGCGACCACCTTTGAACATCACTACGCCTTGTTCGATGGTTTCCGAAGCGGTGGCCTGACGCGCAACTTCGACCCGGGTGGGGGCCGACAGGAAAGTATCGGTGATCCGTTCGATCTCGGGCGCCATGGTGGCTGAGAAGAACAGCGTCTGGCGGGTGAATGGCGTCAGCGAGAAGATGCGCTCAATATCAGGAATGAAGCCCATGTCGAGCATCCGGTCAGCTTCGTCCACCACCATGATCTGAACGCCTGTCAGAAGCAGCTTCCCGCGTTCGAAATGATCCAGCAGACGGCCCGGAGTGGCAATCAGCACGTCAACACCGCGGTCGATCAGAGCATCCTGTTCCTTGAAGGAAACGCCACCGATCAACAGTGCTTTGGTCAGCTTGAGGTGCTTGGCGTAGGTATCGAAATTCTCGGCCACCTGCGCTGCCAGTTCCCGCGTCGGGCACAAGACCAGCGAGCGTGGCATACGTGCGCGGGCGCGCCCACGGGCCAGCAATGTGATCATCGGCAGGGTGAAGCTGGCGGTTTTGCCGGTGCCGGTTTGGGCGATCCCCAGAACATCGCGCCCTTCCAGCGCGGCTGGAATTGCGCCTTCCTGGATCGGGGTCGGAGTTTCGTATCCGGCTTCCTCAATTGCTTTGAGGACCTTCGGGTTCAGGTTCAGTTCGTTAAACTTTGTCATGTATGTCCGGTTCAAGCGGACACTAGACCTGGCCCGCGCGTCTGAAAATGCCGGGCCCGGATGGCCATGCGCCCCATGCGCGTTTCGGCTGTGGCGCGGGCATAACAAAAACGTGGGGCAGGGTCAAATGAAGTCGGTTTAATCCGTGGCAAATCTGCCGGTAACAAGGATTTCCGCAACAATTCAGATGGTTCCGGGAAAGTGTTTCGCGACTTTTTGGTCCAGATCAAGCGGCCGGTGACGGATCATGTCGTTATCCTCAAGCCGTTCCAGCACTTCCGGGTCAGCAGCGCTGATTTCATCGTAAAATTCCCGCAGGCCATCGAGCCCGTATTCGGTTTCCAGAAGGGTGATCAATTCGTACCTGTCTAGCGCACCGATCTTTCGCGGCCGATCCGGGCTGGCCTGGTACGAGCCGCGTTCGAGGCGGAAACGATAATGCGCCAGCCAATGCTCCCAATCCGGGGCGTGGCGATGACACAGATCGATCTGAGGAAGCTCGGTTCTGACTGGCAGAAACTCACCGTGCTGATAGAGGTTGTGGATACGGTCGCTCAGTTTTTTCAAACCGCCGCGTACGAACAGTTTGCCCTGAATGTGGCTCATGAAACCGGCCAGAACGTAAGTGCCGAAATTGGGATAGAGCGCTTCGACCAGCGCTTGTCGATTCTGACCTTCGGGAATGAACGCTTTGTAGAGGTCCTGGCCACCCGCCAGCGCCTCAATCGGGCGGACGCGGACGGCGGGGATGTCATCGGGAATGTCGCGCAGCAGGTCTGGGATCGGGGACATCGGCCACAGGAACTCATCGACATCGATATGTGCGACCCAGTCCAGATCAGTCCTGTTGTAGATCAAATTCGCGTTCGAGGATTGTCGAACCTGATGTTTGTCCGGCCTCTCACGCCTGCGACGCTTCCAGAACGCCGCATCGCAGGTACGCACCCGGATCCGGGGATGCTCGCGCAGGGCTGAGATGTCCCCCTGGACCGGCTCGTCTAGAAAGATGTGAATCCGGTCCGCGCCGATATCGAGGTGGTGGGCGGCAAAGCGCAAAATATCCTCACGCGGGGCGCGGATCGTGGACACAATCCCCCATGTGGTCACTTCTGGATTGCCCGCAGAGTCCGTCAGGTCATCATTTCCTTCGTCGCGGTCAGGCTCAGCTCGGGATAATCGCGGACGACCCGGTCGATGTCCCACTGCAGCCGCGTTAGATAGACGATATCTCCATCGTGATCATGGGCAATATGCTGCTTGTTGGCGTTGACGAATTTGTCGATCTCAACCTTGTCGCCACTGACCCAACGGGCCGAGGTGAACTGAGACGCCTCAAACCGCACAGGCAGGCCGTATTCCATCTCAATCCGGCTGGCGAGCACCTCGAATTGCAGCGCACCGACGACGCCGACGATGAAGCCCGACCCAATCGAAGGTTTGAATACCTTCGCGGCACCTTCCTCGGCGAACTGCATCAGCGCCTTTTCCAGATGCTTGGCCTTCAATGGGTCACCCGCGCGCACCGTTTGCAGCAATTCCGGTGCGAAGGAGGGGATGCCGGTTACCCGGATCGCCTCACCTTCGGTCAGCGTGTCGCCGATGCGCAACTGACCGTGGTTGGGAATGCCGATGATGTCTCCGGCCCAGGCTTCCTCGGCCAGTTCCCGGTCAGAGGCGAGGAACAGCACGGGGTTCGATATTGCCATCGGTTTCTTCGATCGCACATGCGTTAGCTTCATGCCACGTTTGAAATGGCCCGAGGCCATGCGGACAAAGGCCACCCGGTCGCGGTGTTTGGGGTCCATATTGGCCTGCACCTTGAACACGAAACCGGCGACCTTCTTTTCATCGGGCGCGATCTGACGGGGCTCAGCCGACTGAACCTGCGGCTGCGGACCATAGGCGCCGATACCCTCCATCAGTTCCTTGACGCCAAACGAGTTGATGGCCGAACCAAACCAGATCGGCGTCATGTGCCCCTCAAGCACGGCCTGAGGGTCGAGCTTGGGCAGCAATTCGCGCGCCATCTCAACCTCTTCCAGCAGCTTGTCGAGCAATTCAGCGGGCACATGCTCGGCCAGCTTAGGGTCATCCAGACCATTGATTTGGATGCTTTCGGCCACCTTGTTGCGGTCGGCGCGGTCCATCAGCTCAAGCCGGTCGCGCAGCATGTCGTAGCAGCCGATGAAATCGCGACCCACGCCGATAGGCCACGCGGCAGGTGTGACGTCGATCGCCAGCATTTCCTGAATTTCGTCGATGATCTCGAACGTATCCCGGCTTTCGCGGTCCATCTTGTTACAGAAGGTCAGGATCGGCAGATCGCGCAGGCGGCAGACCTCGAACAGTTTCTGCGTCTGGCTTTCCACACCTTTCGCACCGTCAATGACCATGACGGCGGCGTCAACGGCCGTCAGGGTGCGATAGGTGTCTTCGGAGAAATCCGAGTGGCCGGGTGTGTCCACAAGATTGAACCGGAAGTTCCCGTAGTCGAATGACATGGCCGAGGCTGAGACCGAGATACCGCGATCTTTCTCCATCTGCATGAAGTCCGACCGCGTCCGCCGTGCCTCACCCTTGGCGCGTACCTGTCCAGCCATCTGGATCGCGCCGCCGTACAGTAGAAACTTTTCCGTCAGCGTCGTCTTGCCCGCATCCGGGTGCGAGATGATAGCGAATGTCCGGCGACGAGCGATCTCGGGCGGCAGGGTGGGTTGGTTCGAAGTATCAAGCATAAGCGCGCGTATAGGCGGGGAATCCAACTGAGGCAAGACAAAGGGGGTGGTTCGAATCATGTGGCTGTGGCAATAAGAACATATAGTGAACAAAATATGGAGTGGACCAATGAATTTGAAAGAAATCGCAGACGAACTGGTTGCTGGATGCCGCGAGAACCGGGCCAAGGAAAACCTCGAGAAGCTTTATGCCTCGGATGCTGTTTCTGTTGAGGGACAGGATTTTGCGGGCATGGGGCGCGAGACGCACGGATTGGAAGCCATTCGTGGCAAGCACGAATGGTGGGAAGGCGCTCATGAAGTATCGGGCGCGTCCGTCAGTGGCCCGTACCCGCATGGTGACGACCGCTTTGCCGTGATCTTTGAAGTGCAGGGCAAGGTGAAAGAAACCGGTGAAAGCTTTGATATGCGTGAGGTCGGTGTTTATCACGTCGCCGATGGCAAGATCGTGCGTGAAGAGTTCTTTTATTAATCCGCAAGATCCCATTCTGGCCTTCTTTGCCGGGCCGATGTTAGATGTGTGCCGAAGATAGGGAGGGTCAGAATGGACTTGGGAATTCGCGGAAAACGCGCGCTGGTTTGTGCCAGCAGCAAAGGCTTGGGATTGGGCTGTGCCGAGGCGTTGGCCGAGGCCGGCGTCGATCTTGTGATGAACGCGCGCGGAGCCGAAACGTTGGAGGCCGAAGCCACGCGTTTGCGATCATCATATGGCATTGCCGTGCAGACAGTGGCTTGTGATGTTACCACACCAGAGGGTCAGGCCGAGGTGATAAGTGCCGCGCAGGGTGCTGATATCCTTGTCACAAACGCGGGTGGCCCTCCGCCCGGCATGTGGTCAGACTGGGAGCGTGATGATTTCATCAAAGCGCTGGATGCCAATATGCTGACACCCATAGCTTTCATGAAGGCTCTGCTGCCGGGCATGATGGATAAGGGCTGGGGTCGCGTGGTGAATATCACCTCGCAGTCGGTACGCGCGCCGATTGCGGTGCTGGGCCTGTCAAATGCGGCGCGAACTGGATTAACCGGCTATGTTGCGGGCACATCGCGCCAGGTGGCACCACATGGCGTGACGATCAATAATCTGCTGCCTGGTATCCACGCCACCGACCGCGCGAACGCGCTGGATGGCGGGGTGTCAGAGCAGAAAGGTATTTCGATGGCCGAGGCACGGGCTGAACGCGCTGCAACCATCCCAGCGAGACGCTATGGCACGAGGGAAGAGTTTGGGGCGACCTGCGCGTTTCTATGCTCGCAACACGCCGGGTTCATTGTCGGGCAGAACATTTTGCTGGACGGTGGTGGCACCAATCTGACGATGTAGGTATGGCACAGAACTTTTCTCTGAAAGATCAGTTGTTCAACGCGGAAAAGGTAAGCTTTCTTGCGGGCTTGTTCGCCAAGGTTGATTCCGATTTCAAGGAAGAAGCATTCGCGGCGAAAGTGATGTCGCGTTTGCCCGAGCTTGAACTGAAAGAGCGTATGGCGTGGATTGCAGAGTGTCTGCAAGAATCGGTGCCTGGCGATTTGCCGGCAGTGGCACCGGTCATTCTGCGGGCGCTGCCGCCTCCGCTGGACCCCGCCAAAAGTGATGATGACTTCGGAGACTTTATCTTTGCGCCCTTGGGTGATTGGGTTTGTGCAATCGGCCTGGATCATCCCGCTTTGGCGCTGGATGTATTCGAAGAGTTGACCCAGAGATTTTCGATGGAATGGGCGATCCGCCCGTTCCTCAATCACCACTCCGAACTGGTCATGGCGCGGATGCAGGCTTGGTGCACGCATCCCAGCTATCACGTGCGTCGTCTGGTCAGCGAGGGCACGCGGCCGCGTTTACCGTGGGGGCAGGCCGTTGGCTTGGCAATGTCAGACCCATTGCCGTTATTGGACCGGTTGCACGGGGATCGGACGCGCTATGTGACGCGCTCGGTCGCCAATCATCTGAATGATATCACCAAGAAAGACCCGGATCTGGTGCTGGAACGTCTGCGGGATTGGGGCAAGGCAGGGCGGCAGGACAAGGATGAACTGAACTGGATGACATCTCATGCATTACGAGGCCTTGTGAAATCTGGGCATCCCAAGGCGATGAAGGTGCTTGGATACGATCCCGATGCAGATATTGCGGTTGAGATTCAGGTAAACGGTCCGGCCCGGATTGGTGATGCGCTGGAGTTTGAAACGCGCCTGAGCGGCGCAGAAGATCAGCCAGTCTTGGTCGACTATATCGTTCATTTCCAACGACCTGGCGGAAAGATCTCACCCAAGGTTCACAAGTTGAAACAGGCCGCGCTTACAGGTGGTCAGTTGACACTTAGAAAGCGGCACAAGCTGAAGGGCAATGCAACAACGTTCAAGTTGGTTCCTGGGCCGCATCGGTTAGAGATTCAAGTGAACGGCCGCGTGCACGCAGGCGTCGATTTCGACCTGCTCGCCTGAGCCCTGTCACGGTTTCGTCAGATCGGGCGCTGGTGGATTGCGTGGTGTGGATTGCTGCACTAGCTGCAAAAGACCAGTGACAAAAGGATTGCCCCGATGAAGCACGAGGCTGTGCAGAACTACTACGGTGAGGTGTTGCAAGGCAGCGCGGATTTGCAAACAAATGCCTGCTGTACTCCGGATGATATGCCGGATCACTTCAAGAAAATTCTGTCGCAAATTCATGATGATGTGCTGACACGTTACTATGGATGCGGGCTGATTGCTCCGTTGGATCTGGAGGGAATGCGTATCCTGGATCTGGGCTGTGGTGCGGGGCGCGATGTGTATGCTTTATCCGCGATGGTCGGTGAAAAGGGCCGTGTCGTCGGCGTTGACATGACGCCTGAGCAGCTCGACGTGGCGCGTGCGCATCAGGACTATCACGCGATGGCATTCGGACATTCGGCCAGCAATGTCGAGTTTCACCACGGCTATATCGAAAAGCTGGATGAGCTGGACCTCGAACCGGGGTCGTTCGATATCATCGTCTCAAACTGCGTGATCAATCTGGCGACCGACAAGGCTGCTGTGCTGCGCGGTGCGCATCGGCTGCTGAAAGAGGGTGGCGAGATGTATTTCTCGGACGTCTATGCCGACCGCCGGGTGCCCAAGGCGATGGCCGAGGATGAGATCCTGTATGGCGAATGCCTGTCGGGTGCGCTCTATTGGAACGATTTTCTGTCGATGTCGCGTGCTGCCGGATTTGGCGATCCCCGTCGGGTGACGCATCGGCCTTTGGCCATCGAGAACCCAATTCTTGAAGAACGGGTCGCACCGCTGAGCTTTATCTCGGCCACCTACCGTCTGTTCAAGCTGCCGGAGTTGGAACCTGCGTGCGAGGATTACGGTCAGGCTGTGATCTACAAGGGCACAGTGCCGCATGCGCCGCATGAATTTGTTCTGGATGACCACCATACGATCGAGGCCGGCAAAGTATTCCCGGTCTGTGGCAACACGTGGATGATGCTGCAAGACACCCGTTTTGCACGACATTTCGAGTTTATCGGCGATTTCTCGACCCATTACGGGATTTTCGAAGGCTGCGGCGGGGATAGCCCGTTTGTTGTACAGGGCGAAGCTGCCTCGACCGGGTGCTGCTGATCCCTTGCGCCTGATGGGCGGGGTTGTTATCCCCGCCTAAGCCCGATGGAATTGATCGGGAAAGGCAATGGGGTCCATCGGTGACAGTGACGACAACTCCTCCTCGATTGGAAATCCGCAATCTGATTGCGCGCTTTGGCGGGCGGACGGTCGTGGATGATGTATCGTTGACCGTACACGCGGGGCAGGTGACTTGCCTGCTGGGGCCTTCGGGCTGCGGAAAGTCGACCACATTGCGGATGATCGCGGGGGTCGAAATGCAGACCTCGGGCGAGATTTATGTAGATGGCAAGCTGATCTGTGACACGGTGTTCCGAGTACCGCCCGAACGGCGCGAGATTGGGCTGATGTTTCAGGATTTTGCGCTGTTTCCGCATCTCAGCGTGGCGGATAACGTCGCGTTCGGCCTGAAAGGCAGCAAAGAGCAGAAACGCGCGCGGGTCGAGGAACTGCTGACCAAGGTCGATCTGATGCGGTTCATCGATGGATTTCCGCATCAGTTATCTGGGGGTGAGCAGCAGCGGGTTGCTCTGGCCCGTGCTTTGGCCCCACGTCCGCGGATCATGCTGATGGATGAGCCGTTCTCGGGCCTCGATAACCGTTTGCGCGACGGCATTCGGGACGAAACGCTCGCAGTCCTCAAAGAAGAGGACGCTGCTGTTCTGTTGGTCACGCATGAGCCGGACGAGGCGATGCGAATGGCTGATGAAATCGCGCTGATGCGGCGTGGCAAGATTGTGCAGCAGGGGGCGCCATACAATGTCTATACCCGGCCTGCAGACAAGGCAGCAGTTTCGTTTTTTAGTGATATCAATGTGTTGAAGGCTCAAGTTAATGGTGCGTTGGCGCATACTCCGTTTGGCCGTTTTCTTGCGCCCGGTGTGCCGGACGCAACCGATGTTGAAATCGTGTTTCGACCCCAGCACGTCAAGCTGGACTTCGACCGCAATGGCAAAGGGCCTGCGCCGACGCCGACAGACGGCATTGCCGCCCGAGGCGTGGTTGAGCGTGCTCGGTTTTTGGGAAATGAAAGCCTTGTCGAGTTTCGCATGGACTATGATGGCTCGATCCTGAAGGCGACGGTTCCGAACGTCTTTGTGCCCAAAGAGGGCCGTGTCATGTGGCTGACCATTCGCCGCGACCGGTGTTTTGTGTTCCCGGCCTGACGCTCAAATCCTGCATTTTCATCCAAGTGGTGCGTGAAAGCCTCAGATTGCGCATGTGCATTGCTTGTCGCAGCGCTGAGGCGGGTCTATCAAGGGCAAAACGAGGGGTGGACCGGGCATGCGAATTCTTCTGACCAATGATGACGGCATCAATGCGCCGGGACTGATTGTGCTTGAAGCGATCGCGGCTGAACTGGCCGGTCCCGATGGCGAGGTCTGGGTCGTCGCGCCTGCCTTTGAGCAGTCAGGCGTGGGCCATTGCATTAGCTATACCCACCCAATGATGGTCGCCAAACTAGGCGAGCGCCGCTATGCCGCCGAAGGGTCTCCGGCGGATTGCGTGTTGGCCGGTTTGCACGACGTGATGAAGGACGCCCCGCCCGATCTGGTGTTGTCAGGGGTAAACCGGGGCAACAACTCGGCTGAAAACACGCTGTATTCGGGTACTATCGGCGGCGCGATGGAGGCGGCGCTGCAAGGTGTGCCCGCGATTGCCTTGTCTCAGTATTTCGGGCCGCGCAATCTGGGGCTGGACGATCCGTTTGAGGCGGCTGCCAAATTTGGGGCCGATCTGGTGCGCCGCATTCTTGATGCGACACCCGAGCAGCAGGGCGACTATCGTCTGTTCTATAATGTGAATTTCCCTCCGGTTCCCGCAGATGAGGTGCTGGGTACGCGCGTGGCCCCGCAGGGGTACCGACGCGATACACATTTCTCTGTCGAGCCGCACAGCTCGCCCTCGGGTCGCCGGTTCCTTTGGATTAAGGGCGGGTATCAGCATAACCCGACCGCTCCGGGCACGGATGCGGCGGTCAATCTGGAAGGGTATATCTCGGTCACTCCGATGCGCGCTGATCTGACAGCATATGACACGCTCGAGGCGCTAAAGGTCATCGAATGACTGGGCCAAGCGCAGAAACCATAATGCAGTTCCTGTTTGCCCTGCGCTCGCGCGGGGTAACGGATGCACGTGTGCTGGCGGCGATGGAGCAGGTTGACCGGGGGCAGTTTGTCAAAGGCCTGTTCGCGGACCGGGCCTATGAGGACACTCCGCTACCGATTGCCTGTGGACAGACCATCAGCCAGCCTTCGGTTGTGGGGCTGATGACGCAGGCGCTGCAGGTGCGTCCGCGTGATACGGTTCTAGAGGTCGGCACCGGCTCGGGCTATCAGGCGGCGATCCTGTCCAAGCTGGCGCGCCGGGTCTACACGGTTGAGCGGCACAAGAGGCTGGTGCGCGAAACGGGAGAACTGTTCCGTGAGCTGGGGCTGACGAATGTGACTGCGATGCTGTCGGATGGATCGTTTGGCCTGTCCGAACAGGCCCCGTTTGACCGTATCATTGTGACCGCGGCCGCCGAAGATCCTCCGGGGCCGCTCTTGGCGCAGTTGAAAATCGGCGGTATCATGGTGTTACCCGTGGGCCAGTCGGACGCGGTGCAGACCCTAATCCGGGTCACGCGCACTGAAACCGGTCTGGACTACGACGAATTGTTGCCGGTTCGTTTTGTGCCCTTGCTTGAGGGGCTGGGAAAAGACGGAGCGTAAAGGTATATTAGAGGCGCTAGAACCCCGGAGAACAGGGGCAGGTGTTGAGGACAGTAAAATGAGAGCAGTTTCCAAATCAGCAATGCGCCGCTATGCGACAGGTGTTGCCGCACTGGCAATTCTGGCCGGGTGTGAAGGGCCATATGACTATGACCTGCGCGGCAATGTCGGCGGGTTCTCCACTGCAGATGCCGCCCTTGCAGCGACCGCCAACCGCCCGACGCCGGATGCGCGTGGCGTGATCACCTATCCGAACTATCAGGTCGCGGTAGCCCGCCGTGGGGATACAGTTGGCGAGGTCGCCACCCGGATCGGCATGCCGGTGGCCGAATTGGCCCGGTTTAACGGATTGCAGCCAAATGACAGCCTGCGAGACGGTGAAGTTTTGGCCTTGCCGCGCTCGGTCGGTGGGACGAGCAATGTTGATATTGCGACCATTGCCGGAACCGCGATTGACGAGGCACCGGACACAGGATCTGTACAGACATCGACATTGGAGCCCGCGCAACCTGCTGCGGCTCCGGCACCAGTTGCTACGGGGCCTGAGCCGATCCGGCACAAGGTCAAGCGGGGTGAGACAGCCTATACAATTTCGCGCCTCTATCAGGTGCCTGTGGAGTCTCTGGCAGAATGGAACGGTTTGGGACCAGACTTTATGGTGCGCGAAGACCAGTACCTGTTGATCCCGGTCAAGAATCAACCGGCACCTCGGGCAGCAGCGCCGGCCGCCACGGCAACTGCGGTAACCCAACCGGGCGAAGGCTCACCAACTCCTACGCCGCCGAGCGCGACGCAGCCATTGCCGGATGAGAAAGTTGCCGCGGCAACGCCTGCGCCGGATATCACAGCCGAGGCCCCGACCAATTCGGGAAGCTCGGCGCTGGCAAGTCCGGTGAGCGGCACCATCATTCGGACCTACAAGAAGGGTAAGAATGAGGGGATAGATATCGCCGCAGCGCCAGGCGCGTCGGTCAGTGCGGCCGAGGCAGGCACGGTCGCCGCGATCACCGCGGATGCGGATCAGGTTCCGATCATCGTTGTGAAACACAACAATGACTTGCTGACTGTTTATGCCAATGTCGACAATATCACCATCAAGAAAGGTGATCGGGTGCGACGGGGACAGAAGATCGCCTCGCTTCGCGGGGGCGACAATGCATATGTGCACTTCGAAGTGCGCAAAGGGTTCGAGTCGGTTGATCCCGAGCCTTACCTGAAGTGACCGAAATGGCCCGTTCCGGGCCATGCCTCCGGCGGAGGTAATTGGGGCCAGTTGAAGGACGGATCACGCATTGGGATCGTAGTCGCTGAGCCGTTTACCCGGTTCGTCAGTAAAGAGTTCCGGCAGAGGCGTGACGTTTTCTATCAGGTCGATGCGGAAGACGCGGAAGTCGTTGCGCAGCTCGCACCAGGCAGTCAGTGTCCACACACGGCCCCAGTATTCCATATTTAGCGGTCGTATAGTGCGTTCGGTCAGCGCGCCGTCAATGCGACGGTAGCTGAGCTGCAATTTCTGGCGCGATTTGATCGCGGCGCGGATCGGGGCCATATGTGCCATTCCGCGTACGACATCAGCGAAGGGATAGACCGCGAATTTCCAGCTGTCGGCCTCGGCAATGACCTGCGTGGGCAAGACGGCGTCGATTTTCTCGGCCAGAGATTCCGCGGCGGATTTAAGATCGGGATCGGCGGCCTCGGCAACGATCGCCATGCCGAGGTTCAGAGCCTCAAGCTCGGCGGGTGTCAGGTTTAGCGGGGGCAGCGTGATCTGTTCACGCACCAAGTAACCTACGCCGCGTTCGCCTTCTACAGGAACGCCCGAGGCCACCAACGTGCCCATATCGCGATAGATCGTACGGACCGACACCTCAAGTCGGTCCGCGATGTCCTGCGCGCGGTGCAAGTTTCCATCGCGCAGGATCTGTATGATGTCGAACAGGCGGTCAGTGCGGCGCATGACACGCCGTCTGAGCCGCCCTTAGGCGGTCATGTTCCATAGCACGGTCTCGTGACGCATCTGGGCGCTGTCGGGGTTGATTGCCGCCATCAGAGCGGGTGCAAAATCCTGCTGCATGAATGCAGCAGCGGCATCCTTTGCGGATTTCATATCGGTCCAGACGACATAGTCGGTCCAGCGGCCATCTTCGCCATGACTTAGCTGGCGGTGGGTAAAGCCGGGAGCCGCGCGGACGAAGGCTTCGGAGGCTTGGCTTAGCCTGACGAACTGTTCGGGCTTTGTGCCGTCGGCAAGGGTAAAGGTGACGATTTCTGCGACATGGGTCATGTGGTTCTCCGTAGACCAGGTTTCGATATCGTCCTTCTAGGTGATATCAACTGACATAAACCTGTCAGTTGAGAAATGCGAGTCCGCAAAAAACGCATGATCCGTTCAATTTTGCGCGCGGATTTGATCTGTCGCACTTTTGCTGATGCCCGTACGGGCGTAGACACGGGGCCAGACATATTCACGGCGCGCTGCGCCGACGTAGAAGGAGACAAGTCATGCTCAACAATATTGGCCTTCCGGGTATCCTGCTGATTGCTGTTGTGGTTCTCGTCCTGTTTGGACGCGGCAAGATCAGCTCGCTGATGGGTGAAGTGGGTAAAGGCATTACCTCGTTCAAAAAAGGCATCAAGGAAGGTTCGGAAGAGCTGGAACAAGACGCGTCTGAGCTGGCCAAAGACGTCACGCCTGAGACTGACAAAGACAAGGTCTGAGCCTAGATGTTTGATCTGGGCTGGACCGAGCTTCTGGTCATCGGCATCGTCGCGTTGATCGTGGTGGGGCCAAAGGACCTGCCTGTGCTGTTCCGCAATGTCGGACGGTTCGTCGGCAAGGCGCGCGGCATGGCGCGCGAATTCAGCACTGCAATGAACGAGGCTGCGGACGAAGCAGGCGTCAATGAGATCAAGAAGGGCCTGAACGCGGCGACCAACCCGGTTAGTACAGCGATGGACGGGATCAACGAAGCCGCGCGCGACGTGGCCAAATCCATCGACCCAACCAAGTTCGACCCTGACAGCGAGACCGGCAAGCTGGCCGCCGAGCGAGCAGAGCAAGCCAAGAAGATCCAAGCCACAACGGCGCGCGCTGCCGCTGAACGCAAGGCCAAGGAAGCCGCGGATGCGCTGGCCAAGGCGGAAGAGGCCGAAGCAGCGCTGAAAACCGAAAGCAAAACATGACCAAGACCGACGAGATCGAGGACAGCTCGGCACCCCTGATCGAGCACCTGGCCGAGCTACGTACGCGGCTGATCCACTGCGTTGTGGCGTTTCTGATCGGTATGATCATCTGTTTCACCGTGGCCACGCCACTGTTCAACTTCCTCACGCAACCGCTATGTGAGGTGTTGACCGAGCGTGGACAGGATTGCGGGCTGATCTTCATCTCGCCGCAGGAAGGGTTCTTTGTAGCGATCAAGGTTTCGCTGCTGGGCGGGTTCATTCTGGCCTTTCCCTATATCGGGATGCAGATGTGGAGGTTCGTGGCGCCGGGCCTGTATAAATCGGAAAAGAACGCGTTTCTGCCGTTCATGCTGGCCTCTCCCTTCATGTTCCTGCTGGGCGCAAGCTTCGCTTTTTATGTGGTCACGCCACTGGCCTATGACTTCTTCCTCGGTTTCCAGCAGTTTGGAGCGGAAGGGGAAGCTGTAGCAGAAGGCGCAACCGCACCTTTGAGCGTGGTGTTTCAGGGTTCGGCGCAGGAATATCTCAACCTGACCATCAAGTTCATCGTTGCCTTTGGCCTGTGCTTTCAATTGCCCGTATTGCTGACACTGATGGGTAAGGCCGGACTTGTCAGTGCCGAAGGTCTGGGGGCAGTGCGTAAATATGCGGTGGTAGGCATTCTGGTGTTGGCTGCGATTGTCACACCGCCGGACGTGATCACCCAGATCATCCTCTTTGTCGTAGTTTACGGGCTCTATGAAATTTCAATATTCCTGGTCGCCCGTGTCGAGAAGAAGCGCGAAGAACAGTTGCGCGCCGATGGATACTACGACGATGAAGAGGCCGAAGCCGACGCAGACGTGATGCAGGATTACGAAGAGAACAAGTAACCTGTTCCAATAGCTTTAAAGGCGCGCCTAAGGTAGGCGCGCCTTTTTCAATTGCTACTCTTGTTGTGTTGATCGGAACATGGTTGAACTCCGCCAGAACATCCCGGAGGAGCCGATGGACGACCAAGCCCTGAATCGCATTGCGGACGCGTTGGAACGCATGGCGCCCGCGCCGCTGGCGACACCTGATTTCAACGCGGCCCCGGCTTTCGTCTGGCATGTCGAGCCTGACCGGCTGGAACCCGTCACACAGGTCAATCGGGTCGACCTTGATCTATTGGTGGGGATCAACCGCTCCCGCGATACGTTGCTGGACAACACGCGCCGCTTTGCTGCGGGTTACAAGGCTAATAACGCGCTCTTGTGGGGCGCGCGCGGAATGGGGAAATCCAGCCTCGTCAAAGCGGTGCACGGTACGTTGCAGGATGAGCATCCTGACCTGAAACTGGTCGAATTGCAGCGCGAGGATATGGGCTCGGTCGCGCGCTTGCTGAACCACTTGCGTGCCGCGCCGCACAGGTTCATCCTGTTTTGCGATGATTTGTCGTTCAGCCACGATGACCAGCATTACAAATCGCTCAAGGCCGTGCTGGATGGCGGTATCGAAGGTCGCCCGGAAAACGTTGTGTTCTACGCCACATCAAACCGCCGCCACCTGATGCCGCGCGACATGATCGAAAACGAACGCTCCAGCGCCATTAATCCGTCCGAGGCGGTCGAGGAGAAGGTCTCACTCTCTGACCGTTTCGGCCTGTGGCTGGGGTTCCACCCCTGCGATCAGGACGAATATCTAGCGATGATCGATCGCTACTGCGCCGCTCATGGCGTCAAGGTTGATCCCGAAACTCTGCGCGCCGAAGCCATCGAGTGGCAAGCCACCCGGGGGGCACGCTCGGGCCGCGTCGCCTGGCAATTCTTCGTCGACCTCGCCGGGCGAAACGGCGTCCATATCGGTTAGTCCGCGCGCTTCATCTGGCCAGAAATACCTCCGCCGGAGGCATGGCCCGTCAGGGCCATTCTCACAACAGTGCTATAATCCGCGCCGCCTCATCCGCAGTGCTGGTTAATACATCCCGATCCTCACCGGGATGGAAACGCGCACGTACGGCGGTCGGCATCGGTGCAGGCTCAACAATCGACACGCGCGGTCCTGTCCGCGCGGTCTCGGTCGCCCAGCTGCGAGCCAGCGCCATCTGCGCCGCTTTGGTGGCGCCGTAGATGCCATAGAACTTCTCGCCTGCCTTCGGGTCATCGAAGAACACGGCATGGCCAGTTTCGCCCAACAAAGGCGCGACATACGGGATCAGAACCGAGGTGGCGTTTGCATTGATGCTGGCTGCCTTGTTCCATTCCTTCGGATCAACGAAATGCACTGGCGTCAGGGCTGAGGTATGGATTGCAGTATGCAACCACAAATCGATCTTGCCCCAGCGATCGTGAATGCCCCGGCACAGGGTCGCCATCGCATTGGGATCGGTGATGTCCATGGGGGCCAGAGTGGCCGAGCCACCCTTCGCCTGGATGCGGTCATCCAGCTCTTCCAGCCCGCCCTGAGTGCGAGCGACAGCGACGATGTGATAGTCGGGGGCCAGCGCTTCGGCCAGCGCCGCGCCCAACCCGCGAGAAGCCCCGGTGATAAGGGCGATTTTGGTCTGATCGGTCATGAGGGGGGTTTGAACCTGCACGCGCAGGGCGTCAAGTCAGGATCAGCTGCCGGGGATGTCGATCCGGCGGTTCTGGCCGCTTTGTCGCAGCACAACGCCATTTTCATCAATGGCGACCACCTTACCCGGGCCGACACGACTGCCGGGTTTCACTTTCTTAATGCGCCCCGACGACATGCGGACCAGGGCTTGTAGGTCCGCCTTGGGCCCAAAAATGCCCAATACCGAGACCGCGTTCTTCTTGAGCGCCCCCGCTTGTGTGGCGGCGCTTTTCACCGTTGCGTTTGCCATGATCTGTGGCCGAGCTGCGCGCCCGGACCCCGTTTTGTGAGTGGTTTTCGGCATCCGGGTAACACGGGCTTTGCCGGACCAAAAGGCCGGCAGCACTCGGTTGGAAGCGGTTCGAATGCCGCATACCGAACCCTTTGCAAATGCAGCCTGTTCAGCAATAGGTTGTCGGCGGATTCTGACCTATGGCCGCTAGCGCAAGTCTCCTGGCCGGCGCCTCAGGACAAAGCGATTCGCCCGATCACCCCGAGGCAAGTTTCGCCGCGTTCCACGAACTGCCGACCACCTGCATATCCTCACGCTTTTTGCTGACCCGACTGCTGTTTTCCAGACTACCCAGATATTCCTCGTCGACGCCGGTGACGTAGTTGCCGTCAAAGCAGGAACAGTCAAAGGCTTCGATCTCGGGGTTGCCTTCCTTGGCAGCCCAGATCAGATCGTCGAGATGTTGGTAGAACAGCGCATCCGCACCCAGTTCTTCGCGAATCTCCTTGATCTCTTTGCCATTCGCGACAAGCTCGTGTCGGGTTGGCATATCGATGCCATAGACATTGGGGTATTTCACCGGGGGCGAGGCGCTGGCGATATAGACCTTTTTGGCGCCGGCCTCACGGCACATCTGGACGATCTTTTTGATTGTATTGCCGCGCACGATCGAATCGTCGATCAGCAGTACGTTATGACCGTCAAACTCCAAAGGCACCGCGTTCAGTTTGCGTCGCACGGATTTCTGCCGTTCTTCCTGGCCCGGCATGATGAAGGTGCGGCCAACATAACGGTTCTTAACAAGCCCCTCGCGATAGGGAATGCCTGTGATCTTTGCGGCCTCAAGCGCGACAGGGCGGGCGCTATCTGGCACAGGGATGATCCGGTCGATCTCAAGTCCCGAGTCCTGAATTTGCTTGGCCAGCGTTTGCCCCATGCGCATCTGGGTTTTGTAAACCGACACCCCATCCAGCAACGAATCCGGTCGGGCCAGATAGACATACTCGAAGATGCAGGGTGTCAGTTTACCTTCAACGGCCTGGAACTCGTGCATATTGCCGTCGAGGTCGATAAGGATCGCCTCGCCGGGACCTAGGTCGCGCAGCTTGTCAAAACCGTTGATGCCGAATGCCACATCTTCGGACGCAAAGGCATAATCATCGCCGTCACCCGTTGCAGCACGTTTGGCAACAGACAAAGGTCGGATGCCGTAAGGATCGCGGAAGGCCAGCATCCCGACGCCCGCGACGAGGCAGATCACCGAATACGCCCCCTGAACCCGCTCCATCGTCATTTTGACACCGGCAAACAGGTTGCGGATCGGATCAGCATTACCATTGACCTTGATCGCATCAGCGACCTTGTCGGCCAGTACGTTCAGAAGGACCTCTGAATCCGAAGTTGTGCGCAGGTGACGGCTGTATTTGGCAGTTACCTTTTCGCGCTGTTCTTCGGTATTGGTGATGTTGCCGTTGTGAACCAGATAGATGCCATAAGGCGCGTTCACGAAAAATGGTTGCGCCTCGGCCGCGCTGAGCGAGCCAGCGGTTGGATAGCGAACATGGCCCATGCCGACCTTTCCCAACAGGGTTTCGGCGTCACTGGCATTGAACACGTCTTTGACGAGACCATTTGCTTTCTTCTCACGGAAGAACTCGCCGTTGTAGGTGACGATCCCCGAAGCGTCCTGACCTCGGTGCTGAAGCATCAGCAAGCCGTCATAGATTTCCGCAAAGACATCATGTGTCCGGCTTGCGATCCCCAAAATCCCACACATACACGGGCTCCAATTTCTATGACTTGCTTAGGATGGCGTTCAGGTCGGATCGGGTGCGGACGGGTATCTGAATGGTGTGTTTTGGTCCGTTTGCACGGGACTCAGGCACAAGCACGAAAGCGGCTAGCGCATAAGAAAACAGATACAGCAAGGTCGGCAGCTCCGATTCCATGTCGGTATGGCCTCCACATAATGCCAAACGATGCGTGTGTCATCAAAGGATCACATTCGCGATTTGACGCAGGTGCGAATTGTACACGCCGCGGGTTTAGGATGACAAATGTACAGACCTATGCTGTCATATCATTACGAAGGTTTTTTGCATGCAGTCCGGCAATACCTGGTGGAGCAGACGCCATGTGGCAACACAAGCAAAACACACCGAAGGACAAACCTGTCAAGCGGCGTTGCCACCGATGTCGTGGGGCAGGGCGCGCACCCTGCGAGATCTGCAAGGGAACCGGTGAAGTGATCAAGAGCCGAGACCAGTATGGCAAGCCGATCTCAAGCCGATGTGACGGATGCTTTGGCCTGAAGACCATCCGGTGCAATATTTGTGGTGGCGAAGGGTTTATCTGATTTTTCCGAACCAAACGCAAAAAAGCCCGGCTGAAACCGGGCTTTTCTTTGGAATTTGGTTTGATTAACCCTCAGAGGCGTTGTCGGCGGTGCAGCTTGCGACCAGCTCTTCGTACTGGGCGGTAACCCAACCCAACGCCGCCTCGGGGTTTTGTTCCTCGATCTTGCTGCTGAACTGTTCGAACACCTTGGCCGAGCGGCTTTCATCGACCATCGTGTAGGATTGACCGGTCATCACGGTGTCGTAGACGAAGAACGCAATCGCAACCAGCAATATGCCGCGTGCGATTCCAAAGAAGAAGCCAAGCGCCTGATCCAGGCCGCCAAGCGCAGAACGCTGCACCAGTGAAGAGAATAGCGGCGTGAAGATGCTGACCACGATCAGTGCAATGGCGAAGACGGCGGCAAAGCCGGTAATCACCGAAAGCTCACAGCTATCGCGCAGGAATTCACCGACCACTGGCACTTCTTTGACCAGCGGCACAGCCTGCGGCGCAAAGATGAATGCTAGAACTGCCGCGGCGACCCAACCTGCGATGGCCAAAACCTCGCGCATGAAACCGCGCGAATAGGCCAGCAAGCCCGACAGCACGATGATCAGGGCCACAACCCCGTCAATTATTGTAAAACCTTCCATGGCCCTCGCCTGTTCGTTTTCTGCCCCTCAAGGCGCGACTTTACCCTGCTCCGAAGGTTTCGCCAACAAACCCCACCAAATCAGAGGGTCGGGTGAGTGTCAGACCTGCCACAGTGCCAGTTTTGCCACCTGCCGGAGCAATTGCCGCTGTGAAACCAAGTTTTTGCGCTTCTTTCAACCTGTTTTCGGTCTGCGGGGCTGGTCTAAGTGCCCCGGATAGCGAGATTTCTCCGAAAACGACCGTATCGGCAGGCAGGGCGGTGTCTTCACGAGCGCTGAGCAGTGCAGCAGCAACGGCGAGGTCGGCAGCAGGTTCGCTGACTTTCAGCCCTCCGGCGACGTTCAGGTAGACATCAAGCCCGGCAAAGGGGATGCCGCAGCGTGCTTCGAGCACTGCAAGGATCATGGCGAGCCGCCCGCTATCCCATCCCACAACCGTGCGGCGGGGCTGGGAATGGGGGGACGGCGCCACCAGTGCTTGCAATTCGACCAGCACGGGGCGGGTGCCTTCGATACCTGCGAATACGGCGGAACCTGGGCTGGGCTTACCGCGTTCCGATAGGAACAGGGCCGAGGGGTTGGTGACTTGCGCCAGCCCTTTGCCGGTCATTTCGAAGACGCCAATCTCATCCGCTGGGCCAAAGCGGTTCTTAACGGCGCGCAGGATGCGGAACTGGTGCCCGCGTTCGCCTTCGAAGTAAAGCACGGTGTCGACCATATGTTCGACTACACGGGGGCCAGCGATCTGGCCTTCTTTGGTGACGTGGCCAACCATGATGATCGATACGCCGTGGCGTTTTGCAAATGTCGTCAGCTCATGCGCTGCGGCGCGCACCTGCGACACCGAGCCCGGCGCGCTGTCGACATTGTCGGCCCACATCGTCTGGATCGAGTCGATGATGGCGAGGCCGGGTTTTTCTGCCTCTAGCGTCGTGAGGATGTCCCGAAGGTTGGTTTCAGCGGCCAATTGCACCGGCGACTCTTCCAGACCTAACCGGCGCGCGCGCATCCTAACCTGTGCGCTGGCCTCCTCGCCCGAGACGTAGATGGTTTTGACACCTTTGCGGGCAAAACGTGCTGCAGCTTGCAGTAAGAGGGTCGATTTGCCGATGCCGGGGTCACCGCCCACTAGCAGCGCCGATGCAGGGACAAGACCGCCGCCGAGGACACGGTCCAATTCTTCAACACCGCAGAGAGTGCGGGGCGGGGGTGTTTCCTCGGTCGAGAGGTCGGTGAGCGCGATGGATTGACCGCGCTTGCCCCCGAGCGACTTCTTGGCTGGTCCCGCCGAAAGCGGGGCTTCCTGAACGATGGTGTTCCATTCGCCGCAGCCGTCGCAGCGGCCTGACCATCGTGTATGTGAGGCACCGCAGGCGGAGCAGGTGAAGGATTGTGTCTTTGCCATGTCGCCCTTGGTGCCCGAGGAATGGCGGTTCTTCAAGCCCTTGCTGGCTTTCCTCACCGCCGGTGGCGCGCCACGTCCTCAGGCCCTTCGGGCCATCGTCCGCTGCGGGCGCTAGACGCGCCTATTCCGCTGCGGGCGCTAGACGCGCCTATTCCGCGGCACGCGGCGGGGTCATCGCGACCACGCTGCCCGGTGTTTGATCGTCCGTGGGGGATTGCAATTGCGCCGACAGTTCCGGAAGCAGATCGAACAGCTCATCCCTGAGGCGCGCGAGTTGCGATTTGGCGATGGATTCCTCGATCTCGATGTCTCGGGTCCATTGGCGCAGCTCGTGCTGGATGATTTGGGCTTCCTCGATGCGCTGCTGGAATTGTTCGACCTCTTCCTGACGTTGCCGCAGGAAGGCACGGGCGCGTTCGACCTTTGTGTCCCCATAGGTCTCGGCCAGTTCCTGACTGATCTGGCTCATCTGAGCAGCCAGTTCCAGCACCTGCGGTTCGAGCCCCTGCAAATCGGGGTGATCGCGCAGGAAGGCCATGCGCTCTTTCACCGCGTCGAATTCGGAGGCCAGCGCAAAGGCGCCGCTGCGGTCGGCGGCATGGGCGACCTGATAGGCCCCGGCCACGTCCTGCATATTCATTGTGAACTTACGATGGGTGTTTTCAAGCGCCATCATGCGGGCGTTCGATGGCAGATAGAAGACCAGCATCAGGATCAGGGCGGTCAATCCGGCCTGAACATATACGCCTGCGTCAATCGTTGCACCGTTGCTGAGACCGGCCTGCAACGAGAGCCAGGGCAGGATGCCAATCGCGGATAAAATGGTGGTCGTCACCGCGAACAATGCTGCGGCGCAGATCAGGAAAAAAGTGAGCCTTAATAAGGTATTCTGAAATTGCAATGTTATTGTGTGGAGGGCGGCCATGATCGTCGTTCTCCTTCTTCAACCGGTACAAAAACCGGGCCGAAGCGGAAGGTTAAACAGACGCGAAGTGATCCGCTACGGACCCGAAAACTACAAAATTTACTGCTCGAAATATAAAGATGATACTCAGAAATCTGTTTTCAATCAATTAGGTCTGAGGTTTTCGTGATCCAAATGTCATCTCTGTAATATGGCCCAGTGCAAGTGAGGCCAGAATGCAGCCGGTGAACAGGTAGAGACCCCATGCGGTTTCGATGGTGGCGTATGAGATGCCTTTGGCCAGCGTGATGTAGAGCGCGATGAGGAAGATATCGGCCATCGCCAGCTTGCCGAGGATGTTGAGCGCGGGCTGGACGCGCGGGTCCAGCAGGTTCCATTGGATCAGCGCGGTGCCGATGGTTTTGACGTAGGGCGCGAAGAGGGCGAAGACGGTAACGATCAACGCGAGGAAGATGTCGGACTTCCACAAGGACTGGAGCCCGGTGATGACGCTGATTTCACTGAGGCCGAAGATCGGGAGCAGACCGGCGCGCATCAGCGGGGCGAACCACGCGATGGGGTAGAGGATCAGGAGGGATAGGGTGGCGAGGCGGAGGGTCATATGTACTTTTTAGGTGTTCCGCCGCCTATCGGGCGACGCGTTTCAGTTATGTGTTAGCTTAATTCAAGAATTCAAACTCGTTTTTGTCAGTGGGGAGACCTCAGATGCCAGCTTTTGTGGCTTTCAAGTCAATTGTTGATCCTTCGGATTGCGATTTTCTGGGGCATATGAATGTCTCGCGGTACTTTGCGGCTTGCTCAGATTCGGTGTTTGCTATCCAATCGGAGATGGGATTGAACGCAGACGATATGCGTTCGGGACGGAAGCTATCATTTGCAGTGGTACATGCGGAGAGTAGTTTCTTCGCCGAACTTCGAGCGGGGGAGGCTATTCAGATGGAGAGTGAGGTACTCGAGATAGGCGGGAAGTCGGTCACCTTCCGACACAGATTGCTGCGCTCTGCCGACAGAAAAACTGTATTCTCAACAGTGTTCAAATGCGTCTTGTTAAATCTCGAATCTCGAAAAGCCGAATTGCTTCCAGATGAGGTTGTCGCAAGCGCGAAAAACTGGCTAGTGAGTGAGAAAGATTAGCGCACCGCCTCAATCGGCCCCTCAGCACTGCCGCTGATGAACTGCTCCACATAAGGATCATCCGAGGCGTCCATCTGACCCACAGGCCCGGTCCACTGGATCACGCCTCCGTGCAGCATGGCGACGTTGTCGGCAATCGCGCGGACCGAGCTCATGTCGTGGGTGATGGTCATCGCGGTGGCGCCCATCTCGGTCACGATTTCGCGGATCAGGTCGTTGATGACGCCGGACATGATGGGGTCGAGGCCGGTGGTAGGCTCATCGAAAAAGATGATCTCGGGCTCGGCGGCGATGGCGCGGGCGAGGCCGACGCGTTTTTGCATGCCGCCCGACAGCTCGGCCGGGAACCGGTCAGCAACGTTGGATTTCAGGCCCACGCGGCGCAGTTTCTCGATGGCGATTTCGCGGGCTTCATCAGCGGGGCGTTTCAACGAGCCGCGCAGCAGGCGGAAGGCGACGTTTTGCCAGACGGGCAGCGAGTCGAACAGCGCCGCGCCCTGAAACAGCATTCCAAAGCGGGCCAGAAACGCATCGCGGTCGCCTTTCGCGGCGTCTTTGCCGTCGACGTAGATCATGCCGCTGTCGGGTTTGATCAGGCCGAGGATACATTTCAACGCCACGGATTTGCCAGTTCCAGAACCGCCGATGATGACCATCGAGGTGCCCTTGGGGATCTCAAGGTTCATGCCTTGCAGGACGTGGTTGTCGTCAAAGGCCTTATGTACGTTCTCCATCCGGATCATAGCGAGAAGAACACCCCTGTAAGAACGAAATTGGCGGCGAGGATCAGCACGGCAGCAGCCTCGACCGAGCCCTTGGTGGCGCGGCCCACGCCCTGCGCGCCGCGGCCCGATGACATGCCGTAATAGCAGCCCATGATGGCGGCGATCACACCGAAGGCGGCACCTTTGACGAGTGACGAAACGATATCCCGCGCTTCAAGGAAATCGACGGTGTTTTTCAGATAGGCTGCCGGGTTGAAGCCCAGATTTTGCGTCGCGACGGTGTAGCCGCCTGCAATGCCGATGATATCTCCGACCCCGACCAGCGCTGGAACCGTGATCAGGGCGGCCAGCACGCGTGGGGCGGTGAGGTATTTCATCGGATGGGTGGACAATGTGACCAGAGCGTCGATCTGCTCGGTCACTTTCATCGTCGCAATCTCGGCGGCGATCGAAGACGTCACGCGGGCGGCGATCATCAGGCCGACCAGCACCGGGCCAAGCTCTCGCACCATGCCTATGGCGACGATCTGGGGCACAACGGCTTCGGCGTTGAAACGCGCGCCGCCTGCGTAGATCTGCAGCGCCAACGCGCCGCCGGTGAAGATGGCGGTCAGGCCGACCACGGGCAGGGACAACCAGCCGATATTCAGCAGGGCGATGCCGAACTCGCGCGGATAAAACGGTGGTCGAAAAATGTGCGAAACCGCGTCGAGCGCGAACAGCGCGACGCGGCCAAACGCGGCGAGCATGGTCAGGATAGAACGCCCCAGCTCACCCAGCAATGAAACGGGATTCATTCCACGTAGCCCCGCGAAAAGCGACTGCCGAGCGAGGTCAGAATTTCATAGCCGATGGTGCCAGCGGCTTCGGCCAGATCATCGACGGTTTGGTGCCCGTTCAGGATACGCAGGCGATCAGGTTTATACGGCAAGTCAGTCACATCCACGGTGATCAGGTCCATCGAGATACGTCCTACCACCGGGCAGGGCTGATCACCAGCGAATGTATCGATGCCGCCCCCAATGGCGCGATGCAGCCCATCGGCATAACCGGCCGCAACGGTCGCAATCTTCGACGGGCGGCGCGCGCTCCAGCTGTTGCCGTAGCCGACGGTCTCGCCCACGGCGACGTCGCGCACTTGAATCACCGGCATATCGACGGTGACGACCGGCTTGGCCCCGGCAAAGGGCATCCCGCCGTACAGGCCAATCCCTGGGCGGCAAAAGTCAAAGTGGAATTCCGGCCCCATCAGAGTACCACCCGTCGCCGCAAGCGAGCGAGGCGCATCGACGCCATCGGTCATCTGTTTGAACGTGTTCAACTGTTGGCGGTTCATAGGGTGTTCAGGCTCATCCCCGCAGGCCAAATGCGACATCACGACCAGCGGGTCCAGGGCAAGAGCTTCGTGCCGCAGTTCGGCCCAGTCCGCAGGCTCAAGCCCAAGGCGATTCATACCGCTGTCGAGCTGGATACCAAAGCCATGATCGGGCAGGGCCTGACGATGACGCTTGAATTGTTCGGGCGAGTTGATCAACGGCGTCAGATCATGCTGGCGCAGCAGATCCGTGTCACCCTCCATATGTCCGGAAAACACCGCAACCAGCGGGCCGGGGCCCACAGCCTCACGCACGGCCACGCCTTCCTCGGCAACGGCGACGAAGAATTTTGCAACGCCTTCCTCAGCCAGCGCAGAGGCGACCGGACCGGCACCTAACCCGTAAGCGTCAGCTTTGACCACTGCGCCAGTCTCAACCTGGGTCTTTGCGTCAAGCGCCTGCCAGTTCTGGGCGAGCGCGTGCAGATTTATCGTCAGATGTGCGGTACTCATAAACGCCGTTCATCACATAGGATTGGCCCAGGTCAAGGGGGAGCACCTTAATTCTTGGCGGGTTTATGCGCCTCATAGGCCGCTTCCAGCTCGGAACGCAGGAAATCCGCAAATAATAAGGGGCTAAACTGAGGTTGGCCGGTCCCGGGTAGGGGTTCGATGATTGTGCTGACATGAGGATCAAAGAAGAACGGAACGCTATATCGTTCACGGCCCGAACGGTTGATGACCCGATGCGGCGTCGAAAGCAGGCGGCCGTTCGACATCCGGTGCAGCATATCCCCGACATTGACGACAAAGGCGTCGCGACGGGACGGAACGTCAACCCAATGCCCTGACGGTGTTTTGACCTGCAAGCCGCCCACCTGATCTTGAGCAAGCAGCGTTAGGCATCCGAAATCAGTGTGCGGGGCCGAGCCGAACAGATCATCGGGGCTGGTCTTTGCTTGCGGAGGATAGTGAAGCAGACGCAGCCAGAATGTAGGCTCATCAAACGCGGAAAGGACCGAGAAATCCTGCGCCTCGCAAGCGATCAGCGCGATATGCATCAATCTGCGTCCAAGGGCCGACATAGCCTTAACGTAGGTTTCCAGGGTGTCGCGAAAATCCGGTAGATCAGGCCATCGGTTTGGACCCGAGAGGTAGATATCGGGATCAACGCCAGCATCCTCGCGCATCATCATGAAGCTGGCGGATTGGTTGGGTTTTTTTACATCGGCCAGTGTTGAGTTCACATCTGTCGATGTGTTGATGGCGATGTATCCGCGATGCGTGTGGTCGACTGCGATTGCCAGCTTTTGATCCAGCGGCAGCGCGTGAAACTGTTTTGACGCTTCGAACACATCGCGCATCAGCTGCGGGTCTATTCCGTGATCTTCGATATAGCCGAAACCAGTCGTGCCGTAGGCCGAACGAAACTCGGCCGCGATTTCCTCATCAGGGCGTGCACCCAGACGAATAACGGGGATCTCTGTGAATTCAGTCATGTCTCTCTCGCTTATATTGGGAAGATTGCAGGGGCAAAAATGCCCCCCGGTCTATCCCGCAAAGCGTTTGCGGCGATGCCCGAAATGACGCGCCAGAATCACGCGCCGGGGTAGGGGATTGAGACAAGCTTGCATGGCCCGATCCGTACACATCGGCCCGGGTAGGTCAAGGGATCAGTAGCCCTCGATCTGGCTGTCCTGTTGCCAAGGTTTGACCAGATTGCCAAATCGGGTGAACTGAGCTTCGAACGACAGCTCGACCGTGCCGATGGGGCCGTGGCGCTGCTTGCCGACGATGACCTCGGCCTTGCCATGCAGCCGCTCCATGGCCTGTTTCCACTCTTCCATCTTTTCCAACTCGTGATCGCCGGGTTTTTCGCGTTCCTTATAGTATTCCTCGCGGAACACGAACATCACAACGTCGGCATCCTGTTCGATCGAGCCCGATTCCCGCAGGTCAGACAGCTGCGGGCGTTTGTCGTCACGGCTTTCTACCTGTCGGCTGAGCTGTGACAGTGCGATGACCGGGATGTTGAGTTCCTTGGCGATGGCTTTCATGCCCATCGAAATCTCGGCGATTTCGTTGACGCGGTTGTCGGCCATTCCGCGGCAGAGCTGAAGGTAGTCGATCACCAGCAAATCCAGCCCGTGCGTCCGCTTCAGCCGCCGTGCACGGGCAGCGAGTTGCGAGATTGGCAGGGCGGGGGTGTCATCAATGAACAGCGGGCAGGCTTCCAGTTCTTTCGCGGCGTCAACGAAGCGGCGGAACTCGGACTCGGTCATGTCGCCCTGGCGGATTTTGTGACTGGAGATCTCGGAAGCCTCGGCCAGAACCCGGCCCGCAAGCTGTTCGGCGCTCATTTCGAGTGAAAAGAACCCAACCACACCGCCGTCGATCGCACCTTCAGAGCCGTCCGGCTTGGTGCCGCGCTTGTAGGCCTTGGCCACGTTAAATGCGACGTTTGTTGCCAGCGATGTCTTACCCATCGACGGACGCCCGGCCAAAATGATCAGGTCGGACGGGTGCAGGCCACCCAATTGCTTGTCGAGATCGGCCAGACCGGTGGAAATCCCCGCCATGCCGCCACCGCGTTGGTACGCCTCGTTGGTGACGTTGACGGCTTCTGTGACCGCCTTGAGGAAGGATTGAAAACCCTGTTCGGTCTGGCCCTGCTCGGATAACTGATAAAGCTGTTGCTCGGCCTCGACGATCTGTTCTTTGGGCTCGCTGCTGACATCGACCCTCGCAGCCTTGTCAGAAATGTCCCGGCCCAGCCGGATCAGCTCGCGCCGAATGGCGAGGTCATAGATCATCTGGGCGTAGTCATGCACCGCAAAGGCACTGATTGAGGCACCGGCAAGCTTGACCAGATAGGCCGGACCACCCAGTTCCTTCAGGCCCTCATCCTCGGCCATGAAAGACTTCAGCGTGACGGGTGAAGCCAGCGCATTTTTGGCGATACGGGTCGACGCGACTTCGTAGATGCGCGCATGAACCGGATCATAGAAATGCTCGGCCCCAATAATCGATGCGACCCGATCATACAGATCGTTATTCGTCAGAATCGCACCCAGAAGCTGCTGCTCGGCCTCGATGGAGTGCGGCATTGTTTCTGGGTTCTGAATCTGTGCGGCGGCCTGCTCGATACTGCTGATCTCGTTCATTGCTGTTCTCTTTGTCCCCTGGACAGAGGCCATAGCGCGGCCCTGTGAGTCGGCGCAAATTGTATGTTTTCTGGGGATATGCTGTGCATATCTCTCTGCCCCATCATATTGAAGGATGAGGCAGGGTTGCGTCAACATCTTGTGGATGAAGCGATCGACGCAGCGGTCAGTGTTTCCATTCTGAAAACAGTTTGCGCAACGTCAGCTTTTATGTGCGTCCTGCCAACCGCGCGGGTCGTTCAGGAAGGCCTCGACGCCATCAAGCGTCTCTTCGTCAAAGGCCTTTTGCGCTTTGGCTTCCGCCAAAACATCCCACCAAGTACAAAGCGAGTGCAATTTTACGCCGTGATCGCCCAGCGTTTTCTCGGTTTCGGGGAAAATACCATAATAGAAGATCACAGCCGTATGCCCACAGGTCGCACCGGTTTCGCGGATCGCGTCGACAAAGGACAGTTTTGAGCCTCCATCGGTTGTCAGGTCTTCGACCAGCAGCACCCGCTCACCCTCGCTCATCGCGCCTTCGATGCGGGCGTTCCGGCCGTAGCCTTTGGGTTTCTTCCGCACGTAGGTCATTGGCAGTGCCATGCGCTCGGCGACCATTGCAGCGAAGGGAATACCTGCTGTCTCGCCACCGGCGATATTGTCAAACGCTTCGAACCCCGCGTCGCGCATCACGGTTACCGTCAGGAAGTCCATCAGGGTCGAGCGGATGCGTGGGTACGAGATCAGCTTGCGGCAATCGATATAGGTCGGGCATGGTAGACCGCTGGCCAGCGTGAAAGGTTCGCGGGAATTAAAGTGTACGGCCTTGATCTCCAGCAGCATCCGCGCGGTCAGGCGGGCGATTTCGGTGCTGTCGGGGAAGGAACTGGGGATCATGGCGCAAACCTCTGGGCTGAAAGGGTGTCGCAGGCTGATAGCCTGACCCCCGGCCCAGAGTCGAGAGGGCAAGCTAAAAGAAAAGCGGACCCCCAAGAGGTCCGCTTGATGCCCTTGCGGGCAGAGCAGCCAAGGTGGGCTTGACTGCTCATTTCTCAGGCTCGCTTTCCGCAATCGGCAAGACTGTGCCTTCAATCTCGGTTTCGACGTGTATGCGAGGCGAGGTAAGAAGCGCAACCACCATTGCCGTCACAAATGCGTAGGCTGCCGCGCAGTAACTGTATTCAGCGCCCAGTATTCGAATTGATGCGATGAAGGGTGCAGGTTTTCTTAGGTCCGAGCCAGATCAGCAAGAGCGTCGCTCAAAAGGGTCAAAGCGTGGTCCCGCGCAGCGCGACGTACGTTATCCCGTCCCTGCGCTCCGAATTCCACGGTCTCGGTTCGGGTCGGTTGACCCGGTGCAGCGAGGCCAAAGCATACGCGGCCTTCGGGTTTGTGTTCGGACCCGCCGGGGCCCGCGATGCCGGTGATCGAGACCGCCAACTGCGCCCGCGAATTCCGCAGGGCGCCATTGGCCATTTCTTGGGCGACTTCTTCTGAAACTGCGCCACATGTCTCAAGCGTATCGGCGCGCACGCCCAGCATCTCTTGCTTCGCGGTGTTGGTGTAGGTGACAAAGCCGCGCTCAACCACGGCAGAGCTGCCAGGGATGTCAGTCAGTGCAGCGGCGACCATACCGCCGGTACAGCTTTCAGCAGTGGCGATCATCATGCCCTGCGCCTTGGCGCAATCCAGCAGGTCGACAACGGTCATAGACCCGTGACTCCATGTGAGATACCGGCGAGGACGACCACACCGATGGCTGCAAAGACCCCTGCGATCACATCATCCAGCATGACACCCATCGGATCTCCACGCCGGTCGGCCCAGCCAATGGGACCGGGTTTGGTAATGTCGAAGAGGCGGAACAAGAGAAAACCCGCGATCCAGCCGGGCCAGAGCGCTGTGATGTCTATCCCATGCGCCCAAGACGGGTAGGAAATCGCCCATATCGCGATGAACTGGCCCGCGACTTCATCAATGACAATTTCGGACGGGTCGTGGTCATCTTGTCCAGCTGTCATAACTCGCGTGGCCCACAGGCCCCCGAAGAAAACCGCGAGTGTTGAGATGACCAGCAAGGGGAAGCCACCCAGCGTATGCAGAACCCACGCCAGCGGCAAAGCAGCCAGCGATCCCCAGGTGCCGGGGGCAGGGCGGAGGTAACCGACGCCGCAGACGGTTCCGATTAGACGAGCCGCTGTCATGACTTCACCAGACAGGCAGTTGCGAGCGAGGCAATGCCTTCGCTGCGACCGGTAAAGCCCAGCCGTTCGGATGTGGTGGCCTTGACCGAGACCTGATCGGTGCGCAAGCCCATGATCCGTGCCATTTCGGCACGCATGGTATCGGCATGAGGGCCGATCTTGGGAAATTCGCAGACCAGTGTGCAGTCGACATTCGAGATCTCATAGCCCAACTGCCCAGCCAATTCGACTGCGTGGCGCAGGAAAATTTCACTCGCTGCACCTTTCCACTGCGGATCGGAGGGCGGAAAATGCTGTCCGATATCACCCCGCGCCAGAGCGCCATAGATCGCGTCGGTGACCGCGTGCATCCCCACATCTGCATCGGAGTGACCTTGGAGCCCACGATTGTGCGGCACCTTCACACCGCAGAGGATCACGTGATCTCCGTCACCAAAGCGGTGCACGTCGTAGCCGTTGCCCAGCCTTACATCCATATTCATACCCATTGTACGTTCGGCCCGTGCGAAATCCTCGGGCTGTGTGATTTTCAGGTTATCCGCATCGCCCGGAATAATCGCGACTTCGACTCCTGCAGCGCGCGCGACTTCTACATCATCCGCCGCACCTCCGGGATGGGCTGAATGGGCGGCGGTGATTGTGCCAAAATGAAATCCCTGCGGTGTCTGCGCAGCGTAAAGGCCGGATCGATCCTGCGTTCCTGTCACCGTCGAACCGTCGCCTGTCCAGAGCGCGTCCGTGACGGCCAAGCCTGGAGCAGCTGCCGCATGCGTGTCGAGTGCTTTCAGAACATCGCCGATTATCCGAGCGCTGACGCAGGGACGGGCAACATCGTGAATCAAAACCTTTTCAACGCTGTACGCTTCCAAAGCCTGCAACCCGTTGCGCACTGATCCGGCGCGGTCTGCACCGCCGGGTGCAAGGATCAGGTTTGTCGCGCTGAATTCTTCCCAAACGGCTGTGTCGTCTTCGGCCAGCACCAAAACGAGGTGATCAACCAACCCTTCGAAGCGATCAATCGTCCAATCGGCCACGCGCCGCCCAGCCAAGGCACGCCACTGTTTGGGCACTCCGCCTCCGGCGCGCTGGCCGCGCCCGGCGGCGACGATGATGGCGGCTGTGGTCATCTGAAAGGTCTCCTGATTGGGGCATTGTTTAGGGGTCGGTGAATGCAGAGGCAATCACCCGCGTCAACTTGCTTAAAAAATAAGCATATGATGATTTTGCGGGCTTGAATGCTCCCGTTTTATTGTTCATATGCCGCAATTTCGATATCAAATGCGCAACTGCTCAAGGATTAAGCACATTGGCCCTGCGTCTTGCTGAAAAGGATCTGACCCCTCCGGTGCTGTTGGCGCCAATGGCCGGAATCACCGACCGGCCTTTCAGGGACCTTGTGATGCGCTTCGGCGCGGGCATGGTTGTCAGCGAAATGGTCGCCAGCCAAGAGATGGTGCAGGCCAAACCAGGCGTACGTGAACGGGCCGAGCTGTCGGCGGATGTGGAAAACACCGCAGTGCAATTGGCCGGACGCGAGGCGCATTGGATGGCCGAGGCCGCCCGGCAAGTCGCTGACCGGGGCGCGCGCGTGATCGATATCAATATGGGTTGCCCAGCAAAGAAGGTAACCAACGGCTATTCCGGTTCGGCTTTGTTGAAAACTCCGGACCATGCACTGACGCTGATCGAGGCCGTTGTGGGTGCAGTTGATTTGCCTGTTACGCTGAAAACGCGGCTAGGCTGGGATGACAATCTGCTGAACGCGCCGGATGTGGCGCGGCGTGCGCAGGACGCAGGCATCCGGATGGTGACCATCCATGGGCGTACGCGCTGTCAATTCTATAAAGGCCGGGCAGATTGGCGGGCGATCCGGGCGGTGAAAGAAGCCGTCTCGATCCCTGTCATCGCAAACGGTGACATCGTCGATACCGAGGCCGCGCAAATCGCGCTGAATCAGTCCGGGGCCGATGGCGTCATGATAGGTCGGGGGGCGCAGGGCAAGCCCTGGCTGCTGGCGCAGATTTGCCATGATCTCTATGGCGCTGCTTCTCCAACCATTCCCACGGGCACTGAACTGATCGAGATGGTGCGTGGCCATTATCTGGCGATGCTGGAGTTCTACGGTACCGATCTGGGCCTGCGCGTCGCACGCAAACATCTCGGTTGGTACATGGATGAGGCCGGAACACCCGCTACTTTGCGGCGGGCTGTCCTGACATCCCGCGACACCAATGAGGTGTTACGGCTTTTGGCAGATGCGCTGCGTGGCACGGCGGAGGCAGCAGCATGACCTCTGACCAGAGCATCTGGACCTCGCTTCCGGTTCCGGCGTTCATTATCGATGCCGAAGATCGGATATCGGACGTCAACTCCTCGGGTGAGGGGTTTCTGAACGCCTCCCGCAAGGCAGTGATTGGACACCCGGTCTGGGATCAACTCGCGGTTGACGCGCCGTTGGAAGAGGCGTTTCTGCGCGCGCGTCAACAAGGTACACCGCTGTTCGTGAACGATGTGGACGTTGGGTCGGGAAATCGCGCGCCGCTACAATGTGCGCTGCAAATCGCACCGCTGATGGGGCATCCCGGTTCAATGATCATGATCATCTCGCCGCGCGAACTGGCCGGTCGGATGACCCGTGGCAACACTGTGAAATCGGCAGCGCAGTCTGCGATTGGTATGGCCGAGATGCTGGCGCATGAGATCAAGAACCCTTTGGCAGGGATCACCGGTGCGGCGCAATTGCTCAGCATGAATATTTCGCAGCAAGATCTTGAGCTCACTGACCTTATCGTTGAGGAAAGCCGCCGCATTGTGAAGTTGTTGGAGCAAGTAGAACAGTTCGGCAACCTGTCTCAACCCGATTTCAAACCGGTCAATATCCACGATGTACTGGATCGCGCGCGCCGGTCAGCGCTGTTGGGTTTTGGCGCGCATATGACGATTATCGAGGATTACGACCCCTCGCTGCCCTTGGCCTACGGGGACCCGGATCAGTTCCTGCAGGTGGTTCTGAACTTGCTCAAAAACGCTTCGGAAGCTGCTGATGGCAACGGTACAATCCGGCTGCGTACCTATTTTGAGCATTCATTCCGACTGCGGCGCAGTGACGGTTCGGGTCATTCGCTGCCTCTGCAGATCGAGATTATTGATGATGGGCCGGGCCTGCCGGAAAATATTCGCAGTGATATTTTCGACCCCTTCGTGTCGGGCAAGGAGAACGGCACCGGGCTTGGGCTGGCGCTGGTCAGCAAGATCGTTTCCGACCACGACGGCTGGATTTCGGCTGAATCTGTGCCCGGACGCACTAGTTTTCGACTGTCCCTGCGGCGTGCACCGAACGACGCGTATGAAAAGGAGAGCATCTGATGGATGGCACAGTTCTGGTTGCCGATGACGACCGCACGATCCGCACGGTTCTGACACAGGCCCTGACGCGGGCGGGGTGCAAGGTTCACGCGACATCTTCGCTGACCACGCTGATGCGCTGGGTAGCCGAAGGCAAGGGCGACGTTGTGATCTCGGATGTGGTAATGCCGGATGGAAACGGGTTGGAGATGCTGCCAAAGATCGCGCAGGACCGTCCCGGTTTGCCGGTCATCGTGATCTCGGCCCAGAACACCATCATGACAGCCATTCAGGCGGCTGAGGCGGAAGCTTACGATTATCTGCCAAAGCCTTTCGATTTGCCCGATCTGATGAAGCGCACCGCGAGGGCGCTGGATCAAAAGCAGCGGGTACAGGCTGAGCCGGTGATGGCCAGCGAAGACCGACCTGATGAACTGCCGCTTGTCGGGCGCACCCCGGTGATGCAGGCGCTTTATCGTCTGGTCGCCCGGGTGATGAACACGGATCTGTCTGTGATGATTTCTGGTGAAAGTGGGACGGGTAAATCTCTGATAGCACGCGCTATTCACGATTTCTCTGACCGAAGGACACTGCCCTTTGTCACCGTGACAGCTGCCGATCTGAGCGATTTGGAAGGCCCGGCACGGGTTATGGCGCGCGTACGTGGTGGTACGCTGCTGATCGATGAAATTGCCGATATTGATGATGAGATCCAGGCCCGTATCGTGCGCATGATGGACACGCCGGGCGATCACGTGCCGCGTTTCATGGCCACAAGTCAATCAGATCTGACCGACGCGATGGAAAGTGGTCGCGTACGACAAGATCTCTATTACCGTCTCTGCGGTGCGACGATCCACGTGCCTGCGTTGCGCGAGCGGGTTGATGATATCACCTTGCTGACCGATCACTTTCTGGCGCGGGAGGAGCGGGAAAGCGGCGCGCAGCGTCGCCTCAGCCCCGAAGCGGTCGAGTTGGTGCGCCGGTATTCCTGGCCCGGCAATGTCCGACAGCTTGAAAATGCGATCCGGCGTCTTGGTCTAACCAGCCGTTCTGATGAAATCTCGCGCACCGAAGTAGAGATGGTGCTGGGTAGCCAGCCCGAGGCCGAACCAGTTCTGGGTGATGGCGAGCGTGAGAAGCTGTCATCTTCGGTTGGTCGTCACCTGCGCCGGTATTTTGATCTGCACGGAAACATCCTGCCGCCTCCCGGCCTCTATCAACGTATTCTACGCGAGGTCGAGGCACCGTTGATCGAAATCGCGCTGGATGCGACTGGTGGAAATCAGGCAAAATGTGCTGATCTCCTGGGGATTAATCGGAATACGCTGCGGAAAAAGATTACTGACCTCGATATTCAGGTGACACGCCGTCGCAAACTGATGTAATATCGCCACACAAACAGTGGCATTCGGGTTCGACCCCGGGAACGACCACGATATATGGCGGTAAGCCGCGCAAGCGGCACATCAGAATGAGGGCAGACGGTGGCAACCCGGGCACAGAACGGGCCGATCCTATCGATCAACCGGTGGCGCAAGTCCCGGAGGATGCGCAATTTCAGTACCTTGGGACTGGTTATGCTGGGCCCGGTTCTGGCGCTTGCAACCTATCTCGTCATTGGCCCTTTTGATCTTGGCGCTGCGGCACCGACACTGCGGCTGATTTTGTTGGCTGATCTGGTCTACGTGCTGGTCGTAGCTGCGCTGGTGTTGGGCCAATTGTTCAGTCTGATCGCCGCACGTCGCGCGAAATCTGCGGGCTCCCGTCTTCACCTGCGCCTGATCGGCGCTTTCACGCTGTTGGCTCTGGTACCGACGGTCACGGTGGCGATTTTCGCCGGGCTGACGGTGAATATCGGCCTTGAAGGTTGGTTCTCGGACCGTGTGCGGCAGGTGGTTGGGTCGTCACTAACTGCAGCCGAAGCTTACGAACAGGAACACCGCGAGGGCCTGACGCAGGATGCGGTTGTTCTGGCGCGTTTCCTCGATAACGCGCGATCGTTGGATTATTTTGTCTCAGACGCCGAATTGCGAGAGGTTCTGGCCCAGGGGCAGGCCCAGATACAACGCGGTTTGCGCGAGGCCTATGTGATCGATGGCAGCGCCGAAATCCGATCGCGCGGTGATCGGTCCTACCTGTTCGACTACGAGGCACCAACCCCCGAAGAGATGATCGAGGCCAATGATCAGGGCGTGGCCATCATTGCCGATTGGGAGAACAGCGAATTCCGCGCGCTTGTTCCTTTGCATGCCTATCTTGACCGGTATCTTTATGTCAGTCGCGAGGTTGATGGGCAGCTTCTGACCTTGCTTGATGAAACCAAAGAGACAGCACAGTTCTACAGCCAACTGGAAAGCGAGCGGGGCAGGGTCCTGTTCGAATTCGGCCTTCTGTATCTCGGCTTTGCTGTGATCCTGATTCTGGCCGCGATGTCGCTGGGCATGTGGTTCGCCGAACGCCTTTCTCGCCCTGTCGGACGGCTGACAACGGCGGCGCAGCGCGTTGGTGCTGGTGATCTGAGTGTTCAGGTCATCGAAGAGGCCAGCGATGACGAAATCGCGATGCTGGGCCGCTACTTCAACCAGATGACTCGTCAGTTGAAGGGGCAGCGCGACACGCTGTTGGAAAACACTCGCCATATCGAACGTCGAAGGCGGCTATTTGATTCAGTGCTAAGCTCGGTGACATCCGGTGTCGTTGGCGTTGATTCAGAGGGCTGTGTGACCTTCGTGAACCGATCCGCCGAACGTCTTCTGGGCTGGTCTGGTGGAGAGCAGAACCTGGCAATCGGCATCGCTGTTCCCGAATTTTTGCCTTTGTTCGAAGCCCTTAAGGACAGCGGGCAAGAGGCGGTCCAGGGGGAGATCAAGGTAACCCGCAAAGGCCGGTTGGAGAACTTACTGGTACGCATGGCGACGCGGCGTGGCGAAGATGGAAGGCTGGAAGGCTACGTTGTGGCCTTTGATGACGTGACTGATCTGGTAAGCGCGCAGCGCATGGCGGCGTGGGGTGATGTGGCCCGTCGCATTGCGCATGAGATCAAGAATCCGCTGACACCGATCCAACTGAGCGCCGAGCGAATCAAACGCAAATTCTCGCGCAAGCTGGACGAGGACGATTGCGATAGCCTGGAATCGATGACCGACGTGATCGTGCGGCAGACCAATGATCTGCGGCGGATTGTTGACGAGTTCTCGAAATTCGCACGCATGCCCGAACCGGAACGGCGCGAAGAGAATATCGTGACGCTAGTGCGTGAGGCGGTTCTGTTGCAGCAGGCGGGTCAGCCTGATGTTCAGATCGATGCGGATTTACCTGAACAGCCCATTTTGGCGGATGTGGATTCGACCATGTTGAGCCAAGCGTTGACGAACCTGATCAAGAACGCGGGCGAGGCTATTGAAACGCTGAAAGAAAAAGGCGCACCGGACAATCTGAAACCTCAGATCAAAGTCGTTGTCTCCACTGACGATGCAGGAACGCAGATCACCATTGCGGACAATGGCATCGGCCTGCCCGAGGACAGGGCACGGCTGTTCGAACCTTATGTGACCACGCGTGACGAAGGCACAGGCCTTGGCCTGCCCATCGTAAAGAAGATCATCGAAGAACATGGCGGAGCGCTGACATTGGAAGACGCGCCCACATTCGACGGACAGGACCATTTCGGCGCAATGGCTGTCATTCGTCTACCCGGGGCCTCAGGCGGCCCGACAAATGCGTCGGAAAAACAGGCGATTAAAACAAACAAACTGAAAGCAGGCCAAAGATGAGCGACATTCTGATCGTAGATGACGAACGCGATATTCGCGAATTGGTGTCCGACATTCTGGAGGACGAAGGCTATTCCACCCGGTTGGCGGCAAACTCGGACGAGTGCATGTCGTCGATCAATGCTGAACCTCCCGGACTGTTGATCTTGGATATCTGGCTGAAAGACAGCCGAATGGACGGGATCGACATCCTGAAAGCTGTAAAACGGGACAACCCGGATGTTCCGGTGGTGATCATTTCCGGACATGGCAATATCGAGATTGCGGTGGCGGCTATCAAGCAGGGGGCTTACGACTTTATCGAAAAGCCCTTTAACATTGACCAGTTGATGGTGGTGATCCGCCGTGCGATGGAAACCTCGCGCCTGCGTCGCGAGAATGCCTCGCTGAAGCGGCAGGAAGTCAGCTGTTCAGACATGATTGGCAATTCTGCGTCGTTCCGAGCGATGCAGGGGCAGTTGGACAAGGTAACAAAGTCGAATGGCCGGGTTATGCTCAGCGGGCCGGCTGGGTCGGGCAAGGAAATTGCCGCGCGCTATATCCATGCCCATTCCAACCGGGCGAATGCCCCATTTGTGACGGTCAATTGTGCGGGGATTGAACCTGAGAGGGTTGAAGAGGTTCTGTTCGGACGAGAATCGTCTGAGCGCGGAATCGAGTCAGGCCTGCTGGAAGAGGCGCATGGCGGCGTTGTCTACTTCGACGAAGTCGCTGACATGCCGCTGGGGACGCAGTCCAAGATTCTTCGCGTGTTGGTTGATCAGCAATTCCAGCGTGTCGGTGGCTCTGACAAGGTGCGGGTTGATCTGCGGGTCATCTCCTCGACCAACCGCGATCTGGAAGAAGAGATCGCCGCCGAACGGTTCCGCGAAGAACTGTATCACCGGCTGAATGTGGTGCCGATTGCGGTTCCCTCGCTGGAGGAACGGCGAGAGGACATCCCGGTTCTGGCGCAACATTTCATCGAGATGTGCAACGATACACAGGGTCTGCCGATGCGCGAGCTGTCGGATGAGGCTATTGCTTTGCTACAAACGATGACATGGCCGGGCAATGTGCGTCAGCTGAAGAACCTGATCGAGCGGGTGCTGATCCTTGGTGACAGCACTGGCCCGATCGAGGCCCGCGAGTTGCCCAACGAAGAAGAGAAATCCGACGAGTCCGGGCGCGTGGTACTGTCTGGCGCACTGGCGACGCTGCCGCTGCGTGAGGCGCGCGAAGCGTTCGAGCGTGAATATTTGCTGACCCAGATCAATCGGTTTGGTGGCAACATAAGCCGCACGGCCAGTTTTGTCGGCATGGAGCGCAGCGCCTTGCACCGCAAGCTCAAGTCGCTGGGCGTCGTGACCTCGAACAAATCCGGTGCGCGGGTGGCTCAGATTGACGAGCCCGAACCAGCCGAGTGAGTGCCGCGCCGAATACAAAGACCGCAGCCGTTTCCATCGGTTTTCCCGCCTTTGGTAAACGGTTGAAGCGGTTGCGGCGGTCGGTTGGACTTAAGCAATCCGCCCTCGCAGATCTGATTGAAGTCGACCAAACCACGATTTCCCGGTGGGAAAACGGGGGTCAAACGCCATCGCCGCATATTCAACAGTCCGTTTTTGCAGCGTTGGGGCCGGTTCGGGTGCAGGATTCTGCGCTGAAACGTCTGGTCGTTCATTCGGCAGAGTGCTTGCACCTTGTCGAAGAGGCCAGCCATACCTGCCTTGCTTATTCGGGCAGCCGGGCGCGGGATTGGAAGACCTCACAGCGCGCCTTGCTGGGCGTTTCGCTTTGGCAATTTGCAACGGATGAGATCAGGCAAGCCGAAGCAGAACTGCAGAAAGATGGCTGGTGGGATTTGCATTCGCCTTCACCCAAAGCGTTTCTGACTTCCGAGGCTGTGCATGATCAAATCAGGATCAGCGCCGGGCAAATCGTGTGGGAGCGGTTGTATCTGGGTGATGGTACTCCGGTCCGTCTGGTCAGCGGGCGGCGCGAAGTCACCGCATAATTTATGCGTTCCGCTGGCAGGTTAGGCGCGATAGACCGGCTGCATGAGTGACTCTTTTCGCACATTCTTGCAGGTCATGCTGATCTGGTTTGCTGGCCTCGGTGCGGCAACCCAATTTGCAAAGATTGCCGTACCATTTTCTGATGTGGGGCTGTTGTACCCGGACAATGCTGCCGTGATCGGCTGGTTGCTGTCCATTATCAGTCTAATGGGGGCTGCCTTGGGCGCGATATCCGGAGCGATCACAGCGCGTATTGGGCCAAATCGTCTATTGCTATCAGGGCTGGTGCTCGGCGGCGCATTATCTTTGCTGCAAGCAAGCTTGCCGGTTTTTCAACTGATGCTGCTCAGCCGGGTGATTGAGGGGCTGTCACATCTAGCGATTGTGGTAGCGGCACCAACGCTGATTGCTCAGATCACATCCGGTCGGGCGCGGTATAATTCCATGGTGCTGTGGAGTACATTCTTTGGCGTTGCATTCGCATTAAACGCTTGGGTTGGGCTTCCCATCGTCGATCGTTTCGGACTGCCCACATACTTTGCCATGCACGGGGGTCTGATGCTGCTGATCGCCGCGCTGATCGCGCTTAGCGATCTGAAAACCGACATGGGCCAGACGGAGGGTGCCGGGTGGGGGCTCTCCACCTTCCTTGATGTGCATATCAGGACCTACCGCTCACCCTTTATTTCGGCCCCGGCAATTGGCTGGTTCTTTTACACGCTGACATTTGTTTCTCTGTTAGCGATCCTGCCGGGGCGTTTACCCGAAGGGCAGGGCGCATCGATTGCAGCACTTATGCCCCTGGCAGGGATTGTACTGTCATGGCTGCTGGTGCCCTTGCTGTTGACCGTCCTGTCCTGCGTCAGCGTCGTCAATCTGGGCTTTGTGCTGGGGATCGCGACGATCATCGCATTGTTTCTGGGGGCGCCCCTTACGTTCGGATGTATCGCCTTGTTTGCCGTGCTCGGGCTTGTACAGGGCGGCAGCTTCGCCGCAGTGCCAGAGTTAAACGATACCACCGAAGCCCAAGCCCTGAGTTATGGTGCGATGGCGCAGATGGGCAATGCCGGAAACCTGCTTGGAACCCCGGTATTGCTGGCGATATTGCTGGGCGTCGATGAGGCTGGCATGTTTGTAGCCGTCGCCGCGTTCTATAGCATCGCGATCATAGCGCATCTGCTGCTGGCGCGGCGTCGCAAATCAACCGGCTTGTCCCGGAGTGATGATCTGAAATGACCCGTCGTCGAATTTCACGAAACAGGACGCGCTGTTCAGCGGCGGGAGCGTCGTGGTGCGCGTGGGCGTGACCCGCGATTTGACACCTTGTTTGCAAGGCGGAAGGCTGACCGGGCGATAGCCCTTTTGGGCCATGCACTGCGCCTCGACCTTGTTTCTCAGCCCCTGATTCACGTCGACGGTATAGACCCGCCCAGGCTCCCACCATCCGGGGTTGCGATAGCAGCGTCCTCGGCCATCGCAATAGGTGCGCCCGGGCCAATAGACTGGCGGGCTCTGCCGGACCTGATTGGCGACAGGGGCGTCCTTGAGCGCCTGCACCTGGCAGTTCGTGGTCTCGGTCTGCATCCGCGAGACGCTCTCACCTTCGCGATAATACAAAGAAAGCGGACCACAGGCGGACAGCGTCAGCAGGCAAATCAGAGCAGGCAGAATGGTTTTCATATGCTTACTTTGGCGCAGCTTAGGAGGCATGACAATTCAATTGACCGCTTTGGGGGCATCTGTCATTCAAAGATTTCAGGCAGAAAGGCCAAGAGCATGAAGGTCATCATATGCGGTGCCGGTCAAGTCGGCTGGCAGATTGCGCGTCACCTTTCGGGCGAACTGAACGATGTGACGGTGGTCGACAACAATCCCGATCTGGTACGTCGCGCGACCGAGACGCTGGACGTGCAGGGGATCGCGGGGTTCGCCAGTTATCCGGATGTGCTGGATCGTGCAGGGGCCCGCGACGCCGACATGATCATCGCCGCGACCCATTCGGATGAGGTGAATATGGTCACCTGCCAGATGGCGCATTCGGTTTTTTCGATCCAGCGCAAGATCGCGCGTTTGCGGTCGAAATCCTATCTTGAAGCAATCCATTCCGATCTCTACCGCCGCGATCATCTGCCCATTGATGTAGTGATCAGCCCGGAACGCGAAGTTGCCGCCGCAGCGATGCGCCGTCTTTCGGCGCCTTCTGCTTTCGATACTGAGATATTCATGGATGGAAAGGCTCAGCTGCTGGGCATTCGGGTCGAGGAAGACTGCCCAATCGTCAACACACCGCTGCGACAATTGACCGACCTGTTTTCCACGCTCAGCTCGATTGTGGTTGGTGTGCGCCGCGAAGGGACGCTGTTTGCACCGGAATCCGAGGACCAGCTGTTTGTAGGCGACGAATGCTACGTCTTTACCAGCGTCAAGGACGTTGAACGTACGATGGAGGTGTTCGGCAAGGCCCAGAGTAAGCAAGATCGTGTGGTGATCGTCGGCGGCGGTAATGTCGGGTTGGAAGTGGCCCGCACACTGGAAGAGCGCGAAAGCCGGGTGCGTGCCAAGATCATCGAGCGTGACCGCAAATGCGCCGAAATCGCTGCCGAGGCATTGGAGCGGACGATTGTTCTGAACGGCGACGGCCTAGATTCATCTTTGCTGAGCGAAGCAGGGATTGAGCGCGCCGACGCGATGTTGGCGGTCACGGATGACGATCGCACCAACATGCTGGCCGCGGTACGCGCCAAGGGAGAGGGTTGTCCACTGGCCATCGCCCTGATCAACGATCCCAGCATGGTCGCTTTGATGGGACCGCTGGGGATTGACGCATATATCAACCCGCGCGCCACCACTGTCAGTTCGATCCTGCGTCACATTCGGCACGGGCGCGTGCGTCAGGTGTATTCCATTGGTGATGCCGAGGCCGAGGTAATCGAGGCCGAAGTGCTATCAACCTCGCCCATGGCCGGACAAAAGCTGCGCGACATCGATTTCCCAGAAGGCGTTCTGGTCGGCGCAGTACGCAAAGGTGACGAGGTTCTGCGCCCGACCGGCAGCCTGCGCATCGACGAGAAAGACGTGGTGGCGATCTTTGCAATGGCCAAAGACGTGCCCGAGGTTGAGCGTCTGATGCAGGTTTCAATCGATTTCTTCTGATGTTGCAGGCACGCGGACAGCAACGGATCGGAGTATTGCGGCGATTGCCGCTGCTGCTGATGATCTGGGGTATCGTGTCGCTGGCAATGTGGATACCCGCAGTTTATGCGCTGGCGCTCGATGATCACGCCACCTCACGGTCATTCTTCTATTCCGGATTGCTGGGTGTTTTTGCGGTGTCGATCATAGCTCTGGCCATGTCGAACCGACGACCACGGCGGGGAACGCTTGGCCAATTGGCGGTTCTGCTGGCCGCCTTTACCGTACTGCCGATATTTCTTGCTATTCCGTTTCATGATGCGCTGGGGACAACCAGCTTCCTGAACGCCTATTTCGATATGGTCAGCGCGCTGACCACAACCGGCGCTGATCTGTTCCCCGATCCCGCACGCCTTTCGGCGCCGTTGCACTTATGGCGCGCGTTGGTCGGTTGGATGGGCGGATTGCTGATGTGGATCTCGGCGGCCGCGATTCTGGCACCCTTGTCGTTGGGCGGTTTCGAAGTCACAGCCCGGGGGCAACCAGGGCGTCCCGTCTCGGGCGTGGCACAGAGCGAGAAGTCCGATCCACGCGGCCATCTGATCCGCGTGTCGCGCACATTGGCACCCGTCTATGCGGGTTTGACAGCTGTGATCTGGATCCTGCTGTTGATCGCAGGTGAGCAAGGGCTTACTGCCGTGAGCCACGCGATGTCAGTGATTGCGACTTCCGGCATATCACCCGTCGGTGGATTGGAAGGATCGACCGCAGGAATCACTGGCGAGGCGATCCTGTTCCTGTTCCTGTTCTTTGCCCTGTCGCGGCTGACCTTTTCGACCGATACAGCGACCTCAGGGTATTCGCGGCTGGACAAAGACCCAGAATTTAGGATTGGCATCTTCATCGTGCTGGCGGTCGCTGTGCTGCTGTTCATCCGGTTTTTGGCTGGAACGGCCGAACTGAACATTGCCGTCGAAGTGCGGCAAGCACTTGGCGTTTTTTGGGGGTTCATGTTTACGGCGATGTCGTTTCTGACCACGGCCGGATTTGAAAGCGCCAACTGGAACGACGCGCAGCAATTGTCGGGCTTGAGCACACCGGGCCTGATTCTGATGGGGCTAGCCCTGGTCGGAGGAGGCGTGGCGACGACTGCGGGTGGGGTAAAGCTGTTGCGGGTTTTTGCGCTCTATCTGAATGGCAAGCGCGAGATTGACCGATTGATCTATCCTTCTTCGGTCAGTGGAGAGGGTGGCGGCAACCGCCGCATTCAAAGCGACGGTGCCTTCATCGCCTGGATATTCCTGATGATGTTCGCCCTGACGTTGGCCTTGTTCGATTTGTTGCTGGCCGTCATGGGCGTAGGTTTTGAACAGGCCATGCTGCTCAGCGTTGCCGCACTCAGCACCACGGGGCCGTTGATAGAATTGGCAACGGATGTGCCCATACGTCTGATTGATCTTTCCAGCGGGGCCAAGTTGACGGTCTGCGCGGCGATGGTGATCGGGCGGTTGGAAACTCTTGCTATCGTGGCGCTGATTACGCCAACGCTGTGGCGCGATTGACCCTGCGTCAGGCACCTGGTGTTACTGCCTGATTTTTCATCTGGAATATCTGTGCGCGGCACTCCATACTCTGCCGGAGGGAGCGCGTTGGTCCGCAGCGCGTAGCAAGAACAATGGCGAGATAACAAAATATGGCTTCGGACAGACAGAATCTGCAGGACGCGTTCCTGAACAATGTACGGAAAGCAAAGGTCCCGGTCACAATATTCCTGATCAACGGTGTGAAATTGCAGGGTGTAATCACCTGGTTCGACAACTTCTGCGTGCTGCTGCGCCGCGACGGACAGTCGCAGTTGGTGTACAAGCATGCGATTTCGACCATCATGCCGTCACAGCCGATCAACCTTTATGAGGGCGAAGACGCCTCTTGATGGAACATGAGAGGGCGCGCACCCGGGCTTGGGTGCTGCATCCCGAAATCAAATCAGATGAACAGCGCCGTGTCCCCGAACCAGCGCTGGAAGAGGCGGTGGCATTGGCTGCCGCTTTGCCCGATCTGGATGTGGTCGGTTCCGAAATAGTGCGCCTACCGCGCGCGCAGGCTGGTTTTCTGTTCGGCAGCGGCAAGATCGAGGAACTGGCCGAACGCCTCCACGACAATGAGATCGAGCTGGTTCTGATCGACGGGCCAGTGACTCCGGTTCAGCAGCGCAATCTGGAAAAAGCGTGGAAGGTCAAAATCCTCGACCGGACCGGTTTGATTCTGGAAATATTCAGCGACCGTGCGCGTACCCGTGAAGGTGTGCTGCAAGTTGAGATGGCCGCGCTTAGCTATCAGCGTACGCGACTGGTTCGGGCCTGGACCCACCTGGAACGTCAGCGCGGTGGACTTGGGTTTGTGGGTGGTCCCGGTGAAACTCAGATCGAGGCCGACCGGCGTGCTATTGATGAACAACTGGTCCGCCTGCGCCGACAATTGCAAAAAGTGGTGAAGACCCGCACCTTACACCGCGCAGCGCGCGCGAAGGTTCCATACCCGATTGTTGCACTTGTTGGCTATACAAACGCCGGGAAATCCACGCTGTTCAACAGCCTAACCGGGGCCGAGGTGATGGCAAAAGACATGCTGTTCGCCACGTTGGACCCAACTATGCGACGGGTTGAGCTGCCGGATGGCCCCGAGGTGATCCTGTCCGATACCGTGGGTTTCATCTCGAACCTGCCCACAGAACTGGTTGCGGCCTTCCGCGCCACGCTGGAAGAGGTTCTGGGGGCTGATCTGGTCGTGCATGTCCGCGATATCAGCCACGAAGAAACCGAGGCACAGGCACGGGATGTTGAGGCGATCCTGAACTCTTTGGGTGTTGAGGACAGTCGCCCCCGGTTGGAGGTTTGGAACAAGATCGATCTGCTGAGCCCGGAAGACCGCGAAGCCGCGCTTGCCCGGGCCGAGCGTGATCCGGCGATCTTTGCCATATCGGCCGTAACGGGCGAAGGTGTTGATCCGCTGCTGTCTGAAATCGCCACGATCCTGCAGGGCGCGCGGCATGAGACTATCCTGAAACTGGGCTTTGCCGATGGTGACAAACGCGCGTGGCTCTATCGTCAGGATGTGGTCAGGTCTGAAGATCAGACCGAAGAGGGGTTCGAGATCACGGTGCTCTGGACTGACAAGCAGGCGTCCCGCTTCGCGGCGTTCTAGGTACCGTCTATCTGGCGCTGGTAATCCTCTGCATCGAACCACCCAAGCGACGATAGCACCTTGTTGTCCTTTGAAAGCTCCCACTCTTCCCAGCCGCGTGTAACGACACGGTTGCCGGTCTCGGCGTGATGGCCTTCGAGGGTCCAGACAAAAATGGCATGCCCTCCGGCCCAACGCATCATATCGCAACGCACCTCAAGATCGGGGAATTCTGCATAGAACCCGCGAGCCATTTCGGCGATTGCGGCATGGCCGCGCAGGGGCTCACCGCGATTAATGCTGATCTGACCTTCGGGGGCGAAAAAACTGGCGACCAAGTCGGGATCGCCCGAGCTCCAGGCGATGGCATAATCGCGTGCGAGATTGTTTAAGGTGTCTCGAAAGCTGCCCATGCATTTTCCCCCTTCGTGCAATGCGACGGCCAGACGAGTTTAGGCGATAACGAAGGGGTGCGCCACGCGAGGTTCAAAAAGGGGCGGGGATTTGCCGATCAGATCAGCGCGGGTTCAGGACAGTCACACCAACCGCCGCTGCACGGGCAAGCCCGATATCCAGCGACATGGGGATGTATTCCCCGCGCCGCCATAGTTGGGCCTGATCGTCATAATAGCGAGATAGGAAATGGCCTGACTGGCCAGTTGCGGTGATGAAAACCGAACTATCGGGGTCCGCAAAATCGTAGACGCCACGATAACCTGCGCCATGCACATTCTGGAACGGGTCCGGTCCTTCGCCTGACGTGCGCCCGCGCAGCAGTGTGTTATCGCCACCGCTGGTGGATTGGCGAATGTTGACGAAAAACCGCAGCACCGGAACCTGGCCCAGTGCAGGGTGATCCTGGGTGGCCTGATGCGCATCGCCCCAGCGTAAAGATTCGAGTGCGGGGCCATAGCGTTCGGAAATCCAAATGATCGCGTCATCCAGGGCCAGTCGTGCCATGTCGGTGCAATTTTCAACGGGAGCGCTCTGAACCACGTCGCACCAGACCGAGGCACCGTCGATATCGCGATACACCCGTTCGATAAACAGCGGCTCGACATGCTTGTATTCGGCAGCCAGCGGACCAAGTTCGTCCGAGATCAGGCGGATTTGCAGCGCGCGCAACCATGCGGCGTAGATCAGGGGTTCCGGCAGATGCTCGTTCATCTCACCGTTCCAGTTGGCCAGCAGATCCAGCGCGATCTGACGCTGCCGTTCGGGCGTGCCTTCGGGTGCCGACTCACCGGTAAACCAGAGGTCGGCGCCGATCAGAGGAAGCAGTGATCGCGCTGTAAAGCTAACCGTGTCTAACTGCGCTTCGATAAAACTGTCACGCGTATGTACCTCGCGCGATTGCATCAGGCGTTCCCAGCGATTGACCCGCTGGGTGTCGCCCCACTCGTACGACACATGGCGCGGGAAGGGCCGGTCGATAATCTTGTTGTTGGTGTTACCCAGAACTCCGCCGACCGGGGCCACGAATTCAGGATTGTCGGAATAGGGCAGGCGGCCCTGCCAACGGTTCCGTTCCAGCCAGCCGGGGGTGGGAATGCGGCCTCGGCTTTGATTATTCAGATCGCGCCGGGGCATTGCGCCGACCAGTTTCATGCCGATCGTGTCTTTATCGACAAGCGACAAGTTTTGCGAAGGGGCAATATAGTCCTCGGCCGCATCAATGGCGTCCCGAACTGAATCGGCATTCATCAGCGCCAAAGAGGCGCTCATGGATGTATCGCGGGGGCTTAGCGCGCTCCACGACAGAGACGCGACATGGCCCGGTGGTGTGATGGTTTCCAGATCATAATGCGTGCCCGGCAGAACCGGGCCATTCTCGGTCCAGCGCAGGGTCAGGGTAATTGGGGCGGCGTCTTTGATCTCGATAATCGAAGGGCGGGTCTGAAAGCGTTTGTAGCCGTCTGGGGTAAGGTATTCTTCGGGATTGTCGGGGTTCAGTTGTTCGATGTGAACGTCCTGATCGTCCAGATAGGAGGAGGTAAGGCCCCAGCCCAAGCGCTCACTCCGTCCGGCTGAGATTGCCGGTACGCCTGGAATCGTTGCACCGATAACGCCGCCTTTGGCCAGTTCCAGCCGAGCCAGATACCAAATACCCGGAGCGGTGAGGCCCAGATGCGGATCGTTTGCCAGCAACGTGCCACCGCTGGCCGAGCGGGACGGCGCGGCGGTCCACGCGTTTGACGCACCTGCCAGCCCGCGCTGCGGGAAAGGCGACAGCCGCGTGTCGGGCATCGGGGTGCCTTGGGCATAGCGCGGAAGGTCTGGAAACAGATCAGCATACTCGGGCAGCGCGGCAATACCGGGACCGGGGACGTCGGGCAGAATGTCGGCCAGCCGTGCGGGATTATCCAGCATCAGCGATGTGCGTGCGCGCAACACTTCATCAGCAAGGTGGCCGGAAAGCTGCAGGCTCATCAGCTTGATAATCGCTACGCTGTCGCCCGGCTGCCATGGGGGAACGGGGGCGTTGAACAGGAACATCTCGGGGGCGCCACGTCCAAGCGACTGTTCGTTGATCTCGGTAAGCCGAGCATTGATCCCTGCGGAATAAGCGCGAAGCGCGGCCTTGGTATAGTCGTCCTGAAACTCGACTGAGCGATGGGCGAGCCCGTAAAGATCGAAACGACGTAGCAATTTGTCGATGGCTACCGTGCGCTGGCCGAACACTTCGGACAAGCGGCCCTGTGCAGTCCGACGCAGAATGGTCATCTGCCACAGCCTGTCTTGTGCATGGGCATAGCCCAGACCAAAGAACACGTCCGGGTCAGACTGGCCCAGTATATGCGGCACATTTGCAGTGTCGCGAACGATCTCGACAGGGGCAGTTATTCCTTCAACTTCAAGGGTTTGATTGTATTCAGGCAGGGATTGGCTGGCCAGAAAGTAGACCAACCCCACAGCAGCGATTGCCAGCAGGATCAGGCCTGTCGTAAGTCTCACCAGCCAGCGAAAAACCAGGCCCATCTGTCCCCCGAGAATTCTATGCGGTCATTTGCGCTAAGGTTACTGGAACCTCCGCCCGACCGAAAGAGGAATGCCACTGGAATTTGTGGAAAACCGCGAAAACACGGAGCCCCGCCACAAGATGTAGCGGGGCTCGTCAGAGGGGGGAGGGTGGTATCTTGGGTCTTAGGGGATGATGCGCGTATATTTGGTGCCTTCGACCGTCGCGCCGAACTTCAGACCCGCCTGTCCAAAGACTGCGGCCAGCACGGGTTTGCGCAACTGAGTGGTGTCGGTCGACAAGGATTCTCCGGTCGCGTCGACGACGTATCCGATATCTGCACCGGCCGTCCAACCGCTGGAGCGGCGGAAATCGTTCAATGCCTCTTCGGTCATGAAGAACAGAACATGCGCATATTGCTGTGCGCCGATCTGCAGACCCGCAGTACCGGAGATGGCGGAATAATAGTCGACCGTCGCGCCCTGAATACGCAGTGCACCCTGACCATAGGCGCCACCGAAGATAAATCCGGCATCTGTAATCAGTGGCATGACCAACATTCCGTTGGCCTTGTTGGCAATCTCAACGGTGTTGGGATACTTGCTGTACATCTCGTTCAGCGTCGCGTCGACGCGCGCGTCGAGTGTGACTGCGTTGGAGTTGCCAACGCCGTTGCCGCAGGCGGCGGTCAGCGTCAGTCCGGCCATGCCAAAAGCAAAACCGCGACGGCTAAGTCGGGGGGAGTTTGAACTGCTCATGTTTCTCTGTCTCTGTGTATGTGCCTGATATGTCGGGTGTACCCGATCTTGTCTGCAAGAATACGCCGATTGCACCGGCCTGTCACGGGAAAGCTGTGCTGCGCCCGCAGCAAATCGGCGAAAAATTGCGACAATCTGAGGTGTTAGCCCTGCAGGATGCGCGCGGCTTCGGGTGCAAAATAGGTCAGGATGCCGTCACACCCTGCGCGCTTGAAGGCCAGCAGGCTTTCCAGCATCACCTTTTCGCCGTCGATCCAACCGTTTTGTGCAGCGGCTTGGATCATCGCGTATTCGCCAGACACCTGATAGGCATAGGTCGGTGCACCGAAGCTGTCTTTGACCCGTCGGCAGATGTCCAAGTATGGCATCCCCGGTTTGATCATGACCATATCTGCACCCTCGGTCAGATCGCGCTCGATCAGACGCAGGGCCTCGTCCGAGTTGGCAGGATCCATCTGATAGGTCTTCTTGTCACCGGTCAGTGCGCCTGATGCCCCAACGGCGTCGCGGAAAGGGCCGTAGAAAGCGCTGGCATATTTGGCGGCATAACTCAGGATCATGACATTGTGGTGACCCGCCGACTCAAGTGCGCTGCGCATGGCGCCGATACGGCCATCCATCATGTCGGACGGGCCGATGATGTCAGCTCCGGCTTCGGCCTGCGCCAGCGTCATTTTCACCAGCGCCTCAACAGTCTGGTCATTCACAATCTCGCCATCGACCACATAGCCGTCATGGCCGTTGATGTTGTAGGGGTCCAGGGCCACATCCGTCATCACCGCGATTTCGGGCGCAGCAGTCTTAATTGCACGAATGGCGCGGTTGGACAGGTTGTCGGGGTTCCAGGCCTCGGCACAATCTTCGGTTTTCAGGCTCGGATCGGTGTACGGGAAAATACATATTGCAGGAATACCAAGGGCTTGCGCTTCCACCGCGGCTTTGGTGATCAGGTCGACCGAGCGTCGCACGACCCCGGGCATCGACGGGACGGGTTCTTCGATATTTTCACCATCGCGCACAAAAACAGGCCAGATAAAGTCATTCACGGTCAAGGTGTTCTCGCGCACCAGACCCCGGATCGCCTCGGATTGGCGGGTCCGGCGGAAACGGGTCCGGGGATATAGGGCGATGGTCGGTTTCATGGCGCACTCTCCTTGAACAATTGCGCATTGGGTGGCATGAATTCCCGGTGGTCTCAAGGGTAACAATGGACGCATCGCTGCGATGACGGTCCCTGCGGACGTTGAACAAAGGGCAGACGCTTGGACATATACTCTTCGATTTTCGAACTCATCGACATGCGGAGCTTTTCGAATCTGTGGTACTGGATCGGTCTGGCCGTTCTTTGGTCATCTGCCAGCCACTGGACGATGGGGGTGCCCTATGATCTTGTGATGCGCGCCCGTCGTGTAGGTGGTCAATCAGAACAAGACCTTCTGGATGTCGCGCGGATCAACTCGAACAGAGTGTTGTATATCGTCGAAACCTCGGGTCTGGTATTGATGGCAATTTGCTGTTTTGTTTTGACAGGCCTTGCAACGTTGGGTTTCTTCTACGACGTGGAATTCGCACAGGCCGTATTCCTTCTTCTGCTCCCGATGTGTTTTGTCATGATGATCAGTATTGCGGCAGCGCGTCGATTGCAGACTCAAGAAGCGACCGTAGAAAACGTTTCCAAAACGCTGACGCGCAGTCGGACCTTTACTCAGATCATCGGTATGTTCTCGATCTTGATCACTGCGTTCTGGGGAATGTATCAGAACATTTCGATTGGTGTCCTGGGTTAGTAGTCCCTGAAAGGCAAGGTAATGACGGCTCCGAACCACGTAACAGTCGGCGGCGGCCCCGAGGGGTTTGATGCACAGCTTGTGCTGAATGAGATCGCGCGCTCGGGCGGTCCAGTCTGCCATATCGCCCGCGATGACAAACGGATGGAGGCGATGCGGGCAGCGTTGGCATTCTTTGCGCCGGACATGCCCGTATTTGTATTCCCCGGATGGGACTGCTTGCCCTATGATCGGGTGTCGCCCAATGCCGACATTTCTGCTGCCCGCGTGGCAACACTGGCTGCTTTGGTGCATCAGATGCCGCAGCGGTTCGTGCTGCTTACCACGCTCAATGCCGCGACCCAACGGGTACCCGCGCGTGCAGTGTTGCGAGAGGCCGCATTCACCGCTCGCGTAGATCAGCGCATAGACGAAGATGCCCTACGCAACTTTCTGGTGCGGATGGGCTTTACCCAAAGCCCCACGGTGATGGAGCCCGGAGACTACGCTATCCGAGGCGGTATCATCGACATCTTCCCACCCGGTGAGAGCGGTCCCGTGCGGCTGGACTTGTTCGGGGATGTTCTGGATGGTGCACGCCGGTTTGATCCTGTCTCGCAGCGAACGACTGAAAAACTTGATGTGGTCGAGCTTGCCCCGGTGTCCGAGGTCATACTGGACGAAGCCGCCATCACACGATTCCGTCAGAACTATCGCATCGAATTCGGCGCGGCGGGTACGGATGATCCCTTATACGAAGCTGTCAGCGCAGGTCGCAAGCATCAGGGGATCGAGCATTGGTTGCCGTTTTTCCATGAAGAACTGGAAACCCTGTTCGACTATCTTCCGGGGGCCTCAATCTCGCTTGACGATCAGGTCACGCCTGCTCGGCTGGCGCGCTGGGATACGATTGCGGATCAGTTTGAGACGCGAAAGCTCGCTTTGGAAAACCGCTCGCGCATGGATACGGTTTATAAACCGACGCCTCCCGGTCTGCTCTATATGGACGATGCTGCATGGGAAGATGCAGTGGGCGATCGTCGCGTTTTGCAGTTCAGCCCGCTGCCGCAGGCGAGTGGTCCGGGCGTGATCGATGCGGGCGGACGGATCGGGCGCAACTTTGCACCCGAACGTCAGCAGGAAAGCATCAGCCTGTTTGGCGCTCTGGCGGCGCATATCACCGAAAAGATGGACAAGGGGCCGGTCCTCATTGCCTCTTACTCCGAAGGCGCTCGTGAACGACTGACCGGCTTGATCGAAGATGAAGGCCTGGCCGAGGCGATCCCGGTGACCGACGGAACCCGGGTTGGAAAGCGCGGCCTGCATCTTGCGGTTTGGGCATTGGAACACGGGTTTGAAGCGCCCAATCTGACCGTGATCTCGGAACAGGACGTTCTGGGCGACCGTCTGATCCGCCAACCCAAGAAACGCCGCAAGGCCGAGAACTTCCTGACTGAAACGCAGTCGCTATCGCCCGGTGATCTGGTGGTGCATGTTGACCACGGGATCGGGCGGTATCAGGGGATGGAGGTCGTTACGGCTGTTGGGGCCGCCCATGAGTGCCTGCTGCTGGAATATGCTGAACAGTCCAAACTCTACCTGCCGGTCGAAAACATCGAACTGCTTTCGAAATATGGCCATGACGAAGGGCTGCTTGATCGCTTGGGCGGTGGCGCTTGGCAGGCCAAGAAGGCCAAGCTGAAAGAGCGCATCCGCGAAATGGCCGACAAGCTGATCCGCATCGCCGCCGAACGAGCCCTGCGGAAAGCTCCTGTCATGGACCCACCGCCGCATGCATGGGAAGAGTTCAGCGCGCGTTTCCCATATCAGGAGACCGACGATCAGTTGCGCGCGATTTCCGAGGTGATGGAAGACATGCATTCCGGCGCGCCGATGGATCGTCTGATCTGCGGGGATGTAGGCTTTGGCAAGACCGAGGTCGCCATGCGCGCAGCCTTTGTCGCCGCGATGTCGGGCGTACAGGTTGCCATTGTGGCACCGACCACGTTGCTCGCGCGGCAACACGCGGCGTCCTTCAAGGATCGCTTCCGGGGTTTCCCACTTGAAGTCCGGCAACTGTCGCGCTTTGTCTCGGCCAAAGAGGCGCAGCAAACCCGAGACGGGCTGGCGCGGGGCACGGTGGATATCGTGATCGGCACCCATGCGTTGCTGGCGAAAGGGATACGGTTCAATAATCTAGGCCTGCTGATCATCGACGAGGAACAGCATTTCGGCGTGGGCCACAAGGAACGGCTGAAACAGCTGCGCTCGGACGTGCACGTCCTGACCCTGACAGCGACACCGATCCCACGAACTCTGCAGCTGTCCCTGACAGGCGTGCGTGATCTGTCGATCATAGGCACGCCCCCCATCGACCGGCTTGCGATCCGCACCTATGTTAGCGAATTCGACGCGGTAACGATCCGTGAGGCGCTGCTGCGCGAGCATTATCGTGGCGGGCAGAGCTTCTATGTGGTGCCGCGCATCTCTGACCTGCCTGAGATCGAGGAATTCCTGAAAGAGCAGTTGCCTGAACTATCCTACGTGGTCGCACACGGGCAGATGGCTGCGGGTGAGCTTGATGACCGGATGAACGCGTTCTACGACGGTAAATACGACGTTCTGCTGGCCACGACGATTGTGGAAAGCGGGCTGGATATCCCGACTGCCAACACGATGGTCGTGCATCGGGCGGATATGTTTGGCCTAGCGCAGCTCTATCAGATCCGGGGGCGGGTGGGGCGCTCAAAAACCCGCGCCTATGCCTATCTGACCACCAAACCGCGCCAGCGCCTGACGGCGACGGCTGAGAAACGGTTGCGGGTTCTGGGCTCGCTGGATACGCTCGGGGCCGGGTTCACACTGGCATCGCAAGATCTCGACATTCGTGGTGCGGGCAACCTGCTGGGTGAGGAACAGTCCGGCCAGATGCGTGATGTGGGCTACGAACTCTACCAATCGATGCTGGAAGAGGCGATTGCCAAGATCAAAGCCGGCGAGATGGAGGGGCTGTCGGATGCCGATGACCAATGGGCGCCGCAGATCAATCTGGGTGTCCCGGTTCTGATCCCCGAGGATTATGTGCCCGATCTGGACGTGCGTCTGGGCCTCTACCGCCGCCTGTCGTCACTGTCGACGAAAGTGGAACTGGAAGGATTCGCTGCCGAGTTGATCGATCGCTTCGGCAGCCTGCCGAAAGAGGTGAATACCCTGATGCTTGTCGTGCGCATCAAGGCGATGTGCAAACGCGCCGGGATCGCCAAGCTGGACGGCGGGCCAAAGGGCGCAACGATACAGTTCCACAATGATAAGTTCGCCTCACCCGAGGGGTTGGTCGAGTTCATTCAGAACCAACGCGGGCTGGCCAAGGTCAAGGACAACAAGATCGTTGTGCGGCGCGACTGGAAGAAGGACAGCGACAAGATCAAAGGTGCGTTTGCCATCGCCCGTGATCTGGCCGAAAAGGTCGTGGCTGTGAAGAAAAAGGCGAAAGCCTAGTCCCCTGTCACAAAAGTGCAGAGCTGCCAGTCACCCGCTTCGGATTTTACAAACGCAGCGCGGTAACCGACCATTGATGCCAGAAAATCGCTGAGTAAGTAGCCCGATGTCCCATCGGTCAGTCTGATTTTCTGGTATTCCTCATCAGGTTGATAGTCAGGGACGATCACGATTTCATGACTGATCAGCGCGAGGATGGGCGCGCCACGAGACGGTGCCTGACGCAGTGTGATGCTTTCGCCCGAAACGTAGAAGGCGGTGAAAGGGTCCACTGTAGCGGGAAGAATGATCCGCCAATAGTGCGGCATCCAGAATTCACCCTGATCGTCAAAATATCCCGGTTGGGAAACCGTTTGCTGCAATTGCGACCAGTAAAAATCACGTAGCTCCGCAGCCTCGTCCTTAAATTCTTCACCAAGCGTTTCCGGAGGCACAGTCAAGTTGGTGCGAAACTCTTCCGGTCCACCTGCTGTACCGTGGCTGAGATAGATGTCGGGACAAGCGGCGGCGACAACTGCATCGGTATCGCGTGCCTCGATTTTCGCCAGCAAGTCAGCTCGGAATGCGACCAGTGATGGATTTTGACCTGCCTCGTCGATAGGTGGAAAGGTCTGGCGCTGTGCCAGCGCTGGAGTGGCAAGCAGCAGGCCTGCCACCAAAAGGAATAGCTTCATTCCGCAGCCCTCATGGCGGCTTGGGCACAGAAGCATGACGCGCCGACGGTGCGGTCCGCGCGCGCCAAGGCAAGATCAAGGCGTTGCTTGATTTGGCGGATTTCTACTGTCTCGCCGCGTGTTTTCAGGCAATCATGCAAACCCTTCAAACTCCAGACATTGTCAGGGTGGATCGAGGCGCGGCTGAGCGTGCCACCCAAGCCTAGATCTTCACGATAGACTGCCTCGGCCTCGTTCACATGCCCTTGTTCGAACAACAACGCACCAAGCGCATGGCGTGTTGGTTGCATCCAACCCCATGGCTCGTCATAGGGCAGCGTGTCATCCAACTCGACCGAGCGGCGTAGATGTGCATAGGCAATCTCGTAGTTGCCTTTGCGATACTCGATTTCTCCGCGCAGCATTTCTGCTGCGATCTCCAGGAGATCGATGACCCGATTGTTGTGCAGGCGGCGGGTCTCGGGCACGCAGGTTTTTGCGGCAAGGAACAACTGCTCTTCGGCCTCGGCCTGCGCCACCTCATCAGTGGCTGCATGGGCGATGGCGCGAGCATAATGTGTTGTTGCTGTCAAAGTGCGATAGAGGTCAGGGTCGTCTGGTAAATTCAGTGCCTTGGCCTCTTCCCAGCGGCCAAAGCGGATCAGGATATGCGGGCCCATGGACATGTAGCTTTCAAAATAATCCGCCATCGGCGGGCTTTCGATCCGAAGCATATCTTCGGGGGTGGTATTCCACAGGCCCTGATTGGCACGCAGGGCTGGTTCCATCTGACCGAGAAACAGAGCGCCATAGATAGTGAAGTGATAGTTGTGCTGACGATAGCCTGTGTAGATGTTGAACGCGCCTTCACGCTCATAATACTTCAGATCGGCCTCGGTAGCCTTTTCGTTCCAGTGGGCAACGTTGTGATAGTGGCCGCACAGCACGTCGATATGGGTCGGCATATGCACCAGGTGACCGGCATCGGGTACGAGTGTACGCAGGATGTCTCCGGCCTGCAGCGCCTTTTCTGGCGTCGGCGACATCTCCATCAGGTGCACATATAGGTGAAGTAGACCGGGATGAGACATCGACGCCGGGTCATTGACCATAGCGGTCTCCAAAGCGTCTTGCGCTTCAAGGGTCGCGGCACCCTCGGCCGGTTGACCCGTTTTCAGGTCCCACATCTGCCACGGGGTGAGGTTCATCAGCGCCTCAACATGGATCGTGCGCAGGTCCAGATCATCAGGCTGTTCGGCAAATGCGGCGCGCATGGCGTCCGCATAGTCATAGTCCCACTGGTGCATGTTTTCGGTGGGGTCGCGCTGAGGGTATCGGGCGGGTAGGGCGCGGATCAACGCTTGCTCAACCGCTGTGCACCCGTTGAGCAGCGACAGCGCCTTCTGTGTTGCATCATAGGCGATGGCCAGTGATTTGGCCCGGCCCTGATCGTCCCGCAATTCCCAAGGCAGGTTATAGTTTGGGCCTGCTGCATAGGCGACGCCCCAATGGGCCATGGCGCAATCCGGGTCAATCTCGGCAGCTTTCTGAAAGCAGGTGACCGCTTCGTCGTGGTTGTAGCCATACGTCCAGACCAATCCGCGATCGAACCAAAGCTGTGCTTCGGGTGATGCTGTGGTGACGGCACAGGAATACGTGCCCAGATCATAATAGTCGCTCATGGCGCCCCCCCACGATTTGCGGGAAGGTTAGCGTGTTTCAGCGGCTCTGCACAGATCAGGCGGGCAGTCTGTTTTCGATCCGGCCCATATGTAGCATCAGGCCGAAGCCAAGGATGCACATCGTCAGCACGCCGGTCGTCAGCGGTGTGATCGACCCGTCAAATAACAGCCCAATAGGGGCCGCGATGGCAGCCGCCAGAATTGTGGCGATCGAGCCAATGACCGAGGCAGCCATTCCCGCGATATGACCCATAGGTTCCATGGCAATGGCGTTCAGGTTGCCCATGGTTACACCGGCCATAAAGAAGATCGAGGTCTGCCACGCCACAAAAACAGCAAATGACGCGCCCGGTGAAAGTGGTGTCATGTTCAGGATGATGACGGCGCTTGTTATCAGAATCTGCGCGCCCAAGGCCCAGGTCACCATACGGCGCATCCCGACGCGTACGACCACGGCAGCGTTCAAAAGGCTGGCCGAACCCGAGATCAGCGCCACGAAGGCGAACCAGAAGGGAAAGCTGTCTGCCCGATCATGGATGACGTCAAAAACCGGCTGAACCATCGTTAGCATGGTGAACAGCAACCCCATGCACAGCGTCTGCACCAGGATCGAGAGGCGCACGGTGGGGTGTGCGAACATCTCATGCACTGCCGCAATCATCAGGGGCAGGCGGAAGGGGCGCCGGTTTTCGGGCGCCAAAGATTCAGGCAGGCGCGTGGCCATCCAGATCACGATGATCGTGGCGAATATGATGAAGGACACAAAGATGCCGCGCCAGCCGACCAGTGCAATAACGCCTGCGCCTAGCAGCGGTGCCACGGCGGGGACCAGAGTAAAGATCATCATCGCAATCGAGATGATGCGCGCCATCTCGCGCCCTGAAAACAAGTCGCGAATGATCGCCATAGCCACAACGCGCGGCCCGGCCGCCCCGAGGCCCTGCGCGATGCGCGCAGCCAGCACCAGTTCAAGCGATGAGCTCGACCACGCAACAGCGCAGGCAAGTATATAGAGAGCGGCACCACCATAAATCACCGGCTTGCGCCCGACCGCATCGGAAATTGGCCCAGTAAAGAATGTGCCGATCCCCATGCCCAGCACAAAAGAGGTCAGGATCAACTGTGCTTTGTTCAGATCGTAGGGGCTGAGCTCTGCGCCGATCTCGGGCAGGGCTGGCAGCATTGAATCGATCGAAAAGGCTATCGTGGCGAACATCATCGCGATCAACGCAATGAATTCGCCCCGGGACATGCGGTCGGCCATGGGGAACTCCTTCCCGAATGCGCTATCACGGCGTTTCGGGTTGGACTAGATCAGAAATGCACAGAGGTATGTGCTATTCTGCAGGGGAAGCCTCAATCTGAGACATGATCTCAGAGATCACTTTTGCCCACAATTCAGGAGGTTGCGCGCCCGGAACGGCGTGCTGGTTTGCAACGATGTATGTGGGAACCGAATTTACGCCCATTTCGCGTGAATGGCTGTCGCGGTTACGGATATCCTCGCGGTCGGCGTCTGACTGCAGCAGTTTCAGTACAACCGCTGCGTCCATGCCGACGCTGTCGGCGACATCAGCCAACACCTCATGATCACCAATATCACGCGCCTCGACGAAGTAAGCATTAAAGAGTGCATCGACCACGGCATCCTGCTTGCCCTCAATCCCCGCCCAGTGGATCAGGCGGTGGGCATCCAGCGTGTTGGGCGTGCGTTTCATGCCTTCGAAATCGATATTCAAACCTGCGTTTTCGGCATGTTCGACAACGGGAGCGTATGCGCGAACTGCTCCGTCCTTGCCGCCGAACTTCCGTTCAAGGTATTCGCGCCGATCCATGCCCTCGTCGGGCATATCGGGGTTCAGCTGAAAGGGGTGCCACTCGATCACAAAGGGGTGGTCTGGCACTTCGGCCAGCGCCTTGTCCAGATGGGTCTTGCCGATATAGCACCAGGGGCAAATCGGATCGGACATGATGTCGAGCTTTACAGTGTGTGTCATTCGGACGTCGCCTTGAAATAGGCCGGCAGGGCGCGGCGCAGAAGTTTGCCGTTGCCTCCGGTGGGCAAGGCGGGCAGATGGACAAAGGCACGCGGCTGTTTGTAGCGCGCCAACTTGTCAGACACATAGGCGTGCAGGTCCGCCGCGTCCAGTTCTTCGGGGCCAGTGTAGAAGGCAACGATGATCGAACTGTCCTGTTTTACCTCAACCGTAGCCGCCCCGACCTGGGTGATCTCGGGATGGGTGGATAAGGCCGCCTCGACTTCGACCGGGGAAACGCGATATCCGCCCGCATTCATCATGTCGTCATCTCGACCCAGATAGGTGATTTGCCCATCAACGGCCATCGCGCCTTGATCACCGGTCAGGAACCAATCTCCCTGCATCCGAGCAGCGGCCTCGTCGGGGGCATTCAGATAGGTTAGCATCAGGCCCGGATCTTCGCGATGTACGGCTATTGTACCTTCCTGACCTTGTGGCACAGGGCCATCCGGCCCGAGGATGGCAATCCGACGCCCGGGCTGCGGCTGCCCCAACGCTGTGCCGCGTGCTGGGTGGCTTGGGCTGGATGAGATGAAGGTCGAGCATTCGGACATGCCGTAAGCCTCATAAAGCTCGGTGCCGGTGGACTGCACCCATTGTTCATGCAGGTGTCGCGACAGCTTTTCCCCGGCGCAAAGGCCGTGGCGCAGATCGGGAAGGCCGGGCTGCGCGTCACTTTGCATCATCTTCCGAAAGACCCCCGGTGCGGCTGCAAAGATGGTGGCACGATGTTGTTTCAACAGGGCAGGCAGATCGCGTATGTCTGTCCCGGGTTCAGGGATCAGAGCCGTTGCACCAATGGCCCAAGGGTCCATCAAGCCGGTGCCCAGCGTGTAGGTCCAATTGAATGCCCCCGCATGGCACAGCCGGTCCGAGGATTTCAGGCCATACCAGCCGTCGACCATCATCTGCCGAGCCCAGATGGCGCGGTGTGCATGCGCAACCGCACGGGGTTTGCCCGAAGTGCCCGAAGTGTAGACCACGTAGGCCAGCCGCTCGGGATCTCCCATGGCAAAACTTGCAGGCGGCAGTGATCGCATCCGGGCCAGTTCAGGCAGCATGATCTGATCCGGGTGCGGCGCGCAGGCGACCTGGGGATCTCGCAAAATGGCGGCGGGTTTCAGATCGTCGATGATCTTTGCGGTCTCTTGCTCGGTGAGTTGTGATGAGGTGGGCACGGGGACCAGTCCCACGGCGATTGCGCCCAGATAGGCGATCGGAAAATCGACGGTATTGCCCAATCGCATGAGAACAATGTCTTGGGCGCGAAGGCCGCTCTGCAGCAATCCTGAACCGGTGCCCATTATCGCCGAATGCAGATCGCCATAGGTCCAGTCTGTTGCACCATCCGATCTCAGCACCGAAAGCGCGGTCTTCTCAGCTGAACTTTTCGCATGGCGCAGCACATGCGCGGCAAGATTGAATGGGCGCGGGTAGGGCGTAGGCGGCCCCTGATCAAAGATCGACAACATGAGAACTGGCTATCCCCGTGCGAGGCGCGTTGCAAGCAGGGCATGCTCGCCCTATAGAAAGACCCATGGCCACCAATGATCATAAATCTATCGTCAGAATTGCCCGCGACAATGGTGTCAACACCGAGTTGGAGCCGGTCGATCTGGGCGCGCGCGTGCGCGAACTGCGTAAAGCCCGCAACTGGACGCTGGAACAGGCGGCGAGTCAGGCGGGTCTGGCCCGGTCGACACTCAGCAAGATCGAAAATGGTCAGATGTCTCCGACCTATGATGCTTTGAAAAAGCTGGCGACCGGATTGGAGATTTCGGTGCCTCAGCTTTTTACGCCGCCACAACGCGATCAGGTGATCGGTCGAATGGCAGTGACCAAGATGGGCGGGGGGGCGGCCCATGCGACCACCACCTACGAACATGAGTTGCTGGCAGAAACGCTGACCAAAAAGCAGATGCTGCCCTATCGCGCCCGTGTACGTGCACGCTCGATGGAAGAATTTGACGGCTGGGTGCGTCACGATGGTGAGGAATTTTTGTATGTCCTGACCGGAGTGGTGCGGTTGTTTACCGAGTTCTATGAGCCGGTCGAAATGCGCCGCGGCGACAGCGCTTATTACGACGGCAGCATGGGGCATAACGTCATTTCGGTCAGTGATGAGGATGCGACGATCCTGTGGGTGACGTCACTTGCTTAGGGCTTGGGCCGCTTCGCGGTTCAATGCTTCGGTGAACAGGAAATCCTCAAGCTCTTCGCGCGCCTCGTTTACGGTCAGGTGGTGACGCTCGGCCAGGTAAGCTTCGAACTGTTTGCGATCTTCGCCAACGCGCGCCATATCCCTATCGCGCAGGTTCGGAAACCTACGTTTTGCACGCGCATATGACGCGTCCCAGTCTTGCGTCAGATCAGCCCAGTTTAGCATCTGCGAGCCTTCCTTAGTTGGTGTTTCAGGATTGCTCTCCCCCAAGACAGCCTACGGAGCGCCGTGCGTTGCTGCAGACATGACAAAATGTCGCAGCCGGAGTCAGGAGATAAGATGCAAAAAACCCGCTGCGGAGATACCGCAACGGGCCCACGGACCTGCAGTAAAGTGAGTGGCGGCCGGTCCGTTATTCTGCTGGTTCGAATAACCAGTTCAGTATTTTGTGTCCGATAAATACAGCAATTAACTGCATAATTATGAACATCGGAATGTGCGCAGGGTATATCCCCGCAAAGGTATCCGTAAAGCCCCTTGCGATTGTAACGGCCGGATTAGCAAAACTTGTGGAAGACGTATACCAGTAGGCGCCGGTAATATAGAGGCCCACAAGGGCTGGTACCGTGTCCGGCTTGTGCCGAATTCCGCCGAAAATCACAAAGAGCAAACCCAAAGTGGCGACAATTTCCGAAAACCACTGATGAGCCCCGGTACGATGCATCGTTTCCGAAGTTTGCAGAATCGGCAGGTCAAACATGTAATGGCTGGCCCAGACCCCCGCGATACCGCCGGCAATCTGAACAAGCATGTAAGGGGTGACCGCACGCCAGGGATGTTCACCGCGCAGCGCAAAGGCCAATGTCACTGCAGGGTTGAAGTGAGCGCCCGAGACAGGGCCGAGCGTAGTGATGATAGCGTAAAGGATGCAGCCGGTCGCAATTGCATTGGCCAGCAACGCCAGCGCGATGTTCCCGTCGGACAAGGTTTGCGCCATGATGCCTGATCCGACGACGCCGATCAGCAGGAAGGCGGTTCCGAGGAATTCGGCAAAGTACTGGCGGGCGCTCACAGCAGGGCTCCAATACGTTTGAGATGTGCCGAGAGTTCAACGCTGTCCATGGTTTCAATGGGCAGCTCCAGAAGTGCTTCGGCGCGGCGCCCAAGAATGTCATATGCCGTCCTAAAGGCGGTTTCCCAGTCTGAATGAGACGCGGCAGCCGGGTCCTCGACACCCCAATGCGCGCGTACGGGGGCGCCGGGCCAGACGGGGCATGTCTCTTCGGCGGCTGAGCCGCAAACCGTGATCACTATGTCCATTTCCGGAGCATCTTCTGCTGCAAACTCATCCCAGCTTTTAGAGCGGGCATCGCGGACGTCATGGCCTTCGGCACCAAGCAGCGTCAAGGATTGCGGATGCACCTTCCCGGTCGGGTTGGAGCCTGCTGAATAGGCGCGTACACGCCCTTCGCCGGTGTGATTGAAGAGCGACTCCAGCAGAATCGACCGAGCCGAGTTGCCGGTGCATAGAACCAGTATGTTCATGGGGGTATCCTTGGATTGATCGAGGACTATTCGGCCATTCGACCGATACCATCCACCTTGTGCTGTAGTGAGATGCGGTCGAGCGTTTCGAACGGGAGGCTTGCAAAGGCGGTGATACGGTTGCGCAGCAATCCGTAGGCCTGCTGGAATGCCAGCTGCTTTTGCGCGTCGGTTCCTTCAACTTTGACCGGATCGGGCAGACCCCAATGCGCGCTTATCGGTTGTCCCGGCCAAGCGGGGCAGGCCTCGTTGGCCGCGTGGTCGCAGACGGTAAAGACAAAATCCATCTTTGGGGCATCAGCAGCGGCAAATTCTTCCAGTGATTTTGAGCGGAGCGAGGTCGTGTCGTAGTCTTTTTGCTTCAAGAGTTCCATAACGATTGAATTTGGTCCGTCCGATGGTGCCGTTCCTGCCGAATAAGCGCGAAACAAGCCGTTACCTTCATTGTTCAGGATGGCTTCCGCCATGATCGAACGGGCCGAGTTTCCGGTGCAGAGGAAAAGCGCATTCATTACGCGGTCAGGGGACGCCATAACGGGGTCATCCGAGGGTTGCATGCACAAATCAGGACGATTTTGACAGCAACCGCCCAGCAACTCATCAAACAGCCCGCGCACCGCTGGTAAGTTGGCGGCATATTGCAATGATGTCCCGCTGCGCGACTGCTGGATCAGCCCGGCGGATTTCAATGCATTCAGGTAGGTTGACGCAGTATTGGGTTTCAGCGCTAAAGCCTCGGCAATCTGACCCGCAGCAACGGAATCTGGATAGCGACGCATCAACAGCCGGAACAGATCCAGCCGCTTGGGATGTGCGAGTGCGTTCAGCCTGTCATGAATCTCTATTTCCATAATTCATGAAATATGGAAATAGAAAGGACTCGTCAATCCTGAAACCACCAGACCTGTGGCATATATTCTGGCCCATCGCCATAAATTGGCAGAGTGTCGGGTTGTTTCAGCTCTTTGACATGGGCGATACGGCCGACATCAAAGCTCCAGATAGGAATAACATAGCGACCCGCTGTCAGAACACGATCCAGCGCGCGCGTTGCCGCAACAAAATCCTCGTGGCTTTCCGAGGCCAGCATCGCGTCGATCAGCCCGTCCACGGCGGGCGAGGTCAGACCCATGACATTCCGCGTCCCGGGAGCGTTGGCGTTTTCGCTGCCCCAATACAGGCGTTGTTCGTTGCCTGGCGAGAGCGACAGCGCACGACGGAACGGGGTCATGTCAAAATCTTGCGCATCGATGCGTGAAGTATATTGCGCGTCATCTACTTTCTCGACTGTCAACTGGATACCCAGGCGTTCGAGGGCGCGGGCATAGATTTCCGCGATCACGCCGACATCCTGGACCACGTTCAGGCTGCCCTGGCTGATGACCAGATCAATCACAAACGGCTCACCGCTGGCGTTGCGAAGCTGGCCGTCCTGAATGGTCCATCCGGCCTCTTCCAGCAGTTTAAGCGCTTTGCGGATATTTCGGCGGTTGCGTTCGGTTCCATCGCTTTGAGGCAATTCATATCCATCCAGCGTGCCCGGTGCCAATTCGGCGGCGTAAGGTTGAAGCAATTCCTCGACACGACCAGTGGCCGGTCCGGGTTGCATCCCCAATTCCGAACCCGAGAAATAGGAGGTGATCCTGGGCTGCGCCCCGCCTGTAATGGTGTCGTTGATGAACTCGAAGTTGAAGGCCAGCGTCAGCGCCTCGCGTACGCGCCAGTCATCGAATGGCGCCTTGCGTGTGTTCATGACAAAGCCGGTCATGCCCGATGGTTTTTGATGGGGAATTTCCGTCTTCACAACATCACCGCGCTGAACCGCTGGGAAGTTGTACTGCGTGTTCCATTTATCCGCGTTGAATTCACGAACGGCCGAAAGCTCGCCAGCTTTGAACGCTTCAAACGCGACTGTGCCGTCGCCGTAGAACTCAATCCGCATGTCATCCAGATTCATCGTGCCCTTGCGGTAGGGGATATCGGCACCCCAATAGTCAGGATTGCGACGCAGGTTCACATAGCGGCCAGCCTCATAGTCATCGATTACGTATGGTCCGGAACCGATGGGTATATCGTGTAGTTGAGCGTCAGCGAACGACTTTCCCTCCCACTGCGCTTTTTGCAGGATCGGGCGCATTCCGGCGATCAGGGCCAGTTCGCGATCCGGTTCGTTAAAGGTGATCCGAACGCTGCGCGGTCCAGTCTGTTCAATGCTATCAATCTTGCCCCACAGCCCGCGATATCGCAGGTGGCCTTCGGTGCCCAGTGTCTCATACGACCAGATCACGTCATCGACAGTGACCGGCGATCCATCCGAGAATTCAGCATTTTCGCGCAGCGTGAATTCGACCCAGGTTCGGTCCGAATCCGTCTCAACTGATTCGGCTAACAACCCGTAAAGAGTGAAAGGTTCGTCCCAGGAGCGGCCCATCAGGCTTTCATGCGTCCAAAATCGCAACTGCCACGGCGCGGTGCCTTTTTGCACAAACGGGTTCAGACTGTTATAGCCGCCGGTATTGCCAAATACGACCTTGCCGCCCTTGGGCGCGTCAGGATTTGCGTAGGGTAGCGACACAAAATCCGGTGGTAGGGCCGGGTCACCATACATAGCTATGCCATGGGCCGATTCTGCTGACGCCATTGAGGCGGCGAAAATACAGGTGATTCCCACAATCGCGGGACGAAGGGGGCGGAGATAATCGGGGCTCATTTTGGAAACAATCCTGCTCTGGCCTTATTTTGTTTGGGATTCACCGTAGCCATGATTTTTCTTATTATCAAACTTTTAGCTTGGACGAGGGCGTGGAATTGCTTATAAAGGTTCTACTGCTCGATAGGTTTCTTGCCTGTATGAAACCTGCCTCAATAACTTAACGCCCGCTTCGTGCGGGCGTTTTTTTTGGCAAAACTCGTGCGGGCGCGCGGATCAGATCATTCCCCGTTTTCTTTGCAGGTGCAGCATGGCACTGTGTTTGAGAAACAAAAACTCATAAGGAGAGTGCCATGAGTCTGTCGGGCAAAACAGCCGTCGTCACGGGGTCGAATTCGGGGATTGGGCTGGGCATCGCGCGTGAGCTGGCGAAGGCCGGGGCGGATGTGGTGCTGAATTCGTTCACCGACCGGGATGAAGATCATGCGCTGGCCACCGAGATTGGCAAAGAGACGGGAACCAACGCGCGCTACATCAAGGCAGATATGTCCAAGGGCGATGAATGCCGTGCACTGATCGAACAGGCAGGTGCTTGTGACATTCTGGTGAACAACGCCGGCATTCAGCATGTGGCTCCGATCGATCAGTTTCCGTCGGACAAATGGGATGCGATCATCGCGATCAACATGAATTCGGTCTTTCATACGATGGCGGCAGCGCTTCCGAAGATGCGCGCGGCGGGTTGGGGGCGGATCGTGAATATTGCCTCGGCTCACGGTCTGACGGCCTCGCCCTACAAGGCGGCTTACATCGCGGCAAAGCATGGTGTCGTCGGGATGAGCAAGACCGTGGCGCTGGAGACTGCGCAGGAGCCGATCACCTGCAATGCTATTTGTCCGGGATACGTACTGACTCCATTGGTTGAGGCGCAAATTCCCAACACGATGAAAGAGTACAATATGAGCCGCGAGGATGTGGTGAAGAACATCCTGCTGGAGCGGCAGCCATCGAAGGAGTTTGCCACGGTCGAGCAGCTGGGCGGAACTACGATCTTCTTGTGCTCGGATGCAGCGGCACAGATCACAGGAACGACGATATCCGTGGATGGGGGATGGACGGCATTGTGAGGGACCATGGGGGCTCTGCCCCCATACCCCCGAGGTATTTCTGGCCAGATGAAGAGGCGGAACCATGAAACGGATCAATCTGGCATTGCAGGGCGGTGGGGCGCATGGCGCATTTACCTGGGGTGTACTGGATCGATTGCTGGATGAAGAGGATATCGAGGTTGCCGCGATCACTGGGACTTCGGCCGGCGCTTTGAACGGGGCAGCGTTCAAATCAGGGATGGTGCATGCAGGGCGCGACGGGGCGCGGGCGTGTCTGGATGGGCTTTGGAAACGCATGGGTGCCGTCGGCGATATGCGAATTGCCCATTGGATGCGGGGCATTGAGCCTGCTCATGTTGCACAAGCGTTGGAGTACTCCGTTCCGTTCTCGATGGCCGAAGCATGGTCGCGGCTGGTATCGCCTTACGCCTATGGGCCGTTTTATCGCAATCCGCTCACCCCGGTTGTGGATCGGTTCAACTTTGATGAGATTTGTGCAGACGAAGGGCCCGCGCTGTTTGTCTGCGCCACCTGTGTGCGCAGCGGCAAGATTCGCGTTTTCACAGGCGAGGAGATTTCGACCGATGCGATTCTGGCCTCGGCCTGCTTGCCGAACCTGTTTCAGGCGGTTGAGATCTATGACCCGAAATCCGAGCGGACCGAAGCGTATTGGGATGGCGGCTATACCGGAAACCCGGCGCTTTATCCGTTGTTCGGTGGGGATTTGCCAGATGATGTGGTGATTGTGAACATCAACCCGCTGGAACGCGATGAGGTGCCTAAAACGCCGCAGCAGATTCAGAACCGGATCAATGAGATCAGTTTTAACTCATCGTTGTTTCGCGAGCTGCGTGCGATCAATTTCGTTCAACGGCTTCTGGCCGAAGGCAAGCTGAAGGCTGGTGAGATGAGCCGGGTGCTGGTGCATATGATCGCTGATGACGCCTTGATGAACGACCTTTCGGCGGCCACCAAGATCGTGCCAAACCCGGTTGTGCTGAACCGGTTGAAACAGTCCGGCCGCGATGCGGCGGAGCAGTTTCTGAGCGTGCATAAGGACGATCTGGGTCAGCGGAGCACGGTCGATTTGCCGGCAATGTTTGGTTGATTATTCAGGCGGTTGGGTTGGGTCTTTGTCATTCGGGTAAACCAGACCTGCTGAGATCACCAGCTTGGCTGCATCCTCGATGGACATATCCAGCAGGATCACATCCTCTGCGGGGAAAAACAACAGGAACCCGGATGTGGGGTTTGGAGTTGTCGGGACAAACACGCTTAGCAACTCGCCCCCGGTTTCGGCACGATCGCTCACTTCACCGCGCGCTGTTGTCGAGACGAAGCCGATTGCCCAGATGCCCCGGCGCGGATACTGGATCAGGCAGGCTTTTTCGAAAGACCGCTCGGTCTGGGCGAACACAGTTTCCGAGATTTGTTTAATCCCAGAATAAACTGAACGGACCACGGGCATGCGGTCGACGACGCTTTCGGCGAAATGAATCAATGAACGACCCAGGATACCTTTGGCGATCCAGCCAACGATGATCGTGAACAGCAAGAATATGACTACGCCGACGCCGCGCAGGTTGATGCCGACATATTCGGACGGCTGGAACCGCTGCGGGATCAGCGGCAAGACTGCGCTGTCAATCCAACCCACTACAGACCAGATCAACCAGATGGTCAGCCACACCGGAGCAATGACGACGATACCAGTCAGAAAGGACGCGCGTAGCCGGGAGAACAGGCCGGGGCGTCGGTGGGGTTCTTCGTCAAACGGAGTGTTCATTGCGGTCCTGAGTGGTTTGCGGAATTAGGTAAGCAGTCCGGGCGCTTGGTGCAATAGCTGGGGTCAGTGGGCTGATTCCGTCAGCGCACGCGCGATGACCGCTGCCAGTCGGGCGTTGTTGCGTACCAATGCGATGTTGGCGGTAAGCGAACGGCCTTCGGTCTGTTCATAGATACGCTGTAGCAGATAAGGTGTGACGCCTTTGCCAGTGATCCGGTGAGTTTCTGCATCGGCCTGTGCGGACGCGATGATCGGGGCCAGTTCCTCGGACGGGATCTGGTCGGCTTGCGGGATCGGGTTAGCGACCAACTGACCACCCGGCAGCCCCAACGCACGCCGTGTTGCGTGGGCTTTTGCTATGTCAGCGGCATCATCCATGCGCAGCGGGGCTGCCAAGGGTGATTTTGCGGACCAGAAGGCCGGGAACTCGTCCTGTCTGTGGGCGATGACGGGGACGCCGAGCGTTTCCAAAACTTCAAGCGTTTTGGCGAGGTCGAGGATGGCTTTGGCCCCGGCCGCGACCACAGTCACCGGGGTCTGCGCGAGCTCGTGCAGGTCAGCGGAGATGTCGAAGGAGGTTTCGGCCCCCTGATGCACCCCACCGATGCCTCCGGTGGCGAAGACCTCGATGCCTGCATAATGTGCGGCGATCATTGTTGCGGCGACGGTGGTGGCCCCGGTGCCGCCTGTGGCGAGGCAGGCGGCCATGTCAGCGCGTGACAGTTTGGCGACGCCTTGCGCTTGACCCAGTGCGCTCAGCTGGTCGGCTTCGAGGCCGACGTGCAAAACTCCGTCAATAACGGCAATCGTTGCTGGAACGGCGCCCGCATCGCGGATGTCTTGTTCAACCTGTGCCGCGACCTCGATGTTCTGGGGGTAGGGCATGCCATGGGTGATGATGGTGCTTTCCAATGCCACGATTGGTTGGCCCGCATCCTTGGCGGCGCGGACCTCTGCGGAATAGTGAATGGTGATCACAGTGGGGTTTCTCCGGAAACATAGGTTGCAGCGGCGCGCAGCGCGCGGCTGAGTGCCGCGTCGCTGTCGGCACCATTCGCCTCGGCGGCGATATGGGCGGCCATGAAAGTGTCGCCCGCGCCGGTCACGCGGGTGACCAGAACGGACGGGGGTGTTTGGGTCAAGACAGCATCAGCATCCCCGACGGTGGCCGAGTTGCCGCCATCGGTCACAAGAACCCGCAACGCGCCACGGTCCAGCAGGCCTTTGGCGGCGCTCTCGGAATCGGTGAACTCGCGTTGGCAAAGCAGTCCGGCCTCTTCGAGATTCACATAGAGCGTTGCACGGGCGTGTTTGAGGAAGGGCAGCAGCCGTTCTGCCTTGCCGGGCGAGGCCGGGGCGACGTGCAGGTCGGCTTTGGCGAAGGCGGGGCTTTGGGCGATCTCTTCAAGCAAGGTAAGCGTCAGGTTACCGTCCAGCGCGATGGGCCCTTCGAATGGCGTATTTTCATAGCCCAGCGGACCATGCATCAAGGGACGCAGGATTTTGGCTCCGGCAGCTTCAAGCGAATGGGCGTCGGCAATGGCGGCGATCAGCCCGTTGGCTCCTTCAACCGCCATATATCTGTCGGTTGGCAGGTCTTGCGAGCGATAGATGTGATCGGTGACCATCCCCAAACGCGCGCAGGACCGGACCAATTCGTCGCCTTCAGCGTCGCGGCCAATTGCGGTCAGCAAAGTCGGGGTCATTCCGAACCGCACCAGCGTCATGGCGATGTTCATGGCGACGCCACCGGGCAGGCGAGTAATGCGGCCGGGTACATCCGAGCCCTGTCGCATGGCGCTGGCCGAGCGTCCGATCACGTCCCAAAGGACCGAGCCGATGCACAAAATTTCGCTGTTCTTGTTCATGCCTTGTGTCATGCCGCAGCCCCGACGCGGGTGCAAGGGTTAACGCTCGCATCCCTCAGCGCATTGCGGCAATCAGAGAGTTCAGCGCCTCCAACGGGTTATCTTGCGACCAGATTTCCTCTCCGATGCCGAAGAAATCGGTGCAGGGGGTGAGGTCTCGGATCAGATCGGACGTCAGGCCGCCCTCGGCCACGACGGGAACCTCGATCATTTCGGACCACCATTGGAACAGGTCCTTTTCGGCCTGAGTACCATCGCCCAGCGTGGCGGAACCAACCGGGCCAAAGGCCACGTAATCCGCGCCACTTTCACCAGCAGTCATCCCGTCATGGCTGGAAGACCCGCAAAAACTGCCGACAATCGCATCCGCGCCCAGCTCCTTACGGGCTGCCCTGACAGACCGCGCGCCGTCATCCAGATGCACCCCGTCCAGACCCAACCGCTGCGCCAGCAATACATGGTTGGAAATCACGATGGCTACATCGCGCGCATGCGCAACTTCGCGGCAAGCATCGGCGGCGCGCGCGATGGTATCTTCGTCGCTTCCAGCCAAGGCGAGGCGGATACATGCAATTTCAGCCCCGTCCAATACGTGACCCAATTGGTCAGGGAATGTACTCAGCGCGATGGTCGGAGGCGTGATCAGGTAAATCTGCGGCTGCTCGGGGGTGTCCATGGCGCGTCCTTCGGGTTTGTCATCTTTCGCGCGGTTTAGCGGATTGCGCGCGGGAAGCAAACTTTTATGCCGGCTACGTACCCTTTTGCGAACAGAAGACGCCGGGCCGACTTGCCCTCGACCCATGCGGCCATTAGAGCAAGCGGAGTTTTTCGGAGTTAGCCATGCCCAGCGATACATCACAGCCGTCTTTTGTTCTGGTGCGCCCTCAGATGGGTGAGAACATCGGTGCTGCCGCGCGGGCGATGTGGAACTTTGGGCTGGATCGGATGCGGATCGTGGCACCGCGCGACGGCTGGCCCAACCCCAAGGCGGTGGCGATGTCCAGCGGGGCCGGGCGGCTTTTGGATGAGGCGCAGTTATTTGATGATCTGGCGGGCGCGCTGGAGGACACCACCTTTGTCTTCGCCACCACAGCGCGGCAACGTGGGTTGACCAAGCCTGTCTATAGCCCGGAGCGCGCAATGCAGCTTGCATCGCAGAAAGTGGCGGCGGGCGAAAAGGTCGCTGTTCTGTTTGGCCCGGAACGGGCAGGGCTTGAGAATGAGGATATCGCCAAGGCCAATGCGATTATCTCGGTGCCGGTGAATCCTGAATATGCGTCGTTGAACCTCGGGCAGTGCGTTCTGCTGACCGCCTACGAATGGATGCGCCAGACCGGGGATGTCGTGCATGAGGCAACTGATCTGGGCAAGGGCGATTGGGCGACGGGGATCGAGGTTGAAAAGTTGGTCGAGCATTATGAGGACCGTCTGGAACAGGCCGGGTTCTTCTATCCGCCGGAAAAAGCTGAAGGAATGAAGGTGAACCTGCGCAATCTGTGGTCGCGGATGCGGATGACACGGGCCGATGTACAGATGCTTCACGGGATCATGCGGCAGATGGTCCGCTGGAAAGACAAAAGCTGAGGCTGGACCTATCTTCCGCCAAACCATAGCTTGCGACGAAATCAGGACATGAGGACAGCATGAGCGGTAAGCGCAGCATCTTCGAAGAGGTCTCGGACAGCGAAAAACAACAGGCCGTCCAACCCGGTATGATCGACCGGGGGCGTGGCGGTGCGCGGGCCGCGATCCGGGTTTGGCTGATGATCCTGTTCGCGCTGGTCGTGATCATGATTGCCGTGGGCGGGCTCACGCGGCTGACCGACAGTGGTCTATCGATCACCGAATGGCGACCTATTACGGGTGCGATCCCACCGATGAACGCCGCCGACTGGCAAGCCGAATTCGACAAATACAAGCAGATTGACCAGTGGCGAATTCAGAACCAATGGATGGAGCTGGATGATTTCAAAACCATCTATTGGTGGGAATGGGGCCATCGCCAGTTGGGCCGCGTGATAGGATTGGTTTGGGCCGTTGGATTTATCGGTTTCCTTGTGACCCGCAAGATTCCGACAGGATGGGCTGGTAAGCTGCTGATCCCCGGCCTGCTTGGCGGTGTTCAGGGTGCTGTAGGCTGGTGGATGGTCGCCTCGGGCGTCACACAGGGTGAAGGCATGACCGCCGTTGCCAGCTATCGTCTGGCAACGCATCTTGGCTTGGCCTTCGTGATCCTCGGCTTTCTTGCCTGGTACATCTTTGAACTTGGCCGTGACGAACGTGACCTGATGCAGGCCCGCCGCGCGAAAGAGGCTAAGCTTTTCTCGATATCGACCGGACTGCTGCACTTCACCTTCCTGCAAATCCTCATCGGTGCGCTGGTGGCCGGGATCGACGCGGGGAGGTCCTACACTGACTGGCCCCTGATTGGCGGTCAGTTGCTGCCGCCCGATGCGGCCATGCTGGAACCGATGTGGCGTAACTTCTTTGAAAGTCCCGGTCTGGTGCAGTTTATCCACCGTTGCGTCGGCTATCTGCTGTTTATTTTCGCCATCATAGTCTGGCGGCGCGGTGGCAGCAGCGCGCACCCACAGACCCGCTTTGCCTTCAACGCCATGTTCGCGGCTTTGTCACTGCAAGTGGTCGTGGGCATCATCACAGTCGTCTATGCGGCACCTTGGCAGATTGCCATTTTCCACCAGTTCATGGCCGTGGTCGTCTGGACACTGATCCTGCGCGCCCGCTTCCTGACAGCTTACCCTATCGCAACATCTGTGCGCGGAGCATGATCCCATGACAGCATACAATGACCTGATGGCCTTTCAGCGCGAAACCTCGGCCCTGGGCCAGATTGCCGGTAGGCTCGGCTGGGACCAGGAAACGGTGATGCCGCGCGGTGCCGCGCCGCAACGGGCCGAGGAAATGGCAGCGATCGAGGCTGTATTGCATGCTCGCCGCTCTGACCCTCGCGTTGCCGAATGGTTGGAGCAGGCCGCACCGCAAGATGAGGTCGGCAAGGCACAACTGCGTGAGATACGCCGCGCCTTTGACCGCGCGGTGAAGGTGCCCGCCGATCTGGCGACGGCGATTGCCCGCGTGACATCCGCCGCGCAGGGCACATGGGCCCAGGCGCGAGCGGACGAAGATGTCTCAGCCTTCCTGCCGGTGCTGGAAGAAGTTGTCTCGCTGAAACGGCAAGAAGGTGAAGCGCTGGCACAGGGTGGCGACGTTTATGACGCGATGGTCGAGGATTACGAGCCCTACACAACCGGCGCTCAGATCGCTGCGATCTTTGACGAAATGCGCCCACGTCTGGTGGCTCTTCGCGCCGCCGTTCTGGATCGCCCGGAACCTGTCGCGCTGACCGGCAGCTTTGACGAACTGACCCAGATGCGCCTGACGCAGAAACTGGCCACGACATTCGGCTATGACCTCAACAATGGCCGCGTCGACAAAGCGGTGCATCCGTTCAGCTCGGGCAGTGGGCTGGACGTTCGGATCACCACCCGCACCAGCGAGACCGATCCGTTCAACTGCTTTTACTCGACCATTCACGAGGTTGGACACGCCGCCTATGAGCAGGGCATCGACCGCGATTACCTGCTGACCCCGCTGGGACGTGGTGTGTCGATGGGTGTGCATGAAAGCCAAAGCCGGATTTACGAAAACCAGCTGGGCCGCTCGCGCGCCTTTACCGGATGGCTGTTTGACCAGATGAAAGAGGCGTTCGGTGATTTTGGCATCGCCGATGCAGATGCGTTCTATGCCACCGTCAACCGCGTCCACAACGGCTATATCCGGACCGAGGCGGATGAGGTGCAGTACAATCTGCACATCATGCTGCGGTTTGATTTGGAACGCGCACTGATGGCCGGTGACTTGCAGGTCGGCGACCTTGAAGCCGCCTGGAACAACCGCTTCAAAGCAGATTTTGGTTATGCGGTCGACAAGCCCTCGAATGGATGCTTGCAGGACGTACACTGGTCGGTTGGCCTGTTTGGCTATTTCCCGACCTATTCACTGGGCAATGTATATGCCGGATGCCTGTATCAAGCACTGCGCGCGGCAATTCCCGGACTTGAGGGGCAGTTGACAGCTGGCGATACTTCCGGGGCGACCGGTTGGCTTCGAGAGCATGTGCAGCAGCATGGAGGACTGTACGCGCCCCGCGAAATCATTCAGCGCGCCAGTGGGGTGGAACCAGGGCCGGAGCCGCTGTTGGCTTATCTGGAGCAGAAGTTCGGGGCGTTGTACGGGCTTTGAGGCGTGTTCGTGGCGCTCCGGCGTTACACTGGCCCTGACGGTACCATTTCGATACGCAAGGCAACAGCGGCGAAGAAAAGGCCGCTTCCTGCCAATACAAACACGTGCCAGATGGTGTTGTGGTAGGGCAGCCAGTCCAGAAGGTAAAATACCACGCCTGCGGTATAGATGAGGCCTCCGGCGATCATTAAAGTAAGGGTAAGGGGTGAAAGTTCGGCCAACATGGATTGTCCGGCCCAAACCGCGGCCCATCCCATCAGAAGATACAGCGCCAGCCCGAACCAGCGGAAGCGGTTCGGGTCGATCATCTTCAGAACAGAGCCCAGCGTCGCAGAAGACCACAGCCCCAGCAAAAGTCCCGGAGGTTGCGAAGCCGAGAGCAGCAGGAACGGCGTATAAGTTCCTGCGATCTTCACGTAGATACCCGAGTGATCAAGGCGGCGCAGAAACTCTGCCCACTCATCATGCTCGATCATGTTGTAGAGCGCCGAGAGCGTCAGCATCAAAACCAGAGTTATTCCATAGATCGAGGCGCCCAAAACCGCCGCCGGGTCTGACCGATAGAAGACTGTCATGATGATCAGCATAGGCGCTGCGATCACCGCCGAAGAAACACCCAGCACATGAACAACACCGTCACTTATTCGCTCAGCACGGCTGTAGGCAGGTCGGATATGGGCGAATGACCACATATCGAAATGCTAGGCGTGCCGGGCCTGCTGGGGCAAGCCCACCCTCGTGCCGTTGGCAGGAACGTGACCCTGAGTAACAAAAACGCCCGCAATACGGGCGTTTTGTTACACTTCTGTAGTGCTTTGTTATTCCTCGGCTTCTTCGTCACCCTGGTCGGCGATCCAGGCCACACTAACGACTTCTTCGCCTTTGCCGGTGTTGAATACCCGCACACCACCCGCGCTGCGGGAGCGGAACGAGATGCCCTCGACCGGCACCCGGATCGATTGGCCCTTCGAGGTAGCCAGCATGATCTGATCGTCGATTTCTACGGGGAAGGAGGCAACCAGTTCGCCGCCGCGCATGGCTTTGTCCATCGCCGCAACGCCCATGCCACCGCGACCGCGGACCGGGTAGTCGTGACTGGAGCTCAGCTTGCCCGCGCCGCCCGACGTGATGGTCAAGATCAGGTTCTCGGCTGCCGACATCTCGGCATAGCGTTCCTGCGTGATACTGCCAGGCGCGGCTTCGTCCTCGTCCGTTTCGCCGTCATCCGCAATGCCCGCGACTGCGCGGCGCATCTTGAGGTAGGCGGCGCGCTCGTCCGGGTCGGCCTCGAAATGGCGAATTACGGACATCGAGACGACACGGTCGCCATTGCTCAGCCTGATGCCGCGTACACCGGTAGATTCGCGTGAGTTGAAGACACGTACATCAGTGGTGCGGAATCGGATCGCACGGCCCGAATTGGTGACCAGCATCACGTCTTCATCTTCTGAACAGATGCGAGCGTTTACCAGTTCCACATCCTCGGGCAGTTTCATCGCGATCTTGCCATTGCGGCGGACGTTCGTGAAATCTGACAGACGATTGCGGCGGACGTCACCTGCACTGGTGGCGAAGACGATTTGCAGGTTCTCCCACTCTTCATCCGGCACATCCACGGGCATGATCGCCGCGATCGAGACACCGGTCGGGATCGGCAGGATGTTGACGATCGCCTTGCCCTTACCGGTCCGGCTGGATTGCGGCAGACGCCAGGTCTTGAGCTTGTACACCATGCCTTCGGTGGTGAAGAACAGCAGTTGCGTATGCGTGTTCGCCACGAAGAGATTGGTGACAACATCCTCTTCCTTGGTCTGCATACCCGACAGGCCTTTGCCGCCACGCTTTTGCGCCCGGAAATCGGCCAGCGGGGTGCGTTTGATGTAGCCGCCTGAGGTGACAGTCACGACCATATCTTCGCGTTCGATCAGGTCTTCGTCTTCCATATCACCGGACCAGTCAACGATCTCGGTGCGGCGGTCGACGGCGAACTGCTCGCGCACGCTGCGTAGCTCATCGGCGATGATGCCCATGATGCGCTCACGCGAAGACAGAATATCCAAGTATTCCTTGATCTTGTCGGCCAGTTCTTCCAGTTCGTCCGTGACTTCCTTGACACCCAGTTGGGTCAGACGCTGCAGCCGCAGCTCGAGAATGGCGCGGGCCTGTACCTCGGTCAGGTTATAGGTGCCGTCGTCATTCATCTTGGACAGCGGATCGTCGATCAGGCGTAGATAGCCTTCGATCTCGGATGCAGGCCAGCGGCGGGTCATTAGTTTCTCGCGCGCTTCAGCAGCGTCTGCCGACGAGCGGATCGTGGCAACCACTTCGTCAACATTCGAAACGGCCACGGCCAGACCACACAGGATGTGACTGCGCTCACGCGCCTTGCGCAAGTCATAGGCTGTGCGGCGGGCAACAACATCTTCGCGGAAGTCGATGAACGAGGTTAGGAAGCGGCGCAGGGTCAGCTGTTCAGGCCGACCGCCGTTCAACGCCAGCATGTTGCAACCAAATGAGGTCTGCATCGGCGAGAAGCGGTAGAGCTGGTTCAGCACCACTTCGGGCGTTGCATCGCGTTTCAGTTCGACCACGACACGCACACCATTGCGGTCGGATTCGTCCTGTACGTGGCTGACGCCTTCGATGCGTTTTTCACGCACGGCTTCGGCGATCTTTTCGATCATCGAGGCTTTGTTCACCTGATAGGGGATCTCGTCCACAACGATGGCGTACCGATCCTTGCGCAGCTCTTCTACGCGGGTCTTGGCGCGGATGATAACGCTGCCACGGCCTTCAAGGTACGCTTTGCGCGCACCTGAGCGGCCCAGCATCACACCGCCAGTCGGGAAGTCGGGGCCGGGCACATATTCGATCAGTTGTTCGGATGTCAGATCGGGATCGTCGATCAGCGCCAGAGTGGCATCGACCACTTCGCCCAAGTTATGCGGTGGGATGTTGGTTGCCATACCCACGGCAATACCACCGGCACCATTGACCAGCATGTTCGGGAAACGGGCGGGTAGGACGGTCGGCTCTTTGTCTTTGCCGTCATAGTTGTCCTGAAAATCGACAGTCTCTTTTTCGATATCGGCCAGCAGGGACGCGGCGGGTTTGTCCATCCGTACTTCGGTGTAACGCATCGCCGCCGGGTTATCGCCGTCCATTGAGCCAAAGTTGCCCTGACCATCAAGCAGCGGCAGCGACATCGAGAAATCCTGCGCCATCCGCACCAGCGCGTCATAGATCGCACTATCACCATGCGGGTGGTACTTACCCATCACGTCGCCAACCGGACGGGCCGACTTGCGATAGGACTTGTCATGAGTGTTCCCGGTCTCATGCATCGCGTAGAGAATACGCCGATGCACCGGTTTCAGCCCGTCGCGCAGATCGGGGATCGCACGGCTGACAATGACCGACATCGCATAGTCCAGATAGGACGTGCGCATTTCGGATTCGATGGATACCGTCGGGCCGTCATAAACGGGGCGCTCGGGCGGGGTTTCGTCCATGTTTTCAGGGATTTCTGGCGTATCGCTCACGTAGGCTGCCCGTGTCTTGTTCTTGATCTATATCTTGTGGATACACTTTATCAGACCCGGCATATAAGGTGCAAGCAAGCAACCGTTCCCCGGCCAAATTAGGTCGGTAACACCTGAGTAACATATTGTTATCTAAGTATTAGGACAGTTCCGTGTTACTCTGACTAGACCTTGTAACAAATTTGGAGGTCTGCATGGCGCAAAGTGAAACTGAACTCATGCTTAAGGGGTACGGGCTGACCACGGCGGAATTTTTCTACCACATGCCCGACTATATTCACGTACTGAACACGTTTATTTGGCAGGATTACGACCTTGCTCCGGACCATCCGAAGCTGTTCGAATTCGTAGAATTCTGGCAGAAAGAGATTGAAGGTCCGCTGCACTCGGTCAGGTTCACGCACCGTAAAATGATCGCGCCGGGAGAATGGCGCAACATGGTGGGTGAGTTTCGGGTAAATTAGCCCTCAGGCCGAACAGCTCGCGCCGCCCAATACACAGAATTTGGCGCAATGCGGGTGGTTCAGATGCACGTCGGCCTCGGCCTCTTCAAGGGTTTCGCCCAATTCAAACTCCGGCGAATAAGGCAGCAGCGTACAGGCCAGCACCGCCGGACGCTCGGCGCCTTTGCGTTTGACGACCATACGCGAGCTGGCGCACATCACCGCATCAGGGGCTTTGTCCAGGATGCCCCAGCAAGCGGTTGTGATTTCAGGAACTTCAACTGTTTCGTCCATCTCGGGAAACAAAACTGTTTGGCCCGGATTTTGCGCATCGATGTCAAAGCCGTGCTTGGCAAAGAATGCTGCATACCCCGCGCGGCTTTCAGCGTCGCTATCCCCCCAGACTGAGCGCCCGGCAATTGCCATCCTAAAGCCGTTATCCCGCAACCACTCCATCCCCGTCAGAGTTTTGGCAAAACTGCCTTTGCCGCGTTCTTCGTCATGCAGATCGGGGCGGTAGTGGTCGACGGAGACACGCAGCGTCAGTTTTTCTGCGTAGTCGCGCTGTAATTCCAGTAAACCCTCGCGCATTTTGCGGCGCATCATCGGCCGCATTGCATTGGTCAGGATCAAAACTTCGTATCCGCGCTCTAGCGCGACGCGCGTCATCTCGATCATCTCGGGGTTCATGAAGGGCTCACCACCAGTAAAGCCTATCTCGCGGATCGGCCATTGGCGCTGTTCGATCTGATCCAGATAGTCGCGGACTTCGTCGGCGGTGATGTAAACCAGAGCATCGTTGGTTGGGCTGCTGGCGATATAGCAGTTTACGCACTCGATGTTGCACAGCGTTCCGGTGTTGAACCAAAGGGTTTCGGGATGAGTCAGCGCAACGGACGCGCGCGTTTGCCCGTCTGCTGTCACTAAACTGTTCTGAAACTTCCCGATATTCGCAGCCTGTAGGGCGTTGTCTTTCATTCCGGCATCCGGTTCTGTGCTTGTGCCAAACCGACTTAACCGTTTGTGCCGGTTTAGTTAAGAGCATCTACCCCTCGCTGACAGAGTTTTGATGTGGGAAGAAAGTTGCTGATTGGTTGCGCTAACATTGGACATGCCCCAAGCGGCAAGGTAAGGAAAAGCCATGGTTTCTCGTGTCATACCTGTTGACCCATTTGATCTGGTCATATTCGGCGGAACCGGCGATCTGGCACAGCGCAAGATCGTTCCGGCCCTGTTTCGGCGTTACTGCGCCGGGCAGTGGCCCGAGGCCACCCGGATCATCGGCGCAGCGCGGGGCGCTCTGACCGTTGATGGCTTTCGCGAGATGGTGGCCGAATCGTTGCGCCAGCACGCTCCGAAGCGGGCAAAAGATCAGGAGGCTGTGAACGGTTTTCTTCAGCGCGTGGAGTATGTCCCGCTTGACGCTTTGTCCGAAGATGGTTGGGCCCAGTTGGCCGAAATGCTGAATGCGGATCGTATCAGGGCCTTCTATTTCTCGGTAGGCCCCCGTTTGTTTGGCCCGCTGGCAGAACAAATCAGGACGCACAATCTCGCCACCCCGCAAACCCGTATCGTCGTCGAAAAGCCTTTTGGGCACGATCTGGAAAGTGCACGCGCGTTGAATGCGACACTGGCGGCGCATTTTGACGAAGGGCAAATCTATCGGATCGATCATTATCTGGGTAAGGAAACCGTTCAGAATCTGATGGCCGTTCGGTTCGGCAACATGCTGTTCGAACCGCTTTGGAACAGCCAGTATGTCGATCACATTCAGATCACTGTGGCCGAGACCGTCGGCATTGACGGTCGTGAAGAGTATTACGAGCGCGCTGGCGCCATGCGCGACATGATGCAGAACCATCTGATGCAGCTTTTGTGTCTGATCGCGATGGAACCACCCGCAAAATTTGATCCGGACGCGGTGCGCGATGAGAAACTCAAGGTCATACGCGCGTTGGATTCGGTTGAGCCGCACCATATCGTACGAGGTCAGTTTGCAGGCGGCGCCGATGGCCGGGGGTATCGTGAAGTTGTCGGCAATCAAAGGTCGACGACGGAAAGCTACATCGCTTTGCGCGCGCATATCAGCAATTGGCGTTGGGCGGGCACACCGTTCTATCTGCGCACGGGCAAAGAGCTGGTGGCGCGGTCCTCGGTCATCAATGTGATGTTCAAGGATGCTCCGCATTCGATTTTTGGCGAAGAGGCCGGGCGTCATGCGAATGTCCTGTCGATCCGGTTGCAGCCCAATGAAGGCATCACTTTGAAAGTGACAATTAAAGAGCCGGGGCAGGGAGGCATGCGTCTGGTTGACGTTCCGCTGGACATGAGCTTTGCCGAAGCGCTTGGGCCTGAAAACCAGGACCCACCCGACGCTTATGAGCGGCTGGTGATGGATGTCATTCGCGGCAACCAAACCCTGTTCATGCGCGGCGATGAGGTAGAAGCCGCATGGGCCTGGACCGATCCGATTATCGCGGGCTGGGAGGCGCGCGGTGATGTTCCCAAACCCTATGAAAACGGCAGCACCGGCCCGGGCGACGCTGAGTTGCTGATGAAACGAGACCACCGCCGCTGGCAAGGAATAAATCCATGAATATCAAAGAATATGCCGATCGCGACATGCTGGCGATTGATGTCGCGAATGCATTGGCCGGAGACCTTGAGGCCGCATTGCTACATCATGATACTGTCTCGTTGGCCGTTCCGGGCGGAACCACACCGGGGCCGATCTTTGATGGATTGTGCGCTGCGGATCTGGAATGGGATCGTGTGCACATACTGCCGACCGATGAAAGATGCGTGCCGGGTGATCACGAGCGTTCGAACGAGAGGTTGATCCGGGAACGGTTGCTGACCAGTCGCGCATCCATTGCACAATACATGCCGCTCTATGTTGCGGAACATGAGCCTGAGGCGGTTTTGCCCGAGATCGAAAGCCTGATTAACCCGCATCTGCCGCTATCGGTTCTGGTGCTGGGTATGGGTGAGGACATGCATACCGCCTCGCTCTTTCCGGGGATGCAGGGCTTGTCTGCTGCTCTGAACAACAACGCCCCGACACTGGCGGTAGCGCGGACCGATGTGCAGCCCGAAGCGCGTATCACGCTGACGGGTCAGGTTCTGGACGGCGCTCTGTCCAAGCATCTCGTCATATTCGGAGAAACTAAACGGAATGCCCTGGATCGTGCCATGTCACTGCCACCCGAGGAAGCTCCGATCGCGGCCGTGCTCAGCGGCATGACCGTACATTGGGCGGAGTAATCACGATGCAGCTGGATCAATTGAACTCACTCGCAGCCACACAGACGGGCCGTCGGATACTCGATCTGTTTGACGCCGATCCAAACCGGGCGCAGGGTTTCTCTGCTTCGACCGGAGATCTGCTGTTTGACTATTCGAAGACACAAATCGACGAAGATATCCGCGCGGCACTGATCCAGCTTTGCGATCAAGTCGAATTGGCAGAGCGTCGGGCCGCGATGTTCTCCGGTGAAAAGATCAACGAAACCGAAGGCCGGGCTGTATTGCATACCGCGCTACGCAATCTCGACGGAGGCCCGGTCGAGGTCGATGGTCAGGATGTAATGCCGGACGTACTGGGCACTTTGCAGCGAATGCGCGTCTTTGCCGAAGAAGTGCGTGGCGGAGCGATCAAAGGGGCAGGGGGCGGCTTTACGGATGTTGTCAATATTGGCATCGGCGGCTCGGACCTTGGGCCGGTGATGGCGACGCATGCCTTGGCACCTTATCACGACGGGCCAAGGCTGCATTATGTCTCAAACGTGGATGGTGCGCATATTGCGGATACGCTGCGCCCGCTTGATCCGACACGGACTCTGGTGATTGTCGCGTCGAAGACCTTTACGACCATCGAGACGATGACCAATGCGCGCACGGCGCGGGCTTGGATGGTCGATGGTGGTGGTGATCCGGCGCGGCAATTCGCAGCGGTCTCCAGCGCTGTTGACAAGACACAGGCCTTCGGGATTCCCGAGTCGCGGGTGTTTGGCTTCGCGGATTGGGTCGGCGGGCGGTACTCGGTCTGGGGGCCGGTCGGACTGCCGGTAATGATTGCCGTTGGCTCGAACGCGTTTGACGCGTTTCTGCGGGGCGGTCAGGCGATGGATCTGCACTTTCAATCCGCCGAATGGGCAGAAAATCTGCCAGTTATGCTGGCGCTTGTGGGGGTCTGGCATCGTCAGGTGCTTGGGCATGCCAGCCGCGCAGTTCTGCCATATGATCAGCGTCTGCTGCGCCTGCCTGCCTATTTCCAACAGCTTGAGATGGAATCGAACGGTAAATCCGTCGCGATGGATGGCAGTGCGCTGACCATGCCTTCAGGACCGGTCGTCTGGGGCGAACCCGGCACAAATGGGCAGCATGCATTTTATCAGTTGATCCATCAGGGCACCGATGTGATTCCCTGCGAATTCATAGTGGCAGCAAACGGGCATGAGCCAGAACTGGCCCATCATCATCGCCTTCTATTGGCTAATTGCTTGGCCCAGTCCGAAGCGCTAATGCGGGGTCGGTCGCTGGATGTTGCACGCGCACGCATGGCCGAAAAGGGCCTGACAGGCGACGAGTTGGAGCGTCAGGCACGCCATCGTGTGTTTTCGGGCGACCGCCCGTCAACCACGCTGATCTATCCGCAGCTTACCCCGTTTGTGCTGGGTCAAATCATTGCGCTTTATGAACACCGTGTGTTTGTCGAAGGCGTGCTGCTTGGAATCAACTCGTTCGATCAGTGGGGTGTTGAGCTGGGCAAGGAACTGGCAACGTCACTTGGGCCGATCGTGGACGGTGAGGTCAGCGCCGATGGCAAAGATGGCTCGACCTCGGCGCTGGTTGGATACGCATTGCGACATCGCGGTTGACGCGGCACCCTGCCGCACTCTCTTATTGTCAGACAATTGAATTCTTGGCAGGGTTGTTGCCAAGACATAACGGCGCGGCCAAGCGCTGACGATGGGAGGAATGTCCATGCTGGGACAGATGATGACGCAGCCTTTGCTGATTTCGTCGCTTATTGAACATGCTGAACGTTATCACGGGAAGACCGAGATCATCTCGGTCGAGACGGACGGAACCTTGACCGAGACCAATTGGTCCGGGATCGCGCAGAACGCCCGACGGATGGCGTCGGCGTTGGAAAAGCTGGGGCTGCAACCGCAGGATCGCGTGGGCACGCTGGCCTGGAATAACCGCCGCCACCTTGAGATCTACTATGCGGTGTCCGGCGCGGGCTTTGTCTGCCACACGATCAACCCGCGTCTGTTTCCCGAACAACTAACCTATATCATCAACCACGCGCAGGACCGGGTCCTGTTTTTCGATGCGACCTTCCTGCCTTTGGTCGCCGCGCTGCAAGAGCATCTGACTGAGGTGCAGTACTATGTGCTGATGGGTGCGCGGGACGAGGTTGCGCTGTCTCAGGTGCCGGGGTTGGTTTTTTATGACGAGATGATTGAAACCGGTGATACAGACTACGCGTGGCCCAGCTTTGATGAAAACACTGCCTCCAGCCTCTGTTATACTTCGGGTACCACTGGGAACCCCAAAGGCGTTCTCTATTCCCACCGCTCTACAGTTCTGCATAGCTTCGCGTCGAACACGCGCGACGTAATCGGCTATTCCGCCATGGATGTGGTGATGCCGGTGGTGCCAATGTTCCACGTCAACGCTTGGGGCTCGCCCTATGCCAGCGCTATGTCTGGTTCGCGAATGGTGATGCCGGGGCCGGGATTGCATGGCGAGGCATTGGTCAATCTGATCGACACATATGGCGTCACGCTGGCGATGGGCGTACCGACCATTTGGCAAGGTCTGCTGGCCCATGCCGCGACATGCGGGACTAAGTTGAAAAGCCTCAATCGTACTGTAATCGGTGGTGCGGCATGCCCGCCCTCAATGATTGAAACGTTCCGCGAAACTTATGGCGTCGATACCGTCCACGCCTGGGGCATGAGCGAAATGAGCCCGCTGGGCACGACGAACTATCCGATGGCCAAACATCTGGACATGCCCATGGAGGCACAGCACAAGCTGCGCGAAAACCAAGGCCGCCCGCCCTTTGGGGTTGAACTAAAAATCGTCGATGATGATGGCAGAGATCTTCCCCATGACGGTGAAACGCAGGGCGATCTGATGGTGCGCGGCCATTGGGTGCTGGACAGCTACTTCCACATGCAGGATGAGGCCTTGTTGCAGGATGGCTGGTTCGCGACTGGCGACGTTGCCACACTGGACCCGGATGGGTACATGACCATCCGCGACCGATCGAAGGACATCATCAAATCGGGGGGTGAATGGATCAGCTCTGTCGAGTTGGAGAATATCGCGGTCGCACACCCTCAACTAGCGACGGCTGCCGTTGTGGGTGTGCCGCATCCGAAATGGGACGAACGCCCGCTCTTGGTAGCAGTGAAGGCCGAGGGCGAAGAACCGACCGAGCAGGATTTGTTGGCATTCTTCGACGGCAAAATCGCAAAATGGCAGGTACCCGACAAGGTCGTGTTCGTTGATGCCTTGCCCCTTAACGCGACCGGAAAGGTCCTGAAACGCACGTTGCGCTCGGATTTCAGTGATGCGCTGATGGGATAAGTGCCAGTCTGGGAAGAATGGCTCCGGCGGTAGGGATCGAACCTACGACCAATTGATTAACAGTCAACTGCTCTACCGCTGAGCTACGCCGGAACTGAGGGGCGTGTATCAACAGGTAAAGTGGAGGTCCAGATGCAAAAACGTTTTTTTGTGGGTGAAGTGCACGGCCTCTCATCTAATTCGGAGGCGACTCAGTGTGGACCTTCCCTAATAGCGTAGCCAACGGCCTATTTGAGCCCGCTTCGACCAATGCTGCGCGATGCTCCAATGACATCAATGCGCAGAAAGCCGACGTCGGCCGCTTTCGAGGCGGCCTAAAGCAGTGCACTGTTACCCAATTGGATGGCTACCTGCAGTTGAGTCAGAGCGGCCGTTCTAAGGCCCCCAAATTGAGTAGGAGCGGTTCTTACTTGATTAAGACTGCCCCCCCTATGAATTTCGACTACATCCCAGAAAGCCCAGCATTAGTGTTCAATAGAAACTGGCGGAAAATCGGGCTGCTTGCCGCCCCAATCCCGCGGGCGTTTTCTCCGACAGCCGCAGCTTCTACAACCGGAGGAATCAAACCGCGTTTATCTTGGTTGACTAGGTAACGACGAACTCGTGAGACCAACTCCTCCCGTATTTCAGATGGGAATGCGCCGTCGATAAAAATTGCCTCAAAGTCGATGACCGCGCAAATAGACAGCGCAGCTTTGGCCAGTTCCTGCGCGGTGGTACCGATCCATGGTTCGACATAGCGAGAAATGCTGCTCCAGTCCTGCGGCTTTTTCCACAAAATTCCCGGATCAACACCCGCTTCTATCAACCTGTCCTCGAGCAGGAACAGCGATGCAGTGTCAATCAGTTGCTGGCTTTCACCCAAAGGACCCGTCGTTCGCATGGCACCCAATGCACCGGCATTGCCTTGATTGCCCTCAAATACGGTGCCATTCAATGCAACGCCTCCGCCAATCATTGAGCCTATGAAGAAATAAAAATAGTCTCGATACTCAGCCCCGCGGCCATAGAGGTGCTCCGCGTGACACGCGGCAGTAGCATCATTGACCACAAAGACCGGCAGTTCGCTGAACTTGGCCACCTCGGAAAAGAAGTTCACGTTTCTCCAGGACCTGAATTTCTGAGCCGCAAGCCCAGAAAGGTCGTGCCACTTCCACAGCTCGAACGGTGTTCCGATTCCAATCCCGCATACACGGTCCCGAAGTTTCTGGGGTTCATTGGCCAGAAGCTCTTCCAATCCTACCTCCAGAAACCCGAACACTGCTTCGGGTAGCGGGTAGTCATAAGTCGTCGAGAGCTGTTGGCGTGGCTTACCGGTGAAGTCGATCAAAAGAAGATCGGCGCTGCGGCGACCGATCTTCATTCCCACCGACAGAATGCCTTCGGGATTGAGCTCCATGGGGATCGAAGGTTTCCCAACTTTACCCTTCAACGGCGTCCCACGTTTGAGAATCTCGTCCTTTTCGAGCTTACGCAGAATGATCGACACGGTCTGGGGTGACAGGCCCGTCAGCCGCGCGACGTCCGCCCCGGCAGCAGGTCCATGCCGTTGTAAAACCGTCAGAATGAGGCGTTCGTTATGATCACGAACACCGCTTTGGCTTACCCCGCCGGTTAGTATTTTCAACGCCTCTCTTTCCATAACCTTAAACATAAACACCTTGTTTTCTTATGAAAAGATACGTGGGCAAATTAATAAATAAACTTTATTTATTTATTGACACAGAGGCTAGAATCACGGTTTCTTGAACGGGACCTTCATTGGAGGATGGAGGCCCGCCTTGTCGCTATTCCGCGCGGGGCCACAACAATTTTCTGGGAGGACAACATGAGAAATCTACTCAAGCTCGCCGCATCCGCGACTGCGCTGACTTTGGCCGCTGCATCCGCGCAAGCGGCTGGTGAAACCGTCTGCCTGATTACCAAGACCGACACCAACCCCTTTTTCGTTAAGATGAAGGAAGGCGCAACCGCCAAGGCAGAAGAGCTGGGCATGACGCTCAAGGCGTTTGCCGGCAAGGTTGATGGCGACCATGAAACTCAGGTTCAGGCCATTGAAACCTGCATTCTCGATGGCGCAAAAGGCATTCTGCTGACAGCATCCGACACCAGCTCAATCGTTCCTGCGGTCAAACAGGCGCGGGATGCGGGGGTTTTGGTCATTGCGCTGGATACTCCGCTTAGCCCGATTGACTCAGCGGACGCGACATTCGCGACGGACAACTACAAGGCCGGCTTTCTGATCGGTCAATGGGCCAAGGCCAAAATGGGCGACGCCGCAGCCGATGCCAAGATCGCGACGCTGGATCTGAACGTCAGTCAGCCGACAGTAGACGTTCTGCGCAATCAGGGTTTCCTCGACGGGTTCGGCGTGGACCTGGCGGACCCGAATGTCATCGGTGACGAAACCGATGCGCGTCTGGTTGGCAGTGACGTGACCGACGGCAATGAAGAAGGCGGGCGCCGCGCGATGGAAAACCTTTTGGCCAAGGATTCATCCATCAACGTTGTTCACACGATCAACGAACCGGCTGCTGCGGGCGCATATGAGGCGCTGAAATCCATCGGGCGTGAAAACGACGTACTGATCGTTTCGGTCGACGGGGGGTGCCCCGGCGTCCAAAACGTCGAAGCCGGTGTGATCGGGGCGACTAGCCAGCAGTACCCGCTGTTGATGGCGTCGCTTGGCGTTGAGGCCGTGAAGAAATGGGCCGAAGAGGGCGTTAAGCCCGAAAACACACCCGGCAAAGACTTCTATGACACGGGCGTGGCGCTCATCACCGACCAGCCAGTTGATGGCGTTGAGTCGCTTTCGGTCGCAGAAGGCCTAGATCTCTGCTGGGGCTAAAGACAGCTCTATTAGGTGAGGCGCGCCGCAGCGCCTCATCAATCCTTTCACCAGCAAACCTAAACTTCCTGTAAACTGATTTCGTGGACGCGATGCCAGCCACGAAAAGGGGGAGAGATGTCTGAAGCAAACCAAAACGCCCAGGAATTCGAAACCGCCGCCAACGCGTCAGAAACCGTAGCGGAATTTGAAGATCACCGGCGTGGTGTTCTGGGGAAGTTGCAGCATCTTCTCCATGTCAACCCTTCCTTTGTGCCGTTGATCGTTCTGGTCGGTGCCATCGTAATTTTCGGCCTGCTGCTGGGGTCCAAATTCTTCTCACCCTTTGCGATGACGCTGATCCTGCAGCAGGTTCAGATCGTGGGCATCGTGGCCGCAGCGCAAAGCCTTGTCATTCTGACCGCCGGCATCGACTTGAGCGTCGGTGCGATCATGGTGTTTTCATCCGTCATCATGGGTCAGTTCACCTTCCGCTACGGTATCCCCGTGCCCATAGCTGTGATGTGCGGGCTGGCAATGGGAACGCTGATCGGGGCTCTTAATGGCTGGCTGGTCAGTCGCGTAAAGCTGCCGCCCTTTATTGTCACGCTCGGCATGTGGCAGATCGTTCTGGCGACAAACTTCCTGTATTCCGCAAACGAAACAATTCGCAGCCAGGATATCGAAGCCAACGCCCCGTTCCTGCAATTTTTTGGCACCAAATTCAGCATCGGTGGCGCGACCTTTACGGTCGGCGTGATATTCATGCTCGTACTGATTTTCGTGTTGGCTTACGCGCTCAAACACACGGCCTGGGGCCGGCATGTCTATGCAGTGGGGGATGACCCTGAGGCGGCTGAACTATCCGGTGTGAACGTGCACAGAACGCTGATGTCCGTTTATATGTTATCCGGTTTGATCTGTGCATTTGCAGGCTGGGCCCTGATCGGGCGTATCGGGTCGGTTTCACCTACATCCGGTCAATTGGCCAATATCGAAAGCATCACCGCGGTTGTGATCGGCGGCATCTCTTTGTTCGGCGGGCGGGGATCCATACTGGGATCGCTGTTTGGCGCGCTGATTGTTGGCGTGTTCACTTTGGGGCTTAGGCTTCTGGGCGCGGACGCACAATGGACTTTCTTACTTATCGGACTTCTCATTATCGCAGCGGTCGCTGTCGACCAGTGGATTAGAAAGGTATCGGGCTAATGTCAGACTCAACTCCAGTCGTCCAAGGCCGCGGGATCGTAAAGCGCTATGGCCACGTCACCGCCATCGACCATTCCGACTTTGAACTGCGCCAGGGGGAAATCCTGGCAGTGATCGGAGATAATGGCGCGGGCAAATCATCCATCGTGAAGGCGATCTGCGGCGCCACAATCCCGGATGAAGGCGAGATTCTGATCGAGGGCAAAAAGGTTAACTTCAGCTCTCCGATCGATGCGCGGAATATGGGGATCGAGATTGTCTATCAGCAGCTCGCCATGTCTCCTGCCCTTTCCATTGCGGACAACATGTTCATGGGGCGCGAAATCCGCAAGCAGGGGTTCATGGGCAAATACATGCGTAAGCTTGACCGTCCAGCGATGGAGAAGTTTGCCCGTGAAAAACTGACCGAGCTTGGGCTGATGACTGTACAGTCGATCAATCAGGCGGTTGAGACTCTTTCTGGTGGCCAACGCCAAGGTGTTGCCGTTGCTCGTGCCGCTGCCTTTGCAACCAAGTTTATCATCATGGATGAACCGACCGCTGCTTTGGGGGTTAAGGAAAGCCGCAAGGTGCTTGAGCTGATCCAGGACGTGCGGGCGCGTGGCATTCCGATCATCCTGATCAGCCACAACATGCCTCATGTTTTTGAGGTTGCCGACCGCATTCATGTGCATCGGTTGGGCAAAAGGCTCTGCACAATTGATCCCAAGGATTACACGATGTCCGATGCAGTCGCCTTCATGACCGGTGCCAAGGAACCCCCAAAAGAGGACGCAGCGTGATCGAGCAGGACGTACAGCGCGTTTGCGACCTGATCTCCTCCCGGCGGCAAGTTGGAGTCCGGACGATTATCGCAATCGCCGGCCCCCCTGCATCCGGAAAGTCGACCTTAGCGGAAGGCGTTGTGCAATCGCTGAACACGCAACAGAGCTCGGCGGTTCCGTCAGCCACACTTGTACCAATGGACGGTTACCATTTGGACAACTGCGTGCTGGAAACGCGTGGATTGCTGGCGAGAAAAGGCGCGCCAGAGACTTTCGACGGGGTCGGGTTTTGCGCTGCAATCAGAGAGCTTCAATTTACGCGCCACGAGTCCTTTCATCCCAAATTCGATCGCACAATGGACCTCGCTATTGCCAACGCCATTGCGGTTCACCCGGCAACTCCGGTCGTCGTCGTTGAGGGTAACTATCTTCTGATGGACAGCGACCCATGGAGAAACCTAACGGATGTCTATGCTGCAACGGTTTTTATCAGCCCAACTTTGGAAGAGCTTGAAAACAGGCTGCAAAACCGCTGGATCAGCCATGGCTTTGACCCGCAAACCGCGCTGCAACGCGCAATAGCGAACGATCTGCCAAACGCTGAACGTGTCATCCGTGATAGCCGGAAAGCCGATCTTATACTGAGCCAGAACTACACTGAATTCGGGATGCGCAACGCATTCTGAATCTGCGCACTGGCTTCAGCCAACCCTTGATGCAGTGCCTCTAGGCAGCCTCAGGTGCAACCCAAGTCACCCCTTACGTAATGAGGAAACCTCATGAAATTCTTCGTGGACACCGCAGAAGTAAACGACATCAAAGACCTGATGGGCTTCGGATTACTGGATGGCGTTACCACCAATCCAAGCTTGATCGCCAAGTCTGGTCGCGATTTCAAAGAGGTCATTGCAGAAATTTGCGCTCTGACGGATACGCCGGTATCGGCAGAGGTTGCAGCTTTGGATGCCGCGGGAATGATTGCAGAGGGAGAGCAACTCGCAGCGATCGCTGACAACGTCATTGTCAAACTGCCGCTGACTTTGGATGGCCTCAGGGCCTGTGTTCATTTCAAAAGTGAAGGTATCAGAACAAACGTCACACTGTGCTTTTCACCCAATCAGGCTCTCTTGGCGGCAAAGGCTGGCGCGACCTATGTATCTCCGTTCATTGGCAGATTGGATGACATCAATCTGGACGGAGTCAATCTGATCCGTGATATCCGTAGCATTTACGACAACTATAGTATTGAAACTGAAATCATTGCGGCATCCGTCAGAAGCCCCAATCATATTACAAAGGTGGCATTGGCCGGTTCCGACATCGCCACGATCCCGCCGTCCGTTATTCGCAAACTGATCATGCATCCATTGACCGATATCGGCATCGAGAAGTTTCTCAATGATTGGAATTCGACTGGGCAATCGATCCTTTGATGGATTGCCAACCCGATTGGGGAGGAGCGACCTTTCCCAAATGATTTACCTCTAAGCGGCACTGCTGCATTCTAAGAAATAAGGTCTCAAGGAGAGTCTTTCTGCTTTGTCAAGTACGTCGAGCTTTGTGGAAAACCGTCGTCACTCCTCACTATTGGCGGGATCAACACTAAGGCAACGGCAGACCAATATAAGGTCAACGGTAGGAAAATGACTAGAGCAATCGGCGAGGTCGCGGCGAAATTCCGGTTTGACCTTGGCAGCCAGGCGCTTTCATTTCATAGTGTCATCTTCCCGTAAACGTCCGCTTTCACTCCCGTGCCAATTACCTTTGGCGTCTCCAGGGAATAACAGCTTTCCGTCCGCCGTGTTTGTTGCCTCGGTCGCAAAGTGCACAAAGCGGACGTTCCGCCGGAAAAATTTGACAGCAGCTTTGTCGGCAAAGTAGCCCTCCGCTCGGGCGAAAGTAAACGACCGGCTTCCTCGTTTCCAGATGTTCGCGAAAGGTGCCGCAAACATCAGCTTTGAGGTAGCCTATGATCGATTGATCTCGAATCAATTGACCTACCGATTTGCTCTGCCTGAAAATCAAGCAATAACAGGTGGTTGCTGGCTGAATGGTGGTTTTGCTGGGAGCTGTTGTCACTTCATTGCCACCTGATTCTTGGCAACAAACTGGCAACACGGCCCTACATTCCTTCCCCTAAATGCGAGGCTTTCCATTAAGTCTATGATCTAAATGGGGAAAATTGGCTCCGGCGGTAGGGATCGAACCTACGACCAATTGATTAACAGTCAACTGCTCTACCGCTGAGCTACGCCGGAACTGAGGGGCGTATAACAACCCGTATTTTCGGCGTCCAGAGGGGAAGCGCACGGGCCGTCAATTTTTTCCGATTCACGCGATGCGCTTGAAACGAGACGCAACTGACAGATCCCCCAAGGGCGCTACACGGGATCTGCCGGTCAGATCAACCAGATGGGCGAAGACATTACGCTCGGCCGCGGGAAGCAGCGCGGCGGGGGTTTCGATATAGATTCGCTGGGCAAGCTGTTGGGCCGTTTCTGGGCCATTTTCCAGGGCGTCGAGTATCTGTGATTCCCGCTGCAATCGGTGGTCTATCAGCCAATCCAGGCGCTTGGCAGGATTCGTGATAGGGGCACCATGGCCCGGATGAAAAACCGACCACTCGCGCGCACGCAGGCGGCGACAGGCTGCCATGAAATCCGTCAGGTCTCCGTCCGGGGGCGAGACCAGAGAACTGGCCCAACCCATGACGTGATCAGCCGTAAAGCAGACATCCCCCCAGGCCAGCGCGATATGGTTGCCCAGATGGCCGGGTGTGTGGATCACTTCGAGTTGCCAGCCTTCTGCCGCGACGCGTTCACCGTCTTCAAGCTCGATATCAGGGCGGAAATCGGCATCGATTCCCTCACCACCTCCGGCAAGCCCGTTCTGGGCCAGCTCGGTCATGACTTCGCTGCGTCCAGCTCGCGGACCACCAAAAGCCAGAACCGGAGCGCCGGTGCGGGATGCGAGCGGGGCGGCCAAAGGCGAGTGATCCAGATGGGTGTGCGTAACAAATATGTGGCTGATCCGCTGCCCGGGTTCCAGCGCATCAACTAAGGCTTGCATATGGGCATCACTCAATGGCCCAGGGTCGATGACAGCAATGTCCTTATCGCCTAGAAGGTAGGTATTCGTACCACGATAAGTCATTGGCGAGGGATTGGGCGCAAGAATGCGCCTTAGCCCCGGGGCAAGCACGGCAACCTGTCCAGGGAGAGGGTTGAAATCGTCGGGGGCTTGCATTCTGACCTCTTCCTCTTGCCCGGGCAGCCCGCTAGGTTTAGCGCATGTCGACCCAATGGCTCAAACCCTATATGCCGCGTAGCCTATATGCGCGTGCCGCACTCATTCTGGTACTGCCGGTCATTGTCGTGCTTTTGGTGGTGGCGATTGCGTTTTTGCAAAAACATCTTGAAGAAGTGACCGCCCAGATGACCCGCACGGCGGCGCGCGAGGTGACGCTGGTGCTGGACGTGATGGAGGGTGCGGAAACCCAGCAGCAGGCATTGGCAGCTGCGCGGCGGGACCTGTCGGTCTTGAACATGACCGCCCGCTTTCTGCCGCCGAATGAAGAGCCGAAAAACAGTCCGCGCCGATGGTACGATTTCATTGCCCCGCAGGTGGATGCGGAAATGCGCAGCTTGTTGCCTGAAACCCAGTATGTGGCTCTGCCAAATGGACAGGAAGTGAGTCTTTTTCTGGCAACCAATCTGGGCATGCTTGAGCTAGAGTTTGATCGCCGACGCCTTTCGCCGACTGCACCGCATCAGCTGATTGTGACGATGGTGTTCTTTGCGGCTCTGATGACAACGATCTCGTTTCTCTACATGCGCAATCAGTTGCGCCCGATCACGCGCCTTGCGGACGCGGCGCAGGCCTTTGGTCGCGGTCGGGTCGTGCCTTATTCACCCGGTGGTGCAATCGAGGTACGCGCTGCGGGCAATGCCTTCGTTGACATGCGCGCCCGAATCGAGCGGCAGATTGAGCAGCGCACGCTCATGTTGTCGGGGGTCAGCCACGATCTGCGCACACCTCTGACGCGTCTGAAACTTGGATTAGCTATGTTGCCCGAGGACGAGGCCGCACCGTTGTTGCAAGACGTGGACGAGATGCAATCGCTGCTGGATGCATTCTTGGACTTCTCGCGTGGCGCTGCAGAGAGCGCACCCGAAGAGATTGAACCCGAAAATTGGCTGAGCCAAATCGTTGACGATGCACAGCGCGCGGGCCAGCACGTTGAACTAATCTCGGTCGAGGGGCGTGGAACGGCAATGCTGCGCCCATCGGCCATGCGCAGGGCAGTAGAGAATCTGATTGGAAACGCGAATCGCTATGGTTCACGCGCCGAGGTCAGCCTTTCGATGACGCCAAAGTCACTACGCATTCGGGTTGAAGATGACGGCCCCGGTATCCCGATCGAACAACGCACCGAGGCCGTCAAACCCTTCACGCGACTTGATCCGGCACGAAACCAGAATCAGGGCACCGGCGTGGGGTTGGGCCTTGCCATTGTTGCCGATATCGCCCGCGTACATGGTGGTATTCTGCGACTGGGCAGCAGCGAAAGGCTTGGCGGATTAAGCGCGGATATCGTGATTGGACGGTGATTTGGTAGGCCCGGAGGGACTCGAACCCCCAACCAAAGCGTTATGAGCGCTCTGCTCTAACCAATTGAGCTACAGGCCCGCCTGAGGGCTTTGCCTATCACGATGGCAGCCCGCGTCAAGCCTGACCGTTGCAACATGGCCCACAATCGAATAACCCGCGCGCAAAGCACTCATGAGGGATTGGCCATGACAGCGGGCAAGAACGGAATCACCTATGCCGACGCAGGTGTAGATATCGACGCAGGCAACGCTCTGGTCGATCGGATCAAGCCTGCCGCCAAGCGCACCAACCGTTCGGGCGTGATGAGCGGGCTAGGCGGGTTTGGCGCTCTGTTCGATCTGAAAGCGGCTGGCTATAAAGACCCGATTCTGGTGGGAGCGACGGATGGTGTGGGCACCAAGCTGCGGATCGCAATTGATACTGGCGTTGTCGATGGCGTGGGAATCGATCTGGTGGCGATGTGCGTCAACGATCTGATCTGCCAAGGCGCTGAGCCGCTGTTTTTCCTGGATTATTTTGCCACCGGTAAGCTGGACACCGATACGGCCGCGCGGATTATCGAAGGAATTGCCGAGGGGTGTGTCCAATCTGGCTGCGCCCTGATTGGTGGTGAAACCGCCGAAATGCCGGGTATGTACCCTGACGGCGATTTCGATCTGGCCGGTTTCTCGGTTGGCGCCATGGAACGCGGGACCGCATTGCCCGAGGGCGTTGAACAGGATGATGTCCTGCTGGGGCTGGCTTCGAACGGGGTGCATTCCAACGGCTATTCGCTGGTGCGCAAACTGGTTGAAATGTCCGGGCTTGGCTGGGAGGAAGAGTCGCCTTTCGGTGGCGGAACATTGGGTGAGGCTCTGCTGACCCCCACGCGGCTGTATGTGAAACCAGCGCTGCAGGCGATCCGGGCTGGCGGCGTTCGCGCGCTTGCCCATATAACCGGCGGCGGCCTCACCGAAAATCTGCCGCGCGTATTGCCCGAAGGGCTCGGGGCCGAGATTGATTTGACTGCTTGGGACTTGCCGCCTGTGTTCAAATGGATGGCCGAGACCGGAGGCATCGCCGAGTCCGAGATGTTGAAGACCTTCAACTGCGGCATCGGCATGATTGTTGTCTGCGCTGCAGATCAGGCAGATGATCTTACAACACTGCTTGCAGAGGCAGGCGAATCCGTTGCGCGCATCGGAACGGTCACCGCAGCGCCGGGTGTGGCCTATTCAGGCAAATTGCTGTGAGCCACAAGCGCGTCGCGATCCTGATCTCTGGGGGCGGATCGAACATGCTGTCGCTGGTCGACAGCATGAATGGCGATCATCCCGGTCGGCCATGTCTGGTATTGTCGAACGATGCAAATGCCGGAGGGCTGAAGAAAGCTGCACAGCGCGGAATTCCGACCGCAGCCGTCGACCACAAGCCCTTTGGCAAAGATCGCGCTGCGTTTGAGGCAGAACTGCTTAAACCGCTTATGGCAGCCCAGCCGGATGTTGTCTGTCTGGCCGGTTTCATGCGTGTATTGACGGGTGAATTTGTATCGCGTTTCCAGGGCCGGATGCTGAACATCCACCCATCGCTTTTGCCGAAGTACAAGGGTTTGAACACCCATGCACGCGCAATTGAAGCAGGCGACGCCGAACATGGCTGCACCGTTCACGAAGTTACTGCCGCGTTGGATGACGGACCGATTCTGGGTCAGGCGCGCGTGGGTGTACGGGTAGGGGACACGCCTGAGGAGCTCGCCGCCCGCGTGTTGACCTGGGAGCACAAACTCTACCCTGCCGTGCTTCGCCGTTATTGTATGGGCAACAAAGACCCAGTTCTTCTGCCCTAACGCGGCGGGGTGATTTACACGCAAAGGTTATTCGTCTTATGGTCGCATATCGCTCGGGACGAGGACGGCACGGGCAGTCACAATAACCAAAAGCAAGAACAGCACCGCGCATGAAAACCCTGACGACGACGCAAGAGCTGGCCGCATTCTGCTCGGCTGCTGCACAATATCCTTATGTCACTGTAGATACCGAATTTCTGCGCGAACGGACCTATTATTCGAAACTCTGTCTGGTGCAGCTTGCGGTGCCATCGGAAGATGAAGACAGCGCCGTTCTGGTTGATCCAATGGCTGACGGCATGTCGCTGGAGCCTTTGTACCAGCTGTTCAGCGACGAAAGCGTGGTCAAGGTTTTCCACGCCGCGCGGCAGGATCTTGAAATTTTTTGGGTCGACGCGGGAGTCTTTCCGACTCCGTTGTTTGATACTCAGGTCGCTGCGATGGTCTGCGGTTTTGGTGAACAGGTTGGCTATGAGACTCTGGTCCGGAAGATTTGCAAGGAAGGGGTCGATAAAACTTCTCGCTTCACCGACTGGTCACGGCGCCCTCTGACGGATGCGCAGAAAACATACGCATTGGCAGATGTAACCCATCTTCGGAAAATCTATGAGCATTTGGCTGCAGAACTTAAGAAGTCACGTCGGGATCACTGGGTTGCAGAAGAACTTCGCATACTGACCCGACCCGAGACATATGACATTCGCCCGGAAGAGGCGTGGCGGCGGGTCAAAACGCGGACCAACTCTGCCAAGTTTCTGGCCGTGGTTCGAGAGCTGGCGCAGTTCCGTGAGGCCTATGCGCAAGAGAACAATGTGCCACGAAGCCGTGTGTTCAAAGACGATGCGTTGATCGAGATGGCCTCGACCAAGCCCAAGACGCCCTCTGATCTGGGCGGGTCGCGCTTGTTGCTGCGCGAAGCGCGCAAAGGGGCGATCGCAGAAGGCATTCTGGAGGCGGTAAAACGGGGCGTAGGTTGCCCGCAAGACCGATTGCCGAAAATTGACAACAGCCGCGACAAGCTGAAGGTCAACCCTGCACTTGCAGATTTGCTGCGCGTTCTTTTGAAATCAAAGACCGAAAGCGCAGGCGTTGCCGCAAAATTGATCGCCTCCAGCGCGGAATTGGATCAGATCGCTGCAGGCGAACGAGAAGTTCCCGCCATGTCCGGTTGGCGGTTCGAGGTTTTTGGCGAGGACGCGCTGAAGCTTTGCGAAGGCAAGATTGCTTTGGCCGCCAAGGGACAGGCTGTACAGGTTGTCTCGCTTTAACGGCGACGGGATTCCAACGCGTTCTGCTGGCCTTTGACCCGAACTAAACGAATACCTTCCAGTTCTTTCCGGCTTACATTGACGGCCTCTGAAACCATCCGCGACCGTTCGGTGCCCTGCGCAGTGGCGTAGTCCGGGTAATCCACGCGGAAGGTGAACTCCATAACGCCATTTTTGCTGAGTTCTTCAGATCTTACGCGCGCGAGCTGTGCGTTGAACGCACCCTGTCGAATGGCTGTGCCAGCCGCATAGATGATTGCGCCCGTCGAGGTTGGGTCGATCCGCAATTCGTTGATCACGGCGATTGGAACGCTGTTATCCTCGGCGTCCGGACGCTCGAACAGGCCTTTTTTGTCGGCATTTTCGGGAACCAATGCATTGGCGTCATCGGCTGATACTTCGGATGGGCTGGGTGTGCTGCTGCCAAACCAGTTCGATGGATTCGCGCTTGAGTTGCTCCAGTTGCTACAAGCGGACAGAGCCATTGTGGAGATCATCAGAACAGGCAGAGTTTTGTGCATGGACCCAGTACTTTGTGCAACTTTACCTGCATCGGGTTAACGCAAATTCGATCGTTTGAAAAGCCACGCTGGGGACTGGACAGTCGGTAGCGCTGAGCATAGTTCACAATTGTGAACGCGTAACGCAAGGACGGACCCGATATGGCAACGCCAGCCTTCGAAGAGATAGTCGAGGATTTCGAGTTCCTGGAGGACTGGGAAGACCGCTATCGCCATGTGATCGAGCAGGGCAAAGCGATGGAGCCTCTGGATGATGCATTCAAAGTCCCTGCGACCAAGGTGAATGGTTGCGCCAGTCAGGTCTGGCTGCATCCAACCATTGAGGGCGGTCAATTCCGATTTGACGGTGACAGCGATGCCCTGATTGTTCGGGGCCTGATTGCGGTTCTGCGTAGCCTGTATAACGGCTTGCCGGTGGCCGAGGTGCCCAGTGTTGATGCCGGTGGAGAACTCGCGCGACTGGGGTTGCAGGATCATTTGTCTGCCCAACGTTCGAACGGGTTACGCGCTATGATAGAACGTATTCGCGAAGTGGCATTGGCCAGCGCCTGACTTTTAGGTGGATTTGCGCGCTGCCCAGTCAGCAAGCGTGGTTTCCAAATCGCCATAGCCGGTTTGCCGACGTTCGAATTCCAGCCCCATCCGTTCGGCACACTCCTGCGCGCGGCGAGTGAGGTTGGGATCATCAGTTTGTGCTTGATAGACGAGCTTGGTGTAATTGCCGAAATACATCTCTCGCAATTCAGGATGACGGTCCAGACCCAGCGGTTTCCAGACAAACGCATCAAACTGCCGCGCAAGGAAATCTGTCAGATAAAAAGCGGTGGTTTCATCGTCGCCATGCGCGGCAAAGGCCAAATTGCCCTCGAAGAAAGAATAGCAATGGGGCCCTTGGATCATCTCGACCCCCAGCCGCTCGCATGCTGCCTGTAACAAGCCACCGGTTCCGCAATCGGCATAGACAACGTAGATCCGGTCGTATGAGCCCCGATGCTTGGCAACCGCATCCTCGACCGCCTGTGTGATCTTTTCCGGGTGCACATGCAAAATGGCGGGCAGGCAAGTCAGCGCCATGTGATCCCAGCCGTTCCGTTCTTTCAGGTCCAAAATCTCGCGCGCCAGTGCGCCGCATGCGATCAGAAGAATTGACTCGGTGCTGTGCGGTGCGACATAGCCCTGACGGGTCAGGCTGTCATCATCTGGCATGTTTGAGTCGGTCATCTGATCTCTCTGGCTGGTCTTTAGCTATATATGTGCCCGAGGTTCGGACAAAAAAGGCCGCCCCAAAAAGGACGGCCTGTCTCACGATATGATCTCGCGCCTTAGCCAGCCAGTTGGTTGTGCTTGCGCGACATGAAGTCCTTGGCCATTTCCACCGCCACGGCTGCGTCGCGGCAATAACCGTCAGCGCCGATCGCCTTGCCGAACTCTTCGTTCAGCGGAGCGCCGCCAACCAGAACGGTGTACTCATCACGCAGGCCTTGTTCGACCAACGTGTCGATTACGACCTTCATATAAGGCATCGTCGTCGTCAGCAGAGCGGACATGCCCAGAATGTCGGGCTGTTCGTTTTCCAGCGCTTCGAGGTAGTTCTCGACCGGGTTGTTGATGCCGATATCAACAACTTCGAACCCGGCGCCTTCCATCATCATCGCAACAAGGTTCTTGCCGATGTCATGGATGTCGCCCTTTACGGTGCCGATCACCATCTTGCCAACGCGCGGAGCACCAGTTTCAGCCAGCAGAGGCTTCAGGATCGCCATACCGCCTTTCATGGCGTTGGCCGCCAGCAGAACCTCAGGCACGAACAGGATGCCGTCGCGGAAGTCATGGCCGACAATTGTCATGCCGCCAACCAGCGCTTTGGTCAGGATGTCATAGGGTTGCCATCCGCGCTCGAGCAGGATGTTCACACCTTCTTCGATCTCTTCCTTCAGGCCGTCATAAAGGTCATCGAACATCTGTTCGACGAGTTCGTCGTCATTCAGTTCGGACAGGACGATGTCTTCTTCATCAGACATGGGTATTTCCCTGAGCTGTGCGGGCCTGCGGCCCGTGGTGGCATTTTCACCGTTTTGGCCATTTCGTCGCAGGTCTACTGTGACGATTGCGACCTAGGTCGTTCTGAGACCGACCTATAGGCCGAATATTCGCACTCAGCGACATCGAATTTTGCAAGATCATCCTGCATTGGTTTCATTAGCCACGGTAAATTCACCTGCAGTCTAATGCGTCGCCTGTTTCGAGCATCTGATGATTTTTTGGGAAACGAAACATGAATCTTGCCAGTGAAACTGGTTTTATTTACATCTAGTGCTTGGAACAAAAGGCGAACAAATGACTACTGCTATCAAAAGCCCTGGGCGCGGAGCAACCTCAAACGAAGCAGGTCGATTCGAGAGGTTTACAACCGAGTTGACCGAAGATGGCTGGGATTTGCCAGACGAACTGCCCCCTTTGCGGACCGAAGTTCGGGAAGAAATGGCGCGCAATCTGATTACCTATAACAAGTCGCCGGACCTACCTTTTGACCGATCCATAAACCCATATCGGGGCTGTGAGCATGGATGCGTGTATTGCTTTGCTCGGCCAACGCATGCGTATCTGGGGCTGTCTCCGGGTTTGGATTTCGAAACCCGCCTTGTTGCACGACCCAATGCGGCTGAGCTATTGCGTCGCGAACTCTCGGCACGTTCTTACAAGGTGGCCACGATTGCATTGGGCACCAACACCGATCCCTATCAACCCATCGAAAAAAACCGCAAGATAACAAGAAGCTGTCTAAAGGTTCTGAGAGATTTTCAACATCCGGTCGGTATTGTGACCAAGGGGACTCTGATCGAGCGTGATCTTGATATTCTGGCACCGATGGCCAGCAATGGTCTTGTCAGGGTTGGCATTTCGCTGACCACATTGGACCGGGATCTTTCCCGGCGGATGGAACCCCGGGCGCCTTCACCACAGCGCAGGCTCGGAATGATCCGCAACCTGACCGAGGCTGGCGTGCCTGTGCGCGTTATGACGTCTCCAATCGTGCCCGGATTAACCGATCATGAGCTGGAAAATCTGCTGGAGGCCGGAAAGCAGGCTGGCGCCGATGCTGCAAGCTGGATCATGCTGCGGCTTCCCCGTGAAGTATCCGCGCTCTGGCGCGAGTGGCTGATCGAACATCAGCCGGGCAGGGCTGAGAAGGTGATGGCACGGCTGCGCGAAATGCATGGGGGTAGGGAGTATGATCCCCGATGGGGCCACCGCATGCGGGGCGAAGGGACCTATGCCGAGATGATTGCGCAACGGTTCAAGGCCGCAGTCAAACGTCTCGGGCTGTCGACTGATATGCCGCCACTAAACTGTGCGGCTTTTGCGCCGCCACCTCAGCCCGGTGATCAGCTGGCTTTGTTCTGAAACCTTTGTTCAGAAACTGATGCCAATCCCGGCGGAGAATCCGTTAACCGTATCGCTGCCGTAATAACGGACCATAAACCGGGTCGTTGATACCCAAGGCACCCATGTGTCGGACAGATCAACCTCGATCCCGCCACCTACGCGGGCCAGCCAGTCGGTGCCCAATACAAGTGACTGATCCCCGATCAGATAGGACAGGGACAGATCGCCCACCCAGCGGACCGGGCGACCGAACATGCGTTTTCCAGTTGGAAAGCGGTAGCGTGACCACAGAACTGCATTTGCGGCAGTTGATTCAACCAACAAGTCCTCGTTATCTCCGATAGGCCAGTATTCGATATGGGTATAGCGCAGGCTTGCCTCGAATTCCCGGTCGTTGGACAGAGCTTTTTCGTACGAGACCGTCATCGATCCGCCTGCGCCACCAGCCCAGATGCCGCCGCTTTCGAGAAAGTCTCGATCAAGCCCCAGGCGGTTGGCGATGGCTTGCGCACCGACAGATGCGTCGGATTGCGTACGTCCGACCGAGATATGGGCCATCGGGGTCATTTTCCAATACTCGCCGATGTCGAACTGATAGCCGACACCGCCGGTAAGGGCGAGGCTGGTCCATTTCAGCGGTATACGCGTGGTATCTCCGGTGCCGCTGAAGGTCAGAACGGGGTCATAGCGCGCGTAGCCTATATACCCCTCAAGATAGATCGGCACGCCCTCAGCAAGGCGAAACCCGCCGCCCAGCTGGGCGGATTTGAAATCGTAATCGCGATTGTCTGTATTTGATTGCAGCGAGATTGCGCTGGCAGAATCGTCCGGGATGCCTGCCAGCCCTAAGATTGCCAGCGACCCGGCGGCGTTTTCCTGCTGCTGCTTCTCAAAAGCACGTTCCAGCACGCTTTGAGCGGATGCCGATTGCGCAAGTAGCAACATAATGAACAAGAGGATTAAACGCATGAGAACCAAACACTATTCGCCGGACGCGGCAACATTAGGCGGACCAACGCAGTGCGGAAAGATGCATCGAAACTGTCATTTACGTTTGGTTTCGAACGGTCTCATTTTGGTAACGCTACGGAAAAAAAGACCCCGGATAACCGGGGTCTTAACATCGATATTGTGTGTGGATCAGCGGTTTTCGATGTCCACGTAATCGCGGTTGGTCGCGCCCAGATAAAGCTGACGTGGGCGTCCGATCTTATTCTGTGGATCGGCAATCATTTCTTTCCACTGGCTAACCCAGCCAACGGTACGTGACAACGCGAAGATTGGCGTGAACATCGAGGTCGGGAAGCCCATCGCTTCCATCACGATGCCCGAATAGAAGTCGACATTCGGGAACAGTTTCTTTTCGATGAAATACGGATCTTCCAGAGCCTGTTTTTCCAGCGCCTTCGCGACCTGTAGTTTGGGATTGTTTTCCACGCCCAGCAGGTCAAGTACTTCGTCTGCCGATTGCTTCATCACTTTCGCGCGTGGATCGAAGTTCTTGTAGACGCGGTGGCCAAAGCCCATCAGACGGAACGGGTCATCTTTGTCTTTGGCGCGCTCGATAAACTCGGGGATGCGGTCCACGCTGCCGATCTCTTCCAGCATTTCAAGGCAAGCCTGGTTCGCACCACCATGGGCCGGACCCCAGAGACAGGCGATACCGGCCGCGATACAGGCGAACGGGTTTGCACCCGAAGAAGATGCCAGACGCACCGTCGAAGTCGAGGCGTTCTGTTCGTGATCCGCCTGCAGCATGAAGATACGATCCATGGCGCGTGCCAGAATCGGGTTCACCTCGTAATCTTCGGCAGGAACGGCAAAACACATGCGCAAGAAGTTTGACGCATAGTCCAGGTCGTTGCGCGGATACACGAAGGGCTGACCGATATGGTATTTGTAGGCCCAGGCCGCGATGGTCGGCATTTTTGCGATCAAACGGTGCGAAGCTACTTCACGCTGACGCGGGTCCGCGATGTCGGTCGAATCGTGATAGAACGCGGACATGGCACCAACCACACCCACCATGATGGCCATCGGATGCGCATCCCGGCGGAAGCCGCGATAGAAATACTGCATCTGCTCGTGCAGCATCGTGTGCCGGGTGATTGTGGTCTCGAAGTTCTCCAGATCCTTCGCCGAAGGCAGCTCGCCATACAGCAGCAGATAGCTGAGTTCGAGGAAATGCGACTTCGAGGCGATCTGTTCGATCGGATAACCGCGATGCAGCAACTCACCCTTGTCACCGTCGATGAATGTAATGGTGCTGTCACAGCTTGCGGTGGACGTGAAACCCGGATCATAAGTAAAGACGCCAGCCTGACCATAGAGCTTGCGAATATCGATCACATCGGGCCCAGCGGTCGGAGAAAACACCGGCAGATCATAGCTTTCGCCGTGGACAGTCAGTTTGGCTGATTTTTTGCTCTCGGTCATGTTTGTCCCTTCTTCATTCGTGCGCATGCCGGATCGCTGTCCGACAAAGCAGGCAACGACTGCGATCCGTCGCGCAGTCCGTTCTTAGCGGAGCAGCGTTACCCTTATGTGAAATCAGGCCGGGTTCGCTGCATCAGAAAGCCGCGCCAGGGTTTCATCGCGCCCAAGCACAAGCATCATGTCAAATACCGAAGGTGTAACTGCCCGGCCCGCTAGTGCCGCCCGCAGCGGACCAGCCAATTTGCCGAACTTAACCCCATTCGCCTCTGCGAACGAATTCAGGGTCTCCTCCAGTTCGTTCCGGGACCAGCTAGCATTTTGCAGCTGCGGCGTCAATTCTTTCAGTATACCGTCGGATACAGATGCCAGCGCCTTTGTGGCCTTTTCATCTGGCTGGATAGGTCGCGACGTAAGCACAAAATGAGCTTTTTCAATGAGTTCCGGGAACGTGCGTGCGCGGTCCTTGAGGCAATACATCGCACGGACCAAATCACTTGATTGTGTTTCGGAAAGCGGCGGCAAACCAGCTGACTTCAGATATCCCTGAATTTCATGCTGCAGCGCGGCATCTTCCCCGACGGCAATATGTTGTCCACAAAGGTTTTCAAGCTTCTTCACATCAAATCGCGCCGGGCTTTTGCCGATGCCATCCAGATCGAACCACTCTTTAGCTTGGGCATCGGTAAAGAACTCATCATCCCCATGGCTCCAGCCCAGCCGAGCCAGATAGTTGCGCATTCCGGATGCCGGATATCCCATGGCCTGATATTCTTGCGCCCCCAACGCACCGTGACGTTTGCTGAGCTTTTTCCCATCGGGTCCATGGATCAAAGGGATATGCGCCCAGACTGGTACATCCCAACCCATCGCCTCGTAGATCATCATCTGACGGGCGGCGTTGTTGAGGTGATCGTCGCCCCGGATCACATGAGTCACGCCCATATCATGATCGTCAACCACAACGGCCAGCATATAGACCGGAGTCCCATCCGAACGCAGCAGGATCATGTCATCCAACTGATCGTTGCGAATGGTGACATCGCCCTGCACCTGATCGCGGATCACAGTGGCACCGTCTTGCGGAGCCTTGATGCGGATCACGTAAGGTGCGTCCGGATGGGTGGCCGGGTCGGCCTCGCGCCATGCGCTGCGAAACAGGGTCGACTGCCCCTCGGCCCGCGCCTGTTCACGGAATGCAGCGATTTCTTCCTGCGTCGAAAAGCACTTGTATGCCTTGCCGTCGGACAGCAATTGATGCGCGACCTCTGCGTGTCGAGGGGCACCCTTGAATTGGCTGACGACCTCACCGTCATGATCAAGCCCTAGCCAGTCCATGCCTTGCAGTATGGCCGCTGTTGCTTCCGGCGTGGAACGTTCCCGATCGGTATCCTCGATCCGCAACAGGAACTTGCCGCCGCGACCCCGCGCATAAAGCCAGTTGAACAGAGCAGTGCGGGCGCCACCGATATGCAGAAATCCGGTGGGAGAGGGGGCAAAACGGGTGACGACCTGATCGGACATGGTGTGGATTAACCTTTTGGTAACCTTAGCGGGCATAGTTTGGCGACTATCTACCCAGCCCGAAGGACGGGGGCAACCATGCGTGTTCTGACACGGGTCGAGACCGCATTGCTGACCCAGCGGGGACACTTGTTTCCGTGGTCCCCGATCTGCCTGGCGGTCGGGATTGGCTGGTATTTCAGCCTCAGGTTCGAACCCGAGGTTGAGCTCTATGTCGGCGTTCTGGCGCTTGCCTTGCTGGCGCTTGCCTCCACCCGTTTGATGGGGGCCGCGTGGTCACCGCTGGCCACTGGCTTAGCCCTGATCGCGATGGGGTTCGCTCTGGCCGGGGCGCGGGCACATATGGTTGCGGAGCCGGTCCTGCAATGGCGTTACTATGGCCCGGTCGAGGGGAGGGTCGTAGCGCTGGACCGCTCTGCGTCGGATGCGCTGAGGGTGACATTGGATCAGGTGCGGATCGGGGACGTTCCTGCTGATCAAAGACCCCGGCGCATCCGGCTGTCTATTCACGGGGAGTCAGTTGCGCTGTCCCCGGGTCAGCGGATTATGACCACAGCACATCTTTCGCCGCCGCAAGGGCCAGTTGAACCCGGAGGTTTTGATTTTCGCCGCCACGCCTGGTTCCAGCAACTCGGCGCTGTTGGATACACTCGGGTTCCGGTCCTGACGTCGGCTGCGGCGCAAGATGGTTTGGACGGAGTGCGTATCACGGCCTTGCGCATGGAGATCTCGGATCGGGTGCGCACGATCCTGCCGGGCGAAGTCGGGGGCTTTGCCGCCGCCGTAACTACCGGTGATCGCAGCGGGATGGGGCAGGCCTCGTTAGAGGCGTTGCGCGCGTCCAACCTGGCTCATCTTCTGGCGATTTCGGGCCTTCACATGGGTTTGTTGACCGGTTTCGTTTTTGTGGCGTGCCGCATGGGGTTCTCAATGGTACCTGTCATTGCGCTTCGCATGCCCGTACGCAAGGTGGCCGCGCTCTGTGCGTTATTCGCGTCGACAATCTACCTGCTTCTGTCTGGTGGGAACGTCGCGACTGAGCGCGCCTTTGTGATGGTCTGCGTTATGCTGGGGGCCGTATTGTTGGACCGGCGCGCGATTTCATTGCGGGCGGTGGCCATGGCTGCGCTGATTGTTCTTACCTTGCGCCCGGAAACTCTATTGAGCCCCGGATTTCAGATGTCTTTTGCTGCTACAACCGCCTTGGTCGCAGGGTTCGGCGCATTGCGGGACTATGGCCCAATGCCAGGCCCAAAGTGGCTGCGGCCTGTGCTGGCCTTGTTGACATCCTCGGCGATCGCGGGGATCGCAACAGCTCCGATCGGGGCGGCGCATTTCAACGCTATTTCGCACTATGGGTTGTTGGCAAATCTCGTCTCCGTGCCCGTCATGGGAACGCTGGTCGTTCCAAGTGCGGTGGTCGCCGCCCTTCTTGCACCTTTTGGGCTTGAAGCGATTGCATTGCACGTAATGGGTCTTGGGCTGAGATGGATCCTTACCGTTGCCAATTGGGTCGCGGGACTAGAGGGTGCGCGGGGGTACGTAGTAAGCCCAGACTATTTCGTATTGCCTGCTCTGGCTCTGTCTCTTCTGTGGCTAATGCTGTGGCAAGGGCGCGCACGGTGGCTCGGCATCGCCCCCGCAGCATTGGCGATAGCGCTGTGGGGTCAGGGAAGCCGCCCAGACGTGCTGATCGCCGATACCGGCGGGCTGGTCGGAGTGATGACTGAACACGGGCGCGCGCTGAGCAAACCGAAAGGTAGCGGATTTGTCGCGTCGGTGTGGCTGGAAAATGACGGGGACGGGGCAGATCAACCAAAGGCCGCTTTGCGATGGCCAGAGGCATCAGCGGGAATTCAACGTTTTCTTCTGGGAGACAAAGAGCTTGTCCACTTGACTGGCAAGCGGGCTGCGAGCGCCTTTCAGGAATGCAGGAAAGATCAGATCATTGTCGCCCCGGTGTCGTTGACTTTGACCGGTGAATGCAGCGTTTACGATACGGAATTTCTGCGGAAGACAGGCAGTCTTGCGTTGTCCAAGGGGCGTTTGTTAGCGAGTTCTGATATCTCAGGCCGCCGCCTCTGGTCCCCCAAGCTGCCTCAGTAGCTTCGGATCAAGCCTACAAGGCGGCCCTGAACTTTCACCTTGTCTTCTGGCAGCACGCGAGTCTCATAGGCCGGATTCGCCGCTTCCAGCGCAATGGCCTGACCTCGGCGGAAAAACCGTTTCAGCGTGGCTTCCTGATCTTCCACCAATGCCACCACGATGTCACCATTGTCAGCGGCCGTGGTTTCGCGGATCACCACGACATCGCCATCGTTGATACCGGCGTCAATCATCGAGTCGCCACGAACCTCAAGCGCATAATGCTCGCCGCGACCTGACACCATCGAGCCCGGTACAGCGACACGGTGCGACACATGGCTGATCGCTTCGATCGGTACACCGGCAGCAATCCGGCCCATAACAGGCAATTCCATCGCATCAACTGTGACGGGTTCAAAGTTCGCGGGGCGTGGACCTTCAGGGCGATCGCCTTCAATCACACGGGGTTTGAAACCTGCTGTTGGCTCTCCCCCAAGGCTTTCGGGCAGCTTGACAATTTCGATGGCACGGGCTCGATGGGCAAGGCGGCGGATAAAGCCACGTTCTTCCAGCGCGGTGATCAGTCGATGAATCCCGGATTTTGACCGTAGATCCAACGCGGCCTTCATCTCATCAAAACTGGGCGGAACACCGTCCGCTTGCACGCGTTTGTGGATGAATTCCAGCAAATCCAATTGCTTCTTGGTCAGCATTGCTCATACCTCGTCGCTCATGCGTTTTCTTTTGTTCTACGCATGTTCACGTTTTGTGTCAACGGATTTGCTAGATCGGCAGGTAAAGGACCTCATCCCCGGCCTCGCGCGCGGGATCGTGGGGTTGGCGTACCAATAGTGCATTGGCTTGCGCCAAAACACTTAGCAGCGAGCTGTCCTGATCATCACAGGCGCGGATGCCGCCGTTGTCCAACACCGCCCGCATATAATGCTCACGCGGGCCATTTTTTCCGAGCGGGGCAGAAAGGCGGGCGCGTTGGAATGGCTGTAGGGCCTGTTCAATCCCCAACATGCGGCGCACCATTGGGATGAGGAACAGGTAACCGCACACCATGGCACTGACCGGGTTTCCGGGTAGACCGACCATCGCAGCATCCCCAAGCCGCCCGGCCATCAGTGGTTTACCCGGTCGCATGCGAATCTTGTAGAACGATTGCTTCAGCCCAAGACCTTCCGAGACATCCGCAACCAGGTCGTACTCGCCAACCGACGCCCCTCCGATTGTCACCACGAGGTCAGCGCCCTGTGCCAAGCCAAAAGCTGTTTCTAATGACGCTAAGGTATCTTGTGCGATAGGAAGTACACGAACTTGTGCGCCAGCATCTTCCAGTAACGCCTTAAGACCAAAGGTATTTGAGGCGATGATCTGATCGGGGCCGGGTGTTTCTCCGGGCATCACCAGTTCGTCACCGGTTGAGATTAGTGCAACCACGGGTTTGCGGGTCACAGGGACCGAAGCGATGTTCATCGCTGCCATTAATGCGACATCTTCGGGTCTGAGCTGGCGCGGGGCCGTGATCTGCGTACCGATGCTGAAATCGATCCCCGCAGGGCGGATATTGGCCTTTTCACCGGGGGCGTCGATTATGGTGATCAGATCACCGCGTCGGTCGACATCTTCCTGTATGACGACGAAATCTGCACCATCCGGCACAGGCGCACCAGTGAATATCCGCACAGCTTGGCCGGGTCCGACGCTTCCAGCAAAGCGACGTCCGGCCGCTGCTTCGCCAACCACTTTGAACATTGCATGCAGTTCGACTTCGGCCGCCTTGACGGCGTACCCATCCATCGATGACGCAGCAAAGGGCGGCTGATCACGCGTTGCTGCAACGTTTTCTGCCAGGATACGACCGGCAGCCTCGGCAAGGGCAACCGTTTCTGCGGGCAGCGGTGAGACCAGATCGAACAGCAGAGCCCGCGCTTCTTCAACCGAGATCATGATGCCTCGTAACGCCCTGATTTTCCGCCGTCTTTCAGTAGAACACGAATGCCGCCGATCTCCATCGATTTGTCCACGGCCTTCGCCATATCGTAAACCGTCAGTGCGGCTGTCGAGACTGCTGTCAGCGCTTCCATCTCTACGCCGGTCTGGCCGGAAGTCTTTACAGTCGCTTCAATCTGAACGCCGGGAAGGTCCGTGTCTAAGCTCAGTTCAATGGCGACTTTGGTCACGGGTAGCGGATGACACAGAGGTATCAGGTCAGGCGTTTTCTTGGCGCCCATTATGCCCGCAAGTCTGGCAACACCAAGAACATCACCTTTCTTAGCGCGTCCTTCTGAAATGATATCAAAGGTTTCCTTCGCCATCTTGATGTATCCAGATGCAACCGCAACCCGGTCGGTGACAGCCTTGTCGGACACGTCCACCATATGGGCCTCACCTTTGGCATCAAAATGGGTCAGCGGCATCACATCACTCCGGGAATGAGCGGGTTGGCGATCAGTGCTCGAGTTGCCGAAGCTACATCATCCTGACGCATCAGGCTCTCACCAATAAGGAAACAACGCGCACCGTAGCGGGCGATATCGGCGAGGTCCGCCGGAGTGCTCAGGCCGCTCTCGCAGACGATCGTGCGATCCGCTGGAACCAGCTTTGACAGATGACGAGTTGTATCAAGAGTCGTCTCGAACGTCTTGAGATTGCGGTTGTTTATCCCGATCAGCGGGCTTTTCAGCTGCGATGCGCGCGCAAGTTCATCGGCGTTATGGACTTCGATCAGAACATCCATGCCCCAGTCAAACGCGGTTTGCTCAAGCTCGGCGGCCTGTGCATCGCTGACCGAGGCCATGATGATCAGGATGCAATCCGCACCCAATGCACGCGCTTCGACCACCTGATAGGGGTCGTACATGAAGTCCTTCCGCAATGCTGGCAACGAACAGGCCGCGCGAGCTTCGGTCAGAAAGGACTTGTCACCCTGAAAGCTAGGCGTGTCCGTCAGAACCGACAGGCAAGCCGCGCCGCCCTCTTCATAAGCTTTGGCAAGCGCGGGCGGATCGAAATCAGCGCGGATCAGACCTTTGGACGGGCTGGCCTTTTTGACCTCGGCGATCAATCCGTACCCCTTGCGCATAGCCGAATGCAGGGCTTCGGCAAAACCGCGTACCTCGGGTGCGTTCCGTGCCTCAGATTCTAGTGTTTCCAGAGGCTTATGCGCCTTATCCGCAGCGATCTCTTCCAGCTTGTACGCTTTGATTTTGTCCAGAACGGTCTCGGTCATGCGGCTTCCTGTGTAATGCGCGCCAGCGCGGTGATCTTTTCACGGGCCTTGCCGCTGTCAATGCTTTCTGTGGCCATCGCAACGCCCTCGCGCAGATCGCTTGCCGCATCTGCAACGACCAGCGCCGCTGCCGAGTTTAGCAACACCGCGTCGCGGTAGGCTGAAGGTGCCCCATCCAGTAGGGCGCGGAAGGCGACGGCGTTCTCTTCGGGGGTGCCGCCGATGATATCTTCGAACGGATGCACCGGCAGGCCTGCATCTTCGGGGTGAAGCTCGACCTCTTTGACAATGCCGTCCTCAACTGATGCGACCCAGCTGACCCCGGTGATCGTAAGCTCATCCGTACCGTCTGAGCCGTGGACTAGCCAGGCATGTTCAGCCCCAAGCAGACCCAGAGTTTCGGCCATCGGGCGGATCAGGTCGCGGCTGAACGCACCGGTCAGTTGGCGCTTCACTCCGGCGGGGTTGGTCAGGGGGCCCAGAATGTTGAAAATCGTGCGCGTCCCAAGTTCTTGCCGCGAAGGCATGACATGGGCGATCGCCGGGTGGTGCATCGGGGCCATCATGAAACCGATACCGACTTCTTTCAGCGCTTTTTCAACAACTTCCGGGCCAACCATAACGTTAATACCAAGCTGCCCAAGAGCATCTGCTGCGCCGGATTTCGAGCTCAGGTTCCGATTACCGTGTTTTGCAACGGTGACACCGGCGCCCGCCGTCACAAAAGCCGTGGCTGTCGAGATATTGAGTGTTCCTTTGCCGTCGCCCCCCGTGCCAACGATGTCCATCGCGCCAGCGGGTGCTTTCACTGCATTGCATTTCGCGCGCATTACGGCAGCGGCGGCGGCGTATTCCTCGACCGTCTCGCCGCGCGTGCGCATTGCCATCAGCAACCCGCCGATCTGGCTGGGCGTGGCGGCCCCATCAAAGAGGATGCCAAAGGCCTGTTCAGCCTCGGCACGGGTCAAAGGTCGATCGGCCGCAGCACCGATCAGCGGTTTCAGAGCGTCGCTCATGCGGGGACTTTCATTTCGTTCAGGAAGTTCTTAAGCAGGGCGTGACCATGCTCGGACGCGATGGATTCCGGGTGAAACTGGACGCCGTGGATCGGCAGTTCTTTGTGCTGCAGACCCATAATCGTGCCATCCTCAAGCTCGGCCGTGATCTCAAGGCAATCGGGCAGGCTTTCGCGTTCTACAACAAGCGAATGATACCGGGTGGCCTCGAAGGGCGAGGGCAGGCCAGCGAATACACCTTTGCCGGTGTGTTTCATCGTGCCCATTTTCCCGTGCACGATCTCATGACAGCGCACAACCTTGCCGCCAAATGCCTGACCGATGGTTTGATGCCCCAGACAGACACCCATCAGCGGTGTTTGCGTTTCGGCTGCCGCCTCGGTCAGCGCCAGACAGATACCCGCCTGATCGGGGTCACATGGGCCGGGGCTGAGCAGAATACCAGCCGGGTTCATCGCCATTGCTTCCTGTACGTCCAGCGCGTCGTTCCGGCGCACGACCATCTCGGCCCCGAGCTCACCCAGATAATGAACGAGGTTGTAGGTAAACGAGTCATAGTTGTCGATCAGCAGCAGCATTTGGGCACTTATCTTCCTATGGGCATTTCGGGCTGGCGATGCAGTCCCTGAGCGCGGTATAATGTCGGGACATACATGCTCAGGCTTGTGCGGCAGCGTCAAGAGGACATACCCAACTTGACGCCGTACAGGTGAGCGTCGCGGAAGATGGCGTCTGGGCAGATGAGGCACGAAGCAACGCGAGAGGCGAGATTTCGATGAGCGGATTTTACGGTGGAGTGATCGCCGGGGCGGTCTCGGTATTGGCACTGGGCGCGGTTCTTTCGCTGACAACTCCTTTGTCACGTAAACCAGATGTGACGGCAACAGCGCCCGAAGTGGCTGATACTCCGCAGCCCCTGGAGGCTGCGAAAGTTGAAGAAAGCAATGCCGATGCTGATCTGGTTGAGTTGCCACCATCCGGCCCTGAAACCCCCGATCTATCATCAGATTCGCTGGATGGCTTGGCAGGTATCGAGCTTGAGCCCGGTGCCCGTCCTGAGGCGGGTGGAGCACCGACCGTAGCCGAGGCACCTGCAGCGATCTCATCTTCTGACGTGACCGTTCAAACCGAAGCGCCCGCGGCACCGCCAAATCCACTTGCCGAACCAACCTCGCCACAACAGGAAGCCGAACCGGCAGCGCTCGCGGACGCTCCAGCAGCGCCTGCGCCCGAGGAAGCCCCGGAACCGCAGGTTGCGGAAGAAACGCCCAAGGAGGTCCCTCAGGTCGCTGCCTTGCAGCCTGAGATCGCGGATGTGCCGGATGCAGCTCCAGAGGCTCAGGAAGCGGAACCCGTGCCTGATGAAAATCCAATCGCGGTTGAGGGTGAAGAAGATACCCGCCCTGTACGTCAGCCGCGCGTATTGACCCTGCCGCAAATTGGCGGAGAGGGGGCCACAGGTTCCGGTTCGTTGATCGGCAAGCGTGTCGTGCCCCTAACCGAGAGGGATGACCCGCCCGTCGAACAAGCCGTGATTACTCCAGAAGTGGTGGCCAAGCCCATCGAAGCACATGCTGCCACCTTCGAAAACCCAGAATCCAAGCCATTGATGTCGATCATTTTGATCGATGATGAAGGGGCTTTTGGGGCCGAGGCGTTGCAGGATTTCCCATACCCGCTAAGTTTTGCCGTCAGCCCGTCTGACCCGAATGCAGCTGAAAAAATGGCCCGTCATCGCGAGGCTGGATTTGAAGTATTGGCCTTGGTTGACATGCACGAAGCCGCCAGTGCTCAGGACGCTGAGGTGTCGTTGTCGGTGTGGTTGGATCAATTGCCTCAAACCGTTGGCATTCTGGAAGGTGTCGGAAGCGGCATTCAGGGCAACCGAAAGCTGGCTGATCAGGTTGCGGCGATTGCCGGAGATACCGGGCGCGGGCTGGTGACGCAGGACAATGGTCTAAACACTGCGCAAAAGCTTGCAGCGCGTAACGGCATTCCATCCAGCGTAGTGTTCCGCGATTTCGATGGTGCCAAACAGGACCCCAAGATTATGCGGCGTTTTCTGGATCAGGCAGCCTTCCGCGCCGGACAGGAAGGTGCCGTGGTGATGCTGGGTCGTCTGCGTCCCGAGACGATCTCGGCTCTGTTGCTGTGGGGGCTTGAGGATCGCGGCAGCCGCGTCGCGATGGCCCCAATTTCTGCCGTGATGATGAAAGAAGTCCAGCAGGGCGTTGCCGGATCGCTGACGGACGGGTGACGGAAGCGACCATCCGCCACCCCACTAGCTGTTTCCGCTGCCTGTAAACCGCGCCGCATCCGCAGCCGCGCCGCGAATGGCGTTCGATTTATGGACGGTCTCCATGTATTCCGCTTCTGGGTCGCTGTCATAGACAACGCCGCCTCCAGCTTGGATATACAGTTTGTGGTCTTTCACAATGGCCGTCCGCAGCGCGATGCACATATCCATGTCGCCGCCTGCGCTGAAATACCCGACACCGCCACCGTAGATGCCGCGCTTTTCAGGCTCCAACTCGTCGATGATCTCCATCGCGCGCACTTTGGGCGCGCCTGATACCGTGCCTGCAGGCATCCCGGCAAAGAACGCGTCCAGTGCATCCTTGTCTTCGGCCAGTTCACCGACCACGTTTGATACGATGTGCATCACGTGGCTGTAGCGCTCGATGATGAACTCTTCGGTAGGACGCACGGTTCCAATCTTAGAAACACGCCCGGTGTCATTGCGGCCCAGGTCCAGCAACATGAGGTGCTCGGCCAGTTCTTTCTTGTCGGCCAGCAGGTCGATTTCGTTGGCCTTGTCTTCTTCGGGCGTCGCGCCACGCGGGCGGGTACCCGCGATTGGGCGGATCGTGACCTCATTGCCGAAGACACGCACCAGGATTTCTGGGCTTGCGCCTACGACCTGAAAGCCGCCGAAGTTGAAATAGAACATGAATGGCGATGGGTTGGTACGCCGCAGCGAGCGGTAGAGGGCAAATGGCGGTTGTGGAAAATCCTGTGTCCAGCGTTGGGCCGGGACGACCTGAAAGATATCACCCGCACGGATATATTCCTTTGCCTTTTCAACGGCTTCCATATAGCCCGATTTGGTGAAGTTAGAGACAGGAGCCCCAACTTCAATTGCGTCACCCAGATCGCGCGTCTCGGCCGGCATGGCACGCTCAAGATCACGCACGGCATCCATCACACGCTCGGCGGCCTGCGCATAGGCGGCTTTGGCGCTTTGGCCCTCGCTGGCCCATGCGGGCGACACCACGGTAACCTCGCCTTTGACGCCGTCCAACACAGCAATGACCGAGGGGCGCAGCATGATCGCATCGGGCAGGCCCAACGGGTCAGGGTTCACATCCGGCAGGTATTCCACCAACCGGACCATGTCGTAGCCCAGATAGCCAAACAGGCCAGCGGCGGCCTGCGGCAGGTCATCGGGAAGCGCGATGCGGCTTTCAGCCAACAAGGCGCGCAAGTTGTCCATCGGGTTGCCATCCTGTAGCTCGAACGCCTCGGCATCGAAGCGGGCTGATCGGTTCAAGGCCGATGTCTCGCCCTGACAGCGCCAAATCAGATCGGGCTTCATTCCGATGATCGAATAGCGCCCACGCACTTCACCCCCGGTTACCGACTCGAGCATGAAGGCGTCTTTCTGAGCGCCTGTCAGTTTCAGCATCAGTGAAACCGGCGTATCCAGATCAGCGGCGAGGCGGGTATAGACGACCTGATTTTCGCCCGCATCATAAGCGCGCGCGAAACTTTCGAAATCCGGGGTCAGGGCCATGTTCTGTCTCTTTTAGTAACTGGCCCGTACCGCGTTCAGCGCTTGCTGATCCAGCACAGGGCGTGCGCGTGTCTGGGCATTGCGCACATAGATGTCAAAGATATTCTGCGCCAGCGCCTGGCTCAATTGCGCAGCCAGTGCATCCTGCATCTGGCGTTGCTCATCGGTTTCCGCCGGAGGTAGCTCTTCATCCAGACGCACGATCAGGGCGTTACCGTTTCCGGGAATGACACGCAGCTCGCCAGGGTCCATTTCAAACACCTGAGTCATGAAGTCCACGGGAACATCCTCGAGGAATGCGGTACGTGTCAGCGCATTTTCGACGCGGAAGGGCAGGCCCGTTGCAGTGAAATCGCCATCGGTAGCCAGTTGGGTCAGAACCGAGTTCGCCTGATTTTGCAGCGCTTTCGCAGTCTCAACCTGCAGCCATGCCGCGGCGACACGGTCACGGGCGCTTTCCAGAGGTTCCGGGCGCGGCTCTAGCACTTCATTCAAGCGCAGCGCAAAGATCGAACCATCTTCAAGGAACGCGACCTCTGGGAAATCACCTTCTTGCACAGCCTCAGCGACTGAGCGGAAGCCGTCATACGCGGCAACGCCATCGTCGCTTTGCTGGGTCCAGTCGATCTGACCCAGTTCCATCTCGGTCTCACCGGCCAGTTCTTCCAGTGTTGCGCCGCCTGCAAGCAGGTCGTTGATGTCTTCGGCCTGTGCTTCGATCTGACGGCGCGCTCGGTCGGCGGCGAGTTCTGCACGAAGTTCGGGTTCGGCGTCTTCGAAACTGACATTGTTCTCGGCCAGCGATCCATTGATCCGGAACAGGGCAGGGCCGAACACCGTGGGAAGCGGGCCGACCACATCGTCGATCTCGGCGGCAAACACGGCGTCGGCTGCATCGCCCAGATCTTCACGGGTGACATCGCCCAGATCAACATCGCTCAGCTCAAGCTGACGTTCGCGGACTAACTGTTCGAAATCGGCCCCGCCAACTTCAAGTTGTGCCAGCGCCTCGGTTGCGGATTCTTCGCTGGGATAGGGCAGACGCTCGACCAAGCGGCGCTCGGGTTGGAAAAATTCGTCAGCGCGTTGGTCGTATAGACGGCGCAGAGAATCTTCGTCCACTTCGATCGTATCGAGCAGCATGTCGGGCGACAGAATGGCGTAGGTCAGTTGCTTGGTGCGGGGCAGGGTGAACTGATCGATATTCTCATCGTAATATGTCTGAATCTGCGCGTCTGTGGGTTGGGCCACGGGCGTTTCGAGAAGGTCGGCTGACAGGGTCGCCACGGTAAAGCTGCGGCGGGCCAGCACATAGTTCGACAAAGCCTCGGTCAGAGTACGGGGCATTTCAACACCGCTCATGACCGCACCTTGCACGATGGTGCGTGAAGATTCTTTGCGCAGATCCGATTCGAATTCGGAATCGGTCATTCCGACCTGTTCCAGCTGAAAGCGATAGGCTTCGCGGTCGAATGTACCGTTTACACCTTGGAACGCCGGTATCTGTACAATCTCGTCCTGCAGGTTCTCGTCACCGATCGAAATGCCAAGCTGTCCGACCTCGTTATCGATTGCGGCCAGCGCGATCAGGCGCGAAAGGGCAAGTTGATCAAGGCCAAGATCATGTGCCTGCGAAATCTGCATTGCCTGTCCGGTTTGCGCTTCGACGGCCCGGATCTCGCGCTGAAGCTCACGAAAATACGCGTCGACCGAAACGCTTTCATCACCGACCTGCGCAACCGTACGCACGGTTCCGGTCAGGCTGGTGGCGCCAAAGCCCGCAAGGCCCAGCATCAAAAGACCCATGAGAATCCAGACAAAGGTTTTGGATAGGTTTTTCATGCCTGCGGCCATGGTGCCCTCTTGGTTTTGTCGGCAAATGTCTGCCCAGTCGGTTGCGGCCCTGAATACGATGCGTGCAGCCGGGGGGCAAGCTTAGAAGGACAAGCCCTGCAATCGGTCGAACAATTGCGCGATACCGGCGCGGTCAAGGTTGGCAAATGCTACGCGAACCTGCCGCTTTCCCGCGGAATTGCCCTCTGGCATGAACATGGTACCCGGCAAAAGCAGTATACCTGCCTCGGGTACCAGCCGTCGGGCCAATTCGTCGGAAGCGATGCCAAAGGGATGTTCGAGGTAGGCAAAGTAAGCGCCAAGTCCCAAAAGACGCCAGCCTTTGTCTTCAAGGCGTGGCATTCCTTCCGCGATGGCCGCTCTTCGGTCGAGAATTTCATCTCGTTCACCCGCAACCCATTGGGTCAAGTTCCGCATGCCCCAAAGCGCGGCAAACTGGCCGATCTGGCCGGGGCAGATTGCGACCGTGTCCAGAAATTTCTCGATCTCCGCCAAAAGGGCGGGGCTGGTTGAAATCGCGCCAACACGGTGACCGGTCAGGCGATAGGCTTTTGAGAACGAGTAGAGATGGACAAACGTATCGTCCCAACCCGATTGCTGGAACAGGTCATGAGGCGCGCCTGATCGGCTGTCGAAATCGCGATAGGTTTCGTCAACCAACAGACGAAGCCCCGTTTCCCGCGCAAGATCATAGAAGCGGCGCACCAAGTCCGAAGGGTATTCGACACCACCGGGATTGTTCGGCGTCACCAACGAAATCGCCCGTGTCTTTTCGGTGATAAGGGCGCGGGCCCGTTCCGGATCGGGAAGCAAATCATCGTCTGTGGGCAAATCAACGGCTTTTACCCCGGCCATATCCAGCCACATCTTGTGATTGAAATACCAAGGGGTCGGAAGGATCACCTCATCCCCCTGATCGGTAATTGCCGAAATCACGGCTGAAAAGGCCTGATTGCAACCCGAGGCGATTGCGATCTGATTCGCCGATACCTCAGCCGCATAATGTGCGCTGATCTGAGCCGCGAGTTCGGACCGCAGGTCATCGTTGCCCAGAACCGGGCCGTAAAGATGTGCGCTGTCCTGCTCGACCGCGAATTCGGCCATTGCTTGCCGCAGCGCTAACGGGGGCGGATCGACCGGAGCCGCCTGACTGACATTGATCAACGGACGGTCAACCGCGAACTCGACCCCGTCCAGCCAACGGCGTGCCTCCATCACCGGAGGGGCAAAGGTGGCGGCAGTGCGGGTCATTGTCATGGTGAGTCCGTGATTTCAGCGCTTATGAAAAACGCTTGATTAATCGGTGCCCCGATAGGGTTCGACATATTGCAGCGCCATGTCCCATGGGAAGAAAATCCATGTGTCCTGACTGACCTCGGTAATGAAGGTGTCTACCATCGGACGGCCCTTGGGCTTGGCGTATACGGTCGCGAAATGCGCTTTGGGGAACATCTCGCGTACGAGTTCCAGCGTTTTGCCGCTATCGACCAGATCGTCGATGATCAGAATACCGGTGCCATCACCCATCAGATCAGCATTGGGCGCTTTGAGAATTTCTGCTTCGCCCTGCGCCTGATGATGATAGGATTTCACGCTGACAGTATCGACCGTACGGATATCCAGTTCGCGGCTGACGATCATCGCGGGGGCCATGCCGCCACGTGTAATTGCCACGACCGCACGCCAAGCGCCATCATCTGGTCCTTGCCCATCCAGACGCCACGCAAGAGCGCGCGAGTCGCGATGAATTTGATCCCAGCTGATGTGGAAGCCTTTTTCGTGTGGCAGGCGGTCCTTGGCGCTCATGGTCTGTTATCCTTTTTCAACGTCCGGCGCGTCGACGGCCTTCATTCCGACGATGTGATAGCCTGAATCCACGTGCAGATTCTCACCTGTCACTCCACTGCTGAGATCAGACAGCAGATACAGGGCCGATTTACCAACATCATCGATGGTCACATTCCGGCGCAGGGGCGAGTTATACTCGTTCCACTTCATGATGTAACGGAAATCGCCGATGCCGCTGGCCGCGAGCGTTTTGATCGGGCCTGCCGAGATCGAATTCACACGAATGCCGTCTTTGCCCAAATCCTCGGCCAGATACTTTACGGATGCCTCAAGGGCGGCTTTTGCAACACCCATTACATTGTAGTGTGGCATGACCTGTTCAGCGCCGTAATAAGTGAGGGTGATCGCACTGCCGCCTTCGTTCATCATTTTCTCCGCGCGCTGCATAACGGCGGTGAAAGAGTAGACCGAAACATCCATCGTCAGGTTAAAGTTCGCGCGCGACGTGTCGACGTAACGCCCGCGCAATTCGTTCTTGTCAGAAAAGCCAATGGCGTGGACGACGAAATCCAATTTACCCCATTTCTTTTCCAGCGCGCTGAAGAGTTCATTAATTGATTCTTCGTCGCTGACGTCACAGGGCAAAACGATCTCGCTGCCCAACTGCGCCGCCAATGGATCGACGCGTTTTTTCAGGGCGTCCCCCTGATAGGAAAAGGCCAGCTCGGCCCCGGCGTCGGACAAGGCGCGGGCGATACCCCATGCGATTGATTTGTCATTGGCCAGTCCCATGATGAGGCCGCGTTTTCCGGCCATCAACTGATTTGACATCTTCGGTTCTCCGCCTGTCGTCGCATTGTGTTCGGTTGGTTTATGCCATTGATTGTCCTGCTTCAAGGCCATGCGCTCTTGCCCGCAGCGGGTTCTCGCCTTAGGGTCATGTTAATTGTTTCCTGGGGATGGAAATGAACGAGCATAATGGCATCTTCGCCGGGGCTGATCCGTTTGAAATCGCGGATCGGTGGCTGGCCGAGGCAGAAAAGACCGAACCGAATGATCCTAATGCGATTGCTTTGGCAACCGTGGACCCGGAAGGTTTGCCGAACGCCCGTATGGTTCTGCTGAAGGAAATCGAGAAGGACGCGTTTGTTTTCTATACGAACTATCACAGCGCCAAGGCTCAGGAGTTGGACAGCGCCCACAAAGCGGCTTTTGTGATGCATTGGAAATCTTTGCGGCGACAAATCCGTGTTCGTGGTACAATCACCAAGGAAGATGGGCCGCAGGCGGACGCATACTACGCCTCGCGCTCGCTCAAAAGCCGCTTGGGTGCTTGGGCGTCACACCAGTCGCAACCGCTGGAAAGTCGTGCATCCCTGATGGCCGAAGTGGCTAAAGTGACCGCAAAGTTGGGTACCAACCCGCCTCGCCCTGAATTTTGGGGGGGATACCGTGTAACACCTGTCGAAGTCGAGTTCTGGGCCGATGGTGCCTTCAGGTTGCATGACAGGTTTCAGTGGAAGCGACAAAATGTCGATTCCGACTGGCAAGTGCTGAGGTTAAATCCATGACGTTCGCGTTGCGTGAAATGCAACTGTTTGCAGACAATAGCTTTTTTCAGCTTGAATTTGCGAGCCAAAACATAAACAAGAAACCCTTAACGACTTGCCTATCGTAATGGGAAAACAGTGCCAGAAGATCTGAACAGCATGTACCGCGTCCGTGGACACGTAAAATGGTTCGATCCCGCCAAGGGATACGGATTTGTTGTGTCTGACGAAGGCGGCCCGGACATTCTGTTGCACGTCAACGTGCTGCGAAACTTCGGGCAAAGCTCGGTCGCGGATGGCGCCGGCATCGAGATCATGACCCACAAAACTGATCGCGGTGTTCAAGCGGTCGAAGTGATCAGTGTTGACCCGCCTGTTCGCGCGGAAACCATGATGCTGGCCGATTTTGCCGAGCTTGATCCAACCGTGATCGGCAGCGCTCCGCTTGAGGCTGCGCGCGTCAAATGGTTCGACAAGGGCAAAGGGTTTGGCTTTGCCAATGTTTTCGGCAGCAGTGAAGATGTATTCCTGCATATCGAGGTGCTACGTCGTTCTGGGTTGGCAGATCTGCAACCGGGCGAAGCGCTGGCCATGCGGGTCATTGATGGCAAGCGCGGAAGAATGGCCGCGCAGGTTCTGGCCTGGGAAGCGGCCCTGAACGACTAGGTTCTGAATGATGAGAACGGCTTTCGTACTGGCGCTCCTGAGTTTTTTGATTGGCGGGATCGCGCGGGCTGAATGCCGTCCGGATCGTGTCGAGCTTCGAAATGATCTGGCAGAGGTTCGCTTCGACGTTGAACTGGCCATCACACCGAAAGAGCGATCGCGCGGATTGATGTTTCGCGAAAGCATGCCCAACAGATCTGGTATGTTGTTTGTTTTTGATCCCCCTCAACCTGTTGCGTTCTGGATGAAGAATACCCTGATTCCGCTTGATATGATCTTTGTTGATCGCTCGGGCACTGTGACGCGTGTGCACGAAGGTGCAATTCCGGGGGATCTGAGCCCAATCGAAGGCGGCGATTCGGTTTATGCAGTCCTGGAAATCAACGCTGGCCTAGCCGAGCGTTACGCCATTCGGCCTGGATCGCAGATGCGCCACGAAGTTTTTTCGCAAGGTCCTGCAATTTGGCCCTGTTAGGGCTTTTCAAATCAGATCGGCACGTTTAGGAAGGCGCACGGTCCGGGGCGTGGCGCAGTCTGGTAGCGCACCTGTTTTGGGTACAGGGGGTCGTAGGTTCGAATCCTGCCGCCCCGACCATTTTTCTTCTACACTGGCGTTCCGCCATAATCGGTGTAGAGCTTGGAAAAATCCCTGTCCAAATCTTTGCTTTCAATAGGTATTCTAAGAGTTGAACCATCTTTCTGCGGAACCAGAAAGTACAACTCTGCGTCCACGCGATACCCGGCCTGATTCTTGGTCGAGCTCAGCCGCGTTACGATCTGCGGCAAGTTCTGCGGATAGCCGTTGAAGCTGAGAATCAAATAGGCCGTTGCCTCGGGCGGCAAGGTCTCGCGGCATTCAAAGATGCTTGCGGTGGTCTTGATATACTTGTCGCCCGGCCCCGCGCAGTCGGTCCTGAAGGAATTGAAAAGGTTCTGCGGATAACCGTCGAATTGCGCGCTGCGAGATGCAGGTGGTGCTTCCTGTGATGTGCAGGACACGATTAGCGCCACAATAGTTAACAATGAAATCAAACGCATGTAGAGTAGATTTCCCATCCAGAAATGTCGTGTGATTTCAAGTATGGCACGCGCTGCGATGTCGTGACGATGATTCTCTGAACATGTCCTTAACGCGGGATCGGTTGATCAATGACCTCTAACTGTGGCGGAAAACACGAGAAATCACTCTGACACATCAAGGCGGAATGGGCTGGTCGTGCGGGACATGTCTGTGGAGGAATCGCGATGCGGCGAAATTCCGCCGGTTCAGCAAAACAGGTCAAGCTAAAAGATTCCAAAAATGACCGAAAAAGCCCGTTGACCAACTATGGGAATATACGTCAGATTGTATGGGCCGAAAGACGAGCCACTAAATCTGGTAGGCAATGACCGGAAAAGGCATCGGGCGAGGGACGGAAAGCAAACCACTATGACGTAGACCGTATTCGCGGTTCTGCGCTGTTCTAGGCAGCGTCCGGTCCCTTGCGTCTCAAATTCGTCGGTAGTGCGGGCGGCACCCCGCAGCATCAAGATTTAGTGCCGGGACTTGAAATTTGGACAGATCGAAGCTGGGGCAGCGGACATGAAGATTGAAAGAAAATTCACCAAACCGGGACAGGATGCATATGCCGATCTGGATTTTGTGTTCGCAACATCCGAGATTCGCAATCCGGATGGCACAATCGTGTTCCGTCTGGACGAGATCGAAGTGCCTGCAAAATGGAGCCAGGTGGCTAGCGATGTCATCGCACAGAAGTACTTCCGCAAGGCCGGTGTTCCTTCCAAGCTGAAGAAGGTTAAGGAAAAGGATGTTCCCGAATTCCTGTGGCGATCGGTTCCTGCGGAAGATGCTGAATTTGATGGCGAAACCTCATCGAAACAGGTTTTTGATCGTCTGGCCGGCGCGTGGGCTTATTGGGGCTGGAAGGGCGGCTATTTCTCGACTGAAGAGGACGCGAGCGCCTATTTTGACGAGATGCGCTATATGCTGGCGACCCAGCGCGCAGCTCCGAACTCGCCACAGTGGTTCAACACCGGTCTGCACTGGGCATATGGGATCGATGGCCCGGCGCAGGGGCACCACTATGTTGACTACAAAACCGGCAAGCTAACCAAATCGAAATCCGCTTATGAGCATCCGCAACCGCATGCGTGCTTCATCCAGTCGGTCGACGATGATCTGGTCAACGAAGGCGGCATCATGGACTTGTGGGTGCGTGAGGCGCGCCTGTTTAAGTATGGCTCGGGCACCGGAACCAACTTCAGCCATCTGCGTGCAGAGGGTGAAGCGCTTTCGGGTGGCGGCAAGTCTTCGGGCCTCATGGGATTTCTCAAGATCGGCGACCGCGCCGCTGGCGCGATCAAATCAGGCGGTACAACCCGTCGAGCAGCAAAGATGGTAATCGTCGATGCAGATCACCCGGACATCGAGCAATTCATCGAATGGAAAGTGATCGAAGAGCAGAAGGTGGCCTCGATCGTTGCCGGATCGAAGATGCACGAGAAGATGCTGAACGGTATTTTCGAGGCCATCCGGTCTTGGGACGGCTCTGCCGATGATGCCTATGATCCAAACGCAAACGACGCCCTGAAAAATGCGGTTCGCGAAGCGAAAAAGGTCGCGATCCCAGAAACTTACATCAAGCGCGTTCTGGACTACGCCAAGCAGGGCCACGACAGCATTGAATTCCCGACCTACGATACGGACTGGGATTCAGAGGCTTATAGCTCGGTCTCGGGCCAAAACTCGAACAACTCGATCCGGGTGACCAATGCGTTCCTGACCGCAGTTGAAAAAGACGCGGATTGGGAACTGATCAACCGCACCGACGGCAAGGTTGCTCGTACAGTCAAAGCACGTGATTTGTGGGAAAAGGTCGGCCACGCCGCATGGGCCTGTGCCGATCCTGGCATCCAGTTCCATGATACTGTCAACGAATGGCACACTTGCCCCGAAGACGGTGAAATCCGCGGTTCGAACCCGTGTTCGGAATACATGTTCCTCGATGACACTGCCTGTAACCTGGCGTCGATGAACTTGCTGACCTTTTTCAAGGACGGTGAGTTCCAGGCGGCGGACTATATGCACGCCTCGCGGCTTTGGACGCTGACGCTGGAAATCTCGGTGACCATGGCGCAGTTCCCGTCTAAGGAAATTGCGAAACTCTCTTACGACTTCCGCACCTTGGGTCTGGGATACGCCAACATCGGCGGCCTGTTGATGAACATGGGTTACAGCTACGACTCGGATGAGGGGCGTTCGATCTGTGGCGCGCTGACCGCGATCATGACCGGTGTGGCTTATGCGACCTCGGCAGAGATTGCAGGCGAGCTTGGCCCGTTCAAAGGATATGAGCGCAATGCAGACCACATGCTGCGCGTCATCCGCAACCACCGTCGTGCGTCGCAAGGGGTGACCGATGGTTATGAAAAACTGGCTGTTAAGCCGGTGCCTCTGGATCACGATAATTGCCCGGATAAACGTTTGATCGATCTGGCCATGTCAGCTTGGGATGAAGCGCTGAGCCTCGGCGAAAAGAACGGTTATCGCAACGCGCAGGCCACAGTTATCGCACCAACCGGCACCATCGGTCTGGTGATGGATTGCGATACGACCGGGATCGAACCGGACTTTGCTCTGGTCAAGTTCAAGAAGCTGGCCGGCGGTGGTTACTTCAAGATCATCAACCGCTCGGTGCCTTCGGCGCTGGAAAAGCTGGGCTATTCCTCGGCTCAGATTGAAGAGATCGTGGGTTATGCGGTTGGTCATGGCACCATCGGCAACGCGCCGGGGATCAACCACACCTCGCTGACCGGTCATGGTTTTGGCCCGAACGAGTTGGCAAAAGTAGATGCCGCACTGGAAAGCGCGTTCGACATCCGGTTCGTCTTCAACCAGTGGACGCTGGGCGAGGACTTCTGCACCGGTGTTCTGGGCATCCCGGCGACCAAGCTGAATGACCCGACCTTCGATCTGCTGCGCCATCTGGGCTTTACCAAGGCGGATATCGACGCGGCAAACGACCATGTTTGCGGAACCATGACGCTGGAAGGTGCGCCGCATCTGAAGGAAGAGCACTATTCGATCTTCGACTGCGCCAACCCGTGCGGCAAGAAAGGCAAGCGTTTCCTTGGGGTTGATAGCCACATTACCATGATGGCTGCAGCGCAAAGCTTTATCTCGGGCGCGATCTCAAAGACGATCAACATGCCCAATGACGCGACCATCGAAGACTGCCAGAAGGCATACGAACTCAGCTGGTCGCTGGGTGTGAAGGCGAACGCGCTGTACCGCGACGGCTCGAAACTGTCGCAGCCTCTGGCGGCGGCGCTGGTCGAAGATGACGATGAGGCAGCCGAAGTACTAGAAAGCGGTTCGACGCAAGAAAAAGCCGTCGTTCTGGCCGAGAAGGTGATCGAGAAGGTTGTGGTCAAGGAAATGATCCGCAGCCACCGCGAGAAACTGCCGCATCGCCGCAAGGGCTATACCCAAAAGGCGATCGTTGGCGGCCACAAGGTTTATCTGCGGACCGGTGAGTTCGAAGACGGCAAGCTGGGCGAGATCTTCATCGACATGCATAAGGAAGGCGCTGGCTTCCGGGCGATGATGAACAACTTTGCCATCGCTGTGTCAGTTGGCCTGCAATACGGCGTGCCGCTGGAGGAGTTCGTCGATGCTTTCACCTTCACCAAGTTCGAACCGGCCGGGATGGTGCAGGGCAACGACTCGATCAAGAACGCGACGTCGATCCTTGATTACATCTTCCGTGAACTGGCCGTGTCCTATCTGGATCGCACCGATCTGGCGCATGTGAAACCCGAAGGTGCGACGTTCGACGATCTGGGTCGCGGCGAAGAGGATGGTCTGTCCAACGTATCGGAAATCAGTGAAAGCGCGGCAACCAAATCTCTGGAAGTGCTGAAACAAATCAGCTCGACAGGGTATCTGCGCAAACGACTGCCGCAAGACCTGATGGTCTTCAATGGCGGACAGGCTGACGTGACGGGTATGGCGGAAACCGCAGCGACATTCGAAGCACCCGCTGAGACGGCGGTTGCGACCGGAATGGACGCCCGTACCAAAGCCAAGATGCAAGGGTACGAGGGCGATCCATGCGGCGAATGCGGAAACTACACGCTGGTGCGCAACGGCACCTGCATGAAATGCAACACCTGCGGCGCGACAAGCGGGTGTAGCTGAGTTTAGCGCCCCGGCAACCCGGGGTGCAGGGGTCGGATGCTGCCACAGTAACCGGCCCCGACGAATACGAAGCAAGGCGCTGAGACTTACCATCGATGCCTTGTTTCACTCGGCCGACATGCCCGTGTCGGCCGGGAACAGGGTGGGGCGGAATATTTGCTCCCTCCCACTCTCTCACGGGACGGGTGCGCTCGTCCCATGCGCAGTCCAGGCCGCAGGCAAAAAAACACCGGGCGGTCAACGAAATGAGCCTGGAAGGCGAAACTGACAGGGGGCTTCGGCCCCCTTTCTTTTTTCAACCCCGAGTCGTGGATTTGAGCAGGGCATTGCCGGATCATCCTGTTTGGATCGGGCAAGAGTTGCCGAAACCTGTCCTGGCCATTTCGCCCGGCAAGCCTCCGCAAATGCGACTCAGTCAAACACGCAGAGATTGGCTTGAAAGCGGCCATATCAATCTGAGCGGGTGACACGCCTTCAGGATGGCCTTTTTTTGGCGCTTGTCCGGACGCAAACACTCAAGAAAACGCAATCAGGAGGCATAACATGAAACCGCAAATAATGGCCCTTATCTCAACCTTCGCACTTGGCCTGCCGACATTGGCCGTTGGCCAAAGCGCCGCCGATACCAACGGCGACGGCGTGCTGACGATCGATGAAGTTCAGGCCGTCGTGCCTGACGTTGATGCCGAAGGCTTTGCGCAGATGGACGCAAACGGCGACGGTGCACTGGATCAGGATGAGATCACCATTGCTGAACAAGCGGGCCTGCTGCCGCCGTCCAACGGCTGATCAAGCAGGAATGCTGGCGGCCCGGAATATCCGGGCCGCTTATTTTTCAGCGGCTTACGCGGGTAAGTAAATGTTGAACTTGCCGCGAATTTCCGCGTCCAAAAGCGGGTCGAATCTGGCCGGGGATGGCACGGCGAGGATCTCTTCCTTCCGCTTCACTGCCTTTTTGATCAGATCTGGTTTGCCAAGCTCAACCCATTCCTTCGGAGATGATCGGTCACCAAAGGTAGGATAGACGTAATCTGCCTGCATACGGCCTAGCGTCGCATCGGTGCCAAGATAATGCCCAGGACCACCCATGCAGACTTCGGCCATCTGATCCAGTGCCAGCGTCTCGTCCGTTACCTCGATTCCGCGCACACAGCGCTGTGCCTGTCCGATCAGGTCATCGCTCAGGATCAGGCTCTCGTGGCAGAACCCCAGCAACGAGGCATGCATGCCTGCGGCCTCATACACCATGTTCAGGCCCGATAGCCCAGCCATGACGTTCGAACACATTTGTTCCCAACCGGCCTGCATGTCGGGCAATTTCGCGTCCGATGCACCAGCTGCGGCACCACCGGGCAGATCGTAGAACTGGTGCATTTGCGCGCAGCCAGCGGTTAGCAGAGCTTGTTCACCCGATCCGATGGACATTGCACCGGTGCGCAGGTCCAGACCAAAAGGCCAAGTGCCAAAAATCGCGGGAGCACCGGGCTTTACGGCGTTTACATAAACCAAACCCGCCAGACATTCGGCGGTGGCTTGTGTGATCGCTCCGGCAACGGTCGAGGGTGCGGTAGCTCCTGCCATGCCCGCAGAAAGCAACAAAACCGGCATTCCGGCCTTGATGCATTCTTCCATCACCTCGCAGCTTTCGGTGGCGAATTTCATCGGGGGCACAACGAAGCAGTTGGAGTTGGACATGAAGGGCCGCTCGCGCCACTTGTCCTCTCCGCCCGCGATCATGTGCAGCATCTCGATGGCGGGGGCCACATGGCTGGGCTCCGTGAACGACGTACCGATATGTTTGAACGTGCCTGAGGTGGTGGCGTAGACCGTGTTCAGATCCATCTCAAGGTTGTCGGCGATATCTCGGCACACCATGGGGCGTTGAACAAAGTGAATGTTTTCAAGCTGTTCACAGATGCGAGTCGCGTCATGCAGGTCCTGCAGGGTCGAGTCGCGATATTCCTGCCCATCCACGTCGACCATGCTGACCGCTGCGCCTGCGGTGCCATAATGGACACGCGTTCCCGACAGCTCCAGATCCGATTTGCCGTCCCGGCTGTGCAGAGTGATCGAGCGGTTGGCCTTGGCGATTGTGTCCTCGACCAATGCGCGCGGAAAGCGGATGCGGCCATCGTCGCCCAAGGTGCATCCCGCAGCCACGAGATAGTCGATCCCACTTTGTGGCGCATCAGCAAGGCCGATGGTTTCCAGAGCGGTCAGAGCGGCCTCGTGGATGCGTTCGATCTGTGCTTGGGTCAGAACCTTCAGGGTTCCGCCCTCCATACCAGGCCGAATCGGGCGAAGATGTTCCGGAAGAGCTGACGCACGGGCGGCACGACGCGCGGCGCGGCCACCGCTGCGGGATGAGTTTCGGGTTTGTTCGTTCATGTGTGTGTCCGGTCAAAAAAGTACGTAGTGGGTGAGTGTACCTAGACCAGTGCTGGCCGTCCTCGTGCCGCACGACCGCGATCCGCACCAATGGTGCGGCTGACCAGCCGAATCTTCCAAACTTCGTTATGCATCAACTTCCTCAGTCTGATGCGCCCATTGTTTCAATGCACTTCTGGACAATCTGTTCTGTTTGCGACTTTGGACTAATTTTATTGGGCCATCAGTCAAAATGAACGGGGCGCAAATCCTCGTGACTAAATGTTTTTTTCCAATTGCGGTAAGAATCTGTTAATCTGCACGTAGTTATTTGGATTTGTACCTTAGGTTTAAGTAAATACTGGGGTTGGCTGATCAGCAGATCGCTGCCTCGGGGATGCGCCCAAACCGGCAACGGATGTTTGGAGGTCTGCATGAAGTCATTACTGGCCGCACTCGCCGCAGCACTGATAACAGGTGCAGGGCAGGTTGTGGCAGAAGACTGGACAGGCGCGTACGCTGGTTTCAGCTTTGGTTATGCAGATGTTGATGGGTCCGGAGGGGCAGGCGGAAGCGGGGGCAGTTTTGGCCCGCTGATCGGATACGACTATGATTTTGGAAATTTCGTGCTTGGCGGTGAGTTGGAATATAACCGCCTGAATCTTGATCTGGGACAATCCGAAGGAAGCCTTGATAGTATGTCGCGATTGAAGTTGCGCGGCGGCTACGACTTTGGATCAGCCCTTGGCTATGTTGTCTTGGGAACCGCGCGGGCCAGTACGTCGGGTGACAGTGATACGGCAGCCGTTTACGGGATCGGTGTTGCCTATCCGCTTGGCGAACGGTTTGTAATCAGTGGCGAAGCGCTGCGGCAGAACTTCGATGATATACCGGAGTCTGGTCGAAGCCTCGACGCAAATGTGTTCAACTTGCGCACCACATTCCGCTTCTGAAACTCGGTGGTCGATTGTCATCCCTCTGCCAATTGAGCGGCAAATTCGCATAGGGTCTGTAGCGATGTGACGAATTTCTCGTCATCGATTGTCATGGCCACGCGGATGTGACCTGCGGCGGCAGAACCAAAGCTTTCACCGGGCATCACAGCGATGGCATGCGTGTCCAGCAGCGCATTTGCGAACACATCACCGCTAAGACCCGTAGCCCGGATATCCAGCATCAGATACATCGCGCCTTGCGCCGGTATTAAGGTGACGACCTGCTGCGCAGCCAGCACTTCAATCGCCAGAGCGCGGCGGCGGCGAAACGGCGCGGCAATTTTGTCTTCGAGAGGTTGTCCCACGCTCAGCGCATAGTTGGAAGCATCCTGTATAAAGCCGGGCACACCATAGGTTGTGTGTGTTGCCAAGTTGATCAGGTGGTCGATCACGCCCTCCGGAGCAACGATCCACCCACAACGCGAGCCAGTCATGGCATGAGATTTCGACATTGAACCCACGACCAGAGTGCGCTCAGCCATGCCGGGTAGGGCGCGAGGTGACAGGTGTTCACCCTCCCAAACCTGCGTATCGTAGACTTCATCGGAAATCAGCCATAGATCGCGGCGCTGACAAACCTCGGCGATGGCAGAAAGTGTTTCGGCGGAATAGACCACACCAGTTGGATTGTTTGGGGAGTTTATCAGCAGCGACACCGCCCCGCCTGCCGCGCCATCGATATCGGAAGCGCGAGGTTGGAACAAATCTTCGGCGCGTGTTTCTATGCGTTTGGCTTCCGCTCCAACGCCACGGATCGTGCCGGGGTAGGTGGCATAATACGGATCCAGGTAGAGCGCGATATCGCCCGGATCGCAAAGCGCGGTGTGTGCCGCAAACAATGCGGCCTGACCGCCAGGGGTGATGATAACGTTGTTGCGTGTGGTCGCTACACCTGTTCGCATTTGGACACGGGCGGCCACAGTATCACGCAGCAGATCAGTGCCCGGAACCATCGCGTATCCTGTGTGCCCGCTGCGGGCCGAACTTTCCATGGCCGACAATATTGACTGATCGGTCCGAATGTCATGCTCGCCGATCGTCAACTCGGTAACGGCATGGCCTTCGGCAATCATCCGACGCGCGCGGATGAACACCTCCCAGCCGTCTGATCCACCCTCGGTCAGATGCGTAATGCGATGCGATAGTTTCAAGGGATTCTCCCGACCGGCTATGACGCCGAATGGGGCAAAGCACAGCAATTTTGTCAATCAGCTTCGCGGCGGCAAACTCGCCTGTATCTTCTTGGTCAGCGATGCACGGATGATATCGTATGAGGTGATCAGGCGATGTTGCATCTCGTCGGCGTCAGTTTCCCACGGCAGGCGAACCCAGCTGCGGTGAAAATACGGGGCCTTGGTGCCAATCCCTGCGTCGATCAGCATCTGCGCGGTCTCAATGTCGGGAGTCTTGACCGATACACCATCCCCGACCGAGCCGACGCAGGCGAACATCTTGCCGCCAACTTTCCATGCGTCGTGGCCGCCTCCCCAAGGGTCCGAAAGTTCGGCACCGGGCAGGTCTGCGCATACGGAATTGACGTAATCACGGGTCATGGTGGGCAGACTGCCTCTGTGGAGGTTGAAACTCAAGGCTTGGCTCAGCATCAATCCCGTGCTAGGCAAAGCGCATGAACCGGAAAACTTGCATCATTATCTGCTGCATTACCTGCTGATTTCTCAAGCGGGCCGGTTTCTTTCGTTTTCATCTCTGAGACAAGTTGCTAAGCCCGCGCCAACGCGTGACGTATATGCTGTTTCAGGAGCACGACCCGATGACGACGATCAAACTGCACAACACAAGGACTCGGACGAAAGAGGATTTCGTGCCGATCGATCCCGATAATGTGCGGATGTATGTCTGTGGTCCGACGGTCTATGATCGGGCGCATCTGGGGAACGCACGGCCTGTGGTTGTGTTCGACGTGCTCTATCGTTTGTTGCGGCATGTATACGGTGCTGATCACGTGACCTATGTGCGCAATTTCACCGACGTGGATGACAAGATCAACGCCACCGCATTGTCGCGCAAGAAGGCTGGGGCTGACGGGTCTTTGGAACAGTTGGTGCAGGAACGTTCGGACGAAACCATCGGCTGGTATCTGCACGACATGGGCGCGCTGGGGGCGTTGGAACCCAACGCGATGCCGCGCGCCACAGAGTATATCGCGCAGATGATTGCGATGATCGAAGACCTGATGGCCAAGGGGCATGCCTATGCCGCCGAGGGTCATGTGTTGTTCGCGGTGGACAGCTGGAAGGAACACTACGGTGCGCTGTCGGGGCGGTCGGTTGATGACATGATCGCCGGGGCGCGGGTCGAGGTCGCGCCTTACAAGAAGAACCCGATGGATTTTGTGCTGTGGAAGCCGTCGACCGATGAGTTGCCCGGCTGGGACAGCCCATGGGGCCGGGGGCGTCCGGGGTGGCATATCGAATGCTCGGCCATGAGCTATGAATTGCTGGGCGAGAGCTTTGATATTCACGGTGGCGGCAACGATCTGATGTTCCCGCACCACGAGAACGAGATTGCTCAGAGCAAATGTGCCCACCCGCATGGCGAATTCGCGCGTGTCTGGATGCATAATGAGATGCTACAGGTCGAGGGCAAGAAAATGTCCAAATCGCTGGGCAATTTCTTCACTGTTCATGATCTGCTTGAGCAGGGTGTGCCGGGTGAAGTGATCCGGTTTGTGTTCTTGCAGACCCATTATCGCAAGCCGATGGACTGGACCGAGAAGAAGGCGCGCGAAGCCGAGGCAACGTTGCGCAAGTGGCGGGCGCTGACAGCGGGCATCGAGCCCGCTGCCACCGCGGCACCTGCGGTCATTGATGCGCTTGCCGATGACATGAACACGGCAGGTGCCATCGCTGAACTTCATCGTTTGGCTGCTGACGGCAACGCTGCTTTATTGCTGGCGAGTTCACAGGTGGTCGGGCTGTTGACGGATGAAATGGCAGCTTGGGCGCAAACCGCCGTGGCTGATCTGTCATCCCACGCAGAAAAACTGGCCGATGCCCGCGCTCTTGCGATGCAGAACAAGGATTTCTCTGAGGTCGATCGCCTGAAGGCGGCCTATGTCGCCGCAGGGCTGGAGGTTCGGATGAGCAAGGATGGTGTGGAATTGGTGCCCGGCGCCGGATTCGACGCCGCCAAGCTGGAGGGGGTCGAATGACCAAAGAACGCCTCTACCTCTATGACACCACGCTGCGTGATGGGCAGCAGACTCAGGGTGTGCAGTTCTCGACTACCGAGAAGGTGCAGATTGCGCAGGCATTGGATGCGTTGGGTCTAGACTATATCGAAGGCGGTTGGCCCGGTGCGAACCCGACAGACAGTGCGTTTTTTGAGAGCGCGCCTAAAACGTCGGCCTGTATGACGGCGTTTGGGATGACCAAACGCTCGGGCAGGTCGGCTGAGAATGATGACGTTCTGGCTGCTGTAATGAACGCGGGAACACCAGCCGTTTGTCTGGTTGGGAAATCGCACGATTACCATGTGACCCATGCGCTTGGTATTGCTCTGGAGGAGAATACCGAGAACGTGCACGCCTCGGTCGCGCATATCGTGGCGCAGGGGCGTGAGGCCTTGTTCGATGCCGAGCATTTCTTCGATGGCTACAAAGACAATCCCGGTTATGCGGTGGAAGTCTGTCGCGCGGCTCTGGATGCGGGTGCGCGGTGGGTTGTGCTGTGCGATACCAATGGAGGTGCGCTACCGGCAGAGGTCGGGCGGATCGTATCCGAGGTGATTGCGGCCGGTCTGCCGGGGGATCGGCTGGGCATTCATACCCATAACGACACCGAGAACGCAGTGGCGTGCTCGCTGGCTGCAGTCGATGCGGGGGCGCGGCAGATTCAAGGTACGTTGAATGGGTTGGGAGAGCGCTGTGGCAATGCCAACCTGACCGCTTTGATCCCAACGCTGATGCTGAAAGAACCCTATGCCTCGTGCTATGAGATCGGAGTGATGCCCGAGGCGCTGGCCGGGCTGACACGCATCAGCCGGATGCTGGATGATATCCTGAACCGAGTGCCCAGCAAGCAGAGCGCCTATGTGGGCGCGTCGGCTTTTGCGCATAAGGCCGGGCTGCATGCCAGCGCGATCCTCAAGGACCCGACAACCTATGAGCATATCAATCCGGCAAGTGTTGGAAATGCGCGCATCATTCCGATGTCGAACCAGGCCGGGCAATCGAACCTGCGCAAACGTCTGACCGATGCGGGATTGGCCGTAGAAGCGGGCGATCCGGCGTTGGGACGTATCCTTGAGCGGATAAAACTGCGCGAGGCCGAGGGGTATTCCTACGACACCGCGCAGGCTAGTTTTGAGCTGCTGGCGCGGGATGAATTGGGGCAGTTACCCGAGTTCTTTGAGGTCAAGCGCTATAAGGTGACCGTTGAACGCCGGAAAAACAAATACAACAAGATGGTCAGCCTGTCCGAAGCGGTTGTTGTTGTGAAAGTGGATGGCGAGAAGAAGCTGTCGGTAAGTGAGTCGCTGGATGAAAGCGGTAGCGATCGCGGTCCGGTGAACGCGCTCGCCAAAGCTCTGGCCAAGGATTTGGGGCAGTATTCGCAGATACTGTCGGATATGCGGCTGGTCGACTTCAAGGTGCGCATCACTCAGGGCGGGACCGAGGCGGTCACGCGCGTGATCATCGACAGCGAAGACGGGCAAGGGCGGCGCTGGTCTACGGTTGGGGTGAGTGCGAACATAATTGATGCCTCGTTCGAAGCGCTGCTGGATGCGATTCAGTGGAAACTGGTGAGCGATTGCGCCCCGCAGTCAGCGGCCGCCGAATAAGGTGGAGTTCGACGACGACATCAAGGCTTGTGCTGCGCTGGTTCATCGGGCCGATCCCGATCGCTTTATGGCTGCCATGGCCGCACCAGTTGAGGCACGGGCAGTTTTGTTCCCGATTTATGCGCTGAACGTCGAGGTGGCCCGTGCCCCGTGGTTGACGCAAGAGAGCATGATCGCCGAGATGCGGCTGCAATGGTGGCGCGATGCCTTGCAAGAGATTGCCGAAGGTCCATCTGTTCGTCGGCACGAGGTTGTCACACCTGTGTCGCGCGTGATTTCTCCGCATCTGGCAGCGCTGCTGGATGAATATGTGGCCGTAAGGCGTTGGGATATCTATCGTGATCCGTTCGAGGATGAGGCGCATTTTGACGCCTATATTGCCCATAGCGCTGGAACATTAATGGTGGTGTCGGCGCAGGCTTTGGGTTCGGCGGATGAAACTGTTCTGCGTGATTTCGGATATGCAGCGGGGATCGCGAATTGGCTGCGCGCAATTCCCGAGCTTGAGGCACGTGGGCGCATTCCTTTGCTGGACGGAACCCATGACGGGGTTCGGGCGCTGGCGCAGAAGGCTTTGGACCGATTGGCGCAGGCGCGGTCCGCCCGCAACGAGGTCTCGGCACAAGCACGGCCTGCGCTCTATGCGGGGTGGCAGACGGAATGGGTGTTGCGGACTGCATTGGCCAGACCGGACCGGGTGGCCGCAGGTGCGTTGGCTCAGGGTGAAATCCGACGTCGGTTTACCCTGATGAAAACGGCAGCGACCGGTCGTTGGTAGGGTCAGGCCGTCTGGGGATCTGAAGGTCTCAGAACCAGCCACAGCAGCGCGCCACCTGCAAGGGTCAGCAGCGGGATCATGGCGAGGTTTACGGCCGTCCAACCCTCGACCGCTGAACCGCCCGAGCAGTTCATCAATCCGCCAGAGGCAAGCGAGGCAAAAGTCACGCCGCCAAACACCAGCAAGTCATTCAGGCCCTGCATTCGCCCGCGTTCGTGCACTTCATGCGAGTCTGCCAACATGCTGGTGGCGCCAATGAAGCCAAAGTTCCATCCGATGCCCAGCAGGATCAGGGCGACGAAAAAGTTACCTAGATCAACACCTTGCAGGGCGACAATGCCTGCACCGCCAAGGATTGCCAAACCGAGAGCTACGATCTTTTCGACCCCAAACCGCGCGATCAGGTGGCCGGTGAAGAAGCTGGGAATGTACATCGCCAGTACGTGGCTGGTGACGATATCCGCGGCATCACCTTCGGTATATCCGCACCCGACGACGGCCAAAGGTGTAGACGTCATTACAAGGTTCATCAGCGCGTAGGAAACCATTGCGCAGATGATCGCTACTGCGATGCGTGGAGTTTTCAGCAACTCCATCCGTGTGCGACCTTTGGGTTCATCTTCGGTGGGTTTCGGCGGAGTAGGGATGTCGAGAAAGAAGAACAGGGCTGAGCCGATTACGTTGATCGCGATCACCGCCAGATAAGTGCCCAAAAACGGGACCACATACGCTTGCGAAGTCAGCTTGACGATCTGAGGGCCGATGATCGCCGCCGCAAGCCCTCCGGCCATGACGTATGAGATCGCCTTGGGCCGGAAAGCATCCGATGCAGTGTCAGCCGCTGCAAAGCGATAAAAGCCATGTGCGCTCATGTATATGCCGGTCAGGAAGCTGCCGATCAGGAAGATCGGGAACGAGCCGAGATAAAGGCCGTAAGCCCCGATAACGCCCCCTGCGGCACCTGCGGTTGATCCCACAAGAAACCCGGCACGGCGTCCCCAGCGTTGCATGATGGCCGAAATCGGCGTGGCCGCCAGCATTGAACCCAGAACGATCAGTGAAATCGGCAGCGTCGCAAGGCAAGCGTTGCTGGCCAGCGATTGGCCTGCCAGCCCGCCGACGATGAACATCATGGGCATCTGTGCACCCAGGATTGCCTGTGCTGCCACCAAAACGGCAACGTTGCGTTTGGCCTGACTATCGTCAGGGGTGGCAGCGATCATTGTCATGGGCGAATGGTTATCTACGATTGAGACTTGGCACAAGCGGGTTGCATATGCGGCACATCCGCCTAACGTGCGGACAAGGATCACTTATCGGAGAGCGCATGTCCGTCGGACGCATCATCGAAACACCGGACTGCGTTACCGAAGGGGCCGAGTGGTTGGCTGAGGCCTGCCCCCGGATGGCTTATGCGATGGAGCAAACCGGACCCCTGCCACTCAGGCGCAAGCCTGACGGGTTCGCCCAATTGCTCAGCGCGATTGTCAGTCAGCAGGTCAGCGTGGCCTCGGCAAACGCAATCTGGAAGAGGCTGCAGGACGCAAAACTGACCGGTCCGCGCAAGATTATGTGGGCCACTGATGATGATCTGCGCGCTGTGGGTCTCAGCCGTCAGAAAATTCGCTATGCCCGCGCCTTGGCTGAGGCGCGGATCGATTACAAAGCGTTGCGTGATGCGCCAGATGACGAAGTGGTCGCAATTCTGACCGAGGTACCGGGAATCGGTGTCTGGACTGCCGAGATTTATGCGATGTTTTCGCTGGGTCGCGCCGATGTGATTGCACCGGGCGATCTGGCCTTACAGGAAGCTGCACGCATCCTCTATGAATTGCCAGAACGACCAAAAGACAAAGAGTTACGCCAGATGGCTGAAGCATGGTCGCCGTGGCGATCGGTTGCGGCGCGGGTGCTGTGGGCCTATTACCGGGTCGCAAAAGACAGAGAAGGGATCAGATGACACGGGTTTTGAACGCGCTCAGGAAAGAGCCGGTTTCAGGCGACACACGCTCGGTCGTGGTGTTTGTGCATGGTTATGGTGCAAACGGGGCCGATCTTTTGGGGCTGGCTGATCCGTTGGGCGAGCATCTCCCGGATACGTTGTTTGTAGCTCCGGACGCGCCTGAACAGATCATCGGTATGCCCAACGGTTTCCAGTGGTTCCCGATCCCGTGGATTGATGGCTCATCCGAGGAGGAAGCCCGACGGGGTATGGAAATGGCGGTTGAGGATTTCAACGCGTTCCTTGATGCGCTGATGGTGGATGAGGATGTCCTGCCAGAGCAGGTAGTGCTGTTCGGTTTCAGCCAGGGCACGATGATGAGCTTACATGTAGCCCCGCGCCGCGAGGACCCAGTGGCCGGGATCGTAGCGTTCTCGGGCCGTTTGCTGGAACCTGATTTGCTGCCAGACGAAACCGTAAGTCGCATGCCGATCCTGCTGGTGCATGGCGATGCTGATGACGTTGTACCGCCGCAATCGTTGCCAGAAGCAGCTGAGGCACTTCAGGCGGCCGGGTTCAAAGAGGTTTATGCCCATATAATGAAGGGCACCGGCCACGGGATTGCTCCGGATGGCTTGAGTGTTGCGCTGGCCTTCATGCGGGATAAGCTGAGCCTCTGACTTGCGGGGCGATCTAAGGAGAGCATGATGCTGATCGTGACAGGAGTGGTCGAAGTTTCAGATGCAGCGGTCGAGATAGCCATTGCTGCCGCGCAGGAAATGGTTGCGGAAACTCTGAAAGAACCCGGATGCCTGATCTATGAATTCAGTCAAATCCTGGGTCAGGCGACCCGCTTTCGGGTCTATGAGGAATGGCAGGATCAGGCCGCGCTTGAGGCCCATTTCGCGACCCCTCATATGACTGCTTTTCAGGCGGCACTTGGTGAGGTCGGCGTTGTCTCTAGCGAAATCTACCGTGTGATCGGGGGCGAGAAGCAGCCGCTTCGCTGATCGATCACTCCCACAGCCTTCCTTCCGAGAATTCGACCGAGTTGCCTGCAGGGTCTCGTACATAGAGCGACCGGGCTCCGTTGGGCCAGTCGAACTCGGCATCGACAGGGATGTTCCAGTCCAACAGATGCTTGCGCATCACGGTGATTTCATCTCGGGTTAGGACAAGGCAAACATGGCTGGGACCGCGCGCCCCATGCGGTGGGACCGGCAGATCGGGGTTGCCTGGCGGTTTCTCGGTTTCGCTGGCATTGAACAGCAACAGGACAGACCCGCCGATTCGATAGAACACATGGCGGTCGGTGACGCGCTGGATTTTCTCTAGCCCCAATATCTGACCATAGAAATCCTCGGCCGCATCTAGATCGTCGACATACAGCGCGGCTTCCAGGATGGCAGACGGGGCAGGGATATCCGGTGTGACCTTCATGCCCTAAACCTATCACATCACGCAGTTTTTGTCACCGGCGCGGGCGGCGGTCCCGCTTGCGCGACGGTGCTGCGTCAACAGCTGGCATCGGCAGGCTTTCCCACTGACCGGGGTCAAGGCCGTCCAAAGTCCAATCTCCAACACGGGCTCGGATCAGGCGCAGAGTTGGGTGCCCGACTGCGGCTGTCATCCGGCGAACCTGACGGTTACGGCCCTCTTTTATCGTCAGTTCAACCCAACTGTCGGGCACCGTTTGGCGAACCCGGATCGGCGGGGTGCGTGGCCATAGCCATTCGGGTTCGTCAATCAGCCGCGCCTTGGCGAGGCGCGTCAAACCATCCTTAAGTTCAACACCTTCCCGCAACGCTTTTAGTGCCGCTGTATCGGGAATGCCTTCGACCTGAACCCAGTATGTCTTAGGCATCTTGTGCTTGGGGTCTGATATCTGCGCCTGCAATCGCCCATTATCAGTCAGCAGCATCAAACCCTCGCTATCCCGGTCCAAGCGTCCCGCAGGATAGACACCGGGCAGGTCGATGAATTCCGAGAGCGTACTGCGGGGTGAGTCAGAATTGGCGCGGTCGGTGAACTGCGGCAACACATCGTATGGTTTGTTGAAACGGATGAACCAGGACATGCCCCGCCATAGCTTGCAGACCACATCTGCGCAACCTGTGGATAAGTGTCACTTATCTGTTACGTATTCGGCCTAACCAATACCCGAGATGTTGTGTGAACTCGGCACTTGTCAGAGATTTAACACGATATATAGTTAACTTAAGGCCGGGGCGGGTGTTCCCCGCTCTGATGTCACAAACGGGCAGTACAGAGCGAGGAGCGATTCTGTTATGGACGGAGACTTCAGGACCGAATTTGTCAGGGAAACCGGTGCGCTCAAGCATCATCCGGCATTGGTTTTGAACGCCGATTACAGACCTCTTTCCTACTACCCGTTGTCTTTATGGCCGTGGCAGGAGGCGATCAAAGCTGCCTGGCTGGACAGGGTGGATATTGTTGCGGAATATGACGAGGTTGTCCGCAGTCCCAGTACCGAGATCCGAATACCCTCGGTCGTTGTCCTGAAAGACTATGTAAAACCCAGAAAGCGCGTGGCCTTCACGCGCTTTAATTTATTTTTGCGGGACGAATTCAAATGCCAGTACTGCGGCAGCCGTGAAAACCTGACCTTTGATCATGTTGTACCGCGCGCTGCGGGCGGGGTCACAAGTTGGCAGAATGTCGTTGCAGCGTGCAGCCCGTGTAATCTGCGCAAGGGCTCAAAATCCCTGCGACAGGCCAGAATGTCACTGAATAAACCGCCGCGTCAGCCGGATGCTGAAGCTTTGCGCAATATCGGCCGGAAGTTCCCCCCGAACCATCTGCACGAAAGCTGGATCGACTTCCTCTACTGGGATGCCGAGCTGGATCAGCTATAAACCCTAGCGCGCGCGCCAGGCTGCGATCCAGATCAGGACCAGACCCGTCGAAATCAATCCATTCCAGCCCGCCATGGAAATCCCGAACATCTCCCACGGGATGTCATCGCAACGCACGAGCGGGGCGGACATGATCTGATCCATTAACTCTTCTGCACTCAGGCCGCCGATATCACCAGATGTGCAGGTCGATGGGCCCTCCCACCAGCCTTGCTCGACCCCAGCATGGTAAAACCCTATTCCCGCCGTTGTGGCCGCCGCCAGAGCGCCTAGTAGGGGCAGGGGGCGGACGCCCGGGAAGGCAAAGGCTAGAGCACCAAGAATCACTGCGACACCATGAGGATACCGCTGCCAGATGCACATTTTGCACGGCGCGAGCCCACCGATGTACTGAAAGCCCCAAGCCCCAAGTAGCAACGCGGCTGAGCCGGATGCGGCAACCAGAACCAGAAGTCTTTTGCGCGTCATAAGTATTTCACCACAAGAAAGCCGCCAAACAGCAGGATTATGAATAGGGTAAACATCAAACCCAACCGTTTTTCGATGAAGTCACGGATTGGTTCCCCAAATTTCCATAGCAGCCCGGCCACAAGAAAGAAGCGCAAGGCGCGCGCCAGGATCGAGGTGGCTATGAACGTCCCAATCGGCATCCCGGTCCAGCCCGACATGATGGTGATGACCTTATATGGGAAAGGCGTCACACCAGCCGCCAGCACGGCCCAGAAGCCGAAATCATTGAAGCGGGTATTGAATTCTTCCATTGCGTGGGCTTTGCCCATGGCTTCCAGAACAGGCTGCCCAAGGCTTTCGTAAAAGAATGCCCCAATTGCATAACCCAATATCCCACCCAGCACCGAGGCAACCAAGGCGACCGTCGCGATCAGCCAGGCCCGCGACGGACGCGCAAGGATCATGGGAATCATCAAAACATCGGGTGGGATCGGAAAAAACGAACTTTCGACAAAAGCCACAACAGCCAGCGCCCAGAGCGCATGAGGATGTTCGGCCAGACGAATGGTCCAGTCATAAAGGGATCGCAACATGAAGAATAAGTATCCTGGTAACCGCTGCGGCAAGCCAAACCATGCACCCGACTGACCGTCAACCTCCTTCGACGAAACATTCAGGGCAGTGGTTGTTTTTTGCCTCTGGACCTTCTCTCGGTAGGGCGCTAATCCAGTGTTCGTGGCCCAAGTGGCGGAATGGTAGACGCAGGGGATTCAAAATCCCCCGCCTTCACGGGCGTGAGAGTTCGAGTCTCTCCTTGGGCACCACAGCAATTCTGAATATATTGCTGAAGTTCGGCTTCAATACCCCGTCATCTCAAGATATCCGCGCCCTGTGTGGCTGCCTGTGATGGTGATTGGGCCTTCCCAGTATTCGAACCGGGTTCCCATCCAGGCTTTCGGGCTTATGGCATCGACTTCAACATCGATCCCGCGATCCGGCAACGACACCTGCCATTTGATCGGAACGTCACGTTGTGCCACGCGGGCGGTTTCAAGGGGTTCTAGCAGGACTGAGCCGTCAGGTAGGGGGGTCGTTTGCCCATCAGGCTCAATCCACGTAGCGGCCGTGAAATCCCCTCGATCCCCGCGTAGGCGGAAGGCCATCAGCTTGTCACCGTCGTCAAAGCTGAGCGAGAACCAGTCCCAGCCGCTTTGATCTTCGGCCAAGGGTTGCGAAGACCATTCGCGATCCAGCCAACCCTGGCCGGCGACTTCGACATCTTCGTTGGGCAGGTGGAGCGTGCCCTCGACCGAGTAGAAGGGTTGTGAATAGTAGTAGCTTGCCTGACCATCGGCGGATTTCACCGAATACCCCTCGGCCCCGTGAAACACCAATGGGCCTTGGGCCTTTAGAGTCAGATCATACCCAAAGTCTGATCCGTTTGCTGTCAGGCTGAGGGTTTCCAAATCATCGCCGCGCATGTGCCATTCATCGATCCATGCCTCAAACGGTTGGGCCGTAACGCCAGCCTGTCCGACACCGCCGCGAGAGAGTCGTTCGGCGAAATAGTGTGTTTCTGGGGTTGTGAGCGCGGCATGGCCCATCCAGATCTGTGGGTTTTGCCAGCCGTCAGCTTCGGATGGTTTCAGTGCCGAACGGAATAAGGTCCATTGTATGCCATAGTCGCGGCCCTCTGCGTCTTTGAGGTTTGCCGTCAGATACCACCATTCAATCCGATAATCAGGATGGGCGCCGTGATCTTGCGGAAACTGAAAGCTGTAGTCCGGTTCAGGACGCGTAAAGCCATCCGCATTGCCGCCCAACCCGGCATAACCCTGCGCCCAACCGGTAATTGGAAGGAGGATGAACAGTATGAAGGCTTTAACGTTCATTGGCAAAAACCCTCAACAGCGCAGCAGGTGGCAGGCGGAGCAATCGTAATGCGGGTAGGGCTGCTGCGAGCACGGCGGCAACCAGAGTCAGCAGGAACAGGCTCAGCCAGTCAGTTGGGAACAAATACATGGGCAAGCGCCATCCGAAGGCCTGCACGTTGATCACGGCCAGCAGCACCCATGCCAATACAAGGCCCAATGGAAGGGCAAGACAAGCGGTCATCACCGCAAGCAGGACACTGCGCAGAAGCTCTAGCTTGGCCAGTTGCGCGCGCGTTAGACCCAGCGCCCAGACCGGGGCGACCTGAGGCAGGCGCTGGGTCCACAGTGTCAGCAAGCTGGTGAGTATCGCGAACCCCGCAACGCCCAGTGTCAGCACATTCAGCGCTGAGGTGACGACGAAGGTTTTCTCAAAAACAGCCATCGATTGCGCTTTCATAGCGGCCTGCTGCACAACTGCCGATCGGGGTAGGTCAAATTGGTCACGCAACGCCTGTGCCAGCTCCGAGGCCTGATCCGGTATGATGCGGATGCCGAAGCGGCGTGTATCCGTATCCGGGGCAATCTGATCTAGCATCGGCATAGCGACGATGGCCTGACCTGTCGGGTTCCCGTAATCGGAATAGACACCTGCAATCGGCAAGCTGTGCTCGGGTGTGATCGAGATGGTATCTCCAGGCCATAGATCCGCGCGTCGTGCGAGTTGCTCGTTGATGAGTACGGCGCTGCGATACAGGACGTTGTCCCAGACGTCAGGACCCTTGGCGATCAGTGGCCAGTTGTCGCGATAGCTATCGTGATCAACAATCCCGTACAGAAACAACGGCCCGGTCTCGTGCGGCAATTCGGTGCTGCGAATGGGTAGGACAGCTGACGCCCTTGGGGCGAGCCAATCGATAAGGGCTGCGCCTTGTGCATTGTCGGCTGCGGTCACGTAAAGTTCGGAGGTCAGCCGTTGATCGAGCCAGCCAGTAAAGGTGAGGCGGAAGCTTGAAACCATTGTGCCCACGCCGATATTCGCGGCGAGCGCTAGCAGCAAGGCCATCAGCGCAAGTGACAGACCGGGCAATTGCGCCCGCATGTCCGCGAGCACCCATTGACCAACAGGCGTGCGGGCCCGGCGCAGGCACAAGGTCAATATCCCTGACAGTGCGAGCGGCAGCAACAAGGCCGCTCCGGTCAGCATCCCGGCAAGCAAGGCAAACCCTGCGATAAGTCCGCCGATTGTGAAATATGCGATAAAGCCCAATGCTAGCAGGGCTAGGCCACACGCGCCTGTAATCTGGGCCGAGGCTTTACTGCCACGCCAAGCTTGTAAGCCCGGCCCTGCGAGGATGGGCATGCGCGAAAGTCGCCAAAGAGCGTGGCCACTGGCCGCCAACGTGCCGCCTGTTGCCATCGCAAGACCTGCGGCGACCCATTGGGGGCGTAATGACATCTGCCCGTCGATTGTTGCCCCGTAGAGGCCGCGCAACGTGGCGGCGACATCAGGCAACAAGGCTCCAGCCAGAAAATACCCCAGGATTAACCCGAACAGGCCACCGATCAGGGCCAAGAGAAGTAATTCACCCAGAACGATCCAGATCAGGCCCCGCATGGGAAGGCCCAACGCCCTTAATGTACGGATCGTGCCACGCCTCTGCGCGAAGGCGAGGCCGACCGTTCCGTGAACGATGAACAGGCCGACGGCGAAAGACAGCAAGCCGAAGGCTGAGAGGTTCAGGTGAAAGCTGTCGGTAAGTTGCACGGTATCCAATTGGGTCGAGGGGCTAATGCGTTGAAGTTCAGGCGCAAGTTCTGACAGAGACGGGACACCACGGGGCTGATTGGGCAAGATCACCAGACGGGAAATCTGACCGGGACGGTTCAGAAGACGCTCGGCCACTCCAATATCGGTGAGCACCAGATCAGGTGGCAGCGCGGTGCTGGAAAGCACCGGTGGGAATTTGTCGTTAGATTGAAACAGCGGGGCCAGGGCGGGTGACATCAGCAGCCGCCCCGGAGCTGTCAGCATATCAGCCGGGTCGGGGGCATCCGCGCCTTGCTCGATCTGGGTGATCGCGGGCAGGACAGGGTAGGCCACCAAATCCACCCCCATCAGACGTACGGAACGGCCCTTGATGCGCAGCGTGCCTTCTAAGACGGCCGCCACTTGCCAGCCTGCGCGCCTGAGCTCGGAGTAGCGGGAAAGAGGGATCGTGGAACCGGAGGCGCGCAATTCGTCGAATTGTCCGATGGCAAGCTGGGTGCTGGCGCGTTCATAGCTCGCGCGCGCTTCGGCATTGATGGCTTGCACGGCCGACCACAGACAAGTTGCCAGCGCGATACCCGTCAGAAGCGTCATCAATTGCAATGGGTGCATCCGCCAATGGGACACCAGCGCCAGGACCGCAGCGCGTGTCATGCGATATGCCCGCCCGTCAGGTGGGCACGTCGGTCGAGACGGCTGGCGATGTCATTAGAGTGAGTGACCAGCAGGAGCGCAGCGCCGGTATCGGCAACCAATGAAAGCATCAGGTCCAGCACCACCGCACTTGCTGTTTCGTCCAGATTGCCCGTCGGCTCATCCGCTAGCAGCAATCGTGGTTGGATCGCCATGGCGCGTCCGATGGCAACCCGCTGCTGCTGTCCGCCCGAAAGGTTCTCGGGGTAGCGGTCTTGCAGTTCTCTCAGGCCAAGGCGCTCGGTCAGGTGGACAACCCAATCCGGGTCGTTCCGACCCGCAAGTCGCGCATGGATCGAGAGGTTCTGGGCAACGGTCAGCGACGGGATCAGGTTGAACTGCTGAAAGACCAGAGACAGGGTGCCGCGACGCAATTCGGCGCGTTCCGCATCATTCAGGGCCGACATGGCGCGCCCGTCCAGAGTAATCTCTCCGCCATCAAACCCATCCAGCGCCGCCACCAGATGCAACAATGTGCTTTTGCCACTGCCACTTTCTCCGGTCAGCGCCAAGGTCTGTCCCTGTTCCAGCGTCAATGAAACATCAGTCAGGACAGGTCTCCCACCGGGATAGGATTTTCGAACGTGATTAATTGATAGCAACATGCAAACTCTCATCTGGTCCCGTCACAATGTGCAACGCGGCGCGCCAGTGTCCAGAGCCGAGATCGGTTCTATTCGCCGCAGCCTTACGCATCGCATGGGGTTGTCGGCAACGCGCGAAACCCCCATGCTTGCACAGCTTTCAGCGATCAGAACAAAGGCCGTTTACATGACATTGTCGCAACAAATCATTTGGGGCAGCTTCTATCTGGGTATTTGTTTTCTGATCGAAATCATGCTGCTGACCTGGTGCGTTCTGGTCATCCGAAAACTGGTTGCGAAATGGGAGTCGCGCAGCACTATCCTTGCAACCGCAGGCCCGATCAGCGTGGCGCTGGTGTTTATCGTGCTGACCCATACGGTTCAGGTCTGGATCTGGGCGATTGTCTGGGTGTGGGGTGATGTGCTGCCGGATTGGAATTCGGCCCTCTATTTCTCATTGGTGACGTTCACAACGCTGGGTTACGGCGACATCGTCTTGGGCGAAGGGCTGCGCATCTTCGGAGCGTTTGCATCGGTCACGGGCCTACTGGCCTTTGGGCTGTCGACCGCGTTCCTGGTGGCCCTCATGACGCGGGTCTTTGAAGAACGGTTCCTGAACTAGAGGATCGGTGCAAACAGCCGTGCAAGCGGCGCACCAAAACGGATGTGGAACGGTTGCTGGGGCAAATCGCGGGTCAATTCGTAACTTGCTTCAAAATCGGTTTCCAGCATCGCAGCCACTGCGTTTGCTGCGCGACGATCAAAGAACAGGGCCATCGCCTCAAAGTTCAGACGGAAAGATCGGTTGTCCAGATTGGTGGTGCCAACGGCGGCCAAGATATCGTCTACAACAAACGCTTTTTGATGCATGAAGCCATCGGTATAGCGAAACACACGGGCGCCACAGTCTCGGATTTCGTCGAAATAGGCAAAAGCGGCCAGCCAGGGCAGACGATGGTCGATGACATCCGGCACGAGTATTCGTACATCCACACCACGCAACGCCGCGTGCTGTAGCGCGGTCATGATGTCGATGTCGGGCACAAAATAGGGCGAGGCGATCCAAAGCCGTTCTTTCGCCTCAGTGATGGCCGCAAAGAACATCATTGCGCCGGTTTCTGTTTCGTCGCCCGGGCCCGTTGCCACCAGCAGCGCATTCATGTCCTGATCAGATTCATTTCCAGCCCAATCGAGTTGGTCGATCAGATCTTCGTTGCGCGCCCAGTGCCAATCCTCGGTAAAAATCAATTGCAGTTGCCGTACAACGTGGCCGGTCATCTTGATATGCGTGTCCCGCCAGCGACCGAACCGAGGGCTTTGCCCCAAGTATTCAACGCCGATGTTGTGACCACCGATAAAGCCGACATTGCCATCCACGATCACAGTTTTTCGGTGGTTGCGATAGTTCAGTTGAAACCGGAAATTGGGCCCGCGTTGTTCGCGGGGATCTGCAACATCCACACCGGCCTGGCGCAGCGTCTCAAAATAGCTGGACGGCAGGCCATAGCTACCCACCGCGTCGGTCATGAACCGAACATGTACGCCACGCTTGACCGCGGCGATCAGCCGGTCCCGCACCCTTCGCCCAAGATCATCATCCCGGACGATGTAGAACTGGATCAGAACGTAATTCTCGGCCTTATCTATGGCGTCGAGAATGGCATCAAACGTAGCTTTGCCGTCGATCAGCAGCTCGGCTCCATTCCCACGTGAGACGGGCAAATGGGCCAGCGCTTCAAACGCGCGAGGATTGACTCGCATCGTCTGAGGGTCGGGTTTCGAGAAATCGGCAAAGGTCTTGATCCCTTCGACGACGCGCTCACTTTCTTGCCGAGCGATCCGGTATCCTCTGAACCGATGGTGACCGAGGAATAGATACAGCGGCACGCCAAACATCGGGGCCGACAGCAGGAACACAACCCAGCCAACCGCTCCTTGTGGGGTGCGTGCAGTCTGCGCAGCGCGAACTGCAAAGACGACCGCTACGCAATAGAGTGAAAACAGAAAAAATGAGACGAGTAATGTCCACATCGGGGCGCAGCGATCCGGGTTGCTTAGTTTGCCCCAGTGTAGATGCGGGACCAGTCGTTGGCCATATCAACAATGACCCATCCCATATCCGGGCCTTTGTCCAACCCATCGACCAGACGCCCGATCGGACTTTCGCGATCATAGGCCCATTCGCGATCCGCATCAGTGTGATGGATCAAAACGCCCAGCCGTGGCCCGTCGCCTGCGGTGGTCCATTCTAGCATGGCAAAATCCCCGTCCGAGTTTCCCCCGGCAAATATGGGGCGCTTGCCAATGGTGCGCTCGATATTGATAGGTTTGCCTTCTTTATCATCGATGAAGGCGATGCCGGGGGCCTTGTTGATTACAGGCGTGCCGTCCACATTGTCATACGTGGTCTCACCATAGGTGCCCAGAATCTGTTCGGGCGGGATGCCATATGCCTGTTCGGCGAAGACACGCATGAAATGCAGGCCTCCGCCTGAAACGATATAGGTTTTGAAATCCTCATCCCGCAGGTAGCGCAACAGCTCGACCATAGGCTGATAGGTCATCTGGTCGTAGGGCAGATCGGTCTCGGGATGTCGTGCAGTGTCCAGCCAATCCGCCACCGACGCCTGAAATACTTCAACGCTGCTGCCGGAATGCGATGCGTTGACCACTTCGATCAGAGCGTCGTGCCCGCCTTCCAGAATGGTTTTCAGATCACCCTCAGCAGCCGTTTTCAACGCCGGGGTCGATAAGATTGATGGGTCTTGTTTAGCAAGCTCTGCCAGTTGGTCCATGGCAAATATGAACTGAAAATAGACCGGTTGTTCAGCCCAAAGCGTGCCGTCATTGTCAAACACCGCAATCCGATCGGCGGGAGTGACATAGAGTTCATTCGCCGGGTCGCTGACCGCGTCAACAAAGTCGATGATCTGCTGTTTTGATGCCGAGTCGGTCCAGCTGGGCAGGGGGTCTGCGAACGCCACAAGGGGGACGGTGGCTATAAACGCCGTGAGTTTGAGAAATCTCATGTAATAGCCTCTGATACTGGAAAAAAGGGGCCGCGCTTTAAGGCGGCCCCTGTCTTGTTTTCTAGTTCGAAGTCGGTGTGGCCAATTTCTGCATCACCTGATCCAGGCTGAAGCTCGCCGCCTTCTGACGTGGTGGGAATTCTTGGAAAGTACTCAGGAAACTCGCCACATATTGCTGCGCCGGTACTAGGAAATACACCCGGTCGATCATCCAGTCGTAGTATGTGTTGGATGTCCGGTATCCACGCTCATAAGGGTCGCGGCGCAAATTCACGATGATCGGCACGCGCAGTTCCGTGAATGGTTCCATCCATGCGCGCAGGGTGGCCCATGCTTTTTGCTCCAAAAAGATCAGCTTCCAGTCGTCAAAACGCAAAGCGGACAGGTCGCCGTCATCCGTGAAATAAAAGATTTCTCGGCGGGGGCTTTCAGTGGTCTCACCGGTCAGCAGTGGCAAGATGTTGTAGCCATCCAGATGCACTTTGTAGTCGCGACCCATGGCAGGTGAGGAATAGCCGGCTTTCAGCTTTTCCTTGATTTCGGGGTCGCCAGCGACCGCCAGATAGGTGGGCAGCCAATCCATGTGATGCACGATTTCGTTCGAGATCGAACCCGCTTCGATCTTACCGGGCCAACGCACCATGGATGGTACGCGCCAGCCGCCTTCCCAGTTGGTATTCTTTTCGCCCCAGAACGGTGTCGAAGCGGCATCCGGCCAAGTGTTGTAATGCGGGCCGTTATCGGTGGAATAATGAACGATAGTGTTGTCGGCGATGCCGAGTTCGTCCAGCAGATCAAGCAGTTGGCCGACCTGAATGTCATGTTCGATCATGCCCGCCGTGTATTCATCGGCCGGACTACCTAGGATTTCGTTGGCTGTTTCGCGCATTTCTTCCCCGACATGGGTGCGGAAATGCATGCGTGTGCCATTCCACCAGACATAGAATGGTGTGCCGTTCTGGTTGGCCTCACGAATGAACTCAACGGCAGCTTCCAGGGTTTCCTGATCCACCGTTTCCATGCGTTTGCGTGTCAGTGGACCGGTGTCTTCGATGGGGCCGCCTGCGCTGGACTTGATCACACCGCGCGGACCATAGGCCTCGCGGAACGTGCGCCCGTCGGGCAGAACCGCGTCCCCGGGATAATCTTCATGCTCGGGTTCTTCTTCGGCATTGAGGTGATAGAGATTCCCAAAAAACTCATCAAATCCGTGATTTGTCGGCAGATGCTCATCCCGGTCGCCCAGGTGGTTCTTGCCAAACTGGCCGGTCACGTACCCATGATCCTTAAGCAACCCTGCAATCGTGGGGTCTTCGATCTGCATCCCTTCTTTAGCGCCAGGCAAGCCAACCTTGGACAGTCCAGTCCGGAACACCGATTGGCCCATGATGTAAGATGAGCGGCCAGCTGTGCAGGATTGCTCGCCATAATAATCGGTGAAGATCATGCCTTCATCGGCGACCCTGTCGATATTGGGGGTCTGGTATCCCATAAGGCCCATTGTGTAGGCCGAAATGTTGGATTGGCCGATGTCATCGCCCCAAATGACCAAAATGTTGGGTTTTTGATCCTGCGCCCATGCGGGCAGTGCGACCAGAACGGCAATCGACGCTGCTGCGGTACGGCGCAGTCCGATACGCCAGCTTTCCAAGAACCGGGTTGTAGTTAACATGTTTTACTCCTGAACTTGTGGACAATTTGTCCCTGTGAACTATCTGAGACTTGTGTCCAGAATAGGATTAGTTGCAGTCGTTAAGCATTGGATATCCCGCGAAAATAGCCAGATTGCGGGATTCGTGTGTAAGTAATGTAGGCCAGTGAGCCTGATTGAAATTTATCATATGATGAAGTTTAAATATATAGATGGCATTAATTGAAACTGATCTAGACGCGCTGCAGGAAAGTTCCTGGTTCAAAACCAGATCTCCCGCCTTTCAGGATGCTCTGATGCGCAGCGCCGTGCGCCGAACTTACGGTGCTGACGAAGCTTTGTTTGTCCAGGGTGATCCCGCCAACGGGATTCACGCTGTATTGGATGGTAGTGTTAAGATCACCGTCCCCGCAGATGACGGTCAGGAATTTGTCATACATCAAGAGGGACGTGGCTTTTGGATCGGCGATCTCGCGTTGTTTGCGACTGCACATCGGCTGATCAGCGTGGTAGCGACTCGGCCAACCGAGACGCTTTTCTTTCCGGCCTCGCGGCTAGAACGCTTAGTGCAGGATTCTCCTGACTTTGTTCGGGATTTCTACGCCTTAAGTCATGAAAACATGCAAAAAGCCCTGCGTATCGTAGCCAATCTTGCGGTGACCGGCACCGAGAAACGGCTGGTTCTGAGGCTGCTGCATCTGGATGAGGTGACATCCGATGCAGAGGGTTGGATACCGGTTTCGCAGGAGGAGCTGGCGGCTATGATTGCAGTCTCTGCGCCAACGCTTCACCGAGCATTACACAGGCTTATCGAATTGGACTTGATCGAAGGCGGGTATGGTCGGCTGAGGTTGAAAGATCGACGCGCCCTCGTCGCTAGCTGTCAAAGTTGACGGACCTTCAAGCCGAATGTTCGGTTGACGACCGATCATCCTCGCCAAGCCTTCCATCCAAAGACATCAAGATCGCGACAGGGCGCAGCGCGGGGATGTGGCTGAAGATGATCAGGATGCAGACGGTCAAAGGCACACTCAGGAACGCTCCGATCAGACCCCAGACCGTAGTCCAGAAAGTTAATGCCAAAATCACTAGGAAGGTCGACATGTTCAGCGATCGGCCAAGCATAGCCGGATCCAGAAAGTTGCCGATTAGAAACTGTAGTGTGCCGCACCCCAGAACGATCACGAGAAATGGCCCGATCGTCTCAAACTGAACCAGAGCGATCATTGCGGGAAAGATGACGGCGATGATCGAACCGATTGACGGGATGAAATTCAGGGCGAAAGTCAGCACGGCCCAGGTTTCAGCATATTCCAGACCCAGCGCTTTGAATACGGCGTAGCTGATGGTGGCGGTGATCAGACTGATAAAGGTCTTCACGCCGACATATCGCTGCAGGCTGTACGAAATCGCATCCAGAACCAAGGCCAGGTCAGCCCCCAGCCGTGGGTTGCCGGCGGCAAGCTGGATTTTCTTGCGAAAGGCCAACCGCTCGGCCATCAGAAAGGCGACATAAAGGCTGATAAGGAAGAACTGGTTAAGCAGTGATGTGGCGCTGCCCAGCAATATCCGAGCGACATAGGACATATCGATGCTGACCAGATTGTCTCGGATAAAACTTGTGACATCGTTGCCGACCAACCCGGTAATCCTATGAACAGCCCCGTCAAACTGGCTTTCGTAGGTGTTGATCGAGCGTGCAAACTGCGTGGCCTGACTGCCCAGAATGTACATGATCATGAACAAACCGGCCAATACAACCGTTACTCCCGCGACATTCGCCAACCAGATTGGCACCCGCGTCACTGCAATGACCCGGTCGCTAAGGGCCAGGATCAGCACGTTGACCAGCAACGCCATGGTCAACGGCACCAGAAAGTTTGCCCCTGCATAGAGGCCAAGCACCATTAGCGTGGCCACGATCGCTACATCCCGCAATACGCTCAGTTGCGGACGCGCACGGGAAGGGCTGTTTTCTGGGTCAGAGGTCATAAGATGGCCTTGGTCTGAGTGCTGCCTGGATGTGTTTTGATTGATCCTGCACAGGCTGGTGGGTTTATGCAATCCATACAGAAGGTTATCGCATGAAATCGGTGGCCTGATCCGATTGGCGGTTCTGCCAAAGGAAAAGGCAGGCTAGGCTAGCGCAATGCCAACTGTTTTGATTCCCTCGTTCGGCCAATTCCTGCGTGCGCTCTGGCTTGCTGTGCGCCGATTTAATGACAAAAACGGCTTCGTCATGAGCAGCCACGTCGCCATGTCGTTGATGATGGCCCTGTTTCCATTCGTTCTATTCACGGTCGCGTTGGCAGGGGCCTTGTCACAGGGCTATGTGACCGATGAACTGATCGAACTGATATTTGGTGCCTGGCCCAAAGACGTGGCCGATCCCATCGTTTCAGAACTGCGTGCTGTTCTGGCCGGTGCGGGCTCGGGCGTGATCACTTTGGGTGGCTTGTTGGCGATCTACTTTGCCTCGAACGGAGTCGCCGCTGTGCGAAAGGCGATGGCGCAGGCCTATCACGACACGGACAATTGGCCGTTCTGGAAGACCCGACTGCTGTGCTTTGTGCTGGTCATAATCGGCGGTGCTGCCATTCTGGCCATCGCGGCGGTCGAAGTCGTTCTGCCGGTCTATACCCGTTTGGTTTCGGAAAAGACGGCAGTGGATGTGGACAACTGGCTGTCGGTGGATCGTCTGCGATGGACCTTTACCGTGGCTGTCCCCGCTGGCACCGTTCTTTTGGCCCATCTGATCTTGCCCACCCGACGGCACAGCCTACTACAAATCTTGCCGGGCGTAATCCTGACATTGGCTTTGTGGGCTGCAGGTGGATGGGGCTTTTCAATCTACATCGCCAAGTTTGCGACCTATAGCGCGACGTATGCCGGGCTTGCAGGGGCAATGGCAGCGCTGATTTTCCTGTACTTATGCTCGGCCATGCTGATCCTCGGGGCCGAATACAACGGTGCGCTGATCGATTTGCAAAACGAAGTGGGGCAATGATGTATCTCCGCGCTATCGTGATGACCGCGATCCTTTGGGCGACCGCGCAGCAGTCGCAGGCGCAGGACTATGTTGGATCAGACGCGTGCTCGGATTGTCATAAGGAAGAAACCGAAGCCTGGGAAAGCTCATACCATGCGCTTGCCTGGACCGAGGTGGAGGACGGCCATGTTCAGGCTGATTTCGATGGAACACGATTCTCGCATGATGGAATGAGCGTGGCCTTTGCGGATCAAGATGGAGCTCTTACGGCGCAGGTCACCGAAAAGGACGGCGTTACAACGACCTATCCGGTCCATTCCGTTGTCGGTATCGCGCCGCTACAGCAATATCTTTTCGAAACCGAGCCCGGCCGATTGCAGAGTTTTGATGTGGTTTGGGACGTCGAAAAGGGCCGTTGGTTCCACCTTTACCCGGATCAGGATCTGCCTCCGAATGATGGGCTGCACTGGACCGGTCCGTACAAAAACTGGAACGCCCGCTGTGCCGAGTGTCATGCGACCGGTTATGTGAAGAACTACGACTCTGAGGAAAGGCGCTATGCCTCGACACAGGTCGAAATTGGTGTCGGGTGCGAGACTTGCCACGGGCCGGGTTCTGCGCATTTGGAGTGGACGACCGGAAAAGTGTTGCAAGACGGTTTGAGCGAGTTCGGATTCCCTATGACATGGGGCAGGGGGCAGACAGAAGCGGAAATTCAGCAATGCGCCGGCTGTCATTCCCGGCGCGAGGCGTTGGAAGATGGTAATCCGCTTCCCGGCAAGCCGTATCACGACGCCTATAACCTGGCGTTGCTGCGACCGGGTTTGTATCACCCAGATGGCCAGATTTTGGACGAGGTCTATGTTTATGGCTCATTCCTGCAGTCGCGCATGTATGCAGAAGGGGTGGGTTGTATGAATTGCCATGATCCGCACCGGGCTGAGGTAAAAGCCGAGGGTAATGGGTTGTGTACCCAATGCCACTCCCCCGCTGGCAACCCGGATTTCCCGACCCTTCGGAAAGCCGACTATGACACGCCCGCGCATCACCAACATGCTGAAAATTCTGCGGGTGCCCAATGCAAGAACTGCCACATGATCGAGCGTGTCTATATGGGGGTAGATGGCAGGCGCGATCACAGCTTCCGCATTCCCCGCCCTGATCTGGGGCTCGGAACTGATGCCTGCACCGATTGCCATGCGGATGAAGATCAGTCTTGGGCGGCGCAGCAGATTGAACTCTGGTTCCCGGAATCATCCTATAGAGTGGCGCATTATGGCACGACATTTGCAGCAGCAGGCAGTGGTCAATTGGACGACCCTGAAACGCTGGTCGCGATCGCTCTGGATGAAGGGCAGGCAGGTATCGTTCGCGCAACCGCTCTGTATTTGTTGCAACCTTTTGCAACGCCTGATCTTGCCGAGCGTCTAGCACCGTTGTTGGCCGATCCGGACCCACTGATACGGGCCAATGGACCGGTACTGCAGCGTCAGGTTCCTGCCCAGTTGCGCGCTTCGCGGTTAGAGCCGTTGTTATCCGACCCCATGCGCAATGTACGCATCTCGGCTGCGAAAGAGTTCTTATCGATCCCAGCGCAGGCCATGACGCAAGACCAACGCGCAAGCGCGCAGCAGGGCATGGCGGATTGGCAACGTAGCATTTCCAATCGTTTGGACTTTCCTGAGACCCATTTGGTGTTGGGTGGTTGGGCGCTCACGCTCAGAAACGCGCCGGCTGCAGAACGTGCATTCCGCGAGGTTGTAACGCTCGACCCGCAGCGCGTTGAGGCTTGGCCGATGCTGGTTCAACTTGCCCACATCAATCGCGGTGTTCAGGCTGCGTTGGCGACATTGGACGAGGCCTTGTTAGTTCTTCCCGATGATCCAAACTTAATGCAACTGGCGCAGGAACTCGGGAGATAACTGGCATGGAACTGGCAGAATTGCGCCATCTTCGCGGCGCATTCTACGGTTAGCCAACCGGTATCAGCACTCGGATTGCTACAGGTGATGTATGCCGGATCGCACCGCTACCTTCGCAAAGCCGCTGACGGCGGCTCGTAAAACAACGCTTGACCAGCGTATTGAAGAGCTGCGCGCGCGCAAGCCTGTCGATATCAATCATGGCGAAGCACTATTGCTGCAAGGCATAGCTGCAGCGTCTCTGCGGAAACAGAGCATAGCGCCGGGAAAGATCGATCTGGATTAACGCCGCTTAACCCCGGAAGCCGGTGGCGACAACAAACTTCTCGGAACTATCAGAACGTGAGGCTGGAGGCTTCACATTGGCAACCTTGTTGAATTTCTGCTTGAGCAGTTTCTGAAGGTCCCCCTCAGCCCCGCCAGCAAGCACTTTGGCAACGAAGGTGCCGCCCTCTTCCAGCACGTCGAACGCGAAATAAGCCGCCGTTTCGCACAGGGCCATGATCCGCAGGTGGTCAGTCTGTTTGTGGCCCGAAGACGCAGCCGCCATATCAGACATGACCACGTCCGCTTTGCCACCCAGCCAGTCCTTGACCTTCTGATCGGCGTCATCTTCCATGAAATCAAGGACATGCGCGGTGGCACCGGCGACGGGCTCAACCTCTTGAAGGTCAACCCCCAGAACGGTGCCGATGCGCTTGCCGCTTTTCTCGCCGAGTGCATTGACGCGTTTCACGGCGACTTGCAGCCAGCCACCGGGCGCACAACCCAGATCGACCACGCGCGCGCCGGGTACGAGAAACCGGAACTTGTCGTCCAACTCAAGTATCTTGAATGCCGCGCGTCCGCGATAGCCTTCGACCTGCGCGCGTTTGACATAGGGGTCGTTCAACTGCCGTTCCAGCCAGCGGGTCGAGCTGAGCTTGCGCCCGCGCGCGGTCTTGACCTTCACCTTCAGGTCGCGTTGCCCGCGACCCGAGTTGCTTTTGCCAGTTGGTGTCTTCGCCATCAGAACGGTCCGTCTTCCAATACACCGTCCGCACTCATTTGCGCATAAAGCAAACCCTCGCGCAGCCCACGGTCCGCCACAGAAAGGCGATCGGTGGGCCAGCAGCGCAACAGCGCCTGCAAGATGGCCGAGCCGGACATGATCAGGGCCTGCCGATCTTCTCCGATCCGGGGATCACGGCGGCGCCCACGAGGGCCGAGTTCTAGATAGCCTCGTATCACCTTGTCAATCTGATCGCTGGTCATGCGCAATCCGTCCACCTTCGTCCGGTCATAGCGCTTGAGGCCAAGGTGTGAGGCGGCGACAGTGGTCACCGTTCCGCTGGTGCCCACAATCTGAAACCCTTCGCGGGCCTGTTCATCCTTGTAAGGTGCGAAATCGGCCAGATTTTCTTCGAAAAACCAGCTCATTAGCGCAAAACGCGCGGCATCGTCTTCGACGTCGTTGAACTGATCACGCAATGTTGCCACGCCCAGCGGGACGCTGATCCAATCGACCACCTTGGCCGCAGGGAAAGGGCTTTCAGGCGTGTGGAACCCGTTATGCAATCTCATAATCGCGGCAGGCCGATCCCGACGAGGAACAGAGGAGATGTCGATCCAGACCAATTCGGTTGAGCCGCCGCCGATATCGACGACCAACAATTGCTCGGTCTTGGTCGACACCAGCGGTGCACAGGAAATCACAGCCAGACGTGCTTCTTCCTCGGGCTGGATGATGTCGAGCGTCAGGCCGGTTTCGCGTTTAACTTGCCGGATGAAATCGCGTGAATTCTTGGCGCGACGGCAAGCCTCGGTTGCGATCAAGCGCATGCGCTTGACCTTGTTACGCTTGAGTTTTTGCTGACAAATCCGCAACGCCTGTACGGTACGTGCCATGGACGCCCGCGACAATCGCCCGGTGCGTTCCAGACCGGCACCCAACTGCACCGATTTGGAGAAGCTGTCCACCACATGAAATCCACTGCCCTTGGGCTGGGCGATCAACATGCGGCAGCTATTTGTCCCCAAATCCAGTGCCGCATACAACGCATCTGGATCGGGTCTTGCCGGCGCGGGGCTTTCGACCGCTTTCGGGAACGCGCCCGCACCTCTGGGACGCTTGGGCGCCATCTTAAACGCCCTCCGATTTTCGAGTTACCCCGACCATAGGTCGCGCAATTGGATCACGCAAGACGCTCATTAAAGTCATTAGGATTTTGATGTTCGGTTTTGCCCACCAAGGCATTAAAAGCTGCGGTACGCAGCCGTGGGCAAAAAGGTCGCTGCAAATACGCCGTATGTCGAAAATCGACCGACTTGGACCCACATTGAAGTTTAGAACCGGTCCATCTGGTTAGGAGGAATCACGGTAATGCCTGACGTCACCATCGTATATTGGCGCGATATTCCCGCCCAAGTCATCGTCGGCAAGGGCCGTCGTGGCGCTAAGCGGCAGTTGGAAGAGCGGTTTGAACAAGCCATCGACCGGGCCGCAATGAAGGTGAACGCCAAAGATAGTGATGCCTATCTGGCCGAGTGGCGCAAAGCCGAGCCTTTCGCAGTTGAGGGCGACCCGTCCGAAATTGCCGAAGCCGAGGCCGCGCGTTTGGAAACAGAGTACGATCAGGACCGTATCAAGACCCTGATCGCCAATGACGGTTGGGCATGAGCCCCAGATCTTTATGGGAGGCCGCTATGGCTTTGCTGAACTTCAAGAAACGTGATGCGGTCGAAAACGGACCTGTGAACCCGACCGTCGAAGCCTTTTTGCAGGGCTACTCGATCGAGGTGATGCCGCGCACTGCGGAAAAAGTCGAAGATTTCCGCGCGCTGCTGCCAGAAGGCACCCGTGTCTACATCGCCCATATCGAGGGCACGCCAATCGAAGACATGGTCAAAACCGCCAAGCGCATCGCGGACGAAGGTTACCCTGTCATGCCGCATTTCCCGGCACGGATCATCAAGGATGCCGCGACGCTGGAAAACTGGATTTCCATGTATCAGGGTGAAGCGGGTGTCGAGCAGGCGCTTCTGCTGGCCGGTGGGGTCGCCAAACCGCATGGTGATTTCGACAGCTCGATGCAGCTGCTGGAAACCGGACTGTTCGACAAGGCGGGGTTCAAGCGACTGCACGTAGCCGGTCACCCCGAAGGCAACAAGGATATCGATCCCGACGGCTCGACCAAGAATGTCGATGACGCGCTGCGCTGGAAGCAGAAGTTTTCGGAAACCACCGACGCCGAAATGGCGCTGGCCACTCAGTTTGCGTTCGACGCCAAGCCGATCATCGCTTGGGCGAACGGTCTGAAAGAAGCGGGTATTGATCTGCCGATCCATATCGGTATCGCGGGCCCGGCGAAGCTGCAGACGCTGATCAAATTCGCTATCGCCTGCGGCGTTGGTCCATCGCTGAAAGTCCTGCAGAAGCGCGCCATGGACGTGTCCAAGCTGCTGTTGCCTTACGAGCCAACCGATGTGGTCACCGAACTGGCCAATCACAAGGCAGCCAACCCGGATTTCAATATCACCAAGGTACACTTCTTCCCGCTGGGCGGGATCAAGACCAACGCCAACTGGGCGATCAACAACGGCGGCGCTTCGGCAAAGCCGGTTAACTCCTAAGGAACGGACATGACCCGTACAGTCGTAGAATCAAAAACAAAAACTGCCGTTCTGGGCTTTGACGAACCGTTCTGCGTTATCGGTGAGCGGATCAACCCAACGGGCCGTAAGAAACTGGCTGCCGAATTGGAAGCAGGCGATTTCTCGACAGTCGAAAAGGATGCTCTGGCGCAGGTCGCTGCAGGCGCGACCGTTCTGGATATCAACGCAGGTGTCGTCTACAACTCGAACCCCAACCCGAACGAGACCGAGCCGCCGCTGATGACCAAGATCGTCGAGCTGGTGCAGGGGCTTGTTGATGTACCGCTTTGCATCGATTCCTCGGTTCCGGGCGCTTTGGAAGCCGGTCTTGAGGCGGCGGAAGGTCGTCCGCTGTTGAACTCGGTCACCGGTGAAGAAGAGCGTCTGGAACTGGTTTTGCCACTGGTCAAGAAATACAACGTACCCGTTGTGGCGATCTCGAACGATGACACCGGAATCTCGGAAGACCCCGATGTGCGTTTTGCCGTCGCCAAAACCATCGTTGAGCGTGCAGCCGATCACGGCATCCCGGCTCATGACATCGTGGTCGATCCGCTGGTCATGCCGATTGGTGCGATGGCAACTGCTGGCCAGCAGGTGTTTGCTCTGGTCCGTCGTCTGCGGGAGGAGCTGGGCGTGAACACCACATGCGGTGCGTCCAACATCTCGTTCGGCCTGCCGAACCGTCACGGTATCAACAACGCCTTCCTGCCGATGGCAATGGGTGCGGGAATGACTTCAGCGATCATGAACCCGGTGGCTCTGCCGGTGACTCAGAAGAAGATTGCTGAAAAGAAAGAGGCCGTTGCTGCCGCCGGTATCATTCTGCCCGAGGATATGGACGACGAAACCTTTGTACAGATGTTCGGTCTGGGTTCGACCCTTCCGCGTGCGGGCAAAGAGATGGAGGCCATCCGCGCCGCCAACCTGCTGACCAACAACGACGCACATGGCGGTGAGTGGATCAGGTTCAACAAACCACCCGCTGAGGCCGGAGCCGAAGGCGAGGGTGCACGCGGACGTCGTGGCGGCGGTCGCCGTCGCCGCGCTTAAGGTATATAAAACAATCGATTGGGCCGGATCTTTGATCCGACCTTTTCGATTCGTCAGGGTTTGTTGACCCTTGAACCCCGGTAAAGAGCAGTGCTAATCAATGCCCAGCGGCGGGTATGATGTAATGGTAGCCTGTCAGCTTCCCAAGCTGAACGCGCGGGTTCGATTCCCGCTACCCGCTCCAACTCCTTCGATCAATTAGATACGCGCGCCCGCAGCAGGTTGATGACTGCTGGGACTTGGACGCCTTTTGATGTCTGGAATGCGTCAAATTCTTCGGCCACGTCATGCACGATGGCATCAACATCTTCCTGCGTACCTTCGAAATGGGCGATCACTCGCGCGGCGGGGCCAACCCGGGTACACAAATGCGCGGCGTCTTCAACCGATGCAGGGGCCGTGAGCGCGAGGGGGACAGCCTCGATGCGGATATCATTTAGATCGGCCTGGGCCATCAGGCCTGCGACCCTATCGCGGTCATGAAACGCCAGAGGGCCAGGTGCGTTCCGGTCCACTTTGGGTGGTTGCCCCAATCGTTTGACAGCCGAGATATGCGGTATCTTGAACCAGGGGTTTTCAGACAGACCTCCCCAAGCAGCAAAGGTTATCTGACCGCCCGGTTTCAAAGCGTGAGCCATATTGGCAAAGGCTGCACCGGGGTCTGTGAAAAACATCACGCCAAAGCGCGAGATCATGGCATCAAAGTCACCTGACGATAGTTCGGCGACCTGAGCGTCGGCATATCTGAATTCGAGATTGTCGAGCTTGACCTGATCAGCCCGATTGCGAGCCCGTTCGAGAAATTGTTCCGAGATATCAACGCCCAGAACATGCCCCTTCGGTCCAACCTGCCGCGCGGCCTGTAGAGCACTTGCCCCGGTGCCGCAGCCGATATCGATAACGCGCATTCCATCGGCTAGTGCGGCGTGATCGAGGACCAGATCCAGTACGGGCGCGAACAGATGGTCCAACTGATCCTCGAAGGTCAGCCAGCGCGTGCCCATTTCGGACTTGCCCCAGAATTCTTCCTGATCTCCGTTTATTGTCAGCATGGCGCCCTCCAGTTTCGAAGGGACTATGACCTCCGGCGGCGTCGGCGGCCAGATTTTTCCTCATCCCCGCCGCCGGTATTGAAGGACGGAGCGGGCAGGGTGACGACCTGGGCCAATTCAGGGAACGGATCGGTTTTGTGCGGGATCGCATTGGCGGCGACGAAATGGTCCTGAAACTTGGGCTCGATTGCCGTTTCGACCTTGGTGATCTCACGCACCACGCGTTCGATCTCGGCCCGCGATCCGATGTTACACAGCGCGATCCGGGCACCGGTTCCAGCGGCATTACCCGCGCTGGAGACCTTCTCCAGCGGTGCATCAGGGATCATACCCAGCACCATCGCGTGTTTGGTCGAAATATGCGCGCCGAAAGCTCCGGCCAGTACCACGCGGTCCACGCGGTCGACCTCCATCTCGTCCATCAGAAGACGCGCACCGGCATAAAGCGCGGATTTAGCCAACTGGATGGCACGGATATCACCTTGAGTTACCGTGATACGCGGACCGCCCTCGGCGCTGGCGTCGTGGATCAGATAAGAGTTGGTGCGGCCTTCGGGAACGCAACGCGATGTGCCCGTCTGCGCGGCCGAGCCGATCAGCCCGCTTTCGTCCAGAAGACCTGCAATGCGCATCTCGGCCACGGCCTCGATAATGCCTGAGCCGCAGATACCGGTGATGCCCGTGGTGGCAATGTCCTGATCAAAGCCTTCGTCATTAGACCATTTCTCGGACCCGATCACGCGGAAACGCGGTTCTTTGGTGACAGGATCGATTTCGATCCGTTCAATCGCACCGGGCGCGGCCCTCTGGCCCGAGCTAATCTGGGCACCCTCAAATGCGGGGCCGGTGGGTGACGAACAGGCCAGAACGCGGTGGGTGTTGCCCAGCAAGATTTCCGCATTGGTACCCACATCCACGATCAGTACCAGATCGTCGGACTTGCCGGGTTCCTCGGATAGGGCAACGGCAGCGCAGTCCGCACCCACATGGCCGGCAATACACGGCAGGATGTAGACCTGCGCGCGTGGATTCATCGTGGTCAGGTCCATCTCATGCGCAGGCAGGGACATGCTTTCGGACGTCGCGAGCGCAAATGGCGCCTGACCCAGTTCGACTGGGTCCAGACCCAGCAAAAGATGGTGCATGACCGGATTGCAGACGAACACCGTTTCGACGATCAAAGCGGCATCGATCCCGGCCTCATCAGCGATTGAAGTGGTCAGATCGTTGATCGCTTCGCGCACGGCCCGGGTCATTTCCTTGTCGCCACCGGGATTCATCATGGCGTAAGACACGCGGCTCATCAGGTCTTCGCCGAAACGAATTTGCGGGTTCATCAGGCCGGAAGAAGCCTTGACTTCACCGGTTTCCAGATCGGTCAGGTGCGCAGCGATGGTGGTCGAGCCGAGGTCGATAGCCAGACCGTAAAGCCCATGTTCGTGCAGGCCGGGCCAAATTTCGACGATACGGGCCACGTTGTCCTTGTGGCCTTTGTGGACGGCGACCGTGACCTCCCATTTCCCTTTGCGCAGCACTGGCTGCAGCTTGGACATCAGGGACAGGTCGGCGGTGATTGCATCGATCTTCCATTGTTCGCGCAAGGCGCGTTCTAACCGTTCCAGATCGCCTGTGGGCGAGTGCATGTCGGGTTGTTCCACCACCACGAAATACAGGCGTGTTGCAGGGTCCATGGTGATGGCGCGGGCGGCGGCGGCCTTGCGGACCACCTGACGGTGAACCTGGCTTTCAGGAGGCACGTCGATCACCACGTCACCCTGAACCGAGGCCTGACAGCCCAAACGGCGCCCGGGTTTCAAGCCTCGCTTGTCGTCATAACGCTGTTCAACCGCGTTCCACTCGCTCAGCGCGTCCTCCGAGACGGTCACGCCATGCTTGGGAAACTCGCCATAGCTGGGGGTGATCTGACATTTCGAACAAATACCGCGTCCACCGCAGACTGAATCAAGATCGACACCCAACTGGCGCGCTGCCGTCAGGATTGGCGTGCCAACGGGAAAGTGTCCGCGTTTGCCGGACGGGGTAAAAACGACAAGAGGATCGGTGGTCATGAATGGCCTGCCTTTGTATTCGCGCGTATGCCGGCGAACATATGGGTTTGAACGCAAAGGGAAAGGGCATTCAGCGGCACGTTTTGCATTGCTTGCGTCGTTTTCGGGCGTGGCAGAAGCCCGCAGGGGAAAACAACTTGGGTTCGGGGCTTTCCCTCTGGTGAAATCCATGCAATAGGGTCACCGTCAAACGGGCTTTTGCATGGGGTTATCAAATGCAGATTCGTGAGGCACTCACCTTCGACGACGTTCTTCTGGTTCCGGGCGCATCTTCTGTGCTGCCGGCAACCGCTGATACCACCACGCGCGTGACGCGTGAGATTACGATGAACATCCCGCTGCTAAGCTCGGCGATGGACACGGTGACCGAGGCGCGTATGGCTATCGCCATGGCGCAGGCTGGGGGCATCGGCGTGGTGCACAAAAACCTCTCGGTCGAGGAACAGGCCCGCGAAGTGCGTCGGGTTAAGCGGTTCGAATCCGGTATCGTCTATAACCCGGTCACGCTGCGCGCGGATCAAACATTGGCAGATGCTCAGGCTTTGGTAGAGCGCTACAACTTCACGGGCTTCCCGGTCGTTGAAGAAAGCGGTCGTGTCGTCGGCATTGTCACCAACCGAGATATGCGCTTTGCGACCTCGGATGACACGCCGATCAAAGCGATGATGACCTCTGACAATCTGGCGATGCTGCAAGAGCCCGCCGATCTGGAAGAGGCCAAAAGCCTTATGCGTGCGCGTCGGATCGAAAAGTTGCTGGTCGTCGATGGCGAGGGCAAGCTGACAGGCTTACTGACGCTGAAAGATACCGAGCAGGCCGTGCTGAACCCTACAGCCTGCAAGGACCGGTTGGGCCGACTGCGGGTGGCTGCTGCGACCTCGGTCGGAGACGCGGGGTTTGAGCGGTCAGAGCAGTTGGTCGATTCCGGGGTTGATATCATTGTTGTGGATACCGCACATGGTCATTCGCAAGGTGTTCTGGATGCGGTGAAACGTGCCAAGACGCTGTCGAACGAGGTTCAGATCATCGCCGGTAACGTCGCCACTGCCGAGGCCACCAAAGCGCTGATCGATGCAGGTGCAGACGCGATCAAAGTGGGCATCGGGCCCGGCTCGATCTGTACCACACGGATGGTCGCGGGCGTTGGCGTCCCTCAGTTGACGGCCATCATGGATTGTGCAGCTGCGGCGGGGGAAGTTCCGGTCATTGCTGATGGTGGCATCAAATTCTCGGGCGATTTCGCCAAGGCGATTGCGGCAGGGGCATCCTGCGCCATGGTCGGTTCGATGATTGCGGGCACGGATGAAAGCCCGGGCGAGGTGATCCTCTATCAAGGCCGCTCGTTCAAATCGTATCGCGGCATGGGAAGTCTGGGTGCGATGGCGCGCGGCTCGGCGGATCGCTATTTCCAGAAGGACGCCGCGAATGACAAGCTGGTGCCCGAAGGGATCGAAGGTCAGGTGCCGTACAAAGGGTCCGCAAGCGCTGTTGTGCACCAACTGGTTGGAGGTTTGCGCGCGGCGATGGGCTATACCGGTTGTGCCACCGTCGATGAGATGCGCCAGAACTGCAACTTTGTCAAAATCACTGGCGCAGGTTTGAAGGAAAGCCATGTGCATGACGTTCAGATCACACGGGAAAGCCCCAATTATCGCGTGATGTAAGTTTGTGAGACCCTTCAGGGGGTCTCTCGAAATTGATCGTGTAGACGAACGGAAAACGCGATGACACCTGATGCTCGGGTTCAGGCCTCGATCGAGATCCTCGATGACATTCTTGCCGGTGCACCGGTCGAGAAGGCGTTGACCGGCTGGGCTCGACGCAGTCGGTTCGCGGGATCTAAGGATCGCGCTGCGATCCGGGATCATGTGTTTGATGCATTGCGGTGCAAACGATCCTTCTCGGCGCTCGGTGGGTCCGAGACGGGGCGCGGCCTGATGATCGGTGCCGCCCGATCCTTGGGCTCAGACTTAACTTCAGTGTTTTCGGGCGAGCGATATGCACCTGCAGAGGTAACCGAGGCTGACCAACCCAGGTCATTTCAGAGCGACGCAGAACGTCTGGATATCCCCGAATGGTTGTGGCCTCAATTTCAGGCCGCGTTGGAGGACGAAGCTGAACTTGCCGCAGCCACGCTACAATCGCGCGCTCCGATTCATCTGAGGGTCAACCTGCTGAAAACTGACCTGCCTACAGCCATTCAGCGACTGGCTGCCGAGGAGATCACGGCGCATCCACATCCGGCCTGCGATACTGCATTGGAAGTTACCGAGGGCGCACGCAAGATATCTCAGAGCGGTCCGTATACAGATGGGCTGGTTGAGTTGCAGGATGCCGCAAGCCAGGCGGTTGTTGCCGCGCTTGATTTGCAGCCAGGCATGCGAGTTCTGGACTACTGTGCAGGCGGCGGTGGTAAGGCTTTGGCTTTGGCGGCAAGGGCCCCCGGCGTTCACGTCTTTGCCCATGATGCCAGTCCCAAACGCATGCGGGATTTGTCAGCACGCGCGGCAAGGGCTGGCGCAGATGTCACGATCTTGACCACAGGCCAAGTCTCCAGTCAGGCGCTGTTCGATGTCGTTTTGACAGATGTGCCCTGTTCCGGCAGCGGATCGTGGCGCCGAGCACCGGCAGGGAAATGGGCGCTTACACCGGAGCGCTTGGACGAGCTGACGCAGATTCAGGCCGCTATTCTACGAGACGTTTCACCTCTCGTTGCGCCCAAAGGCGTGCTTGCCTATGCGACCTGCTCGATGCTGACGATTGAAAACGACGGCATTATTGATGGATTCTTGGCCAGCAATCCCGAATGGCAGAGCAGATACCGCAACACGTGGCTGGTTTCACACGGGACCGATGGTTTTTTTACAGCACACTTGACGCGAATATAAACTTTAAAACACAACCTTAAGAAGTTTATGTCACTGATCATTAAGCAGCAATTAACCATTGCAGGCAGATATTGATCAGAAATTGTAATAATCCGGGCTGTTTATGTCTATTCAATCTGAATTTACCCCCTCTCGATCAAGTGGATGGGGCATTGATCGTGGGCGCTATGCCTCACTGGCATTGATCGCCATTTTATTGAGCGTACTTTCCTTCTTTGACGTCTTGCCGCCACGGTTAAGTGCCGGGGTCGCAGCCGTTGGCTTGTCCTTCCTGGTAGTAGTGGTCTTTGCCTTGGCGCGCGCTTGGATATTGAATCAGATCGAAGCGCAAACATACGCTGCGATGACGGGCTTTCTAGAGCAAGAAACCGATCCCTGTGTCATTTCGGATGCGATGGGCGAGGTGCTAGTTGCAAACGCTCAGGCCAATGCACGTCTTATTCGGAACGCGGGTACGCGACTAGATGAGTCTCTGCGTACCGTATTTGCAAACCCGTCGGCGGTGCTGTTGCGCTTGCAGTCTCAGGCCCTGAAACGGGGCTTTTGGGAAGAAGATGTTGTCACGCGCGGACAAACAATACCGGTGTCTGTTTCAAAGCTGGGTGAAAATCGGTTTTGCTGGCGTTTTAGGATAGATGCACCCAAGATCTGGCGCAGCGTGCAGCGGCCGGTGCTGACGGTCGGACGAAATGACGTGGTGCTGGATGCCAATGATGCGGCAATCGAACTTTTTGGTCAGATTCCCACATGCCTCAAGCCGATGGTTCAGGCAGGCGGTGCAGTTGATGGTAGCATCATACAGATTAATACCGGGGAAACCGAAGCACCATTCACTGTCACAACGCTAAGGCACAGCGGTATTGTGCGTGAGTTGCTTTTGACGCCGCTGCAGCACGCCGAAGGACCGCAGCACACGACATCATTTGCAGATTTGCCAGTTGCGATCATGTGCATGTCTCCCGATGGAGATGTTAGCGAAGCAAACCACCTCGCAGTTGAATTGGTCGGTGAGATCCAACCGGGGCGGACGAATATCGAAAGCATGATGCAGGGGCTCGGCTATCCGATTAGGGACTGGCTGGCGAGTGCTGCCGAACAAGGCGCAGCACCGCGGTCTGAATTCCTGCGTTTGGTGCGCAAGGACAAAGAGGTATTTGTGCAAGTTACGCTGTCACGGATTCTCAGGGATGGTCAGGTTTGTCTTATTGCGGTTCTGAACGATGCCACCGAACTGAAAACGATGGAGGCGCAGTTTGTCCAAGGCCAGAAGATGCAAGCCGTTGGGCAATTGGCTGGCGGGGTCGCACATGATTTCAATAACTTGCTGACGGCGATTTCGGGGCATTGTGATCTGTTGCTGTTGCGCCATGACCAAGATGACCCGAATTACGGCGATCTTGTACAGATCAATCAAAACGCCAACCGTGCTGCAGCGTTGGTCAGCCAGCTTCTGGCCTTTTCGCGCAAACAAACGCTTCGGCCCGAGGTGCTGGATCTGCGAGATACGATTTCAGACCTTATCCATTTGCTAAACCGTCTTGTGGGCGAGAAGGTCCGCCTGACGCTCAGTCATGATCCCGTGCTCAAATCCGTCTGCGCGGACAAGCGCCAGTTAGAGCAGGTCTTGATGAACCTGGTCGTCAATGCGCGTGATGCGATGCCCGAGGGTGGGGAGATTCGGATCGAGACAGAAGTAGTGACATTGGATCAATCGATCACGCGCGATCGGGCTACGGTACAGCCGGGAGAATATGTTACGGTCAAAGTCATCGATAGCGGCATCGGGATTCCTGCAGACAAACTGCAAAAGGTGTTTGAGCCATTTTATACGACCAAACGCACAGGCGAGGGGACGGGGCTGGGGCTATCGACTGTTTACGGGATCGTAAAACAGACTGGTGGTTTCATATTTGTCGACAGTGTGCAGGACCGGGGAACGGAATTCACCGTGCTCTTGCCTGTGAGTTCCCGGGTCCAAGAATCGGAGCCTGAGGCCCCCGATACGTCAGAGGTGCAAAGTTCCCGATTGGGTGAAGGCGTGGTTTTGTTGGTCGAAGACGAAGCCCCGGTGCGCGCCTTCGCGACGCGGGCGCTTCGCTTGAAAGGCTACACTGTGCTTGAAGCTGAATCAGCCGAAGATGCGCTGCAATTGTTGGACGACCCCAATTTGCTGGTGGATGTTTTTGTCACCGATGTGGTCATGCCCGGAATGGACGGCCCGACTTGGGTGCGCGAGGCCATGAAAACACGTCCTGACGTTCGGGTGGTCTTCATGTCAGGCTATACTGAGGGGGCGTTCGGCGAATCTGGTCCTCAGATCGAAAATTCCACCTTCCTGCCCAAGCCGTTTTCGTTGACCCAACTGACCGAAGCGGTGTTTCAGCAAATGAACTGAAAACGCTATTCGGCAGCACGATACAATGCGTATTCTGCGGCGTTCAATGATTGGAACCGGAGTTCAGTTTGTTTTGAGAAGTCCATCGGGCAAGCGGGCGATACGTTCTCACGCGGTAGATCGATTTTACATTCCAGCCGATTCTGAAGGAAATCCAGTATCTTTTGCTGGCTGTCATATTTGAAGATATGCGCAACACCTTTACCGTTACTGCGGGGTTGCAAAAAATCGGTTTGGCACCCCACATCTGCGTAGACCGGGCGGGGGTTTTGCATATAGGCGTCAAGAAATGCCTCGAAGCTTAAACCTTTTGTGGAATGCGGATGACCTGCCAATTCGGCGCGCGTTCGAAATCGATACCAACTTCCCAACCAATCGACAGGTTCGCGCACTATGGCCATGACGTCCATTTCTGCATCAAACATCTTGCGAAACATGGTCTGGAAGAAACGATCATAGCGGCGCATGTTCGCATGTTTCAGGTCTGTTGGTCCGGACACGACGATATCGGCCCGATCGCGTAAAGCTGATTGATACGCGGTGGAGCCGGTCTTTGGAACAGACAGAAGCGCAAGCCGCTTTTCATAGAAAACAAGCATTTATCTTTTCTCTTCAATGCCTTTCATGTCTCAGATTGTCGTAAACGACTCTTTAACACAATTGCTGAAGAGTAGTTTTCATAAGTTTTAGTTGAAATGTTCTCTTTTTGGTCCCATAAGGAACAAGAGGCGAACAAAGCAGCGATTGCCGCCCGATCAAGGGTGTGACAAAAGAGAAGGCGACAGGACAATGGCGGATCTTCTGACGATGAGCGACAAGAAAAACGCAGACAAGCAAAAGGCGCTCGACAGCGCATTGGCCCAGATCGAACGGCAGTTCGGCAAAGGCTCGATCATGAAGTTGGGCGAAGATTCCAAGCAGGATATCGATGCGAGCTCGACCGGATCGCTGGGCTTGGATATCGCTCTGGGGATCGGCGGCCTGCCGATGGGCCGGATCGTCGAGATTTATGGCCCGGAAAGCTCGGGTAAGACCACGCTGACGCTGCACTGCATCGCTGAACAGCAAAAACGCGGCGGAGTCTGCGCGTTCGTCGACGCAGAACATGCACTGGACCCTCAATATGCGCGCAAGCTGGGTGTGGATCTGGATGAATTGCTGATCTCTCAGCCCGACACTGGCGAGCAGGCACTTGAGATCACCGACACCTTGGTGCGGTCGGGAGCCGTGAACATGGTCGTGGTCGACTCGGTTGCGGCGCTGACGCCGAAATCCGAGTTGGAAGGCGACATGGGTGACAGCAGCGTGGGTGTTCAGGCCCGGCTGATGAGCCAGGCGATGCGCAAGCTGACCGGCTCGATCAATCGCTCGAACTGCATGGTGATCTTCATAAACCAGATCAGGATGAAGATCGGTGTGATGTTTGGCAGCCCGGAAACCACTACCGGTGGTAATGCGTTGAAATTCTACAGCTCGGTCCGTCTGGATATTCGCCGTATCGGTGCGATCAAGGATCGGGACGAAGTTGTGGGCAACCAGACCCGCGTCAAGGTCGTCAAGAACAAGGTGGCACCGCCGTTCAAGCAGGTGGAATTCGACATCATGTATGGCGAAGGCATCAGCAAAATGGGTGAGCTTCTGGATCTGGGCGTCAAGGCCGGTGTGGTCGAAAAGTCGGGTTCGTGGTTCAGCTACGGTGATGAGCGGATCGGGCAGGGGCGTGAGAATGCCAAGCAATATCTACGTGACAATTCCCGTGCGGCGCTCGAGATCGAAGACAAAATACGTGCCGCGCATGGGTTAGACTTTGAAATGCCACCCGAAGCGGAAGAGGATGACATCCTCGAAGCTTAAAGCGTGCCTGAGGGGGAACCAAAGAAATCCCCCGGCACCCCGGTAGTGCTGAATCTATCTGGAACAGGGTGGCCCCTCGGGGCCGCCTTGTTTCGTTTCGGATGGGCCAATGCTGTGGACACTCTCGGGGGGTGGGGCTAAACCTTTGCTGACCATAACGACTGCGCGCCGAGAGAGCCTTATGCCAACGCTGAACGACATTCGATCTACCTTCCTGAACTACTTTGCCAAGCAGGGGCACGAAGTGGTTGCGTCTAGCCCGCTGGTTCCGCGCAATGATCCGACACTGATGTTCGTCAACTCGGGTATGGTTCAGTTCAAGAATCTGTTTACTGGCGTCGAAACCCGCGACTACAGCCGTGCTACCACTGCACAGAAATGCGTGCGTGCAGGCGGCAAACACAACGATCTGGACAATGTGGGCTATACCGCTCGCCACCATACGTTCTTTGAAATGCTGGGGAATTTCTCATTCGGGGATTACTTTAAGCATGAGGCGATACCGTTCGCTTGGGAACTGATCACCAAAGATTTTGGTATCGATAAGAACCGTCTGTTGGCCACTGTCTATCACACCGATGATGAGGCATTTGAAATCTGGAAAAAGGTTGGTGTCCCTGAAGACCGGATCATCCGCATCGCTACCAATGACAATTTCTGGCAAATGGGCCCTACCGGCCCCTGCGGCCCGTGCACCGAGATTTTCTATGACCACGGTGATCACATCTGGGGTGGGCCTCCGGGTTCGGCTGAGGAAGATGGTGATCGGTTCATCGAAATCTGGAACATCGTTTTCATGCAGAACGAGCAGTTCGAAGACGGCTCGATGGTCGAACTCGACATGCAGTCGATCGACACCGGCATGGGATTGGAACGCATTGGTGCGTTGCTGCAAGGCAGCCACGACAATTATGACACCGATCTGTTCAAAACGCTGATCGAAGCCTCTGCGGATGCGACCGGTGTTGATCCTTATGGGGATCAAAACGTGCATCATCGCGTGATTGCGGACCACTTGCGTTCAACTTCGTTCCTGATCGCGGATGGTGTGATGCCGTCAAACGATGGGCGAGGGTATGTTCTGCGCCGTATCATGCGCCGCGCGATGCGCCATGCGCATCTGTTGGGGGCCAAAGATCCGGTGATGCACCGCCTGGTACCCACGCTGGTGCAATTGATGGGTGCGCAATATTCAGAGCTCGGTCAGGCGCAGCCACTGATCGAAGAGACACTGCTGCTTGAGGAAACTCGGTTCAAGCAAACATTGGATCGCGGTCTGAAGCTGTTGGATGAGGAAGTCTCGGGCCTACCTGAAGGCGATCCACTACCCGGAGACGCGGCGTTCAAACTGTATGATACCTATGGTTTCCCGCTTGATCTGACGCAGGATGCGCTGCGCGAGAAAGGTCGAACCGTCGACACCGATGGATTTGACGTGGCCATGGCCGAACAAAAAGCCAAGGCTCGCGCGGCGTGGGCCGGGTCTGGCGAATCTGCCGATCAGGTGGTTTGGTTCGATGTGCTGGATGCGGCCGGTGCGACCGATTTCCTTGGCTACGATACTGAAAAGGCCGAAGGGCAGGTCGCTGCGTTGGTGGTCGATGGTGTATTGGTCGACAAGATCGAGAAGGGTGGTACCGGCTGGGTCGTAGTCAATCAGACACCGTTCTATGGCGAGGCCGGCGGCCAGGTCGGCGACACCGGTGAAATTCGCAGGTTGGATGAGCGCGACGATATCGCCCGCGTTGAAGACACCAGAAAGTTTGCTGATGGCAAAGTCTATGCTCACAAGGTCACGATTGATCATGGGGCGATCTCAAAAGGTGACGCAGTTGAGCTAGCAGTCGATCACGCGCGCCGCACGGCCATTCGTGCCAACCACTCCGCGACGCACCTTCTGCATGAAGCTCTGCGCGAGACATTGGGTGACCACGTGGCGCAGCGCGGGTCGCTCAACGCATCAGATCGTTTGCGGTTCGATTTCAGCCATTCCAAGGCTCTGACACTGGAAGAAGTGCAGAAAGTTGAGCGAGAGGTGAACGCATTCATCCGGCAAAACTCAACCGTGGAAACCAGGATTATGACACCTGATGACGCCCGTGAACTGGGTGCTCAAGCTCTGTTCGGTGAGAAATACGGGGATGAGGTGCGCGTGGTTTCGATGGGCAAAGCACCCACCGGCAAAGGCCAGGATGGCGAAACATGGTCGATTGAACTGTGTGGCGGTACCCATGTGCGCCAGACCGGTGATATCGGAACCTTCGTCGTGTTGGGCGACAGTGCCAGCAGCGCGGGCGTGCGGCGGATCGAAGCTTTGACCGGTGATGACGCATTTAAGTATCTGTCGAAACAAGATCATCGCCTTTCAGCGATTGCGCTTGAGTTGAAAGCCCAGCCGGACGACGTTGTGGCACGTGTGAAGACTCTGTTGGACGAGCGTAAATCGCTGCAGAACGAAGTTGCGCAGTTGCGCCGCGATCTGGCGATGGCCGGAGGTGCGGGACAGGGCAGTGGCGCTGAAGCGCGCGATGTGAACGGTGTGGCGTTCTTTGCGCAGTCGCTCACGGGTGTTTCCGGAAAGGACCTGCCTGCGTTGATTGATGAGCACAAAAGCCGTCTGGGTACGGGCGCAGTATTATTGATTGCTGATACAGGGGGCAAAGCGGCCGTCGCAGCGGGTGTCACTTCGGACCTGACAGACACGGTATCTGCGGTGGATCTGGTCCGCGCGGCGGTGACTGAACTTGGCGGCAAGGGCGGTGGTGGACGGCCTGACATGGCACAGGGTGGGGGCAAGGATGCCTCGAATGCAGAGGCTGCAATCAAGGCGGCTGAACAGGTTTTGGGAGGATAAGATGCCAGCACTTTGGATCGCACACGTCACTGTGACAGACGCCGATGCCTACGGTAAATACGCCGAGCTTGCAGGGCCGGCAATTGCGGCGCATGGGGGTGAATTCATCGCCCGCGCGGCACGTTACGTGCAGTTAGAGGGCAAAGAGCGACCACGCAATGTGGTCGCCCGCTTCCCAACCGTCGATGCTGCGGTAGAGTGCTACAATTCTCCTGCATATCAGCAGGCATTGGATCATGCCCGTGGCGCCAGCGAGCGAGAGCTGGTGGTCGTTGAAATTACCGACTGAGAATCAGGCTAAATCTACCTTCGCATGAAATTTGCAAATTCTGCCCGGCCCAGAGCCGTGCGACCTGCCATGCATTTTAGCGTGGGCGGCTCTTCACGATCGCTCTGAATTTATACACATTATTACAATGGGTTGTGCGTGCTTCCTGTTGGTTTTGAACATATTTTTCTGTCCGATTGTGGCACTTCGCGCCACTTTCTTGCGCGGAAATGGTCACGAAAAGTGACGAATTTCCGCCGTTTTTTCCGCTCAATCTCGGATTTGATTGCGTGACAACCACGGTTTGCGGATATGGTCCGGTATACAGATGGGTTCTGATCCACGCAGTTTGCAGGGATTAATAGGACTCGAGGGACAGGCATGAAATTCTTTGGTACGACCTTAGACGCCCACTTAAAGAGCGCTGCCAAGCTTGGCGGGCTGTTTGGTTTGGCTATCCTGATTAACGGTTCGCTGTTGTTTGGGACTGAAGCATCGGCGAAAGATGCCGCGTTTATCCCGAGTATCGCTGCCTCGCCACCACCCTCCGGTGCGCGTCAGCTTTGCGGTAAGTATTCCTGGGCATGTGCGCAAAAAGGTATCGGTTCCTTATCCACCAGCCAAGAATTGAAGCTTGTCAAAGAGATCAACCGCCGCGTTAATCGATCCACGCGAGAGGTCACGGATCAGTCGCAATACAAAACCAGTGAACTCTGGGCGCTTCCAACGTCGCGCGGTGGTGACTGCGAAGATTTTGCGCTTCTAAAGAAAAGAGATTTGATCCAGGCTGGTTTCGACCCTCGTAAACTACTGCTCGCGACAGTGTTGGATACGCGCAGAAACTCTCATGCTGTTTTGGTTTATCGGTCGAGCGGCGGCGATCTGGTTCTGGATAATTTGACCAATCAGATCAAGCCTTGGAAGGCGACGCGCTATCTGTTCCTGAGGATGCAAGATCCTAAGCAGCCCGCCAGATGGCTGGGAGTTTATGGAAAAAGCTGAGTTCTTCGACCTCAACTAGAGTGGGCGGGTGCATCTGCACGCCGCCCATCCGCTATTCTCGTCAGTGGCGCTATGGTCGCGCACAACCCTGATCGAAGGAATTAATGACCGCGATCATCCTCTTTTTCGCGCTCAGCTCTGCGTTCTTGGGATTTGGCCCTGTCTTTGACCCGTTTGGCTTCGGCTATTGACAGTTTACCCAAACGCTCTTGCGACTGCCGGGCACTTTCCCGGTACATCTTGGCGTTAGCGGCATGTTGTTGTGCGTAGGCACGTTGCTCATTAGCCCAAGCTTGGCTTTCTTTGGCCCACCCAGCAAACAGTCGCGCTTGTTCCCTTGCCTGCTTCGCACCCTTTATATCGCCAGCGTCACGTAGTTGCTTGGCTTTTTCAGAATAGTCTTTAGCCGTTTGCCGGTGCTGCTTGATTGTCTTTCTCTTATCTTTGACTCTTTCCCTGTATTCCCTTGCCTTTTCACGCTCTTCTTTCGCCTTTTTCCTGTTTTCCTTTGCCTTTTTTCTTTCTTCCTTGGCTTTTTCGTCGTCGCCGTTTGGCTTCTCAGGCGTATCGGGTGTGTCAGGCGTATCGGGTGTGTCAGGCGTATCAGGTGTGTCAGGTGAATCGGGTGTGACCGGGGTATCAGGCCTATCGCGCTCGGTTCTTTCGTCTGAGGCACCGTCACCCGTGCGCTGCGGGTTAATGCCGATGCTCGCCGTAGGCAAGTCAGTCAAAACAGCTGCAAATCTCGGGCAATCAAGAATTGTACGCTCCAGGATCGACTCGAAGTCGGCGCGCCGTTGGATGTAACGGAGCATGCCTGAAGTAACCACGTCGCAGGCACAAAGAGTGTTCGACGAAACAGACTGTTTGGCCGTGCTCACTGTGCAAGTACCAGCCGCCTGAGCGGAATTTCCGAAGATGAAGGGTAAGATTGCGGAAGCAAAAGCAATCGATAACAGTTTGGATTTGATGCGCATCGCACGCTCCTTAAGCACTCGTTAACTAAATTGCCGTATACTCAAACGGCGTCACACTTTGAACACAAAGTCCTCTTTCTATCGCCTATTTTCAAGCAAACTTTCTGTTGGATTTCTGTGATCCAGCTCACTCAAACACGATTAATCCATAAAAAACAAAAAGAAGACCTGCTGTTGCACCAGGTCTTCTTTTTCTGTGTTGTTTCTAGCCTGACGCAAAAATGTCACGAATGTGGCAATGTTTCCAAAACGTGAACAAGTTCACAGCATTGATCAGGCTGATTTCGACATCCGTTTACGCTCGTGCGGATCCAGGTAACGTTTGCGAAGCCGGATCGCATTAGGCGTCACCTCGACCAGTTCATCGTCGTCGATATAGGCGATTGCCTCTTCAAGTGAGAACTGAATATGAGGGGTCAGCCTTACTGCGTCGTCCGATCCACTGGCACGCACGTTAGTTAGCTTTTTACCTTTCAGCGGATTCACTTCCAGATCGTTGTCTCGCGAATGTTCACCGATCACCATGCCCTGGTAGACATCGGTTTGCGGTCCAACAAACATGCGGCCACGCTCTTCCAAATTCCACAGCGCATAGGCGACCGCCTGACCGTTTTCCATCGAGATCAGAACACCCGCACGTCGACCAGGAATCTGCCCTTTATGGGCCGCCCAGCCGTGGAAGACCCGGTTCAAGACACCAGTTCCGCGTGTATCGGTCAGGAACTCTCCGTGATAGCCGATCAGGCCACGAGACGGCACGTGGGCGATGATCCGGGTCTTGCCCGCCCCTGCAGGGCGCATTTCAGCCAGTTCACCTTTGCGCGCACCAGTGATTTTCTCGATCACCGCGCCAGAATATTCATCATCCACATCGATCGTGACTTCTTCGATAGGTTCAAGGCGCTGGCCGTCCTCCTCGCGGAACAAAACCTGTGGGCGCGAGATGCTAAGCTCGAATCCTTCGCGACGCATGTTTTCGATCAGAACACCCATCTGCAATTCGCCGCGACCAGCAACCTCGAAGGCTTCGCCGCCGGGCGTGTCGCTGATGCGGATGGCTACGTTCGATTCGGCTTCTTTCATCAGGCGATCACGAATGACCCGAGACTGAACCTTTTTGCCGTCACGACCGGCCAGCGGGGAATCGTTTATGCCGAAGGTCACTGTGATGGTTGGCGGATCGATAGGCTGGGCAGGCAGGGCCTCTTCGACTTGCGGGGCTACAAGGGAATCTGCCACGGTGGCTTTGCTCATACCCGCAATCGTGACAATGTCGCCTGCTTCAGCGACGTCAATGGGTTGTTGAGCTAATCCACGGAATGCAAGGATTTTCGACGCGCGGAAGCTTTCAATCTGGGTGCCATCTCGGCTGAGTGCCTTGAGGCTGTCACCCGCTTTCAGAGTTCCACTTTCCACACGACCGGTCAAAATACGACCGATGAATGGATCGCTGCCCAAAGTGGTGGCGAGCATCCTGAACGGTTCGTCCTTTTTCTCGATCTGCTTGGGGGCGGGGACGTGATCAACGATCAGATCGAACAGGGCGGTCAAGTCCTTGCGCGGACCGTCAAGCTCCATATCGGCCCAGCCGGACCGGCCCGAAGCATACATGGCCGGGAAGTCCAGCTGATCGTCATCGGCGCCCAAGTTGGCGAAAAGGTCGAAACATTCGTCCAGCGCGCGATCAGGCTCGGCATCGGGTTTGTCGACCTTGTTCAGCACGACAATCGGGCGCAGGCCCAAAGCCAGCGCCTTTGAGGTCACGAATTTGGTTTGCGGCATCGGGCCTTCGGCGGCATCGACCAGCAGTACAACGCCGTCGACCATGCTGAGAATACGTTCGACTTCCCCACCGAAATCAGCGTGGCCGGGGGTGTCGACGATGTTAATGCGGGTATCCTTCCACTCAACGCTGGTGGCTTTGGCCAGGATGGTAATGCCGCGTTCGCGTTCCAGGTCGTTGCTGTCCATGGCGCGTTCTGCCACGGCCTGGTTTTCCCGGAACGCGCCGGATTGTTTAAGCAGCTCATCCACCAGGGTCGTCTTGCCGTGGTCCACGTGAGCGATGATTGCGATATTGCGCAGGTCCATGAGAGGTCAGCCTTTGAACGGGAAGTTGCCGCGCGCATAACGCGGCGCGACAAAATATACCAGCCCTAACCGGCGGTCAGTGGCCCGCTGTGGCTGAAAACAGGTGGATGATCAGAATGCCACTCAAAATCATGCCCAAACCCAAGACTGCGGGCCAATCGAGTTTTTGGCCAAAAACCAGAAATCCAATCAGTGCGATCAGGGCAATACCGAGGCCCGACCAGATTGCATAGACAATGCCCACGGGCATGACCTTTAACGTGAGGGCCATAAGACAAAAGGCTGCCCCATAGCCAACCACGACAAGAGCCGACGGCCAAAATCGCGTAAACTGATGGCTAGCCTGCAACGCAGTCGTGCCGATGGTTTCCGCGATAACAGTCAACATTAGGATTAGGTAGGTCTTTGGCACGAGCGATGCCTCTCTGAATTATCGCGAAAGGTTGAGCATACTTGCGATTATTTGGGCAAGGGGATTCAGATGCAGATGATCAAAACCCTAACTTTACCAAAGGTCAGGTAAACCCGACTATTCGGGCTTTTGCATTCGTGCTAAACACTCGATTGTTTTTAGTGTGTTTTTAATGAGTTTGATAAGATGACGACTTTTGCAAAATCGGTCATTATCGCTTCGGTTTTGATTGTGGCGTTGGGGTGGCTTGCAGACGGGGGGTCCGTCGACATTGATGCAGCCCAGAATGTTGAGCGGTTCACAGGTTTTCCGGTTTAGGCGCCCACCGAGCGATATCCTCGAAAAGGAGCTTTCGGGCTCCTTTTCTTTTCTTCAGACGCTAAGCAATCTTTACTGCTTTTCGATCGCTTTCAGCTTGGATCGATGTTCAGACAGTCTTTTCACCACGAATTGACGCGCCTTGCGTTCCGCCAGCCTAACCCGGATTTCGGTCAAGAACGCTTCTTCCAGAGATTGCGAGGCTGCGCCGAGAACGTCTCCAACCTCCACAAAGAATCGATCCTCGCCTGTCTCGTCCATAACCTTCATCGTGTCCTCGGCCAATCTGGCGGCGAGGGTAGTGATGGTATCGGACATCAGCGCGTATTCTCTGTCAGGCGGCGTTTCACGTAATCCGTCACATCTGTCATCAGCGTGTCCATGTGGCGGTCTTGGAAGAAGTGATCGGCACCTTCCACCTCATTATGGGTGATGGTGATACCCTTTTGTTCATGCAGCTTTCCGACCAGAGACGCAGTGTCTGCAGGTGGCGCGACACGGTCCGCCAATCCGTTGATGATCAAGCCAGAAGACGGGCAGGGTGCCAAGAACGAAAAGTCGTACATGTTTGCGGGCGGCGATACACTGATGAAGCCAGTGATCTCGGGGCGGCGCATCAGAAGCTGCATTCCGATCCATGCACCGAACGAGAACCCAGCGACCCAGCAATGCTTGGAGTTGTTGTTCATCGACTGAAGGTAATCCAGCGCTGATGCTGCATCGCTCAGCTCACCTACACCCTGGTCATACTCGCCCTGGCTGCGACCAACGCCGCGAAAGTTAAAACGCAGAACCGTGAAGCCCATGTTGTAAAAGGCGTAATGCAGGTTATAGACCACCTTGTTGTTCATGGTCCCGCCAAATTGTGGATGCGGGTGAAGCACGATAGCGATCGGTGCGTCTTTTTCCTTTTGCGGGTGGTAGCGGCCTTCCAGGCGGCCTTCGGGTCCGGGAAAAATCACCTCGGGCATGTGTGCTTTGGTCCTGTTTTTTGACGCGTCGGCCCCGAGATTATCTTGACGGTAATCCTCAGGTACCTTAGAACGGTTCTAATTACATTGTGTCGCGTGAAAACGCTGTCAGTGGGAGATACGCACTGGCTCGGGCGACGTCAATGTTTTCGCACAGTTCTTGCCTGAAGGAAACAAAATGAAGCTGTCGACCAAAGGCCGCTATGCGATGGTTGCGCTGGCGGATATCGCCCTTCAGTCCTCGGACAAACTTGTCACGTTGGGCGAGATTTCCGAACGTCAGGATATTTCACTGCCGTATTTGGAGCAGCTTTTCGTGAAACTGCGCCGAGCTGATCTGGTCAGTTCAGTACGCGGACCGGGTGGGGGCTATCGCCTGGCGCGACCAGCCTCGGAAATCCGTGTGGTCGAGATACTGGCCGCGGTTGATGAGACGGTGGATGCGATGCACAAGGGGGCAGGTGCCTCGGGCGCGTCTTCGGGCAGCCGGGCGCAGTCACTGACCAATCGGTTGTGGGAAAGCCTGAGCGCGAATGTTTACGTATTCCTGCATCAAACGCGGCTGTCGGATGTGATTCGGAATGATCTTGCACCGTGTCCCGCTGTTCCTAGCTTGTTCGCAGTCGTGGACGATTGATCTGATGACGTTTTTCTGTGTTCCGTCAAAACCCATCTTGGAAAAGATACATCTATGAAACGGGTTTATCTCGACCATAACGCCACCTCCGCTCTGAGGCCCGAGGCCCGCGATGCAATGATCGCGGCGATGGATTTGGTGGGCAATCCGTCCTCGGTCCATGCCGAAGGGCGCGCCGCAAAAGCGGTGGTCGAGAAAGCGCGGGCTCAAATCGCAACAGCGTTTGGGGCCGATGGTGCCGACATCGTGTTTACATCCGGCGCGACTGAGGCAGCGACTTTGGCCATGGCGGGGCGCGATCTTCAAGGTGCAGCGATTGAACATGACGCGGTAAGAGCTTGGATTAATGAGGTTCTGCCTGTCTCCCAAGGCGGTTACGTTGACGTGCCGGACGCTTCCCGATCCACGCTGCAACTGGCCAATTCGGAAACTGGAATTGTTCAAACTTTGCCTGCCGGTCTTGCGGTCACCGACGCGACTCAGGCTTTTGGTAAGTTGCCGATAGCCTTCAACTGGCTGGGGGCTGAGATGGCGCTGATTTCAGCCCACAAACTTGGCGGGCCAAAAGGGATCGGGGCGTTGGTGATGAAACGCGGCACCGATCTTGCTGCGCAAATCAAGGGCGGCGGGCAGGAGATGGGGCGTCGCTCGGGGACAGAAAATGTCACTGGAATTGCGGGGTTCGGAGCAGCAGCTGAAGCCGCGTCCCGTGATTTAGCAAATGGCGTTTGGGAAAACGTTGCAGAACTTAGAAATATTCTAGAAAACGCTCTTGAGGCTGGTACGAAAGCTACTATTTTTGTCGGGAAAGACAAAGGGCGACTCCCCAACACTCTGTGCTTCGCCACACCAGGCTGGAAGGGTGAGACCCAGGTCATGCAGATGGATTTGTCGGGATTTGCGGTCAGCGCAGGCTCGGCCTGTTCCAGCGGCAAGGTTCGTGCAAGCGCCGTACTGACGGCCATGGGATTTGATGAGATGACGGCCTCTAGCGCAATCCGCGTATCGCTGGGGCCAGAGACGGCAGAAGAAGATGTGCTGCGTTTCGCGGAAACGTGGCTTGAAAAAGAGAAAAAGCATCGCGCGCGGGCCGCGTGATCTGACGGAGGGTGAATTATGGCCGCTTTGGACCAGACCCAGGTGAAAGAGGGTGTCGATCAGGAAACCGTAGACGCGGTTCGCGAGGTCAGCACTTATAAATACGGCTGGGAAACTGATATCGAGATGGAGTATGCGCCAAAAGGCGTGAATCCCGATATCGTTCGTCTGATTTCGGACAAAAATGATGAACCTGAGTGGATGACCGAATGGCGTCTGGCCGCGTTCGAGCGCTGGACCCAGATGGAAGAGCCTAAATGGGCGATGGTGCACTACCCGCCGATCGACTTTCAGGACCAGTATTATTATGCCCGTCCGAAATCGATGGAAGATAAACCCAAATCTCTTGATGAGGTCGATCCCAAACTTCTGGCGACTTACGAAAAGCTGGGTATCCCTTTGAAAGAACAGATGATCCTGGCAGGTGTCGAGGGCGCTGAGAATGCACCGGCAGAAGGCCGTAAGGTTGCTGTTGATGCAGTATTTGACTCGGTTTCGGTCGGGACGACTTTTCAGGAAGAGTTGAAGAAAGCCGGCGTTATCTTCTGCTCGATTTCCGAGGCGATCAAAGAGCATCCGGAACTGGTCAAGAAATACCTAGGGACGGTCGTACCGGTCTCGGACAATTTCTATGCCACGCTGAACTCAGCTGTATTCTCGGATGGTTCATTCGTCTACGTCCCGCCGGGCGTACGCTGCCCGATGGAACTGAGCACATATTTCCGCATCAATGCAGAAAATACCGGCCAGTTTGAGCGCACGCTGATCATCGCCGACAAGGGCTCTTACGTCTCATATCTGGAAGGCTGCACCGCGCCCCAGCGCGACACCGCTCAGTTGCACGCGGCGGTTGTCGAGATCATCGTCGAAGAAGATGCCGAGGTGAAATACTCGACCGTTCAGAATTGGTTCCCCGGAGATGAGAATGGCAAGGGCGGTATCTACAACTTCGTGACCAAGCGCGCCGATTGTCGGGGTGATCGCTCCAAGGTGATGTGGACGCAGGTCGAAACCGGCTCAGCCGTAACCTGGAAATACCCGTCTTGCATCCTGCGTGGCGACGATAGCCAGGGTGAGTTCTACTCGATCGCAATCACGAACAACATGCAGCAAGCCGACACCGGCACCAAGATGGTGCATCTGGGCAAGAACACCAAGTCGCGGATCGTATCGAAAGGGATCAGCGCCGGTAAGGCGCAGAATACCTATCGTGGTCTGGTGTCGATGCATCCAAAGGCCAAGGACAGCCGCAACTATACGCAGTGCGACAGCTTGCTGATTGGCGACAAATGCGGGGCGCATACGGTTCCGTATATCGAGGTGAAGAACAACTCATCTCGGGTCGAGCACGAGGCGACTACTTCGAAGGTAGACGACGATCAGCTGTTCTATTGCCGTCAGCGTGGCATGGACGAGGAAGAAGCCGTGGCCTTGGTCGTCAACGGGTTCTGCAAGGACGTTCTGCAGGCGCTGCCGATGGAATTTGCGATGGAAGCGCAACAGCTTGTGGCAATCAGCCTTGAGGGATCAGTCGGCTGATGACACCAAAACCCCAACAGCGAATCCGAAAGGACGATGTCCTGACCGTGCTTGGCTATGCGTTGCCGGTGCTCGGCGGCCTGTTGGGGGTTGCTTACGTCAATACCAAGTACATGGACTTCATAAACCCGGTTTGGGCAGTGGGCGCAGGCGCGTTGCTTGGATGGATCATCGCCCGCGTGATCCGCAAGGTGCTGGGATAAGAACTTATCGGGGTCGCAATGCGCCCCTTGCGAGATGCTAAAGGACAGAAAATGCTGGAAATCAATAACCTGCACGTCAAACTTGAGGAAGAAGACAAGCAAATTCTGAAAGGGGTCGACCTGACGGTCGAGCCTGGCAAGGTGCATGCGATCATGGGGCCCAATGGCTCGGGCAAATCAACGCTCAGCTACGTGTTGTCTGGTCGTGATGGCTATGAGGTGACCGAGGGCGGCGCGACGCTTGATGGCGAGGATCTGCTTGAGATGGAACCGGAAGAACGTGCAGCCGCAGGTGTGTTTCTGGCGTTCCAGTACCCGGTCGAGATTCCCGGTGTGGGCAACATGACCTTCCTGCGCACCGCCGTGAATGCGCAGCGCAAAGCACGTGGCGAGGAAGAGCTGTCGGCGACGGATTTTTTGAAAGAGGTTCGTGCCAAGGCCAAGGCGCTGAAAATCGACGCTGAAATGTTGAAACGTCCGGTCAATGTTGGCTTTTCGGGTGGTGAGAAAAAGCGCAACGAAATCCTGCAAATGGCGATGCTTGAGCCGAAGATGTGCATCCTGGATGAGACAGACTCGGGCCTTGACGTGGACGCGATGAAACTGGTGGCCGAGGGTGTGAACGCCCTGCGCGATGAAGGGCGGGGTTTCCTTGTTATCACGCACTATCAGCGGCTTCTCGATCACATCAAACCTGACGTGGTTCACATCATGGCGGATGGTCGCATCGTGAAATCCGGCGGCCCCGAACTGGCGCTGGAAGTTGAAAACAACGGCTATGCCGACATTCTGGCCGAGGTGAACTGATGGCATTGCCCCAAGCGAAACAAACGGCGACCGAGGAACGGCTGGCAGCGCTGACCATGCCGGATGCGGGATGCACACGCAAAGCGCGCGAAGCCGCAATTGCTCGTGTACGCGCGATGGGTTTGCCCAGTCGTCGAGATGAATACTGGAAATATACCCGTCCAGACACTCTGGTCTCTGCGGAAGCTCCCAGTGCTGCTTTGTTCAAAACGGATGAACCGGCTCTGTTCCACGCGCTCGACCGGCTGAAGATCGTTTTCATTGATGGCGTATTCAGCCCGGAAGAGTCTGATGATCTGTCTCTGGAGGGTGTAACGATCGATCGGCTGGAAGATATCTGTTGCAAAGATATCCATTGGGCCAAAGAGTTATACGGCGTTCTTGAAGCAAAAGGCCAACAACCGGTGGCGCGTCCCTTGGCGGCGCTGAATACGGCCCATGCATCAGATGGTGTTGCCGTTCATGTTACCGGCAAGCCGAGCAAACCGATTAACCTGATTTATCGCCATGAATCTGAAACGTCGGATGCGATCCTGCATCACGTCGTTCGGGTTGAAAGCGGTGCCGAAGTCACGATCCTTGAAAACGGACCCGCAGCGTCGCGCTTCAACAAATGCATGGAGATCGATATCGCCGACAATGGCACACTGCATCATATCCGTGCGCAGGGCAGGGATCATCAACGCCGTGCGGCAACTCATATGTTCTCGCGGCTTGGTAAAGAATCCGTCTATAAATCCTTCACGCTGACCGTGAACGGAGTTTTGACGCGAAACGAGCAAGTCGTCGAACTGACGGGTGACGATGCGGTCGCTCACGTGGCGGGTGCGTGTGTTGGAGACGGTGATTTTCTCCATGATGACACGGTCTTTGTCACCCATGATGCGGTGAATTGCGAGAGCCGCCAAGTGTTCAAGAAGGTGCTTCGCAACGGTGCGACGGGTGTTTTTCAGGGCAAGATCTTGGTGAAGGAAGGTGCTCAGAAAACCGACGGTTACCAGATCAGCCAGTCGCTGCTTCTGGACGATGACAGTCAGTTCCTCGCCAAACCCGAGCTCGAGATTTACGCCGATGACGTGGCGTGTTCGCACGGTTCGACCTCGGGCGCCATTGATGAAACGGCTTTGTTCTACCTGCGCTCGCGTGGAGTACCAACTGCGGAAGCAACCGACATGTTGACACTGGCCTTCCTGGCTGAAGCTGTCGATGAAATCGAGGACGAGGATCTGGCAGCTGATATCGTGTCCCGATTGCAAGATTGGCTGGCACGCCGCCGCTGATGCCTGTCACAACTGATATCGTGGCCACGTATCGCGGACCGGGGCGTGTGGTGCGTCGGCTGCTTGATATGGGGCCGCGCGAAGATCGCGCATTGGCGTTTGTGATGGCGTTCTGTGTAATAGGCTTTATCGCGCAATTGCCCGGCCTTGCACGGAGGGCTCATCTGGAAGGGATAGAGCTGAACATGCTGATGGGCGGGGCCCTGTTGGGCTCGGTCTTTATTCTGCCATTGTGCTTTTATCTTCTTGCTTGGCTTACCCATTTCATCGCGCGGATGATGGGGGGCGTTGGCACCAGCTATGGCGCGCGGCTAGCCTTGTTCTGGGCGCTTCTCGCGTCAGCGCCTTTGGTGTTGCTGAATGGGCTGGTGTCCGGTTTCATCGGCCCCGGGTCAGCGCAAACACTTGTGGGGCTGTTATGGGTTGCGGTTTTTCTCTGGTTCTGGTTGTCGGGCCTCAAGCAATCGCAAAAGGCTGCTAAATGAATTCCACCGCACTGCTCAACCTGGTCGTTCTGACCCTGTCCAATCCAGCCGAAGCCGCAAGACGATTGCTCGCGTTGCGGCTGGGTACGGATGTACTGTGGCTCGCCTTCTCTCTCGCGGTGATCCTGAACGCACTGGTCCAGTCTGCGTCCAGCTTCGTCCTGCCGCTTATCAGTCCGGATGTTCAGCAACTGGCTGAGCCACTATCGAGGACGCTTTTTGTTTCCGTTGCGGCAATCATGATCAGCGTCGTGACGTTCCTATTAGTGGGCCGCGTCCTGGGTGGAACGGGAACGTTCAATGACTTCATGACGCTGATTGTCTGGTTGCAAATCCTGCAAATTGCGGGGCAAGCAATCATTCTAGCGCTGGTTGCAGCGCTGCCGTTTCTATTCTTACCGGCCAGTCTGGCGATGCTGGGTCTTAGCCTTTACATCACCCTGCATTTTCTCAACGAGGCGCATCGATTTCAGTCGTTGGGAAAATCGTTTGTGGTGATCCTGATCTCTGGTCTTGTGGCCGTCCCGTTTGTTCTTTGGCTGATCCCCGCCGGGTCTGTATAGGGAAGTCCTGTCTATGTATGACGTACAAAAAATCCGCGCTGACTTTCCGATCCTGTCACGTCAGGTCAACGGAAAGCCGCTGACTTATCTAGACAATGGGGCCTCCGCGCAGAAACCCCAGATGGTGATCGACGCGATCACGCGGGCCTATGCGCACGAATATTCGAACGTGCATCGAGGGCTTCACTATCTGTCGAACCTTGCGACTGAGAAATACGAGGCCGTCCGTGGCACGGTTGCGCGATTTCTGGGCGTATCAAACGAGAATGAGATTGTCCTGAATTCGGGTACGACCGAGGGAATCAATTTGGTCGCCTACGGTTGGGCAATGCCACGCCTGCAGGCGGGGGACGAGATTGTCCTCAGCGTGATGGAGCATCACGCCAACATCGTACCGTGGCACTTCCTGCGCGAACGGCAGGGCGTGGTGCTGAAATGGGTCGATGTCGATGCGACCGGTCATCTTGACCCTCAGGCGGTAATCGACGCCATTGGCCCCGAGACAAAGCTGGTTGCGGTGACCCAATGCTCGAACGTGCTGGGCACTGTGGTTGATGTCAAAGCAATCACGCAAGGCGCCCACGCCAAAGGCGTTCCGGTTCTGGTGGATGGCAGCCAGGGCGCGGTTCATATGCCCGTCAATGTCGATGACATCGGATGTGACTTCTATGCCATCACGGGTCATAAACTGTACGGCCCGTCCGGTTCTGGTGCAATTTTTGTCAAATCGGACCGCATGGCTGAAATGCGCCCCTTTATAGGTGGCGGTGACATGATCAAAGAGGTTTCAAAAGATCAGGTGATCTACAACGATCCGCCAATGAAGTTCGAGGCCGGAACCCCCGGCATCGTGCAGACCATCGGGTTGGGTGTGGCGCTTGACTATATGATGGACCTTGGCATGGAGAGCATCGCATCGCATGAGGCCGGCTTGCGCGATTATGCAATGCAACGGTTGAATGGATTGAACTGGCTGCAGGTTCAAGGCACCACAGCGAACAAAGCCGCGATATTCAGCTTTACTTTGGATGGGGCAGGGCATGCCCATGATGTTTCAACCATTCTGGACAAAAAGGGTGTCGCCGTGCGCGCAGGCCACCACTGCGCCGGGCCGCTGATGGATCATTTGGGGGTCACTGCTACCTGTCGTGCCAGCTTTGGGCTCTATAACACGACGGATGAGGTCGACACTCTGATCGATGCGTTGGAGCTTGCCCACGATCTGTTTGCCTGATCGTACTGCGGATTTGCAGTTGCACCCGGATTGGAACGAGGGTAGCTAACGGCCAAGGCACCTGTAGCTCAGCTGGATAGAGCGCTGCCCTCCGAAGGCAGAGGCCAGAGGTTCGAATCCTCTCAGGTGCGCCATTTCACCCTTGCTAGTCGTCATATTACGCAGAACTGACGGTGCACGAACCTGTTCTTTCCAGGCAAAACAAAACCCCCGCCAGAACTATCTGATGGGGGTTGTGCAAAAGCGAAAGATGAAATGCTCGATTAGCCGCGCCACGAGCGGATGACACCGCAATCCATGTGAACGAAATTCGAACGATAATACTGTCCAACGCCACCGGCACGGCAGGCCATCGCTGCTTTGCCCATTTGCGAGACCGAGCGTGATGACAGTCGCAGATCAGCAGCCTGACCCTTCATATGAAGCGAATTCTTGGCAACACCCCGCGAGCGGCGGCGCAGCATTGCGTTGGTTTGCGGTGAGCGGTAACCCGACAGCAGCATGTAGGGTTCGCTGACATCCAGAAGATTGTGGGTGGCCGCCATGATGTCGATGGTCCTCAGGTCCACTGACTTGACTTGATCGCTGCGCCAGTCGCGCATGAAGTGATTGACCTCTTTCACCGCGTCTTTGATGTATTTGCCATCAACCCAATAGACCATATCGATACGTTCACCGGTACGGCCGGAATACATGCGGATACGGCGAATATCACCTCCGCCGCGAAGGAAACCTGCTGCGTTGGAATATGTGGGGGCTGCAACAACTGCGGTTGCGGCGAATGCGCCCAATAGGGCACGCCGGGTCAGGCCCGAGGTACTGCTCTTGGTCATTTTTTGTTTCGTCCCGTACTGTTCCTGCCTGCACACGATGTTACGCGCGCCGTATTAATTTTTTCCCATCCCAGATGCGGGATTTATGGCACAGTAGGATTCAACAGCCAAGAAATCTTTGGTCGCAGTCAAATCAAGGGGGAAATTTCGGCAGTTTTTTGCGCAACTGATGCAAGTATGCTTGCTTTTGGCGCAGTTCGCGCGTCGGCGATGCAAACGCGCACCAGAGGTCAAAGAAGCGGTCTGGTGATGAATTTGTGAATAGACATCAGGCGCTCAGCAAAACATTATTTTCAGACGCCGCTTATAGGGCGTGACAAGTCATTGAAGAAACAGGGCCATCCTATGTCATTTGTTACCCGTGCTCGTTCAAGTGTTTTTATCGCCGCTTTCCTTGTGGCTTCGGCCTCAGTCGCGCAGGCGGGGACGGATGGCACAGCGTTTCAAATGGCCGTTGCGGAAAGTGTGTCCAACAGCCCGGCAATTGCTGAGTTTTATCGCACAAACGGGTTTGATCCGGTTTGGGTTGGCGATACGCCCGAACATGCTGCACGGCGCAAAGCCCTGATCGAAGCGCTTTCGACGACCGATCTGCATGGATTGCCTGGGGCACGTTACGACGTCCAGACTTTGAAGACAAAGATGCAGGACGCGCGCAACACCCGTGATCTGGGCATGCTCGAGGCCGAGCTGACTCGGGTTTTTGTCAAATATGCCAGAGACTTGCATTCCGGTTCTGTAACGCCTTCGCAGATTGATCCCGGCCTAGTGCGGGCGGTGGAACGACGCAGCGCCGCAGAGCATCTTGAACTGCTCGTTTCCAGCCAGGGTGATACCTATTTCAGGGATATGATGCCTCAATCGCGCCAGTATCTTGCGCTGTTGAAACAGAAGAAGGCGCTGGAAGCGCTGATGACACAAGGTGGCTGGGGCGAGACCGTTCCTGTCTCCAAGCTTGAGCTTGGGGACACAGGGAACAGTGTCATCAGGCTGCGCAATCGACTTGTCGCGATGGGTTATCTGAAGCCTACTGCCAGCCCAAACTATGATGATGCGCTGTTTGCGGCGGTGCAATCCTTTCAGGCTGCTCATGGTCTTGAGGCGGATGGCGTAGCTGGCAAAGGCACTATTTCCGAGATCAATCGCCCAGTTTCAGACCGCTTGAAAGCTGTTTACGTTGCGCTTGAACGGGAGCGCTGGTTACCCAAAGACCGTGGTGAGCGGCATATTCTGGTGAATCTGGCCGATTTTTCTGCCAAGATCGTCGATGACGGGCAGGTCACGTTTGAGACTCGTGCCGTGATCGGCAAAAACACACATGATCGCCGAAGCCCAGAGTTCTCGGATGAGATGGAGCATATGGTGATCAACCCAAGTTGGTATGTGCCACGCTCGATCATCACGAAGGAATATCTGCCGCAATTACGGGCCAATCCAAATGCTGTCGGCCATATCCAGATCACCGACCGCCGTGGCCGTCAGGTTAATCGTGGAGCGGTTGACTTTACCCAGTTCACTGCGCGTAATTTCCCGTTTTCCATGCGTCAGCCCCCCAGCAAAAGCAACGCACTGGGGCTGGTGAAGTTCATGTTCCCTAATAAGTACAACATCTATCTGCATGATACGCCTCAGAAATCTCTGTTCGCACGCGAGGTTCGGGCATTCTCGCATGGATGCATCCGTTTGGCGCAACCGTTCGAGTTTGCCTATAAGCTGCTGGCCAAGCAGGAAGAGGATCCAAAGGCGTTTTTCCACCGCGTGCTGAACACGGGCAAAGAAACGAAGGTTGAACTGGATAAAAAAATTCCGGTGCATCTGATTTATCGCACGGCCTATATTGGCCCCAAAGGCGAGGTGCAGTATCGCCGCGACGTGTATGACCGGGATCGCAAGATCTGGGAAGCGCTGCAAACGGCAGGGGTGGTCCTGCCGGACGTTCAAGGGTAATCACGAGGTAAATCCCGCCACGAGGACGCCCGACATGCAGTTTACCGTTCAACAAATCGCCGATTTCCTGGGGGTCGTCGCAGAAGGCCAGACTGGGCTGACCATCTTGCGGGCAGCCGAGCCGGGAGATGCCGGGCCAACCGATCTGGCCATGGCGATGTCGCCAAAATATGCTGAAGCCTTGGAGACCGGTACAGCACGGGCCGCGGTTTTGTGGGATGGCGCGGACTGGAAAGCACTGGGGCTTGAGGCCGCCATTTTTGTGCAACGCCCCCGCATGGCGATGGCAGGGATCACCGCGATGCTGGATCGCGGGCAGGGGATTGCGCCGGGAATTCATCCATCGGCTGTCATTGATGAAACCGCCGAGATCGGGGTTGACGTATCGGTCGGCCCGCTTGCTGTTATCGGTGCGCGTGCGCGCGTCGGCGCGGGTTCGGTTATCGGCCCGCATTGCGTGATCGGGATGGATGCGTCGCTTGGTGAAAACGCGCTGCTGCGCGAAATGGTCAGCATCGGTGCGCGGGCTCAAATCGGTGATCGCTTTATCGCGCAGCCGGGTGCCCGTATCGGCGGGGACGGTTTCAGCTATGTCACGCCAGAAGTCTCGGGTGCCGAAAATGCGCGGAAAACTCTGGGTGATCAGGGGGATGCAAAGGCGCAAAGCTGGTTGCGCATCCATTCGCTGGGTGCGGTCGAGATTGGCGACGATGTCGAAGTCGGCTCGAACTGCACTGTCGACAACGGGACCATACGCAATACTGTAATCGGTAGTGGATCGAAACTGGATAATCTTGTCCACGTGGGACACAACACCCGAGTCGGGCAGGATTGTTTGTTATGTGGGCAAACCGGCGTTTCTGGTTCGGTCGAGATTGGTAATAACGTAGTACTGGGTGGTCAGACTGGTGTTGTCGACAATATTTTCATCGGGGATGGCGTCATTGCCGGTGGCGGCACCAAGATTCTGTCAAATGTTCCTGCTGGGCGCGTGATCATGGGCTACCCGGGCATTAAAATGGAAAGCCATACCGAGATATATAAAGCCCAACGTCGTCTGCCCCGATTGTCGCGCGACGTCGAGGCGTTGAAAAAGGCTGTTTTCAAACAGCCTTCAAGTGATTAAATCATCCCCAAGGCGAAAATCAGGGGATCGAGATGAGCATCAGCGACCGCGTCATAGCAATCATTGCCGAACAGGCCGTGCTTGAGCCTTCGGATGTGACGCCCGACAGTACGCTCGAAGAATTGGGCATCGATAGCCTGGGTCTTGTTGAGAGTATCTTTGCCATCGAGGAAGAGTTCGATATCACCGTGCCCTTCAACGCAAACGAGCCCACATCCGGCGATTTCGACATTTCGAATGTGACAGCGATCATTGCGGGTATCGAAAAACTCGTGTCTGAAAAGGTCTGACCGCCGGTATGAAACGCGTCGTCATTACGGGTGCTGGCACCATTAACGCGTTGGGCCATTCCGTCCCCGACACTCTGGAAGCCATGCGCGAGGGTCGTTGTGGTATCTCCGACCTTGAGTTTCGTGATGTGGATCGCCTGTCGATCAAGATCGGCGGTCAAGTCCGGGGTTTTGAGGCCGAGGGCCGTTTCAACCGCCAACAGATGACGCTGTATGATCGGTTCACGCAGTTCACCTTAACCGCCGCCAAAGAAGCGATCGATCAATCCGGTATCGTATTCTCGGGTGACACAGCCGCGCGGTCGGGGGTGGTGCTGGGAACGGCCGGTGGTGGCGTCTCCACCTGGGATGACAACTACCGCTCGGTTTACGAGGATGGTAAAAATCGCGTGCATCCTTTTGTCGTGCCCAAGCTGATGAACAACGCGGCGGCCAGCCACGTTTCGATGGAGCACAACCTCAAAGGCCCAAGCTTTACAGTATCAACAGCGTGTGCGTCTTCGAACCATGCGATGGCGCAGGCATTTCAGATGGTGCGCAGCGGGGCAGCGCCCGCAATGGTGACCGGTGGCTCGGAGTCGATGCTGTGCTTTGGGGGCGTCAAGGCATGGGAAGGGCTTCGCGTCATGTCAAAAGATGCCTGTCGGCCCTTTAGCGCAAACCGAAACGGGATGGTGCAAGGCGAAGGTGCGGGTGTTTTTGTGTTCGAAGAATACGAACACGCGCGCGCGCGCGGAGCAGATATCCTGTGCGAGGTCGTGGGCTTTGCCATGTCCTCGGACGCGGCCGACATAGTTATGCCCAGCAAACAAGGGGCAGCACGGGCCATGGCCGGGGCGTTATCGGATGCACGGCTGAATGCAAGCGATGTGGGTTACATAAATGCCCATGGGACCGGCACGGCTGCAAATGACAAAACCGAATGTGCAGCCGTTGCTGGTGTGTTTGGTCCACACGCCGACGATCTGATGATTTCGTCAACAAAGTCCATGCACGGACACCTGATCGGCGGTACCGGCGCAGTTGAGCTATTAGCCTGTATCATGGCCCTGCGCGACGGGGTGATCGCCCCGACCATTGGCTATGAAGAGCCCGACCCCGAATGCGCGCTGGATGTGGTGCCAAACGAGTCGCGTGAGGCGAAAGTTAATGTCGCCCTTAGCAATGCTTTCGCCTTTGGTGGGCTGAACGCCGTTCTTGCGTTGAAGCGTATATGAAGAAACCGCCGTGTTATCACGGCGGCTTTCTTATTCGATGTTTTTGCGGGGCTTAGTTTATGGAAACATTCAGCCCGTCAAAGCCTGCTGTGAAGCCAGACAAAGACATGTCCATATTCAGAACCTGATCTGGCAGGCGCGCAGGAACCAGCGACAGCACCGCCTTTTGGCCTGATTTCATCGCGTCGATATCACCCTGAGTCAAACCCAGTTGCGCCACGCAGCCAACCGGAATGCAGTGGTGATAATTGTAAAGCTTGCGCGGTGCCCCATCGATCGACATAGCCAATTGCGCCTGCAGCAGGGTTTCGAGCGGTACAACGACATTCGCCCAAGCAACAGCGGCACCGCCTTCGGGCAGTTTTCCGATCGAAACTTCGGCAATCGGATCACCCTGTTGGTTATTGAGGATCTGAACCATCGCGCAGGGATCGTCTTCGCCTTCGGTTTTGATGCAGGAAATATTCCATTCACCCGTTTGTTCTTTGACGTATTGCTCGCCAACACGGGGACCGGATTCACCCAGATCCAGATCGCTGCCAACTTCGGCTTCAGCACCGGCTTCAGGTTGCTGTGTGGTTTCCTGCGCAAATGCTGTTCCGCATAACAGTGCTGCGGCCGCCACATTAAAAGGGACAAGTTTCCTGATCATGAATGCCTCATCTAACTGATCCAGTTTTTTGTTTCCTCTATCACCGCAATTCAGTGGTGTCAGGGTAAATCCGAATTCCAGACCGGGAATTGATCGTTTTTTGCCGAAATGCGTGGGAAACACCGCGATCTGCAACGAAAAAGGGAGCCGGTGGAGCGGCTCCCTTCCTGAATATTTTCTCCCCGTCGGACTGGCCGACTTAGTTATGCGCAGACGTTACGAAAGGGGAACCCGTTGGTCAACTCCTAACCCTAAAAAACTATTCTTGCGTCTTTCGGTTTTCGTAGAAATTAAAAAAAAAGCCGTGCCCAAAGGCACGGCCAGTCGACAGGGAGGAAGTTTGCCCCCGCAGCTAGGCCACGAGAAGCAACATTTACTCTCGCAGCGAAAGGTTAACTTTGTATGCTTGCGGCAGATCGGTAGAATTCGGGACAGATTTTCAATGGACAACAAGATCTTCGTAGGCGGTGGTGGCGACGGCTATTCAGTGGCACAGGGGCTGTCGCTGAAATATGCGAACCGCCATGGCCTGATTGCTGGTGCGACCGGTACGGGCAAAACGGTTACGCTGCAAATTCTGGCTGAAGGCTTCTCACAGGCGGGGGTTCCAGTGTTTCTGGCCGATGTGAAAGGTGACTTGTCGGGGCTGGCGCTGCCTGGAAGCGAAACCCACAAATTACACCAGGCTTTTTTGGATCGGGCCGCGAAGATCGGGTTCGGCACATTCTCTTACGCCGCGTGTCCAGTCACGTTCTGGGATCTGTTTGGCGAGCAGGGGCATCCGGTCCGGACCACAGTGACCGAGATGGGCCCACTGCTACTATCGCGACTGATGGAGCTGAGCGAGGCGCAGGAAGGCATTCTGAACATCGCCTTTCGGGTCGCAGACGAAGAAGGCATGCCGCTGCTCGACTTGAAAGACCTGCAGGCATTGCTGGTCTGGATAGGCGAGAATCGCGCCCAACTATCGCTGCGCTATGGCAATGTCTCGACATCTTCGATCGGTGCTATTCAACGCCGCTTGCTGGTTCTGGAAAACCAGGGCGGTACCAATCTGTTTGGCGAGCCTGCGTTGGACCTGGCCGACCTGATGCGGACAGATGCGAACGGGCAGGGGATGGTGAACATTCTGGCCTCTGACAAGCTGATGGGCTCTCCGCGCCTATACGCGACTTTCCTGTTGTGGCTGCTTAGCGAATTGTTTGAAGAACTGCCCGAAGTGGGGGACCCTGAAAAACCGAAGCTGGTGTTCTTCTTTGACGAAGCGCACTTGCTGTTCGAGGACGCCCCCAAGGTGCTGGTGGACAAGGTCGAGCAGGTGGCGCGCCTGATCCGATCAAAGGGCGTTGGCGTTTATTTCATCTCGCAGAATCCGGCAGACATCCCGGAAGATATTTTGGGTCAGCTGGGCAACCGGGTCCAACATGCGCTGCGGGCCTTCACAGCGCGCGACCGCAAGAATCTGCGACTTGCTGCTGAGACCTATCGTGAAAACCCAGCTTTCGATACTGAGACCGCAATCCGAGAGGTGGGCGTGGGCGAGGCCGTGACGTCGATGCTGCAAAAGAAGGGTGTACCGGGCGTGGTCGAGCGCACTTTGATCCGGCCACCGGGCTCACAACTTGGTCCGATTACCAAAGCTGAGCGTCAGTCGGTGATCAAAGCTTCGCCGATGGATGCAAAATACGGCAAGCGTATCGACCGCAAATCGGCGTTTGAGATTCTGCAGGCGCGCGCGGATGCCGCTGCGAATGCGGCGGAACAGGCGGAATCCGACGAAGTTCTGGAACAGCAGACCCCGGCAGAACGCGAATACGCCTCGGCCCGAAGGTATTCGGGCAACCGCATTGGGCGATCGTCATCTCGTCTTTCGCGCAAAAAGGATACCTTCGCCACGGCCATGAGCGAGGCCGTGATCAAAGAGCTGAAAGGAACAACTGGCCGCCGCATCGTCAGGGGCATACTGGGCGGCTTGTTCCGCAATCGCTAGAAGCCGGAGTGCGGCGCGCGCCGAACCAGTCGCGCGCCCATATTGTTATCGATTAAGCCGGCGCAGGCCTTCCTGTCTGCAATAATTATCCGCCTCGGGCACCGACATTTTGGTGGCCGGAAAATCGATTGCGCGGTCCCAGGTGACGCGGTCCTGGCGGTAAAGCTGACAGGTCACAACTCCTTTGGGCGTCTGGACCTTGACCGGGGTGGTCTCTAATTGTTCGGGTGAGGGAATACACGCTGATAGCGTTGCCATCAGCGGGATCCCGATTGCGAAAACTCTGAGTGGTTTAATCATTGCGACTACGGTGCTCTCATCTTGGTTAACTGTCAGATCGTTACAACTCCGCACCAAACAAACATGGTATGGGGCACAGCGCGATGTGGTGGATCACGATACACCGATTTAGAGCGTTCTGACTCGCCGCACAATAAAACGCACCGATTAACGGTGCGTTAGGGGAATTTCGCAGGAAATTTTGCTTATTTCTCGGGGATCAGCCCTCTTGGACTGAATCTGAGAACAATCAAAAGAATCAGCCCCATGGTGAACAGGCGCATATGTGCGGCGCTATCGATCAGATGCGTCTTAAGTGCGCTGCCGTCAGGCATGCCTGAGGTTATCAGGTTCATCAGCCACAGGCCCATGGGTTCAACCTGAACCCACAGGAACCAAATCAGGAACGCTCCCAATACGGCACCGAAATTGTTGCCCGACCCGCCGACGATCACCATGACCCAGACAAGGAAGGTAAAGCGAAGCGGGTTGTAAGTGCCCGGCGTCAGCTGCCCGTCCAATGTGGTCATCATCGCACCGGCGATGCCGCAGATGGCCGAGCCCAGCACGAAGATCTGCAGATGGCGGCGGGTGACATCCTTGCCCATCGCCTCGGCGGCAACCTCATTGTCGCGGATAGCGCGCATCATGCGGCCCCACGGGCTTTTCAGCGCCATCTGCGCCATCCAGAGCAGCACCAGTAGCACGATCAGGAACAGCAAAGAGTAGCCCAGCTTGACGGAAAGCGTCGAGGCAGTAACCGGATCCAGCCCGAACCACTCGGCCCTTGCAAGGAAAGATGGGTCTTGCTGCAATTCAACTTCGTAGCCAACTACCGGTGAGGGACGTGGAATGCCGTAGACGTTCTTGACACCACGTGCCAGCCAGTCCTCGTTTTTCATGACGGCGATGATGATCTCGGCGATACCAAGTGTGGCAATTGCCAAATAGTCCGAGCGCAGGCCCAGCGCCGTTTTTCCGATCAGCCATGCTGCGCCCGCCGCCAAAAGTCCCCCGGCAGGCCAAGCGAATAGGACAGGAAGGTTCAAACCGCCGATATTACCTGCGACAGCAGGATCAATCGCTTCGATCGCAGCTACGTTGGGATCAAAAATTGCGCGGTAAACAAAAAAACCTACGACCAGAATACCGATGATTGCAAAGGTTTGTGTGCGTCCCTTGGGCATTTTTTGGGCCACCATCACAGCTGCAACCACGGTTGCCGCGCCCATCAAAAGCGACAGGATGACGCCATATCCTCCACCAGACCAGGCGCCGGGGGTTGGGGGTGTCGAGACCAGCACAACCGCCAGCCCGCCCAGCGCGACAAAGCCCATGACACCAACGTTGAAGAGGCCAGCAAAGCCCCATTGCAGATTCACGCCAATCGACATGATGGCCGAGATCAAGCCCATGTTCAGGATCAGGATTGCGGCGTTCCAGCTTTGGGTGAATCCGGTCAACAGGATGAGTGCGCCGACGACCACAAAAAGCAGCGTGTTTTTGACTGGCTCGCTCATATCACTTTTCCTTTGAACAAGCCGGTTGGCTTAAACAGAAGTACGATCAGCAAAATGGCAAAGCTGACAGCGAATTTGTAATCGGTGGACAGGAACTGCACCAAACCTGACGGCTCCAGATTTTCAGGTGCCAGATAGGTGAGCACTTTCTTCCACGCGTAGGTGATCGTCACCTCAGAAAACGCGATGATGAAACCGCCCGCGATAGCTCCCAGAGGGTTTCCGAGGCCACCCACGATAGCCGAGGCAAAGATCGGCAGCAAAAGCTGGAAATAGACAAATGGCTTGAAGCTTTTGTCGAGGCCGTAAAGCACGCCCGCAGTGGTCGCCAGCGCGGCAACGATGATCCATGTGATCATCACCACGCGCTCGGGGTTGATACCGGACAGCAACGCAAGATCCTCATTGTCAGAATAGGCCCGCATCGATTTGCCAGTGCGCGTTTTGTTCAGGAACCAGAACAACAGCGCCACGGCGACAACCGCGACGATCACCGTGATGCCCTGGGAGGTCTTGATTGCCAGCCCTTCACGCAGCCCAGTCATCGCCTTGAAATCTCGCGCCGAGACGATGAAACGCGCTCCGTCCGAGAACCTCTGGTCATCCGGACCGATGATGAAACGAACCAGCCCGTTCATGATGAACATCACGCCCATCGAGACGATCACCAGAATGACAGGCTTGGCCTTCTGTTCCCGATAGAAGCGATAGACCAACCGGTCGGTGATCAGCACCAGAACGATACAGCCCAGAATGGCAAAGGGCAGGGCGAGCAGAGCCGTTGGCAACGGCCCGAAACTGACGCCTGCGGCTTGCAGGCCCCAAGTGACCAGCACCGCGATCATCGCGCCAAAGGCCATCGTATCGCCATGGGCAAAGTTAGAAAACCGCAGGATGCCGTAGATCAGCGTCACCCCCAAAGCGCCCAGCGCCAACTGGCTGCCATAGGCGATTGCGGGAACAAGAACGAAGTTGGAGAGCGCCACAAGGGCGTTGAGGAAGTCCATTAGTTCGTTACCTCATTTTCCAAGTTCGTAAGTCTTTTCGACCTGATTTCAGAGTGATCAAACACGAGAGTAGCTGTCACTGGCGTCATCCCCCCAAGAAACTCTTGCGAACTTCTGGATCGGCCAACAGCTCCTTGCCTGTCCCGGTATAGGCATTGCGACCCTGGACCAGTACATATCCCTTGTCCGCAATCTCCAGCGCCTGACGGGCATTCTGTTCGACCATCAGGATCGGTAACCCGGTGCGCGAGACCTCGATGATCCGGTCGAACAGCTCATCCATTACGATGGGTGAGACACCCGCGGTGGGTTCGTCCAGCATCAGCACCTTGGGCTGGGTCATCAGCGCGCGGCCCACGGCAACCTGTTGGCGTTGGCCGCCTGACAGCTCTCCGGCGGCCTGATTGCGTTTGTCGCGGAGAATGGGGAAGAGGTCATAGACCTGCTCCATCGTATCCGAGAAATCGTCACGACGGATGAAGGCGCCCATCTCAAGGTTCTCTTCCACCGTCATCGACGTAAAAATGTTCGAGGTCTGCGGGACAAAGCCCATGCCGCGTACCACGCGGTCTTGCGGGCTGAGATTGGTGATATCTTCGCCATCCAGCCGCACAGACCCTTGGCGTACGTCCAGCATGCCAAACACAGCCTTCATTGCGGTGGATTTGCCCGCGCCGTTGGGGCCGACGATCACCGCGATCTCGCCCTTATCAACGGCGATGGTGCAGTCATGCAGGATGTCCGGCCCTTTGCCATAGCCACCGGTCATGGTGTCGCCAATCAGGAAAGGACCGCCCTCGACCCGTTGCGTTTCACCGCTTTTGCGATGCGCTGGTGTCATGGTGCCGACACCATGCGTATTGGTGATCGAGGCGTCCTTGTTGCCCTTGTCGTCCTGGTAGGGGTTGTCGCTCATGCGCCCGCCTCCAGCTTGTCTTTGTTCTTCAGGCCGGTGCCTAGGTAGGCTTCGATCACGTGTTCATTGGCCTTGATCTCGTCCAGAGTGCCTTCGGCCAGCACCTTTCCCTCGGCCATACAGATGACCGGGTCGCAAATCTTGCCGATGAAATCCATGTCGTGCTCGATAACGACGAAGGTATAGCCGCGTTCCTTGTTCAGGCGCAGGATCGTGTCGGCGATGGTCATCAGCAGGGTGCGGTTCACACCAGCGCCGACCTCGTCCAAAAACACGATCTTGGCATCGACCATCATGGTTCGGCCAAGTTCCAGCAGCTTCTTCTGACCGCCCGAGACCTGACCGGCCTTGTGATCGGCCAGATGTTCGATTGTCAGGAACTCCAGCACCTCATCGGCTTTCGCCCTAAGTGCGCGTTCCTCATCCGCGATACGCTTACGCCCGAACCATGTGTTCCACAGCGATTCCCCGGATTGTGCGCCGGGCACCATCATCAGGTTTTCACGGCAACTCATCGACGAAAACTCATGCGCGATCTGGAAGGTGCGCAGCAGGCCCTTATGAAACAGCTCGTGCGGGGGCAGGCCAGTGATATCCTCACCGTCCATGTGTACCTTACCGCTGGTCGGTGGAAGTACGCCCGCGATCACGTTGAATAGCGTGGTTTTTCCGGCCCCGTTCGGTCCGATCAGACCGGTGATCGAGCCCTTTTGGATTTCCAGCGATGCCCCGTCCACCGCATGAAACCCGCCGAAATGCTTGTGCACGTCATCGACGACGATCATCTTTTCCCCTAGCCGCCGTTTTCGGCGTTTTTACCATCCCCGTTAACCGGAGTGCGGCCTTTTTTCATTGAAACAGCCCGGACACAAGGGCCGGGCTGCTTGTTTTTATGACTTTTAACCTTGGATCAACGGAAGTTGACGGTCTTGTTTTCGCCGTCGGTCACCTCGATCTCGCGATAGGAACCTGCGCTTTCACCAGGGCCGATCAGCTCAACACCCGATGCGCCGACATAATCGATGTCCTGACCGGCAGCCAACAGCTCCAGACCTTTAGCCAGTTCTCCGGGGAAGATTTGCTCACCCGGAGCATTGGCGACATCCATGATTTTCGCGCCGTATTCAGCGGGGTTGGTCGAACCTGCGGCCTGCATCGCCAGCATGAACAGCGCGGCGGCGTCATAGCTTTCCGGCGAGTAGGGCGACGAACCGTCAAAGCCCGCAGCTTCAGCCATGGCAAAGTACTTCTCGGCACCTTCACCGCCCGAGCCAGCGATCTGACCGAACGAGCCGTTCAGGTCGGGGCCAACGTTTGCGGGCAGCGAGTCACCGATCATACCGCCGGGCAGACCGAATGTGTCAAACGCGCCGCTGTCCAGTGCCGACTGGATGATGCCCAGACCGCCTTGGTCCAGATAACCCGCAACAACCAGAATATCGCCACCGGCCGAGGCCAGCGCGCCCACTTCAGCCGAGTAGTCGGCTTTGCCGTCTTCGTGCGCGGCAACGATGGTCACCTCGCCACCCGATGCCTCGAACGAGGACTGGATCGCATCCGCCAGACCCTTGCCATAGTCGTTGTTGGTGTATGTCAGAGCAATCGAGCTGATGCCACGGTCATTCAGGATGTCTGCCATTACCTGACCTTCACGCGCATCCGACGGCGCGGTGCGGAAGAACAGGCCGTTGTCTTCCATGGTCGACAGACCCGGAGACGTGGCCGACGGCGAGATCATGACCATGCCGTTCGGGATTGCGACGTTTTGCAGGATCGCGCCAGTGACGCCCGAGCAGTCGCCGCCGATGATACCGGCAACGCCATCGGCAATCATACGTTCGCCGTTCGAGGTGGCCAGACCATTGTCGATACAGCCGGTATCGGCGCGGGTTCCGGTCACGCTTGCGCCGTCCAGCAGTTTGCCGGATTCGGTGACCTCGGCCATCGCCATTTCAGCGCCCGAACCCATGGCCGGGGCCAGCGATTCAATCGGGCCTGTAAAGCCGAACAGCACGCCCAGCTTCACGTCCTCGGCCATAGCGGTACCCGCCAGCAGAGCGGTTGCTGCAGTAGCGGTAAGCAGCTTTTTCATTAGGTTACTCCCTATTTATCGTTTGAACGTCGTCGTTCTGGGCATGACCCTAGGCAAGCTGTCCGAAAAAGAAAAGTCCTAACAAAAAAGTGCTTTTGAAAGCAGCAATCCTATCTGTTTTGTTAGGCTAGGTCAGTTTGTTGCGGAGCACCACTAGGGATTGGGTCGGTATGATCAGAACTTTTGCGATTCTCATTCTGTCGTGCTGGTCGATTGCAGGCTGGTCCGATGTCATCAACACAACCGGCGGGCCAGTTCAGGTTACTCAGGTGGTTAGAGGCCTTGATACACCTTGGGCGATTGGCATTCTTCCGGATGGCAGCTTTGTTGTCACTGAGCGAGATGGCGAGCTTTTGTACGTTGCCCGAGGTGAGGCGAAGCGCATCAAGGGTCTGCCAAAAGTGGTCGCGAACGGGCAGGGCGGTCTGCTAGATGTCACCATCGCGCGTGACTTTAATCAGACCCGCGAGCTTTTTCTGACTTTCTCCAAATCGCAACGAGGCGGTGCAGGCACCGCTGTCGCTGTCGCTCGTTTATCGGAAAACGGAGAACGTCTAACCAATCTGCGTGTGATATTCGAGGCCTCTCCGGGTGGCTCCGGCGGGCGCCACTTTGGCTCTCGTGTCGTTGAAGCGAATGATGGCACGTTGTTCGTCACTATCGGTGACCGAGGTGATCGCCCTGCTGCGCAGGATCGTTCGAACCACATGGGAACGGTCATTCGGATCAACCGTGATGGTTCAGTTCCCAGTGATAACCCGTTTGTGGGCAATCCCGGTGTCCGCACCGAGATCTGGTCGTTTGGTCACAGAAACCCTCAGGGTGCCAATTTGGATCAGCAGGGCCGGCTTTGGGTTTCGGAACACGGGGCAAAAGGCGGGGATGAGGTTAATCTGATCAGACCCGGTGCCAATTATGGCTGGCCAGTGATTTCGTATGGCGTTCATTATTCGGGTCAGAAGATCGGTGAAGGCACGTCGAAGCAAGGAATGGAACAGCCCGAGTATTATTGGGATCCTTCCATCGCACCCTCTGGCTTGATGGTCTATTCCGGGAAACTTTGGCCGGAATGGAAGGGGAATCTATTCGTTGGCTCTTTGAAATTCGACTACATTGCACGTTTGGCGGGCGATCCACTGCGTGAGGTTGAGCAGATCGAAGGCCCCGAGACCGAACGTGTTCGCGACATCGCCGAAGCACCAGATGGGTCGATCTGGTTCATTTCCGTTGGGCAAGGCGCGGTTTACCGAATGACGCCCCTCTGACGGTATTAAACGGGGTTAGGGCGTTTGCTTCTATGCCATTCGATCACGGTGTATCTGTTCCGGGCTTCAGGGTGATCAGGAGATTTGAATGAGTGATTTTGTAATCGAGCTTTGTGAAACAATGCCGCCAAAGCGCGAATTGAATACGATTCTGGCACAGTATTACGCGCTTATCGTGCAACGAATGCAGGATATGGGCTTTGAGATTGATCCAGCGGCCCCCGAAAGCGCATTGGCGGAGTTTTGGGCGCATACAGAGGATTACCTACCTCCGAATGGATGTCTTGTGGTGGCGCGAAACGATGCCGGAGATATCATTGGATGTGGGATGCTGAAACGATTTGATCACCAAACCGGTGAACTTAAGCGGGTTTTTGTGACCGAGGAGGCACGGGGGACCGGTGCCGGGCGTGCTTTGATCGAAGCCCGGGAACAGGCCGCGCGTGATATGGGTTTGAAACGCCTCATCGCCGATACGCTTACACCGAATGTCGAAATGCGCGACCTGTACCCCAAACTTGGTTTTGTTGAACTGGACTCACCAATCGAAACCACGACCCATCTGGATCAACCGATGTTACGGCCGCACCTGCACTACTTTGCGAAAGATTTGTAAGGTTTCCCTGCGGCCGTGAATCAAACAGACAACCGACCGCTCTGTGCACCGCGTTCGCGATAAGGCGTGGTGTTGTAATGCGCCCGGTAGCATTTGGAGAAATGCGACGGGCTGGCAAAGCCGCAAGCCAGCGCCACATTGATGACGCTCATATCGGTCTGCATCAGCAAGTTCCGCGCTTTATGCAGGCGCAGTTCCATGTAGTAGCGCTTGGGCGAGCGGCTGAGATAGCGGCGGAACAGACGTTCTAGCTGGCGCGTCGACATGCCTACGTCCTTGGCTAGAATAGAAGGCGAGATTGGCTCTTCTATGTTCTTTTCCATCATCAGGATAACCTGACTGAGCTTGGGGTGGCGCACGCCGATCCGTGTAGGTGTCGACAGACGTTGCGTGTCCTGATCCGTACGTATCGAAGAATAGATCATCTGATCAGCGACCGCGTTGGCCAGATCTTCTCCGTAATCTTCGGCAATCAGCTTGAGCATCAGGTCAATCGAGGATGTGCCGCCTGCAGTTGTCATTCGGTTGCCATCAACCAAAAACACCGACTTGGTCAGCTCTACTGTGTCGAATTCTTCGGCAAAACTGTCTGAGTTTTCCCAATGGATCGTTGCGCGCTTGCCTTCCAGCAAACCGGCTTTGGCCAGCGTATAGGCCGCGGTGCAAAGACCGCCGATTTTCAACCCTTTACGCGCTTCGCGGCGTACCCAGTTCAGGATGCGTTTGGTGGTTGCCGCTTGTACAGCGACCCCCCCGCAGATCAGGACGACGTCGTCACGCTGCAATTCGGTCAGATCAGAATCAAGATTGAAAGAAGTTCCGGCTGAACAAGTCACTGTTTCACCGCCTTCGCCCGTCAAGGTCCAGGTATAAAGCTCTCGGTTGGCCATTCGATTGGCGATCCGCAGACTGTCCAAAGCCGAAGCGAATGACAAAAGGGAAAACTTGTCCAAAAGCACAAATACAAAGTTATGCGGCTTGCCTGTGCTATGATCCACAGTGACAACTTGGCGTTGCTCTTGCATGGCGAACTGTCCTTGATTCGGCGCGCACCGGGATTTCCACGGTGGCGGATATGCCAGTCACCATGCTCAAAGCTTGATTATGGCGTCAAGAGGCGCAAAAGGGATATGGCCTCTCATTCATGCATTTTGTATAGAGGCCACCTGAAATACTTCAGCGGAGATAAAAGCTATGACTGAATGGCAAAAAACGAACTGGCGCAACAAGCCCCGGGTTCAGATGCCAGACTATACCGACGCGGCCGCGCTGGCCAAAGTCGAGGCGCAGCTTTCGCAGTATCCCCCGCTGGTTTTTGCGGGTGAAGCGCGACGGCTGAAGCAGCATCTGGGAGCCGCGGGTCGTGGCGAAGCGTTCCTGTTGCAAGGCGGGGATTGCGCTGAAAGCTTTGAGCAGTTCAGCGCGGATGCGATCCGTGACACGTTCAAGGTGATGCTGCAGATGGCAATGGTGCTAACCTACGGCGCCAAGGTTCCCGTGGTTAAAGTTGGCCGCATGGCGGGCCAGTTCGCAAAACCGCGCAGTGCGCCGACAGAGGTTGTGGACGGTGTGGAGCTGCCCAGCTACCGCGGTGACATCATCAATGAGCTGGCCTTTACACCCGAGGCACGTATTCCGAATCCCGACAAGATGCTTCAGGCCTATACACAGGCGGCGGCTACACTGAACCTGCTGCGGGCGTTCTCGACCGGTGGTTTTGCGGATATGAGCCACGTGCATTCGTGGACGCTGGGTTTTGCCGACGGGCAAGACGTTCAGAAATACTCTGAGATCGCCGACCGCATTCAGGATTCGATTGATTTCATGGGGGCTGCAGGCATCACCGCCGACACCACCCACGAATTCTCATCGGTGGAGTTTTACACCAGCCACGAGAGCCTGTTGCTTGAGTACGAAGAGGCGTTGACCCGTCTGGATTCGACCTCGGGCAATTGGTTGGCTGGTTCTGGGCACATGATCTGGATCGGCGATCGGACCCGTCAGCCCGACGGTGCGCATGTCGAGTTCTGCCGGGGTGTTCTGAACCCGATTGGTCTGAAATGTGGCCCGACAACCAGTGCCGAAGACCTCAAGGTTCTGATGTCCAAGTTGAATCCCGAAAACGAAGAGGGGCGTCTGACTCTGATCGCGCGCTTTGGTGCAGGTAAAGCGGGTGAGCATCTGCCGCGTCTGGTCAAAGCCGTAAAGGAAGAGGGCGCACAGGTTACTTGGGTCTGCGATCCGATGCATGGCAACACGATCAAATCCGCGACCGGCTACAAGACCCGGCCGTTTGATTCCGTGCTGCGCGAAGTACGCGATTTCTTTGGCGTACATCAGGCTGAAGGCACGATCCCCGGTGGTGTTCATTTCGAGATGACAGGGCTGGATGTCACCGAATGCACCGGAGGTGTGCGCGCGGTGACCGAAGAGGATCTTTCGGATCGCTATCACACAGCTTGTGACCCGCGCCTGAACGCCTCGCAGTCGCTGGAACTTGCATTCCTTGTCGCGGAAGAACTGACCAACCTACGTCGTGACCGCAGCAAGCGCGCTGCAAGCTGACTTCGAATACATCCTGAATTAGTAAGACGGCGGGCCTCATGCCCGCCGTTTTCATTTAGTCGTCACGTGATGATACCAACCTTAGGTGCGGTGCCCCTTTGAACGCGGTCTGGTCTTCAGCGAACCCCTCTGCTTGCTGTTGGATAGGCCTCGGAGGCTGTTGCAAATCAGAGATCGTGTTGACGCGGCGATCCGAGACGATGAAGCGACGCGGTGTCGCCCCGATGGTTCCGTCGCTGACCATAACCCCAAGAATGCGGCTGACGTCGCCCAGATCGCTTTTAAGCGGCAGCAGGATCATGCGGGCCTGAAGGCTGGTTCGTCCGAGCTTGCCTTTCGAAAGCAAGCCCAGTTCAGCAACTGCGGGGCCGGTGAGGACTTGGCCCAGAATGGATTTGACATCATCGCGGGCGCTCGGTTCGAAAAAAGCCGTTAGAGGCATACCGCGAACTTCCATGCCCGCCAGATCGTTCAGGTGACTTCCCGCCAGCCGAAACCGGGCCAAACCCGGCGCGATGCGTTCCAGTATGAATGTGTATTCGAGAATATTCTCCAGGCCGCGCGGATCGATCTGCGAGCGCATCGGAACGCCTTCACCTGTCAGCAAGGCGGTCCAATAGGCTTCGGCCTGACGGATGGGAGAAAGGCTTCGCCCGTTGTCAAATCGGTCCATTGCGATGATCTTTCCAAGTTCTGAGCCGGAACCAGTCCCGAAAAAGGTTTTCATTTCATCACCCTACCGTCAATCACTCGCGATTTTCCTAAAATGCCATCTAATGGGCAAAGCTGCGATCCGCCAGCTTTTCTGACTGTCAGATTGACACGGGTTAATACAATTTTGGAGCAATTCTTTAACGAATGGTTAACCTCTTGGCATTGATTGGGGAATGAGCAAGGTCTTGCCCCTTGCTGGTCAATGGCATTAGGTGCGACCAGTGAATTTGACGGAAAGGGCAGGCATGATCAAATCCATGACCGGTTTCGCCTCGGGCAAGGGGGCGTTTGGTCCCCATAGCTGGACTTGGGAATTGCGCAGCGTCAATGGCAAGGGGCTGGATTTGCGACTGCGGCTCCCCGATTGGTTGACAGGGCTAGAGGCCGCGCTGAGAGGCGATCTGTCGAAGCAGGTCAACCGAGGGAACATCACGCTGTCCCTTCGGATGGGACGGGAAGAATCCGCCGCGGATGTCCGGTTGAACACCCCAGCGATGGAAGCTGCGCTGGATGCACTGGCCCAGACCGAAGCGCTTGCAGGCGCGCGGGGCGTATTGTTGGCACCGTCCAAAGCAAGTGATCTTCTTGCGTTGAAAGGGATGTTGGAAGCCGGAGCTGACGCGGATGATCCAGCCCAACTTGTCGAGCACCTGAAATCTGAGTTCGGTGGCTTGCTTGCTTCATTCATTGAGATGCGCGGTTCCGAAGGTGAAGCTCTGTCAGGCATTCTTGCGGGACAACTCGTCCAAGTCGCAAAGCTGACGGATCAGGCCGCTGATCTGGCCGAGCGTCGCCGCGAGGAAATGGCGCAAAACATGCGCGAAAATCTGACGCGCGTTCTCGACAATACGCAAGGTGCGGACCCTGATCGCGTTGCACAAGAACTGGCCCTGATCGCGGTCAAGGCCGATATTACCGAAGAAATTGACCGGTTGAAGGCCCATGTCACTGCGGCGCGTTCCCTTTTAACGCAAGACGGCCCGGTTGGGCGTAAGCTGGATTTCCTGATGCAGGAGTTCAACCGTGAGGCCAACACGCTCTGCTCGAAATCGCAGAATGCCGAACTGACGGCGGTTGGGTTGGAGCTGAAAGCGGTCATCGATCAGATGCGCGAGCAAGTGCAGAACGTGGAATAAGGACGGGAACATCACATGGCGGATCGCCGCGGTCTATTAATCATACTGTCCTCGCCTTCGGGTGCAGGTAAATCCACTCTGGCCCGCCGTTTGATGCGGTGGGATGTCGGTTTGGAATTCTCGATCTCGGCCACCACCCGCGCTCCGCGCCCGGGTGAGGAGCATGGCCGGGAGTATTACTTCCTATCCGAGGACGAGTTCAAACAGCAGGTGGCGGATGGGCAGATGCTGGAACACGCGCATGTGTTCGGCAACTTCTACGGCTCTCCTGCTGGACCGGTCCGCGAGTCCATCACACAGGGGCGCGATGTGCTGTTTGATGTTGATTGGCAGGGTGAAGTGCAGATCCGCAATTCAGATTTGGGCAAGCATGCGTTGTCGATTTTCATTCTCCCGCCCTCGATCCGCGAGCTTCGGCGCAGGCTGGAAGGGCGTGGGCAGGACAGTGAGGATGTGATCGCCAAGCGCATGTTGAAAAGCTGGGATGAGATCAGCCATTGGGGCTACTACGACTATGTTCTGATCAACGATGATTTGGATACCACCGAGGAAAAGCTAAAAACCATCGTCAGCGCAGAACGCATGCGTCGCATCCAACAGCCCAGCCTGCAGAACCACATCCGCTCGTTGCAGACCGAGTTCGAGGGCTTGTCATGACCATCTATGCCTTGGGCGATCACTCGCCGCAAATTCACGAAGACACCTGGGTAGCCCCCGACGCCAACCTGATCGGCAAAGTAGTCCTGGAACAAGGCGCTTCGGTCTGGTTCGGGTGCACCATCCGGGCCGATCACGAAGAAGTCCGTGTGGGCGCAGGCAGCAATGTGCAGGAAAACTGCGTGATGCACATCGATGCGGGCTATCCGCTGACCATTGGGAAGAACTGCACAATTGGTCACAAGGTCATGCTGCATGGTTGCACGATCGGAGACAATACGCTGATCGGTATGGGGGCTATCGTTCTAAACGGGGCGAAGATCGGAAAGAACTGTCTGATCGGGGCGGGGGCGCTGATCACCGAAGGCAATGAGGTTCCCGATAATTCGTTGGTCATGGGCTCGCCGGGCAAAGTTGTGCGGCAGCTTGATGAGGCGGCGGCCCAGAAACTAACGCTGAGTGCGCTGCACTATCAGGACAACATGCGCAAGTTTCGCCAAACATTGCGTCCGGTCTAAACGCGCATGACGGATACCCTGCTTGCCGAATTGGTTTCAGCCATTCCGATGCCCGCCGTGCTGGTTGGTCAGACCGAGCGTATTGTCGCCGCAAATAGAGAGGCGCGGACGCTTTTGGGGCACGCAATCGAAGGCAGGCATTTTGCCACAATCCTGCGCCAGCCTCAGGTCATCGATGCCGTCGAACAATGCCTGCGCTCGAAGCAGCCCGGCAAAGCGCGGCATCTGTCCAATGATGGTGCTCAGGATACGACGTTTGAGGTGCAGTGCAGATTCGTCGGCGGGACCGAAGCGGTATTGGCGGTATTTCAGGATATCACGCATTTGGAACAGGCAGGTCAGATGCGGCGCGATTTTGTGGCCAATGTCAGCCATGAATTGCGCACGCCGCTAACGGCCTTGATGGGGTTTATCGAAACATTGCGAGGCCCCGCCCGCGACGACACCGCCGCCCGCGACCGCTTTCTTCAGATCATGGCGGATGAGGCCAATCGGATGAACCGGCTTGTGGGGGATTTGCTGTCGCTCAATCGGGTGGAAAGTGAAGAACGGGTCAGACCTAAAGAGCCATTGGAACTGACAGGTCTGATTCAATCGACCTTAAACACTCTGCGACCGCTGGCGGATGATGCCAGTGTTGTTGTTTCGTTGGATGCCCCAAACGAGTCGATCGAGATGGTCGGAGACAGCGATCAGCTTCGTCAGGTGATAACCAATCTCGTTGAAAACGCGATCAAATACGGGGGCAGCGGTGGCAAGGTCGGTGTGGTCGTAACCCTGTCTGAGCGGGATACGGCGATGCGCGGTCCTGCGGTACGTATCAAGATCATTGATCAAGGGCCCGGTATTGATGCCAAACACCTGCCCAGGTTGACCGAACGGTTCTACCGCGCAGACAGTCACCGCTCGCGCGAGTTGGGCGGAACCGGACTGGGGCTTGCAATCGTGAAGCATATCGTCAATCGCCATCGGGGCAGGTTGCGTGTGGAAAGTGAACCGGGGCAGGGAGCGACGTTTGCGGTCATTCTACCACGCTAAGGTCGTGCCAAACGCCGGCTTTACTGGGGTGACGCTTCGTCAAGTTAAGAATTTCTGAGAAATTCATGAGTTGTCATGAAACCGTTACATACCTGTCACAAAAGGCTTACGCAGGCGTCATAGTGCTGCGCTCAGATCATCATGGGGATGATCAGTACCCATCCTTTTCAAGGAGACTGAAATGTCCTTTGTAAAACTGTCGGCTTCTGCGCTGGCTATCGCTGCCGTCTCGGCAACCACTGCTGCTGCGCGTGACAACGTTCAAGTTGCTGGCTCTTCCACCGTTCTGCCTTATGCGTCAATCGTTGCAGAACTGTTCGGTGAAAATACCGACTTCCCCACACCGGTTGTTGAATCAGGCGGCTCGTCCGCCGGTCTGAAACGCTTCTGCGAAGGCGTCGGTGAAAACACGATCGACGTTGCAAACGCATCGCGTGCCATCCGTGAAAAAGAGATTAAAGCATGCGCCGAAAACGGTGTGACCGACATCATGGAAGTCCGCATCGGTTATGACGGCATCGTATTTGCAAGCCAGCAGTCGGGTCCTGCGTTCACTGCGTTTGAGCCTGCGGATATTTACAACGCCATCGGATCGAAAGTGATGAAAGATGGCGCGCTGGTCGACAACAGCTTCAACAGCTGGGCCGAGTTCAACGCTGACCTGCCCGATGTGGAAATCGCAATGTTCATCCCGGGCACCAAGCACGGCACCCGCGAAGTGTTCGAAGACAAAGTTCTGCTGGCAGGTTGCGAAGCGACGGGCGCGATGGAAGCCATGGTCGCGGGCGGCCTAAGCGAAGATGACGCCGAAGATGCATGCCTGGACGTGCGGACCGACGGCAAATCGGTCGATATCGACGGTGACTACACCGAAACTCTGGCCCGCATCGACACCAACACCAATGGTATCGGCGTGTTTGGTCTGGCTTTCTACGAGAACAACACCGACAAGCTGAAAGTGGCTACGATGGGTGGTATCGCACCGTCGACCGAGAGCATCGCGTCGGGTGAATACCCCGTCTCGCGCCCGCTGTTTTTCTACGTCAAGAAAGCGCATATCGGCGTGATTCCCGGTCTGAAAGAATACGCCCAGTTCTTCACTCATGAAGAAATTGCTGGTCCCTCGGGCCCGCTGGCCAACTACGGTCTGGTTGCCGATCCTGAACTGGCAAAAACGCAGGACGCGATTGCCAACGAAGTAACCTTGGGTTCGGGCAGCTAATCCCTCACCCCGATTGAATTGACTGGGGGCGGCGTTTTCTGTCGCCCCCAATTTTTCCCTAATCCCGATCAAGACCTATGGGGGCGTCATGCCAATTCTTTGGCTCATTCTGATCGTGCTTGCGATCGCGGCAGTCGGATATGTTTTGGGGCGAATGCGCGCCTTGCAAAGTGCCGGAGGGGACAGCCGCAATCTGCATTCTCTTCCCTCGTTTTATGGCGCTAACGTCGCACTGAAAGTCATAGTTCCCGCCTTAGGTTTGTTGATCGTCTGGCTGCTGGTTCAGCCGCTCTACGTTAACTCTCAGGTCTCGGAGATGGTTCCCGAAACGGCGATCAAGGAAGGATCGTCGCGCAGTCTTGTTATGGCCGAGGTGCGTCGGACCGCAAATGGTCTGGACAGTGCCGTTGCGCAGGGACATCTCACCGAAACGCTCGCACAGGATGCGCGGGCGGATATTTCCGAGATGACCCAAAAGTTGAAGGACGCGGGTCAAGTCGTAACCTCGGACATCACGCAGACGGTTTTGCATGCAGCTCAAGCCTATCGGGCGATAAATTCAACCGGTTACGCGATAATGTCCGCCGCTGTGATACTGGTCGCCTTGGCCGGGGCTGTGTTCAGTTGGTTCCAGACGCATTCTGAATATCGTGCCCGCAATGTGGTTGAGCAGGGAATTCGTGTGATGCTGCTGGCGGCTGCGTCGATTGCGATCCTGACAACGGTCGGCATCGTCCTTTCGCTGGTTTTCAATACGTGGGAGTTCTTCAAGCTTTACCCGGCATCAGAGTTCTTTTTCGGTACTACCTGGGCGCCCAGTTTCTCGGGCCGTGGCGGGGCATCAGATCTGGGTATCATCCCCTTGCTGTGGGGCACGTTCTATATCTCGTTGGTGGCGTTGTTGGTGGCCGTGCCAATCGGTCTTTTCGCTGCGATTTATCTCAGTGAGTACGCTTCTTCACGCGTGCGCTCGATCGCCAAACCGATGCTTGAGGTGCTGGCCGGTATCCCGACCATCGTTTACGGCCTTTTCGCCCTGCTGACCGTTGGCCCGCTGTTGCTGAGCGTGTTCGGGGATGATGGTTTGGGCTGGATGAAAGCCGGTACGGCGGTGATGACCGCCGGTCTTGTCATGGGCATCATGCTGATCCCGTTCGTTTCGTCGCTTTCCGACGACATCATTAACGCGGTGCCTCAGGCCATGCGTGATGGCTCTTACGGGCTGGGGGCCACACAATCCGAGACCATCCGGCAGGTCGTTTTGCCCGCAGCCTTGCCCGGGATCGTGGGAGCGATCCTGCTGGCGGCATCGCGCGCCATCGGTGAGACCATGATCGTGGTTCTGGGGGCAGGGGCCGCCGCGCGTCTGGACCTGAACCCGTTCGAGGCCATGACCACCGTCACCGCCAAGATCGTCAGCCAGCTGACAGGCGACGCCGATTTCGCCTCGCCCGAGGCCCTCGTCGCCTTCGCGCTTGGCATGACGCTGTTCATCCTCACGCTGGGGCTGAACGTTTTCGCCCTTTATATCGTGCGCAAGTATCGGGAGCAGTACGAATGACCGACGCCAGCATGCAAAATACCTCGACCTCGCTGACTGCATCCGATGCCCGGACCAAAAAACGCGCGGCTGCCGAAAAGCGTTTTCGCGCCTACGGGATCGTCGCTATCGCGACCGGACTGTTCTTTCTGATTGTGCTGTTTGCCTCAATCCTGTCGCAGGGCATCCCGGCCTTCCAGCGCACAGTGATCACTTTAGAATTCACGCTGAGCGAAGCGCAGCGCGATGAAGCCGAAGGCACGATGTTCAAGACAAAGGCCTACTCCAATCTGTTCATTGCGGAACTGAATGAACAACTAGCCGAAAGTGGCATCACCGTGGATTTCGATCAGGATGCCATCGAGCGTCTGTTGGGCAAAATTGGGGGTACGATCCGAACCTTCTATGCCGATAATCCTCGCAAGCTGGGTGAGCCGATCATGTTCGATCTGGCGGCTTCAAGCCGTGTGGATGGCTACTTCAAGGGTCGGGTGTCTCGTGACACTCTGCAGGACAGCCGCTTCCTGCTACTCAGCGATCTGGATCTGGTGGACGCGCTGAAAGAAGCGGGGATCATCAAGCAGGCTTTCAACTGGCCGTTCATCACTGGTGCGGACTCGGGCGTGGATAACCCCGGTGGTGCGGGTATTGGTGCCTCGGTCGTCGGTTCGTTCTTCATGATGTTGGTGGTGCTGTGCCTGTCGCTGCCCATTGGGGTCGCCGCCTCGATCTATCTGGAAGAGTTTGCGCCGCAGAATAAATTCACCGATCTGATCGAGGTGAATATTTCGAACCTGGCCGCCGTTCCGTCTATCGTGTTCGGTATCCTGGGTCTGGCCGTGTTCATCCAATTTATGCACCTGCCGCAATCGGCGCCGCTGGTGGGTGGTCTGGTCCTGACCCTGATGACGTTGCCAACGATCATCATCTCGACCCGAGCCTCGCTAAAGGCGGTTCCCCCGTCTATCCGCGACGCGGCGTTGGGGGTAGGGGCCTCGAAGATGCAGGCCGTCTTCCACCACGTGCTGCCGTTGGCCGCGCCCGGTATCCTGACTGGTACCATCATTGGTCTGGCGCAGGCGCTGGGTGAAACTGCTCCGTTGCTGTTGATCGGCATGGTGGGCTTTGTCGCCCGAGGCTATCCCGATGGCTTTTTGGCGGGCTTCACCGAGCCGAACTCGGCCATGCCGGCACAGATCTACACCTGGGCCGCACGCGCCGATGTGGGTTTTTACGAGAAAGCCTGGGGTGGCATCATCATCCTTTTGATGTTCCTGCTGACCATGAATATCATCGCTATCATCCTGCGCCGCCGCTTTGAACGCCGCTGGTAGGAGGGGTTTAAAATGAACGATATGACACGAGTGGAGAGAACCGTGGACTCCAAAGACATCAAGATCAACGCCAAGCAGGTTCAGGTCTACTACGGTGAGACCCACGCCATCAAGGACGTGAGCGTCGATATCGAAGACAAGACTGTGACGGCTTTCATCGGACCCTCTGGCTGCGGTAAATCCACTTTCTTGCGCTGTCTGAACCGGATGAACGACACAATCGATATTTGCCGGGTGCAGGGTGATATCCTGCTGGACGGTGAAGACATTTACGACAAGCGCGTAGATCCGGTACAGTTGCGTGCCAAGGTCGGCATGGTTTTTCAAAAACCGAACCCGTTCCCCAAATCGATCTATGACAACGTGGCTTACGGTCCGCGTATCCACGGCCTTGCCAAGAATAAGGCAGAACTGGATGAAATCGTAGAGAAATCCCTGCGTCGTGGTGCGATCTGGGATGAGGTCAAGGATCGTCTGGATGCCCCCGGTACCGGCCTTTCTGGTGGTCAGCAACAGCGTCTTTGCATTGCGCGCGCCGTAGCCACCGAGCCTGAGGTGCTATTGATGGACGAACCCTGTTCGGCGCTCGACCCAATCGCAACCGCGCAGGTCGAGGAACTGATTGACGAACTGCGTTCACGCTATTCAGTGGTGATCGTAACCCATTCGATGCAACAGGCCGCGCGGGTCAGTCAGAAGACAGCGTTTTTCCATCTGGGGAACTTGGTTGAGTTCGGCGAAACCGGGCAGATCTTCACCAACCCCGAAGATCCCCGAACCGAAAGTTACATCACCGGCCGGATTGGCTGAGCACAGGATAACTGCAATGAGCGAACAACATATTGCATCCGCGTTCGACCGCGACCTTGAGGCCATCCAAGCACACATCATGAAGATGGGTGGACTGGTCGAAGCCGCCATTATGGGCGCGGCCCGGTCGCTGGAGACCCGCGACGAAGAACTGGCAAATGAAGTGCGTCAAGGCGACAAGGCCATCGACGCACTGGAAGAACTGATTGACGAAGAGACCGCGCGCCTGATTGCCTTGCGTGCACCGACGGCCAGCGATTTGCGGCTGGTTCTGTCCGTTCTGAAAGTTGCGACCAACCTTGAACGGATTGGAGATTACTCCAAGAACATCGCCAAGCGAACGACCGTTCTGGTGAATGCCGGCGAAATCAACGGCAGTGCCGCCGCTCTGCGCCGAATGGCGCGCGAGGTCGAGCGGATGCTGCGCGACGCGCTGGATGCCTATATCCAGCGTGATGCTGAGCTGGCGCAGGACGTGATCGAGCGGGATCTGGAAGTGGACCAGATGTATAACGGCCTGTTTCGCGAGTTCCTGACCTTCATGGCGGAGGATCCGCGCAACATCTCATCGTGCATGCACCTGCATTTCATCGCAAAAAATATCGAACGCATGGGCGATCACGTCACCGCCATTGCCGAGCAGGTCGTCTATCTCGTCACCGGCGAGAGACCCAGCGAAGCGCGCCCCAAAGCCGACAACACGTCGCAAACGATCTAGGAGATCTCAGTCATGTCCGCTGATCAACCGACGGTACTGGTTGTTGAGGATGAGTTGGCCCAAAGAGAGGTACTGGCCTATAATCTGGACGCCGAAGGGTTCCGGGTAATCCGTGCCGCTAATGGCGACGAAGCTTTGTTGCTGGTCGAAGAAGACCGCCCGGATATCATCGTTCTGGATTGGATGATGCCCAATCTCAGCGGTATCGAGGTCTGCCGCCGCCTGAAAACGCGGCCGGACACCCGATCGATTCCGATCATCATGCTGTCGGCACGCTCAGAAGAGGTTGATAAAGTGCGCGGCCTTGAAACCGGTGCCGATGATTATGTGGTCAAGCCTTACTCGGTTGTCGAATTGATGGCACGTGTACGGACACAATTGCGCAGAGTCCGTCCAGCGACCGTTGGCATCCGGTTGGAGTTTGACGATATCATATTGGACTCTGAGACCCACAAGGTCAGCCGCGACAACAAGCTGTTAAAACTGGGCCCGACCGAGTTCCGGTTGCTGAGCACATTCATGGAAAAGCCCGGCCGGGTCTGGAGCCGCGAGCAGTTGCTTGACCGCGTATGGGGCCGCGATATCTACGTCGACACGCGTACTGTTGATGTTCATATCGGTCGTCTGCGCAAAGCGTTGACTCAACATGGCGGCGAAGATCCGGTGCGAACGGTGCGCGGGGCAGGGTACGCGCTCGGCTAACGTGGCAGTGCTTCTTCGGTCTGGGCCTGAGAAGCTAGCCAGTGTCGAAACTCTCGCAATGATCCGTCATCCGATTTTTCGCGCGGCCAAACCAGATAATATGCCCCCATCGTCTCTATCGCGTCAGGGAAGGCTGCAACCAGCCTACCTGTCGCAAGGTCTTGTTCCACCAGATAGTTTGGCAACAGGGCAACACCCAGGCCGTGCAGCGCGGCTTGGTTGATGGTGTTGAACTGGTCGTGGACGGTGCCGGGCAGGGGATGCGGGTGCGTGACACCCATCTGTTGAAACCAGTCCTGCCAGGCGCGCGGTCTTGTCTGGATATGCAGCAGCGGCAGTTTTAGCAGATCGCGGGGTGACGTCGGAGTGCCTTTGGGTAAAAGCTCGGGCGCGCAGACGGGCAAAACCCGCTCGACACTTAATAGCAAGCGATCAGTTCCAGGCCAATCAGGTTCCCCAAAATGTAAAGCCGCATCAAAGGGTTCCGAAGCAAAACTAAACGGTCGCAATCGCGTGGTCATGTTGATTGTGATATCCGGATGGCGGCGGGCGAAATCCGGCAGACGCGGTACCAGCCAGCGCATTCCGAATGTCGGCAGAATCGCCAGATTCAATGTCCCACCGACAGGGGAAATGTGCAGTTTCAGCGCCGCCTGCGCGATCTGAGACAAGGCTGGCCGAATTTCTTGTACATAGTCTTGTCCAGCCTTTGTCAGTGACAATCGCTTGCGATCACGGCTGACCAATTCTGCGTCCAAATGCGCTTCAAGCGTCTGCAGTTGCCGACTGACCGCGCTCTGCGTCAGTGCCATTTCATCCGCGACTGACGAGGCTGATCCAAGGCGATCCAAAGCTTCAAGCGCGCGCAGCGCGGATATAGGCGGCAGGATAGGGCGCTTGGTGTCCATCTATGCGTTTTGATCATGAAAGAATGCAAATGTCTCGCTGTTTTTTGAATATTTCTCAGATTATAGTTGCGCAAATCTATTCAAGTCGGAGAAGCAAAATGAACGCTCCAGATACAAAGCCTGTCCTGCGCGCAAAAGATGCGCCTGACCTTGGACGTTTCAACTGGGACGACCCGTTTCGCTTGTCGGACCAGTTGGAAGAGGATGAACGCCTGATTGCCGACAGCGCGCGCGCTTACGCCCAGGAGAAATTGCAGCCGCGTGTCACCAAGGCTTTTGCAAACGAAGAAACCGATCCCGAGATCTTTCGTGAAATGGGTGAAATGGGGCTGTTGGGCACGACAATCCCCGAAGAATATGGTGGGATCGGTGCGAGCTACGTATCTTATGGACTGGTGGCGCGGGAAGTTGAACGGGTGGATTCCGGCTATCGCTCGATGATGTCGGTGCAAAGCTCGTTGGTGATGTACCCGATTTTCGCCTATGGCAGCGAAGAACAGCGTCGCAAATATCTGCCGAAACTGGCAAGTGGCGAATGGATTGGGTGTTTTGGCCTGACAGAGCCGGATGCGGGTTCGGACCCGGCGGCGATGAAGACCCGCGCCGAGAAGATTGATGGCGGGTATCGTCTGACCGGCAGCAAGATGTGGATTTCAAACGCACCGATCGCAGATGTCTATGTGGTCTGGGCCAAGTCAGATGCGCATGATGGCAAGATTCGTGGGTTCGTGCTGGATAAAGGCACCAAGGGCCTGAGCGCACCGAAGATCGAGAACAAGCTGAGCCTGCGTACTTCGATCACAGGTGAAATTGTCATGGATGGCGTTGAGGTGGACGAGGGCGCTTTGCTTCCACATGTTCAGGGTCTCAAGGGGCCGTTCGGCTGCCTGAACCGCGCACGCTATGGTATCAGCTGGGGTGCGATGGGGGCCGCGGAATGCTGCTGGCACGCAGCGCGTCAATACGGCTTGGATCGTAAACAGTTCAATCGACCACTTGCGCAGACCCAGTTGTTTCAACGCAAACTGGCAGAGATGCAGACCGAAATCTCTTTGGGACTGCAAGCAAGCTTGCGCGTCGGCCGTCTGATGGATCAGGCTGAAGCTGCGCCCGAGATGATCTCGATCATCAAACGTAACAATTGCGGCAAGGCATTGGACATTGCGCGGATGTCGCGTGACATGCACGGCGGCAACGGTATCTCACTTGAGTTCCAGGTGGTGCGTCACATGATCAATCTTGAGACAGTCAACACCTATGAGGGCACGCACGACGTTCATGCATTGATCCTGGGGCGGGCGCAAACCGGACTACAGGCATTTTACTGAGGCTGAATCTGTTACTCGCATAATCGGTATTATGTAAAATACGTAGCAAGCGAGCCGCGACTATAGAACACACATTGGTCGTGGCTTGCCAATATGTTACGCTGTGTTTGAGAAGTAAGACACGAGCTATGCAATGGTTCTGATTGGGAAGACCGTCGTCATCACTGGCGCTGCAAATGGCATAGGTAAAGGTCTTGCCAAGCGGTTCTCAGAAGAAGGTGCGCATGTAGTCTGCGCCGATATCGACCTTGCCGGCGCGCAGGCCGTGGCGGCGCAAATTGGCGGTGATGCACTCAGCTGTGATGTGTCCAAGGAAAGTGATATTCGAAATCTGATTGAGACTGTCGAGGATAAGATCGCTCCGATTGATTTATTCTGTGCCAATGCGGGAATACTCACCCTAGGTGGATTTGAAGTGCCGGATGCTGAATGGGACCGCATCTGGCAGATCAACGTGATGTCCCATGTCTGGACCGCGCGGCACCTGATCCCAAGGATGGTTGCGCGTGGTGGTGGTTATTTGATGATCACTGCTTCAGCGGCTGGATTGCTCAATCAACCCGGCGCAGCCCCTTATGGCGTAACCAAACATGCGGCTGTGGGTTTTGCTGAATGGATCGCGATGACCTATGGCGATAAAGGTCTCAGGGTTTCGGTTCTGTGTCCGCAGGCCGTTCGGTCGGAGATGATACGTGGACATGAGGATTCGGTCGCCGCGATTGACGGAATAATTGAACCTGATGAGGTCGCCCAAGCCTGTGTCGAGGCGCTGGCGGATGAACGTTTCTTGATTCTTCCGCATCCACAAGTGCTTGACTATATGCGTTTAAAAACAGAAGACTACGACCGATGGTTAGGTGGAATGATGAAGCTTAATCAAAGGTTTGCTGGCAGTTCTTAGCGCGGTTTCCGTCTTCTGAGCAGGCCTTCTTGCGCGACGGATGCAACTAATTCGCCATTCTGCGAGAAGATCGAACCCCGATTGAAGCTGCGCCCCTGCCCTGTCCACGGCGACTCCATCGAATACAGATGCCAGTTTTGAAACTGCACGGGCGCATGAAACCAGATTGCATGGTCCAGACTGGCCCCATCAATTTCACCAGTGAACCAGCTCAGCCCATGGGGCCGCATTCCGGAACTGAGCAAGCTCATATCCGAGGCATAGGCCAATAGAAGATGTTGTGTGACGGTGTCCGCGTGGTTCGCTGCGCCCATGCGAAACCAGACGTGGTTCTTGTCATCTGCCTTGGCGGGTGCAAACAGGTCCAGCGGATCAATTTCGCGCACTTCGATCGGGCGCTCGCGCAGCAATTCAGCTTTCAGCTTTTCGGGAACACGATCCAGGTATTTTTCGCGCAATTCGTCACGCGATGGATGGTGCTCGGGCGCTTGAACGTCCGGAATCGGATGCTGATGTTCCCATCCGTCATCCTGCTTGTGAAACGAGGCCGACATGTTCAAAATTTGCTTGCCATGCTGGATCGCAACCACGCGGCGGGTTGTAAAAGAACCACCATCGCGCGCGCGATCCACTTGATATATAACCGGAATTGACGGATCGCCGGGCCTTATGAAATAGGCATGCAAGGAATGGCATAGTCGATCCTCGACCGTCCTGTACGCTGCCGCAAGCGCTTGCGCGATCACCTGCCCGCCGAAGATACGCGTTGGTGTCTCGCCGCCAGAACCGGTTCCGCGAAACAAATCGACCTCAAGCGGTTCGATATTCAGCAGATCAAGCAATATGCGTTCGGCTTCGGTCATTCGGGGCTCTCCGGCGTCTTGGCCTTTTCCGGTATCACTCAAACACCGATCATTCAACGAGCGCCGCGTGAACAAGCGCCTTTAACTCGGCTCGGGATGGATAAGAGCTGGATGGCGAGAGCTGTGTAAAAAACACTGTTGAAAGCGCGTTGACCGGATCGATCCAGAAATAGGTGGAGGCCATCCCGCCCCAGCCATAGTCGCCAACCGAGCTTGGGGCTCGGGTGCGCGCCGGGTTCAGTACCACCGCGCCTCCGATGCCAAAGCCTGTGCCTTCCATGGGTTGCTCGGCAAAGCTTTGTGGACCCATGGATGCAATATCGTCCGGTAAATGGTTGCGAAACATGAATTCTACAGTCTTCGGCCCAAGCAATCGCGCGCCATTTGCGGTTCCTTTGTTTCGCAACATCTCGGCGAACTTGCTGTAATCGTCGATGGTACTGATCAATCCGCCACCGCCAGAAAAGGTCGTTGCCGCCTCAAACGGGGACTCTCCGGCCCGATCCACCAACCGCAGTGTTTCGCCACCCGATTTTGCGGCATTCAGCGCCATGGCATCGCCTTCGAGCGGGGTGTAGAGCGAGGCAAATCGGTCCCCTGCCCCTTCATGCACTGAAAACGCGGTTTCACTCATCCCAAGTGGTCGAAAGATGTGTTCGGTCAGAAACACGTCCAGCGGTTTGCCTGATACGACTTCAATCACGCGGCCAATCACGTCGATCCCTACCGAATATTCCCAGCGGCTGCCCGGCTGAAACGCCAGCGGTAACTCTGCCAGCACTTTGACCCGATCTGCCAGCAGACCCTGTTGCGGAGAAAAGATTAGATCAAACGCATCCATAGCCTCGGGTAACACACCGGGATTGAACGGGTAGCTCAGCCCGCTGGTGTGCGTCAGCAATTGATGCAAGCTGGGTGTTGGCGCGTCCTCGGTCTGGTTCAACTGCGTTGCGCCCGGGACCAAGGCTTGCATCGTTGCAAACTCTGGCAGGAAATCGGAAACCGGGGCATCTAGATGAAACAACCCTTGTTCCACCAACATCATCAAAGCAACGGACGTCACAGGCTTAGTCATCGAATAGATCCGAACCAGGCTATCGCGCTGGAACGCGAGGTCGGTTTCAATGCAGCGGCGGCCACATGCGTGAAAGAATGCCTCTTGCCCGTTCTGGTGGATCAGAAGGGCGCTGCCTGCGTATTTCTTCTGCTCAACATATCTGTGCATCCATTGGCGGATGTGGGTCTGCGCGGTCGGATCAAATCCCATGAGACAACTCCATCTTGATCAGGCCGATCTTGCCTTCGTAAGACCCTAGGCAACAGCGAATTCTGCCGATTTTTGCTGGATTTGTTGAAGGGCGTCGAGAATACTGCCTACGTTTTTTGCAGCGCAGATAATCCGTGTTGGGCGAAGACCGGCACATAGGCACCGAAAGCCTTAGCGCGTGCCGGGTCTGACGCGTTTCCATCCAAGGCCCGCTTGTAGACACCTTGCAGAATACCGGCCATCCGAAAGAAGTTGAAAGCAAGGTAGAAGCCAAGATTCTCAATCCCCGTTAGGCCGCGGCGCGCGCAATACTCGGCGATGAAGTCCTGATCTGACGGTAGCCCAAGGCTTAACCGATCTACGCCAGCTAGCCCCCGACCCTCCTTGCCCGGGGGCAGCTGCCATTGCATGATGACGGCTGCCAGGTCCGCATATGGGTGACCGATGGTCGATAGCTCCCAATCCAGCACTCCGATGCAGGTGGTGCCATGCGCCTCGAACATCAGATTGTCGATTCGGTAGTCCCCATGAACCAGTGTTCTTTGATTGTCATCCTCGGGGATCTGGCGCTCAAGCTCGGCGATCAGCTGATCCATCTCGGCGATTTTTTCGGTCTCAGAGGCGCGATATTGTTTGGTCCAGCGAGCAATTTGCCGCTCGAAATAGTTGCCTGGAGGTCCGAAATCCGAAAGGCCCACCGCATCGATATCGACCATGTGCAGTTCGGCCAGTACGCGGTTCATCTCTTTCAGCACACCCGTGCGCGTCGCATTGTTTTCGCCTTTCATGACAGGGTCGACAAATGTGCGCCCTTTCAGATGCTCCATCACGTAAAAGGCAGAGCCTATGACGCTGTCATCTTCACAAAGCAGATGTACTTGCGGGACGGGCACTTTGCTACCAGCCAGCGCCGCTTGTACGTGAAATTCCCGATCCACTGCATGTGCGGATTTCAGCAATATGCCCGGCGGCTTGCGTCTCAGAACATAGGATTTGGCCGGCGTACGCAGCAGATAGGTTGGGTTCGACTGACCCACGGTAAATTTTGTAGCTTCAAGAGGGCCGTGATAACCAACAAGATGCGTGTTTAGATAGGCGTCGACGGACTTGATATCCAAAGTGTTTTCAGTGTGTGTCATATATTCAGCCTGCGTATGAACCCACGGCTAAAGGGCATCGGCAAAGATATTGCCACCGGTCTGCACATTTATCCCGCCGGAGACAGGGATGACCGCGCCAGTGACATAGCTGCCTCCGCGACCGCATAGAAACAACATGCAACCAGCGATATCCTCGGCCTGGCCAACCCGGCCCAGTGGAACACCTTTGCCGACGCGCGCGCGCTTGGTTTCGTCTTCGGTGGCAAAGGCCGTCATGCGCGATACGAATGGTCCCGGGGCCAGCGCATTCACCGTAACTCTGTAGGGTGCCAATTCTTTAGCCATGATTTTGGACAGGTGAATAACCGCCGCTTTGGACGCGGAATAGCTGTAGGCCCCGTCACCCATCGGGACCTCACCCATAACTGAACCTACATTGACGACCCGCGCAGGATCCTCGTCGGTTGCGGATTTCATCAGAAGTGGCAGCAATTTTTGGGTCAGATCAAATACGCCTGCGACATTAACCGACATGACTTTGTCCCAAGCGAAATGAGGGAACTGCCCCATCGGCGCGCCCCAAGACACACCTGCATTATTCATCAATATATCAATCGCTTGAGTGCGATTTTTGACTTCATCCACCAACGCATCTACACCCGCCTCACTGCTGATGTCGCCAGCAAACCCTTCTGCCGAACCTGGCGCGTCCAGAGCGTTCAACTCTGTTGCAACCTCCTCGCATGCCTCGCCTTTGCGAGAAGCGATCAGCACATGCGCCCCGGCACGTACCAACGCCTCGGCCGCCATTCGGCCGATACCGGTGGCACCCCCAGTTACCAGTGCCGTCTTTCCACTGAGCGAAAACAAAGTCTCGGGCGTCATGTGCACTCCATTCAGGCGATCTGGGATTCTGGCGCGAGGTCTTCTTGACAATACGTGCTGACAATCCAACGATTTCAAAACAGGTGAAGCAAGAGGCAATTGAAAAACATGCAGGCATTACTCAGCGTCACACCAGGTGGCCCCGAGAGTTTGGAACTGACCACCCTGCCCGATCCAACCCCTGAGTCAGATGAAATTGTATTGCGTATCCGCGCCGCCGGGGTGAACTTCCCTGATACGCTGATGATCCGGGACCTCTATCAGATAAAACCACCCCGCCCCTTTGCACCAGGTGGTGAAATCGCCGGAGAAGTTGTCTCGGTCGGAGAAGGCGTCACAGACTTCGCGCCTGGTGATCGGGTTCTGGCGCTGACAGGGCACGGAGGGTTCGCTACGCACCTGAAGCTCAAACCAGCGACTGCCGTCAAGATACCCGACGTGATGCCGTTTGAAGATGCGGCTAGCTTTGTTTTCACCTACGGCACTTCATACCACGCCCTCAAGGACCGTGCGCTACTTAAGCCCGGCGAAAAAGTACTTGTTCTGGGGGCCGCCGGCGGCGTTGGGTCTGCGGCGATCGAGCTAGCCAAAGCGATGGGGGCACATGTGATCGCGGCGGTCTCGTCTGAAGGTAAAGCATTGTTTTGCAGAGATATTGGCGCAGACCAGACGCTGATCTATCCACGCGATCTGGACCGCGAAGCGCAAAAGGCCCTGTCCGCCGAGATAAAGGCTCTGGCCCGGGGCGAAGGTGTGGATGTGGTCTACGACGCGGTCGGCGGAGACTACGCTGAGCCCGCCTTGCGAAGTATGGCGTGGGGCGGGCGTTATCTGGTTGTTGGCTTTCCTGCCGGCATCCCCAGCATTCCGCTGAACCTGACTTTGCTCAAGGGCTGTCAGATCGTCGGGGTGTTCTGGGGTGCGTCCGTACTTCGCGACCCGAAGGGGCACGCACAAAACCTGGCCGAGTTGTTCCGCCTATATGGATCGGGAAAGATTTCACCCCGTATCAGTGCACGATTTCCGCTAACCCAAGCGGCAGAGGCAATTGGCATGCTCGAACGGCGCGAGGCTCTCGGTAAAGTTGTGGTCACGATGGAAGATAGTTGAATAGAGGATGGGATTGAGCCGATCCAGCAACCTGCATGCGTCAATGAAGCTCTACCCATAAGAGCGAAGGTCGCTGGACGACCTTTAAATTCATGTTTATGAAAAAAGGAAGATGGGGACAGTTTGAATATGCACAATATCCTGGTTCTGAATGGTCCGAACCTGAATTTGCTTGGTACACGGCAACCCGAGGTCTACGGCGCAACGACGTTGCAGATGATAGAGGACCTGTGCGTTGCGCATGGTGAAACGCTGGGTCAAAACATAACCCATCTCCAATCCAATCACGAAGGCGCGCTGATTGATGCGATCCACGCGGCACGCGGCGTTCAGGATGGCATAGTACTGAATGCAGGCGCATTCACGCATACATCGATTGCGCTGATGGATGCGATATCTTCGGCCGAAGTACCCGTGGTCGAAGTACATTTATCTAACATCCACGCGCGCGAGGCGTTTCGTCACAAATCGCATATCGCACCAGTCGCGATTGGACAGATCTGTGGTTTTGGCGCGCAAAGCTATGTTCTTGCACTGAACGCGATTGCCGCGCATCTGGTTGAGAGGGACACAGGATGACCCTCAAAGAGTATCTGAATTTTCTGAGCTACACGAAAACTCTAGAAGAGCTTTGGGATGCACATTGCCGCCAGATGGAAAAGTATGGCTTCGACCGGCTGTTGTATGGGTATACGCAATACCGAACGGCGACTTCGCTGGGCGATCCAGAAGACTTTGTAATCCTGACCAATCACTGCTCGGATTACTTGGAAGGGTTCCTTCAATCCGGTCTGTATTTTCATGCCCCGATGCTGAAATGGGCCCTGAACAACGAAGGCGCTGCAAGTTGGAGCATGATACAGGACATGATGTCCAGCGGGGTCATGTCGAACGAAGAGCTTCGGGTTTTTGAGTTCAATAAGTCGCGTGATATTACAGTTGGTTATACGGTCAGCTTCAACTCAGTATCGATGCGTTCCAAAGGGGCGATTTCGCTTGCGGCACGTAATCACAGCCAGGAGGAGATGGACGAGGTCTGGAACGAGCACGGCGACGACATCCTTCTGATGAACAATGTTGCCCATCTCAAAATCCTGACCTTGCCATATCATGCCCCGAACCGCGCGCTGACCAAACGCCAGCGCGAAGCTTTGCAATGGGTCGGCGACGGAAAGACCACGCAGGACATCGCGCTATTGATGGGTTTGACTTCGGCAACGGTGGAAAAACACCTGAGACTCGCGCGTGAGGCGCTTTCGGTTGAAACAACGGCACAGGCCGTATTGAAGGCCGCGTTGCAGAATCAGATGTTTGTGATGGAAGCATGACCCTATTTTGATGCTAATTAGCATCAAATTGACCTAGGGTAAGGAATACATGACTTTCCGAATCTCCCGATAAAATTGCAAATTGATATTGTTCCGTGAGTGGTGGCTTTAGCCAGGGAACGTTTTGATCGGATCTTTGTAATACCAAAGCTCTCTGATCGCTCTGACACCGAGGCGTCTATTCGTCCACGTCTCTTTGTCGGGATTATTGAGGGGCCCTTCCATCCCCATCATGCAGGGCCCCTCAATTCACTAATCTTCGCAAGCATCGGTTCACAGGCTATTGACATGAAAAAAACCCGGCTGCGCTATGCAACCGGGCTCGGTATTTGTTGCAGCCTCTAACCGAAGCTGCAAAAGATTTTAGCCTTGGGCTGCCTTTGCAACTTCGGCAGCGAAGTCTTCTTTTTCGACCACGATGCCTTCGCCTACTTCCATGCGGACAAAACCGGTGATGGTCGCACCCGCTTCTTTGGCGGCCGCTTCGACGGTCAGGTCAGGATTCACAACGAAGTCCTGGTTCAGAAGGGTCGCTTCGGCGACGAATTTCTTCATGCGACCGACGATCATCTTTTCGATCACCTGCTCCGGCTTGCCGGATTCGCGAGCGATGTCCATCTGGACCTGCTTCTCTTTCTCGACAACTTCCGGATCCATGTCCGCCTCGGACAGGGCCGCCGGGTTCACAGCCGCAATGTGCATTGCAACCTGCTTGCCGAAGGCTTCATCGCCGCCGGACAGAGCAACCAGAACGCCGATTTTGCCCATGCCGGTTGTCGCCGCGTTGTGAACGTATGACACGACGGTATCGCCCGACAGTTTCGACATGCGGCGGACCGACATGTTTTCACCAATGGTGGCGATCTTGTCGGTCAGGGTATCTGCAACAGACTTGCCGCCCAGATCGGCAGCCAGCAGCGCGTCGACGTCATCAACACCTTCGGCTGCGTAGGTGATCTTGCCGACCATCTCTTGGAATTCGCTGTTTTTCGCAACGAAGTCGGTTTCCGAGTTCACTTCGACAGCAACACCGTTGCCGCCGTTGACGTGAACAGCAACCAGACCTTCGGCTGCGGTACGGCCCGATTTCTTGGCCGCCTTGGCCAGGCCTTTGGTGCGCAGCCAGTCAACGGCTTCGTCCATGTTGCCGCCGGTTTCGGTCAGCGCTTTTTTTGCGTCCATCATGCCTGCGCCGGTCGAGTCGCGCAGTTCTTTTACCATTGCTGCTGTGATTGCCATCTTTTGGCTCTCCTCAATTCAAACGGAATTGGGGCAGGTCTACCCTGCCCCATATGTCATTTACGTGACGGGCAGCTTACGCTTCGGCTTTGACTTCCGGCGCGGCTTCTTCAGCGGGTGCTTCTTCGGCTACGACTTCTTCAACCGGAGCTTCTTCGAATGCACCCAGGTCAACGCCAGCAGCACCCATCTGAGCGGTCATGCCGTCCAGAGCGGCACGTGCGGCCAGATCGCAATACAGAGCGATTGCGCGCGCTGCGTCGTCGTTGCCGGGGATGATGTAGTCAACGCCATCGGGCGAGCAGTTGGTGTCGACGACAGCCACAACCGGGATACCCAGCTTGTTGGCTTCGGCGATAGCCAGTGCTTCTTTCTTGACGTCGATGACGAACAGTAGATCCGGAACGCCACCCATCTCGCGGATACCGCCCAGTGAAGCCTGCAGCTTGGCCTGGTCACGTTCCATGCCCAGACGCTCTTTCTTGGTCAGGCCTTCGGCACCCGACTCCATGGCTTCGTCGATCTGGTTCAGACGGTTGATCGACTGGGAAACGGTTTTCCAGTTGGTCAGCGTGCCGCCCAGCCAGCGGTGGTTCATGTAGTACTGAGCCGACTTTTCAGCGGCATCTGCGATCGGCTGAGCTGCCTGACGCTTGGTGCCTACGAACAGAACGCGGCCACCTTTTGCGACGGTGTCACGAACAGCCTGCAGAGCCTGATCCAGCATCGGAACGGTCTGAGTCAGGTCCATGATGTGGATGCCATTGCGCGAGCCGTAGATGAACGGGCCCATGCGGGGATTCCAACGCTGTGTCTGGTGACCAAAGTGAACGCCAGCTTCCAGCAGCTGACGCATGGTGAACTCGGGAAGAGCCATGCTTTACTTTCCTTTTCCGGTTTACGCCTCGGCGGGGGTGAAAGAAGCGGATGCTCCAACCGGCGGGCCAGATAAGGATGTCTCCCTCAAAAAGCCCAAACCCCGCCTGCGGGTTTGAATGGCGCGCGTATACGGCAGGTTTAGCATCAGCGCAAGGGCCAAATGCCCCTATTTTTCAAGCCGCGCCAGTGAATGCGCATGACGTACCGCGTCTTCGCAATGGGCTGCCAGAGCTTTGCGGTTTTCGAAGTCGCTAACCTTAGCTGGCGCGTGGTAGATCAATTCCACGGTGCCTTGTCGACGTGCCCCCAAAGTCTTAAGCAAATGCGGTCCGAAATCCATGTCGCCCCACCAGCCATAAAACCTATCGGGCTGACCTTGGGGAGCGTGAAAGATGACCGAAACCGGTTGAACATACATGAATTCCCGCAGCTCTTCAGTGAAGAACGCGGCAAAGAGTGTTGTTTTAAAGGGTAAAACTCGCTGTCCGTCGGTCGAAGTGCCTTCCGGAAAGAACAACAGCTTGTGCCCGGCTTTCAGACGTTCCTCGAAAATCCGGGTCTGCTCGCGGGCTTTCTTGCGATCACGTTCGATAAAGACCGTACCCGTCGCGCGTGCCAGCCAGCCGATGCCGGGCCATTTTGCAACTTCGGCTTTCGATACGAAATACACGCGCTTACGGGCATTCAGCGCAAAGATATCCAGCCACGACGTATGGTTTGCAACCACAGCGCCGCGTTCCTGCATGAGCGCGCCAGAGGTGCGAAATCTGATCCCGAGAATTCGAAATGCATTGCGACAAACGAACTGAGAAATGAACGGTGTCACCGGCCGTTGAACGCCATAAAGCGGTCGTTCGATGAAACGTATGGCCAATAAGACGAACAGCCCCCCAAAAACCAGAAGGGCCAGCGGCAAACCGCGAAGTATCACCAGGACCCAACCTATGAAACCAAGCTCAATTGGATCAGGCGCGTCTTCACTTTGCCACGATGGGTCGCTCACAGGGTTATGCTCCACCATAAATACGCCGCTGGCGCTCATTCATGCGGGCTGTGTCAAGGATCAGACACACATCGGTTGTGTTGAAGGCATGATCGATAAATGCCCCCTCGCCCACGAATCCACCGAGGCGAAGGTAGGCCTTGATGAGAGACGGCACTTGAACCATCGCCGCGCGCCGATCCAGCGCGTCGGGTGCCAAAAGGTCCATTGATTGAAACACATCTGGCTGGGCCCGAACCCGCAAATCCAGCGGGGCAAGATGGTTGTGATGCAGCATCGACAGCGGCTGCGCCAATTTGCTCACGTCGGTTCCGTGGAAACTCGCGACCCCGAACAAGACCTCAATATCACGCTCGGTGACGTATGCAGCCAGACCATTCCACAGATGATACATCGCCGTGCCACCACGATAATCCGGATGCACGCACGAGCGTCCAAGCTCCAACAGCTTGCGCCCGCTTTGTTTCAGGACGGTGAGATCGTATTCATCCTCGGAGTAGAATTGCCCCAGTTCGGCAGCTCGCTCACCAGGAAGCAGTCGATAGACGCCGATCACCTCTTCAGATGAATCGTCGATGGCGAGCATATGATCGAAGTATGGATCGAACTGATCCTTCTCGAGCCCCGCCTCATGATCCACCATCTCGCCGCCACCGCCCAATTCCTGAACAAACACGTCGTAGCGCAGTCGTTGGGCCGCCCGCAGTTCAACCTCGGTATTGGCCAATTTGACAGTGAATGAGGGGCCTTCGTCGGGCATCAAGAAAATTCCATCGATCGCTGTTGCGCGCTGATAACGCGATTGCTCGGCCAAAGGCAACAAGCCCGCGTTTTGCCCGAGTTGTTAACCTTTCCTAAACCAGTTTCACGGATCAAAGACCGGCATCAGGGCTATGCGTGTCCCGTCGATCACCACTTTCCCCTGCTCGCGAAAGTTAACGGTGATCTTGCCTCCGATATTGGACTGCACCTGTCCAACGCCCCAATCGGGGAAATCGGGGTGGCGGACAAACATGCCCGGTGCAAGAATGGCATTCAGATCTGTCATATCGGGCCTCCGGGTCCAAGGCAGATGCAGCAGGAGGTACGCATGGGCGCGTCAGACGTCAACCTGGCCGAATTGATCGGCTCTCGGATCTGTCATGATCTGATCAGCCCCATTGGGGCAATTACCAACGGGCTTGAGCTGTTGGAGATGGTTGGCGCAGTCCAAGGCCCTGAAATGGAGCTGATTTCAGGCAGTGTTGGCAGTGCAGGCGCCCGCATCCGGTTTTTCCGCGTTGCCTTTGGATCAGCAAGCGATCAGCCATTGGGTCGCACCGAAGTGGTCGAGCTTCTTAAAGATGTGGAAAAGGCCGGGCGTCTGAGGATCAGTTGGAACCTGACCGAACCTGTCCCGCGCAATCAGGTTAAACTCGCGTTTCTGGCTGTGATGTGCTGTGAAAGTGCGATGCCCTTCGGCGGCGAAGTGGAAATCGAAACTCAGGGCGACGCATGGACGGTGACTGGCGTTGCTGACAAGCTGAACCTCAATACGGGACTGTGGAAAGGGATTGGCTCGGGGCGATTTACCGAAAAACTAAGCCCGGCGCAGGTTCAATTTGCCCTGCTGCCGGACACAGCCTCGACGATGGGGCGCAGGATCACGGTAGAAACGACCGCAACCCGGGTGACACTGCGGTTTTAGTGCCGAGTGGTCCCGTTTCCGCGCACCAGATACTTAAAACTGGTCAACTGAGCGGCACCGACAGGACCGCGCGCGTGCATCTTGCCGGTGGCGATACCAATCTCAGCACCCATGCCAAACTCACCGCCATCCGCGAATTGGGTCGAGGCGTTATGCATCAGGATAGCGCTGTCGAGCCGTTCGAAGAAGTGCTCGGCGGCCGCGGAATCCTCGGTCATGATGCAATCGGTGTGGCTTGAGCCAAACTGCCGGATATGCGCAATCGCGGCGTCGATATCTGCTACGGTCCGTGCAGCGATGATACTATCTAGGTACTCTTTGCCCCAGTCATCATCCGACGCAGGAATGGTGTTTTCATTGGCCAAAACGCCTTCGGCATGCACTTCAACACCCGCAGCTTGAAGAGCAGCGATTAGATCACGGCCCAGTATTTCTGCAACGTCTTGATGGATCAGCAAGCATTCTGCCGCGCCACAGATACCGGTGCGCCGGGTTTTGGCGTTCAACACAACATCCAGCGTCTTCTGGGGATCGGCGGCTTTATCAACATAAATATGAACGATGCCTTCGAGATGCGCAAAAACGGGCACGCGCGCCTCGCGTTGCACAAGACCCACCAATCCTTTGCCACCTCGGGGAACGATGACGTCGACATAATCAGTCATGGTCAAAAGCTCTTGCACCGCAGCCCGGTCGCGAGTCGGCACCAGTTGAATGGCGTCTTCGGGCAAGCTAGCAGCTGCTAGCCCCTCAACCAGACAGGCGTGGATCGCGGTTGACGAATGAAAGCTCTCAGACCCGCCTCGCAAGATCACGGCGTTCCCGGATTTCAGGCACAATGCACCCGCATCCGCCGTCACGTTGGGACGGCTTTCGTAGATCACGCCGATCACACCCAATGGCGTGCGCACACGCTGAATGTTGAGGCCCGAGGCCATGTCCCATTCGGCCAACACCTCACCCACAGGATCGGTCTGATCGGCAACGGTGCGCAGCCCGTCAACCATGCCCTGAACGCGAGCTTCATCCAGCATCAAGCGGTCCATCATCGCGGGGCTCAAACCCTTTTCTCGCCCGAACTCCAAATCCTTCTTGTTCGCTTCGATAATGTCGGCACGTTTGTGCCAAACGGCGTCTGCGGCTGCGATCAGCGCGGCGTGCTTGCGTTCGGCGGTGGCAAAGGCAAGCTCTTGCGAGGCTGCTTTGGCGCGCGCACCAAGGTCGGCCATCATTGCGGGAATGTTGTCGAAATCCTTCATCTCATGCGCCTTTCGGTCTCAGTTTATCAAATCACGCCCTTATAGCGCCAGATCGTCCCGGTGGATCAGGGCCGCGCGGCCTGGATAGCCTAGCGTCGCCTCGATTTCAGACGATTTACGTCCTTTGATCGCATCCGCCTCTTGCGCGGTATAGCGACTTAGCCCCTGTGCCAGCCTCCGCGCCTGCGCATCCAGAACAGCGACGGGATCGCCGCGACCGAAATCACCCGTGACCTCGACAATGCCAGCGGGCAACAGGCTTTTGCCATTGGAAAGCGCCCTTGCCGCGCCGTCATCGATCACGATCTCTCCGCGCGGTTTCATCGCCGAAATCCAGCGTTTCCGGGCTGCATGCGGATCGAGCGTGGCCGTGAACCAAGTGCAGCTCGCTCCATTTTCGAGCGTTTTCAGCGGGTTCAGGGGTGATCCTTCAGTTATCGCCATATCGCAGCCAGCTGCGGTTGCCATCTTGGCAGCCAACAGCTTGGTCTTCATGCCGCCCTTTGACAGCCCCGATCCCGCGTCACCTGCCATGGCCTCGATCTCGGGCGTGATCTGTTTGATCACGTCATATCGGGTGGCTGTCGTGTCCTCGTTGGGATTGCCCGAATAGAACCCGTCGACATCTGAAAGCAGGATCAACTGATCCGCGCCGATGGTCACGGCGATTTGCGCTGCCAGCCGGTCATTGTCGCCATACCGGATCTCATCCGTGGCGACTGTATCGTTTTCGTTGACAATCGGAACAACACCCAGGCTCAGCAGCGTTTCCAGCGTTGCACGGGAATTCAGATAACGCCGCCGATCCGCGCTGTCTTCCAACGTGACCAGCACCTGAGCGGTTTTGATCTCATGCGGCGTCAACGCTTCTTCATACGCACGGGCCAGCCGAATTTGTCCAACCGCCGCAGCGGCCTGTGACTGTTCCAGCGGCAGATTCTGCATCGGCAGGCCAAGTACACCTCGACCCAACGCGATTGACCCGGACGAAACCAGAACAACATCCGTCCCCTGCCCTTTCAGCCAAGCCACGTCCTGCGCCAGCGATTTCAGCCAATCCGACCTGAGCAATCCCGTATCCCGGTCGACCAACAAGGCCGATCCGATCTTGACCACCAGGCGGCGGGCATGGGTCAGGGTTGCCAAGGCGTGGCCTCCTCGGCGGGTTTCTGGCGCAGGCGGTTTTCATCGATCTGAGCCCGCAAGGACCGCAGCACCTCGGTAACGCCCAAATGCGCAACGCCTGACATGGTCATGACCGGGCCGCGAACGGCTTCTTCCAGTTCGGCCTTGATCAGTTCGCGTTCCTCATCGTCCAGAGCGTCGATCTTGTTCAATACGGTGATACGCGGCTTATCCGCCAGCTCTCCGCCATAGGCCTCAAGCTCGGTGATGATTGTGCGATAGTCATCGACCACAGTTTCCGAGGTGCCGTCGACCAGATGCAACAGTACCGCGCAGCGTTCCACGTGGCCAAGAAACCGGTCACCGATTCCACGCCCCTCATGCGCGCCTTCGATCAGACCTGGAATGTCGGCAACGACGAACTCCACGTTATCGACACCGACAACGCCCAGATTGGGGTGCAGCGTAGTAAAGGGATAGTCGGCGATTTTGGGCCGTGCATTGGATGTGGCAGCCAAGAAAGTTGATTTCCCGGCGTTGGGCATGCCCAAAAGACCCACATCCGCAATCAGCTTCAGCCGCAGCCAGATGGTGCGGTCGATCCCCGCCTGCCCCGGATTGGCGCGGCGCGGGGCCTGATTGGTCGCGGATTTGAAATGCAGGTTGCCAAAGCCGCCGTTGCCGCCTTTTGCCAGCAAAAACCGCTGTCCAACCTCGGTCAGGTCACATATCACGGTCTCTTCGTCTTCGTCCAGAATCTCGGTTCCGACGGGAACGCGCAGGATGATGTCGTCACCATCCTTACCGGTGCGTTGCTGACCGCGACCGGGTTGGCCGTTCTTGGCGAAGAAATGCTGTTGATAGCGAAAGTCGATCAGGGTGTTCAGCCCGTCCACAACCTCGGCCCAAACAGACCCACCCTTACCGCCGTCCCCACCATCGGGTCCGCCGTATTCGATATACTTTTCACGTCTAAAGCTGACGCAGCCGCCACCTCCGGCCCCGGACCGGATGTAGACCTTTGCAAGATCGAGAAATTTCATAGCTGTCCCCTACTGCAAAGGCCCCATCGGCCACAAGTCAGAGTTTCTTTGTATAGGTCCAGGTGGGCACATTCGCATCGCGCGCCACCGAATAGGTTTCCGCATCGCCAAGATACTGGAATCCGCAATGGGTCAGAACCCGGGCCGAGGCCGGGTTGTCCTGGAACACGCTGGCGAACATGGTCGCGTTTTCCAGCGGATTGGCGTTGACCAGCGTTTCAACGGCCAGCGATGCAATGCCGGTGTTCCAATACACCGGGGCGACCCAATAGCCGACCTCGGACTGGTTGCGATCCAGCCGAGTCAATGAAATCAGTCCGATCAGCTCCGGGCCACCATCCTTTGTGGCATCCATTGCCCAGACATCCTCGTCCCGGTCTTCGGCCATCGCGCGCATCACAAACGCCTCAATCGAGCCGGGCGGCAATGGATGCGGGATCGATGTCGTCATGCGCGCCACACGCTCATCGCCTGCGTAATGCTCAATGAGACCCAAATCCGACCGACGCAGAGGGCGAAGGTCGAACCGCTCGGTTTCAATGACCGGCTGATTTATTATTGCCTCAATCTTCATGAGTGCGTTCCTCCTCCGAACAACACAAAAAGTACGGACGCAACTGTCAAACTGGCTAACGTCCACATCAGATATTTTTCTGCAGGCCGACCTTCAACCGCATGGGCGATCCGATCTCCTGCAAATGTCCAGATCGGGTGCAATACGATCTGGCAGATTAACAAACAGAGAGCGATCGTGAGGGTCGCCTCAAAACTGGGTGTTCCTGTTGCCACAAACCCGGTGAAACCTGCGATAATCATTGCCCAAGCCTTAGGGTTAAGCGGATGCACTATTAACCCCGCCAGAAAACCGGGCACTTGCTTATCCGATTGACCTCGGGAAAGCCGCAGATTGGCAATTTTCCACGCGAGCCAGCAAATATATGCAGCAGAAACATATTTGAGTGTCTCGAACACCAACGGCACCTGATCGGCCAGTTGCATCAGCCCAAACCCAACCGGCCAGATGATCAACTGCTTGCCCAGTATGACACCCGCCACAAAAGGCAACGCCGCCCGAAAGCCATAGCGCGCACCGGTTCCCAGCAGGACCATGTTGGCCGGTCCCGGCGTGCCGACCTGTGAGGCGGCGAAAATCAGGAAACTGGTGGTTGCGACTGTCATCAGTTCTGGTGATCACGACTGCGTTAAAACGAAAAAGGGACCGGCACTTTGTGCCGGTCCCCCATGAATTTTTCTTAAACCTTCTGGGTTTCGGCTTACTCTGCGGCCTCCGCCACTGGCAGGACCGAAATAAAGGTGCGGTTTTTAAGTCCCTTATGGAACTTCACGGCGCCATCGACAGTTGCAAAGATGGTATGGTCTTTGCCCATGCCTACGCCTTCGCCCGGCCAGAACTTGGTGCCGCGCTGACGCACGATGATGTTGCCTGCGATGGCGGCCTGGCCACCATACAGTTTCACGCCAAGGCGACGACCAGCTGAGTCGCGACCGTTACGGGAGGAACCGCCAGCTTTCTTATGTGCCATTCTCTCTCTCCTTAGCCCTGAGCCAGCTCTTTGGCTTGCTCAACCCATTCGGGTTTCACTTTGATGGTGTCGATAGCAGCAATCTGCTCGTCCGACAAGGCGGCCAGAGCGGCAAAGCTTTCGATACCGGCTTCAACCAGCTTTTTGGCAGCGGCAGGGCCGACACCATTAAGAGCAGTCAGATCGTCAGCGGCAGCAGCTGCGGCGGGTGCCTCTGCTTTGGCTTCAGCTTTCTTGGCAGGCTTTTTTGCCACCGGAGCAGCTTCGCCAGCCGGTGCCGAACCGGTTGCAGCTTTGATGCCCGACTTGTCAGCGCCTGACGACAGGATGTCGGTGATTTTGACCAGAGTCAGTTTCTGACGGTGACCAACGGTACGCTTCGAGCTGTGCTTACGACGGCGCTTGACGAACTTGATGACCTTGTCACCTTTGATCTGTTCGATCACTTCGGCCTGTACGCCTGCGCCTTCAACGAAAGGTGCACCAACAACCGGTGCGTCGCCGCCCAGCATCAGAACATCGTTGAATTGAACTTTTTCACCTGCGTCGGCAGCCAGCTTTTCAACACGGAGCACATCGCCCGCCTGAACCTTGTACTGCTTGCCGCCAGTCTTGAGGACCGCAAACATGCGTCTTTCCTTTGTCTAACCGCGTTCTGTGGTCCCCGATTGGGTGTTTCCGGCTTTCGCCACCTCGAACAGCGCGCCCTTTTCGGGCTGTGTGAATGACCTTTGGCACATGCCATCAGGTCAAAGAATAACGATACCCGGCGCGGAAAGCCGGCCGGGATGCGCGCTTATCGAAGCATTCATGAAGAAAGTCAACCAAAAATCTGCGGCTCAGAGATCCGACGCTTTCATGGCTTGCGCGACGGTTTGACCAAGCTGGTAAGAGATGCCGTTTAGCATTTCATCAAAACCCATGAACAAAGCGGAATTCAAGGCCCGACCCGCATCGGTGCGGGAAAAGGCGATGTTCTCTCGCATCTGAGACTCGTTCAACGGCTGATAGGCCAATAAAAGGAACGAGTACATCCATTCAGTTGTCTCTGCCCTGGTGTTCTCATGCTGAGATAGCAGTTCCTGCAACACGGATGCATCGTCGAACAGGGCACTTTGCCCAGAGGCAAGTCCTTGGTAAAAACTATAATCAGCGCTGATGGTGCCTTGCACATTTTTCTCGATCAGGTCGTTGACCTGCACATATTCATCTACAAGACGAAAAAACATGCCCTCGCGATCAGCCTGTTCGTAAGCGCTGCGTGCCATCTCTTCGATCGCGTCATCTGCAATGGCCCGGCGCGCCGAATTTTCCAGAGAAACGATGCTTTGCCCCAGTTCGCTTTCAAAAAAGATCGAAGCTTGTTCTAGCTGCACATCGGACATCATCTCGCCAACCGACAGCGAAAGTTGTTGGTGCATCGTGCTCGGATCGTACAAATCCTCAACTTGCGCCAAAAAATAGGCTCCTCCTGAGCTGCCCAGCATCGACTCGTTGATTGCATGCCCTTGCGCCACGCCTTCTTCACTAAGAATTTTCATAAAATCCAAAATATGCATCGCCTGCATCAGTCTTTCAGCACGCTCGCTTGCGGCCAGAGGCAGCGCCCAGATCGTCAAACAGAGTGCCGTAGCTAAAACTCGCATCAGATATCCTGCGCCGGGCGCAATTCGGCCATGCGGGCGGCTAATACTTCAAACCGCATCGCCATGATTTCATATTGGATCGCATTCAACAGCTCATAGACCTCCTGCATCAGAGGCTGTTCCAGAGCGTCAACATAGGCGTCGACATCCTCATCCGAGAAATCCTGGTAGGTGTAAGCCGCCCCTGCCAAAGCTGACAGTTGCAGAGATCGACGCAACTCACCTTCATTGCGTTGTATCATCGCGCGCAGTTCATCTCCGCTCAGTTGCATGTCGATAATGCCAGACGCACTTGCCGCCAGTAAAAACCGCACCTGGATCTCTTGCAGCGCGCGCAGCGAGGTTCCGCTGGCGTCCACCGCACGGTTCATGCGCTTCAGGCTTTCAACACGAGATGAGCCTTCTTTTATCAACTTCGAGACGATTTCTTGCCCGGCCAGTTGTTTAGCATCATCATTGTCATCCATATGAGCGGCGTTTTCAGCAACGACCAGTCTTTGCCCCAACTCCGAGGCGTAAAACGAGACCGCGTGGACCAGCGCCTCTTCGCTAAGCGTCTGTTCAAGGATCGAGACAGCCGTTTCGTGCATCAAAGCGGTATCAAACACCTCTTCGGTCAGACGCGCCCAATCCGATCCGAAGCCGTCAGGGTCGATACCTAGCATCTGCGGGGCCGAAGCAGAGGCCTGCGCTATGCTTTCCAAGGCAACGTCAAACCCTGTCGTGGTCAGAAACGCCTCAATCTGATCCTGACTGGCGGCCTGAGATGGCGAGGCCATGACACCAAGCGAGAAAATTGGAAGGATGAGGCTGATTGCGAACTGGCGTATAAAGTAAGTCATACATATCAGCCTAGGTGTTTTCTTACCTCTGGCAATGGAAAATCCCACTAACGTCAAAATCCGGAATTTTCTGCTTGCACCCCTGCCCGTTCACCACTAAATCCCCCCCTCACAGACCCCCGCGGAGAGGTGCCGGAGTGGTCGAACGGGGCGGTCTCGAAAACCGTTGTGGGTGCAAGCCCACCCAGGGTTCGAATCCCTGTCTCTCCGCCATAAATCAATTCATCCTTCAAGGCTGTTTCTTTGCTTGTGTTGCGATTCTTGCAACGGATGGCATGATGTTGCCACTGCCTGCAGTGTCAATCAGCGCAGTGTGGCTCAAACCCGCAATATGCTGCAAACTCACGTGTTTTCCCCTTTGCTTTAACGTACCTTAACCCCATCTGAGCGACACATCATTTGAAGGAGACATCCAATGTCGCGTCTTTTACTTATCGTAGCCATCGCCGTTATCGGCGGAGGCGCTTACTATTTCGCCACAAAACCTGAACCAACCCCTGCCGAGCAGTTGCAATCGGCGGCTGAAGATGCCTCAGAGGCGGTTGGTGAAGCAGCCTCGGCAATACAAGAGGGCGCTGCTAATGCCGTTGAGGCGGCGACTGAACAAGCATCCGAGGCTGCGTCCTCGATTGCGGATCAGGCCTCGGAAGCTGCATCTTCGGTATCGGAACAGGCCAGCGACGCTGCTACATCTTTGACCGAGCAGGCCAATGATGCAGCCTCAGCAGCTGGCGATCAGGTCGCAGCGCTTGCCGGTCAGGGGCAGGAACTGTTCAACTCGTGGGTCCAGGACGGCATGCTGACCGCGCAGAATTTCGACTATGACGCAATCGTCACGTCGGTTCAGGAAAGCGCCTTGTCTCAGGACATCAAAACGCAGGTTATGAAGATCCTCGACGAGATCAAAGCGTCGCCTGAGCTGGTTGTCGCGAAGATACAGGATCTACGCAATCTGATGACGCAGCAGTGATCAGTTCCAGAACCAGCCCCAAGAGGGCTGGTTCACCCGGTCGGGATGCGACTTAATTTGCGTCACATTACGGCATTACCCAATTGACATAGCTCACCGTGTTTGATTGCTTTCTTGAGATTGCTTTGAAAAAATAAAACCTTTTGTCAGTGTGTTACATTGTGACGATGAAGGCCTCGTGCCGAACTCGCATCAAAGAAGGATCGAACGATGACCACCCTGCCCGACACCATGTTTGCCGTTGTTCAGACGCAGGACGGATATTCCGGCACAGCCACGGGACCGACGCTGGAGAATGCCTCGGACTGGTTAGCGGAGGCTGAACTGCCTGTACCTGTCCCAAAGGCGGGACAAGTGTTGATCAAAGTGCGCACTGCCTCGGTGAATCCTTCAGATATCCATTTTATCAAAGGAGAATATGGTCAGCCGCGGGTCAAAGGCGCCGCAGCAGGGTTCGAGGGGTGCGGAGATGTTGTTGCCACCGGTACCGGGGCTGACGCCCTGCTGGATCAGCGCGTGGCCTTTGTGGCAGCAGGCTCTGGTGCCTGGGCCGAGTATGTTGTGACGCAGGCCCAGATGTGTATCCCCTTGCGCCCCGAAATCTCGGATGAGGACGGGGCGGCGCAGATCGTAAACCCGCTAACCGCAATGGCGATGGTGGATATCGCACGGGCTGAGGGCGAGGCTTTTGTGGTCTCTGCCGCCACCAGCCAGCTTGGTAAGTTGATGTGCAGCCTTGGACGGGATCTTGGGTTGAAACCGATCGCTCTGGTGCGGCGCGCCGAAACGGTCGAGATGTTAAAAGGCCTGGGTGCGGCAGAGGTGGTCGTGACCAGCGATACGGATGCGCCGACGCGGTTTGCCACGATCAGTGCAGATCTGAAACCTCGTGTTTTTCTCGACGCGGTTGCCGACCAACTGTCAGAGCAGGTGTTCTGCGCGATGCCCAATGGCGCGCGGTGGGTTTGCTATGGGAAACTCAGTACGGAAATGCCGAAGTTGACTCAGATGGGCCAGTTGATCTTCATGAGCAAACGGATCGAGGGTTTCTGGCTGACCCGCTGGATGATGGACACACCCCCGGCTGATCAAATGCGAGTTGTCAGCGAAGTGCAGGCGCGATTTGCAGATGGGCGCTGGCGCACAGATGTTTCCGCACGGCTTTCGCTACGAGAAGTGCTGCCAAATCTGGCGGATGCTCTGAAAAAGAGTGACGGGAAGGTGATAATCACTCCATAGTAGAACAAAGCGCCGGACTTAACCGGCTTAGGGAGGGTGAGATTGGATAACGCACAGCTGCTGATTAGCGGGCTGGCGAATGGTTGTGTCTACGGCCTGATCGCCCTTGGCTTTGTACTGATTTACAAAGCCACCGAGGCAGTGAATTTTGCGCAGGGCGATTTCATGATGCTGGGTGCGTTTGTCACCATTGGCCTTACGAATACGGAATATATGGGGCTGCCCTTCTGGCTGGCGCTACCGATTTCACTGGGGATTATGGGCGCACTTGGGTATCTGATCGATCGGTTGATCATCCGCCGCGTCTTTGGCGAAAGTCAGACTGCCGTGGTGATCCTAACCATCGCCTTGGGCTTTGTGATCAGGTTTGCAGCTGGTCTGATCTGGGGGCACGAGCCGCAAACGCTGCAGAACCCATTGGCTGGTAAGGAAATCCGGTTCGGTGGTCTTGTGCTGGGGATGGAGGACGTGGCCGTGATTGTTGTCACCGTACTACTGACCTGGGGTCTTTTTGTGTTCTTCAGCAAGACCAAGCTGGGGCTTGCCATGCAAGGTGCGTCTCAAAACCAGTTGGCGGCCTATTACATGGGGATCCCGGTCAAGCGGGTTCAGGGCTTAATCTGGGCATTGGCCGGAGTTGTCGCTGGGATTGCCGGAATTTTGTTCGCGGCCAAAGGCTCGGTCGATCCCACAACTGGGCTTCTGGGAATCAAGGCATTTGCAGCAGCTGTGATAGGCGGATTCGGCAGCCTGCCCGGCGCTTTGGCCGGCGGGCTAATCGTCGGCGTAATCGAGCCCTTTGCCAGCCGCTATATCGCAGCCGGGTACAGTCAGATCGCGCCTTATGCGCTGTTGCTGGCAGTTCTGATCTTTCGACCGCATGGGCTGTTCAGCCAGGTGCGGGTCAAGAAGGTCTGATCGCATGCGGATTGTTTTCAAAACAAACTATATGCAGGACATTCGCCCTTGGAAGGATGGCTATCAGCTCAGCCTCTATCTGATCCTGTTGGCGGTCGTAACCGCTGCGCCGTGGTGGTTGGATGACTTTTATCTTGGCGAACTGACCAATGTTCTGATCTGGGCCATCGCGGGTTTGGGCTTGATGATCCTAACCGGCCATACCGGGCAGGCCAGCCTTGGCCATGCCGCCTTTCTGGCCGTTGGGTGCTATGCCAATGTCATCCTGATTGAGGCTGGGGTGCCCTTTCTGCTGGCGTTCCCGTTGGCGGGCCTGTTGACCGGCATCGTCGGAGCAACCGTCGCCATCCCTGCCCTGCGCCTGCATGGCATCTATCTTGCGATCTTCACCCTGGCTCTGTCTGTGCTCATGGACGACATCATCGTTCTGGCCGAACCCGTCACCGGAGGTGTCGCGGGTAAATATCTGGGTGGTGTCGAAATCTTCGGACATCTGGTCGATCGTTGGGCGACCCCGGCCCCGTTCTTCTGGCTGGTGCTGGCCGTCGCCGTTGTCGTGACACTGGGCTATATCAACCTATTGCGCGCGCCCTTGGGCCGCAGCTTCATCGCCGTACGAGACTCTGAGATCTCAGCGCAGGCGATGGGTGTGGATATCGCGCGCACCAAGACGATCTCTTTCGCCCTCTCCTGCGCCGTCACCGGACTAGCAGGCGCATTGATGGGTATGTTCTCTGGGGCGTTCAATAACGAGACATTCAGCGTCGTAATTTCCATCCAATTGCTGATGATGATCGTTATCGGAGGTCTGGGTTCGATCCATGGCGCGTTTTTGGGCGCAATCGTGATCGGTTTCCTGCCGCAGTTTTTGTCGATTTCAAAGGAATACGCAGCAGCCCTGTTTGGTGGCAATACGGTCGCCATTCCGGGGCTCGAATTCGGCATCTTTGGCATGATCCTGATCGCCTTCATCCTGTTCGAACCGATGGGTCTGTATGGTCGATGGCTAAAAATCCGGACGTGGTTCGAACTGTTCCCCTTCTACCGCAAGGACATGTTCAAACGACAAAAGTCCTATCTCAAGACGGAGCGTCTGAGATGAGCTTGCTGGAGTTTGAAAACGTTACCCTGAAATTCGGCGGTCTGACTGCTGTGGATGATCTGTCCTTCAACGTGCAAGAAGGTGAGGTGTTCGCCATCGTCGGTCCCAACGGCGCAGGCAAATCAACGGTCTTCAACCTGATTTCGCGCTTCTATGATCCTTATGCAGGTGCGATCCACTTTGACGGGCATGATCTGCTGCGTATCAAGCCCTCGGGTGTCGCGGCCTATGGCGTCGCGCGGACGTTCCAGAACATTGAACTGTTCGAACATGCGACCGTTTTGCAGAACCTCCTGGTCGGGCGCCACCGGCACCGCAAAACCAATCTGATCTCGGAAATTCTGTTCTCGCCCTCAGCTCGCAGGCAGGAGATCGAGAACCGAGAAAAGGTTGAAGAGATCATCGACTTCCTCGACCTCCAGGCCTTTCGTGACAAGATGATCTCGGGCCTCCCCTATGGCGTGCGTAAGGTGGTCGAAGTCGCCCGAGCGTTGGCCACCGATCCAAAACTCCTGCTGTTGGACGAACCCGCCTCGGGCCTATCGGTGGAAGAGACCACAGATATGCGTTGGTGGATCGATGACATCCGGCGTCAGATGGGCATTACCGTGCTTATGGTAGAGCACGATATGGGTCTGGTCTCGGGCGTGTCCGACCGGGTTCTTGCCATGGCCGACGGAGCGAAGCTTGCCCTTGGAACCCCAGCCGAAGTTCAATCTCATCCTGCTGTGGTAGAGGCCTATTTGGGCAAAGCTTCATGAACCAACCGATCCTTAGCATTCGCAATGTTGAAAGCTTTTATGGCCCGATCATGGCCATTCGTGGCGTGTCATTGGACGTGCATCGAGGGCAGGTCGTTTCAATCCTGGGCGCAAATGGCGCGGGCAAGACAACGCTGATGAAAACAATCTCAGGCGTGATGGATCCCGAAAAAGGTTCAATCACATTTGACGGTCAGCAAATACAGGGATCGGAACCTCACAAGGTCGTGCAAAAAGGCATCGTCCATGTGCCCGAGGGACGCGAGGTCTTTCCACTTTTGACCGTCGACGAGAACCTGAACCTTGGGGCTTATACCCTTTCGGATAAAGGACAGATCGATCATGACCGCGATCTGGTGTTTTCCTACTTTCCTGTGTTGAAAGACCGCCGCAATCAAGAGGCTGGCACTCTGTCCGGCGGGCAACAGCAGATGCTGGCGATTGGGCGCGGCCTGATGGCTAACCCGCGTATCATGCTGTTGGATGAGCCTTCGCTGGGCCTATCGCCGCTGCTGGTGCAAGAGATTTTTGGCATTCTCAAACGCCTGAATGACGAACAGAGCATGACAATGATGCTGGTCGAGCAGAACGCTAATGCAGCACTGGAACTCGCCCATCATGGCTATGTAATGGAGATCGGACGGATCGTTATGGATGGTGCGGCTGAAACCTTGCTGCAATCCGAGGACATTCAGAACTTCTATCTGGGCGTTCAGGAAGAAGGCGCGCGAGAAAACCGTCGCTGGAAACGCAAAAAGACGTGGAGGTGAGCTGGATGGACGCAAGCCCCCTGCCCCCTCAGACCAGTATCAACGGTGTGCAGTTCAACGCTACGCCCGGTCAGAGACCCCTGCGAGTCGATGGCTGTGTCACGATATGCGAGCTATTCCAGAAACGCTGTGCCGAACTGGGACAGCGTACGGCGCATCGCGAGAAGGACTTCGGCATCTGGAAATCCTACTCATGGGCCGACTACTGGCAACACGCCAAATGGATCGGGCTGGCCCTGCGCAAGCTGGGTCTGCAACGTGGCGAGGTTGTCTCGATCCTGTCCGAAGACCGCAAGGAATGGGCGTGGTTCGACATGGGCATCCAGTGTGTCGGAGGGATTGCTTCGGGCGTCTACACCACAGATTCGGCCAGCCAGTTAAAATACCTGATCAATGACAGTGGCAGCCGGTTTCTGATCGTTGAAGATGAAGAGCAGTTGGACAAGTTCCTCGAAGTCGAGGCGGATCTGTCCGATCTGCTCAAGGTCATTATCCTTGAGGATGAAGGCCTGCACGACCTGGATCATCCGCGTTGCATGATGATCGAGGACTTGTATGCTCTGGGGCAGCAGGCTGAGGTCGATGAACCCGGCGCATTCGAAGCAGAAATCGCTGAAACCACGTCACAAGACACCGCCCTGCTCATATATACGTCAGGTACCACCGGTAATCCCAAAGGCGCCATGCTAAGCCATGAGAACATAATGGCCGCGATAGAGGCAGGGGCGCATTCCCTGCCCTCCCAATCAACCGACGAACAGCTATGCTTTCTGCCGCTCTGTCATATACTCGAACGCGACGTGTCGATCTACTACCCGCTTGCGATGAAGACTACTGTGAATTTCGCTGAAAGCCCCGAGACAGTGTTCTCCAACCTGCAAGAGGTCTCTCCCGCCACCTTCACTGCCGTCCCTCGCGTGTGGGAGAAGATCTACTCGCAGGTCATGTTCATGGCGAAAGAAGCAACGCCCACAGGGCGTTTCGCCTTTGCACAGGCGCTCAAGTCTGGAATGGCGCGGGCTGAATTTATCCTTGCAGGCAAACCTGTTCCAGCACTGATCGCTATGCAGTTCTGGCTTTGGGATCGGCTTGTTCTGCGCAACCTGCGCCGGATGCTGGGCTTAGATCGTCTCCGCCGAGGCGGCTCTGGTGCAGCGCCGATCTCTCCCGATTTGCTCAGGTGGTATTGGGCAATTGGTGTGCCCATTGTAGAGGGCTTCGGTATGACCGAAACCGCCGGCATAGCAGCGCTGAACACGCTTGAGGCCAACAAGATCGGCACCATTGGGAAACCTGTTCCTGGCAACGACCTGCGCATCTCGGATGACGGAGAAATTCAGGTCAAAGGCCTGAACGTCTTTCAGGGCTACTGGCGCAACAATGTCAAAACAGCCGAAAGCTTCACCTGCGACGGCTGGCTGCGCACCGGGGATATGGGGCATATCGACGAGGAAGGTTTTGTCACCATCACAGGGCGCCTCAAGGACATCATCATCACTGCGGGCGGTAAGAACGTCACGCCCGCAGAGATCGAGAGCGGGTTGAAGTTCAGCCAGTATATCTCGGACGCGGTGATCATCGGGGATCGGCGCAAGTATCTGACGGCGCTAATCATGATCGATCAGGAAAATGTCGAGAAATTCGCACAAGAGTGCAAGATCCCCTTTTCGAACTTTTCTTCCCTTTGTGCTGCTTCCGAAGTGACGGAGCTGATCGGCGAGGAAATCGCAGCGGTTAATAAGGACTTTGCGCGGGTCGAACAGATCAAGGATTTCCGGCTGATCGACGTGTTGCTCACTGCCGAAGATGAGGAGCTGACGGCGACGATGAAACTCAAGCGTGGTCTGGTGGAAAAGAAACACGCACATCTCATTGAAGATATGTACAATTAGTTAAGGGGCGACCCAACAGGGAGGAGAAGTATGAAACACTTATTTAAGGGCCTTGCCGCAGCGACGGCATTGACTGCATCCGCCACGATCAGCTGGGCGCAAACACAAGGCGTGACAGATGACGAGATCGTCATTGGCTCAGTCAACGACCTCAGCGGCATCTTCGCTGCCGTGGGCGTTCCGGCCACCAAAGGCGCAAATGTGGTCTTTGATCGCGTCAACGCCGAGGGTGGCGTGCATGGCCGCAAGATCCGCTTTGTCGTCGAGGATAACGGCTATCAGATGCCACGCGCGATGCAGGGCTATAACAAGCTGCTGAACCGTGACAAGGTTTTCGCGATGTTGCAGTCGCTGGGTACGCCGATGAATGTTGCTGGGTTCAAGCTGCTGGACCCGAAAGGTATTCCTAATGTCGCCCCCTTGACCGCCGCGCGGCAAATGCTGCAAGAGCCGATGAAGAACAAGTTCACCTCGTTCTCGACCTATTACGATCAAGCTCGGATTGGGGTGAAGTATCTGAACGGTGAATTTGGATCGCAAACCGTTTGCACCATGTACCTGCCTACTGATTTCGGTGAGGAAATTCTGGAAGGCAGCAAAGCGGGAGCCGAAGAGGCTGGCATCACTTTCGGCGCTGAGACCACCCATAAACCGGACGAGACGGATTTCGTGGGGTCCTTGAGCAAGCTTAAAGAAGAAGGTTGTGACATCGTCACGATGGCGCTCGGCGTGCGTCAGGCAATCACCGTTGTTGGAACGGCCAAGAAAATGGGCCTGACCGACATGAAGTTCCTCGGCACCTCTGCCAGCTTCCTAACCGTGGTGGCGCAGGTGCCCGGTGGTGTGACCGACGGTTTCTATGCGGCGGCCTCGTGGCTGGATCTCTGGGCGCGCGCCGAAGAGCCAGCCCCGGCAGCATTTATTGCTGAATACAAAGAGGCTACGGGCGAAGACCCGGTCGGATTTTCAATGCTGGGCTATTCAGCGGCCGAGATGATGGTCAAAGCGCTTGAAGCTGCAGGTCCTGATCTGACGCATGATAGCTTTATCGCCGCGATGGAATCTCTGGATTACATGGATGAGTTGGTCGGCAACCAGATCACATATGGGCCCGATGACCATCAGGGTGCTGACACTGTATTTGTCAGCGTCGTCGAAAATGGTGCGTGGAAACTGGTTTACGAAGAATAAACCGACCAAGAAAAAAGGGCTCGCAGTTGCGAGCCCTTTCCAATTCGGTATCCGCAGCGATTAACGCTTCGAGAACTGGAACGAACGACGCGCTTTGCGCTTACCGTATTTCTTACGTTCCACAACGCGGCTGTCGCGGGTCAGGAAGCCAGCGGCTTTCAGAGCGCCACGCAGGTTGGGATCGTACAGTTGCAGCGCTTTCGAGATGCCGTGCTTGACCGCACCGGCCTGACCGGTCAGGCCGCCGCCTTTGACGGTTGCAACAACGTCGAACTCACCTTCCACACCAGCAACCTGGAACGGCTGGCGCAGGATCAGCTGCAGAACGGGACGCGCAAAATACTTGTCCTGATCCTTGCCGTTCACGGTGACCTTGCCGGAACCCGGCTTGATCCAGACGCGGGCAACAGCGTCTTTACGCTTGCCGGTGGCGTAGGAACGACCCAGCTCGTCACGTACGGGTTCACGTACGATAACTTCTTCGGCCACGGTTTCAACGCCTGCGACGGCGCTCAGCTCTTCGAGAGTATTGATCTGATCAGCCATCGGTCTTTAGCTCCGGGTGTTTTTCTTGTTCATGGACTTAACGTCCAGAACTTCGGGCGCTTGCGCCTCATGAGGATGCTCGGCACCAGCATAAACGCGCAGGTTGGTCATCTGCTGACGCGCCAGACGGTTGCCCGGCAGCATGCGCTTGACCGCTTGGGTCACGACGCGCTCGGGGTGTGCACCCTCAAGGATCTGCTGCTTGGTGCGCGACTTGATGCCGCCCGGGTGGCCAGTGTGCCAGTAGAAGTTCTCTTCGCGCTTCTTGCCAGTCATCTGGATTTTGTCAGCGTTGATCACGATGACATTGTCGCCCATGTCCATGTTGGGTGTGAACGACGCTTTGTGCTTGCCACGCAGGCGCATGGCGACGATCGAGGCAAGACGGCCCAGAACAACGCCCTCGGCGTCGATCAGGATCCATTTCTTGTCGATGTCTGCAGGTGTTGCAGAAAAGGTTTTCATGGCAGGATAGTCCTGTTTGATGTGAAAGACCGCCCCTTGGCGGAGCGGCCCGAATTCGATGGAGGGGGTTTAGACCTACTAGTTATGCAGGTCAATACAGGCAAAGTATAATATATCTATCAATAACAATAACTTATAAAATAGGTATTATTTTACCCCAAAATTTCTTCGGCATATCCAACTTTACGTAGTTTAGCTAAGCTAGACTCAACCAAGATCATCCAATGTCGGAGGTGGCAATGCAAGAATTGGAACAGGTTATCGCTGCCTATGGTGCGGCATGGCAGTCGACCGATCCCGAAAGGCGACTGAGCCTTCTTGAGCAGTGTTTTACACAAACTGGTCGTTACGTCGATCCAACTGCAGAAGTTTCCGGCAGAGATCAACTCAATGCCCATATCGGAGCGGTTCTGAGTGATACAAAGGGCCGAGTTGAGCTGACCAGTGAGCCGAATTCACACCATGATGTGGTCCACTTCACCTGGCATATGGTTGCTCCCGATGGTTCCATTATGGTGGCCGGACATGATTTCATTCGTCTCGATGCCGATGGTAAAATTGCACATTTGTCGGGCTTTTTCGGCGACCCTTCCCCGGTGCAATAACGGCTAGACGCTTATTTGTTCGGGTGGGTTATCCAGCAGCGCGCGCAGGCGCAGCATGGCATCTTCGAACTTCTCAAGCGAGACATGCCCATTCACCGCTATACGAACGGCATTTGGCGCGCGACCATCCCGCAGCGCGAATTCATCGGCCGATCGCAGCTGAATACCTTCCCGCTCGGCCGCCCGGCTGAACGCAGCAGACCGCCAACCGGAAGGCAGATGAAGCCAGACGAAGGGAATTTCAGAATCCCAGTTTAGATCGAAGCCGCCCAGGGCGTTTACCGCCACACGTACATATTCGCCCATCTTGGTACGGACGTTTTTTGCAAGTTGCCTCGCCTCTGGATGTCCCAACAGCAACCGCGTCAACTCAGCCAAAGGCTGGGCGAGCCCGAAATACCCGTATTCTGCAGAACGCCGCAGATCGACGCTCTGCTCTTTCGGTGCGATGGCGAAACCTACCCGTAATGCTGGTGTGAGAGTTTTCGAAATTGACGAAACATGCCAGCCCCGTTCGGGTGCCAAAGCACGATAGCTGGGCGCGCGGGCCTCGCCCATGCGATAGCAATCGTCTTCGATGATCTGTAATTCATGCTTTCGCGCAATCTCGACAACTTCTTTGCGCCGTTCCAACGGCGAATGCCCGCCCGTTGGGTTCTGCACTTCGGGTGAGACGCAGATCGCCTGTGCCTTCGTTTGCCTGAGGATGTGGTCCAGCGCATCGGGGCTTATGCCCCATTTGTCCATTTTTACCCCGACAACCTCGGCGCGCATCAACTCACCTGCCCGTCTGAACCCGGCATAAGACAAGTCCTCAACCAACACGATGGGTTTCGGATCTTTCAGAACGGTCTGGAACACGACGCAAATGCCACTTTGCCCACCGTGTGTCAGTACAATGTCATCTGCATTCAATGAGCCCAGAGGAAGATCTGACAACCAGTCGGCCACAACCTGGCGCACGGGTAGGTAGGCATCTCGGGTCGGATAGTTCATAAACATCCGCGGATCGCCTTTTGCAACCTTTTCAAGGCATTCGCGGATTAATGTCACCTGCCCCACATCTGGCAAGCGTGGGCTGAACAGGCTGACATTGGATTCATATTTGTCGTCCCTCAGATGTAGCTGCCGCGACCAGACATCATCCAGAATGGGCGATCTCGGCGGGGCTACAAATGTACCACGCCCGACCTCGGCTTGTAGCAAACCTTCATCGGTCAGGATCGTATAGGCGCGCGCGACAGTGCCTGGTGTAATCTTTAATCGATACGCTAACTCACGCACCGGAGGCAGTTTCTTTCCAACCTCCAGCGTTTTGTTTTCTATCGCTTTTCGGATCGTGTCAGCGACCAGAGTATATTTTGGACCTTTGGATTTCGGTAGCGCCTCTGGCCAAATTGTATCCATTACAATTCTTCCTTTGATTTCGACACAATGCTGAATGTATCAAAGCAGTGTACCGAACATTTTTACTTTGTGTCAATACAATTTGAAAGGATACCCAAGATGACACGCGCAATGCACAACCCCGCCCTCTTGCTGCTGAACGACAGCCCCCGGCTGCCGCTGATCGCCGCGCTGGCCGTGCGGTTTGCGGCGTCGGTCACACAATGGGAACAACGCCGCCGCAGCCGGGTAAACTTAGGTAAGCTGGATGACAGGCTGCTCCGCGATGTCGGGCTGACCCGCCATCGGGCAGATGCAGAAGTCAGCCGCTATTTCTGGATGAAATAGACTATCCCCAGTCCCATCTAAGGGACCTCTTCCTGGCCGGGGTTTATCCCCGGCCTTTTTTACCCAAAGGCAGCAGCGGCTGAGCCTTCTGGAGGAAGCGAATAGGTCATGCTGGCCCGCGCGACGGGTTTGTCAGAGCCTTCCGAGTAAATCAGCACATCCCCGACAGCCAGTGTTCGACCTAATTTCAACAACTTACACTCAGCAATCAGGTCCGCCCCGCCTTCCGGCTTGCGCAAGAAATCCAGAGAACTGTTGGTCGTGACAGCCAGAGATTGCCGACCTTTCCGCGCCAAAACCATTGCATATACACTGACATCAGCCAGCCCGAACATGGACGGACCAGATACTGTGCCTCCGGGGCGCAGGTGACGGTCTTCGACCCTCAGGCGCATGGTGATGTTGGCTTCTGTCAGATCCTCGACGACAAAGTCGTTATGAACCTGTGGAAACACCTGCGCCAGGTATTCCGTCAATTCTTGTTTATTCAGTGCTAATGACATGCTTCCCCTCGTCGCTCTGCCCGCCTAGAGTTGGCCTGAACGCCAGCGGGAGGGCAAGATGGCAATTCTGGAACGTAACGACACAGGTGCGATTGCACGGCTTCGAATGAACGCGCCTGAGCGGTTGAACGCCCTCAGCGATGAAATGCTGGCGGCACTGCAGGCAGAGTTCGATGCGCTACGCGAAGACAAGTCGATTCGTGTTGTTGTTCTTTCCGGTGCGGGGAAAGCCTTTTGCGCGGGGCACGATCTGAAACAGATGACCCAGGGGCGGCAGGCACCCGATGGTGGGCTTTCCTATTTTCAGGATCTGTTCGACCGATGTGCCAAGATGATGATGTCCATTCAGTCCCTGCCCCAACCCGTGATCGCCCAAGCGCACGGGATCGCCACTGCCGCAGGGTGTCAGCTTGTAGCAACCTGTGACCTGGCAATCGCGGCCGAGGGCACACGGTTCGGCGTAAATGGTGTCAATATCGGCTTGTTCTGCTCCACTCCGATGGTGGCTCTCAGCCGGAATATACCGCGGAAACAGGCGTTTGAAATGCTCACGACCGGTGATTTTATCACCGCCGAACGCGCGGCTGAGCTGGGTCTGATCAATCGAGCGGTTCCCGAGAACTTGTTGGAAGATGAAACCAATGCGTTGGCCGAGAAGTTGGCAGGCAAGCTCAGCAGTGCGGTGAAGATCGGTAAAACCGCTTTTTATCAACAGATTACAATGCGGACTGATCAGGCATACGATTATACCGCCGAGGTAATGGCACAGAATATGATGGACCGGAATACTGAGGAAGGAATTAGTGCCTTTATCGAAAAGCGCCCGCCTGATTGGCACCAGTAACGCAATTATTTAATACATTTTTGCCGACTGTTCGCATTTTTTCACTTTTCAAAAGGGCGACACTGTGGCAAAGCTGGGTCAAGGCCAAGGCCTGACCATACTTTTGGGTCGCCGTGGGCGGAAGGTCCCTCCAAGCTGGTTTCTCTCACCGGCGTTGACATTCCCGCAGCGGCGACCCCAAGAATCCCCCTCAGAACTAAAGCGATTACTGCGCATTGCGCATGGCGCTGCTCTGCCCTATTTGGCAGCACATGACAGAGACATTGCATATCGTGGGCGGCGGCATGGCCGGGTCCGAGGCCGCCTGGCAGGCAGCGGAAATGGGCGTGGATGTTGTGATCCACGAAATGCGACCTAATGTGGGCACGTTTGCACACCAGACCGGCAATCTGGCCGAGATGGTGTGTTCGAACTCATTCCGATCGGATGATGATGAACAGAACGCAGTCGGCTTGCTGCATTGGGAAATGCGCGCGGCAAACGGGTTGATCATGACGACCGCAGATAGCCATCGCCTGCCTGCGGGTGGCGCGCTTGCGGTTGACCGTGATCCTTTTGCCGAAGCCGTAACTGCCAAGCTGAAGGCCCATCCACGGGTCTCGGTCTCAGCGGAAGAAGTAACCAGTCTACCCCAAGACGGAAAGTGGATCTTTGCAACCGGGCCGTTGACCTCGCCCGCATTGGGGGAAGCCATTCGCGCAGAGACTGGTGCCGAGGCGCTGGCCTTTTTCGACGCGATCGCCCCCATCGTCTATGCAGACAGCATTGATATGAGCAAAGCCTGGATGCAGTCACGCTACGATAAGGGCGAGACTGAGGAAGAGCGCACCGCCTACCTCAACTGTCCGATGGATCGTGACCAGCACGAAGCCTTCATTAATGCGCTGCTGGCTGCAGATAAGACCGAATTCCACGAGGGAGAGACCGCTGGTTATTTCGACGGCTGTCTGCCGATCGAGGTTATGGCCGAGCGCGGTCGTGAAACTTTACGCCATGGCCCGATGAAACCTGTTGGCCTGACAAATCCGCATCAACCGGACGTAAAACCTTATGCCGTCGTCCAATTGCGGCGCGACAATGCCTTGGGCACGTTGTTCAATATCGTCGGTTTTCAAACCAAGATGAAGTACGGAGCGCAGACCGAGGTATTTCGTATGATACCGGGTCTGGAAAATGCCAGCTTTGCGCGATTGGGTGGCATTCACCGCAACACTTTCATCAACTCTCCGACTTTGCTGGACGCGCAGATGCGGCTCAAGTCTAGGCCAAATATTCGTTTTGCGGGGCAAATCACGGGGGTGGAAGGCTATGTGGAAAGCGCAGCGATGGGCCTTTTGGCAGGCCGTTTGGCCGCTGCCGAAATACTAGGCCGATCCCTTCCCGACGTACCGCAAGACAGTGCGATGGGCGCATTGATTCACCACATCACGGGCGGCGCCGAAGCCAAGACCTTCCAGCCGATGAACGTGAATTTCGGTCTGTTTCGCCCGGTCGACGGCCTGAAGGGGGGGCGCCGAGGCCGCAAGGACCGCTACAAGGCCTATACCGATCGCGCAAAGGAAGTCTGGAGCGATTGGGTAAAGCAGTGTTGACTGGACGTCGCCCCCAGCCTGCGCCTAACATGTAAGGTATGAGCGATAAGTTTCTGAAAGACACATACAATCTGAATTCTGCCCAGGAAACGCACGATCACTACCAGAAATGGGCGGCCTCATACGATGATGAGGTCGGTGAGCACGGATATGTCACCCCGGACCGTGTTGCGGCAGCATTGAAATCCTTTGTCTCAGATGCTGATGTGCCGGTGCTGGACTACGGATGCGGTACCGGGTTGTCGGGTTTAGCACTTCGCAAGGCGGGTTTTCGTGTCATCGATGGGATGGATCCAACACCAAAGATGCTGGAAGGTGCCGCTGCCAAGGGGGTTTATCGCAACTTGATAGACTTCGAAGTTACTGATCCCAACCCCATTGAGGCCGAGGCTTACTCAGCCATAACATGCATTGGCGTCATCGGCGTTGGTGCCGCGCCGCCTGAAACCTTTGATCTACTTATGAACGCGCTGCCACGTGGCGGATATCTGGCGTTTTCCTTCAACGATCACACTTTGGCTGACCGCACTTACACCGGGCGGCTGAACGACTGGCTGGACATGGGTCACGCAAGGCTGTTATTCCGCGAATACGGTCCGCATCTACCGGGTATGGACATGAAATCAGACGTTTATGTTGTTGAAAAAACGTGACATTCACAACGCGTTTCGCACCATCTCCAACAGGTCCGCTGCATCTAGGGCATGCCTATTCCGCGCTTCTTGCGTTTGATCAGGCACGGGCTGCGGGTGGATCATTTCTTTTACGGATCGAAGATATTGATCAATCGCGATCCAGGTCCCATTGGGAAACCCAGATCTACGACGACCTGCACTGGCTTGGACTGCGCTGGCCGCACCCGGCGATGCGCCAGTCGGACAGGCTGCCGCGATACAGAGAGGCATTGGAAATTCTGAAAAACATGGGCCTTGTCTACCCTTGCAGCTGCAATCGTGCCGATATCGAATCTGCGGCCGATGCTCCGCAGGAAGGTGTACCCCAGTTCGGACCTGACGGGCGCATCTATCCAGGCACGTGCCGCGACCGCCCTTTGTCGGATGCTTCAGATGGGGATGTTCTGCGCCTGAACATGCACAAGGCAATCAAGGCATCCGAACTTCGTGGATTTTGTGAAACTGGTGCGAAGTATTTGGGAACGCATGAGCTTGATGCGCACAACCTCATGAACGCGGTTGGCGACATCATTCTCGTTCGGCGCAATATGGGCAGTTCGTATCACCTGTCCGTCGTGGTTGATGATGCGGATCAGAACATCTCCCATGTGGTCCGGGGCGAGGATTTGTTCGATGCCACGCAGATACATGTCCTTTTACAAGGGCTGCTTGGGTTGCCGACACCTGTTTATCATCATCACCGTCTGATCCGGGACAACAACGGCAAACGCCTCGCGAAACGTGACGACGCACGCGCCATCTCGCTTTATCGCGAACAAGGAGCATCTCCCGCTGAAATCAGAGAGATGGTGGGCATTTGACCTGACCACCATCAGAGGCCCCACTATTCCATCGGCTTCATGAGTTCGACTTCGGTCCCATTGCGGACGGCCGTGTAGAAACAACTTCGCCGGTTGGTGTGACAGGCTGGCCCCGTTTGGTTCACCACAACCAGCAGGCAATCCCTGTCGCAATCGACGCGAAAATCCACCAGGGCCTGCAAGTGGCCTGAGCTTTCGCCCTTGATCCAGAACGCCTGTCGCGACCGCGACCAATACGTAACCCGTCCGGTTTCCAACGTGCGCTCGATGGATTGGGCATTCATCCAGGCCATCATCAGAACCTCGCCCGTCGCTTCGTCCTGTGCGATCGCGGGAATCAAACCCGCCTCATTGAATTTCAGTGTCGACGGATCGAACAAGACTGCGTCAGCCATCGCAAAAACCTTTTGCATCCCAGAATCCCGCCATTATGTATGGGGAATGGACAACGAGGGAAAGCCATGAGCGGCGAAACCGATCTGATCAAGCTCTATTCCGGACGCATCTTGGCGCTAGCTGCGGATATTCCTCATCTGGATCGCTTGGATAATCCCGATGCGACGGTAAAGAAACGAGCCCCTTTGTGTGGATCGACCGTGACTGTAGACGTCAAGCTTGAAGATGGGCGGATCGTGGACTTTGGGCAAGACGTCAAGGCCTGTGCGTTGGGTCAGGCCTCGGCTTCGGTCGTAGGCAGCGCCGTGATCGGGGCGACGCGGTCGCAGGTCGAAACCGCACGTGATCAGCTTTCCGCAATGCTGAAGAAAGACGGCCCTGCCCCCGAGGCGCCCTTTGACGGGCTCGAAGTCCTGATGCCCGCGCGGGACTACAAGAACCGCCACGCGTCAATCCTGCTGGCGCTTGACGCGACCGCCGAGGCGATGGAGCAGGCCGAACAAGCCAACTGCGCCTGATTGGCTTTTCCATACAAAGCCGTATAGGGTGCCCCCAATGATTGGGGGGGCTAACGTGAACAATTTGCTGGAACATTTTGTGACGCTCTGGGTCGTGATCGACCCGATCGGCACCATCCCCGTCTTTATCGCTGTCACTGCTGGAATCGCGACGGGTGCGCGTCGTAAAACTGCTTTACTGGCCGCGTTGGTCAGCGCAGGCATTCTGCTGTTCTTTCTGATCTTTGGGCAACTTGTGATCGAGGCTTTGGATATCGGCCTTAACTCGTTTCAGGTTGCAGGCGGAATTATTCTGTTTCTCTTCGCTCTGACTATGATCTTTGGCGAAAGCAAACAAGTGATCGAGCAGCGCCAGGCCGAAGAAGACTTGGACGACAAAATGCACAAGACCAATCCGGCCATTTTCCCTTTGGCCGTCCCTTCGCTTGCGTCACCGGGCGCGATGCTGGCGATAGTGGTTCTAACGGACAACAACCGATACAGCGTCGCCGATCAGAGCATCACTGCACTGGTTATGTTGGTCGTTATTGCCATAGCGTTTGTGCTGATGCTGCTGGCCGAACCGATCATCCGGTTGATCGGGCATTCCGGCGCAGCGATCATCAGCCGCGTGATGGGGATGATCCTTGCATCCGTCGCCGTAAATTCAGTTCTATCCGCCACGATCGAAATCATCAAAACCGGACAGCTGTAAAAAGAACCGCCGCACCTTCCGGGCGGAAAGGGCGGCGGCAAGTCATGCGTTTCTCATGTAGGGTCCGGATCACCGCACGGGGCCGAGGCAGGCCCCTTCAAGGGAAATGGGACAGGCAGGTCACCCTTGACTATGACGGGGAGACAAGCGCGGTGTGATCGGCACGAGATCGCAGGCAGAAAGGCTTAGAACCCGGTTGGCAGGTGAAGGGCAACCACCAGCATCACAACCAGTGAAACCGCGCCCGCTGCATCCTGCAAAATCGTGGATTGTGAACGGGTAAAGGCAGTTTTGATCTGGCTCAGCATGGTCTCACCTCCGGTCAGGTTTAATCCTTTGTTGACCTTTTGTTCTCATATTTTAACGAGTCGGTAAAGAACTTTTTGAGAACATTTGTGAACTTAGTGGGATTTTCGGTCTAACCCACTGATATCAAACGGATCGCCTGATCCTGCTTCATAAGCCACAGAAGAACACGCGCAGCCTGCCCCCGATCCGAGGTCAATTTGGGGTCTGCGGACAGCAAAGCGCGCGCATCTGATTGCGCCACCGCCATCAGCCCAGCTTGCCTTTCAAGATCAGCTATCCGGAACTTTGGCAGGCCAGACTGTGCGGTTCCGATCAAGTCACCCGCACCGCGCATCTGCAGATCGGTCTCGGCAATGCGGAAGCCGTCTTCAGTTTCTCGGAGTACCTCCAGCCGTTTTCGACCACCCTCGCTAAGCGGTGGCTGATACATCAACAAACAGGTTGAGGCATCTTCACCACGTCCAACTCGGCCCCTAAGCTGATGCAACTGCGCCAGACCAAAAATCTCTGCCCGCTCAATCACCATGATCGTGGCGTTCGGCACGTTCACCCCAACCTCGATCACCGTAGTAGCGACAAGGACTTTGGTCTTACCACTCTGAAACGCCGCCATTGCCGCGTCTTTATCGGCGGGCGGCATTTGGCCGTGTACCAGACCCACCACATCGTCCCCCAAGATCGCGCGCAACCGTTTGAAACGCTCCTCAGCCGCAGTCAGGTCCGAGATCTCGGATTCATCGACTAAAGGGCACACCCAATAGCATTGTTTGCCTGCATCAATCGCACCGCGCAGATGGGCCACAACTTCGTCCATGCGTTGCGTGCTGACGACTGCGGTCTTGATTGGTTTACGACCCGGCGGCTTTTCATCCAGCACCGAGACGTCCATATCGCCGTACTGCGCAAGCGCCAAACTGCGCGGGATGGGCGTAGCGGTCATCACCAGCACATCAGCGCGCTGGCCTTTTTCGGAAAGCTCCATGCGTTGGCGGACGCCAAAACGGTGCTGCTCATCAACGATGGCTAGCCTTAGGGCTTTGAATTCAACATCGTCCTGAAACACGGCGTGGGTGCCGACCAATATCTGAATATCTCCCTGCTTCAGCGCAGCCAGCTTCGCTCGACGCTCAGCCCCCTTGTCGCGCCCGGTCAGGATTTCCAGCACAACTCCGGCTTCTTCTGCCAATGGTCGCAGCCCTTCAAGATGCTGCCGGGCAAGGATTTCGGTAGGGGCCATCATCACCCCCTGCCCGCCAGCTTCGACGGCTATAAGCAGCGAACCAAATGCTACCAGAGTCTTTCCTGCCCCCACATCGCCCTGAAGCAACCGGTTCATCCGCGTCTCAGCGGCCATATCTGCCGAGATTTCCTCGATCGCGCGTGTCTGCGCTCCGGTTGGTCGATATGGAAGGCTTGCCAGCACCTTGGATTGCAAAGCACCGGTGCCGAGACTGACGATCCCCCGCGCTTTACGCTCACGCTGTCGTGCCAGGGCCAGCGTCAGTTGATGTGCGAGCAGCTCATCGTAAGCCAGACGTTCCCGCGCAGGCGCAAAAGGTGCTACGTCGTCCGCCCCATGCGGGTGATGCGCAGCGTGAATTGCTGTTGTCCAATCTGGCCAATTCTGTTGTGCCACCTGAGCGGGGTCGGCCCATTCGGCCAATGCAGGTACTCGCGCCAACGCACTTTGAGCAGCTTTATAGGCAGTTTTTTGCGTCACACCCTGCGTCAGATGATAAACCGGTTCAAACTCGGGCAATTCGCCTGCGTTTTCAGGCGCGACCATATGATCGGGGTGTACCATCTGAGCCATGCCATCGAACAGCTCAAGCTTTCCCGATACCACCCGGCGTGCGCCCTCCGGCAACAGCTTCTTCAGATAGTCCCCTCGGGCATGAAAAAACACCAGTTGGAAATCCGCCTGACTGTCTTCAACATGAATGCGATATGCGCCCCCTTTGTTCCGCGGTGCTCGATGCGCGCCGATTGTCACCTCAACAGTCAGAGTCGTCGGAAGGTCGGCGCCCTGAATCGTATCGCGTCGCCGCCGGTCAATCACCGCATAGGGTAGCGAAAACAATACATCGCGCGGTGAATCGATCCCCAATTGGCCCAGAAGCTGCGTGGTCTTCGGCCCCACACCATCTAGTGTTTCAAGACCCGCAAACAGCGGAAAGAGCTGTTCAGGCCTACCGCTCATAGATCGCCAATCAGTTGAAGCCAGCTATCTTCATCCAAGGTTTCGATGCCCAGATCAGCCGCTTTTTTCGCCTTGGACCCTGCGCCCGGACCCGAGACCAGCAAATCGGTTTTCTGGCTGACTGAGCCGGACACTTTGGCCCCTAACGCTTCGGCGCGGGCCTTGGCCTCGGCGCGTGTCATCTTTTCAAGCGTTCCTGTAAACACGACGGTTTTTCCTGCGACCGGACTGTCTGACGCAGGAGCCTCTGGTGGAACAACCGTCAGATGTTTACGCAGATCATCAAATGCTTGGCGTTCCTCCGAATTGGCAAACGCATCAGATAGTGACAACCCGAGCGTGGCGCCGATTCCGTCGATACCAATCAGATCAGCCCAGGCGCTGGCGGCATCTGTCGAAACATCCATTCGCGCGAAAGCCGCATCCCGAACTTCTTTAACTTTCGCGCGTCTCGCTTCTGCAGTAGCCGCGATTCTCTCGGCGTCTTCCGCTTCATCGGCTGCACGCTGCGCAAGCGCGGCAGGCCGGGCCGTATCAATGGAGGCCGCCATTACATCCCATTCCCGATAAAACAACGCCAAATCTCGCGCACCAACTTCGCCCACATGACGAATCCCCAGAGCGAACAACAGACGGGCGAACGGTATGGTCCGCTTATCATCGATCGCTGCGAACAGGTTGCTGGCCGATGTCTCGCCCCAGCCGTCGCGGTTTTTCAACCGAGCCTGGTTTTCGGTGTCGCGATCTTTCAATGTAAATATGTCAGCGGGTGTGTTTATTGGCAGAAGAGGATCGCCATAAAACATCTCGATTTGTTTTGCGCCAAGCCCTTCGATATCGAACGCCTTGCGCGATACGAAATGTTTGAGTTTTTCAACCGCCTGAGCGGGACATATCAGCCCCCCTGTGCAGCGGCGGACCGCATCCCCCTCTTCCCGGATCGCGTCGCTGTCACATTCCGGGCATGTCGTCGGGAAAGCGAAGGGCCGCGCATCATCGGGTCGTTTCGACAGATCAACATCCGAGATTTTCGGGATCACATCCCCGGCCCGATAGACCTGAACCCAATCTCCAACGCGAATATCCTTGCCCTCACGAATGACTCCGCCTTTGGCGTCCCGCCCTGCAATATAATCTTCATTGTGTAGGGTCGCGTTCGAAACAACTACCCCGCCAACGGTTACCGGATGCAGCCGCGCTACCGGGCTAAGCGCGCCCGTACGACCCACCTGAATGTCGATGGCTTCAAGCCGCGTCCAAGCCAGTTCGGCGGGAAACTTGTGCGCAATCGCCCAGCGGGGCGTGGTAGATCGGAAACCCAGCCGGGCCTGCAGACTCAGATCATCGACCTTGTATACGACCCCATCAATGTCATAGCCCAAGGTCGCGCGCTGAGCTTCAATCTGACGGTAATGTTCCAACATCTCATTAGTCGTTGAGCAACGCCTTGTCAGCGCATTTACCTGGAACCCCAAGGTTTTGAGGCGATCAATTGCGCCCATCTGAGTCTCAGCTAGCGGTGCAGACAGTTCACCCCAGGCGTAGGCAAAGAATTTCAGCGGGCGAGATCGTGTTATTTCGGAATCCAATTGACGGAGGGAACCAGCCGCAGCGTTGCGCGGATTTGCAAAGGTCTTTCCACCTGTTTCGACCTGACGTGCGTTCAAAGCCTCGAAATCATGGTGAGACATGTATACCTCGCCGCGAACCTCAAGAACGTCTGGTGCACCCTCAATTCGGTGTGGAATATCGGAAAGCGTACGCGCATTTGCGGTAACGTTTTCACCGGTCTCACCATCACCACGTGTTGCAGCCTGCATCAGTTCACCCTGCTCATACCGTAGGGATAATGACAGGCCGTCGATTTTGGGCTCAGCTGTATAGGCGAGCGGTGCCTCATCTCCCAGTCCCAGATATTTGCGGATCGAGCGGTCAAAATCGGCAACATCCGTGTCATCAAACGCATTGCCCAGTGACATCATACGCACGGCGTGGGTCACTTTTGCAAACCCATCTGAAACGCGTGCGCCCACTTGTTCAGTAGGGCTGTCGGAGCGTTTCAGTTCGGGGAATCGCGCCTCGATCTCGGCATTGCGACGCTTGAGAGCATCATAGTCGGCATCCGAAATTTCTGGAGCATCTTCAGTGTGATAAAGCTGGTTTGCCCGCAGCAATTCCTTGGCGAGCCGGGCCAATTCTTCCCGTGCTTCATCTTCTGTCAGATCTGCGATTTCTGTGGTATCGCTCATGGCCCCGCCCTGTCACGTCGTCTTGAAAACCAGTGATAGGACGAGGCCATGGTCAGGTCCAGTGTTGTGCTGACACGCGAGTGGATTTACCGCCCCGGACCATCGACGGTAGCAATCAGATCAGATTAGGCACCCACGGCCATGCGGGTTTCACCCATGTTGTTGGCTTGCGGATCACGCAGGACATATCCACGGCCCCAGACCGTCTCGATATAATTCTCACCACCGGTCGCATTGCTGAGTTTCTTGCGTAACTTGCAGATGAAGACGTCGATAATCTTGAGCTCGGGCTCATCCATGCCGCCGTAGAGATGGTTCAGGAACATTTCTTTGGTCAGTGTTGTTCCTTTCCGCAGGCTCAGAAGTTCCAGCATCTGATATTCCTTGCCTGTCAGGTGTACGGTTTTTCCGTTCACCTCTACGGTTTTGGCATCCAGATTTACGGCGACCTGCCCGGTGTGTATCACGGATTGAGAATGCCCCTTAGAGCGGCGGATAATCGCATGAATGCGCGCCACCAGCTCTTCGCGATGGAAAGGTTTGGTCAGATAATCGTCTGCTCCAAATCCAAATCCCTTGATCTTGCTTTCGGTGTCATCAGCGCCCGACAGAATCAGGATCGGTGTCTCTACTCGTGCTATGCGCAGTTGGCGCAACACTTCATGGCCGTTCATATCCGGCAGATTCAAGTCCAACAGGATGAGGTCGTAATCATATAGCTTGGCCAGATCGATGCCTTCTTCGCCAAGGTCCGTCGCATACACGTTGAGATTGGCGTGTGTCAGCATCAGTTCGATGCTTTTGGACGTGGTTGGATCATCCTCGACAAGAAGTATGCGCATGTTCACTGCTCCAATTTAGGTCAAATTCTTCAACTGATTTGAGCCTGAATAAAAATGGTTAATCTGACGTTACCGTTGAATCATTTATTCACTTTCACCTTTAAGTTGTCGATATTTTTTTAAGGCCGTCACCTTCAACGCATCGATCCCGTGCTCAGCAACTGCTGAGACCCACGAGTTGAACTCTTCATCGCTGATGCCATAGCGCTTTTTGGCTTCGGACAACGAAATCAACCCATAAAGTACACCACGCACGACGATCACCTTGCGCGACGCCACCCAGCGCCGCGTATCCGCAGGAGGCAAATCGGCGCGTGTCAGCACGCTCCCGTCCGGTAGGGTGACCGACCTTGGACCTTCCACTTTGTGCAAATACATCTCTCATACCTTCTGCTGCTGCGACAAAGCTGCACCCAGCCTACTTAAAAGGGCGTGAAACCGCCCCTTGAGAGTGTCTAGAATTTTCTTATATTCTGCCGGTCTTTCTTAACCCGGACAGGAACCGCCTATGGCCCTCGATACCGAGACCCCGCTGAACTCGCTTGGCTTTGCCAAACCACCCTCGGAAACGCGGGTTGTCGTGGCCATGTCCGGCGGTGTGGACAGCTCTGTTGTGGCGGCCCATCTCGCTGATCAAGGCTATGATGTCGTAGGTGTTACTCTGCAGCTTTACGATCACGGTGCGGCGTTGGCCAAGAAAGGCGCGTGCTGTGCGGGGATCGACATCCACGATGCGCGTCGCGTGGCGGAAGAACGCGGGTTCCCTCACTACGTCTTGGACTATGAAAATATCTTCAAGGACGCTGTAATCGACGAATTCGCCGACAGCTATCTTGCCGGCGCGACTCCGGTGCCCTGCATCCGTTGCAATGAACGGGTGAAGTTCAAGGACTTGCTTGAGACCGCCAAGGACCTTGAGGCCGACTGCATGGCCACGGGCCACTATATTCAGCGCAAGATGGGCCCCAAAGGCGCCGAGCTTCATAGCGCTGAGGATGCAAATCGCGATCAGTCCTATTTCCTATTTTCGACCACACCAGAACAGTTGGATTTCCTGCGTTTCCCGCTAGGCCACCTGCCCTCCAAAGACGCCACGCGCGAGATGGCGGCACAATATGGGCTGGCCGTTGCGGACAAGCCGGATAGTCAGGACATCTGTTTTGTGCCCAACGGAAACTATGCCAGCGTGATCGAAAAACTGCGCCCCGGAGCCGCAGAACCTGGTGAGATCGTACACGCCGATGGCCGCGTTCTGGCGCAGCATAACGGGGTGATTCACTATACGATCGGTCAGCGTCGTGGGCTCGGTATCGGTGGTCTCAGCGAACCTTTGTATGTGGTCAAGCTGGATGTGGACAAGAAACAGGTTGTTGTCGGCCCCAAAGAGATGTTGGCCACAAGAACCGTTCCCGTGCGCGAGATCAATTGGCTGGGTGACGAACCGTTCACGTCAAAGAACGAATGGCATGTTTCGGTCAAAGTCCGCTCGACCCGCCCGCCGCGTGAGGCGATTATTCGCCCCCTTTCGGACACAACAGCCGAGGTTGAATTGCTGACGCCCGAGGAAGGTATCTCTCCGGGTCAGGCTTGTGTGTTCTACGAAACCAATGGCAGCCGTATCTTTGGCGGCGGCTGGATCTGGCGCGGTTACTAAATCGCGTCAGTCCACGAGTTGCTGAGGATATAGATCCCGGCACAAATCATCACGTAAGGCACCAGTTTCTCAAGCCGACGTGCGAAACCGCCGGTCATGATTGGGGATTGTGCACCCCAAAGCCCCAGCATGGTCAGCGTCAGCGCTGCTGCCACCGCGCCGGTGACACCCGCAATCCGATAGCTGGGGGCTGAGTCGGCCAATAGCGGCGCAAGCACAGCGAACGTGTCCATCGACAGACTTATGAACAGCAGCATGGTGACGAATGTCGAAGCACCCGTGGATATTTGAGGGGCCTCCTCGGTCTCCGATCCGCGGAACTGACGGATAACTCCGATCAGCCCGAGGCCAAGTGGTATCACGCCCAGATATCCAGCCCAATTTGGCACCACATCATCGACACCCAAGGCCAACAATAAGGCGGCAGCGATGATTAACATCTGCGCCAGCAGGAACCCCGCAACGGTCCGGCGCGGACCAGACACCATCATCAACGCTACAAGAGCTGCAAGGTTGTCGAGATTGGTCAAAACCTGCGCCATGAAGGCCGAAGCAGCGAAGATCGTGTGATCCAGCATCACGATTTCATTCTGTCCAAAACGGCCCTTGCCGCACGCCGACCCGGTGCTTCGCCACCGCGACCAAGACGCTCCATCGTCGTCGCCATGGCTTGATGTTGGGCGTCGGGGGTGGCGGCCACCTGTTCCAACGCCGAAGCGATCTTGTCCGGTTGGCATTCATCCAGCAGACATTCGGGTACTGCGTGTGTCTCCGAGACCAGATTGACCAGTGTGACGGTGTCCAGCTTAACCATTCGTTTTGCGATCAGCGTGGTCAGCCAGTTGAGGTTATAGGCGATCACCATCGGTGTTGCCTGCGCGGCCAGTTCCAATGAGACCGTGCCGGATGCAGCCAATGCAAGATCAGCTGCGGCAAACGCTGCCCGTTTCTGCGCTTGCGCGTCGTCCGAGGGCAATTCCCGCGGATCGACAACTATCGGATTCCCCGGCCAGTTCCGAACCTGTTCGGCGACCGCATCAACCATATGTGCAACTGCGGGCACGACCACGCGCATATCGGGACGGTCTTTCAGAAATTCCTGTAAAGCAGCGCCAAAGATCGGAGCCAGCCGTTCGACCTCACCCCGTCGAGAGCCGGGCAAAGCCAGCACGATGGGCGCGTCGCCTAGATCGTGAGCCGCGCGGAACCGCTGGATATCCTGATCGGACGCAATGGGTTCGTTCACAACCGGATGGCCGACAAAGTCACACTCCATCCCTGCCCGCTCCATATACGGCGGTTCGAAGGGTAATAGCGCAAGGACGTGATCGATTACTTTCGCCATCTTGTCTGCGCGCCCCGGCCTCCAGGCCCAAACGCTGGGGGCAACGTAGTGGACAGTGCGAATCTCGCTGGAGGCCTTTACCAGCTTAGCCACACGCAACGAGAAATCCGGGCTGTCGATGGTGATCAATACATCCGGCTGCGTGTCCAGAACTGCCTGAGCAGTCTCAGCGATACGGCGTTTCAGGTGAAAGTACTTGGGCAGAACCTCGACCAACCCCATGATGCTGAGTTCAGACATGGGAAATCGGCTGGTTAGCCCCTGCGCCTGCATCAGCGGCCCGCCAATCCCATCAAATCGCACTTCTGGCAAAAGGGTACGCAAACCTTCCATCAACGCGGCCCCCAATCGGTCGCCCGAAGGTTCACCGGCGACCAGAAAGACGCGCATCAGACCGTGCGCTCGCGGACATAAAGAAACAGGCCAAGGCGATTGCACTCTTCGATTACGCGGTCGCGTTGCAAAACGATGACGCCGCCCTTTTCAATGACAATGCCAGACAGGCCCGCAGCAACGGCCCCCGACACAGTGTCGGGTCCGATGGCAGGCATATCAGCGCGGCGATCCTGATCTGGCTTTGGGCCTTTGTACAGAATGCCACCGCCCGCGTCGGGGCGCTGTGTCAAGGATTGCAGCATCCATGCGGTGCCATAGATGCCTTCGATCGCCAGTGCTTGGGATTTCAGTACTACACAAGCCTGACCGATATCCGCCGCCCCCATGCTGCGCAGAATTCCTGCCGCTCGGTCCGCGTCTGCGTGATCCGCTTCAGAAGGCTGGGTTTCGGTCAACGTACCAAGAGGCGGCAGCAAATCCGGCGCGATTTCATGCGCCGCACGAACCGTCAGGTCTGCATCCTCAAAAATACCAATGACCGCGCGCAATGCGCCATCGTCACCGGCCATAATGGCCTTTTGCAGGATCGGCACCAGAGGCATCGTGGCCGCATCAATGCGGGCGGGATTGACGGTCGGACGACGCACTGCCCCTGCCATGCAAATCTCGGTCACGCCGCGCGCTTTGAGATCAGCGATGAAACTGCCGAGTTGCTCAAGCGGAAAAACCACATCGGTGTTCAGCGTATCAGGCTCAAACCCTTCCAGCGCACAGATCAGCGGACGGTTTGGCAGACAGGCGACCACCTCGTCCGGTAAAACCCCAGTTCCTGCGATCAAGGCCAGCATTGGCTTACTTCCTTGGGGTCAGGAATGAACGATCCGTTTGCCCCGTCACAAACTCGACGATCTGGCGCACGTATTCGTTGTCTGCTTCCTCACTTAGTCGGTTGGCGCGATCCATGAAGGTGCCGTCTCCTTCTGACAGTTCCTTGAAGGCCGCGCGCAATGCCGAGATATCCTCACGCGTTACACCACGCCGTTTCAAACCGACCAGATTCAAGCCATCCAGCTCGCCCCGAGGCGCCTGAACAAGCCCATATGGGATCACATCATTCGGGACCATCGTAAGCGCGCCAATGATGGCACCGCGACCTACGCGCACGAACTGATGCAAGCCCGAAATACCACCAACGATGACGTCATCCTCGATAATACAGTGACCAGCCGCGCCAGCGTGATTCACCAGAATGACCCGGTTGCCGATTTGTACATCATGCGCCACGTGGACACCGGCCATCAGTAAGCAGTCATCGCCAATCCGGGTGATACCACCGCCGCCATCCGTGCCGGTGTTGATGGTCACATGCTCGCGAATGCGATTGCGTTCACCGATTTCAAGGCGTGTGTTCTCACCACCGAATTTCTTATCTTGTGGGATTTCACCGACTACTGCGAAGCTAAAAATCACTGTGTCATCACCAATTGACGTATCGCCGGTGACTACGACATGGGATTTCAATTCGACCCGATCGCCCAGACGGACCTGCGGACCGATATGGCAGAATGGACCAATCGTACAACCCTGCCCGATCTGCGCACCGTCTTCGATAATGGCGCTGGGATGAATACCGCTCATGTTGTTTTTTCCATGTCCCAGTCGACATAGGCCGAAAATTCAGCTTCGGCAGCAACCTCGCCCTCGACTGTCGCGCGGCCGCTGAACTTGAAGATCTTGCCACCTTTCTTACCGCGTACAGTTTCGACATGCATTTCGAGAACATCGCCTGGTACGACCTTGCGGCGGAATTTGCATTTGTCGATATTCATGAAATAGATCAGCAACTCGCTGTCGATGACATCCATGCCGACACCCAGCATAACTCCTGCAGTCTGCGCCATCGCCTCGACAATGGTCACGCCAGGCATGATCGGAGTTCCGGGGAAATGGCCCTGAAAGTGCGGCTCGTTCATGGTGACATTCTTGATGCCCACCGCTGATTGATAGCCATCGATATCCACAACCTTGTCGACCAGCAAAAACGGATAGCGATGCGGCAATATACGCTGAATCAGCTGAATGTCGGCGCTCTTGGTTTCCGTGGTCATGGTGCGGATGTCCTGTTCTGGATGTCTCTTTCAAGCGTGGTTAGCAATACCCGTACCCAAGGGCAAGCCAGCCTATTCGTTGTTATTGTTTTCAAGTGTAGCGCCGTCGCCGATTGCGGCATCGATCCTGGCGATCGCAGCGTTGGTAATATCTGAGGCGTCCGTGCTTAGAACCACATTGGACCGCTCGATCACAATCGAGGCGCCAAATTCGCGCAGCAATTCGATCAGCACCGGTTGCGCCATTTCAAAAAACTGACCGCGCGCCTCTTCGCCGCGCCGCGCTAATGCGTCCAGTTTGGCGCGCTGGCCGTCACGGTGTGATTGAACTTTCTCGTCAAAAGCTTCGGCAAGCGGGCGAAACTCGTCCGCCGAAAGATCTGACCTCTTTTCGGTCAGATCTTTTTCTTCCTTGCTCAACTGCGCCACAATCCTTTCGTTTTCTTCGGCCAAAAGGGTGCTTTCGGCTTCAATCTCGCGAAAGACCCGCTGCCCAAAGGCGGAATCTGCAAACAAACGCTCACTGGAGATTGTCAGAACGTCTGTTTGCGGCACGCCCAATTGCTGCGCACCCAGCGGCATTGCTACAGCTACAAGTACCAAAACGCACAGGGCCCTTAGCGGGCCCTGCAGGATGTTCTTAACTTCGGTGATCATTCGCGATCAGAACCTGGCTTGAACGGTCAGGTCAAAGCTTTGCTCTTTATCGAAGTCCTCTTTCTTGAGGGCCTGCGAGAAGTTGAAGCGAAGCGGACCAAACGGTGTTTCCCACAGTACGGATACCCCTACAACATGCCGGATCGAACCGCTTTCACCAACAATATCAGCGCCAGCGGTGTTGACGTTGTTGAGATTGTAGAGGTTGCCAACATCATAGAAGACGCCGCCACGCAGCCCCAGTTCTTCGGGCAGCCCCAGCGGGAAGTCCGATTCGAAACGAGCAACCCAGTAGTAGTTGCCGCCGATGGCATCGTCCTGCCCGTTCGAAAGGTCACGCGGCCCGATACCAGCAGGCTCAAACCCGCGGAATGTGCTAGGACCTAGAACAAACCGGTCGAGCGTGCGGCTGAAATCGTCCCCGGTCCAGTTCAGTGCACCCAATTCAAGCGTCGCGCGCAATACGACTTCTTCGTTGAGGACGCGTTTTTGGGCTATCGCCCGTGCCGTGGTTTTGAAGAATTCATTGTCCCCGCCAAGACCAGCAGCATCCACGCCGACTTCGAACAGGACGCCCGCTGTGGGGTTCAGGCCACCAATACGGCTATCGTATACGTAGGACACACCCAGAGAACTGCTGGTTCGTTTCCCCTGATCGATCTCTGATGAGATGACAGCGCCGTTCCGCTCATTGCTCTGCTGGGTCATTTCGCTGCGATCCCAACCATAGCGAAGACGCAGCGCCGACAATTCACCGATCGCGTAGCTCAGCTGTGGGCGGAAGAACACTGTTTTTGTGTCGTAGCTGGCAAAGCTCGAATTGGTGCTGGCCAGACCAAGCCCAAGATCAAAGCGTAGCTTACGGCCCAGCAGATAAGGCTCGGTAAAGTTGATAACGTACTGTTCAGAATCCTGAGCTGTCGACAACGTGATACCCAGGTTTTGCCCGCGGCCGAGGAAGTTCGATTCATTCAATCCGATTGCGATCCCGAAACCGTCCGAGACCGAGTAGCTACCACCCAGGCTCAACGAACCGGTTGGTTGTTCTTCGACATCCACGTCCACGATAACCTGGCTTGGCGACGATCCCTCGCGGGTTTCCACATCAGCGACCGAGAAGAAACCCAAGGCGCGAATACGTTCGGCGCTCTGGCGGATTTCGCGGGGATTGAAGGGGTCGCCTTCAACGGTATCGAATTGACGGCGGATCACACGGTCTAGCGTGGTTGTGTTCCCCTCGATATCGATGCGTTCCACAAAGATACGCGGGCCACGGGTCAGCACGAACTGGACATCCAATGTCAGATCGCGGGGATTACGCGTTACCCGGGGCTCGACCCGCAGAAAATCAACGCCGTTTTTCAGCCCCAGACGCTCCATCCGCGCGATCGAGTTCTCAAGCACCGTCGGAGAGTAAATTACACCTGGTTTGACTTTCAGAGCCGCCTGATAAGGCGCCGGGTCCACACCCGGGATCTCACTGACGGTCGTAATCTGACCGAACGAGAACCGCTGTCCTTCTGTGACGTTCATAACCAGAAAGAATGCATCCCGTTCACGGGTGAATTCGACATTGGCACTATTGACGCGAAAATCGATATAACCGCGTGACAGGTAGAAATCTCGGATCACCTGTTTGTCGAATTCGATTCTGTCGGCAATGAAGGTGTCGCCGCGAAGGAAGGTCCGCAGAATGTTCGCCTGCTTTGTTTCAAGCACGCGGCGCAGGCGACGGTCCGAAAACGCGCGGTTTCCTACAAAACTGACGCGCTCGACCTCGATTGTCGTTCCTTCGGCGACTTCGAACACCAGATCGACACGGTTATCGCTGCGACGTATGATACGCGGGATAACCGTCGCGGATACGCGGCCCTGCGCCGAATATACTTCGGCAATCAGGTCAGCGTCCGCTTCGGCCTGTTGAGGCGTGAATACGCGGCGGGTTTGGGACGATATCGCTTCGAGCAGGAGATCATCTTTTACGCGGCGATTGCCCTCGATGCTAATCTGGTTGATGGTCGGGTATTCCTCGACCGCGATGACCAACGTACTGCCACGCGGTGTAAGTTCGACTGTTTCAAAAACACCACTGTCAAGCAAACGCTGGAAGGCATCATTCAATTGTCCTGCCGTAACAGTCTGCCCCGGTTCGATTCCGGTGCGGGCGATAATCGTCGAAGTCTCGATCCGTCGATTGCCCTCAACCTCGAAGCTGTTGATGGTGTAGGATTGCGCCTGCGCGGGCTGCGTCAGAACCAGTAAACCCGGTGTAGCAAAAAGGAAAAAGAACGTTAGTGCCTGCCACAAAATGTTGCTTTTCCGCCCCCGCGAGCCGCAGTATGTGCCCGTGCGCCTGCTGTCAGTCATTTTTATCACTACCCAGAATTTTCAGCCTTTAGCTGCTGAGTAGCCCGATTGTGAGGCCATGTCAAAAGACGAAAAAGCAAAAACGGCCCATCAGGCCGTTGCACGTAAGTCAGACATGTTCAGGAGAATCACAAACCGAGCAGATAACCACCAACAGCTAGAGCCAGTGCGGTCACGGCAAAGCTAAGCAGCATATCCCAGTTCAACTGGAACAGGACGCTGACACTCTGATAGGATTTTTGAAACGCCTTGGTCATTGAACTCAAGCCTACACTTATCGATGCACCTCAATAAGATAGGCATGAATTGCGGCAATTTTGCGTCGGAACGGTGCCAAGATCGCCTTAATCAGCAGAACAGATCATTACTGACCGAGAAAAGCATCAATGACAGGATCAGCGTGACACCGACCCCCATCAGTACCCTCAGCGCTTTATCACTGGGTGGTCTACCAGACACAGCTTCATAAGCGTAGAACAGCAAATGCCCCCCATCCAAGGCTGGGATCGGGAAAAGGTTCAGCAACCCGACCGCCGTTGACAATACGGCGATGAAGAAGATGAAGTTTTGTGCCCCCTGGCTGGCCATAGCACCCGAGGTTTCGGCAATACCGATCGGCCCGGAAATGTTGCAGGTGCTGATCGCTCCGGTGATCATGTGCCACATTCCCGACAGTGAGCCTTCGATGATGCGCCCGGTTTGGACTACGCCACCTTCGATCGAATCCCAAATGCCCGCTGGAACGGTTTCGGGATCGATCATCATGCCGCCGACGATACCGATGCGCCAATGGGTGATGAAACCACCATCCGACGTCGGCTCGTCGGTGCGTCGGGGCGCAAGTGCAAATTCTAAATCCGCCCCATCGCGCCATACATCCAACAGCAATACGCGCCCGTTCGATCCTTCGACATGTTCCTTAAGCTGCTCGAACGCAAAGATCGGATCACCGTCTACCGCCGTGATTACGTCGCCCTGCTGCAACTGTATGTCCATCGCTGCACTGCGCGGCGTAACCTGTTGGATTAGCGGTGGAAAGAGCCAAGGTGCCACGACATCAGTGGTCTCTCCATCTCGGATAACCGTATAGTCCAGCTCTGGTTCTACAGGCAGCGAATTGATGAAATCGGACCAGTTGCTTGCGTCATCGAAATCCGGTGTTGGAATGCCTGCGATGGCGATAATCTCATCGCCCTCCTGCAGACCCTGAATTGTACCAGGCAACGGCTGCAGTGCGCCAACAGTCAAAGGTTCACGGGAAACACCCTGCGACCAGAAAATCAGGCCAAACACCAATATCGACATCACGAAATTAAAGACCGGCCCTGCCGCAACAGTAGCCGCACGCGCCCAAAGCGGGGCGCCGTGCATGGTGCGGCGCAGCTCTTTCGGGCTTTGTGCAGAGATCTCACTCATCGCGTCTACGTCTTTGCCGGACGCGGCATTGGCATCCCCCAGAAATTTGACATAACCGCCAAATGGCAGCAGCGCGACCTGCCAACGAGTGCCGCGCTTGTCTACGCGGCTCCATAGAACCGGGCCGAAACCGATCGAGAACACTTCGGCATGAATGCCAGACCACCGACCAACGATGTAGTGGCCGTATTCGTGCACCGCGACAATCACGGAAAGCGCAATAACAAAGGCTATTATCGTGTAGAGCAGATTGCCAAATTGCGGGATCAAAGAGAGTATGTCCAAAAGTTCTATCCTGCTCGTTCCAATACGGTTTCATCGACCCACTGACGTGCGAGATGGTCCGTTTGCTGTACATTATCAAGGGTCAATGGTGCATCAATCAGGCTGTCTGAGGCCTCAAAGCGCTCCAACACGGCCGACACCGTGTCTGCCATATCCAAAAAACGTATCCGGTTTTCTATAAAGTGGTCCAATGCGCGCTCTTTGGCGGCGTTGAAGATCGCACCGGACAAGCCGCCGCGCTGCATCACTTCGCGGGCAAGACGCAAAGCCGGGTAACGCGCTTCATCCGGTGCATGAAATCGCAACTGACCCAGTTGCGCGAGATCCAGACGCGCAACAGGTAAATCGCGCCGTTCGGGCCAATGCAGCGCGTACCCGATGGCATGGCGCATATCCGGAGCCCCCAGATGTGCCATCAAGGCGCCGTCCTGAAATCCGACCAGTGCGTGAACGATGGATTCGGGGTGCACGAGGACTTCGATATTCGATGGGTTAACGCCAAAATATTCTTTGGTTTCTATAACTTCCAATGCCTTGTTGAACATAGATGCGCTGTCGATCGTAATCCGCTGTCCCATGTTCCAGTTCGGATGACTCGATGCCTGTTCAACAGTTGCTTTGGCCAGATCGCCAAGCGGCCAATCCCGGAACGCTCCACCGCTTGCGGTGATAATGATCCGTTCGACGCTTGTCATATCCTCGCCCACAAGCGCCTGAAAAACTGCCGAATGTTCGCTATCCACGGGTAATAGCGTGGCGCCATGCGCCCGAGCCGTTTCCAGAACCAGCGGCCCGGCACAAACCAGCGTTTCCTTGTTGGCAAGCGCGAGTGTCGCCCCTTGTTTCAACGCTTCGATCCCCGGAGCCAGTCCTGCGGAACCGACAATCGCCGACATCACCCAATCCGCCGGTCGCGCCCCGGCCTCGATCAGAGCGGCCTGCCCCGCAGCCGCTCGCACTCCGCTGCCGGCCAATGCGTTACGCAGATCATCGAGTTTGTCATCAAACGCAGTCACCGCCACGTCTGCATCCAGGCGCACTGCATCGCGTGCAAGCTGCGCGACGTTGCATCCACCGGTCAACGCGACCACGTCATAGGCATTCGGATTTCTTGCGATCAGATCAATCGTATTCTGGCCAATGGAACCAGTCGCACCAAATATGGATACCCTTCGCATCACATACCTCCGGGCGCGTAAAACAGCCCTGCGAGCAACACAAAGACTGACGCGCCCATCATCCCATCGAACCGATCCAGAAACCCGCCATGACCGGGTATAAGGTTTGAGCTGTCCTTAACGCCAAAGCCACGTTTTGTCGCGCTTTCAACAATATCACCGATCTGGCTGGCCATAGAGGCAAGAACCGAGACAACGATAAAAGCAATGCCGAAACCGGCATAGTGCGCAAAAACTGTTCCGACCAGCGCGGCGGCAACCCAGCCTCCAACCGTACCGGACCATGTCTTCTTGGGGCTAACTCTGGGCCAGAACTTAGGTCCGCCAAGCGTTTTGCCCACAAAATACCCGGCGACATCCGTGGCCACGACCACAAGGATCAGCCAAACCATCCATCCAAATCCCAGGTTTTCTCGGATCGATATGAATCCCAGCCCCGACATCGCTATCCAAAGGGCAAACAGGACGTATATCCCGCGCGCACGGTTGATCTGTCCTGCTCCTACCAAAGCCGGGGCCACCAAACATGGAAGCTTGTATAGCGGTGGTAGATGATAGCTTAGGACCACGGCGAACCCGGTCAGTATCGCCAGCTGAATCGCGACACCCCGACGTTCTGGGTCGATCATCCGGATCAGTTCCCATATCATCAGACCGCAGACGGTGCCGATAAATATCTCAAACCACAGGCCGCCTAGCCAAACTTCGACTGCCGCAATAGTCACAAGAACCGAAGCCGACAAAACCCGGGCAGTCAGATCAGACCATCGGCCATCACTCATGCCGGGACCGCTCCAAACCGCCGTTCACGCGATCCATAGTTGCGGCACAGCCGTTCCAGTTCTGCAGCGGTGAAATCAGGCCACAGAGTATCGATGAATTCGTACTCGGAATAGGCAGACTGCCACAGCAGGAAATTCGAAATCCGCGCTTCACCACTGGTACGGATCACCAAATCGGGGTCTGGCAGAACGCGCGTGTCCAGATATTTGGGCAGAGTTTCCTCGTCCACGTCCTCGGGGCGCAGAATGCCATCGGCAACGTCACGTGCCAAACGTCTGGTCGCGCGCGCCACCTCGTCACGACCGCCATAGTTCAAGGCAACGGTTAGATGAACCAGGTCATTGTTCTGTGTTTCGCGTTCAAGCGTATCCATCAGCTCGGTCAACTTGGCATCCAGCCGAACTCTATCCCCAATGAAACGGACCCGAATGCCGTTATCTTTCAAGGTCTTGGTCTCTTTGACGATGTAACGGCGAAACAAGCTCATCAGGCCTGCAACTTCGACCTGAGTGCGTTTCCAGTTTTCAGTCGAAAACGCAAATACTGTCAGATACTTGATCCCTAAACCTGGGCAGGCCTCGACCACCTCACGGACGCGGCGCGCACCTGCATGATGGCCAAACAATCGAGGCCGCCCGCGCGACTGTGCCCAGCGACCGTTGCCGTCCATGATGATAGCAACGTGGCGCGGCCCTGCAATCGGAGAGGTATCGGGATCCTTTGGCATATCCGAGGCTCAGACCTGCATGATCTCGGCTTGTTTGGTCTCGAGCGCATCATCGACGGATTTGATCATGGTATCCGTCAGCTCCTGAACCTCGGTTTCCCAGAATTTCTGATCGTCCTCGGACATGCCGTCTGCCTTGGCCTTTTTGATCTGGTCCATGCCATCACGGCGCACATTCCTGATCGAAACCCGTGCGCTTTCTGCATATTGACCCGCGACCTTGCCGAGCTCGCGACGGCGTTCTTCGTTCAGTTCGGGAATCGGCAGCATGATGATGGTACCATTCAGTTGCGGGTTAATACCCAAACCGCTTTCCCGAATGGCCTTTTCAACTTTGCCGACGAGGCCCTTGTCCCAAACATTCACGGTTACCATGCGCGGTTCAGGGACGTTCACGGTACCAACCTGATTGATCGGAGTCATCGCGCCGTAAGCATCGACCATGACGGGCTCAAGCATTGAAGCCGATGCACGACCGGTCCGCAGCGAAGCGAATTCGGTTCTGAGGTTGGCCATGGCACCGTCCATGCGGCGTTTCAGATCATCGGTATCGAGTTCGAAATCATCAGACATGCTGCTCACTCCCCGTCTTCAGGTGATGTTCGGATGGGTCTTAAGCCATCACAAATGGGATGTATAGCAATCATGGTCACGAAATGTGGCAATGGCCAGAACTGTTTCCGGCATTTCGGCCTCATTCCCGACAATTGGGTCGGCCGGATGCATGCTCCGGCCGAACCGTTGTCTGTTTTGTCTATCAAGCGTTCACGTTGACCACGACGCGCCCTTTTACCTGACCTTGCAGAATGTCCGCTCCCAACTGGGGCAGATCAGAAAGGGTTGCTGCATGGACCATCGCCTCAAGCTTATCCATGGGCAAATCGGTCGCGATACGCTTCCAGGCTCGGACCCGGTTGTCGTATGGCTGCATCACGCTGTCGATGCCCAACAGATTAACACCGCGCAGCAGGAATGGGATCACGGTTGCGGGCAGCGCCGCACCACCGGCAAGGCCAACCGCAGCTACCGAGGCCCCATACTTCATCTGCCCCAGCACGCGGGCAAGCATCGCTCCGCCCACCGCATCAACACATCCGGACCAAGTTTCACTTTCCAGCGGACGCTTGGTGGTCTCGTTCAACTCGTCACGCGGGACAATTGTGGTTGCACCCAGTGATTTCAGGTATTCTTCGGTTTCAGGACGCCCGGTCACAGCTGCAACCTCATAGCCCAGATGGGCCAAAATGGCCGTCGCGACCGAGCCGACACCTCCTGCGGCACCTGTGACCAACACCGGGCCATGACCCGGCTGCAAACCTTGATCCTCCAGCGCCATGACGGCCAGCATAGCGGTGAACCCGGCAGTGCCAACTGCCATCGCCTGCCGTGTATCCAACCCATCCGGCAACGGCACCAGCCAATCTGCCCGCGCGTTTGCTTTTTGTGAATAGCCGCCCCAATGCGCTTCACCTACGCGCCAGCCCGTCAGCACGACCTTGTCGCCAGGTTTGTAGCGTGCATCCGAGGACTGCTCGATCGTGCCCGCATAATCGATGCCCGGAATATGAGGATAGCTACGCACCAGACCACCGCCTTTGGGCGACATGCACAGGCCGTCCTTGTAGTTCACCGTTGAATATTCAACGGCGATCGTCACTTCTCCATCCGGCAGCGTATCCAGAGAAATCTGCTTCACCGAAGCGCTTGCGAGGCCACTTTCTTCATCTTTTTCAACGACAAGTGCATTAAACATGAACTTACTCCTTCTATTGCCTCAATCGGCTGTGTTCCTGAAACAAGGGCTTAGCGCCAGAATTTTTCCTGCACTTCGGCCCATCGCATTCCATGTTCGGTCATCAATTCAATCCGCGTACCTGGCGCCCAATGGGACCGGTCGACCATTCCAATGGCTACATTCACTCCAAACTCGGGTGAATACGCAGCCGAAGCCACCTGCCCGACCTGCCGGCCCCCGGCCATCAGCGGCCAAGATTCGGTGCACGGTCCGATCTCACCTTCAATGACAAGCGGACGGATCTGCCGGGGCGGACCGTTTTTCGCCTGATCCGCCAAAGCGGCTTTGCCGATGTAATCCAGCGGAGAATTGCAGAACCGTGCTAGCCCGCATTCATAGGGCGTATTCTCGCGCCGCATGTCCGACCCGAAACTCAACAGACCGCTTTCAACACGCTCAATCCCGTTTGGGCAACCTGCCCGCACGTTCAGGTCTCGGCCATTAGAAAACAGCGTGTCCCATAGTGGCATGCCATAATCCGTCCCTTCGACGTATATCTCGAACCCGCCTTGTTTCGACCAGCCTGACCGGGCGACGACGAATGATGTATCTTCAAACGCCAACCGTTTATATCGAAAGAACTTTATATCCCTGACTTCATCACCAAAGACGCGCGTCATCAGCTCGTCCGCCTTGGGGCCTTGTACCGCCAAGGGCGACACATCCGGCTCAGAAATATCGACATCCAGCCCCAGCGCAATCACGATTCCCAGAGCAAACTGCCAAAGGTCACCATCGGCAACCGACAACCAATAGTGATCATCCGCCAGTTTGATCGCAACAGGATCATTCAGCATGCCGCCATTGTGATCTACTATCGGCACATAATAGCACTGGTTCGCCTGCATTTTGTCCATATCGCGCGGGCTGAGCATCTTCATCAGCCGCAACGCATCCGGGCCTTTGATCTGTACCTGCCGCTCACACGAGACATCCCAGACCTGAACATGCTGTTTCAGATGCGCCGCATCAGCCTCGACGCTTTCAAAAGCCGTCGCAAGCAGCATGTGATTATAAACGGTATACCCTGTGACGCCTTCGGCCTCGACGCCCGGAGTGAATGGGGTTTTGCGCACGCGCCGGTTCGGTGAGATGACTGCCATGTCAGAAATCCTCTGGCAGAAAGACAAGATCGCTGACAGGTGCCTGCGAACCAGCCTCGGTTAGCATTTGGTGCAATTGTCCGCGATGATGTGTCTGATGATTGAACATATGAATGACGCATTGCCCGTAAGGCTTTGTTACGTCGTTCTCTTTTGCAGCCGAGTACCACGTGAACGAACCGCTCAGGACATCATCCCCCAACGTATTGGCCCATCTGGCAATACGGGCGTCAATCGTATCGCGCAGCGGCAGCCAGTCGGCCATGCCAGTGCAGATCGAGACACTCTCAGGAATGCCACCACCTGGCCCCGGTCCCTTGTCAAACCGGGAAATCCAGATCCAATCCCCCCAAAGCAGATGATTGGCAGTTCCCATGATCGACCCGAAAAAAGCGCCGCGATCCCGTGCCAATTCTTCGTCTGAAAGAGCTTTGAGAAAGCTCTTTAACTGGTTGTTTTGCCAGTGGTTATATCGCGCCATTTCACGGGCATAGGCACCGGTTATCATTACTTAGGCCCGTGCCAGTCAATCGGGCAGATCTCGGCTGACTTGCCGCCGAAGTCCCATACGCGACCATAGTCGCGCACCTTGGATTTCGTACCTTTTGCTACAATGATGTCCGGCCCCATCCAGTATTTCGAATTTGAAACCATCACTGGGTGCTCTGGGTCTTTGCCCGCAAGCATTTCGATCTCACCCTGAATCTTGCGCCCTATCATGATCCGGCGTTTGGTGCCGTCCCTTTCGATCTGAACCGGTGCACGTTCAGCCCCTATGATCTCGCTGACCAACATAGTGAACAGCCCGGTTGTGCCACCTGCCTGACCGCTGAATATCTGCAACAGTCCATTGTAAGCCTTGCCGCTAGCACGTTCATCCACATAAGCCGCGACCTTCCACTGGCCTTCGCCCATGCGTCCGGGGATATCGACCAACAGGCCTACATTCAGTCCGGACAAATCTTCGCCTTCGTAATGGCCTTCGTCGATCGCGATACCCATCCACGCGTGGCAATGCCCTTCGGTCGGAGGGTGTGCACCCAGCGAAACCACGCATGGGCAGAATACGTCGCACGAACAATTCAGGATCAGTTCACCCTTAACCGCCCAATCGGTCGGGCTCATCTCACGCCGCTTGGGATTTGGCATCCGGCTGTCAATTCTTTGACTGACCGGCAGCTTGTCTGCATCCGGTTTTCTATTTTTAGCCATCGACTTATCCTCCGTAAACAATGTGATGAGCGAGCAGTGCAAAACCACCCGCAATCAAGACGAATCCCATAGGACGGGTCACGGCGTGCCCGATCTGGGGAAGTTTTTCCAATACCATGAACAGGGTCGCCAGCCCCATCCAGAGCAGGCTCATGACGCCGCCGACAAAGCCCAACGCCATGAAGCCCCAGCAGCAACCGACACAGAACGCACCCAGTCCGACGCCCATGCGTACACCGCCGCCGAATCCGGTTTTCCAGTGGCCCAGAAAATACGTCATCGGTGCATGGCAAACACCGTGGCAGACTTCTTTCACCCGAGAAAACTGAAAGGCACCCACGGCGATCAACAGGCCGGCGGCCAGATATGGCGATTTAGCGATTCCCAACATATCAACCGCGCCGCCAAACAGCAGCGCCAATTGCAGGCCAGTGATCAGCGCAGCGAAGCCCACCCAAACTATGAAGTATCCGGATAGAACGCCCAGCCACCCTGCCCGCGTACCGTTCGCGCTGCGGATCAGATCATCATAACTGCGCAACGTGGGCACCAAAGTCGGCAGCATCATGGCCGCCATCATGATCGCCCACATCCAGAAAAGTGGGCCGAACTCGGCCATGGGCATATACATGTCCATACGCGGATCCATGGCCGCCATCGCCTGACCCATCGGTCCGGGTCGACCGATCCAGTCCACGTCCATATCGCGGCTCATTGAGACCATCATCCACCACGACCAAATGATCGTGATGTAGAAGCCCAACCAAAGCGCGCTGCGGAAAATTGAGCGACTCACTTGCTCCTCCCGACTCAACTCTCTTGCTTTTCAAATGTCAGACTTTTAAATGTCAGACAAATAAAAATTACGCATCGCCGAAAACAACCATGAAAATCGACCCTCAGAGTACTGCAGATCTATCCGCTCAAATTGCTCAGGCGATCCGCGACGCCATTATCTCGGGTCGGCTGATCGTCGATGAGCGTCTGCCATCAGAATCTGAGTTGGCCGATCAGTTCAAAGTATCACGGCCTACGGTTCGCGAAGCATTGAAACGTCTGGCAGCGCAGTCCCTTATCCGCACGCAACGCGGGGCATCGGGTGGTGCGTTTGTGAACCGGCTGAGTTTTGAGGACGCCTATTCCCAACAAGTCACAACCTCGACACTGCTGCTGTCGATGAACGCAGTCAGTTTCGACACCGCATGCGAAGCGCGTTATGCGCTCGAACGTGCATGCGCTGCTTTGTCGGCACAACGTCGTACCGCGGATCAACTCGCCACCATGCGGGCCGAGATTTTTCGTCAGGCGCAACCAGGTCTCACAGATGAGGCTTTCTGCGCGTCCGACGTCGCCTTTCATCGCGCGCTTGTGGATGGCGCGGGCAACCCCGTTCTGTCCTACCAATTGGCCGGTGCGGTCGAGGCTATGCAACCTCTGATGAACATGATTACGTTCACGGCCCGATCCCGCGAAGAGATCATCGCCCTCCACAGTGACATCACAGACGCACTAGAAGCGCGTGATGCCGGCTCGGTCGATGCAGCATTGATCAAACTTGAGGCCTACACACGGCAACTGGCGCAGGACGTGGCCGAAAGACGACGCAAACCCGCCTGACCACAGGCAAAAAGGAACGAAGGACGGCGAGGTGCCCGAGCAGGCAGCATGACATCCGGCGTTAAGACCGGAACTTCCAACATGAATTGAAGATCAATGACTTACGGGAGGACGTTATGAACCAAAGACCGGACCCAACCTTTTACCCATCAGCCAAACTGGCGATGGAGGGCCCCACTGAAACGCTTGCATTCACGTTGATGCTAAGCCCTGATTTTTCCCAACCAGACGGTTTGGCCGTCGTGAACGTGGATCCGACTTCGGATGATTACGGAAAAATTGTTCATCAGGTGATCATGCCAGAAAAAGGCGATGAGTTTCACCATTTCGGGTGGAACGCTTGTTCCTCTGCGCTGTCACCGCTTAGTGGCCATGCGTTTCTGGAACGCCGCTACCTCATTGTTCCTGGCATACGATCCAGCCGGATCTACATTATCGACGTCAAGAACCCGCTTGAGGCCAAGATACACAAGATCATCGAACCCGAAGAAGTTTTTGCAAAAACTGGATATTCCCGCCCGCACACGATCCATTGCGGACCGGAGGGGATCTACGTGAGCACGCTTGGAGGCGGTGGCGAAGACGGCACGGACGGCCCTCCGGGCATTTTCATCATGGATTGCGAGAGCTTCGAGATCATCGGGCGCTACGAGATCGAGCGAGGTATCCAAGACAAACACTACGATTTCTGGTGGAACCTGCCACGCGACTATATGGTCAGTTCGGAATGGGGACTGCCTCCGCAATTCGAAAACGGCATCGTGGCCGAGGATCTGCTTTCGAACAAATACGGGCACAGCATCCATTTCTGGAACCTACGCAGCCGGACCAATATTCAGACCATCGATCTGGGTGAAAATCACCAGATGGCCTTGGAAATCCGGCCCGCTCACGATCCGGTCAAACAATATGGGTTCTGTGGTGTGGTGGTTGACACGACCAACCTGCAGGGCGCGATCTTTACTTGGTGGCGTAATGATGATGGCACCTTCGAGGCCAAGAAGACCATCACGATCGATCCGCAGCCCGCTGATCCTGATGACTTGCCTGAATTGCTGAAAGGCTTCTCTGCCGTTCCGCCACTGGTCACGGATATCGATCTCAGCTTGGACGATAAATACCTTTATGTGGCCTGTTGGGGCACGGGTGAGATGCATCAATACGATGTCTCTGATCCGATGAACCCGACCCTTGCGGGCAAAGTCGAGATCGGGGGGATCGTCAAGAAAACAAAACATCCCAACGGGCAAGACTTTGGTTACGGACCGCAGATGGTTGAAATCAGCCGCGACGGAAAGCGGGTATATTGGACCAATTCGCTTTATTCCACTTGGGATGATCAGTTCTATCCCGGTGAACGCGGGGCTGCGATGGTCAAGGCGGATGTTGGCGAAAACGGAGGCCTGACATTGGATCCGAAGTTCTGGGTCGACTTCCCCGACGGATATCGGGCCCACCAAATCCGGCTTGAGGGTGGAGACTGTTCTACCGATAGTTTCTGCTACCCATCGGTCTGAGTTGGAAACTCTGATGACATCAACGGCTGGTCTCTGGCTGGCCGTTGTGCTTAGCGGCGCATATCATGGCCTGAATCCCGGAATGGGCTGGCCGCTTGCGGTATCTTCGGCGCTGATGGAACAACGGCCATCAGCTTTGTGGCGTGCATTGACCGCCCTGGCTGGTGGTCATTTCGTCGCCATGCTGGGGGTCCTACTGCCATTTGCTATGATGGCAGTTCTGGTTGAATATCAACGCGAAATTCGTATCGGCGCTGCGCTGATTGTGATCACAATGGGTGTTTACATCGCGATAACACGCCGGCATCCTCGGATGTTGTCGCGCGTACCGCCAAGCAAATTGGCACTTTGGTCGTTCCTCGTTGCGCTGGCACACGGCGCGGCGTTGATGTTGGTTCCGATTTATCTTGGATTGTGTGGATCAGACGAGCTGGAAACGGGCCAGATCGCAGTCTCTCAGATCATGGCGAGCAATGGCCTGCTCGTACTGACGGTCGCTGCACTTCACACAGCCGCCATGATCCTTGGCGGAGGCATTCTGGCCTTCGCCGTCTATCGCTGGCTGGGCCTTCAATTTCTGTCACGCAGTTGGTTCAATCTGGAACTTGTCTGGGCTCTCAGCCTGATCGCGGTCGGAGTTATAGGCTTGTGGTCAGCGATTTAGATGCTTTTCTTTACATAGTGCTGCGCTAGACTCTGCGGGCAGAGCAAAAAGGGAAAAAAGTCCATGATCACAGCCCTTAACGTGATTGCCGCCTTGCTGACCATCGGCTTTGGTTTGTTCGGATTTCTGGCCCCGGCCTACACAGCCAACGCGCTGGACCTAGCCCCCACCAAAAGCACCATGGGATTTAGTGAGATGCGAGCCTCGGTTGGCGGGTTGTTCGTGGTGACAGGTGCCGTGGTTCTCTGGCTCAACACACCGATGGCATATGCCATGCTGGGCGTTGTCTATGCAGGGGCGGCGTTGGGCCGGTTTGTGTCTTTGGCGCTGGATAATCCCCCGTTCGTCAAGGCGCTGACTTTTGGTGGAATCGAGCTTGTTCTGGCCCTTTGGCTTATTCTCGCCAACATGAACAGAGCTGCTTAACTTATTGAATTTGATATAAGTCAACCTTAGCATTCCGGGTTTGCATCCGACCACGTCCTAACCTATATATGAGGGGTCCTTCGGGACTATGGACATAAACGCGCTCGTAATAAGCGGATCGGACCCGGGGGCGGTACCCGGCGGCTCCACCAACATCCTTCGTTTGAGGATCATGGGGCCGAAATAGGATCGACGAACGTCTAAAGGGGTTAGCTTTGTCTCGGCTGTCTGCCACCGTTACCGGCGAAACTAGTACAATTGCAAACGACAATCGTGCTCCGGTTGCAGTTGCTGCGTAAGCAGTAGCAAGACCGAAACTTAAGCCCTTGCGCCTAGCCGCGTAAGGCGGGGTTCGCAGGTACCTGGCAACAGAAACCTGCATTTTACCGATTATGTCTGCTCCATGCCCATAACTCACCTGGGATTCAGGGTTTATTCATTTCTCTGATCCATCTTCCTGAACAAGCGACAGGAGGGCTGAGATGACGAATTCTGACAGGCTTAGGGCGTGGTATTCAGAGGTCTGGGAACAAGGCAATACCGATGCAATCGATCAGTTTTTTGCCCCGGATACGATGGCCGAAGGGTTGATACCCGAAATGCAGGTTGGCGCGGACGACTTTCGCGATCTGGTCATGGCGTTTCGTCATGTTCTGGGCGAGATCACAGTCGAACTGCCGAAGATCATCGAAAATGGTGATTGGGTCTCGGGTATTCTGCATGTCCGCACCTTCCGGGCCGATAACGGTGCCCCGCTTGAAGTTACCGGACAAGTCATGGCGCGCTTCAAAGGGGACAAGATGGTCGAGGCCTATAATCAGTTTGATTTCATTACACTTTTTGAACAACTGGGGCAGTTCCCACAGGATACCCTTCCGGTTTGCATGACCGGGCAAAGGTTGGACTGGGCCTGATAAACTTGACCGCAAGCTTGACCCATCCCGCGTTTGCGCGCTAGCAGAGGATCAAGGGGTAAGCTTGCGAACACCCCGTGAGGCGGCAGCCCAAGTTCGCATGTATCCAAAGCAACAAGGAAACATGCAATGGCTGCCCCCAATGCAATTACACCCCGTCAACTCTTGCGTCTGATCGGTACGCCGCAGTCGCCTGTGCTTGTCGACGTGCGTACAGACGCCGATTTCCACGACGACCCCAGACTTATCCCGGCTGCGGTTCGCCATCCCTATGACAATATCGATGGCATCCAACAACTGATCGGAGACAGGCCTTGTGTCGTGATTTGTCAGAAGGGCAAAAAAATAAGTCAGGGCGTCGTTTCATGGCTGCAGGCTGACGGGATTCAGGCCGAGTATCTGGAAGGTGGAACGTTCGCCTGGCGTGATACTCCGGGGGCGCAATTCGTGCCGGTCTCGGCCCTGCCCGCGCTTGTAAACGGCAGCACGCTTTGGGTCACCCGGCACCGCCCCAAAATCGACCGTATCGCCTGCCCGTGGTTGATCCGAAGGTTTGTCGATACACATGCGCGGTTTCTCTTTGTCGCTCCAACCGAAATACAAGGTGTTGCCGAACGCTTTGACGCTACACCCTTTGATGTTGAAGGCACTGATTGGAGCCATCGCGGCGACAAATGCACCTTTGACATGATGCTGGAAGCGTTCAACCTGCGCTCTGAACCCCTGAACCGCATGGCCACGATCATACGTGCAGCCGATACAAACAAGCACGATCTGGCGCCTGAGGCTGCCGGATTGCTCGCCCTTTCGGTCGGCTTGTCGCGCCAGTATCGGGATGACCAGCAGCAATTGCAGGCTGGATTGCATATCTATGATGCTCTTTATCGCTGGGCGCGCGATGGGTCTGGCGAGACGCATGACTGGCCCGCGGGTCACGGCAGATGACCCTTTCATATCAAGAGTTGATCAGGGTGTTTGGGCGCATCGGGCTGCTGTCCTTCGGCGGCCCCGCCGCCCAAATTTCACTGATGCATCAGGAGCTGGTCGAAAAGCGCCCTTGGTTGGACGAACAGACCTATCTGCGCGCGCTTTCCTTATGCATGCTGTTGCCGGGCCCTGAAGCCATGCAGCTTGCCACTTATGCAGGATGGCGGCTGCGCGGAGTGGCCGGGGGGTTAATCGCAGGCAGTTTGTTTGTACTGCCGGGTGCTCTGGTGATCGCGCTGCTGGTATTGCTTTATGCGGCCTATGGTACATTGCCTTTGGTTCAAGCCGGATTCTTGGGCATCAAGGCCACGGTGATCATCATCGTCCTGCAAGCATTACGGAACCTATCGAAGAAAGCACTTACAGACATTGAACACCGGGCAATCGCAGGCCTCGCCTTTTTGGGGATCTTTGTCTTCAACCTGCCCTTCCCGCTAATCATCCTGTGCGCTGCCGTTTGGGGATTCGTGACTTCGAAAGACGACAAGCCCGTTGCCGTTCAAGCCAGCCCAACACTTGCCAATCCTGTTCGCACAGCGGTTTTCTGGCTTATCCTTTGGCTGGGGCCGTTGTTTGTGCTGTCTTTGAGCGGTCAGGAACTGCTCAGCGATCTGGGCTGGTTCTTTGCCCGCCTTGCGGTTGTAACTTTTGGCGGTGCCTATGCGGTGCTGGCCTATATGACCCAGACCGTGGTCGAAACCTACCAATGGATCAGCACGGACCAGATGATCGACGCGCTAGGTCTGGCCGAAACCACGCCTGGGCCACTGATTCTGGTGACTCAGTTTGTGGCCATGCTTAGCGGTCAGATTGCCGGAGGCGCCTCGCTGGCGTTTGCGGCGGGCATTGTCGCTTTATGGGCGACGTTTGTACCGTGTTTTCTGTGGATTTTTCTTGCAGCCCCGCATCTGGATAGAATCGCCGAGCGTCCGCGTCTTGGGGCCGCGATGCACGGAATCACAGCTGCGGTCGTCGGAGTGATTCTCAACCTCTCCGTGTGGTTCGGGCTAAACGTCTTGTTCACCTCAATTCCGGGGTGGCATTGGGGACCAGTTTCTCTCCCCCTACCCGACCTTTCGTCGCTTGAATTCAGCGCACTTGTGCTGACCGTTCTGGCTGGCCTGTTGATTTTCCGTATGAAATCCGGTTTAGCAACCACACTTGGTATCATGTTTCTGGCCGGACTAGGCATGCAGATTTTGTAATCAAAGCAGCCCAGCACAGCCTTTCGTTTCCGTCCGAATGAACTATGCTGGGATTAACCACTTTCGAGGATCAACCATGTCGCAAGACATCGACTACGGGAATCTGATGCACACGGCCATGCGAGGCCTGATCAAGACCGTCCTGACCGACGTGTCCGAAACCGGCCTGCCCGGTTCGCATCATTTCTTTATTACTTTTGATACACGGCATGAGGGCGTTGAGTTGGCCGATTGGCTGCGTGAGCGCTATCCAGGCGAGATGACGATTGTCATGCAGCACTGGTTCGAAAACCTCGAAGTCGGTGACGATGGCTTTTCGATTACGCTGAATTTCGGGGATGCGCCGGAACCGCTTTACATCCCCTATCTGGCGATCAAGACCTTCGTGGATCCTTCGGTTGAGTTTGGCTTGCGCTTTGAAAGCCCGGAAGACGAGGACGAAGAGATCCATGTGACGGAAGAAGCCCCGATTGAGCTTGAGGCCGAAGAGACGGAACCTCAGCATGATGCGGATGTGGTCTCGCTGGACAGCTTCCGGAAATGACCAGAAAACCCCGCTTGATGCGGGGTTTATTCTTTTTGAAGGAATGTCTCGACCGAGCGCGACTTAACCCCATCGCGAAACCGGGAAAATGACAGGTCGAGCCCGCCATCAGCTAGTGTCCGGTCAAATTGCTGAAGCTCATAGCCACCGTTTTCGGCTATGAACAACGAAAACACCGTCAGAGTATCTCCTTCGATCCGCCCCCAAACAAAGGGTTCCCCTTTCATCGGGTCAAGCGGCACCTCATGGCCAAACACATTTCGCTTCATGGCCGCAGAATAAACATCGGGCCGATCCGAGCTTTGAAAATCAACCGAGTATTTCTCATCCTTGATGCGACCGTCGGCTTTGTAAGTCGTGGTGGTCCAACTCACGTTGAAGCCCCCTTTAATTTCCTGAATCGAAACGCTCATATCCCGAGGGGTCGCCGTACCATCCGCATCAACAACGTCGGCCGAACCGGTATAGTCGCCCACGAACGGCTCGATTCCCGTCGCCTGAGCGTGTTGCACAAATACTGCCAGCCAAAAACTCGCGGCAAACAATAACGCAAGCGTATACAAAGGGCTTTTGAGAAGTGACACGCGCATGGTTGCCTCCGTCAGGGTTATTGTCCCATCTTAACTTTAGCCCGCCGACGTACAATGGCACTGTTTTCGCTAACAGAAATTATTTGTAGCTGTGCCGCGTCTATACCTTTTCGCGGCCCAAGTTTAAGGTGCGCTCAACTGGCCGATTGCGCCACAGCCTTGCTGCGGGTAAACGGCATACGACTGCATACCAGACCGGAGCGACCGATGTCTCAAACCCGCACTGAATCCGACAGCTTTGGCCCGCTTGAGGTGCCTGCCGATAAGTACTGGGGCGCGCAAACGCAGCGTTCGATCATGAACTTCCCCATCGGCTGGGAAAAGCAGCCCGTCGCCATCGTGCGCGCGTTGGGTGTGATCAAAAAGGCCTGTGCAATTGAAAACAAAGCCATCGGCAAGCTGGACGCCAAGATCGCCGACGCGATCATACAAGCGGCCGGTGAAGTGTTCGAAGGCAAGTTTGACGACAATTTTCCTCTGGTCGTATGGCAAACCGGCTCGGGCACGCAATCCAACATGAACTCGAACGAGGTCATTGCGAACCGCGCGATTGAGATTATGGGTGGCGAGATCGGCTCGAAAGATCCCGTTCACCCGAATGATCACTGCAATATGGGTCAATCCTCGAACGATACTTTCCCCACCGCGATGCACATCGCCACAGCGATGAGTGTGCGCGATGTGTTGATGCCCGGGCTTGAGAAGTTCGCCTCGGCGCTGGAAGCCAAGGCAAAAGAGTTTGCCGGTATCATCAAGATCGGCCGCACCCATACGCAGGATGCCACGCCGTTGACGTTGGAACAGGAATTCGGCGGGTATGCGCATCAAATTCGTCAGGGCATTGCGCGTGTAGAAGCTGCAATGCCCGGTATCTATGAACTGGCTCAAGGCGGTACTGCCGTGGGTACCGGTTTGAACACGCATGGCGGCTGGGATGAGGCTGTCGCCAAGAATATGGCCGATATCACCGGCCTGCCCTTTGTGACCGCGCCGAACAAATTCGAAGCTTTGGCCGCACATGATGCGATGGTCTTCCTGTCGGGCGCGTTGGCCACGATCGCCGGTTCCTGCTACAAGATTGCCAACGATATCCGTCTGTTGGGTTCGGGGCCCCGCTCAGGATTGGGTGAGCTTATCCTGCCCGAAAACGAGCCCGGTTCCTCCATCATGCCCGGAAAGGTGAACCCGACACAGGCCGAAGCGCTGACTCAGGTGGCCGCGCATGTGATGGGCAACGACGCAGCAATGAAGTTTGCAGGTTCGCAGGGCCATTTCCAGCTGAACGTCTACAACCCGATGATGTCCTATAACCTGCTGCAGTCGATCCAGCTGCTGGGCGATGCGACCGACAGCTTTACGGAGCGGATGTTGTTGGGCATCAAAGCCAACGAGCCACGCATCGACAAGCTGATGAAGGAATCCCTGATGCTGGTGACTGCTCTGGCGCCGACAATCGGGTATGACAACGCCACGACCGTCGCCAAAACAGCGCACAAGAACGGCACAACACTTAAGGAAGAAGCGATTGCGTTGGGCTTTGTGGATGAGGCGACGTTTGATGCGGTTGTGCGGCCCGAGCATATGATTGGACCCAAGGACTGATGGGTAAACCGGTTAACCTGAACCGGTTTCGAAAAGAAAAAGCGCGGGCTGAAAAAAAGGCCCGCGCGGATGCAAACGCTGCGAAACACGGACAATCCAAAGCCGACAGGACCGTTGTAAAGCTGCAGCAAGACCGGCAGCGCCGGGACCTTGACGGTCACAAGGTCGACGAATGAGTGGACGTCCTGTCAAACGCTCCCTGACCTTGCAAGGTCATCGAACATCCGTTTCGCTTGAGGATGAGTTCTGGCAAGCCTTCCGTGATATCGCGCGGGAAAAAGATATCCCAATCAATGTCCTGGCGGCAAATATTGATGCAGAGCGCGACCCGGAAACCGGACTGGCTTCGGCCATTCGTGTCTTCATTCTGAATTGGTATCGTCAAACCGATTGAGTACTTGATTTCAAACAATCGCGTCGCTTATCTTCGCGGAGAACAAAAATGGTACATTCATGATCGATTTGGCAACAGGCCCAGATGGAAAGCCTCGGTGTTCGTGGTGCAACGCCGCCCCCGAATTCTATGACTATCATGATAACGAATGGGGATATCCAGTTTCCGACGACAGACGACTGTTTGAGAAACTGTGCCTCGAGAGCTTTCAGTCGGGCTTGAGTTGGCGCACCATTCTGTCAAAACGCGAGAATTTCAGGGCAGCGTTTAGAAAATTTGATTTCAACAAGATAGCAGAATTTTCTGATGCAGATATCAAGCGACTTCTGCACGACAAAGGCATCGTGCGACACCGCGGCAAGATTGAAGCCGTTATCAACAACGCCCGCCGCGTGCAGGACCTAATCGCCGACGAGGGATCATTGGCCGCTTATGTCTGGAGGTACGAGCCTACGGCGCCACCCGCCCCGCAAAGCGCTTCCACATCGAAAGAATCCATCGCGATGTCGAAAGATCTGAAAAAACGTGGTTGGAAATTCGTAGGCCCCACCACGATCTTTGCCTTTATGCAGGCCATGGGGTTGATCAATGATCACGCCAACGGATGTGTCATGCGCGAAAAAGCGGCGCAATTGCGCCGCGATTTCATCAAGCCCGAATAGATTACCCCACGATCAGATCGAGGCGCGGAAGATATTGTCGATATTCCCGCCGAGCGCTGCATTGAATTCCGCGTCAGATTGCTGTTTGGACAGCCCTTCGGTCAGTGCGCGCGAAAACGACGCGATCATCTTGCTGTTTTGGCCAAGCAGGTCGCAGGCCTGCTCGGTCGAGTATCCGCCGGACAGCGCCACAACACGCAGGACGCGCGGGTGATCCGCCACCTCATCATAAAGGTTGGCCTGGCTGGGGATGGTCAGCTTCAGCATCACCTCCTGACCCTCGACCAATTGATCCAGGTTCTTCAGGATTTCTGATTTCAGAATGTCCTCAGCCTCGGCCTTGGTTTCCGAGTGGATGTTTACCTCAGGCTCGACAATTGGGACCATTCCCGCATCAGTGACCACGCGTGCGACCTGGAACTGCTGCGCGACAACGTCGGCAATGCCCTGAGCATTTGCTTCGTGGATAACTGAGCGTTCCTTGGTGCCAAAAACACCATCCGCCTTGGCCAACGTCTCAGCCAGCCCCGGAATTGGCTTCATCATCTGAACACCGTTGGCCTGATCCTCAAGTCCCTTGTCGATTTTCAGAAACGGCACGATGCCTTTTTCGGACCACAGATAATCCGCGACCTTCTTGCCGTCGATTTCTTCGCCCAAGGTCCGTTCGAACAGGATCGCGCCAATCACTTTATCCTTGGTGAAATCGTCAGCCAGAATGATCCGCGCGCGCATCTTCTGAATCTCGCCGAACATCTCTTCGTCTGATCCGTAATCCGATGCTTCAACACCATACAAAGCCAGCGCTTTGGGGGTTGAACCGCCGCTTTGGTCCAGTGCTGCGATAAATCCTGCGCCTTCGGACATCTGCGCGCGCTGTTCTGCTTTCGACATAACTCAATCCCGTTCAATATGATTCCGCATTTTCAATCCGCATACAGCATGCCGAAGAGCGATGGTAGTTTGTTAGCGCTCAACCAAGCGCAACCAAATTCCGTCTTTCGATCTGACGGTCAAATGCGCGACCGGTATCGGCGTTTTGTCTGGTATTGTTTCGAATCGGTAACGACGCAAGAGCATCGATAAGATCAAAGGACCTTCTACCATCGCGAACCCTGCGCCCGTGCAGACCCGGGGGCCAGCCGAAAAGGGAATATAGGCCTCGCGCTGGCATTTCTTTCCGTTTTCTGTCCTCCATCGCGTGGGGTCGAATTCGTCTGGCCGGTCCCAAAGCCTTTCGTGCCGATGCAAGTGCCAGGGGCTTACAACGATCTGAGAACCCTGCGAAATATCCCGATCACGGAAGCGTTCAGGACATGTCGCCTCGCGCACCATCATTGGAACTGGTGGATACAGGCGCAAAGCTTCACGAAACACATCGCGGCTAAGTTTCAATTGGGACATGGTAGAAAACTTGGGCATGTCCAGAGCTTTCGCTTCCTCAGCCAGCTTTTCCTGCCAGTCCGGATACATCGCCATCAGATAGAGCGTCCAAGCCAGTGCAGACGCGCTGGTTTCATGCCCCGCCAAAAAGAAGATGGCGACCTGATCGACCATTTCCTGCGCATCAAACCGGTCTCCGGTTTCCGGGTCTGTAGTCGTCATGATCTTGGTGGCCAGATCATCGGGGGCCGACCCGTTTTCGATTGCTATAGCGCGTTCATCCGTCAATCGGCTGATCAGATCCCGAATCTCGCCGGCGGTTTGTCGAGTTTTGCGAGAATGAAATCGGGGCATCCAGCTTGGAACCGGCACGAATGCGGCCAGGTTCAGCAAGGGCTGTTCGCGCTGATAGATTCGGAATTTATCGAAGACCTGCGCGGCAACCTCATGTTCGATAGGAACCGAAAACAGGGTACGGAAAATCACATCCGCCGCGACATGGCTTGTGATTTCTTCACATTCCACCCTCTGCCCAACTCTGCCTGAAAGCCGATCCGCACAAGCCTGCGCCGCATTTAACATTGCGGGAAACGTGTCTTTCAAACGTCCGCCTTCAAAGGCGGGATCAATGATCCTGCGCTGCCGTTTCCAGACTTCGCCATTGGTCAGGAACACGGACCGGCCCAATAAGGGGCGTAAGCCTTCGCTGATGCGATTTGATTTTGGAAACGCATCCGGGCGCTCTTTCAGAACAGCGCGGATCAGATCGGGTTGGTTGACCATATATGAGCGAAAGAACGGCGTTCGGAATTCAGCCATCCATGCTCGATATAGACGCTGGGGCTGAGCAGACAGCAAGTCTTGCCGAAACAGACGTAGATACCGCCACAGCGAGACTTTATCCGGTCGTGCTTCGGGCTTTGGGGGCGTCATGCTTCCACCGCAATGTATTTCGAAACCGACCGTTCAATGCGCGACCGAGATGGCGCGCGCCCTTCAAACCGCTGCTTCAATGTTTCAGGACCTGCGGTGATGCGGAAATAATCATAAAGTCCAGGCTGATCGAACGCACAAAGATATTGAAAGTGCAGGCGAAAAAAGCGCCAACGCAATTGCTGCCATCGCGCGGGGGACAGTGTTTGGGTGAAGGCCGCAGAAAGAACCAGCGGCCCGCATTTTTCGGGGCCAGCGACGCCGCTGACCGCGACCGGATCGCACAACGCAAACGCGCAGCCATCCCCCGGTGCAGAGACATCGATCCAAGTCATATCCGCGCGTTCGGACAAATATTTAAGATCAGCGCGAAGCGTGTGTGCCTGCGGTAGAAACGAAACCATTGGCACCACCTGTCCCAAGGTCAGAAAGGATAAGACTGGCTTATCCTGTACACCGCCCCGTCGTCGTAAAACATCTGCCAACACCGACACACCAAGATGGGCGCCAGAGCTGTGACCCACGACCAGCACCTCATCGGTGTCTGTGTCCAGCGTCTCGGTGATCAGGTCAGAAAACTCCCGCAGCGTCGATTGCAGATCTTGCGAATACGCGCCGTATAGCTTCGCCGAGTGGGCATAGTCATGCATAAGGTAATAAGCGAACAGTCGATTATCGATCTTTCGGAACCATTGCATCAGAGCATAGATTACCCCGGCAGCAGGTACCAAAGACCACCACCCAACGAGTGGTTTCAATACAGAGACTAAACCCCAAGCAATCAACAACGATGCAAAAAGCTGCAGCAGCAGCATTGCCACCGGGTATAGCGCCGCAATTACGGGCCCCTTGCGCAGCTGCATCAGCCGCCAAAGCGTACCGGTCGAGATATATATCCAGGCGGTTCTCGCCAGTTGCAGATAGGTTGCCGGTATCGATTGAGCCATGCTGTCACGCACGATATCCGACCAGACCAGAACCTGAACATCTGCATCAACAGGACTGCCGTCCTGCTGAGAAGTCACCTGCCAGCCGTAGGGACCTTCGCCCGTCCTAGCGCTAATATCGATCTGGTATCCCGATATCTCAGCCTGGGCGCCCCCCTCTTTGCGGTAGAGCTCTCGATATCGGCGCGGATGAATCGGGTCGTAGCCGGGAATGTAAAACACCCGGCGTTTGCGCACCTGCGGATTGGATTGCTGACTGCTCATTACCCGGCCCTCTGCGCCAAAGATTAGCGCAGCGTTGACGCCAAGGTAAGACCTGGTGTCTATCCATCCGCGTTTAAAGCCAGAGGGTTAACCGAGGTTTGCCAAAGCCGGAAATGTTTCCAGCAGCCACCAGCTGAATTCGGTGAACAAACCGGTGACAAGCATGATGCCAACAAAAAGCAGCAGCCCGCCCATCACCTTCTCGATTGTGCCCATATGCGGTTTGATGCGGTTCATAACCGCCATCGAGCGGTTCAGGAACATCGCAGCCAGCAAGAATGGAATGCCCAGGCCTGCCGCATATACGCCAAGCAATACGGTGCCACGCGTGACTGATGCTTCGGAGGCGGCCAGCGACAAGATTGCACCTAATTGTGGGCCGATACACGGCGTCCAACCGAAGGCGAAGGCCAGTCCCAGAATATATGCCCCGAACACAGATCCGCTGGAGTCACCCGTATCAACGCGTGCCTCACGATCCAACAAAGGAATACGGAACACGTTCAGAAAGTGCAGGCCAAAGACAATGACGACAGCGCCCGAGAGTTTGGCGAAAAGCACCTGATTCTGAAGAACAAACGCCCCAAAGACCGAGGCTGTAAAGCCTAGCAGCAGGAACACGGTCGACAGACCCAGAACAAAAAACAGTGCCGCCAGGGTCGCCTTGCGCCGCGCGCGCGCCTCATCCTGCATCTCGTTGATAGTCACACCGCTCATATACGCGAGGTACGGTGGCACAATCGGCAGCACGCAGGGAGACAGAAAACTTATCAACCCGCCCAGCATGGCGATAAACATGGCAGGCAGAAGGCCCGCGTCTATGATCTCAATTCCGAACATGACTCAGCACATATGGTATCGCGCGGGTTTCGTCACGAGGCCATTCGGTCACATCCTCGTGGTTGCGCGCTGGACAGTATCGCTCGTTAGAAATATCTCAGCCCCATGACCAATGAGATTGAAACACTGGATGCGTTGGGATTGTTGTGCCCCTTGCCTGTTTTGAAGGCTCGGAAGCGCCTGAAATCCTTGCCTGCGGGGGGTATGCTGCGCGTGCTGGCCGATGATCCAGCCGCGATTATCGACGTACCGCATTTCTGCACCGAAGCTGGCCACACACTTGTCTCGCAAGAAACAGTGGATGGTCATCAGATATATGTGATCCAAAAATCGGCCTGAGGTTTCTTTGGAACGCACGCTAATGAAAAAAGGCGGGCCAGTTGGCCCGCCTTTTTCTTACTGTCCCAATGACCACCACCCTCGGCGCTTTGGCTTGGCCGGCGCGGGTTCGGGTTCGTCCGCCACTGCCTCCAAGACCGGCTCTGGGGTGGCAGCCTCAATGACTTCGGGTTCTGCTGCCACGGTCGATTCTTCGGCTTCTTCGGCAACCAGTTCAGGCGCTTCAGCAGGTTCCTCTGGCACTTCTTCAGCTACTTCAGAAGCCGACGTTGCTTCGGCGATCTCAAGCTCTGATGGTGCATCAGCACTATCTGGCTCAGCGGCTGGTTCGATGCTTTCAGACTCATCGGCTGGCTCTTGCTGTTCAGCCTCGGCGGCCTCAGCATTGACCGGCTCTTTCTCCGGATCGGAGTTCGCATTATCCGCTTCGGTCTGCGTCTCGCTTGCTTCGACTGTGGCCTCAGTATCCTTTTTGCGTCGACGCGGTGCCCGGCGCTTTTTGGGTTTGGCCGCTTTCTCGGCATCTTCCTCAGCAACGGGCTCAGCCTCGGTCTGCTTGGCCTCGACGCTCTCAGCTTCGTTGCTCGAGTCGGTTACACTGTCTGCGTCAGACTCGTCCGCATTGCCATCCGGCGCGTCACCATTGCCCGAACTCTTCTTGCGCCGGCGCCGACGCCGTTTACGCTTGGGCTTGGTCTCTTCCTCGGTCTGAACCGCAGTTTCTTCTTCGGTTTCGTCCTCATCCGTGGCGTCGACCATATCCATCAGCGACGCATCAACCGAAACCACCGGCGCAGTTGCTTCAGGAACAACGCGGCTCGCGGTCTTGAACTTCTCCATCGAGAAGTCGGGGCTGACCAAATGAACGTCCCCTTCGATCCGAACCGACAAACCATACCGCGCTTCGATCTGCGCGATGTGTTCGCGTTTCTGGTTCATCAGGAAGTTGGCGATGCTAACCGGGCAACGCACCAATACCTCACGCGAACGGCGGCGAGTGCCTTCCTCTTCAATCTGGCGAAGGATTGACAGTGCCATATTGTCGTCCGACCGGATCAGGCCGGTACCATGGCAAGACGGGCATGGCTGGGTCGTCGCCTCAAGCATTCCAGGACGCAGGCGCTGACGGCTCATTTCGAGCAGTCCAAAGCCCGAAATCCGGCCCACCTGAATACGGGCACGATCCGTTTTCAGCTTGTCTTTCAGTCGTTTCTCAACGGCCGAGTTATTTTTGCGCTCGTCCATATCGATGAAATCGATCACGATCAGACCGGCCAGATCGCGCAGACGCAATTGGCGCGCCACTTCTTCGGCGGCCTCCAGATTGGTCTTCAACGCGGTTTCCTCGATCGAGCCTTCTTTGGTCGCCCGGCCCGAGTTCACATCGATCGCCACCAGCGCTTCGGTCACCCCGATCACGATATAGCCACCGGATTTCAGCTGAACCGTCGGGTTGAACATCCCGGCCAGATAGCTTTCCACCTGATATCGCGCGAATAGCGGCAGCGCGTCTTCGTATCGCTTCACGTTCTTGGCGTGCGACGGCATGATCATCTTCATGAAGTCTTTGGCGATGCGATACCCGCCCTCGCCTTCAACCAGAACCTCATCGATGTCGCGATTATACAAGTCGCGGATCGAGCGTTTGATTAGGTCGCCTTCTTCATAAATTTTCGCAGGCGCAATGGATTGCAACGTCAGCTCGCGGATCTGCTCCCACAGTCGTTGCAGGTATTCATAGTCGCGCTTGATCTCTGATTTTGTCCGTTTGGCTCCGGCCGTGCGCACGATCAGACCCGCGCCCGTGGGCACGTCGATTTCAGCGGCAATGTCTTTCAGTTTCTTCCGGTCAGCGGCATTGGTGATCTTGCGGCTAATTCCGCCGCCCCGTGCGGTATTGGGCATCAGTACGCAGTACCGACCCGCCAAAGACAGATACGTGGTAAGTGCCGCACCCTTGTTGCCGCGCTCTTCCTTGACCACCTGCACCAGCAGGACCTGACGCACCTTGATAACTTCCTGAATCTTGTAGCGGCGCGGGCGTGGCTTGCGCGGAGGACGGATATCCTCGCTATCGTCTTCGTCTGCGACCGACTCGATGGTATCGTCTTTCGAAGCCGCGTCAGCGCTTTTGCTTTCTGTCTCGCCATCCGCCTCGGGCTCGTCACCAGAAGCTTCCGCCTCTTCTTCGTCAGACTTGGCTTCGACCTCATCCGAAGGTTCTTCTTGGTCGGTATCAGTTGCTTCGACAGGCGCGTCTTCCGCTACCTCAGCAGTCGCTTCTGGCGCTTCCGCCTGCTGATCTACATCTTCGGACTTAGCTTCTTCGGTCGGAGCTTCTTCAGCAACAGGCTCGGCGGCATCCTCTGGCTCTTCCACCGGCGTCTCGGCAACGATTTCCATCGGAGACGTCCCTTCGGGCACCTCCGTCTCTTCACCGTCATCCAGATCGATGGTTTCCATTCCGGTCGGCTCTGAGGAAACCTCCAGCGTCTCAACCGGATCGTCCGTCTTGACGTCAGCGGCCTTCGAGCGCGAACGCGACCGGCGCTTCTTGGGCTTTGTTTCCTCGGCCTCATCCCGCGCCTTCATCGCCTCGGCATAGGCGCGCTCTTCCTCCATCAGCGCCTCACGGTCGGCGACGGGGATCTGGTAATAGTCGGGATGTATTTCAGAAAACGCCAGAAACCCGTGCCGGTTCCCGCCGTAGTCCACAAATGCCGCCTGTAGCGACGGCTCAACCCGTGTTACTTTTGCAAGATAGATGTTGCCAGCAAGCTGGCGTTTGTTTTCGGATTCAAAGTCAAATTCCTCAACCTTGTTTCCGTCGACCACCACAACGCGGGTTTCCTCCGCGTGGGTGGCATCGATAAGCATTTTCTTAGCCATGTGTCCTTGGTGCACCGCGCCAAACGCGTTGTCCTGACCCGTCCAGGCGGACAGGCGCTTTTGGGGAGGTGTCTTGTACGGGCGATATCGGACGGCGCGCGGCAGGGTCTGGCGCTTTGGCCCCCTGCCCGTATACTCAATCGTTGCGCGCGCGTCATCGCGGTTCTTCTCCGACAGGCGCGTCTAAATGCGGCCCGCCCATTTATTCCTTTCACCCGCATAGACGGGTTCAGGCGTTCATCTGCCCCATTGGGGCATAATCGGTCTGCCGCGCCGCGCGGGATCTATCCTCACCATCAGCTCAGCAGCGAAACTCAAAACACGGGGCTTGCAGGCACAAAATACCCGGCCCGTTCGATCACAATAAAAGCAGTCCTGTGGAAAAGACAATGGGCAAACTGCATCGCGACCCAAGAACGCGCCGAAGAGTCCCTTCATCTGTTCAGAAATATCCAGGGGTTGAATTGAACCGCAGGCTCAAGAGGGGGCCAGCCCCCTCCTCCGCTTTCACAGGTAATCCGAACGCTGCAACCCGTACTTCGCCATCTTTTCGTTCAGTGTCCGGCGTGGCAGGCAGAGTTCTTCCATCACCGAGGCGATCGATCCCTTGTGACGGCGCATCGTATTGTCGATCAGCATCCGCTCGAAGGCTTCAACATATTCCTTCAACGGCTTGCCTTCAGTTGTCATCACTGGCTGCATCTCTTCGTGATCCGACATCAGCAGCGAAGCAATTGTCCCCGACCCGCGCCGCGACTGCAGCACCGCACGCTCAGCAATGTTGATCAACTGCCTCACATTCCCGGGCCACGGGGCCTGAAGCAGCTGAGCCGCTTCCTGCGCACTGACCTGAGGCGCGTCGCAGCCATATTCCTCTGCGAACTGTTCGCTCAGACGGGTGAACAGCGTCAGGATGTCCTCACCCCGCTGTCGCAGCGGAGGCATGGTGATGCGCAGCGCCGCCAACCGATAGAACAGATCGGGACGCAATACATCTTCTGAGGTTTTGCCCGCTTCCTGCAGGTTCGAAATCGCTACGATCCGCGTTTCCGCAGGGGTACCCTGCTCGTTCATAACGCTCAGCAGACGGGCCTGCAGCGTGTCGCTCAGCGCTTCGACATCCTCAAGAACCAGCGTACCGCCGCGGGCCTCTTCGATGGCGGGCAACTGCGTGTCTTCGGGGAGCATCGGGCCAAACAGGCGTTTCGACAGCGCTTCTTCCTCAAGTGCTGCGCAAGAAACCAGGACGAATTTCTTACCCGCCCGGCTACCAACCGCGTGCAATGCATGCGCCACCAAAGTCTTTCCGGTTCCGGTTTCCCCATCGATCAGGACATGACCATCCGCCTGCCCTAGATCCAGAATATCTTCACGCAACCGCTCCATGACGGGGCTGGCACCGATCAGCTTGTTCATAATCTGCGTACCGCCAGACAGCTCACGCCGCAGGGCCCGATTGTCCAGCGTCAGGCGTCGTGCATTGCTGGCGCGTTTGGCCAGTTCGGACATGCGATCGGGGTTAAACGGCTTTTCAAGGAAATCGAACGCCCCGACACGCATCGCCTCTACGGCCATTGGCACGTCGCCATGTCCCGTGATCATGATCACCGGAAGCGTGCTATCGGCCCCCATCAGCTTTTTCAGCAGTTGAATGCCATCCATTCCAGGCATCTTGATGTCAGAGATCACGATCCCGGGATATTCTGGCCCCAAGACCTTGAGCGCATCCTCGGCGCTTGAAAAGGTTTCGGTGTCGTACCCCGACAAAGCCAGCCACTGGCTGATCGACTGGCGCATGTCCTGTTCATCATCCACGATGGCGATTTTCATGGCCTGTGCCATAGTCACTTCCTCTATTCCGCGGCCTCAAGGCCGTCGCTTCCCAATATGGGCAATTGCATCTCAAACACCGCGCCACCCTGTTGGCCGTTGCGCGCGGTCAGCCGTCCGCCATGGTCGTTCACGATCCCGGACGAGATGGCAAGCCCCAGACCAACGCCGTCCCCCGGGCGTTTGGTCGTATAAAACGGCTCGAACAGGTTTTCGATATCCTCGATCCCGTGGCCATTGTCCCGCACGGTCAGTACCGCAGTTTCACCTGCAGCGAGAATGATCTCGACATCCGGCTCATCCACAGACTTGGTCGCATCCAGCGCATTGCGCAAGAGATTGACCATAACCTGTTCGATCCGCATCCGATCACCCATCACTATAACAGGTTCTTCGGGCAAAATCTGGGTTATCTTCACATGCCGCTGACGCAGCTGCGGCTCCATCATCGACAGGGACGAGGCCAGCGCTTCGCCAAGATTTACTGGCGAAAATGCATCTGCACCTTTGCGCGCATAGGATTTGAGCTGGCGCGTGATCGCTCCCATCCGCTCGATCAATCCGTCGATCCGCCCAAAGCTGGCCAACGCCTCTTCGGGCCGGTTTCGACGCAAAAGCAGACGCGCGCCTGCCAGATAAGTTTTCATCGCAGCCAGAGGTTGATTCAACTCGTGACTGACTGCCGCAGACATCTCTCCAAGTGCTGCCAGTTTTGAGCTCTGGGCAAGGGTTTGTTCGGCAACTTCCAGCGTCTTTTCAACACGTTCACGCTCAGCGATTTCCCGCTGCAGCCTTACGTTCAATGCGCGAAGCTCCGCCGACTCGCGCTGGAACAAGGTCATGCGCAACGTCGCTCTGCGGCTGAGCGCATAGAAGGTCAGTGCCAGAAGAATCGCAAAGGCCATGATCTCAAGCGCCAGAACGCTGTTCACCCGCTCGCGGATCGACGAATAGGTGGTGAACGAGGTCATTTGCCAGCCCCGGAACGGAATGCGGGTCTCCATCCGCATCACAGCCTCGCCCTGAAGATAGGCATCGGGGGGCAAAGCGCTCCAATCGGTTGTGGCTCGGATTGCGCGCTGAATCGCGTTCTGAGGGGGTTGGCGCAACATGGCACCGCTTTCATCCAGACCTCGCCACTGAGGCTCGGTCGAGAGGATGATCGTACCAGTGCTGTCTGTGACCATCACCGCGTCAGAAATACCAGCCCAGGCGCGTTCAAATTTCTGCAAATCAACTTCGACTACGATCACGCCAAGGATCTCTGCATTCGCCTCGATTCGCCGCGAGTAGACAAAGCTGTAACCGCCGGATTCACGTGGAATGACCGAGAATATCGTGGCATTCGACCGGATAGCATCGATGAAGTATGGCGAGTTCCGGTGGCTTTCCTGCAACCGGTTCCGGTCGGTTGCAGCACGTGTCAGGCCATCCCCATCCAGCAAAACCAGCGAGGCCGCCCCGATTTCTTCAACGAAAGAGATCAGGCGCTGGCTCGACAGCGTGTAATCGCTGGATTGCAGGGCCGAAATCAGGGTGGGGTCACGGGCAAGCAACTGCGGCACGATGGCGTTGCGTCGCAACTCACTCAGCAGGTTTCCGGAATACAAGGCTAACCGCAGTTCGGCCCGGTTTCTGGTCGATTCGGTGAAGCGACTTGTTAGCAGACTGTTGGTGATCCACACTGTGGCGACGGTAGCAAGCAGCAACAAAAACACGGCAAGCCGCAGCCGCCAGCCCATAGGCGCGCCGCGAAACCGGTTCAGAAACCCTTTGCTGTCTGCTTGATCTTCCGCGCTCATGTACTGACGCTACGCGTCCCGACTGATGACCTCAAGTCACGCGGGCGTCAGCACCCCGGCCAATGCGCGGAAGAGCGCCGTCCCGTCGGTGCCTCCGTGGCCTGAATCCGCCGCTCGTTCTGGGTGGGGCATCATGCCTAACACGCGCCGGTTGTGCGATAAAATCCCTGCAATATCGTCGCGCGAACCATTGGGATTATCGGCATATGTGAAGGCAATGCGATCCTGATCCTTTAACTCGACCAAGGTCTCATCGTCTGCGAAATAATTGCCATCGTGATGCGCAATCGGGATATCGATCACATCCCCGGCATTGTACCCTTCAGTAAAGGCGCTATCGCTGGTTTCGACCTTCAGACCGATCGTTTTGCAGATGTATTTCAGACCGGCATTGCGCAACAGCGCGCCAGGCAGAATTCCGGTTTCGGTCAGAACCTGAAAACCGTTGCAGATGCCGACGGCATAGCCACCACGCTCGGTATGCGCGGCCAGCGCTTTGCAAATGGGCGATTGGGCCGCAATCGCGCCGCAGCGCAGATAGTCACCATAGGAAAACCCACCCGGAACACCGACAATATCTATGCCCTCGGGCAGCGCGGCATCCTTGTGCCAGACCATATCGACGGAAAAACCGGCCTGCTCGAAGGCAACGGCAAGATCACGATCGCAATTGGAACCGGGGAAAACGATGACGGCTGCGCGCATGGCGGACCCTCCTAGGTCAGAAAAACTTAGAGCAGTTCGATCTCAAAGCGTTCGATGACCGTATTGGCCAACAGCTTTTCGCACATCTTGGTTACGTCCGCTTCGGTCGAGCCGTCGGCCAGTTCTAGATCGATCACCTTGCCCTGACGGACACCTTCGACCTGATCAAAGCCCATCGCACCCAATGCGTGACGCACAGCCTCGCCCTGAGGGTCCAGAACCCCGTTCTTGAGCATCACATGCACACGTGCTTTCATTTTCGAGAACTCCACTGATGGACCGCGCATCGATCCGTTTCGTTGGGCGCGGGATACCCCGCTTGGGCTTGTCGGACAACCCTGTCGATATGAGACAGGATCAGTTGATCAGCGTTGGTTTTGTGACATTGCTTTTGGGCAGAACGCCAAGACGGCGGGCGACCTCAGAATATGCATCAGTCAGACTACCCAGATCACGGCGGAACACATCCTTGTCCAGCTTCTGACCGGTTTCGATATCCCATAGACGGCAGCTATCGGGGCTGATTTCGTCCGCAATGATCAGTCGTTGGAAATCGCCTTCGAACACGCGCCCGATCTCGATTTTGAAATCGACCAGACGAATACCAACCGCCAGCATCACGCCGCTCATGAAATCATTAACGCGCAGTGCAAGGCTCAGGATATCGTCCATATCCTGCTGGCTCGCCCAGCCGAATGCCGCAATGTGCTCTTCGGTCACCAACGGATCACCCAGCGCATCGTCCTTGTAGCAGTATTCAACAATCGGGCGCGGCAGTTGAGTACCCTCGGCGATACCGAGGCGTTTGGACATCGATCCGGCGGCATAGTTGCGGACGATCACTTCCAGTGGAATGATCTCACAATTCCGCACAAGTTGCTCCCGCATGTTCAGACGGCGAATGAAGTGCGTCGGAACTCCGATCTGGGCCAGACCGGTCATGAAGAATTCACTCAACCGGTTGTTCAGAACGCCCTTTCCATCGATCACGTCTTTCTTCTCGGCGTTGAAAGCTGTGGCGTCATCCTTGAAGTACTGCACGATGGTGCCCGGCTCGGGACCTTCATACAGGATCTTGGCTTTACCTTCGTAAATCTTCTTGCGACGCGCCATGAGCGACCTTTCCAGTCTGGGGAAAGGGAATGAGTCCCTTCACGTTGGCGCCCTCATAGTGCAAGCCCCGCTTTCCCGCAAGTTCGCAACCCCGAGAGGCTTTGACGCAGCGCAAATACCTTGCGCACAGGGCGTCGTATAGTCATATCATCAGAAAAGAACATCTAACCCAAGAGGTCCCCAACCAATGACCACATTCGACGAACGTGAAGCCGCGTTTGAAAACAAATTCGCTCATGACGAAAAGATGCAGTTCATCGCTCGGATGCGCCGCAACCGATTTATGGCTGTATGGGCCTCGGCGCTGAAAGGCGAGACTGTGGAACAGGCGCGTAAATACGGGCAGGAACTGGTCCACACGGACCTGCAAAATGTCAGCGAAGACGATGTTGTCGAGGCGGTCAAAGGATACCTCGGTGATCTCGCCGATGAGGCTAAAATCCGCGAGAAGATGGTCGAACTTCTGGTCGAAGCCAAAGAGCAGGTGATGGCAGAAGCCGAGTCCTGATGCCTGAGCTTCAAAACTCATGATCTTCATGAGTTTTATGAATTTGATTTGACGCCCCGGTCGTGAGACACGGGGCGTCTCATATTTTTACGGGCTGTGGCCCCAATTTTGGAATACTCCAATGACAAACGCGCTCAGCAACCTTCTGGAAACCGTAGACGTCATTCTGGCGGATGGCGCGACCGGGACGAACCTGTTCAACATGGGCCTGCAATCAGGCGATGCGCCGGAATTGTGGAATGTCGATGCGCCTGACAAGATTCGTGCTCTGTATCAGGGCTCGGTCGATGCCGGCAGTGATCTGTTTTTGACAAACACATTTGGTGGAACAGCCGCGCGTTTGAAGTTACACGACGCCCAGAACCGCGTGGCCGAGCTGAATCGTATTGGCGCTGAACTGGGTCGCGAAGTCGCTGACAAGGCAGGTCGCCCGGTCATCGTGGCCGGCTCTGTTGGCCCGACCGGCGAGATTATGGAACCTGTCGGCAGCCTTTCACACGCCGAAGCCGTCGAGATGTTTCATGAACAGGCTGCGGCGCTAAAGGCTGGAGGCGCAGATGTTCTGTGGCTTGAGACCATAAGCGCGCCGGAAGAATTCCGGGCTGCGGCAGAAGCGTTCGCTCTGGCAGATATGCCGTGGTGCGGCACCATGAGTTTTGACACGGCTGGCCGCACAATGATGGGTGTTACATCTTCTGATCTGGCAATGATCGTGGAAACTCTGCCCAATCCTCCGGTTGCGTTCGGGGCGAATTGCGGCACTGGTGCCTCGGATATACTGCGGACGGTGCTAGGGTTCGCTGCCCAAGGAAACGAACGTCCACTGATTTCCAAGGGCAACGCAGGGATCCCGAAATATGTGGACGGTCATATCCATTATGATGGAACGCCTGAACTGATGGGCCAGTACGCCGCCATGGCGCGCGACGCAGGTGCAACGATCATTGGCGGTTGCTGTGGCACTATGCCTGCGCATTTGCGCAAAATGCGCGAGGCGTTAGATAACGGTCCGCGCGGCGAACGCCCGACCCTGGATCAGATCGTATCGGCACTTGGTCCGTTTACCTCAGCCTCAGATGGCACTGGGGACGAGGCCGTTCCCGAACGGCGCACTCGTCGCCGCCGCCGGGCCTGATTGAATGATCAGCGCCCTTCGAATTTCGCAGGGCGCTTTTCCAGAAAGGCTACGACGCCTTCGGCAAAGTCTCGGGTACGTCCGCATTCGCCCTGCAGGTGGGCTTCGGCTGCAAGTTGCTGAGGTAATGTTCTATCGTAAGTTCCCCGGATCGCTTGTTTGATCGCGCGAAACCCGGAGGTTGGGCCATTCGCCAAATACGCAGCTCTCTTGCGCCAGTGAGCGTCGAACTCATCATCCGCAACCGCTTCCCAGATCAATCCCCATTCATCCGCCTGGCGCGCGCTGATCTTGTCTGCAAACAACGCTGCACCCATCGCTTTGGCAAACCCCATCTGACGCGGCATGAACCAGGTGCCGCCTGCATCAGGCAGCAGACCAATCCGAGCGAAAGCTTGCAGAAAATAGGCACTCTCGGTTGCTATCACCACATCGGCACAAAGCGCCAGGTTGGCCCCCGCCCCCGCTGCAGGCCCGTTAACAGCCGCTATTGTTGGCACGGGGCAATCATAGACAGCCTCAAGCATCGGTTCATATTCGTCGCGAAGCGCGCGTTCGAGGTCGATCTTTCCTGTACTCGACGCGTCACCCAAATCCTGACCTGAACAAAAGGCAGAACCAGCACCCGTCAGGACAATCGCGCGGGCGTGTTGCGCGGCGTCTTTCATTGCGTAGGTGATCTCGGCCCGCATCTGCGTCGTCAACGCATTCATCTTATCCGGACGGTTCAATGTCAAAACCGCCAAATTATCAGTAATGTCCAGAAGGACCGCTTCGTATTCCATGCAAAACCTCAGCTGCGCAGCGTTCTGCAAAACACTGACGCAAATGCGGAAAAAGGAAAAGAAGAACCGCGCGTCAGTCTTCCAGAATTCGGCGCAGACGCTCTTGTTCTTCCTCACTAAGGCCTTCTGAATGCGCTACTTCCTGATGCTGCGCACGCTTGCGCAAAAAGTTCCACCCCATGCCGGCCGCTATCAGCAGCATGACAGGAGCCGACAGCCATAACAACAGATTGGCGCCGGTCGCGGTAGGTTTTAGCAGCACATATTCGCCATAGCGATCAACGATGAAGTCCACAACCTCTTGATCAGTATCCCCCGCAACCAGACGTTCTCGCACCAAGATACGCAGATCACGCGCAAGTTCAGCATTGCTTTCGTCAATGCTTTCGTTCCGGCACACCAAGCAGCGCAGACCGGTACTGATATCCCGTGCTCGTGTCTCGAGCGCCGGGTCGTCAAGCACTTCATCCGGCTGAATAGCCATGATCGGGGATGCAATCAGCAGCAGGATAACAAGCAGGCGCTTCATTCGGCAGGAACCCCGCTTGCAGGCGTTTTCCGTGCACCGGCTGCAACACGGAAACGGCGATCCGACAGGCTGAGCACACCGCCCAGAGCCATGAGGATACATCCGCCCCAAATCCAGTTGGCCAGAGGTTTGATATAGGTTCGCATCACCCAGCCGCCATCAGCTTGTTGATCCCCGATCACAACATATAGATCGCGCAGAAAGCGGTAGTCGATTGCAGCCTCAGTTGTCGGCATCCGTGCCACAGGGTAGTCGCGCTTTTCCGGGTTAAGAGTCGCGATATAGCGCCCGTCCTTCTCAACAAGCACATCCGCCATGGTTGAGAAATAGTTCGGCCCCTGTACCTGACGCACATCTTGCAACGTCAACGTAAACTGCCCCACTTCAAAAGGCTGACCCGGTTGAGCGACACGAATATCCTCGACTTCCCAAGCGGTTAGGCCTGCGATGGCAAACATGGTGACGCCCAAACCACTATGGGCCACCGCCTTACCCCAGTCTGCGCCGGGCAGTCGAAACAGGCGTCCAAAACTGCCTTTGCGGCCAGTGCGACTCCAAAGATCGACGATAGCGCCGAAGGTGATCCACGCCCCCAGGAACAAACCTACGGGTCCCAATGCGCTGCGTCCGGTCTGCATCACCCAGACCAGTATCGCGATCGTGACCGCCAGCACAAATGCATAGCGCAAAGACCATGCCGCCCGGCTTAGCTTGCCCCGCTTCCACGGCAGCATTGCGCCGACGGGAAGAACGATTCCGAGGGCGACCATGAATGGGGTAAATGCCGCATTGAAGAACGGCGCGCCCACCGAGAGTTTTCTATCGAACGCCATCTCGGCCACCATTGGCCACATTGTGCCAAAAAACACGACAAAGCAGCTAACTGCCAACAAGATGTTGTTCAGAACCAATGCACTTTCGCGGCTGACCATTCCGAAGACACCCTTCGCCTCCATCGCCTGCGCGCGTGCAGCAAACAGGGTCAACGCACCGCCGGTAAAGATGATCAGGATGAACAGGATAAATACGCCACGCTCAGGATCATTGGCAAAAGCATGGACCGAAGTCAGCAGCCCCGATCTCACGATAAAGGTCCCGATCAGAGAAAACCCAAACGCGATAATCGCAAGCAAGATCGTCCAGCTTTTCAACGCCTCGCGTTTTTCCACCACGATGGAGGAATGCAATAGAGCGGCCGCCAGTAACCAAGGCATAAAGCTGGCGTTCTCAACAGGATCCCAGAACCAGAACCCGCCCCAGCCCAATTCGTAGTAGGCCCACCAGGATCCAAGCGCGATACCGATCGTCAGGAAGACCCAAGCCGCCAATGTCCAAGGCCGTACCCAACGCCCCCAAGCCGCGTCCACCCGGCCCTCGATCAATGCAGCAACGGCAAAACTGAACGCCATGCTGAGGCCGACATAGCCCAGATACAGGAATGGCGGATGGAAGGCCAAACCGGGGTCCTGCAGCAGCGGGTTCAGGTCCCGTCCATCGAACGGAGGAACAGGCAGTCGGTCAAACGGGTTCGATGTGAAGAGGATAAAGGCATAGAAAGCCACTCCGATCGCGGCCTGAACGGCCAGCACCCGCGCCTTTAAGGTCGGAGGCAAGCCAGCGCCGAATATGGCGGCCATCGCGCCGAATATCGCTACAATCAGGACCCATAACAGCATCGAACCTTCATGGTTTCCCCAGGTCCCGGTAATCTTGTAGAGCATCGGTTTTGCCGAATGGCTATTCTCCACCACGATCCGTAACGAGAAGTCAGACGTGGTAAACGCCCAGACCAGCGCACCAAAGGAAAAGGCGGCCAAAATGAACTGCGTGATGGCGGCCGGTTCAGCGAAAACCATCCACCCGTTCCAACGGTTGGCAGCCCCGATCAACGGCACCACAGTTTGGACGATGGCGACGAGGAAGGCTAAGATAAGTGCGAAATGGCCGAGTTCTGTAATCATGGCCTGCTTATACTGCGGCACCGGTGCAAGTGCCATTCACATTCGCCTCGGATCACCGCACATAATGTCGCGCCTCAGGTCTTTCGTAGCCGCTTCCAGTCCTCCAATGCAGGGTTCGAATCCGGCTGGTTGACTGCTTCGGCCAACGATGCGTCCGAGCCAGTATCGGCGACACCCGGACTGTCATCGCGCAACCCGCGGATCGTTTCAAGATTGGCGATCACCTCAGGCGCCCTCAGCATTGTCGCGCTGATTTCTCTTTGAAAATCCTGCGCTTTGATCTGATGCCGCGCGCCAAAGTAAAACGACACGATCACCCCTAACAGCCACCACAGTGGCTCTGGCACCAGCGCAATTCCCTGCATACGTGCTGCGAACCACAGCGGATCGATCATGGCGGCCAGAAACAAACCCAATGTTCCCAAAGCCAGCGCCGGTCGCGGAAGGCGATTCAGCCCATCCATGAATCGATCAAACCTGGTTTTGCTTGGAGCTTGGAATTCAGTGCCGAATTGCGCCATGGCCGCACCGCGCAGTTCGACAGAACGCTCGGCACCGCTTTCTACATTTTCGCGAAACACTTCCGCAGTTTCGCGAACCACATTGCGACCTCCGCCAAACAAGAGCGCCAACAAACCCGAGATCAAACCCATCCTGAAACCCTTTTCTGAAACGCGTCCTCGCTCAGATGATACTTGGGCGATAAAAACTCTTCGGCACGCTTGATCCATCCGCCTTTGCCGCCCGCGCGAGTTCTGGCATATTTGCGAAGAGCGATCCGCCGGTCTGCTAAACGGAAGTAATAGTTTCGTCTTGCGACCCCATAGGCATCGCGAAACACCAGAGGCTTTGGACTAGCCGCCTCGCGGCTTGCCTCTGCAGTCTGAGGGCCGATGACCCCGTCAACCGTAACGTCATACTCCATCTGCCGCAGCAGGTTCTGCAGGATTTTCACCGCTTGAGCTCCTGCATTGACGTACATGTCGAACACGGATGCCTGTACGGCTTCCGGCAGCACCTGAAGGCGTGGTTTCTCAAAATAGTGTTCCAGAAAAATATCGACGGCCTGCGCTTTGCTAAGCATGCGCACGTCTTGTTGCGTCACCGAACCATCTCGGTCCAGATCGAGACCCAATCGGCACATGGTATGGATCGTCACACCGTATTTCGTGGCACCACCGGGATCATCGGGGTCATCCACAAAACCACCTTCCCGCGCCACGATCCCTTTTGCAATCTGCCGCACTGTCCGCATTGCCGCCCCCTCTGCCAAACTTTGGTAAACGGTCGGACAATTTCGTTAACACCACTGCAAAACAAAGGGCGCTGCCTACCTCTCGCACGCAACACCCCGCTTCTTCTGTTTAGAAATTTTAGCGCCGATGGCATTCAGCGATGCTGCATTCAGCTATCGCCTGATTCCTGATAAACGCCTTGCTCTTTTAATGCGTCCACAACCTCTTTGGGCATGTAGGTTTCATCATGTTTCGCAAGGATTTCAGTGGCTTCAAAGACTCCGTTCACATAACTTCCGGTGCCCACCATACCCTGATTTTCCGAGAACAAATCAGGCAGAACACCGGTAAAAGCGACCTTTACGCTTTCACCGCCGTCGGTCACGACGAAATGCACAGTCTCACCCTGCCCGCGAATGATCGAACCTTCTTCGACCAATCCACCGATACGGAACACCTCGGTCGGTTTCGGCGGTTCTGCAATCACCTGACTGGGTGAGCGGAAAAAGTTGATGCCATCACGCATCGCATATCCGATCAGACCCGTCGCCAGTATCAGGGCCGCAACAGCCACTAGAATGACTTGTACACGACGACGTTTCTTAAGCGTTTTCATACCGTCCTCACGGGAACAAGGGGGCCATCATCAGACCCAGGGTTTCATCCTCACCTAACATCAGGTTGGCGTTCTGCAAGGCTTGCCCACTGCTACCTTTTGTCAGGTTATCCAATGCTGCCACCACGATTGCACGGCGTTCGATCCGATCTCCAACGACACCGATATGGCAGAAGTTCGACCCCCGCACATGGTGGGTTGAGGGCGTCTCGCCAAATGGCAGCATCTCAATGAAGGGCTCGGCTTCATAGGCCGATTGAAGTGTCTCATACACGCTCTGCGGGTCGCCCTTTACATAGGTTGTGGCCAGAATACCCCGGTTGGCTGGGATCAGGTGCGGTGTGAACTGCACATGCACCGTCCGTCCAGCCAGTTCCGAAAACTCCTGATCAAACTCGCCCAGATGCCGGTGCGTCCCGCCAACGGCATATGCGTTCGCCCCTTCACTGAGTTCTGCGTGCAATAGATTCTCTTTCAGCGCCCGACCTGCGCCCGAGACCGCGCATTTCAGGTCCAGAATAATGTCATCCAGATCAATCACACCCGCCGATATCAGCGGACGCAGCAAATACTGACCCGTCGCGGCATTGCATCCGGTCCCGGCAACCAGCCGAGCGCCGCGGATTTCGTCACGGTAGAACTCGGTCAGACCATAAACCGCCTCTTCCTGATGCCCAAGCGCGGCATGTGAATTCCCATACCACTTCTTGTATTCGTCGCCATCGCGAAGTCGAAAATCTGCTGACAGGTCAACAATTTTCAAGGTGTTGGGCAGTTCGCGAATGACTTCCTGACTGGTCTTGTGCGGCAGAGCGCAGAAACACAGGTCGATTTGGCTAAATTCGATCTCGGAAATCTTGCAAAGCACCGGCAAATCCATATGGCGCAGATGCGGAAATACCTGCGCCATTGTCTGTCCAGCCTTCCGCTCGGCGGCCAGAGATTTGATTTCCATACTCGGATGCCCGGCGATCAGCCGCACGAGTTCCGCGCCGGTGTAACCAGAAGCGCCAAGAATTGCGATTTTGTGGGTCATGTCAGACCTCTTTCATTCATGTGTCACATGGGGTGACCGCCGCTGTGACGGTCAACGAATTACGGAATCGGAAAAGCGCCGTCCTTGACCTAGGTCAGGCGGCTTCAAAGGTGATTTGTCGTCGGAGGAACTGAGTCGCGCGATCCGTCACAACGCCCGGCTTACCCGTTGTCAGGAAGCCATCAGTGCCCTCACCCAGCATATTCGGATGCCGTTGCAAGTAGTCTGCAAGGCTTTCCGCAACCAGATCACCCTGGCTATAGACTTTCACATCCGGTCCGAGCGCCTGCTGAAACGTCTCTGCCATCAGCGGGTAATGCGTACAGCCCAGAATGGCTGCTTGCGGTTCCGGCATCTTGCGCTTCAGAGCATCCACATGGCTGCGTACCAAAGCCTCGGCCAAGATCATGTCGCCCTCTTCGATGGCGTCCACAACCCCGCCGCAGGCTTGCGCCTCGACATCAACCCCTATCGCCCGAAACGCCAGCTCCCGCTGAAACGCACGGCTCGACACTGTCGCGGGCGTCGCAAACAGCGCAACATGCTGCACCTGAACCTCACGCGGTGGAGAGTTGTCGCCCCATTGCCGTTCAGTCAGCGCCTCAATCAAAGGCACAAATACGCCCAGTACACGCTTTCCTTCTGGCACGCCCGCTTCTTGCATCCGACGCAGGGCGGCGGCGCTTGCGGTATTGCAGGCCAGAATCACCAGATTGCAGCCGCGATCCCAAAGGTCCTGCACAGCGTTTCGTGTCAGGTTAAAGATATCCTCGGCATCGCGCACACCATAAGGCGCATGCGCGCTGTCCGCGAAATAAAGGAAATCAACGTCGGGCAGACGTTTCTGCGCGGCGTTCAGGACGGTCAAACCACCCAATCCGGAATCAAAGATACCTACTGCCATTTGCCCCTTCAGGCGCGATGCCGTTCCTCGAATTCATAGCCATAGTCATAAGACTTCAATGGCTCTGGAGACAGCTCATACGTGGCTTTGCGCAGGAAATCCATCATCTTGCGCGTATCCTTGCCCAGCGGGTCCAGAATGTCGCGCCCAATGGGGTCTCCTACAACCACGCGGACGGGGGTATCGACACGTTTCTTGAACTCTTTGATCAGCAACCCCATCCGCAGAGTGTTGTGCAGATGGCTGGCAATCTGGAACAAACGCGAGGTGTGTCCATCGAAGAAAACCGGCACAACGGTCGCATTGGATTTGGCAACCATCCGCGCTGTAAATCCGCGCCACCCTGGATCCATCGGATGAGAAAATGGCTTGGCCGCAGTGCTGACGGTGCCACCCGGGAAGATCCCGATTGCACCACCATCGCTTAGGTAGTTCAGAGCGGTTTTGCGGGTCGCAAGATTCAGCTTCATCGCATCTTTTGTGGCATCAAACGAAATTGGCAGCACGATGCTGTTCAGGTCTTCAGCTTTGCGAAAAACATGATTGGCGAGAATGCGAAAGTCTGTCCGAGTCTGAGACAGGATGTGTCCCATCATTAGCCCGTCTAGAATGCCATAAGGATGGTTCGCAATCAGGATCAATGGCCCATCTTTTGGGATGTTCGACAACACACCGCCAACCACGTCTAATGTCAGCCCATATCGATCCACCATTACGGACCAAAAATCACGCCCCTGTGCGACCTCCTGCTCATACCCGTCAGCGCGGCGGATAAGACGCAGACGACCGGTCGTGTTTTCCATCAGCTTGATCACTATACGCCCGCTCCGCGTTTCTGCGGAATGGGCGTAAGAGATGTCACGAGCGACGTGATGGCGCGAGGGCATTGGCTACTCCGGTTTGCTGCCGCTTAGATAAGGCCGGGTAGCCAGTTTGCATAGGTTTGATGACAAGCTTGTAAAGCCTCACTCTGCCGCAGCTTTCATCTGAGGCCCGCCATCGCGAATAACAGCCAACAATTCCTCGCGACGTTTCGCAGCCTTGGCTTCATTCGCGACCAAAACCGGACCGAAACCGCGAATGTCCAATGGCAGAGCCGCAAGGGCCGCGATCGCATCACTGGTTTCGGGTGTCAGGCTGGGCAAAACCTCTTTCATGTCCTTTTCATACTGGCGGATCAGAGCACGCTCCATTTTGCGCTCTGTCGTGTAGCCAAAGATATCCAGCGGAGTGCCGCGCAAACCTTTCAGCTTGGCTAGAACCTTCAGCGGACCAAGAAACCACTCTCCGAACGTTTTCTTGGCCGGGCGGCCATTGTCGCCCTTCGTCCCCAGGGTTGGCGGCGCAAGATGGAAGGTCATCTTAAAGTCACCATCAAACTCGGCCTCCGCCTTCTGGCGACTGTCGAGCAGCAATCGGGCGACTTCATATTCATCCTTATATGACAAAAGCTTATGGTAGCCTTTGGCAATAGCCTCACGAACGTGTTGATCTGCAACGCTGTCGACCAGCTTGCGATAACGTTTCGCCAACCGCTTGTTCTGATAGTCGATCAGGTGCGCAGCGCGGAAATCGATCACTTGATCGAGGGTCTTTGGTAACTCTGCTACGTTGGGGCGCAAAATATTGGCCACGTCGTCGGGGTGGGTCACCGCCCAGCGACCAACTTCAAAGGCGCGTTTGTTGCGCTCGACCGCCGCACCATTCAACTCAATAGCACCCATTATCGCTTGGTGACTGATCGGTAGCAGACCACGCTGCCAGGCTGCGCCAAAGACCATCATATTGGAATAGATCGAGTCGCCCATCACGGCTCGCGCCAGATCGGTGGCATCGAAAAGGGCCACCCCATCTTTCAACCGCGCCTGCAGCGCAAGCTGCAATTGATCGCTGGGGATTGTGAATTCTGTATCGCGCGTGAAGTCACCGGTGATAATCTCATGACTGTTCACAACGGCGCCGGTCTGGCCGGTTTGCGTGAGGCCAAGCGTCTTGGCCCCGGCCGATACCACCAGATCACCGCCGATCAGCGCATGCGCCTCGCCAGTGGCAACACGGATCGCGCTGATATCTTCGGGCCGGTTGGCCAGACGGCAATGGATATGTACGGCGCCACCCTTCTGTGCGAGGCCGGCCATTTCCATCATACCGGCACCCTTGCCGTCGATTTGTGCGGCTTGCGCCAGAACCGCCCCGATGGTGACAACGCCTGTGCCACCAACGCCGGTGATCACGACATTATGGGTGCCGTTGATCTGTGGCAAAACGGGGTCCGGTAGGTCGGGCAAGTCGAGGTCGGTCGTCGCCTCTTTGCGGATTTTCGCCCCTTCAACGGTTACAAAAGACGGGCAGAACCCGTTCAAGCAGGAAAAATCCTTGTTGCAGCTTGACTGATCAATCGCACGCTTGCGGCCAAGTTCGGTCTCTTTCGGTACGATGGAAACACAGTTCGACTGAACGCCGCAATCTCCGCAACCCTCACAGATATCAGTATTTATGAACACTCGCTTATCGGGGTCGGGGAACGTGCCGCGCTTGCGTCTCCTGCGCTTTTCAGCTGCGCAGGTCTGGACATAAACAATGACCGATACACCCCCGATTTCGCGGAATTTTTCCTGAACCTGCATCAGTTTTGAACGCTCGAACGTCTCAACACCCGAAGGCAACGCACCAAAATTCACATCTTCTTTTTCGTCGTAAACGACAGCGACGTTGCTGACACCCATCGCACGGACCTCGGCGACGATGCGTTCGGCACTTAGCCCACCTTCGTTCTCCTGACCTCCGGTCATCGCAACGGCGTCGTTATAGAGGATCTTAAAGGTGATATTTGTGCCCGCAGCCAGTGCCGCCCGGATCGCCTGCACGCCGGAATGGTTATAGGTGCCATCGCCGAGGTTTTGGAACACATGCTGTGTGGTTGAAAACGGAGCCTCGCCAATCCAGTTCGCCCCTTCGCCGCCCATCTGGGTGAAACCGGTGGTTTCGCGATCCATCCACTGCACCATGTAGTGACAGCCAATCCCGGCATAGGCTCGGCTGCCATCAGGCAGCTTGGTTGAACTGTTATGCGGACATCCTGAACAAAAGTATGGTAAACGCGCCGCGATTTCCTGCGCATTGTCAGCCCGGCGCGCTTCGGACAGCGCCTCCAGTCCGGCACGAACGCCATCTGTATCGCGCCCCTCTTCGATTAGGATCTCACCCAGCTTCTCGGCAATCATGATCGGGTCGAGCGCTCCTCGGGTCGGGAACAGTTCTTCGCGGTGCAGCGTCCCCGCGCCGCCTTTGTACCAGCCATAAACACGGCGCCCACGACGGTCGTCAAAGATCGCTTCTTTAACCTGAACTTCGATCAGCTTGCGCTTTTCCTCGACGATCACGATCAGGTCCAGTCCCTCAGCCCAATCGTGGAAGCCCTTCATATCCAAAGGGAAAGTCTGACCGACCTTATAGGTGGTAATGCCTAGCCGTTCGGCCTCATCCGCGTTGATGTTCAGCAGCGACATGGCATGAGTCAGATCAAGCCAGTTCTTACCCGCCGCCACAAACCCAATCTTGGCGCCCGGTTTTCCCCAGACCCTCTTGTCTAGCTTGTTGGCGTGCGAAAAGACCTCTGCCGCAAAGCGCTTGTGGTCGATTACGCGCGCTTCCTGCAGATGCGGCGTATCACCCAGCCGAATATTCAGCCCACCCTCTGGCATATCGAATTGAGGGGTGACCAGCTGCATTCGGTCAGGGCGGCCATCTACGACGGAAGTCACTTCGATCGTGTCTTTCATCGTTTTCAGCCCGACCCAGACCCCGGCGAAGCGGCTGAGCGCAAATCCATAGATGCCATAGTCCAGAATTTCTTGCACACCTGCCGGGCTGACCACGGGCATATACATGTCCACCAGTGACCATTCCGACTGATGTAAAACGGTCGAGCTTTCACCCGTGTGATCATCGCCCATGGCCATCAATACACCGCCATGTTGCGCCGTGCCCGCCATATTGGCATGGCGCATCACATCACCGGATCGATCTACGCCCGGCCCCTTGCCATACCAGAGCCCAAAAACACCATCGAATTTTCCGTCGCCACGCAGCCCCGCCTGTTGGCTGCCCCACAATGCGGTTGCAGCCAGATCTTCGTTCAATCCGAATTGAAAGGTGACATCCTTTTCGGCAAGTTGCTTTTCTGCACGAGACATCTGAAGGTCTACAGCCCCAAGCGGAGACCCCCGATAGCCTGTGACCAGACCCGCTGTGTTCAATCCCGCCGCAGTGTCTCGTACTTTTTGCATCAGCATCAAACGCACCAGTGCCTGTGTGCCGTTCAAAAGAACCGGGCTTTTGGACAGGTCGAACCGGTCGTTGAGTGAAATTTTCGGCTGACTCATCTGACGTCTCCCCTCGTCGGATTAGTGTGCTTTATTCTCGTGCATATTAGGTCATAAATACTGACCTGTATAGTGATTTTACTCTATTCCGTAACGATTTCCGGGTTTCATTGTGGAATTTGTTACCTGTTTCATATAGGGCTGCGCGAGGATAACGAAAGTTGCGGCGATGGATTGGGACAAGCTCAGAATATTTCACGCGGTTGCAGACGCTGGCAGCCTCACACACGCGGGAGACAAGCTCAATTTATCTCAATCCGCGGTGAGCCGTCAGATCCGCGCGCTTGAAGAATCACTCGATGCAACCTTGTTCCACCGCCATGCACGCGGTCTGATTCTGACAGAACAAGGCGAATTGCTGTTCGATGCCACGACGGCCATGCTGAAACGTCTGGATGCCGCTGCAGCGCGTATCCGGGATAGTGAAGATGAGGTCTTTGGCGTACTGAGGGTGACCACCACCTTCGGATTCGGCACGCTGTGGCTCGCCCCGCGCTTACCGAAGCTCTATGAACAGTATCCCGACCTTAATATCGACCTCATGCTTGAAGAGCGGGTGTTGGATCTGCCAATGCGTGAAGCCGATGTGGCCATCCGCATGAAAGAGCCCAGCCAGGCCGATCTCGTGCGCAAACGTCTGATGACTGTGCAGATGCTGCTCTATGCAACGCGCAGCTACTTGGATGCTCATGGTGGGGCGCCTGAAACGCTGGAAGATATTTCCAAGCACCGATTGATCTGCCAAACGCCCGCAGCCCCTCAGGTTGGGGCAAGCGCGTCGATGGTTCGTCACCTTATGACATACAATCCCGGCTCGTTGCTGACCGTGAACAACTATTTCGGCGTTCTTCAGGGCGTGCTGCATGATCTGGGTATCGGAGTACTTCCTGATTATGTGACAGAGGACTTCCCGGATCTGGTCCCCGTCATGTCAGACATCGAAAGTGCTGATGTACCGGTTTACCTCGCCTACCCCGAAGAATTGCGTCATTCCAAACGGATAGCGGCATTTCGGGACTTTGTGCAGGATGAGATAATCGCCCATCGCAAACAGCTAAGGCAATTGGGCAAGCTATAGCCATGCACTCAGAGCATAGCGGGCATGACGCCGGGGTCTGCTAATAGACCTTGATCGTTAATAAACTGATCCCTAAATGAGCACATGAAGGCGGTGATGCTGAAACGCTCATCATCTTCATACCTCCCTGTTGGACTACGGCCGAGCTTAGTGCTCGGCCTTTTTTTTGCGCGAGGCTGATGCAATTCAGTGGAAAGCACTGGGAAAATCCAACGCGTAGGCCTATGATCCCGAAAAAACACCTAAATTTCGTGTTCGAGGGCTAATTCATGTTCCACTCATTCCGCCTATTGTTGGCGATGATTTCAGTCTTGTTCCTGGCCGTGCCACTTCATGCACAAGACACAAGCACAACCGCTACAGTTGAAATTCCCGAAGATTTGACGCCAGAACAGGTTGATGATCTGGTTGCGCGCATGTCTGACGACCAAGTACGGGCGATCCTTCTGGAACGCCTTGACGCTGTCGCCGAAAAGCAAGCGGCGGAAAAGGAAGGTCAGGAAGACCCGCTGACCGAGCTCAATGAGATCTGGGCAGAAATGGTCGCATCCTGGACACATGTTCTGACCACAGTTCCCAATATCATCAGTGCGCAAATCACTGCATTTAGCAATTTCTCTGACAAATTGGGGGGCGCTGGTGTTCTGACGCTAATGGGGCTGGTGCTCTCGGTCCTGATAGTCGGCTTCATTGCTGAGAAGCTATTCATTTTCCTGACCCGCCGCTGGCATGAGGCAACCGAGCCCTCGGGTGACGCTGATCTCAGAGGCGCTGTGAACTACCTGTTCCGCCGATTTTGCCGCGAAATTGCAGGGCTTATCGTATTCTACGTCGTCATTCGGGCGATTGGCCGAGGATTGCTGAGCCCCGAGCAGATCATCTATGCAGCCCCATTTGTATTCTACCTAATCTGGGTGCCGCGTCTGGGGGCAGCAGTCTCGCGCTTTGTTCTTGCGCCGCAAAAGCCACAATTCCGATTGGTAAACATTGACGACCACTGGGCAAAATACCTGCATCGCAACCTGATCGGTCTGCTGATCCTGATCGGCTTTACCTTGTTCGTACTAAGGTTCAATGCGCTGAACGGGGTTACCGGCGATCAGACGCGCATCGGTTTCTGGCTGAACGCAGCAATCCACGTCTATATTGGCATAATCGCCTGGACAGCGCGCGAAGGTTTGTCACAGATGATGCTGGGTACCGACCCGGACCACACCAAGTTCGACGAAGAAGTCGCGCGGTATTACCCGTATTTTGCAATCGGCGTTTCTGTCGTGATTTGGCTGCTGGTCGAATTCCTGGTGGCACAACGCAACCCGGCGCTGATCCGCGTGCTGTCCGGTGGGGCGCATTTCACAACCATGTTCTGGCTGTTGATTGCACCTGCACTTGATACATTGATACGTGGTTTGGTGCGTCACCTGCAGCCGCCAATGTCGGGCGAAGGGCCATTAGCAGAACGCGCCTATCGATCGGCCAAGCGCAGTTATATTCGAATCGGTCGAGTGATTGCTGGCCTCTTCGTCGTCTTCATGATTTCCCGTGTTTGGCAGCTAGATCTGCGCCATGTTGCGTCCGCAGGTATCGGTGCCGAAGTTGGCGGCGCAATCATCGAGTTCCTGCTGATCATCGCTGTCGGCTACATCCTGAACGAGATCGTCTCGCTGTGGATTAACCGTCGTCTGGCCAAGGAACAGACAGCGGCCGAGGAGCTGGATGAAGAAGCCGGCGGAGAAGGTGGCGGCGCGGGTGGTTCGCGTCTGGCGACCGTTCTGCCCTTGTTGCGGATTACCGCACAAGTCACCATCTCGGTGATCTTCGGCCTACTCGCCCTGAGCGCTTTGGGCATTAACATCACGCCGCTGCTGGCTGGTGCTGGTGTTTTGGGTCTGGCCATCGGCTTTGGCGCACAGAAACTGGTGGCCGATATCGTTGGCGGCATCTTCTTCCTGATCGATGACGCCTTCCGCGTCGGTGAATATGTAGATGTCGGCGGGACCATGGGAACGGTCGAGAAAATTTCGATCCGCTCAATGCAGCTTCGCCACCATCGTGGTCCAGTCCATACTATACCTTATGGCGAGATTCAAAAGCTCACCAACTTCAGCCGTGACTGGGTGATCATGAAGTTGAAATTTACTGTGCCGTTCGACACCGACCCCAACAAGGTCAAGAAGATCTTCAAGAAGATCGGTGCCGAGATGATGCAGGACGAGGTTCACAAAGATGGCTTCCTGCAGCCCTTCAAATCTCAGGGTGTGTTCGACTTCGACGATGTCGGTATGATCATCCGAGGCAAGTTCATGGCCAAGCCCGGCAAGCAATTCACACTGCGTAAGGAAATCTTTAACCGTGTGAAGGCCGAATTCAACGCAAATGGTATCGATTTCGCCCGCCGCGAGGTGCGCGTCGCCATCCCGGGGTTGGATGAGGCTGAGAACATAACTGAAGAACAAAAAGCTGCCGCCGGCGCAGCCGCCGCAGATGCGGTCAACAAAAGGCAAAACCCCGCCTGACACTTAGGCTTCGACACGTTTCAGCCGCTGGCTGAACCAAATCAGCACGCCTCTCAAATCGGAACCGGTCTTATGGCCGGTTCCATTTTTTATTGCCCGATGACCCCTGTGCGGGTTTGGCTCTTTCCTCAAGCGGCCCATTGCCCTAAAAGGCCCGCAATCTCGGCCCACTTGGACACAGGACAGAAGATGCAAGAGCCCGCCATCACACCCGATCTGATTGCCGCACATGGGCTCAAGCCCGAGGAATACGACATGATCCTTGAGATCATCGGGCGTGAGCCGACCTTTACCGAGCTTGGCATCTTTTCAGCGATGTGGAACGAGCATTGTTCTTATAAGTCATCCAAGAAATGGTTGCGCACCCTTCCGACATCTGGCCCTCAGGTTATCTGCGGCCCAGGCGAGAATGCGGGTGTCGTCGATATCGGCGACGGTCAGGCCGTGGTGTTCAAGATGGAAAGCCACAACCACCCTTCGTATATCGAACCTTATCAGGGCGCGGCGACCGGCGTGGGCGGCATCCTGCGGGATGTTTTCACCATGGGCGCACGGCCCATCGCCTCGATGAACGCACTGTCCTTTGGCGAGCCGGGCCACCATAAGACGCGCCAATTGGTGAACGGAGTGGTCGAGGGGATTGGCGGCTACGGCAACTGCTTCGGTGTGCCTTGCGTGGGTGGCGAAGTTCGGTTCCACCCGGCCTATAACGGCAACTGCCTTGTGAACGCGTTTGCCGCTGGTCTGGCTGACAGTGACAAGATTTTCTACTCGGCCGCTTCGGGCGTTGGGATGCCCGTCGTCTATCTGGGCGCAAAAACCGGTCGTGACGGTGTGGGCGGAGCAACCATGGCATCGGCCGAATTCGATGACACCATCGAAGAAAAACGCCCCACCGTTCAGGTCGGCGACCCCTTCACCGAAAAGCGCCTGATGGAAGCAACGCTGGAACTGATGCAGACCGGTGCCGTGATCTCGATCCAGGACATGGGCGCAGCGGGCTTGACCTGCTCGGCTGTAGAGATGGGCGACAAAGGTGGTCTGGGCGTGCGTTTGGACCTCGAGAATGTCCCGCAACGCGAAGAGAACATGACAGCCTATGAAATGATGCTGTCGGAATCTCAGGAACGGATGCTGATGGTCCTCAAACCTGAGCTTGAGGCTGAGGCCCGCGCCGTGTTCGAAAAATGGGACCTCGATTTTGCCATCGTTGGCGAAACCATTGCCGAAGACCGTTTCCTGATCATGCACAATGGTGAGATCAAAGCCGATCTGGTCCTGTCTAAACTGTCCTCGACCGCGCCTGAATACGACCGCCCGTGGGAACCGACCCCTGAGTCTGCGCCACTGGAAGACGTACCACAGATCGATCCGATCGACGGTCTGCGCGCCCTGCTCTCTTCACCCAATTACGCAGGCAAACAATGGGTCTATGAGCAATACGACACCATGGTCATGGCGGATTCAACTCGCACGCCGGGTCTGGGCGCTGGCATGGTCCGCGTACATGGCACCGACAAGGTGCTAGCCTTTACCAGCGACGTAACCCCACGCTATGTCCGTGCAAACCCGGTGGAAGGCGGCAAACAAGCGGTGGCCGAGGCCTATCGCAACCTGACCGCCGTGGGGGCCAAACCACTTGCCACCACAGACAACCTGAACTTCGGGAACCCCGAAAAGCCCGAGATCATGGGTCAGTTCGTCGGCGCGATCCAAGGTATCGGTGCCGCCGTTGGTGCGCTGGATATGCCCATCGTGTCGGGCAACGTCTCGCTTTATAACGAGACTGACGGCCAGGCGATCCTGCCAACCCCCACCATCGGCGCGGTTGGTCTTCTTGCTCATAGCGACGAGATAATCGGAAACGAAGTTCGGGATGGCCATGTTGCGCTGGTCATCGGCGAAACCAACGGCCATATGGGTCAGTCCGCCCTGCTGGCCGAGGTATTCAACCGCGAGGACGGAGACGCGCCGCATGTTAATCTGGCTGCAGAGGCGCGCAACGGGGAATTCATCCGTGCCAATCGCGAGATGATCAAAGCATGTACTGATCTTAGCGATGGCGGCCTTGCACTGGCTGCGTTTGAACTTGCTGAAGCTGCAGGCGTCGGCGTTTGCCTGGATGATGCATCATCCGAGTTCCTATTCGGCGAAGACCAGGCCCGTTATCTTGTGGCGTGCAACTTCGATCAAGCCGAGGCGCTGATGATCGCTGCCGGTCAGGCCGGTGTCCCGCTGGTCTCGGTTGGTCGATTTACCGGTGACAGCGTTAAGATCGGCAATTCCGAAGCTCCTTTGGCAGAACTGACCGAGACCTTCCGTCAGAGCTTTGCCGCCGCGGTCGCCTGATAAATCGTCTCTTCCGAATTCCAGAATTCTCGCGTCTTCCATAGGCGCGGGATTCGCGTATCTGAAAAATGCTCGACATCTTGCACGCCCGCTCCCATCACTCTACATCTTGGGAAAGACCTACAGGAGTGAACCTACATGCCGATGAGCGCCCACGAGATTGAAACCCTGCTGCGCGAAAGCTTTCCCAATGCGGAAATTCAGGTTGGTGGCAGCGATGGCGTGCACATGTCCGCCATGGTCGTGGACGAAAGCTTTCGCGGCAAAAACCGCGTTCAGCAACAGCGTGCGGTTTACGCTGCGCTGAAAGGCAAGATGGATGGATCTGATGGGGAATTGCACGCGCTGGCGTTGACGACGAAGGTACCTGAATGACACAGAACTACTTTCAAAAAAGCGCCTAAGTGGCTTTGAAAAGATGAGTGGCTGGCCCTTCTGGAAATCTCTTCTTGGTGCATTGATAGTTGTCGCCGCCCTCATCGAAGCCTATGTCAAACGCAACAGAAAACGAAAACTGTCGGATATGCGCCCTGACCCCGATACGCTTAGCAAGGTTGGGGGAATTGAACGATACGGGCTTGATCCGGTGACGCTTGCACAAGCAGAACACCGGCGGCTTGAAGAAGAAGGATGGGCACCTGAACTGCCCGATAACCGAACGACCGCCGCGCAAGCGGATGAAAAGGAAAAGCAAGATGAGCGACGTTAAGACCCAGATCGACGAAACCGTCAAAGCCAACGATGTGGTGCTTTACATGAAAGGCACCAAAGAGATGCCGCAGTGCGGGTTCTCATCCCGGGTGGCCGGTGTTCTGAATTACATGGGCGTCGAATACACCGATGTGAACGTTCTGGCTGACGAAGCTGTGCGCCAGGGCATCAAGGACTACTCCGACTGGCCAACCGTGCCTCAGCTTTATGTCAAAGGCGAGTTTGTCGGCGGTTGCGACATTATCACTGAAATGACGCTGTCGGGTGAGCTAGACACACTGTTCGATGAAAACAGTGTGGGCTACAACAAAGACGCTGCGGACAAAATCCGCGAAGCAAACGCGTAAGCTATCGGCTGCTACAGTCCTTGAACAATACGAGTTCCGGGGCTGTGTCGCCTTCGGCCTGATGGCTGATCGTGGCATCCCACCCCTTGGAGCGCAGGGTGTATGTCCCTGCCCCTCCGACGGATTCATACCGGATGCCCGAACCGCTTGGGACCTGTTTCATGGGGATCAACTGATCATCGATCATCATCGCAGCCGCCCCATCGCCATTTGAGGCGTTAAAGTAGGACACCGGCACTTGCGTGTTGTTTTCACAGGTAAACGTCACGGACAGAATGTCGATATCGGCCTTTGCCATCGTGCCAGTCAGCGAGACGACGGCCGCGCAAAAGGCCATTCGGGCGATCGGCATTAGGCCGTCCTTTCTTCAATGACTGCCGCCAGGGCTTCGGCGCGCGCCGCCATTTCAGCCAGCGTATCCGTGACAGATGGCGGCACTACCGCGACCTCGATCCGTTCAGGTTCCGGCTGCGGTTGGCTGCGGAGCCGCTTCAATTCGGTCTCCAATTCAACCAGCTTGGCCTCGGCCAGTTTCATGCGATCTTCATGCGCGGCTGCCTTGTCTGCCAACATGAGTCCCGCCATCAGCAGCATCCGCGATTCCGGCATACGTCCGATCTGGTCCGACAAAACCTGAGCCTCATCATCCAGCAGTCTGGCTGCCGCTTGCAGAAACGGTTCTTCACCGTCCTGGCACGAGACATCAAAGCCGCGGCCACCGATATGAATGGTTACTTCGGGCATTATTCCACCTCTCCCTCGGCCAGATTGGCATGACTTAGCAATGGCTCAAGTCGAGCCAGGACCGCATGCGCTTCGGCTGCGTCCGACGCGCGCGCGGCACGTATGGCTTCTAATTCGGCTGTCGTCGCCCGGTTCAGCATGTCAGCATCCGTGACACCGTCCTCTGCGGCGGCGCGTAATTCATCGACAGCGCTCCGGAGCTGATCGTTTGCATTGCGAAGCCGTTGCAAATCATCATCCAACCGGGACATCGCGGCACCATGGCTAGCCCGTTCCGCGCGCAGCATCTCAAGCTCGGCATTGAGTTCGGTTAACCGCTCGCTATCGACCAGTTCAGCCCGCAGACGCGCCAGTTCGGCCTCCATCTCTTCCGCGCGATCCGCGATTGGGGTCAATTGCTCGACCTGCGCGCGCAACGTATTCGCCTCTTCTGCAGCGCCCTGATGTGATCGCAGAGTCTCAATCTCAGCCTTCAAGCCCTCGACTTCGTCCGTGTTTTCAAGCGCAGCCTTGGCATCCGCCAACTCGGCCCGCGCAGCCTCAACCGTGGCGAGCTGAGAGGTCGCCTCGGCCAATTGCGCACGCAGCGCATCCACTTCCGAACTCGGTGCCGGTTGCGCACGCAGCGCGTCAATCTCTTGCGCGTGTCTCTCTTTGATCGTTTTCAGCCGTTCCTCAAGCTGGGCATTGGCCACCCGCTCTTCTTCAAGCGCCGTTCGCAGCGACGTGTCATCACCGGCTGCGGATCCAGCATCGTGCAAGGCCTCGACACCATTACCGATCCGCTCCATCGCGGTGATAATACGGCGTTGTAGTTCTTCGATCTGACTCATGCCTGTGTCACCTCTTTATCAAGGTTCGTTCTGATATTCGCCTACCCGAATCAAAAGCGGCGGCGCTCAGCCCTAGTCTAACGGAATGCGACAGAAAATACCCACTGTTTGGTTTCAACCACTTGCACACCGCTCTTGAAGCGCCAATTCGGTGTGCCACGCGGTTCTGCTTGCACTTTGACAATCGGATGGTATTCAGCGCCCATCTGCCCGTAAACCAAAGGAACTACGCCCGTGGACCTGACTGCGCTGCGCAATGCCAACCCCGAACACTGGGACAAGGCTGCGGCCATCCGCACCCTGACCCTCGACGCTGTCGCCGCCGCCAATTCCGGCCATTCCGGTATGCCGATGGGCATGGCCGATGTTGCGACCGTATTGTTCGAAAAGCACCTCAAATTCGACGCCACTGCCCCGAACTGGCCGGACCGCGATCGGTTCATCCTATCGGCGGGTCACGGTTCGATGCTGGTCTATTCGCTGCTGTATCTCACCGGTCATGGCGATGTTACGCTAAAAGAGATCAAGAACTTCCGTCAATTGGGCGCCAAAACTGCCGGGCACCCCGAGAACTTCCTGATCGATGGTGTCGAAACCACTACCGGACCTTTGGGTCAGGGCATTTCGAATGCCGTTGGCTTTGCGATGGCCGAGGAAATTCAGCGTGCGCATTATGGCAAGAAGATCGTTGATCACTATACCTACGTGATTGCGGGCGACGGCTGCCTGATGGAAGGCGTCAGCCAAGAGGCGATCACTTTGGCCGGTCGCCACGAGCTAAGCAAACTGATCGTCTTCTGGGATAACAACAACATCACCATCGACGGCACAGTCGACATCGCCGACCGCACCGATCAGGTGCGCCGTTTTGCGGCCTCGGGCTGGCATGTGCTTGAGATTGACGGCCACGACCCCAAGGCCATCGATGCGGCCATCGTGCAGGCGAAGAAGTCGAACAAACCGACGATGATTGCTTGTGAAAGTCACATTGCACTGGGTCACGCGGCGCAGGACACTTCAAAAGGCCATGGCGCTCTGACCGATCAGGATCAGTTGAACGCCGCCAAAGAAGCATATGACTGGCCGCATGATGCGTTCGTCATCCCTGCTGAGGTCAAAGCCGCTTGGGAGGCCATTGGCGCACGTGGCAAAGCCGAGCGCGCAGCGTGGGAGGAGCGTTTTGCGCAAGTCTCCGAACGTAAACAAGCCGAATTCAACCGCGCCTATGCGTTTGAGGCACCAAAGAAGCTGGCCGGCGCCATCCGGTCGTTCAAGAAACAGATGTCGGAAGACCAGCCAAAGCTGGCCACACGCGCCTCTTCAGAGAAGGTGTTGAATGTCATTAACCCGATCATGCCCGAAACCATTGGCGGCTCGGCTGACCTGACTGGATCGAACAACACCAAATCGGCTGATATGGGCGTGTTCCTCCCGGAAAACCGCAAGGGTCGGTATATCCATTACGGCATTCGTGAACACGGTATGGCCGCTGCTATGAACGGTATGGCGCTGCATGGTGGCATTCGCCCGTATGGCGGTACGTTCATGGCCTTCACCGACTATGCGCGACCCTCGATGCGTTTGGCTGCACTTATGAAGATCCCGACGGTGTTCGTGATGACCCACGACTCGATTGGTCTGGGCGAAGACGGTCCGACGCACCAACCGGTGGAACATCTGGCGATCTCACGCGCGACGCCGAACACTTATGTGTTCCGCCCAGCCGATACGATTGAGACCGCCGAAGCCTGGGAATTGGCGCTGACCTTAAAGGACAGCCCCTCGGTTTTGTCGCTGACCCGTCAAGGCGTGCCAACTGTTCGGACCCAGCACAAAGCCAAAAACCTGACCGCGCAAGGCGCTTATGTATTGGCTGACGCAGAAAACAAGCGTCAGGCGATTCTGATTGCCACAGGTTCCGAGGTTTCGCTGGCGATGGAAGCTAAAGCAATACTTGAGGCCGAAGGCATCGGCACTCGGGTCGTTTCCATGCCCTGTATGGAGCTGTTTGCCGAACAAGACGAAGCCTACCGCAAGCGCGTATTGCCTGCGGGAGCCGTCCGCGTCGGTATCGAGGCTGCGGTTCGCGCCGGAGGCTGGGACCGTTGGCTTCTGGGCGAGCGTGGTCGCGAGGCCAAAGCCGGGTTCATCGGCATGTCCAGCTTTGGTGCGTCGGCACCCGCCGGAGAGCTCTACAAGCATTTTGGCATCACGACCGAGGCAACAGTCGCCAAGGTCAAAGAACTGCTGGGTTGAACCTACCCAAATAAGTCAGAAGGCCTCGGTTAAAACCGGGGCCTTTTTTGTTAGACGAAAATTATTACTGACTGCATACCATCGACAATTAGATCACCATCGGTGTTCCACATCCGCATGACCTGAGAGCTGTAGCCGTCATGTCCAGCTGTCAATTGATGTTCCATCAACCACCATCCATCGCGAGTATGAATTTCTTCGGATAGCACGTTGAAAATCCAGTTCATTGACGAGTTGTTTCCCGGCTTCTTCAATGTCGGGAATATGGCCGGTGGCAATAGGTCCGCAATTGCGATCAACCCTTCGATCCTATCGCGCATGTCGGCATCATTATGGCGCGCCCAAACCTTCACATAGCCACGCTCTGCACCAGCAAATGGCCGCGCCCCGTCGATCAACCGAACGTCGAAGTTCTCAAGAAATGCGATGGGAAGTTTTGGCAAATCTGGCGGGAAATAGTGTTCTGTGATCTCTGGCTGTATCTCTGCCTTAGCCGGATGTTCGAACGCCACATGGCTTTCCTGTGCCTTGCCAAACGTAAATGTCCCAAGCGCGGCTGTATTCCCCTCAATCCTTGCTCGTGTATTGATCGTTGTGACATTCCGCCCATTGCGAAGCACCTCGGTTTCGATCAGCGGAGGTGAACCGATGGGCGCGGTAAAATTGATCAGGGCCGAGCGTAATGGCGGCAGAACATCGACCGCATTTCTCGCAGCAGCCAGCAGCAAGGCAGACGAGAAGCCGCCATATGTTGTGCGGCCTTGCATCCAGTTTGGCGGCACCGGAAACTGCAGCATCCCGTTCAACCGATCTGAACTGGCAAGGACTTGGGAAAGGCTGAGTTTAGTCATCGATCTCACACCGGATATGCTTCGATTGGAACTTACCCCGCTCTTACCGTTGTGCCAGATGAAACCTCACGTCACATGATCCTGATTTCAGTGTTTATTCTCAGATCCCGAAATCGCGCTGATCGCGGGGGACAGCAGCTTGGTTGCCACCGGTATCAGCGCCAGCCCATAGGCCAGACCGAATACACCATCCATCGTCGCCTTCGCGATCCACTTTACCGCGCCTGCCCATTGTTCAGACACAGTATGACTCGCAGCATTTGCCCAGTCGTAAATGTGATGGCCCAGCCAGCCAAAGCCCAGGTCCTCCATACCGTGGATCATGATCGACCCGCCGACCCACAGCATCGCAGCAGTACCAACGATAGATAGAACTTTCATGACAACGGGCATCGCTTTGACTAGGCCCCTTCCCGTTCCGCGCCCTATCGGCGTCGGCGCGTTTTGTGCCAAATACAGGCCGACATCATCCATTTTCACGATCAGAGCGACCGAGCCATAAACGGCGACGGTGACCCCAACGCCCACCACGGCCAGCGTCGCGGCTTGCATCCACACATTCGGCGCTTCAATGGCCGCCAAAGCGATGGTCATGATTTCAGCAGACAGGATAAAGTCAGTCTTGATCGCACCCTTCACCTTCTTTTCTTCCAGATGGCCGGGATCGGGATTTTTCATATCTTCGTCTATCGCATGGCTCCCATGTGGAAACAGGACGTGAAAAATCTTCTCGGCCCCCTCGAAACACAGATATGAACCACCGAGCATAAGCAGCGGTGTGATCAACCAAGGCGCAAAATTGGCTAGTAGCAATGCCACTGGCAACAACAGAATGATCTTGTTGAAAATCGATCCGCGCGCGATGCGCCAGATGATCGGCAGTTCCCGCGCCGGGGCAAAACCCTGAACGTATTTGGGCGTCACGGCCGCATCGTCAATGATCACACCCGCAGTCTTGGCCCCAGCCTTGCCGGCAGCGGCCACCACATCGTCCACCGAGGCCGCCGCAACCTTTGCAATGCCCGCCACGTCGTCCAACAGGGCCAACAGACCACTCATCGCGCTTCCTTTCCATTCATCTGTTCGATCGGACCCTACCTGATCCAACGGCTAGCGCAAGCGTTAGCGCAATCGGCGCAGGTTTGCGCTAACACCTTAAAAATATGCCATTTTTGCCCTTTTGAGATTCAATATTCGCGGCTATATGGCCTGCAACGCAAGCGCATTTTTGGAGACGTCGGATGACCATCAAGGTCGGTATCAATGGTTTTGGCCGCATCGGCCGCTGTACTCTGTCGCACATCGCCGCATCGGCGCGCAACGACATCGAAGTGATCAAGGTCAACGCCACCGGCCCGCTGGAAACCTCGGCGCATCTGTTGAAATACGACAGCATCCATGGACGTTTCCCACGCGACGTCTCGGTCGAAGGCAACACCATGGATCTGGGTCGCGGCCCGATGGAGATGTTCTCGACCTACGATATGAACGAGCTGGACTGGGAAGGCTGCGATGTCGTTCTGGAATGCACCGGTAAATTCAACGACGGCCTGAAAGCCAAAACCCATCTTGAGCGCGGCGCTGGTAAGGTTCTGCTATCGGCTCCCGGCAAAAATGTCGACAAGACCATCGTATTTGGTGTGAACCACAACAGCCTGACCGCAAACGACAATATGGTGTCGAACGGTTCTTGCACCACCAACTGCCTTGCTCCGCTTGCCAAGGTTCTGGACGAAGGTATCGGCATCGAGCATGGCATCATGACCACGATTCACGCCTATACCGGCGACCAACCGACGCTGGACCGTCGCCACAGCGATCTGTATCGCGCCCGCGCTGCCGCGATGTCGATGATCCCGACGTCCACTGGCGCGGCTGCAGCACTGGGAGAGGTTCTGCCGAACCTCAAAGGGCGCCTGGACGGCTCGGCCATCCGCGTACCTACCCCGAATGTTTCGGCCGTTGACCTGTCTTTCCGCGCCTCGCGCGACGTCACTGTCGAAGAGGTCAACGCCATCGTAGAAGAAGCAGCGAAAGGCCCGATGCAGCGCGTTCTGGGCTATGAGCCCGCTCCGCTGGTCTCGACCGATTTTAACCATACCGAAGAAAGCTCGATCTTCGCGCCGGATCAGACCCGTGTGGTCGACAACCGTATGGTGCGCGTGCTGGCGTGGTATGACAACGAATGGGGATTCTCGGTGCGTATGGCGGATGTCGCCGTCGCGATGGGCCGCCTTAACTGACCCTTCGCACATCGCTTGTACCTTTATGCCCGCTCAGGTTATCTGAGCGGGCATTTACGTTCAGGGCGCAGAAATGACAAATCAAATCGCCATCTGGCTTGGAATCCTAATTCTGGGCGGTCTGATGCTGGACGTGGCACTATTCGGCACCGAACACCTGCTGTTCCTGGGCAAGAAGCTCTACGATTTCCTGGATTGGCTCGCCTTCTGGCGCTGACAGAGGTTTTTCTTGACTTTCGCGCCAATCTGGCTTTGTTAGCGCTAACCATCTATGGACCATGTTCTGACGGAGCGCATTATGACACTCAAGCTGGCAATCAATGGATTTGGACGGATCGGGCGCGGCGTTCTTCGGGCCGTCATGGAATCCGGACGTACTGATGTTGAAATCATCGCAATCAACGATCTGGCAAAGCCCGAAATGAACGCACATCTGTTCGAGTTCGACAGTGTGCATGGACGCTATTCCAAACCCGTAAGTCTGACTGATGCAGGTCTGGATGTGGGTGCTGGGCCCATCCGGCTGACCAGCGAGCGTGATCCCGAAGCACTGGACTGGTCTGATGTGGATGTGGTTCTGGAATGCACCGGTGTTTTCCGGACCCGTGAAGCAGCTGAGCGGCACCTGAAAAACGGATCAAAGAAAGTATTGATCTCGGCCCCTGCCCGTGGCGACGGCGGCGTGAAGACAGTCGTGTTCGGCGTGAACGATCATGAGTTAACCGCCGACGATATCGTTGTTTCCAATGCCTCGTGCACCACCAACTGCCTGTCGCCGGTCGCGGCGGCTTTGGACGCAGGACTGGGCATCAAACACGGCAACATGACCACAGTTCATGCATACACGGCCAGCCAACCGGTTCACGACACTGCGGGTAAAGACCCCTACCTGTCGCGCGCAGCAGCACTGTCAATGATTCCGACGACAACTGGCGCGGCATCGGCTGTTGGTCTGGTTCTGCCGCAGCTTGCTGGTAAGTTGACCGGGCAAGCCATTCGTGTCCCAACGCCCAATGTCTCAGTCGTTGATCTGGTTGCTGAGGTTTCGCGACCGACGTCCGAAGAAGAGGTCAATGCCCTCTTTGTAGAAGCCGCCGCCAAAATCCCCGGCGTGCTGGCGGCCGAGAATCGCCCCTTGATCTCGATCGATTTCAACCACGACTCGCATAGCTCGACGGTTTCACTGGCTGAAACCAAAGTAACTGACGGCACATTGGTTCGTGTGCTTGCATGGTACGACAACGAATGGGGCTTCTCGAACCGGATGCTGGACACTGCCGCCGCGATGGGCGCGCTATCCTAACCGCTCTTTCAAGGCGGAATTGACGCGGGGCGTGACGAATTTTGACACGTCCCCGTTCAATCTGGCGATTTCTTTGACCAGTTTCGACGCAATGGCTTGATGCCGTGCCTCTGCCATCAAGAACACGGTCTCAATCGAGTCGTCCAACGCGCGATTCATCCCAACCATCTGGAATTCATACTCGAAATCCGCAACCGCACGCAGTCCGCGCACGATGATCTGAGCCCCTACATCGCGGGCGCAATCGATCAGCAGGTTTTCAAACGGATGCGCGACAATCTCAGTGCCAGTCTGCTCGGTTAGATGGGCGCATTCGGCCTCGATCATCGCGACACGCTCTTCCAAAGAAAACAGCGGGCCCTTGTCCCGGTTGATAGCAACACCAATGACGAGCTTATCCACCAGCGCAGCCGCGCGGCGAATAATGTCTATATGACCCATGGTGATAGGGTCGAAAGTACCGGGATATAATCCAACCCGCATTGGGCTCTCCAGCGCAACAATATTTCTGCGCAAGCAAACATAACTTTGCCGCAGGTGCAAGAGGCTGAAACAGCCCCCGCGTTCAGTGCCCCATGATCATGCCCTCAAGCGCGTCTTTTTCCATAGCAAGTTCAGCCAGTTGCGCCTTGACCGCATCACCCAGCGTAACGATGCCGACCAGTTTGCCATCTTCCAATACAGGCATGTGGCGAAATCGTCCTTCGGTCATCTGGGACAGGATAGACTCAACAGTATCCTGCTGGCTGGCGGTCACAAGTTGCTTGGTCATATAGTTGCTAACGGGTTTATCCAAGCATCCGCTGCCGCTGGCAGCCAACTCGCGAACAATGTCTCGTTCGGATAAAATGCCCGCTGCCGTCTGCCCCCCATCCTCGGAAATGACCACAGTACCAATCCGCTTTTCCGCAAGAATCTCGGCAGCCTGAGAAACGGATGCCGTTGGCTCGACCGTCTCCACACCGCCGCTGGCCTTTGATTTGAGAATGGCCTGTACAAGCATAAGCGAAAACCTCCGGAATTACGTACTGTTTTCCAAAGCGTTGCCGGAATGTGTGAATGTGTCAAGGTGAAGCTTCGCGCTCAAGCCGCGCTACTTCGTCCCGTATTCCGCGCGTCAACGCCTCGGCAAAGCGGTTCAATCGCTCATTGCGCTGATCGCCTTGATGGCGGACCAGATAGAACCCCCGGGTCAGACTGACCTGATCCGTCAGGATTTTCTGCAATCCCCGATGAAACGGCAATGTGAAATCATGTGCCACGCAGACCCCTGTTCCCAGCGAAACTTGTCGCAGCTGAACGGAAACAGAGTTTGATGCAAGCGCGACACGTTCAACACCGATGTCGTTGAGATAGTCCAGCTCGCGGTCGAAAATCATGTCCGGAATATAGCCTATCATCCGATGCCCTTTTAGATCCTCGATGGATCGAATTTCGGCGTGACGACTCAGGTATTCCTTCGTTGCGACCATATGCAGCCGATAGTCGGATATCTTCTGCACCAGCAGTTTCCCTGCGGTGGGCGCACTGACTGTTACCGCCATGTCGGCCTCTCGCCGGGATAGGTTGATGATGCGCGGCAACGCCAGGATCTGAATGTCGAGATCAGGATTGGCATCGCTGATCTTGGCGCAGACCTGTGGCAACAGGTAATTGGCACTACCATCCGGGGCACCAATTCGGATCTGACCGCTTAGCGATTTGGCAGAGCCTGACATGACACCAGTCGCTGCGCGCATAGCTTCTTCCGCCTGCAGCCCATGCTCCATCAGGCGTTGTCCTGCAGTCGTCAACACATAGCCCTGCTGTGATTTCGTGAACAACACCGCGTCCAATGCCGCTTCGAGCCGCGCGATTCTGCGCCCGACTGTCGCCGGGTCGATCTTGAGAACCCGCCCCGCACCCGAAAGGCTTTCATCGCGCGCGACCGCCAGGAAAACCCGCAAATCATCCCAATTCGGCGTCATGCCCTACCCTTTGCATTTTTGCAAAACTGATTTGAAATATTGCCTCTGTTCAGGTGATTTTCGCAAGTCTATTCTTCGCGCAACTTAATCCGGAGGAGTTTGCAATGCAGAACCTGACCCATTTCATCAACGGCGAAAATGTCGCTGGCACATCTGGCCGCTTTGACAATGTATTCAACCCAGCAACGGGTGAAGTGCAGTACCAGTGCCCGATGGCCAGTGTCGCCGAGACCACCGCTGCGATCGAAGACGCTGCAGCAGCTCAGGTCGCTTGGGGCGCAACCAACCCGCAGAAGCGCGCGCGCGTTATGATGGCGATGGTTGGTTTGATGAACCGCAACATGGACAAGCTGGCCGAGGCTCTCAGCCGCGAGCACGGTAAAACCATCCCGGACGCCAAGGGTGATCTGCAGCGTGGTCTGGAAGTGATAGAATACTGCATCGGCGCGCCCCAGATGCTGAAAGGTGAGTTCACCGACAGCGCGGGCCCGGGCATCGATATGTATTCAATGCGTCAGCCGCTGGGCGTGGTCGCTTCGATCATGCCATTCAACTTCCCCGCAATGATGCCACTGTGGCACGTTGGCCCGGCACTGGCCTGTGGCAACGCAGTTGTTCTAAAGCCGTCCGAGCGCGACCCCTCTGTTCCATTGATGCTGGCAGAGCTGTTTGTCGAAGCTGGTCTGCCCAAGGGCGTGTTCCAAGTCGTAAACGGTGACAAAGAGGCCGTGGACACCCTGCTGGACAGCGAAATCATTCAGGGCGTGTCGTTCGTGGGTTCAACCCCGATTGCGCAATACATCTATGCTCGTGCAACCGCCAACGGCAAACGGGCGCAGTGTTTCGGTGGTGCCAAGAACCACATGATCGTTATGCCCGACGCCGATCTGGATCAGGCTGCTGATGCGCTGGTCGGTGCAGGTTTCGGCGCGGCTGGCGAACGCTGCATGGCAATCTCGGTGGCCGTGCCTGTGGGCGAAGAAACCGCAGACGCACTGATCGAAAAGCTGATCCCTCGCGTGGAGAAGCTGAAAGTTGGCCCCTACACAGCGGGCGACGACGTAGACATGGGTCCGGTTGTTACTGCTGCCGCGAAAGAGCGTATCCTTGGCCTGATCAACTCGGGCGTTGAGCAGGGTGCGAAGCTGGTTGTCGACAACCGCGATTTCAGCTTGCAGGGTTATGAGGACGGCTTCTTTGTCGGCCCGCACCTGTTCGACAACGTCACACCCGAGATGGACATCTACAAGCAAGAGATCTTTGGCCCGGTCCTGTCGACCGTACGCGCGGGTTCTTATGAAGAGGCGTTGAAACTGGCGATGGATCATGAATACGGCAACGGCACTGCGATCTTCACCCGCGACGGTGATACGGCGCGCGACTTTGCCAGCCGTGTGAACATCGGCATGGTCGGCATCAACGTTCCGATCCCGGTTCCGCTGGCCTACCACACTTTTGGCGGCTGGAAGAAATCGATGTTCGGCGACCTGAACCAGCACGGTCCGGACAGCTTCAAGTTCTACACCCGCACCAAAACAGTGACATCGCGCTGGCCGTCGGGCATCAAGGAAGGTGGCGAGTTCAACTTCAAAGCGATGGACTGATCATTCAGCTTACAAATCAGGAAACCCGGCCCTACATGGGTCGGGTTTTTTCGTGCCTGCGCCAGTTGCTGCCTGATCGCCTACCTCACAAGAAATTCAGAGGTCGCCCTCTGGAAAAAGCAGGCATTCACTAATATTTTATCGGTAATTCAACTATCCGAGCAGCTCATAACTCCCTGGAGGCAACCTTGTCCCAAAATCGTTTTACCCGTCGTCACGCCCTTTTGGGCGCTGCATCGCTGATTGCGGCCCCTGCTATCGTGCGTGCTCAAAGCACTGATGCTTTCCCACAGACCGAGGAAGCAATCAGCACGCAGCTTCCAGTACGTCGTAACGTTTCATCGTTCTCGCAGCAGAATTGGCAGGATCACTTTGACGAGTTGGGCGTCGGCGCATTGTTGGCCGATATCACCAGTCGGGCTGTTCATTACTGGGGGCCGGATGGAACCTACAAGCTGTACCCCAGTTCTGTCCCGATGAGCGAAGAGCTGACCAAGCGCGGCTATACCAAAGTCACACGCAAGGCGGAGAACCCAAGCTGGACACCAACCCCATCAATGCGCGAGCGCGATCCCTCGTTGCCAATTCGCATGGAGGGTGGTGAACCTGGAAACCCATTGGGAACTCGCGCTATGTATCTTGGCTGGCCTGCCTACCTGGTTCACGGCACCTATGATACCCGCAAGATTGGACGTCAGAGCTCGTCCGGCTGTATTGGTCTCTATAACCAGCACGTTGAAGAGCTGTATCCGCTGGTAAAGGTCGGTACTCAGGTACGTTTGGTCTAAACGGCGAGTTTCTACACGAAACACAAAAAAGCCCCGTCCATCAGGAACGGGGCTTTTGTTTTCGTGAAGGTGGTAGATTTATTCGGGAATGATCACTTCGTCGACAACGTGAATGACGCCGTTGCTGGCTTCGATGTCGGCCTGCACAACTTTGGCACCATTAACTTTCACGCCATTTTTTGCGTTCACGCTTAGTCGGTCGCCTTGCACGGTCAAAACCTTCGCGCGCTTTCCTGCAATGTCGCCGGACATCACTTTGGCTGGCACGACATGGTAGGTCAGGATCGACACCAACTGGTCCTTGTTTTCTGGCAGAAGTAGGGTTTCAACAGTGCCTTCAGGCAGAGCTGCAAAAGCTTCATCCGTGGGTGCAAAGACGGTGAAGGGCCCATCGCCTTTCAGCGTATCAACCAGGCCCGCGGCCTGAACAGCAGCAACCAGGGTGTTGAAAGACCCGGCAGCAACTGCGGTATCTACGATATCAGCGGCCTGTGCCTTGACGGGCAGTGCAAGTGCAAATGCGGCGGCAGCGCCCATGAATGTGCGGCGGAACATGGCTGTTAACTCCTCTCCAGCTTGTTATGGAAAGGGTTACGGGCCTGGGTTCGAACCGGATCACACAGAAATCAATTTTCTTTGAGCTGAACCCAGATGCTCTGCGCACGGCCCTCTTCTAGAAACGGCAGCGCTGCGACGGCGTCGGGGCGATCCTGCTGCAGGTAATATCCGGGCCAAAGCATTGAATAGAAACCGGATTGCAGCAAGGCGTGCAACATGTACTGCTCACCCCATCCTGGGCAGTCATAGAAGAACCGTTTTGGATATTCATAAGGCAGAAAAACATCGTGGACATGAATGACAACGCCGGGTTTCAGCGCCGGAATGATCCGACAGAATAGATGGGCGACATCGTTGCTCATCCGAACCACATGGCTTGAATCGATGAACAGAACATCCCCAGCCTCAAGCTGATCGAACAGCGCGGGATCTACTTCTTCCAGTCGCTTCTGCTCAAACTGATCGACGACATGGGCGATATCTGCGCGCGGGTACGGATCAATTGCCGTGATCGTCGTATCCAAACCACCATCTATGATCGCCTGCCGCGTCACGCGGGTAGAGTTCCCGCAGCCGACCTCGATCACGCGCTTGGGCTGAAAGCGGCGGATCATCAAGTAAAGCGCATCCGCATCCGGGCTATCGTAATATCCGTTGCCGGTGTAATAACCGGTTTGGTTTCGCGCCGGGTCCTTCAAAGCTGCAAGCGCATCGGCATGGCGCGTATACTCTTCGACAAGTTGCGCGATATCGAATCCGTCCATCCCCGGTGACAGGGCATAGGCAGGCCTGTTCAATCCCCCTGCCCGTTCGAACGCTTCGAGCCGCGCCCGTTCATCCTGTTCTGTAACCTTGTCGATCAGCTTAACGCCCAACTCATCCAGGGCGGCATTGATCTGCGGAAATTTTCTGGGTTTCACGAGGACAGCTCCACATTGCGTTGCGCCCGCTCTTTACCTGTGCACGCAGGACCTCTGCAAGAACCGACAGGCCAAACCCTTGGCAAAACGCTAATTTCCGTATTCACTAACGTGAATTGACCAACGAGGACCGCCATGCAGCAGGAATTTACGATCGGCATTGAAGAGGAATACCTGCTGGTCGATCAAGACAGTCTGCAGCTCGCCGAGGCGCCCGCAGCATTGATGGAAGCTTGTCAGGCAGATTTCGAAGGCCAGGTCAGCCCGGAATTTCTGCAGTGCCAGATCGAAGTCGGGACCCGCCCACATGCTACGATCAGATCGGCGCGCGAAGATCTAAAGCGCCTGCGTTCTTGTGTATCAAAACGTGCGTCCGAGTATAATCTGGCTCCGATCGCGGTCTCTTGCCATCCGTTTGCGAACTGGAAAGATCAACACCATACACGGAAAGAACGCTATGACGCCCTGCAGCATGCTTTGGGCGGCGTGGCGCGGCGGATGCTGATCTGCGGAATGCACGTGCATGTGGGCGTCGAAGATCAAGCCTTGCGCGCCGACCTGGTACCCCAGCTTTCTTACTTTCTGCCCCATCTGCTGGCGTTGTCGACCTCGTCTCCTTATTGGAACGGCGAAGATACCGGGCTTTCCTCCTATAGGCTCACCGTGTTCGACAATCTGCCCCGGACCGGTCTGCCCCCGGTGTTCAGCAGTTGGGGCGAATACGAACGCACCACCGGCGTGCTGGTCGAACTCGGCGTGATCGAGGACACCTCTAAAATCTGGTGGGACCTACGTCCATCTCACCGGTTCCCCACCCTAGAAACACGCATCATGGACGTACAGCCAAGGCTTGAACATACGCTTTCGCTTGCAGCGCTAGTGCAGGCGCTGACCCGGATGCTGTGCCGCCTGAAAGACCGCAATCTTCGTTGGCGGCAATATGATAAGTTTCTGATCGGCGAAAACCGTTGGCGCGCGCAGCGCTACGGTGTGGGCGAAGGTCTGATCGATTTCGGTGATCGCTCAATCAAGCCGATGGCTGAACTGATCGGAGAGCTGATGGGCATGTTGGCCGAAGACACCGAGGCATTGGGCACCATGACCGAACTCGCCCGACTTCGGCAGATCGCAGAAAATGGCACCTCCGCCACCCGCCAACGCCGTGTTTACGCTGAAGCTTTAGCGCGCGGGGATGATCCGGGCATGGCGGTGGTCAAGCACCTGATCGAGGAATTTCACGCCGACCTATAAAGTCAAACCGCCGCCAAAATCTCCTTGATCCGGTCCGCTACGGGTTCATACAAATCGCGATCCGTCCAGTATCCGTTATGCGAAAGCGGGTTCCACGACGTAAAGATTTTGCCCGCATTGATCGGCTTATCCTTCAAGGCCCCACTTTGAGCGAGCTGTTCATAGCTTGGCGCGCTTTTGCCCAATGGAAAACCCAAGACATCATGCTTGTCATAGTAGTTTCGCCACCAGGTCGAAAACTGCAACGCAGGCGGCAGCGCGCGGTTCGGGGCCATGATCGGAAAAATCTCATTCTCGGGATATGCGAACAGAAAAATCGGAATATTGCACCCAAACGTCACGAGGCCAGCAACGGTTTTCATGTTTTCAACATCTGTCGGGTGAACCGGTGAACCACCCTGGCGCAGATGTCTTTGCATGTCATAAATATAGTTCGACATTATGTGCCCACCCAGCGAATGCGCCAGGATCAGTACAGGCCCCTGTGGTCCGACCTGGTATTTGACGACCCCCATCACATTCTCGATTTTCTTGTGGATCGCCTCATAGATCTTATCGCCATCATCCGGAGTTGGTCGGTAAGAAGCAGCATCCGACAGATTGCACACTACAAACTCGCGCAGCTTGTCGTATCCTAGGCTGCGGTTGACCTTACGCAGATATGCCTTTTGCCGCCCTTGCAGGATCTGTGCCCAGACCACCTCGTGCCAGATCACATCATCCATATCCGCGCCGACCCGGTTCGAAACGCGTCGTTTCAGCCCTTTGGAAAACGTTGGGGTCGTGGATGGGGGCTGGTTCTGAGGATTGTACTGGCTGCCCATGCCGTGAATCGCGATAACAGCAAGCTTGTGTGACGACATAAGAATACTCCGTAATGATCAAGAAAGCAGAATTCCCGCAGTATACCTCACCGTCCAGAAATCCCCTAAATCGCCGGGTTTGCCGTCATTGAAAAATTTCTGTAAGGATTGAAGAATAAAACGCTCGTTCAATTCTATAGCCATCAGGAAGCACACGTCATGGATTTCGCGCTGACCGAAGAACAAACGGCCATTTTCGACATGGCCTACGCCTTTGGCCAAGACCACGTCGCCCCCTTCGCGCGTCAGTGGGAAGCAGACGGAACCATCCCCAAAGAGCTTTGGCCCAAAATCGGCGAACTAGGATTTGGTGGACTTTATGTCTCGGAAGAGGCTGGTGGTTCGGGTTTGACGCGATTGGATGCGACACTGGTGTTCGAAGCGCTATCGATGGCCTGCCCCTCGGTCGCGGCATTCCTGTCGATTCACAACATGTGCGCCAAAATGCTGGACAGCTTTGGCAGTGACGATCTGAAGTACCGCATTATGCCAAGTATCCTCAGCCTCGAAACCGTCCTCAGCTACTGCCTGACGGAACCCGGATCGGGATCGGACGCTGCGGCGCTGAAAACGCGCGCTGAACGGACCAATGAAGGCTTCACGCTCAACGGCACAAAAGCGTTCATTTCCGGCGGCGGCTATTCGGATGCCTATGTCTGCATGGTGCGCACGGGTGAAGACGGCCCTAAAGGAATCTCTACCGTCTATGTCGAAGACGGTACGCCGGGCCTGAGTTTCGGTGGTCTGGAACAAAAAATGGGTTGGAAAAGCCAGCCAACCGCGCAAGTTCAGTTTGACGATTGCAAAATTCCATCCGGCAATCTGGTCGGGGCTGAAGGCGACGGTTTCAAATACGCGATGATGGGGCTGGACGGTGGCCGCCTGAACATCGCCTCCTGCTCGCTGGGGGCAGCTCAGAACGGTCTGGACATGACGTTGCAGTATATGTCCGAGCGCAAGGCCTTTGGACAATCGATCGATCAGTTTCAGGCGCTGCAGTTCCGACTGGCAGATATGGAGATTGAGCTACAGGCGGCGCGCACCTTCCTGCGTCAGGCAGCGTGGAAACTTGATCAAGGCGCACCGGACGCCACAAAATTCTGCGCGATGGCCAAGAAGTTCGTAACCGAAACCGGATCGAAAGTCGTGGATCAGTGTCTGCAATTGCACGGTGGATACGGCTATCTGGCTGATTATGGCATCGAGAAACTGGTGCGGGATCTACGCGTGCACCAAATACTGGAAGGCACGAACGAGATCATGCGCGTGATCGTCGCGCGCCAGATGCTCTCCAATCGCTGAGGTCTTTGATGTCCGATATCGACATTCGCACCACAGGCCGTGCCGGGCGCATCACACTGACACGACCACACGCCCTGAACGCCCTTAGCTATGAGATGTGCATGGCCATCGATACCGCTCTGCGCAACTGGCGTGAGGATGATCAAGTCGATCTGATCATACTCGATGCCGAAGGCGACAAAGCCTTTTGCGCTGGCGGAGATATTGCCGAGCTTTATGCAACCGGCACCAAGGCGGACTATGCTTATGGCCAAACGTTTTGGCGCGACGAATACCGCCTGAATGCCTTGATTTTTGAGTACTCAAAACCAGTGATCAGCTTCCTGCAAGGTTTCACCATGGGTGGCGGGGTTGGCATCGGGTGCCATGGCAGCCATCGAGTGGTTGGAGAAAGCTCAAAGATCGCGATGCCGGAATGCTCAATCGGGCTGGTTCCTGATGTGGGCGGATCGCTGATGTTGGCGCTGGCGCCGGGGCGATTGGGCGAGTATCTGGGCACCACCGGCCACCGCATGGGGCCCGGAGATGCGATCTATGCCGGGTTTGCCGACCATTTCATTCCCCAAGAGCATTGGGCGGGGCTGATAGACCAGTTGGAAGCCTCTGGACGGGCGGAACTGGTGGATGAGCATGCAGTGCCCGCACCGGATAGCCCCTTGGCTGAAATGCAGGGCGAGATCGACCGGCTATTTAGCGGAGAAAGTCTTGGCGATATCCTGAACAGCTTGCGCAACGATGACACAGAATTTTCGACAAAAATTCTCGGCACCCTGCAGCGAAACTCTCCTATCTCCATGGCTTGTGCTGTCGAGATGTTGCATCGGCTGCGCGGAACCGGCCTGACATTGCAAAAAGCGCTGGATCTGGAGTACCGGTTTACTTATCGCGCGATGAAGCATGGCGATTTTCTGGAAGGCATTCGCGCCCAGATCATCGACAAGGATCGCAACCCGAAATGGCAGTTTGCTGATTTGGATGTGCCTGCAGTCGCGGTGTCCAAGATGCTGCAACCGCTCGGTGCGGATGCTTTAAGCTTTTCAGAGGAGTAAGGGATGAAAATCGCATTCATAGGGCTTGGCAACATGGGCGGCCCGATGGCGGCCAATCTGGCGCGCGCGGGCCATGACGTCATCGGCTTTGATCAAGTTGATGTCGCCATCGAAGGCGTTTCCATGGCGTCCTCTGGCGCCGCTGCAGCTGCGGAAGCCGACGCCGTCATCACCATGCTTCCCAACGGGCAGATTCTGCGAACTGTGGCCAATGAAGTCGTCCCGGCAATGCAAGACGGTGCGGTTGTGATTGACTGCTCTACGGTCGATGTCGACAGCGCCCGCGCGGTGGCGCAGCAAGCTGCTCAGGCTGGTCTGCTATCAGTCGATGCACCTGTATCCGGCGGGATTGGTGGGGCCGCTGCAGGCACTTTGACCTTTATGGCCGGTGGATCTGACGCAGCATTTGCCAAGGCGGCTCCGTTATTTGAAATCATGGGGCAAAAAGCGGTTCACTGCGGTGAAGCTGGCGCGGGTCAGGCCGCCAAAATCTGCAACAACATGATCCTCGGCGTGACGATGATCGCGACCTGCGAGGCGTTTGCACTTGCCGATAAACTGGGACTGGACCGGCAAAAGATGTTCGATGTGGTCAGCACCTCGTCAGGGTACAGCTGGACAATGAACGCCTATTGCCCTGCCCCGGGCGTTGGACCCGAAAGCCCATCCGACAATAACTACACCCCTGGTTTCGCCGCCGAGCTGATGTTGAAAGACCTACGTCTCAGCCAACAGGCTGCCGAAAGTGCGGACGCTGATACGCCCATGGGACAGGTTGCGACAAAGCTATATGAACAGTTTGTCGAACAAGAAAATGGCTTGGGTCGCGATTTCAGCGCCATGTTACCGCGATTTGAGAAGCGGTCCAGAGACTGAACAACCTAAGAACGCAGCGCTCTACGAAGCAACAGAGAAGAAAATTCGCAGCATTTTCTTCTCTCGCTCTGTTCCTATTCGGCAGCTACGGCTTGCCCATCCAGCATTGGCTTCAGATAACGCCCAGTGTGGCTACGCTCACATTCAGCGACGTCTTCAGGCGTACCCTCAGCCACAATCTGACCTCCGCCATCGCCACCTTCCGGGCCAATGTCGATTATCCAGTCGGCGGTTTTTACGACATCGAGATTATGTTCGATAACAACAACAGTATTTCCTTGGTCGACCAGTTCATGCAGGACTTCCAACAGCTTACGCACGTCCTCGAAATGCAGACCCGTTGTGGGTTCGTCCAGAATATACAGCGTTCGACCCGTTGATCGCTTGCTCAGTTCTTTAGAGAGCTTTACACGCTGCGCCTCACCACCGGAGAGCGTGGTCGCCTGTTGACCAACTTTGATGTAGCCGAGCCCAACGCGAGCCAAGGCATCCATCTTGTCACGGATCGATGGCACCGCTTTAAAGAACTCCTGCGCATCTTCCACTGTCATATCAAGTACATCCGCGATGGACTTACCCTTGAATTTGATCTCAAGCGTCTCACGGTTGTATCGCGCGCCTTTACAGGTTTCGCAGGTGACATAAACATCAGGCAGAAAGTGCATCTCGATCTTGATGACGCCATCACCCTGACACGCTTCGCACCGGCCGCCTTTGACGTTAAAGCTGAACCGCCCGGGCTTGTATCCACGCGCTTTGGCTTCTGGCAACCCGGCAAACCAGTCTCGGATCGGGGTGAAAGCCCCGGTGTAAGTCGCTGGATTTGAACGTGGAGTCCGGCCAATGGGTCGCTGATCTATGTCGATCACCTTGTCCAGATGCTCTAGCCCTTTGATCGTTTCACAGGGCGCCGGTGTCTGGCGAGCGCCGTTCAACCGCATCGAGGCGGTTTTGAACAAAGTCTCAATCGTCAGCGTCGATTTTCCACCGCCAGACACACCGGTCACACAAACAAATTTTCCCAGCGGAAATTCGGCCGTAACGTTCTTGAGGTTGTTTCCCGTCGCCTTAACAACGGTCACTTTCTGCTTCTTACCCTTTCGCCGCTCAACCGGCACCGGGATCTCGCGTGTGCCCGAAAGATATTGACCGGTGATCGAGGCCGCATCGCCGGCGATATGCTCGGGCGTACCGTGGCTGACCACCTGTCCCCCATGCACTCCTGCACCGGGACCGATATCAAACACATAATCCGCCTCGCGAATGGCCTCTTCGTCATGTTCAACGACGATGACCGTGTTGCCCTGGTCACGCAAATTCTTAAGCGTTCCCAGCAGACGATCATTGTCGCGTTGGTGCAGACCAATCGATGGCTCGTCGAGCACATACAATACCCCGGTCAGGCCCGAGCCGATCTGGCTCGCCAGACGGATACGCTGACTTTCACCTCCGGACAGGGTGCCACTTGAACGAGACATCGTAAGATATTCTAATCCAACATTATTCAAAAAACCCAACCGCTCGCGAATTTCCTTGAGAATTGCGCGCGCGATCTCGTTCTTTTGTGCGCTCAAATGATTTGGGGCATCCTCGACCCAGGCCAACGCCTCGCGGATCGACATTTCAACGACCTGTCCAACGTGCAAACCCGCAATTTTGACGGCCAGCGCCTCAGCACGTAGACGGTAGCCTTCGCACGTGCCGCAGGGTCGGTTGTTTTGATAGCGTTCGAATTCTTCGCGAATCCAGGCGCTGTCAGTCTCGCGATAGCGGCGCTCCATGTTGGGAATGACGCCTTCAAAGCTTCGGGTAACCTGATAGACGCGGCCACCTTCATCATAACGGAACTGGATCTCTTCATCACCAGACCCGCGCAGAAACACTTGCTGGACTTTCTGGGCCAAGTCCTTCCAGGGAGTGTTCTTGTCAAACTCGTAATGTCGCGCGATTGCTTCGATCGTTTGCAGAAAATACGGTGATTTACCCTTCCGCCAGGGCGCAAGTGCCCCGTCATAGAGTTTCAATGTCTGGTCCGGCACGACCAGACGTTCATCAAAGAACAGTTCGACCCCAAGCCCGTCGCAATCGGGGCAAGCCCCAAAGGGCGCGTTGAATGAGAACAGGCGCGGCTCGATCTCGGGGATGGTGAACCCACTGACCGGGCAGGCAAAATTCTCACTGAATGTGATGCGTTCGGGGTCGCCCTCTTTCGGTGCGGTTTCGAGGATTGCGATCCCGTCCGCCAGATCCAGTGCGGTCCTTAGGCTGTCGGCCAGGCGAGTTTCCATGCCTTCTCGTACCACCAGACGATCGACAACGACGTCGATATCGTGGCGGAACTTCTTGTCCAGTGTCGGCGGCTCATCCAATTCATAGAACTCACCATCTACCTTGACGCGTTGAAAACCCTGCTTGCGCAGCTCAAGGAACTCTTTCCGATATTCACCCTTCCGATCACGAACGATGGGGGCCAGCAGATAGCCGCGCGTGCCCTCCTCCATCGTCATGATCCGGTCGACCATGTCCTGCACCTGCTGCGCCTCAATCGGCAATCCTGTGGCCGGGCTGTAAGGCGTACCTGCACGGGCAAAAAGCAAGCGCAGATAGTCGTAGATCTCGGTTACGGTGCCCACGGTCGAACGCGGGTTTTTTGAGGTCGTCTTCTGCTCGATCGAAATCGCGGGGCTTAGTCCGCTGATGTGATCCACATCGGGCTTCTCCATCATGTCTAGGAACTGGCGCGCATAGGCCGACAGGCTTTCGACATAGCGGCGCTGCCCTTCGGCATAGATCGTATCAAATGCCAAAGAAGACTTACCCGAGCCCGACAGGCCAGTGATCACCACCAGCTGATCCCGTGGGATGTCGACATCAATGCTCTTGAGGTTATGCTCGCGCGCACCGCGCACCTCGATATTCTTCAGCTCAGCCATTCAGGCCCCCAACAACCAACGTCACTCAGAGATAGGCGAGAGCGGCTGAGTCTCCAACCAAAAAATTAGAACAAAGTAAGAACAGGCGATTTTTCGACACTCGGCTTAAGCACTGGTTTTCTTCGCCAGAGCCCATGCGCAGATTGGAAAATCGGGATCGTTCTCCAAATTGTCTGTCTCAGGGTCATAAACAGGAGGCCATTCAAGTTCGAGATTGCGCAAAGCGGCATGCCGATTGCCCCACTGTTCAGCCCGGATGAGATCCGGGTCGAACCCACACTCAGTGAGCAGGTTTTTCAATCCGCGCGCAGACCAGCGCGAACAGTCATGCGGAGCAGCGTGAAACGGAATGAAGAACGGGACGGCCAGCCAGAAATACCCTCCGGGCCTTAGCATCTCTAGCACGTTCAGCGTGGCTTCAACCGGGCGATCCAAGTGCTCCCACACCTGATTGGCCAAAACCAGATCGACCTTTCGCACCTGCTGCTGCTTGTCCAGAACGGGTCCGGTGCAGATATCATGTTGCTTGTGCCAAATCTGTTCATAGCTGCAAAATCCAAATTGCTTACCCCACGAACCAGAAATCTCAATGACATCAAGTGTTTCCGGCTTTAGGCTACGAACCCACTGCCGGCTGCGCCGTGCCATGATAACTCGATTTAGACTGGTCACTGCTTGCCCCTGATGTTTTGCAGGCAATAAACCATAAGATCAGTAAGATGTCGGCACAAAAAAACGCCCACAAGGGCGTATGACTTTCTAAATCGAAGGAAAATGGCGCGGTTGACGGGGCTCGAACCCGCGACCCCCGGCGTGACAGGCCGGTACTCTAACCAACTGAGCTACAACCGCGCATTTAGGGTCTATGTGCGATCCGTTTGCCCGGATCAAAGGCTGGCAGCGATGGCGCGGTTGACGGGGCTCGAACCCGCGACCCCCGGCGTGACAGGCCGGTACTCTAACCAACTGAGCTACAACCGCCCACTGCCCGTTCATCTCTGAACGTTGGGGTGTATTATGGCTACACCCCGGCATCGTCAAGCGGCGTTTTCAAGTTTTTTGCTCGAACCTGATTTTTTCCGATCTATCCGACTTGGCGGGCAATGTGTGAAAACCGGATTTCGTCTGACGCGCTGCAATTTGAACGCTTTGAACTTGCGGCAAAACACAAGCCGCTGTATCAAACGCCGCTATGGGTGATTAGCTCAGTGGTAGAGCGCTTCGTTCACATCGAAGATGTCAGGAGTTCAAATCTCTTATCACCCACCATTCACTATATTATTTAAAAACATGCACTTATCGGAAAAGCGAACGCTCCTTCCATGGTACTTTTGCTACATTTTCCATGGTACATTTGAGCAGGTTGATTGACTGAAAAGGTGCAATTCCCCGCGTCATGGGGCGCTGGATTCGCTCTGCTCGCCCCCCCTCTTTCGACTCAGGTTCGCGCTTAACCGGAAACCCTCGTTCTTCCAGCCCGCGATGCTTGCGGATTTCCTCAAATTTTCCACGGTGCAGCCCGGTCGGATGCGGCAGTGCGTTCTTCGGTAGATACGTCATGTTGGCTCCGTGGTTAGTGGTTGGCCTGAAGCGCGCGCTGGGATACAGCCCGCGTCTCCATGCAAAACAGCAGAGCCAAAAGAGAGTGAAGCCCCCTAAAACACTTCGAGCAGTGAGGCGAACGATACGACGATTTTCATACTACCTATCAACCGAAATTACTTCGCCCGGATTGTCCAAGTCTAATTCCATAACGTAGCCGAAAGCGCTGCTTTCGCCGTTATGATCGTCCCAAAACGGTGACGGTTGAGAAATGGCATTGAAGTACCTTACCACGTGCGCTTTATTTGCAAAATTGTTCGGCTGGCCACTGGCAAAATTGGTGTACGTTACTGGTTCTCCGCTTACGAGCACCCATCCACCATCTGGTTCCTTAGCGCCCGGTTCTTGATACATCCCAATCCAAGGGCCACGAATTCCACCATCCTCAAAAACTTTCCATAACCGTTCATCATTTTTTATCAGGCTGTAGACAAAATCGTTTTCTTCTTCGGAAGTAATCGAGACAAGGTAACCACCACGATATTGGGCGTCCCTCAATGAACTCTGCCAATCACTGCCCCAAGTAAGGACGACGTAGTAAGCGTGTCCGTTCCAAGTACCTGACGCTACTACATCAGACATTTCCGGAAGAGGTGGAGCAAACGCAGGTCGATTTTCATACCACGGAACCACGCCAGCAGACACACTGGCCAACTTTTCTCTGAAGAAGTAGTAGCTTAGCCCTATTGCCAAGCACAGAATGGCAACGAATCCGACGCCTGCAAACGCCAATCTTTTCGCAGTCCACCAACGGTTTCGATCGACCGATTCAGAAACCGTGTAGGTGCGCACCCTTCGCTCAATGTTCTTGAGTCGTCTAGCTCCCAAAGGGCGAAAATCAATTGATAAAACGCCAATGACTTGATCGTGTACTTCACCCGACAAGCAGATTCCGCCCGGTTTTGACAGCCCCTCTAGGCGGGCTGCGATGTTTACACCATCGCCCAATAGATCATCACCCTGCCGGATCACGTCGCCGACGTTTATCCCAATTCGGAAGTTAATCTGCCTGTCGGATGGAATTCCGAGATTTAGTGTCCTAACACCCTCTTGAATATCGAGAGCGCAACGTACTGCCTCTACAGAGCTTCCAAACTCGGCTATGATGCTGTCACCAGCGGTATTCGCTATCCTGCCCCCATATTTCTCAATAAGTTGATCTGTTAGTTGCCGTCTTTCAGACAACATGCGTGCGGTGCCTTCTTCGTCAGCACCGGCGAGGCGACTATATCCGGCGACGTCCGCCGCAAGAATGGCTGCCAGCGTTCGCTGTACGGGAACCTTTTTTTCAGTTTCTGTATCTTCTTGGGTCAAGAGGTTCACCTACTAGCGGGACGAATAGTAGCAAGGCGCCCATACACCCGACATTTTTGGATAAGCCTCGTAGCGTTTTAGCTGATTATGCCTTCCGCTTGGTGGCAAACGAACGCCATACTCTCGCGCCGCGATGGTATAGAGATTCAGTGCCATTTGATGGACATGGGTACGAGCGTCATTCGGGTCATTGCTATATGAGCTACCGCGATTTCCGACGGCTCGAAATTGGGGGTGATTTGTAATCCCCAAAGAGGTCAATTTTACAGCGGAGAAGAGGCGTGGTCCAAGTTTCGGGTCTCTGAAGTAATCAGAACCCCAAGCTCTGGCGATCAACGCGTATGACAAGGCGGCGTCTAAACCGTAGGTGTGATACCAAAACCCACGTACGCCTCGAAATGAGTTTTCGTCGATATATCCAGTCTTTTCGATGTGCTTCAAGAAAATCCGTTTGCGCGATGACAACTCACGTCGCGCGAGGCTCTTGTCGTTCGTCAAAGAGGCATAAGCCAAAATTGCTGCACCCATGTTGCCAAAGTCATAAATTCCACCGGTTTCAGACTTTGCTTCAGGTGAGACGAAATTCTTGTACCCGGCCTTGAACCAAGGGATCAAAACATCCCTGTCTTCTTTGGTCATAAAGGGTTTCAATACGGCGGCTGAAATCATCAAATTCGCATACATACGCGCGACCATTCGCGGCTGATGCCGAGGGCAGCGGCTGTTGGGACCTGAACCGTAACACGAACTCTTGGCCTGGCGTACGGTCAGAAGCCGTGGTTCGCTTTGATAGCGGCGACCCAACGCCAAATTTTTCATGCCATCAATGATCGTTCTGGCAAGGGGCGCATCGTTGGCCGCTGCAGCCGCGTAACTGTTGAATAGGATGACTTCCCAAGGATCTTCGAACCCACCCTTGCTGATACTTAGCGCCGTCGATTGCAACAAAGCGTCAATATAACGTTGGTTGTTTGAATAAAGCGCATTGAGTGCTTGACGCGCTTTGGCTTGGCTACGACCTGATCCTTGAGCATTCTTTAGGCACGCCGGACCTAGTTGGTTGGCGATAAAATATTTGGGTCCCAACGAAGACTGCGCTTTTGCCTGCGATGAACCAAAGACCAAAGATGCTGTCGCAATTACCACAAACGCTGTGAGCCTACCTATACTCATTGTACCGGACCCCATCAAAATAGATTTGAAATATGGGCCTAGACGGTATCCCCAAATGTGTTTTGAGGCAATAAAGCCAAGCTTAACCACCATTTTGTCTGACAATTGGATTCATTTTTCAGTCAAGGTCTGACCTTGCTCGCAAGCCAAAGGTGTTAGGAAAACGATGAGTACCCCTGCTTCGATACGAGCGAGGTGCGGGGCAGACCACTAAACCACCCAGTCGAGCGGAAGCAGCAGAATCCACTACCCAATTCGCGCCGAGTCGCACGATGTTGGCAGGCCGAGTTATACAGGTTTACGCATAAGAAACTTGCCCGAACGGTGCATCCAAACCGGGCAGAGCCCCGAAGCTGCCGGTGCAACATTTTTCCACTGGAATGGAAAATTCTTTGAGGCCGGATTGCGAAACGAACAAGGGGGGTGCAGGTTGCAGTTGGGTCCCCCATTCGTGCAACATCCAAAGCGCTAGATGAGAACCGTGAAGTTCAAAATGCAACCGAAACGGGGCAGATGAGAACCGATGACAACTCGGGGTACTTAACCCGGGTTTTCTGAGGTTTACACGGGGTATGCGGACAGCAACTACGCGCCTTCCCGCGAAAAAGGGTATACCGGCCTTGGGTCCCCTTTCCCTTTATTAACAATTGCTTATACGACGATTCGATATCAAGAGACAATGTGATTTGCCTTTGTTTTCAAGGCGCTAACGCGGACACCACTGCAATTCTGCGCTGTTAAGTAGCCTGAGCCAATCGATGCCGTAGACGAGCCACGGTATTGGGGTGCCATTGCCCACCACGAGCAGTCTTGATGCCACGTTTATTCAACTCATCAGATTGTTCTCGCAAGGTGCAAAAACCTGCTGTTTCAAGTTCTTCCAGTACGTCTGCCAGATCATAGGCGCGAGCGTTAGCGCGGTCCCTCTGAGCGGCGCAGGCAGCACCATTGCCCTTGCCTGCACGACGCAGGGCGGCTGCACCATTCGGGTTCCCGAACTTCTGACCACGGGCCTTTGCAGCCTGCATGGCTGCACGTGTCCTGTCGCCAATCATTCTGGATTCCGCTTGGGCAATGACGCTCATAATCCCTACAGTCAGTGCGTTGGCATCAGGCATGTCACAGCACACGAAATCGACGCCCGAGTCCTGTAATTTAAGGAGAAACGCAGCATTGCGGCTCAGTCGATCCAGCTTGGCGATTACAAGCTTGGCCCCCATCACACGCGCCATTTTCAATGCCTTTTCCAGCTCAGGGCGGGCGTTGTTCCTACCGGATTCCACTTCTTGGAATTCTGCCACCGTCGCCGCGTTAGCGGCCTTGACGTAGGCAGCGATAGCAACCTGCTGCGCCTCCAATCCCAGACCGCTCCGACCCTGCTTATCGGTCGATACTCGGATATATGCGACGATCTTCACGGCAATGCCTCCAAATTACACCTAGCCTAAGGCTCCCTACGCAAGTTGTAACAGTTGCAACGCATGATTCGCGAGTCTTTTCAATAAGTTAAAGAGATAATCTGATGGTTAACCATGCATTAACAATGCTGACCCTCTTCAGGTTGCAAAGTAGCTTGCCGAGGGCGGCCACTGAGGCGATTCAGAACCCTTTAATGCGACTCGTGATTGAGTCGACCTTGTGGTAAGTAACTTAAGAAACACAAGATACGGTGCCCGTTATGAGTGACGAAGGGAAGAACAAAGTGCCGACGACGAAGCCGATACGTGCTTCGGAACGGGTGGACACACTGCAGCCTCTAAGCATCGTTGGACAAGCAATAAAAGCTCACGAAGCAACCAACGTGGGGGCGGTACAGAGTGCATACGACGCCACTATGATCGGAAGCTTGGGTAAGGCTATTGAAGCGGCAAGCTGTGCGTTTGCAATATCTTATGCTGTAACCCAACTCATCCGGCCTAGATTTGAGAACAAATACGCGCCCGTCAAAAATGCAAACTTTTCTATTGCTCACGCTACTGGAATTGACACGGGAACGACCTTCATTGTGCGTGGTGGTGCCCGAGGAACCAATGACCTTATTTCCATTGGGCGAGCGCCTAACTTGGCAGCTAAACTTAGCGACATCCGCTCGGGGAACTATACGACATTCATTTCTTCAAGCATTTTCAACAACATGCACGGCTCGGTAAAAGCCAGACTGAACGGTCAAGAAGACACTTGGGAATATGAAACTTGGAATTTCATTGGCGAAAACGTTGGCTACTATCGAAGTTCATACTGGCGAAAACCGGGTTTGTGAGCTTCATCAGGCAAGACTGGCGACCATACGAACAGTGGATCAATAGTATCCGGCCTTTGTGCGCCCGCTGACGCGGGCACTCACCAATACTCTACTGCATCCAAGGCTTCGCGGAGGATCGACAGCCCCTCAGGCGTGTCGTTCAGGCGTGTTTTGTAGTTCCTCAGGTGCCCCTGCCCCGAAACGTGCCCGGTAATTCCCCGGATAACGTCATCGCTGTGCTTAGCGCGTTGTAGACGGTCCACGAGCGTGTCTTTCGTGCTGTAGAGAACTTGCCGATCATTGGTGAACCCAGCCGCCCTGATTGCTTTGGTAAATGAGTCCGACATCGTTCCGGCAGCACTTTCGGGCTTGCCGTTCAGCTTCCAGCCCCGATCCTGCATAAAGGAATGAAAGTCAGCGATGTGCTTTGACAACGGCAACTTGCGGCTGATTTTAGTCTTGGTTTCGGTGATGTGAATGTACTCAGGTGTCACGTTCTCAGGCTTCAATCTGAAAATCTCGACCGGACGCGCGGCGGTGTACAGAGCAACACGGAACGCCATTTTGAATGCCGCCTGACGGTCTTCATTATACCGGGAACCCGCGCCCCAACATTGTTGCGCCACATCCCAGACGCGTTTGATTTCGTCATCATCGAAGCGCTGCCACCGTGTTTCCTCTATAGGGGTGTCATTGCGAGGCATCGATACCTTGTCTGTCGGCATAGCATCGAAGCCGGGAACGAGTTCCTCCGACAACACCCACCTCATTATGGCTTTGGCGGGGGCAAAATACTCAGCTACGGAGTCCGGCTTCAAACCTTCGTCCAATAGGTAGTCCCGATGCAGACGCAGCTTTTCCGGGGTAAACTGATGCAATGGTAAATCGCCTAGATAGTCCGTCAGGCGCTTATTCTTGTTCTTGTAACTGCGCTTCGTGGCATCCGACGAGTTTTGAAGCTTGAAGTATTTCTCCTGCAACGCAGACAGTCGGTATTCGTCGCTTTCCACGGATTGCCCTACCAACTCCGCAAGGCGTGCGTTCAGCGCGGCTTGCATAGCTGTATAGAGCGTCTGCGCGACAACATCGCCCCCGTCAGGGGGCGGAGATACTGGCATCTCTAATGACTGAACTAAAAGAGGCGATGGGTCCTTGATCTGATCTACGTGTGAACGATCCCCAAACGCCTCGTAAGCAAAACTAGCTAAAGACTCTCGCTCAAACTGAGGTGATAGACAACGCGCCTTTCATGTGCTCTTCGGTATCGCGCCATGTCAAACGCAGCGTTTCTAGGTCCTCTTCCATATCATCTCGCAACTTAGCAGCAGCAATCGTTGCGTGCGCTCGCTGGACGGTATCTGAAAGAGCGTCCTTGTCCGTCAGTTGCGCGATGATACGGTCATGTACCTTCGTGTAAGCCTTGCAGCGATCTTCCGCTTTACTGAAATCACTACCCAGAGACAGGTCCCACCGTTTGCGCCCCAGCAAGGATTGCAACGCCCTTGGAACGTCTCGCTGATACTTGAAGGCGGCCCGGTTCCTTCGGGTGTATGCCGTCATGTATTTGGGAAGCTCAATTTTGTCTTTGGCGGTGGTCATCGAAAGAGAATCCATGGTACTTTTGCGTGAAAATCCATGGTACTTTTTGAAATTTCGGTCAACAAAATAGGGCCTATAAGGGGATTTTGTCCGCGAGACCGTACAAATCTCTTATCACCCACCATATTATTCAAATGCTTATGCGACATAGTTGAAGCGTTTTGGAACCATTTAGTTCAACGCTGCGAACACAATGCTGTCATCCTCCGACATACACGCCGGATTTAGGACGATAAAAAACCTTTTGGTCATGCAGACGCCCCAAAAGGTCGTGTGCCTTGCGCACAAAGTCTTCACGGGTTTCCCGTTCTTCTACCCTCTCGTCAACAGGGACATTCGATCTGGACGCTATGGCATGACGCATGGCCTCTTCGATTATATCCATATCTTCGACCGAAAGCTCGAACATATCATTGTACAGAGGCATCCTGGGTTCTCCTACCTTGGCACAGACGACCAGCGTGCCTCATGTTCCGAGTCGATTCCACTTCAAATACCTATTGCCGGCGATCGCGTTTCGAAGAACACGCCCAGCAGGATTTAGAAAGTGAATCGGGCAGACCTCGTTTTCGCGAATTTTCTGCATGATATGTGGCACTTGCCATGTTTCCCGTGGCCTGCTTATCCTGATGTCATAGCCACCAATAAGGCACCCCTCTTTGGGCGAGAAATAACATGGCGAAACTGAAGCGGGAAATTGGCCTGGTCGGCCTGACCTTCATTTCGGTTGGAGGAATCATTGGGTCAGGCTGGCTTTTCGGCCCCCTGCTCGCCGTGCAACACGCAGGCCCCGCCGCGGTTCTTTCTTGGATTATTGGCGCCGTTGCGATGTTCATACTGGCAATAACATTCGCCGAGATTTCAGCGATGTTACCTATCCCAGGCGGAATCGCACGCGTCCCTCAGTTCTCACACGGCAACATCGTGTCGATGGCGATGGGATGGACGGCCTGGATTGGCTACAACACCACCGCTCCGATCGAAGTTGAAGCCATGCTTAAATACCTCGCACCCTACGCGTCATGGCTCCACGCCGCAGATACCGGCGAACTGACCGGCGCTGGTGTTTCGGTCGCCTTGCTGTTCATGTTGCTGTTCGTCGCTGTGAACGCACTGGGCGTGAAATTTTTTGCACAGGTAAATGCAACGCTGACCTGGGCCAAGATTGCCATTCCGATAGTTTTGTCCGTGTTGTTGATCGCGACCCGCTTTGACGTGCAGAATTTCTCCGCCCCTGACGGTTTCGCCCCCTACGGCCTGAAAGGCATCATGGCCGCAGTATCAACCGGTGGGGTGATCTTTTCCTTTATAGGTTTCCGACATGTTGTTGATATGGCAGGAGAAGTTCGAAACCCAAAATTCGACATCCCGGCCGCTCTGGTTCTATCCATTGTATTATGTGCCTTGATCTACCTTGGATTACAGGTGGCCTTTATCGGCGCGCTTGATCCCGCGATGATCCGCAATGGTTGGGCAAGCCTCAACTTTGGCGGACAAGGTCCCTTGGATGGCGTCATAATGTCTGTCGGAATATTGTGGTTCCTCAGCTTGCTGAACGTCGGGTCAGTCATCGGCCCGTTTGGCAATGGGTTGGTTGCAACAGGATCGAACGCTCGTATCGCTCTGGCCCTGTCGCAAAACGGGTTCCTGCCGAAACGTTTGCAGATCTTGTCATCGTTCGGAGTACCGCTTTGGGCCTTGGCTCTCAACTTTCTGATTGGCACTCTGTTTTTACTGACGGTCCCGTTCGCAACCGTAATCGCCCTGAACGGGGCCGCCATTGTGCTTTCGTTCGCGGTCGGCCCAATCGCCGTGGTGTGCTTACGCGATCTGATGCCTGACCGCCCGCGCTCAATCCGTATTCCCGCCGTCAAACTTGTCGGGCTCACGGCCTTCGCGATCTCAACCCTGATCGTCTACTGGAGCGGATGGGACACGGTCTGGAGGCTGGGAATTGCACTACTCATCGGCATGGCGCTGCTGCTGATCCGCTTTCACAATCGGCTCGATGAAATGGACGCAACCGAGGCGCTTTGGCTGATGCCCTATTTCTGTGGTTTGGGGCTGATCTCCTACATGGGTCAGTTTGGAGAAGGCGCGCAAAAGCAGATCCCGTTTGGTTGGGACATTGTGCTGTGTGCGGCATTTTCGGCGGTGATTTTTGCGCTCGCCGTACGCTCGGCGCTGTCAGACAAAAAATTCCAGGCTTACATCGAAAACGAAGAGGTGCTGGACCCGGCCAAACCTGTCATTGGACTTTGAACAAAAAAAGGCGGGGAATGACCCCGCCTTTCTAATTAATCTGCTTCAGGCTTAGTGGGCTGTTGCCGACGGTCCTGCCCCTTCGGCCGCCTTGGCGGCAGCGGCAGCGGCCTCTTCAGCGGCCTCATCCCATTCAATTGACTCGGGCTTACGTATCAACGCTTGCTCCAGTACTTCCGAGACGTGTTTGACCGCGATGATCTCCAGCCCTTCTTTCACGTTGTCGGGAATATCTGCCAGATCCTTTTCATTCTCTTCGGGAATGAGGACGGTCTTGATCCCGCCACGCAGGGCAGCCAGCAGTTTTTCTTTCAGCCCGCCAATCGGCATCGCGTTGCCGCGCAGCGAAACCTCGCCTGTCATGGCGATGTCCTTGCGCACAGGAATACCGGTCAGGACCGAAACAATCGAGGTCACCATAGCCAAGCCCGCAGACGGACCATCCTTTGGCGTCGCACCATCGGGCACGTGCACGTGGATATCGATTTTGTCGAACTGCGGCGGTTTAACCCCGATCTGAGGCGAAATTGATCGGACGTAAGACGACGCCGCGTCGATCGATTCCTTCATCACATCGCCCAGCTTACCAGTGGTCTTCATCCGCCCTTTGCCGGGCAGTTTCAGAGCCTCGATATGCAGCAGATCACCACCGACCGAAGTCCAGGCCAAGCCAGTGACTACACCAACCTGATCGTCCTGTTCAGCCAAGCCATAACGGAACTTGGGCACTCCAAGAAAATCATCCAGATTGTCGGGCGTCACCTTTACGGTCTCTGCCTCTTTCTTGATGATCTTGGTCAACGATTTCCGCGCCACTTTGGCGATTTCGCGTTCGAGGTTCCGCACACCCGCCTCGCGGGTATAGGTGCGGATGATCGATTGCAGCGCCTCATCGGTCAGCTCAAACTCCTTGGCTTTCAGACCATGGTTTTTGACCTGTTTGTCGATCAGGTGTTGCTTGGCGATCTCGCTCTTTTCCTCTTCGGTGTAACCGGCCAGCGGGATGATCTCCATCCGGTCTAGCAGAGGCCCAGGCATGTTGTAGCTGTTAGACGTGGTCAGGAACATCACGTTGGACAGGTCATATTCGACCTCAAGATAATGATCCATGAACGTGTTGTTCTGTTCCGGGTCTAACACCTCCAGCATCGCCGAGGCTGGATCGCCACGGAAGTCCTGCCCCATCTTGTCGATTTCATCGAGCAGGATGAGAGGGTTTGTGGTTTTCGCCTTCTTCAGCGCCTGAATGATCTTGCCGGGCATCGACCCGATATAAGTCCGACGGTGGCCACGAATCTCAGATTCGTCGCGCACACCACCCAGCGAGATGCGAATGAATTCGCGCCCCGTGGCTTTTGCGACCGATTTACCCAGCGAGGTTTTACCCACACCCGGAGGGCCAACAAGGCACAGGATCGGGCCTTTCAGCTTTTTCGAGCGCTGTTGAACCGCCAGATATTCGACGATCCGCTCTTTGACTTTCTCAAGTCCATAGTGATCGGCATCCAGAATGTCCTGCGCGCGACCCAGATCCTTTTTGACGCGGGATTTGGTGCCCCAAGGCAGTGACAGGATCCAGTCTAGATAATTGCGCACAACGGTCGCCTCAGCCGACATGGGCGACATGTTCTTGAGCTTTTTCAGCTCACCTTCGGCCTTTTCGCGCGCCTCTTTCGACAGCTTGGTCTCGTTGATCTTGGCTTCCAGTTCGGCAACTTCGTTGCTGCCGTCCTCACCATCGCCAAGCTCCTTCTGAATGGCTTTCATCTGCTCATTCAGATAGTATTCGCGCTGCGTCTTCTCCATCTGGGATTTGACGCGGGTCTTGATCTTTTTCTCGACCTGCAGAACCGACATTTCGCCCTGCATCAGGCCATAGACCTTCTCAAGCCGCTCGCTCACCGAGAGCGTCTCAAGCAGTTCCTGTTTCTGTTCAACCTCGATGCCCAGATGACCTGACACAAGGTCGGCCAACTTTGCAGGCTCGGTGGTTTCACCGACGGCGGCCAGCGCCTCTTCGGGGATATTCTTGCGCACTTTTGCATAGCGCTCAAACTCGTCCGCGACGGTGCGCAACAGCGCTTCGGTCGTGGTGACATCGCCCGGAATCTCGGTCAGATACTCGGCGCGCGCTTCGAAAAACTGATCGTTTTCAAGGAATTCTGTGATCTGCACCCGCGCCTGCCCCTCGACAAGCACCTTCACGGTGCCATCGGGCAGTTTCAGCAGTTGCAGCACGTTGGCCAGAACGCCTGAGCGGTAGATACCGTCGATTTCCGGATCATCCTCACCAGGATCAATCTGGCTGGACAACAGAATTTGCTTGTCATCCTGCATCACCTCTTCCAGGGCGCGGACCGATTTGTCACGGCCCACGAACAGCGGCACGATCATATGTGGGAAGACCACGATATCGCGCAGCGGCAGGACGGGGTATGAGGAATTCAGAGGCTCTTGCATGCTCTATCCTTATCATTGGCAAGACGGCGCTGGTCCCTGATTCAGGCAACCTTTGGCCATCTCCTGTCTTGGACGATAAAGGTGGGGCACCTGTTCCCCCATTTCAACCTCATCGTCGTTTGTCGTGATGCAGCATGACCGGATGATTTGGGGACTTCAAGGCATCCGACAGACATATCCACCGATTTTAGCGAACCCAGCATTAAAACGGGCAACAAATCATCCAGCGTGGATCAGAACACCCTCTGCTTAGCTCGGGACAAAAAGAAGCCATGACCGACTTCGTTTCTACATTCCAAGCCCTTTTTCGAGGAATGGCAAACGAACCCGCCAAACTCTCCGGTTACGCCGTAGTCTGCACGGTCAAATCCGTCCCGGTTATGGCTGACTGGTTGACACAGCATGCGGACGGCGCCCGTATTGGTCATGAAAAAATCATGTCCCCAGTCCGACTGGCAATCCGCCGGGCGCGGGAACGCAGGCGCTCCGCTGCGCTCAATTATGGTGCAAGACAGGTCCGAAACACTCGCCCCCTGCCCGACGACACACTGAATATTCTCGGACGGGGTTTCGAAGGTCCAGACATCCGCAAGAGATGTCGAGGCGCAAAAAACGATTGCGACAGAAGCAATAAAGCGAGGCATTGAATCCTCCTGAACAAAACAAATGAAAATGGTAAATAATGCGCGAACAGTATAGCAAAAAATACTACGTTTGTCACCGCAATGGCCACAATCTACAGCGGTTCAATATCGCCTTGCTCCCGAAGCGCGTGGAATTGCGATTGCCACTCTGCGAATGTGCCCTGTGAAATCGCGTCCCGCATTCCCTGCATGATTTCCTGAAAGTAATGCAGATTGTGCCAAGTCAGCAGCATGCCCGAGATCATCTCATTCGAGCGGAACACGTGATGCAAGTAGGCGCGAGAATAACTTGAACACGCGGGGCATGTGCAGTTCTCATCCAGCGGGCGTGGGTCGTCAGCATGGCGGGCGTTCTTGATATTGACCACACCGTAACGCGTGAACACCTGCCCGGTGCGACCCGACCGCGAAGGTAGAACGCAATCCATCATATCTATCCCACGTGCAACGGCACCTACGATATCATCAGGCTTGCCTACGCCCATCAGATAACGCGGTTTATCCTGGGGCAAGAAGTCAGGCGCATAGTCAAGGCAGCTGAACATGGCCTCCTGCCCCTCACCCACGGCAAGGCCGCCGACGGCGTAGCCTTCAAAACCGACCTGCTTAAGTGCCTCGGCACTTTCTTCCCGAAGATCTTGTTCCAGCCCGCCCTGCATGATCCCAAACAGGGCATGTCCAGGGCGGTCTCCAAACGCTTCACGTGACCGTGCAGCCCACCGCATCGAAAGGCGCATGGACTCGGCGATACGGTCGCGATCGGCGGGCAGCGCAGGGCATTCATCAAAGCACATGACGATGTCCGAGCCCAAAAGCCGCTGGATTTCCATCGACCGTTCCGGCGTCAATTCGTGCTTCGAGCCATCGACGTGAGATTTAAAGGTCACGCCCTTCTCAGTCAGTTTACGCAAACCCGCCAGCGACATCACTTGAAACCCGCCCGAATCCGTCAGGATGGGGCGGTCCCAGTTCATGAATTTGTGCAGGCCTCCCAAACGATCAATCCGCTCGGCCGTGGGGCGCAGCATCAGATGATAGGTGTTGCCCAGCAGAATATCGGCACCTGTGGCCCGTACGCTTTCCGGCATCATCGCCTTGACGGTCGCGGCTGTTCCCACAGGCATGAACGCCGGCGTCCGCACCTCACCGCGCGGCGTGTTGATCACGCCTGTGCGGGCCTTGCCATCGGTGGATTTCAGGTCGAAAGAAAATCGCTGGGTCATGGTAACGCCTTGGATCGCTGAACCGGGCAGGCTTTGCCCGATCTGCAAGGGCATTGCAACCCGTCAGGGCAGCGAGGCTACACGGTCCGTAAACAGGCGCACCACCCCTGCCCCATCGACATCCCGGCACACTCGCACTGGTGGCCGTGCAGGGTCAGGACGAGTCGCACCGATCTCAGCCCCGTCCAACGCCACCTGCAAACCCGTTTCGACCATTTCGAACATCGGTTCATGGGTGCAGGCGATAACGGCAGTCGAGTCATGCAGTCCGCACCCTTCAAGCCCACCGATCTCTTTGTAGAACTTTAAATAGAAGCGCGAGATATCACGCAGAAAACCACCCATGTCAGGGGAACGTTCAGCGAGCGCCTCAAAATCAGCGGTCTGGTAGAGCGTTTTCAGAGTCACATCCAATCCCACCAGAATCGTAGGCGGCGGCGCGGCAAAGACTTCGTCTGCAGCTTTGGCATCGTGATAGATATTCGCCTCGGCATGTTCGGTGATGTTGCCCGGGCAGTACACGGCCCCGCCCATGATGACGAGCTTGCCAAGATTCTCTGCAAACTCAGGGTCCAATCGCATGGCATCAGCGATATTGGTCAATGGCCCAACCGCGCATACGACCAGCTCTCCGCGATGGCTGCGCGCCATGTCGACAAGAAACTCTGAGGCGGACAGGGCGTGGTTTTCGCCTATCTCATCAATCTGGGTCAGGTCACCAAAGCCTTCGGGGCCGTGCACATGTTCCGAAGGTGAATGCGTGGTCTCCCCCAAAGCGAATGGCGCGCCTTGGGCCACAGGAATGCCCAGCCCTAGTTTGTCCACCAGAAACCGCGCATTGCGGCTGGATTGATGCACATGGGTGTTGCCGAACACGGTGGTCAGGCCGATCAGGTCAATTTCGGACGCAGCGGCGGCATAGGCAATGGCCATTGCATCGTCGATGCCGGGGTCCGTATCTATTATCAGTTTCATCCTCGTCCGATAACGCAAACACCAGTGGGATGCAAAGCTGCCACAAAAGGGAATTTCTGGCCGGTATGAACGCTTTCACAGATTTGCATTCCAGCCTGTACAATCCATACCAGAGTTGAAATTGAGCGATTCAATCCCAATATGTATACCATAGTACACAATAAATGAGGACAGAATGATAGAAGACCAGATTATCGGACTGATTACTTCGAACATTATCTACCTGCTGGCAGCGGCGCTTATTGCCATTGTCATCTTCAAGGGCATCAAGATCGTGCCTCAATCCGAGAAATACGTTGTTGAACGGTTTGGCCGCCTGCATTCGGTGCTTGGGCCCGGGATCAATTTTATCGTTCCTTTTCTAGATGTTGCCCGCCACAAGATATCCATCCTTGAGCGTCAGTTGCCAAACGCAACGCAAGACGCAATTACCAAGGACAATGTTCTGGTGCAGATCGATACCTCGGTGTTCTACCGCATTCTCGAGCCGGAAAAGACGGTCTATCGCATCCGCGATGTCGACGGTGCGATTGCAACGACTGTAGCCGGTATCGTCCGCGCCGAGATCGGTAAGATGGACCTGGATGAAGTGCAATCGAACCGGGCGCAACTGATTGAACGTATTCAGGAAAGTGTCGAAACCGCTGTTGACGATTGGGGGATCGAAGTAACCCGCGCCGAGATTCTGGACGTAAATCTTGATCAGGCCACTCGTGACGCGATGTTGCAGCAATTGAACGCCGAACGTGCCCGCCGTGCACAGGTGACCGAGGCCGAGGGCCAAAAGCGTGCCGTTGAGCTGCAAGCAGATGCCGAACTTTATGCGGCAGAGCAGACCGCCAAGGCCCGCCGAATCTCGGCTGAGGCCGAAGCTTATGCGACTCAGGTCGTGGCAAAGGCCATTCAAGACAACGGGCTGGAAGCGGCACAGTATCAGGTTGCGTTGAAACAGGTGGAATCGCTGAACGCCCTGGGCAACGGCACCGGCTCGCAGACCATCGTTGTGCCTGCAAACGCACTTGAAGCCTTCGGCAATGCCTTTAACATGCTTAAAGGAGGAAAATGATGGCCGATCCTTTCTGGCTGACGTGGTGGATTTGGTTGGCCGGAGCGCTTGCTCTGGGCATCCTTGAGGTCGCGCTGCCCGGCTTCATTTTCCTGGGTTTTGCCATCGGTGCAGCCATTACCGGAGTGGTTTTGCTGATCCCTGGCCTCACGCCATCCCTGCCCGTTCTGCTGTTGATATTTGCTGTTCTGTCACTGGTCGCATGGCTGGTTCTGCGCCGTATGTTTGCCCTGCCGCACGGTCAGGTCAAAACCTTCAAGCACGACATCAACGACTGATCTGTCGTGGCGCCCAAATCAGGCGCCACGGCACCTCTGGACGCTGCCCGGCACTTTCCCTATATAATTTCTCAGGTAACAGACCCGAGGCATCAATGACCCACCCCAGTGAACAGTTCGAAGGCAGCCCCCTAATCGCTCCCTCGACCATCGATCACCCGCTCTACGAACCCGTGGTCGAAGCTTGCCGGACGGTGTTTGACCCAGAAATACCGGTCAATATCTACGATCTCGGTCTGATCTATACGATCGACATCACCGGAGAAAACGCGGTCAAGGTGATCATGACCCTCACTGCGCCAGGTTGTCCTGTCGCAGGCGAAATGCCCGGTTGGATCGTGGAAGCAATCGAACCCGTTGCTGGCGTCAAAGAGGTCGACGTCGAACTGACTTGGGAGCCACCTTGGGGCATGGAAATGATGTCAGATGAAGCCCGGCTTGAGCTGGGTTTCATGTAACTCTCGACTTACTCACAAAAAACATGGCGATGTTACAAAACGGTGTACTGCGTGTTACTTAACCGTTTTCATGTTGTCACAATGCTGGGTCACAAGGACCTCAGGTACTGACCCAGTGATTAAGCATGCGTTTTTCGATCTGCTGGACGTGCTGGCGCAGGATGTCGAGTAGCGGGCGTCTTATCCGATTGCCCCGCTAAATTGACATACTTCGTGAATTGCATGGGCCTCTGACCATAGCCATCCCCCATTCAATGGGCCCATTCCGGGCCGCTCTTGCCCGAGAGCGGCCCTTTTTGATTGATTATTCGATGTTACAGGTCGACTTGATTTCAGCAGCGCGCGCGTCCAGCTCTTTTATATAGTCGCCTGACAGCATCTTCAGGTGCTTGCTCTCGGTTCCTGTGACGAGACCCAGCAAGGCACCGGCAGGGAGGATCGAGAACACGCTCTCAGCCTGCTGGTCCTCGGCATGTTTCTTTTCAGCTGCGATTGCGCGCAGATCACCGGGTGCGGTAGCACAGTTGACCGGGTGCCGTTTTGTGTCATCTATCGCAAGTGCCGCAGACGCGGACGCCAGCAACATAGATGTGAAAATGGCTGCTCCTGCCCAGTTCTGCGCTCTCATCGATCCAAACCTCTCTGGAATGCCTGTCCTTTACTTCAGATACGCTAAAGCTTCGCGCACCATCGTGACAACCCTGCGCGGAGTGTGTATTTGAACAGGCTCTCTCTTGAGCCCGGCGCGTGTCGGCCTTAGATTAGAGATAACGCGCGATAACGGAGCCCACCATGTTTGGCATTCCCGGCAAACAAGCCGTGACCATGACACCTAAAGCTGCTGAACAGATTGTTCGGCTTATGAAATCCGGCGGTCACACCGGATTGCGCATCGGCGTCAAGAAAGGCGGCTGCGCGGGGATGGAATACACCATGGACTATGTCGATGATGCGGACCCGAATGACGAAGTGGTCGAGCAGGATGGCGCGCGTGTGATGATCGCCCCCATGGCACAGATGTTCCTGTTCGGAACCGAGATCGACTACGAGGTTTCACTGCTTGAGGCCGGTTTCAAGTTCCGAAACCCGAATGTAGTCGATGCATGCGGATGCGGAGAATCGATCAAGTTCGACGAAACCTTGGCTGAACAACGCTAACTCGCAGCTTTTAGGTGGACGTAGGTCTCATTAAATCGCCGCGTCAGGTGCTCTCCGGCGCGGATCGTGGCGTATGAACCCGGCGGCGCAACATTTGTGTCGTAAGAAGGATTAAAGAACAACGGAACCGAGATCCTCTCGTTCACGCTGCCTTTGACCCTATGCTCGGTCGCTTTGACTTCTCCTGCGGTCCAAAACTCCAGCATCTCGCCGAAATTGATGATGAATTGTCCCGGCTTGGCGTTTGCAGCTTGCCAATCGCCATCAGGCATACGAACTTCCAGACCCGGTGTGCCGTCCGTGGCCAGCAAAGTCAGGCAGCCATAATCCGTATGCGCGCCGATACCAAAGTCCTTTTCCCCTGCCCAATCAGGGCGTTGCGGATAGAAGTTACCGCGCAGCAGCGCCATTGGCGTATCAAAGGCCGCATCAAAACTGTTTGCATCCCTACCGATGGCAATCGCAATCGCGCGCAAAACGCGAATGGCAACTGAGCAAGCGTCTGAATAGTAACTCTGGATCGTTCTCCGAAAGGCGTCAGCCCCGTCTGGCCAGAGATTTGGGGCATACACACTTAATCCCCGCCCCGCATAGGGATCATCGGCTGGCAGTTCAAAACCGCTATCAAAGACTTCTTTGAAATCCGGGTTCGCCCTGAGATCCACCTGTTCGGAACGCGGCGCACCCCAACCGCGGTTGGCACCCGTAGCTGCCATATCGACGCTCTGCTTGATCTCATCGGGTTGACGAAAAAAATCGCGATACGCGTCAATCACCAGCTGCACACGGGCGGCATCGAGGCCGGAATTGGAGATTGTTAGAAATCCGATCTGGCGAACAGCATGTCTCAGCTTTTCCATCTCAGCTGGATCACGCAGATCCAATTTGGCGAGATCGAGATCGTCTATCATGCCATCCTCCGCAACAACGCGCGCAATGTGTCCTGACAAGTAGCGCTATGCAACCGGAATTGTCAGCCCCGCCTGCGGGTGATATCCGAGGGTTTAAAGCAGAAAACCGGAGGGATCGCGATGCGGCGTAAGTTGGCGGCAGGCAACTGGAAAATGAATGGAACTGGCGTTGCGCTGAGCGAGTTGGAAGCGTTGAAAGCCTCGCACCCATCTTCTGCGGTAGAAATCCTGATATGCCCACCAGCCACTTTGCTTCATCGCGCGGCAAATACGGTTGAAGGTTCGGGCATTGCCGTTGGCGGCCAAGACTGCCACGCGGCGCTCTCGGGTGCGCATACCGGGGATCTGAGTGCCGAGATGCTGTTGGATGCAGGGGCGAGCGCAGTGATCCTTGGCCATTCCGAGCGCCGTGAAGATCATGCTGAGCAGAACGAAGACATCCGTGCCAAAGCCCGCACCGCCATGGATGCAGGCCTGAAGACGATCATCTGCGTTGGTGAAAGCCTTGAACAGCGCGAAGCAGCAAATACTCTGGATATCATCGGTGGACAGATGTCGGGTTCGATCCCGGATCAAGCGACAGGCGAGAACCTGATTGTCGCATATGAGCCGATCTGGGCCATCGGCACCGGTAAGGTTCCAACTTTGGAAGAGATCGGAGAAGTGCACGATTTCATACGCGCACGTCTGGAACGCCGATTTGGCGAAGGTGTCGGCCGGTCAGTCCGCCTGCTGTATGGCGGATCGGTCAAACCCGGTAATGCTGCCGAGATTTTTGGCGTTTCAAATGTTGACGGAGCGTTGGTGGGTGGCGCCAGTCTGAAAGCAACTGATTTCTCGGGCATCATTCAGGCGCTTGAAAGCGCCTGATCGCCAACCTCATTCGGCAATATCTTCGGCCCAAAGCGCGGGCTTCTCTTCGATAAAACGCCTCATCAATGCAATGCAGTCCGGGTCATCAGCGATGATGACCTCGACACCGCGATCGCGCAGGAAGTCCTCATTTCCGCCAAAATTCACGGTGTCTCCGATCACAACACGCGGGATACCGAACTGTACGATCGTGCCAGAACACATCATGCAAGGCGAAAGCGAGGTATAGAGCACAGTATCGCGATAGGTCTTCTGCCGCCCTGCCTTGCGCAGCGCATCCATTTCCCCATGGGCGATCGGGTCGCCCAGTTGGACACGCTGATTACGCCCTTGCGCAACGACCTCACCACCCCGCGCAAGCACTGAACCGATTGGGCAGCCTCCTTCGTCAAATCCAGCTTTCGCCTCATCATAGGCGACGCGGAGCAAGCGTGCATCGGTGTCGGTCAGCATATGCAGGTGTCCTTTGTTCGGAGTTGTTTCGCAAAGCTGCCCGACACCACTATGGCCGTCAACGCTTAGGCCAGTTTCATGATGATCAAACCCGTCACGATTAGAATCGCAGCGCCGATCCGCATGGGCGTCAGCGCTTCGCCCAGAAATAGGACGCCAACAGTGAACGCCCCTACTGCGCCGATCCCGGTCCAGATCGTATAGGCGGTACCAAGCGGCAGATCCCGCATGGCCATTGCAAGCAGGCCAAATGACCCGATCATCGCAACACCCATGATCGCCGTCGGCCACAGCCGCGTGAAACCAGCGGTCTGCTTCATCGCGACGGCCCAGACGATTTCGAGCAGGCCAGCAAACAACAGTAATATCCAGGGCATAAGAACACCTCACTTTCCGAGATCGGGTCGTCCCGAATAATCGTCCATGATGGTGAGGTCGTCCTCCGACCCTCAGATATGCGTTTGGGCATCAGTTTCAAGACAAAAAAACCGGGCGGATTACATCGCCCGGTTCATATGCTCGGTTTACCCGATCTAGTTGGTTATGATCTCAGGCCCCATGAAAGTGTTGGGTAGGAATGTCGAAATCCACGGGATGTAAGTAACCATGATGAGGAAGACGAACAGCACGGCCAAGAACGGCAACGCTGCCTTCACAACACTCATCATCGGCATACCTGCCACGCCCGAGGTTACGAACAGGTTCAACCCGACCGGAGGCGTGATCATCCCGATCTCCATATTGACCACCATGATAATGCCCAAATGGATCGGGTCGATACCCAACTCGATAGCAATCGGGAAGACCAGCGGGGCCACAATGACCAGCAGACCTGAGGGCTCCATGAACTGGCCACCGATCAGCAGGATCACGTTGACCACAATCAGGAAAGTCACTGGCCCCAGACCCGCCGATAGCATGGCGCTTGCGATATGCTGGGGCACCTGCTCATCCGTCAGCACATGTTTCAGGATCAGCGCGTTGGCGATCACGAACAGCAGCGTGACAGTCAGCTTGCCCGCCTCGAAAAGTGTATGCTTGGTGTCGGGGTGCACAAAGGCCGTGATCAACGCATAGGGTTTCTTGAGCAGCGAGATGTTCTGCGCATCCCCTTCGGTGCTGAGCGGACCCATATCCTTGTAGACAAAACTTGCGATCAGGAACGCATAGACGGCAGCAACAGCCGCGGCCTCGGTTGGGGTAAAGATACCGCCGTAGATACCGCCGAGGATGATGACGATCAGGAACAGACCCCAACCGGCCTCGCGTGCTGACGTGAAGACTTCGCCCCAACCTTTCCAATCGCCTTTGGGAAGGTTCTTGACCTTGGCCATGACGTAAATGGTGATCATCAGCATCAGACCAGCCATCAAACCCGGAATAACGCCCGCAAGGAACATCCGCCCGACCGAAACCTCCACGGCTGCCGCATAGACCACCATCACGATTGATGGCGGAATCAGAATGCCCAGTGTCCCTGCGTTACAGATCACACCGGCGGCGAATTCCTTGGAATAGCCCACCTGACGCATGCCAGCGATGACGATCGATCCGATGGCCACAACTGTCGCCGGAGACGAACCGGACAAGGCCGCAAACAACATACAAGCGAAGACGCCAGCAATTGCCAGACCTCCGGGCAAGTGCCCCACACAAGCGATCGAGAACCGGATGATCCTCCGCGCCACTCCACCTGTGGTCATGAAAGATGACGCGAGAATGAAAAACGGGATAGCCAAGAGGGTGAAATGCCCCTCAAATGCCTCGAACAGCGTGCCAGCGACCGAAGCCAATGAGCTGTCGGAATAGATCAGCAGGAAGAGGGTCGAGCTGAGACCAAGTGCCACCGCGATCGGAACGCCGATCAACAATAGGCCAATGACCATCGAGAAAAGTAGTACGACGTCCATCAGTCATGCTCCCCCTGCTGGGCGCGGACTTCTTCGATCTCGTCCTCAACCTCGTGGCTAGCTACAAGGCGATCAGTTTCACCGCGCCAAATCTGTACTGCGACCTGTGCGAAACGGATCACCAGCAGCAACATCGAAAGAGGCAGAACGAAATACGGAACGACCTTGGGCAGTTTCTCGTAATATTCGCCATAGTTGATCATATCTTCCAGAAACCGCAGCGGCGCGACCATCGGGATATCATCAACTTCATAGAAGCTCTGGCTGCGCGCACTCATGTCAAAGCCGGTCGGAAACCAGCGACCCGAGGTGGGCGGCAGATCGGCAAACACTGCCCAGTAGTCATACGAACCCTTGAGCAGGAGCAGAGAAAACACCAGACAGCAAGCAACGGCTATCAACGCTAAAACCCGGCGTGGCGCGGGGGCCAGCATGTTCAGGATCGCATCAACACCCAGATGTGCATGCTTTTTCACTGCATAAGACGCACCCAGCAGCACCAACCAACCGAAGGTGAATACTGTCAGTTCCAGCGCCCAAAGAATGTTAGAATTGAATACAAACCGCGCGATCACATTGGCGAAGGTGACAATTGTCATCAGACCCAACAGGCACGCAATCATGGTTTCTTCGATATGGTCGACCAGCCCGCCTTGGCCGGGTTTCGCACCAGACATCTCTCTGTCCCCGCATTTTTTTGATGAGAGTGGTGGGAGTGTGGCGGGCCATTAAGGCCCGCCCAGCCTATGCGTCCATAACTCCCCAGTCCCCGGACGCGTGGCTTGAACCGGGATCAGAACCCGGCGTTGATCGCCTGTGCGGCGTCGATCTTGTCCTGACCAACGTCACCGGCAAATTTGTCCCAGACTGGCTTCATCGCATCGACCCAGGCCTGGCGCTGCTCGGGGTTCAGTTCCCGGATGATGCCCCCTGCGTCAGTGATCGAAGCCTTGGCAGCTTCGTTTACGGAAAAGGCCTCCTTGTTACGGGTCTCGGTCACTTCGGCGAGAATCGTCAGGAATTGATCGCGAACTTCAGGCTCCAGGCTGTCCAGCCAGTCAACTGAGGTTACAACCAGATAATCGATTATACCGTGGTTCGTTTCTGTGATGCCGTCCTGCACCTCGAAGAACTTCTTGCCGTAGATGTTCGACCAGGTGTTTTCCTGCCCGTCAACAACGCCCTGTTGCAGAGCACCGTACACTTCTGAGAACGCCATCTTCTGAGGGCTGCCACCAATTGCTTCCATCTGGGCAACCAATACGTCCGAAGACTGAACGCGGAACTTCAGGCCGTTCGCATCCGAAGGATCTTCCAACGGCTTGTTCGCAGACATCTGCTTCATGCCATTGTGCCAGAATGCCAGCCCCTGCAGGCCGCGGCGCTGCATGCTGTCTTTCATCGCCTGACCATCAGCCGAGGCTTGGAACGCATCCACAGCATCGATGTTCTTGAACATGAACGGCAGATCGAACAGGCGGAATTGCTTTGTAAACTTCTCAAACTTCGACAGCGAAGGCGCGGCCAACTGCACGTCGCCCTGCAGCATCGCTTCAAGAACCTTGTCATCGTTGTAAAGAGTGGAGTTCGGATAAACCTCCATGCACATCACGCCGTTCATCTCGTCATTGACGCGCTGCTCAAGCAGCGAAGCGGCGATGCCCTTGGGGTGTTTGTCCGTATTGGTCACATGCGCAAACTTCACGACGATCTCGCCATCATCGCAAGCTGCTACACCAGCGGTCGCTGTCACGGACAGTGCGATTGCGGTTGCTGCCGTTGTCAGGAATTTCATCAGTCTTATCCTCCCAGACTTCCCTAAAACTTCCATCGAGCGCTCAATCAGCGCCGTATGTTGCGGAGTGAACCGAATCGGCTCCTCACTCTCAACATTTTGTTTAGATGTTGCTGAAATCTGTTTTTTCCGAATAATTTCTTACGGTTAAATTATGTTCGTTATAAATCTGGTGTTTCGGCAGAACTACGCTGTGCGATTTTTCGCACAGGCAGTCAGCACCTTGTGCGAATTTCCGCACAATATCCGAATCGATGCGAGCGAATCGCTCGCTTAAGACGCAGCGCAGCCGCGGCTCGCCCTAGCGGAAGTGTTTTGCTAACGACGATAGTCTTCTGGCCTAATGTGGTAGCGGGTAAGCTTGTCATAAAAAGTTTTGCGCGGCAGCTTCAGTGCCTTGGCGGCATCCGCAGCCTTGCCATTGTGGCGCCCAAGGGCTGCAATCAGCAAAGACCTCTCAACACGCGCCAATTGCTCGCTCAACCCCAGATCAGCGGCCTGTGCAACCTCATCCGGCATCCCCAACACAAACCGCATTGCCGCCGACATCAACGATCGGGCATTGCCCGGCCAATCCTGCGCCATCAGCGAGGCCAGATGCTCGGGTGTCACTTCAGGTTCCGCAATCCCGGCCTGCTCAGCGGCCTGCGCCACATAGCGGCGAAAGATGACGGGGATATCCTCGGGCCGTTCTGACAGGGCCGGGATTCGCACCCGCATGACATCCAACCTATAGAACAGATCGGCATTGAATCTTCCTTGTGCAGTAAGTTCAGACAAATTAGCCGTTGCCCCCGCAATGATTCTGGCGTCCGTCCCTTGTTCGATCAGTTCCAGCGCGGCGTATTGCGTGGCATCCGACATCGCCGAGATCTCATCCAGATACAGCGATCCGCCTGCCGCGTCCTTGCAGACACGCAACAAATCATCCGGGTTCAGGCCTGAGGCAGGGCGTTTGACAAATGGCCCCTGTCCAACCGGAGACATCAGATGGACAACTTCAGCGACCTTTGAAACTCCGCTACCCGCTGGCCCGGTAACCAGTACCTCGGCCCGTGTTGGCGCTACGCTCCGCACTCGCTCACGCAAGGCCTCGGCTTGATCTGACAACCCAAACAGCATGCGTGCTGCGGGATCGCCACGCTCAAGTTCGCGCCGTTGCTCGCGTTCCTGCAGAATTTCTGCGCGCGCTGCGAAGGCTCGCTCCAGTACCGCCAATAAGTCCGCTGCTGCACAGGGCTTTTCCAGAAAATCAAATGCTCCCTGCCCCATGGCCTGTACCGCCATCGGGATATCGCCTTCACCTGTCAGCAATACCACCGGAAGCTCAGGATCAACCTCGCGCGCGTATGCGAGCAGATGAAACCCATCCCGCCCCGGCATGCGAATATCCGAGATGATCACACCGCCGAAGTCACGATGAATATGATCCTTTGCGGCCACGAAAGATCCCGCGGTGACCGGTTCATACTCGGCCAATTCGAGGGTTTGCGCCAAGGCCTCACGTACGGCGGCATCATCATCGACCAAAAGCACTTTGCGGATCATGCTGCCTCATCTTCTTCAAAGGGTTCCAGTTCAACCGTGAATTCAGCACCCTCGTCCGTGTTGGCACCGCGAATATCCCCCCCGAAGCTCTGAACCAGACCGTAGGATATCGACAGCCCCAGACCCATCCCCTCGGACGTCCCAACTGTTTTTGTGGTGTAGAACGGCTCAAACACGCGGTCGGGGTCCTCGATGCCGGGTCCGGTATCCCGCACCGACACGCGAATAGGCTTCCCCCCTGACAGAGTGACCAATATCCTGCGCGTCGGTCGATCGACCATCGCATCCGCTGCATTATTGATTAGGTTGACAAACACCTGCACCAGACGCACCTCCCCACCCCAAGCATAGACCGCAGTCTTTGGCGGCACCCACTCCAACGCGACATTCTCATCGCGCAGGCGCGCCTCGGTCAATTCTGTGGCAGTGTTCAGAACCTGAACCAGATCAACGCGCCCCATTGGTTCGCTTTCATTTCTCGCAAAGGCCCGCAGGTTCTTGATGATCCGCGCCATGCGTGCGGCCATATCGGAAATACGGCCCAGATTTTCGCCAGCTCTCTGGCCCTTGCCGCGCTCAAGAAAGGCGGACCCGTTGTCGGCAAACTGCTGAATCGCCATCAAGGGTTGGTTCAATTCATGACTGATGCCAGCCGACATCTTGCCCAAAGCGCTCAACTTACCAGCCTGAACCAAATCGGCCTGCGCTTGTTTTAGCGCGGCTTCCGCCTCCTGCCGCTCGGCAACTTCGTGGCGCAAAGCGCTATTAGCCGCCGTCAAGGCGCGCGTACGTTGCGCGACCCGGCTTTCCAGCACGGTATTTGCCTCTGCAAGTGTCCGACGGCGTTCCGAGGCCAGAAACAACAAAGCACCAAAGGCGAAACAGATCGCCGCAACCGCCGCCGCCTGCAACCCCGCCAACCGACGCGCCGGAGCGACATCAACCAGCATCTCTGCGGTCATCGCAATCACCGGAAGATCGAGCGTCAGATGCAGGGCGCGACGGGGCAGATAGCGACCCCAATTGAGCTTCCACACTTCATATCCCGCAATCCGAGTTGAGGCGAAATCGACATTCTCACCTTCGGGTGACATCAGCCCCTGCTGCCCTTGCCCGCGGCGCCATAGTAGCAGATCCGATCGGTTCGAGATAAAGACAACCCCATCCGTATCAACGAAAAACACCGCATCGGTACTGCCGCGCCATGTTTGTTCCACATCCTGCACATCGGCCAGAACCATCAACGCGCCTTCTATTTGGCCCAAATCCCCAAATGCAGGGGCCGCATATGAATAGATGCGATCGCCGCTTGCGTCTTCGACCCCATGCGCGCTGCCCAAGGCACCTTGCATGGCGCGCTCGAAGGCCGGATGTGCGGACATATCGCGCTGCGTCACCGGTTGGGCCGCGACAAGAACCTGACCCTCCGGATTCAGGTACATAACGTTAACGGCAGCGGTTTTGTCTGCCACATCCAGCAGCACCTTTCGGGCGGCCCGTTGCTGTTCTGATGTTTCTAGCTCCTGCAAAGCAGGATGATCCGCCATCAAGGCGGCCACTTCCTGATAGACCTGCATTTGCGTGCTCAGACGGTCGGCGGCCAGTTCCAAATCAGCCTCGGCCTTCTCGCTCAGTTGCGACAGGGCCTGACGATAGCCATAAGTCCAGACCGCCGCTGACAGCAATCCGACCGCGCATAAGAAACCGGCTATGATCCAAAAACGTTGCATATCTAGGGTCTTGCATTCAGCAGCCGCCATGGCAAGTCTGCACCGCATGAAGACGCTGACCCAATCCCCGACCGACCCGGCATTCGTGCAAAACCCATACCCCTTTTATGACAGCGCACGTCAGTCGGGCGATCTGTTCTACTGGAAAGACTACGGCCTTGTCGCGGCTGTCTCGCACAAAGCGGTGCAAATTCTGCTGCGCGATCGGCGCTTCGGGCGTGAAATCCCGGCGGAACTTGCAAAACCCGGCCCAGAGCATCTTGCACCCTGGCTAGAAGTCGAATCCCATTCGATGTTAGAGCTTGAACCCCCGCGTCATACTCGATTGCGTTCTCTGGTACTGCGGGCGTTTACCTCTCGCGCGATCACGGCACTTGAGGGGTCCACTGAACAGTTGTGCCACGATTTGATCAAGCAGTTCCCCGCTGGCCCCTTCGATCTGCTGGAGGCCTATTGCACCCAGGTCCCCGTGATCACGATCTGCCGTCTGCTTGGTGTGCCAGAAGACATGGCACCGCAACTGTTGCAGTGGTCGCACGCCATGGTGGCCATGTATCAGGCAAACCGGACGCGCCAGACCGAAGACGAAGCCGTCCGTGCCACACAAGCCTTTACCACCTATCTCGAAGAATACATCGAAAAACGCCGCACTGACCCGCATGACGATCTGATCACCCGGTTGATCGCGGCAGAGGAAGATGGTGAAAAACTCTCGCGGGACGAGCTGATCACGACCTGCATTTTGTTGCTGAACGCCGGTCACGAAGCCACCGTGCACGCCATCGGCAATGGCGTGAAGACTATGTTGACGACGGGTACACAGCAGTATGTCCTGACGCCCGGCACCATCGACGGCGCAGTCGAGGAAATCCTGCGTTTCGATCCACCACTGCACATGTTCAGACGCTATGCCTATGAAGATATTGAACTCTTCGGTCACCGCTTTGCGCGTGGTGACGAAGTTGCCTTGCTTCTGGGCGCAGCCAATCGCGACCCTGCTGCTTGGTCCCAACCCGATACATTCGACCCAATGCGAGATGTAAGCGCCAATGCTAGCTTTGGTGGTGGCCTTCACTTCTGTGTAGGCGCTCCGCTGGCCCGGCTTGAGATGCGGATCGCCCTGCCCATGCTGTTCCAGCAATGCCCAAAGCTAAAGCTGACGGCAGAGCCGCAATATTCGGACAGCTACCATTTCCACGGGCTGACCAAACTCATGGTAACGGTCTGACTTAATATCCTGTCAAGAAACCCGGATCCGTTCTTCATCTGGCCATAAATATCTTGGGGGAGTCGCCTTCGGGCGGCGGGGGCGGCGCCCCCATTCACGCTTCAAACTATCCGACAGACTTCAATGGCAGCATTGTGGTCGATTTGATCTCTTCCATCGAAAGCAAGGCTGTGACGTTGTGCACCCGTACCTCTGAAATCAACGCCTGATAAAACGCATCATACGCACGCGCGTTCTTGACGCGCACTTTCAGAATGTAATCGATGTCTCCAGCCAAACGGTGCGCTTCCTGAACCTCTGGACGATCGCGCAACGCTTTCAGGAACTTCTGCTGCCACTCAGCCTCATGTTCCGACGTACGGATCAGCACAAAGAATGTGGCCTCAAAGCCCAACGCTTCGGCATCCAGCAATACGGTCTGCTGGCCAATGACCCCTGCCCCCTTCAGCTTGCGAATGCGATTCCAAACCGGCGTCTTGGAGCTCCCTACACGGGCTGCGATTTCGTCAAGCGACTGGCTGGCATCCCGTTGCAGCTCGGCTAGAATTTTCCGATCCGTGTCGTCTATTCGCACCGACATTCCAATTTCCCTTCCAATTCAGAACAAACCTTCTTCCACTCGCCGCAGATAGAACATCTGTTCTTATTTCTTCACGCATATGGCGATTTGGCGGGAATATTTCCTATATTGGCACACAAGTCAATTCAGTCACGAGATGATCCGATGCAGGTCAAACAAACAAATATGCGCATTCACAAACCCGGCGTCGCCCGAGTTGCGCAATACCCGCACAAAGTCTCGGTTTTCAATAAGGAGCTTGCCTGATGGCCCGCGCTTTTACCCCCAAAGTCGTCACCGCCAACGACTTGTTGGAAGGTGATGTGATTTACCAGACCGAAGATGACCGGTGGTCGCGCGAGTTGTCCGATGCCGAACTGATCACGGACGAAGCCCACGCTCAGGTTCGTCTGCTGGATGCCGCGCGTCAGGCCAACAAGATCGTCGGTGCCTATCTTGCCGACGCGGTGGCCGGAGAAAACGGCCCCGAACCCACCCACTTTCGGGAGGATTTCCGCCGGACTGGTCCGTCCAACTATGCCCACGGCAAACAGGAAACCTCCCCGCAGCCTCGGGCCTGATCTCAGGCCATTCTCTCTCCCCTTCAAGGCCCCGGGTCCGGGGCTGCAACTAAGGACAGCTAAACATGTATCGCTACTCCGAGTTCGACACAGCATTTTTGGCAGAACGCAACGCGCAGTTCCGTGCGCAGGTTGAGCGTCGCATTGACGGTTCGCTGACTGAAGACGAATTCAAGCCACTGCGCCTGATGAATGGTCTGTATCTGCAATTGCACGCTTATATGCTGCGGGTCGCTATTCCATATGGCACGCTGTCCAGTGCTCAGATGCGTCAGCTCGCTTTGCTGGCCGAGAAATGGGACAAAGGTTACGGCCATTTTACCACCCGTCAGAACATTCAGTACAACTGGCCGAAGCTGAACGACGTGCCGGATATGCTGGACGCACTGGCCGAGGTTGGCATGCACGCCATCCAGACCTCGGGTAACACCATCCGCAACGTGACCGCCGATCATTTCGCCGGTGCCGCCGCGGATGAGGTCGCTGATCCGCGCCCCTATGCTGAACTGCTGCGCCAGTGGTCGACCGACCACCCTGAATTCCAGTTCATGCCCCGCAAATTCAAGATCGCCATCACCGGCAGCGAGAATGACCGCGCCGTGATCAAGGCGCATGACATCGGCCTGCAACTGGTCGAGCGTGATGGCGTTCTGGGTGCCCGCGTCATCGTTGGCGGTGGTCTGGGCCGTACGCCCATGATCGGCAAAGAGCTATCGGAATTCGTCGCCTTTGACGACCTGCTGGCCTATCTTGAGGCCACCGTTTCCGTGTGGAACCAGATCGGCCGTCGCGACAACAAGTACAAGGCACGTATCAAGATCACCGTGCATGAGCACGGCATCGACGCCATCCGTGCCAAAGTGAACGAACGCTTTTTGAAGGTTCGCCCGCAATTCAAAGGCGCGGATATGAGCCTGCTGGAAGAAATCAAAGGCCACTTTGCGCCTCCAGCCTTCCGTGATGGTTCGGTTGCCTCGTTCGAGAGTGCCTACACCAACGATCCGGTCTTCCGTTCGTGGGTCGACACCAACATCGCGCCGCACAAGAACGCGGACCACGCGATCGTCACGATCTCGATCAAGAAGCACGGCCAGACGCCGGGCGATGCGACTGCCGAGCAGATGCGCGTAATGGCTGATCTGGCCGAAGAGTTCGCCTATGATGAACTGCGTATCAGCCACGAGCAGAACGTAATCCTGCCGCATGTCCACAAATCCGACCTGCCCGCGATCCACGCATCGCTGAAAGAACACGAGTTGGCGACCGCCAACATCGGCTTGATCAGCGACATTATCGCCTGTCCCGGTATGGATTACTGCGCACTGGCGACGGCACGTTCGATTCCCGTGGCGCAGGAAATCGCGACCCGGTTCGAAGACTTGAAGCTGGAGCATGATATCGGTCACCTGAAGATCAAGATTTCAGGCTGCATCAACGCCTGTGGTCACCACCATGTGGGTCACATCGGCATTCTTGGCCTGGACCGCGCTGGCGTCGAAAACTACCAGATCACTCTGGGTGGTGACGGTACTGAATCCGCCGCCATCGGTGATCGTACTGGCCCGGGCTTCGCCTATGACGAGATCGTTCCGGCGGTCGAGCGCATCGTCGACACGTATCTGGAGCAGCGCGACAGCGCTGAAGAGACCTTCTTGCAGACCTATCGCCGCGTTGGCATGGCACCGTTCAAAGCGGCGCTTTACCCCGAGGCACAGGCCAATGCCGCTTGACCTGATCCAAACGGAACTGGGGGCTGACCGCGCCGAACTGACCGAAAAGGTCGAGGCGCTGAACGCCCGCTTCCGCCACCACAGTGCCCATGATGTGATGCATGGCGCTTTGGACGAGATCGAGGAGCTTGCTCTGGTCTCCAGCTTTGGCGCGGAATCGGTGGTGTTGCTGCATATGGCTGCAGTGGTCGACAAGATGACCCCAGTGCTGTTCGTGGACACCCAGATGCTGTTTGCCGAAACGCTGGAATACCAGCAGGAGGTCAGCGAGCGTCTGGGCCTGCGCAATGTGCAGATCATCCGCGCCGAGGATGAAGATGTTCAGCGCGACGATCCTTATGGCGCGTTACGTCTGCGTGACACCGATGCTTGCTGCAACCTGCGCAAGACCTTCCCGCTGCAGAAAGCTCTGACTGGGTATTGTGGCTGGATCACCGGGCGCAAACGGTTTCAGTCCGGCACCCGTGCCGCGCTGGACTTTTTCGAGGTCGAGGACGGAACCGGCCGGATCAAGGTCAACCCGCTGGCCCATTGGGCACCCGAGGATGTGCGCGCCTATATGGACGAAAACAACCTGCCCCGGCATCCGCTGGTGGCCAAAGGATACCCCTCGATCGGCTGTGCGCCCTGCACCTCGCCGGTCAAAGAAGGCGAAGACCCCCGCGCCGGGCGCTGGCGCGATCAGAACAAGGAAGAATGCGGCATCCATTTCGTTGATGGAAAAATGGTGCGCATCGGAGAGAAAACATGAACGTAATCGTAAACGACGAGGGTTTTGCCCCCGATGATTGGACCGATGGCTATGTCACGCTGGACGATGCAGCGAATGACGTGGTTGCGCTGGATATCGCCTCGGACACTGACCCCGATGAACTGTTTGACCGGCTGGGCAGCGCCCAAATGGTGCGCGTGGACTTTCCATCCTCAGCGGATGGGCGCGGTTTCACCATCGCGCGTGTTCTGCGTCTGAAAGGTTATACAGGTCGCCTGCGGGCAAAAGGCCATGTTCTTGCAGACCAATACGCCATGGCGCGTCGTAGCGGCTTTGACGAAGTCGAAATTGATGACACCTTGGCGAACCGGCAGCCCGAAGATCAGTGGCTGGCCCGGGCTAATTGGCAGGACAACAACTACCAGGCCCGCCTGCGCGGCTGACCCGCCATCGCCAACCTGTGATACGAAAGGGGCAATCTGCCCCTTTTCCTGACTTGGATCAAAGATTAAACGGAGATACCGGTTTAGCAGACCGGCAGTGAAATGATGACAGAGATGAAATCCGTGAGTGAAGCAACCGCCGTTAAGGCCCCCGTCCTGCCCGACGCCCAGACTGTGACCGAGGTCAAACATTGGACCGACCGCCTGTTCTCTTTCAAGGTGTCGCGCCCGGCTTCCTTGCGCTTTCGCTCGGGTGAGTTCGTTATGATCGGCCTACTGGGCGATAATGGCAAACCGCTGTTGCGCGCATATTCCATCGCCTCGCCTTCATGGGATGAGGAACTGGAATTCTACTCGATCAAAGTGCAGGATGGCCCGCTGACCTCAAAACTGCAGCACATCCAGCCTGGTGATCAGATCATTCTTCGGCCCAAACCCGTCGGCACGCTGGTGCATGACGCATTGCTGCCCGGCAAGCGCATCTGGTTCTTCGCCACCGGCACAGGCTTTGCGCCCTTCGCGTCGCTGCTGCGTGAACCGCAGACCTATGAGGATTATGACGAGGTTATCATCACCCATACCTGCCGCGACGTAGCTGAACTGGATTACGGTCGCGAGTTGATCGAGGGCGTCAAACAGGACGAGTTGCTGGCCGAACTGATTGGTGACGGTTTCGCCGACAAGATCCGCTATTATCCCACCACCACGCGGGAAGAGAGCCCAAAGATGGGCCGTATAACCGAGCTGTTAAAAGACGGCACCGTATTTGCCGATCTGGGCATCGAAGGTGGTATCAAGCCAGACACTGATCGCGCGATGGTTTGTGGCAGCCTTGCCTTCAACCATGACATCAAAGCAATTCTGGAAGAGTTCGGCCTGCGAGAAGGCGCCAATTCCGAACCCAAGGAATTCGTGATTGAAAAGGCATTTGTGGGCTAATGGGGTTTGCCGGTGGAGTTATCGACACCCTAAACCGGCAAAAACTCACGAAATTCATGGAAAATTCATGCGGCTTGCAATTTATGCCGCTTGAAACACCTCTCAGCCCGGTCTAAATTCCGGGCTCGAAATTCTGCAATCATCAAAGGAATGAACCCATAGCCCGCAGACCTCACAACGCGCCGCCACAGCGAGATACCGGCCCGCGCGTCAATGACAAGATCCGTGCTCCCGAAATTCGCCTGATTGGCGCCGAAGGTGAAAATGTCGGGGTGGTTCATCCCGCAAAGGCCATGCAGATGGCCGCCGATGTCGGCCTCGATCTGGTTGAGATTTCGCCCAACGCGAACCCGCCGGTCTGCAAAATCATGGATTTCGGCAAGTTCAAGTACGAACAGCAGAAACGCGAAAGCGAAGCCCGCAAGAAGCAAAAGATCATCGAGGTGAAAGAGGTCAAGTTCCGGCCCAACACCGACACGCATGACTATGACGTCAAGATGCGCAACGTGTTCAAGTTTCTTGAGAACGGCGACAAGGTCAAAGTCACCCTGCGTTTCCGGGGCCGCGAGATGGCGCACCAAAACCTGGGGCGTGAGCTGCTGGAACGTGTAGCCGAAGACGTCAAGGATCTGGGCAAGATCGAGAACATGCCCAAGATGGAAGGCCGTCAGATGATCATGATGATTGGCCCGCTGCCACAGAAGTAGGTTTTTTTTTGTAGAATGACAAAAGCCCCTCCGAAATCGGAGGGGCTTCTTTGTTTTCTGGCTTCTCGCCTAAATCAGATCACCGAGGATATCGCCCGATCCAGCTTGTCTACAAGCTCGACCAGTTGGTCATCTTCGATGATAAAGGGCGGAGCCAGTAGAATATGGTCGCCGTTGCGTCCGTCACGCGTGCCTGACATCGGGTAACAGATCAATCCCTCGGCCATGGCGGCCTTCTTGATTTTGCCCGCCACGCCACGCGACGGATCAAACGGGGTTTTCATATCTCGATCCTCGACCAGCTCAATCCCTCGGAACAAGCCGCGACCGCGAATATCCCCGACATTCGGGTGCTGACCGAACTTGTTTTCCAGCATGCTCTGCAGCTTATCCCCCATTACACCTGCCCGCGCCGGCAGATCACGAGAGGTAAGTTCCTGTACAACGGCAAGCGCAGCCGCAGTCGCAACCGGATGACCGATATAGGTGTGGCCATGCTGGAAGAAACCCGATCCATCCCGGATCGCATCATAGATTCGACCCGAACACAGCATCGCTCCGATAGGCTGATACCCTGCACCCAACCCTTTGGCGATACAAAGAATATCCGGCGCGACATCGTCATGATCACAGGCAAACAAATGCCCGGTACGACCCATGCCGCACATTACTTCGTCGAGGATCAGAAGAACGCCGTGTTGATCGCAAATTTCACGGATTCGCTTGTAGTACCCCTCGACTGCCGGAACAGCCCCAAGCGTCGCTCCAACCACCGGCTCTGCCATGAAAGCCATGACCGTTTCAGGCCCAAGGCGCAGGATTTCTGCCTCCAGCTCATTCGCAACGCGCTGACCATATTCAAAACTGCTCTCATCCTCAGGCTTTTCGGCGTACTCATAGCAAGGAGCGATATGTGTCATCTCGATCAGCATCGGTGCAAACTGCGCCCGCCGCCATTCATTGCCACCCGCCGAAAGTGCCCCCAAAGTGTTGCCGTGATAGCTTTGTCGGCGCGCTATGACATGACGGCGTTCAGGCTGGCCGGTTTCCAGATAATACTGCCGCGCCAGTTTGATAGCAGCCTCGGTCGCCTCTGACCCGCCCGAGACAAAGTAGACCCGGTCCAGTTCGCCGGGGGCGTGTTTAATCAGCAGATCGGCCAGTGCCTCGGCCGGTGCCGAGGTCATAAAGCCCGTATGCGCAAAAGCGATCTGCGCCACCTGATCCTGCACCGCTTTGACCACAGCGGCGTTGGAATGGCCGAGGCATGAAACGGCAGCATCCCCGCAATCCAAATAACGACGGCCGGTTGAATCGATCAGATAACAGCCGTCACCACCAGCGGCCTCAGGCAGTTCCGATTTGGTGTGACGTGGAAATACGTGACTCATGTCGACGTCCTTTTCAGAAGATCAATCAGCGCCGCGACGGATGCGGCATTGTCAGCCCAAGCCTGGCCATCCGGACCTGCAAGGCTGTTCTCAAAACCAACGCGCACATCGCCACCCAACTGCGCGGCCTTTTGCAGGCACGCATGCTCCTGCCCTCCAAAGGCACAGACCATCCATGGATCAGCGCTGTGCGGAAACACATCCAGATCATTCGGACTCGATTCCTGCGCCGTGGCATAGCGACCAAGGACAAGCAGACGGTCGACCTGATCCGATTTTACCACCCCTTCAGCCTGCCAATGGGTCAGTAACTCAACGTCAGCGACATCATAGAGTATATGCTGAACACGAGTCCCTTGTTCCGCGCACAGAGCGTAGACCTTTGGCGCAAGTTCGGGCGACCGTGCAATCTCGCGCACCGAAATCGAAGCCCAGTCCGGGCGCACATTCTGCAAACAATCAAGTTGTGCTTGAACGCCGAAAACGCCAGCAGCTTCTGTCGTAATCTGGATGTCCATGTCAGTGACCGCAGCACGCAGTTCAGCAATGGTTTCGCGATACAAACCCGCATCTAGTGAATGGTTACCTGACTGATCGCGAATATGCAGATGCAGACCTTGCGCACCTGCCCTATGGCACGTTTTCGCGACCTTGACGATTTCATCAGTCTTGATCGGCAGGGCAGGATGATCTCCATGCCCTCGTCGCGCCCCGTTCGGAGCCACCAACACATATGGCCTTCTCGTCATCCTCAAACCAGTCCCAGACATTCCGTCACCTGTTTTTTACGATCCCGAATTAGACACCTCGCTCACGTTTTCAATTTGCAATCTTCATAACATTTGTTTTTCTTACCAAATGCAACACACCTCATCCCAACTGACCGAGCAGCTTCGGCACGAAATCGACACCCTGCCTCAGCAAATGCAAGCCGCAGCGAAATACATCATCGACCACCCTGGCGATTTCGGGCTCGACCCGGTTCGGCTTACCGCCGAGAAAATCGGTGTCAGTTCAAACGTTCTGGTTCGGTTGGCACAACGTATGGGGTTCGACAGTTTTGATGCGTTCAGACGGCCCTTTCGCCAGACCCTTGTCACAGACCGGGAAGATCGGCTGGGTCAAGGCTGGCTGGATCGCATGAAATCGGGGGGCCGATTCAGCGCCGCGCAAGCTGGGTTTGCGCAAAACGAACTGAACGTCGTAGCCCGCTCCCTGCGACTGGCCGATCCTGATTTGATGCAACAGGTCACGGAGTACATGATTGCAGCTAATCGCTGTTTCATAACCGCGACCCGGGCCAGCTATGCTTTGGCCTATTATCTCCACTATGCGGGTCGGATGGCACACCCAGGATTTCAGCTTATCCCGCGACATATGGGATCAGCCATCGATGATTTGCTCGAGGCCGATGAAGCGGACTGCCTTTTCGCTATTACCGTTCACCCCTATTCCTCTGACACCATACAATCCATGCGTTTTGCGCGTAAACGCGGCATGCGCATCGTGCTATTGTCGGATAGCGACGTCATCGCCCCTGGTGTTAACCCTGACATCGTGCTGCCTGTAAGTACCCGCGCGCAACATCACTTTTCCAGCTTCTCCGGAGCGATGGCAGTGCTTGAATGCCTGCTAGGTCATCTCTTTGCCGCCGGGGGATCAGCCGCGCGTGACCGCGTGGAACGCTATCAGACGGCACGAGAAGACACCGGCGCCTACTGGCGCCCCGCCAAGCCCCCAAGAGTTTGGAAAGAATAAAGAGCCCCGGCTTTCACCGAGGCTCTCAAAGCTGATTAACAATCAGATCAGCTGCAAGCTTCGACAGCCCGTTTCGTCATAACAGTGACCAGATGCGCCCGATACGTTTTGCTCCCGTGCAGATCACCAATCATGTTCATCGGATTGATGTGCAGCCCCATCAAAGCGTCCGCGCGGAACTCTTTGTTCAGGGCCTCCTCAGCCTCCGCCCAGCGGAAAACTCCGTCCTCGCTTGCGCCGGTTACTGCAACCCGAACGCCATCGGCAAACCGGGCAAGATATACCCCGACCAACGCAAACCGAGACGCGGGCTGCAAAAACTTCTGATAACTCGCCGCCTGAGGCACGGGGAAACGCACCGAAGTGATAATCTCGCCCTCTTCCAGAGCTGTCGTAAACATGCCCTGAAAGAAGTCATCCGCCGCTATCTGGCGATTATTGGTGACAATGGTCGCGCCTGAACCCAGCACTCCCGCCGGATAACAGGCCGCTGGATCATTGTTGGCAATCGAACCGCCAATAGTGCCACGATTACGCACCGCAGGATCACCGATCTGGCCGGCCAGCGCTGCCAGCGCCGGATAGTTACCAGCAGCTTCAGCGGCCACATTTGCGTGGGTTGTCGCACCGCCTATCGCTACCGAGCCATCATCCTCGACGCAGACCCCTTTCATTTCAGCGATTCCATTGACCGAAACCAGCTTGGATGGCGCGGCCAACCGCTGCTTCATTGTGGGGATCAGGGTTTGCCCACCCCCCAATGCCTGAGCATCCTCAACTCCCAACGCAGTAACCGCCTCAGCGATGGTCGAGGGTTTCTCAAACTCGAAATTGTACATTTCGTTCTTCCTTTCCGAAAAGCGCGGATCCGCCCTTCATCTGGCTATAAATATCTCGGGGAGCGCGAGGGGCTGGCCCCTCGCACCCGAACCTCTCAACCATGCATTGCTGTCCAAACACGCGACGGGCTCATCGGCATGTCAATGTGATCAACAGCCTTTCCACCCGAGTTCAGCGCATCCAGAACCGCGTTGACTACCGCAGGCGGCGAGCCAATCGCACCAGCTTCACCGCAGCCCTTCACACCCAACGGGTTGTGCGTACACGGCGTCTGGCTGGAATGGTCGACCGCATAGAACGGCAGATCATCGGCGCGTGGCATCGCGTAATCCATGAAGGATGCGCTCAGCAACTGGCCATTCTCGTCATAGGCGCAGTTTTCCAACAAAGCCTGACCGATACCCTGACCGATGCCGCCATGTACCTGACCATCCACAATCATCGGGTTAACGATGTTGCCAAAGTCATCCGCAGCGGTGAAGGCTTCGATGGTCACCTGTCCAGTCTCGGGATCCACCTCAACCTCGCAGGCATATGCCCCCGCTGGGAAGGTGAAGTTGGCCGGGTCATAAAATGCGGTCTCCTCCAGCCCCGGCTCAACCTCCAATGGGAAGTTGTGCGGTACATAGGCTGTCAGAGTCACATCACCCCAGGCCACCGACTTGTCAGTGCCCGCGACGCTGAACTGACCGTCCTTCAGCTCGATATCGGCCTCGGACGCCTCGAGCAGGTGGGCCGCGATCTTCTTGGCCTTGTCGATCACCTTTTCGGTCGCCTTAACCATGGCCGAACCACAGACCGCCAGCGAGCGTGAGCCATAAGTGCCCATGCCGAATGGGATCTTCGAGGTGTCGCCATGCACAATCTCGACCATCGACTCGTCGATGCCGATCATGTCGGCCACAACCTGCGGGAAAGCAGTCTCATGCCCCTGCCCGTGGCTATGTGCACCAACCATGACGCTGATGGAACCGGTGGCGTTTACCCGAACCGTAGCTGCATCATAGAGTCCTGCCCGGGCCCCCAGCATACCGACGATGTTCGAGGGCGCGATGCCGCAGGCCTCGATATAGCAATTGACGCCTAGGCCACGCAGCTTGCCATTGGCCTCGCTTTCCGCCCGTCGCGCGGCAAAGCCAGCCAAATCAGCAGCAGCTTCAAGCTTATCCATCGTCCCGTTGTAATCCCCGGTGTCGTAGGTCAGCGCCACCGGTGTGTCATACGGGAACTGGGTGATGAAATTCTGGCGACGCAGGGCGATCGGATCGACACCCAGTTCACGCGCCGCCTTGTCGATGACGCGCTCCAGCTGATAGGTCGCCTCTGGCCGACCCGCACCGCGATAAGCGTCCACCGGCACTGTGTTGGTGAACATTGCCTTCACATTCACCTGAATGACCGGCGTTTTGTAGTTGCCCGCCATCAGAGTGCCATGCAGCCAAGTCGGAACCGAGCTTGAGAAGGTCGACAGATACGCGCCCAGATTGGCGTAGGTGTTGGTGCGGAGGCCTGTGAAGTTATTGTCCGCGTCCAAAGCGAGCTCAATCGTGCTGACGTGGTCGCGGCCCTGCGCATCCGACATAAACGCCTCGGACCGGCTGGCGGTCCATTTGACCGGACGGTTGCAGGCCTTGGCAGCGAATGTACAGAACGCCTCTTCCGCGTAGTGGAAAATCTTCGTGCCAAATCCACCACCAACATCAGGCGCTACAACACGCACTTTGTGTTCAGGCAAGCCCAGAACAAATGCGCACATCAGCAAGCGGATCACATGCGGGTTCTGCGAAGTGGTGTAGAGCGTGTACTCATCCGTACCCCGGCTGTATTCGGCCACCGCAACGCGCGGCTCCATCGGATTAGCAACCAGACGGTTATTGATCAGGTCCAGAGTGGTGACATGGGCCGCGTTGGCAAAAACCTCATTGACCTTGTCATTGTCTTCTTCGCCTAGATGCCAGTCATAGCAGATGTTGTTCTTCAAATCCTCATGGATAAGCGTCGCGCCATCCTGCGCTGCGGCTTTCATATCCAGCACGGCGGGGAGCTCTTCGATATCCACTTCAATCGCTTCCGCCGCATCGCGGGCGAGTTCAAGGCTGTCCGCGACAACGGCAGCGATGGGATCGCCTACATGTCGGACCTTGCCTTGCGCCAGAATGGGATGCGGTGGTTCCTGCATCGGGGCGCCATGACGGTCGGTTACTTCCCAGCCGCAAGGCATTCCGCCCACGCCTTCAAAGTCCTTGCCGGTGAACACCTTCACAACCCCCTGCATACCCTCGGCGGCAGATGTGTCGATGTTGGTGATCCGGCCATGCGCGATGTCGGACCGTAGGAAATGCACATAGGCCTGGCCATGTACGTTGATGTCGTCGGTGTAATTGCCTGCTCCGGTCAGAAAGCGTACGTCCTCGCGCCGCTTGGAACTGGCTCCGATGCCACTGTCTTTGGGCATTGCTTGTTCTCCTCCGTGGAAAAGAATTTTCGTCGAAAATTCTTAACCGCCTCACTCGGCGGCGATGCTGGAAACGTCTTGACCCGATGCGGCCATGATTGCCTTGACGATGTTGTGGTAGCCTGTGCACCGGCATAGGTTACCCTCAAGGTACTTGCGAATTTCGCCTTCGGTCGGGCGCGGGTTATCCTTTAGCAATGCTGCAGCGCTCATCACCATGCCCGGAGTGCAAAACCCGCATTGCAGCCCATGATGATCCTGAAAGGCCTGTTGGATCACGTTCAGCGTGCCATCTTCGGCCGCCTGCCCCTCGATCGTGCCCACATCCGCGCCGTCTGCTTCCAGCGCCAGCATGTTGCAGGATTTGACCGCCTCACCATTCACGTGCACTACGCACGCGCCACATTGAGCCGTGTCGCAGCCAATATGTGTGCCTGTCAAATTCAGGTGGTCGCGTAGAAATCCGGATAATAGAGTCCGCCCTTCAACATCACCGCTGACGGCAACGCCGTTCACGGTCATTGAGACCTTGGTCATGAGATCCTCCCCTTTTTTTGGCTTATTTGCTAAGCCAGAGTTAAACACGGTAAATTTCGTTTGAGAACAAAAATATTTGCCTGATTTTTCCGCAGTTTCGCTGATCAGCCTTCTAACAATGATGCGCCCACCAAACAGGGCAAAATTGCCGTTACGTCATTTACTCTTGGCAGCGCGGGGCTGTGGCCGCGTCGGGATTTCTTTTAGCAGCCCACCGACACCCATCCCTGCGATGTCCGCGCCCGTCGTTTCGATTCCGCAAGCAACGCGGGACAAGATCCAATCCGCCCCGTTCAATGCTGGTGAGCGCGCGCATCCGGGCAAACCGATGATGGGGCGCTCGCCGGAAGATCCCAAAAACAACAGGTTCCCCGGATCGACCGGCATTCCAAACCGGTCGACGATACCCCCCGCTGCCCGCACAGAAGCAGGCGCCACATCATCTTTATCCGACGTGGCCGATCCGGTCAGGATCATGACGATCTCACCCCGAATGGCCGAAATCGATGCTGTTAAGTCGCCCATCCGATGCGGCACCACCTGAACATCTGACAGATTCATACCCAAAGCCTCAACCCGGCTACGAATAGCAGCGATACCTTTTTCATTAGATGGCCCACCAGCAATGTCGGTAACGATGAGACCCGCATTTTCGTATTTGGGCACCGATAAGCGAATAGCGTCCTGCGCATGACGGGCCGCACTCTCAACGTCGGATCGAGGTACGGCATAAGAAATCACCTTGATCGTCGCGACCATACCGCCAGCCGTCATCTGCTGATATTGTGGCACCGTGGCAACCGTGATCATCGGGTTGACCTGATTGAACTTTTGCAAGGCATCGGTATCCAGCACCGCGACGCCTGGTCCATTCGCTAAAAGATTGACCCGGCCTGTAAAGGCTTCGGTGACACGCAGATTTGCCTGTGTGGGACTTGGTGCAAGCGCTCCTGCCAGCAGCGCTGCGGCTTCGTCCTCATGACAATCACCTTGCTCCAGTCTGGCGACTGTGACTTCAGTCAGACCGGCTTGGCGCAACTCGGCTATGTGCTCGGACGAAAGCGTTATACCTTTCCTAAGCTTGCGGTTTCCCGCTTTGACGGAATGGGCCAATATCGCGCCGTTGGCGTCGGAAACGGGTACCGGACCAAACTTCACGCTCTGCCTCGCAGGACCGCCGTCATCTGCGCCAGAATCGCAACGGCTATCTCAGACGGTCCAGCCGCCCCGATATCAAGCCCAACAGGTCCGTGAATCAGTGAAATCTGGTCATCGTTGAACCCGGCCTGCTTCATCCGCTCCACGCGTTTGGCATGTGTGCGCTTAGATCCGAGTGCGCCGATGTAGAACACATCGGCCGCCAAACCGGCCTGAAGCGCGGGGTCATCAAGTTTGGGGTCGTGGGTCAGCAACACAAGCGCCGTGCGCGAGTCGAGACCAAGCTTTGACACAGCCTCATCCGGCCAATCCGTCAGGATGGTTTCTCCGGGAAAACGTGCGTCCGATGCGAAGGCCTCGCGCGGATCTATAATCGCCGGGTCATAGCCCGCGATCCGGGCCATCGGCACCAGAGCTTGGGCGATGTGCACCGCTCCCACCACTATCAACCGTAGCGGTGGGTTGTGGACAGCGACAAAGGTTTGCCCATCCTCTTCGAACCCGGACCTGTCCATACGCAAGCGTTCGGAATAGGCATTACGGCGCAACGCGCGCTGGCCCGTCTCGACATTGACTTCATAGGCCAAGGATTCGCGCCGCGCCCGTGCCGCGACCAGTTCGGCCAGCATTGGTTCGGGCAGGACCTTGCCGACCGGTTCAACCAAAACCCTGATCGTACCGCCGCAGGCCAGACCGACGGCAAACGCATCCTCGTCGCTTACACCGAACTCTAGCAGCCTTGCCTCGCCTTCCTCTATGGCTTCCAGCGCTTCGACGATCACGGCACCTTCGACGCAACCACCAGAAACCGAGCCTTCGATCCGACCATCGCCCGCAATGACCAACTGCGCGCCTACACGGCGCGGCGCGCTGCCCCAGGTCTCAACCACAGTGGCCAAAGCCGCGCCCTTCCCGGCGCGATACCATTTTAGTGCGGTTTCCGGGCTGCTATCGAATCGTTCCATTTAGACCTCCGGCCGTGCTTGGGTTCAACATAGTCAGCTTTGGAGCAATGAAAAGCGCTCAGCGGGTCGATCTTGTGGCGCTAACAAGCCGATTTTGAACTCACATTCACAAATTGTTGAATGTTGGAAGGCGTCATTCTAGCCTGCATGCGATTCCGGGGCCTATTCGGGATCGTCCCAACATATTTCATAGCGGAGACAAACAGTTGAAACGCATTCTTACACTCGGAGCAGCGATCGGCCTGTTGACTGCCAGCACCGGCTGGGCTGACACATTTCTGAAATACGGTGAGGTCGAAGGCTGGAAGGTTTTCATCGATCAGGACAAGAAATCCTGCCTTATCGAAGCGGTTGATGACGCTGAAAATGTCGTGCAGATGGGCCTGACCGAAGATCGCGGCGTTGGCTATGTTGGTGTCTTCACCAAGGCCAAAACCAACATCAAGAAAGGCGAGAAAGAGGCTGTTGCCATCCTTATCGGCGACAATATTTATGTCGGAGAAGCCACCGGTATGAAGGGGAACATCACCAAGGGCTATTCGGGCGGGTATGTTCTGTCAGACGACCCTCAGTTCGCAGATGATCTTGCCAAGAAGAAGGTGATGGTCGTTTTCCCGGAGAAAGAGTTCGCCTTCACCGTTGACCTGACTGGCACTTACAAAGCCATGGAAATGGCACGGAAGTGCAATGAAGAGCAGCTTTCGTAACAGCTAGTCTGAAAGCGCGGACATCAGCCGCGCTTTCTGCCCCTGATCATCTGGTTGCGAAATCACGGCGGCCAGATCTTCCAGCGACGCAATCGAATGCCCGGCGCGGAAGCTGTCGACATGTGGAAGCATTGTCGCCACACCCTGAGCTTTCGGTGCGAACCCGTCCCAGCGCAGCAATGGGTTCAGCCAAATCAGACGCCGCGACGACAGGTGCAGGCGCTCGATTTCCTTTTCCAGCATCTCGGGATCGCCCCGCTCTAACCCGTCGGTGATCAACAACACGACCGCCCCCTGCCCCATGACGCGCCGGGACCAGTCGCGATTGAACTGATGCAGGCATTCTCCGATCCGGGTTCCGCCTTCCCAGTCCTGTGCCTCGGCCCCAGCAGCGGCCAGCGCTGCATCGACATCACGTTGATGCAGATGGCGGGTGATGTTGGTCAGGCGTGTGCCAAACGTGAATGCGTGCACTTTGGCCCAACCTGCGCCTTTGGCATTCGAAACCGCGTGTAGAAAGTGCAGAATGATCCGACTGTATTGGCTCATCGACCCGGATATATCGCACAACGCCACCAAATTCGGCCACCGAGGTTTGGGTTGCAAGTGCGCGATATCACGTAGTTCGCCACCCTGCCGCATCGCTGACCTAAGTGTCCGAGCGCGATCAATGCGGTGACCGAGGTGACTGGCCTGACCTCGGCGAGACTCGATGGGTTTGACCGGTAAGTTCAGGCGCGACAGCATGCGTTTGGCCTGGGCGATCTCGGATGTACTCATCTGTTCGAAATCGAGGTTGCGCAAGCGTTCTTCGGATGACGCGGTTTGGGTTGCGTCGATCTCGATCTCGCTTTCCTCTTGTTGCTCGGTTGATTCTGGCAAGTCGCGTTCGACGCCATCCAACAAGGCCTCAGCCGCCCGCTTTTCAGCCGCATCCGCTTTGCGCTCCTCCTGAACACCGCGAATGGCGGGCAGCATCATGGACATCATATGTTCTAAATACCGCGGATCGCGCCAATAGAGGCGGAAGACTTGCGCAAAAACCGTTCGATGTTCCGGCCGGTTCACGAAACAGGCATGCAGCGTCCAGTAGAAATCTCTTTTCTCGGTGAACCCCGCAGCCTGCACGGCGCGGATCGCGTCAACCACGCGCCCAGTTCCTATCGGCAGTCCGGCCTTGCGCAAAGCGCGCGCAAAATGGGTGATGTTCTGGGCCAGTTTGGGGTTGTCCGGGATATCGAGTGGGAGTTGTTCGGCCATCAAACCCCCAAAGTATTTTCGAGCATATGAAGCATCAGGCTGGTTCGAGATCGGCTTTCGCCTGATCCAGAATGCGTTTGGCCTCGGACCCCTGCAACTTTTGGATGTCGTCCTGGTATTTCAGGATGGCACCCAACGTATCGCCGATTACTTCGGGACTGAGGTTGATAACGTCCAGCGCCAGCAGGCACTTCGCCCAATCGATGGTCTCGGCCACCCCCGGTTTCTTGAACAAATCCTCGGTGCGCAAGCGCTGAACAAAGGCGACCACCTCACGGCTCAGCGCTTCTGCCGCTTCCGGCGCTCGGGCGTGCAGGATTTCGATCTCGCGCGCAAAGTCAGGGTAATCAACCCAATGATACAGGCAGCGGCGTTTCAGCGCGTCATGTACTTCGCGCGTGCGGTTCGAGGTAACGATCACAATGGGCGGTTCTGGAGCTTTGACAGTACCAAGCTCGGGGATCGTGACCTGAAAGTCACTGAGCGCCTCCAGCAAGAAAGCCTCAAAGGGTTCGTCGGTCCGGTCCAATTCGTCAATTAGCAATACAGGTGCCCCATTAGCATCCGGACGCATGGCCTGCAGCAAGGGGCGTTCGATCAGATAATCATCCGAGAACAGCTCGGTCTGCAACGCGCCTCGGTCCGCCCCACCCGACGCTTCTGCGGTTCGGATCGCCACCATCTGGGCGGGGAAATTCCACTCATACACAGCGGAAGAGGCATCAAGGCCTTCGTAGCACTGCAACCTGATCAGGCGCCGCCCCAATCCTGCGGCCAGCGCCTTGGCGATCTCAGTCTTGCCGACGCCCGCCTCGCCTTCCAGAAATAGAGGTCGACCAAGTTTCAGCGAAAGAAACACAACCGTCGCCAAAGCCCGGCCACAGACATAACCCTCAGAGCCCAAAAGCTCTTGCACGGCATCGATGGAGTTTGGCTGTGTCATGAGTTCCCCTTTTTCCTGCGCCCCAACAGGTCATGACCACAACCAGAGGTCAAGACCACCATCCGTCAGTGACTTACGGCGATCTGTCTCATCGGCAAGGGCAAGAGGGTCTTTCACCACCCAAGCGGCTGTGTTAGCCGGGGGCCATGACCCAATCCCTGACGATCCGCCGCCCCGATGACTGGCATTTGCATCTGCGCGATGGCGCGATGCTGCAAGCCGTCTTGCCTGAAACCGCGCGCCATTTTGCCCGTGCCATCATCATGCCGAATCTGGTTCCGCCCGTTGTCAAAGGTGACGACGCAGCAGCTTATCGGGACCGCATCCTTGCTGCTCTGCCTGAGGACATGACGTTTGAGCCGCTGATGACGCTCTACCTGACAGAAGACACAGACCCGGCGGATGTGGCCGCCGCACATGCAAGCGGATTGGTCAAGGCGGTCAAGCTTTACCCGGCTGGGGCAACAACCAACTCGTCTTCTGGCGTTCGCGATTTCGACAAGGTGCGCCCGGTGCTGGAGAAGATGGCCGAGATCGGTCTGCCGCTATGTGTGCACGGCGAAGTCACGGATGCCGAGATCGATATATTCGATCGCGAGGCGGTGTTCATCGACCGCGTTCTTGATCCGATTCGCAAAGCAACACCCGGACTGCGCGTGGTGATGGAGCACATCACGACGTCAAACGGCGTGGATTACGTCAAGGCGAACGAGAAAGATCTGGGTGCGACGATTACAACGCATCACCTGATCATCAACCGCAACCACATTCTGGTTGGCGGCATCAAGCCGCACTACTACTGCTTGCCGGTCGCCAAGCGCGAAGAGCATCGGCTGGCGCTGCTGACCGCCGTGACATCAGGCGATACGCGTTTCTTCTTGGGCACAGACAGCGCGCCGCACACGGATGCTAACAAGGAAATGGCCTGTGGCTGCGCCGGCTGTTTCACTGCAACTAATACAATGTCACTGCTGGCCGAAATGTTCGAGCGCGCAGATGCGTTGGACAAGCTAGAGGCGTTCGCGTCACACAACGGCCCGGCCTTCTATCGCCTGCCAGTGAACGAAGAGACCATCACGCTGACCAAAGGCGATGAAGTCGTCTATCCGGCCAAAATCGAAAGCGGCGACGGCCCCGTGACCGTATTCGATCCGGGCTTTCCACTGCATTGGCGCGTCGCTTAATCAGTTAGCCTTTCAGCCAAATCCGCTGCGCGCCCACCGGTGCGTAGCATTGACCAGATGGCGTCTGCCTCATCCCCTCCGATCAGCTTCGCCGCTTTCTCCCTGACGCGATCTTCGCGATCCGATAGAGACATCGGAGCCAGCAGATCATGGCTGGCCTCGCGGCGCGCGCCGTCCCGGCGTAACAGGGACAGATGGGCTTGTGTCTCGGATAGACTCTCATCCGCCTCGACCGTGATCCGGTCCCTTAAGGATTGCAGTCTTGGATCAGCACAAATCTTGTCGGAATAGCTCCCGGGCAGAGCTGTATCGTAGCCCATTGCCTGCATTGCGATCACGGTACGATAGGAAAACTTCGCTCCTAACCCACTGGTCGGCTGCAGTTGATTGCACACGCTCATCCAGCGGGGGTGGGTTTTGATCTTGATCTCGGCCACCTCAGGCTCGGCGATGTCGAGATCGCGCGCAGCCTCAAGCGCCGCGTGCAGGCCATGGCAGCAAGCGTGGAATTTGTGGCTGATGCTTTCGAACAGCCACTCGTCCCCCAAACCATCAAGCGCAGCAGCTAAATCGTCAGCCCCCAAATGTGTCGCCCCAAACCCAAACGGGCCTTCCAATGCGTCAGCACCGGGTTGAAAACCGTTGCGGATCAACTGGGCGGCCTCAACACCGTTCGAGGCCGCAAGTCCAGCGTTATAAGGTTTACCCATGGTCCCGAACTGTGATTTCTGCCCTGAGGCCCGGGTCGCGGTTAGCCCCAACAGATCACGCATCTGCTTTACGTCAAATGCCATAATCCGACCCGCAGCCACCGCAGCCCCAAACGCGCCAGCCGTGGCTGTTTGGTGAAAACCAGCCTGGTAATGACCACGACCAAGCCACAAACCGATGCGGATCGATAACTCCATTCCCACTAGCGCTGCCTCAAGCAGATCGACCAGAGGTCGGTCTTCCCACGCAGTAAGAGCAAGGGCTGCAGGAAAAACAGCAACCGATGGATGACCGATATGAGCGAAATGCGTGTCGTCATAATCAAGCGCATGAGAAATGGTACCATTCACTAGCGCCGCTGCACGTAGCGGCGCATCACCGCCTCCGAACAAACGCGCCTGTGCGGCACCGCTCTCGGAAAGAACCATCTGACGTATGATGCGGGAAACCGGCTCATCTGCGCCTGCCCGCCCCACGGCAAGCCAGTCCAACGCGGATAAAGATGTCACGATACGGGCCTGCGCCGTGGTCGATACAGAACCAGCAGCAAACTCGGCAAGGGCAGTTGTCAAATCGGTCATGTGGCGCAGTCTAGCGCGCGCCGCTCGGGCGTAAAGCCTCAGCCGTACAGGACGGCAGCACGTTGTTCGAATGCTCGGACGATACGGTGCATGGCTTCGTTGAAAACCACGCCAATGATTCCTTGCAGAACCGCGTTCTTGAATTCGAAATCAACGTGGAACGAGACGTTGCAGCCGTCTTCCGTATCTTCAAACTCCCAATCCGAGCGCATGTATTTGAACGGTCCGTCCAGATACTCGGTATCGATCCGTTTCAGCTCATCAAACAGCGTGACGCGGCTGCCGAAGCGTTCGCGGAACACCTTGAATGAAATAACCAAATCCGCCTCCATCACCTTGCCATCTCCGGCTTGATAGGTCCGACGGATGCGGGCCGCAGCGCACCATGGCAGGAACTCGGGGTATTTCGCCACATCCGCGACCAGATCATACATCTGCTGAGCGGTGTAAGGCAGCGGGCGGGTCTCGGAATGGGTTGGCATGATATCCGGGATTAACTGGTGACAATGGCGCGTGATTTCGTATGTTGCGCGCCAAAGATCAAGGGGGCAGCGATGAGCCAGCGCGCATATGTGATAGATGAGATGATCTCGGCCAAGGCAATTGCTGCCCGGATCGAAGAGCTTTGCCGCGAAATAACGGCTGAATTCGGCGGCACCGACAAGCTGGTCGTTGTCGGCCTGCTGCGCGGCAGCTTCGTCTTTATCGCTGATCTGGTGCGTGAGCTGGACCTGCCCATCGAGGTCGATTTTCTTGAGGCATCGTCCTACGGTGACTCGATGGAAAGCAGTCGAGAAGTTCGTATTCTCAAGGACTTACGCGGCGCCATTGAAGGGCGCGATGTTTTGGTGGTCGAGGATATCGTGGATACCGGCCATACCCTGAACCACGTCTCCAAGCTGCTCCGTACCCGCAAGCCGCACCGGTTGAAATCCATCGCCCTTCTGGACAAACCCAGCCGGCGCGAGGTTGATTTCCGCTCGGACTGGATCGGGTTTGAAATCCCTGATGAATTTGTCGTGGGTTATGGCATCGACTATGCGCAGCGCAATCGCAACCTGCCGTTTATCGGCAAGGTTCGATTTGTCGAAGATCAGGACTGATGAGTCTGCGCCACTTTGTTCGCATGTCAAAATGGGGGCGAAACCCGCCCTCGGAACGGCGCGTGAAACTGGTGTTTGGCGCGATCCTTATCTGCCTGATGATTGCCGGAATTGAATATATGGGGTGGTGGCCCGAATGGGCAGAAAGCCAGCCCAGAAAACTCAGGCCTTGAGCGTTTGTTCGATAGCAGCCAGAAAAATATCTGTCCCGATCGGGATCAAAGCATCCGGGAAATCATAGTCGGGGTTGTGTAGCTGCGGATGATCCCGCCCCGCGCCTAACCAGAACATGGCGCTTTTTGCGCCTTTTCCGAACTGCCCGAAATCTTCCGAAAACCTTTGTGGGGTCGCAACCAGCTTGCAAGGGATGTCGCGGCTTTGGCAGGCCTCTGACAGGATCTGCACGGCTTCACCCGAATTTGTGCAAGCCTCAAACACATCGTCATAGGTGATTTCAACACCTAATCCTTGTGCCTGAGCACGTGTAGTCACCAGCTGTTCCGCGTCGCGGATCAGGCTTGCCATCCGGCTGTCCGAGACCGTGCGCAGGGTCACCCACAGTTCGGCCTGACCGGGTGCGATACCAAAAGTGGCCTCACCCAGCCTAGCATGGGTTACCGTTGTCAGCGCATATTCTGCATCCAGCGCCCGACCCTGCCCCAAAATGGCCAAAGCAGGCATAAGCTCTGCCAACGCACCGGCTGGCGATACACCGTCCTGAGGGGCCGCCGCGTGAGAGGTTTTGCCCGTCAAAACAATTCGCATCCCACGCGAGGCGCAATTCGCCGGACCCGAGCAAAGCTCAACCCCGCCCAATTCCAAACCCGGCAAATTGTGCAAAGAAAACACATAGTCCGGAGCGATATCCGCAAACTTGGGATCAGCACGATAGGCAATCGCACCTTGACCGGTTTCTTCGGCGGGTTGAAAAATCAGAACCACCCGCCCCTTGGTCGGACGCTTGTCCCCCAATACAAAGGCAACACCAAGCACCATCGCCATATGGCCATCATGCCCGCAAAGATGCCCCTTTCCGGGATGTTGCGACGCGTATCGTGCACTTGAGATTTCCTGAATCGGCAAACCGTCCAATTCACATCGGATTCCGATGGTTGGTCCGGGCTGTCCGCTATCATAAACCGCCGCGACACCGTGGCCACCGATACCTGTCAGAACCGCATCGGGATCACACGCCTGAAGCAAGTTCGAGATACTCGTCGCGGTTCCACGTTCCTCGCCCGATATCTCAGGCACTTGATGCAGTTCATGGCGCTTTTCGGTAAGCCAGGATTGAAGTTCGGGTTTCACCTCTGGTTCAACTTCTTTTGTCGAGCTTCGCGCAAACGGGCGAAATCATCGCCCGCATGGTAAGACGACCGGGTCAAAGGAGTTGCCGAGACCATAAGGAAACCTTTGCCGAATGCAGCTTTTTCATAGGCCGCAAACTCTTCGGGTGTAACAAAGCGGTCAATGCCATGATGCTTGGGTGTTGGCTGCAGATACTGGCCGATAGTCAGAAAATCGATATCCGCCGCGCGCATGTCATCCATGACCTGACGAACTTGCTGCTCGTCCTCGCCCAGTCCGACCATTATGCCGGATTTGGTGAAAATGGACGGGTCCATCTCTTTGACCCGCTGCAGCAAGCGCAATGAGTGGAAATATCGCGCACCGGGACGCACCTGAGGATATAGGCCCGGCACCGTTTCAAGATTGTGATTGAACACATCTGGCTTGGCCTCGACAACAATCTCAAGCACCGAAGGATCGCATTTCAGGAAATCCGGCGTCAGAATCTCGATCGTAGTCTTGGGCGAGCGGTGTCGCACCGCACGGATGGTCTGTGCAAAGTGATCGGCGCCTCCATCGAGCAGGTCATCCCGGTCCACGGATGTGATGACCACATGGTTCAAGCCCAGCTTCTGCACCGCATGCGCCACGCGACCCGGTTCAAATGCATCCAGAGTATCCGGCTTACCGGTCGCAATGTTGCAGAAGGTACAACCGCGCGTGCAAATCTCGCCCATGATCATCATGGTCGCGTGACCCTGGCTCCAGCACTCACCTACATTCGGGCATCCGGCTTCTTCGCAGACGGTGACCAGATTATTGTCACGCATGATCTTGTGCGTCTCGGCATAGCCCTTGCCACCCGGCGCTTTGACCCGAATCCAGTTCGGTTTGCGCGGAGCCGCATTGTCAGGTCGATGTGCCTTTTCGGGGTGTCTTTGCTCGGGTACTTTCAGATCACGCACGGCTGTCTTTCCTGACTTTGGGTCAATTTTCTTTGTTCATAACATAGACCGACTCATTTGGTTACACCAGCGGCGCATAGCCGCTATGCGGCACGTCTACGCGCGTGCAGCGAAAGTGATCATGCACATCATTTTACGCATTACTTATAATGCTTTATCGCCATCAAAGATATTATGCTTTTGCAGCATATATATCATTGAAGCCGAGTTAGAATCATTTTAACTCTCGCGGCAAACATAAGTGAATCACAGGAGTTTGATGATGAAAACCGGTGCAAAACTGCCTGACGTAACCTTCCACACCCGTGTCCGCGATGAGGCCGTCGAAGGCCCCAACCCATTCCGTTGGGAAGACAAGACAACTGCGGATTATTTTGCAGGCAAGCGCGTTATCCTGTTCTCGCTACCCGGTGCGTTCACCCCGACATGCTCGACCTATCAATTGCCTGGTTTCGAAAAAGGCCACGGCGATTTTGCGGCCAAGGGCATCGATGCAATCTACTGCATGTCCGTCAACGACAGCTTTGTCATGAACAAATGGGCCGCCGATCAGGGTCTGGAAAACGTCAAGGTCATTCCTGATGGGTCCGGTGAGTTCACGCGTAAAATGGGTATGCTGGTCGACAAGGACAATCTGGGCTTTGGCATGCGCTCGTGGCGTTACGCAGCCATCGTCAACGATGGCGTTGTGGAGGCATGGTTCGAAGAGCCCGGCCTGATGGATAACTGCCCCGAAGACCCTTACGGCGTGTCGTCCCCAGAAAACCTAATGAAGCATCTGGACGAAGCCCGCGAACCGGCGCTGGCATAATCCTGTCATGCACTACTTTGAAAGGCCCGCCATTTCGGCGGGCCTTTTTCGTTAGGTTCGAGTTTTAGCTACCACGTCTTCACCGACCTGCCGGATTACTTGCGCCAATCGATCGAACCACTCCTCCGCTCCGGTCGAGCTGCGACGCACCAGGCCAATGGTCCTCGCCGGTTGCGGCGCACCAAATCGCAACAATCGCAGACCAGGGACTGCATCCGTCTCGGCCTGCGCCGCAAGTTCAGGCATTAACGTCAGGCCAAACCCTTCGGCGACCAAACGCGACAACGTGGCAAGTGAGGACGCACCCATATTAATTTGGCCGCTGGTACGATCCTGACCGCAAACTTCTAGCGCCTGATCTGTCAGGCAGTGCCCGTCTTCCAACAGCATCAATTGCGCTGTCTTCAAGTCCACAGGCCGCAACTCTTCCGGGCTGATGGTCAATCGATTCATGCGAGTCTGACTTCCTGCCAGCAAGAACCGATCTTCGAACAGTGGCTGTTCGTGGAAAGTTCCATTTCCCAAGGGCAGCGCCAGTACGGCGGCATCTATTTCGCCCAAGCCCAACATGGATAGCAGTCGCTCAGTCCGGGCCTCGCGAATCTGAACCCGTAACGAGACATCCGCAGCCCGCAACCCGGCTAACACCCCCGGCAGCAAATAAGGTGCAACCGTAGGAATAATCCCGATCGACAGGGACCTATGGCCACCCGAATGGTCGCGTGCAAACCGGTCCAACCGTTCGGCCGCGTTCAGGACATGTTGCGCATAGTCCAAAACGTCTCGACCAAGTGGTGTCAACAGGATGTCGCGGGCCTGCCGTTCGAACAACGGCCCACCGATCGAGTCTTCCAGTGACTTGATTTGAACCGAAAGCGCAGGCTGCGACACATGGCAGACCTGCGCGGCACGGCCAAAGTTACGCTGTTCGGCGACGGCCTGGAAATATTGCAGCTGGCGGAAGGTGAAATTCATAACCCCTGACTATCATTTGGCGTCATTTCCGCAAGGCCGGTATATGGCTGCATGAATCGTTCAGCCGATCATCCGATCCCGCTCGGTCTGGTCCTCGTAGTGGCGCTTCAGCCTTTGCAACGCGATCCTCAGCACGATCTTGCCTGATCGCGCAGACCAGCCCATCCGCTTTTCAGCCAGCTCAAGCCCTTCTAGATAACAACAACAGCGCAGCGCGACGTCGCTCAAACCCGGCCCAAGGTCAGACAGCGCGCGGGCCACACGATCCCTGGCACCAGAAGGTCCTCGCCCCACATGGCTGTCCGAGGCAAAGTCACCGCGTCCACCGCCTGTCAGAAAGCGATCCCAATTTTGTGTGACCTGAGGTCCGATCTGCGCCAGTTCGAAATCCTCACGCAAGCGCTCGCCCGCGCTCACCAGAGTTTCATCCAGAAACGGCTTGCCATCCCGGTCGCGGCGGCGCGCCAAAGCGATCAGCGGGCTTTCCACAGTGCTGTAACGAACGCGGGGCTGCGATGGCGCCCTTGCACCCGCAGTTGCGGGTTTGAATGCGGCCTGCGCTTCCGCCATGCCAAATTCATTCTGCGTACGCGCCCGGTTTTCGGCCTCGGCAATCAAATGACTTAGTGCAGCCCTGCCCGAGGTTGAAATCCGGTAGCGCGAAATCCGACCCGGACTATCGCATGAAATCCAATCATTCAGCGCCAGAGCCTGCGCGATCCGGCAATCTACAACTGCTGTTTTGGTAGTTCCTCCTTTGCCGTTGTCCCGAACCACAACAGCCTTGTCCATATCCTCGGCCACGGCAAGCACGGCACCGGATTCACACATGCGCCTCAGTACACGCAGCGACTCGCGCTCGAATTCGTCGTCTTGGGCTTCGGGCCGTCCTGCCTCAGACGTCACGATTGCAAATGAAGAACCTGTGCGCTCCATTGGCGCAAAGTGTGACTGGGCCAGAGAATGCAGAGCTGCATCCACCAAAGGATCGTCCCTGCGCATCTCAACCCTGCGGATCTGACGCAGAATGGTCGAGGCATGGCATCCTGCGGACCGTGCGATATCCCGAATAGATCGCCCTGACTCCGTATGGTCCAGATATCGTTGCGCCCCTTCGGGAACCCATGCCGGAACAGTGAATGCCACGCTGTTTTCCATAGTTCTTCGCCCTCGTCGACAAAACAAACTGACAGTTTTAGCCGTCGGATTCTTAGTTAACCAAATCTAACTAGAGTTGCTTTCGTTACTCGTTCGTTAATCACAGACGGCACAGAGCAGAATTGATTCAAAAAGATAAACAGTGGTGAAACCATAGTTCGGGGTGATCCCGCACAAGGCAACACCCGCTTAGGTTGTGTCACATTTCAGACAGCGAAATTGAAAAAGAAGGAAAGCTGCCGTGCAGGACCTGATGACCATGATCACCACACTCCGCCGCCCGCGATTACTGGCCCGTGCCGCCAAGATCGGGGCGCAGGACTATTATCGCGACCGCCACCTGCAACGGCTTCTTGGGTATGGATCAACGCCGGCCACTGGAGCAGCGTTGATCCGTTTGCTGGAATTGGAGCGTGAGATTAACGCGCAACGCATCGAAGAAGACGCGGCCTATTCACTGGTGCGCCATCTTGATCTGCTGATTGCATTGAATGGCGAAGCGCAACTGTATCAGGCCAGTCGCGCAACGCAGTATCAGTAATCAGGTGAACGCGTCCGGCATCGATGCTTTCTTTTCGGCAACATATGCGTCGAGCGCCGCCTTTACATCAGGGTCAAGCTGCGGCTGCTGGTAGTTCGCCAACAGATGCTCAACCCGTGCCGAAGCCAGCGTCCGTGTATCGCGGGCGCCTTCTTCTTCCCATGTCTCAAACGGCTTGTAATCCAAGAGATCGGTTTTCCAGAACGCTTCCTTGAAGTTGGCTTGCGTATGGGCACAACCCAAATAGTGACCTCCGGGACCGACTTCGCGGATGGCGTCCATCGCCTGTGCATTCTCATCATAGGCCACACCTTTGGCCAATCCGTGCAAAACGCCGAGCTGATCGGCATCCATGACGAATTTCTCGAAATCCGCCACCAAGCCGCCTTCGAGCCAACCGCAGGAATGCAGCATGAAATTCACACCCGACATCAGGCCCATGTTCAACGAGTTCGCGGTCTCATACGCAGCTTGCGCATCCGGCAATTTTGAACCACAGAACGAACCCGCAGAGCGATATGGCAGACCCAGTCGGCGCGCCAACTGACCCGCGCCATAAGTGACGTGCGAAGCCTCTGGGGTGCCAAAGGTCGGCGCTCCTGAATTCATGTCGATCGACGATACGAACGCCCCAAAGATCGCAGGAGCACCCGGACGGATGATCTGGCTATATGCTACACCTGCCATGACCTCGGCCAGAACCTGCGTCAGCGTGCCCGCGACCGAAACCGGTGCCATAGCACCACCCACGATGAACGGCGAAATAATGCAGGCCTGATTGTTTGCGGCATAAACTTCCAGAGAACCCATCATCACGTCGTCAAAGGTCATCGGCGAGTTGATGTTGGTCAACGATGTCATCACGGTGTTGTTCTGCACGAACTCTTTGCCGAACAGGATCTCGCACATCTCGATCGAATCCTGCGCCCGGCTAGGATCAGTGACCGAACCCATGAACGGTTTGTCGGACAGAGTCATATGCGCCATCAGCATGTCCAAATGGCGCTTGTTTACCGGAATATCTGTCGGTTCGCAGACCGTACCGCCCGAATGGTGCAGCCACTTGGACATGTAGGCCAGCTTCACGAACTTGTTGAAATCGTCCATTGTCGCGTAACGACGTCCGCCTTGCGCATCGCGTACGAACGGAGGACCATAGACCGGAGCCAGAACCATATTGCGGCCGCCGATGACTACCGATTTCTCAGGATTGCGGGCGTGCTGGGTAAATTCGCTAGGGGCGGTCTTGATCAGCTCACGTGCCAGGCCGCGCGGCAGGCGGACGCGCTCACCATCCACATCTGCACCCGCGTCTTTCCAGCGCTCAAGCGCTGCCGGATTGTCTACGAAATTGACGCCAATCTCAGCCAATACGGTTTCCGCATTGGTTTCGATAATCTCCAGCGCCTCTTCGTTGAGGACCTCGAAATTGGGGATATTGCGTTCGATATATTTCGCGGTTTCGATCTTGACCGCCGTACGCTCGGCACGACGGGCGGCACCACCGCCACCCCGTGCCCTGCGCCGGGTGTTTGCCTCTGCCATTGAGTAAATCCCGTGATTGGTTGGTTTGGTAGATGTGTTACATGAACGGCAAACTCCGCCACAGGTAGTTTACGGCGCTCTAGAGGTAAAAGCGACATGAACCGCGGGCCGCTGCGACATATGTCTGTCGGTTACTACTTTGCCTTTTTCTGCATAACGACAGTGTTTCCTGACACCTCGACCTCAACCCACCCCAGATGAGTGTACATTTCGCGGGTTGCACGCATCAGCCGATGTGTCCGCAAGCGCAGGACTGAAAGCCCGGCCTCAACGGCCTTAGCTTCAGCAACTGCAAGCAGTTGCCGCGCAATACCCTTGCCCTGAGCCTCTGGCGAAACGGCGAGATTGAATATCATCATAGCCTCGGCCTGTTGATCAAATATGATGACACCAAAAAATGTACCGTCCACTTCAGCAATGACGACCTGATGCTCTGCGATCTCTTCCTCGATACCAGACGCAACATCCGGCAGATCGGCAATGTCTCTCATCGCATCGGCATAAGCGCTTGCGATACAAACTTGTATCGACTTGGCGTCGTTTCGTTCGGCAGTTCTGAGTTTTATGGTGGTCATGTATCAGCCTCCTCGCTGAATTGACGTCATTACGCTTGCACAAGCAAGGCTTGCGACCTAATAGCCAATCATGACCCAAGACAGCCATGACCGCCTTTTGATCATCGACTTCGGCAGCCAGGTGACGCAGCTTATTGCCCGCCGCTTGCGCGAACTGAACGTCTATTGCGAAATCCACCCCTACCAGAACGTCACGATGGATTTCGTGCGAGAGATGGCGCCCAAGGCCGTCATTTTTTCGGGCGGCCCTGACAGTGTTACGCGCGAGGGTTCACCCCGCGCCCCGCAAGAGATTTTTGACTACGGCGTGCCGATCCTGGGCATCTGCTATGGTCAGCAGGTGATGATGCATCAGCTGGGCGGCAAGGTTGAAAGCGGGCACGGCACCGCAGAATTTGGCCGCGCATTTGTTACTCCGAATAATCGGCTTGATATCCTCGATGGCTGGTTCGCCGAAGGTGACGAGCAGGTCTGGATGAGCCACGGCGATCATGTAAGCGAAATCGCTCCGGGTTTTGAGGTGTTCGGCACTTCACCCAACGCGCCGTATGCCATCACGGCCGACGCCTCGCGTCATTTCTATGCGGTGCAATTTCACCCCGAGGTTCATCACACACCCAAGGGTGCAAAGCTCTATGAGAATTTTGTCAAACTGGCAGGGTTCAAGGGCGATTGGACCATGGGGGCTTATCGGGACGAGATGATCCGCAAGATCCGCGAACAGGTCGGGGACAAAAAAGTCATTTGTGGCTTGTCTGGCGGTGTCGACAGCTCGGTTGCGGCGATCCTGATACATGAGGCGATTGGCGATCAGCTGACCTGCGTGTTTGTCGACCATGGGCTGCTACGCAAGAACGAAGCTGCCGAAGTCGTCGGCATGTTCCGCGACAATTACAACATCCAGTTGATCCACGCGGACGAAAGCGAACTGTTCCTGGGTGAACTTGATGGTCAATCCGATCCTGAGACCAAGCGCAAGATTATCGGCAAGCTGTTCATCGACGTGTTCCAGAAACACGCCGACACAATCGACGGCGCCGAGTTCTTGGCACAGGGCACCTTGTATCCAGATGTGATTGAATCCGTGTCGTTTTCAGGCGGTCCATCTGTGACCATCAAATCGCACCACAATGTGGGTGGCCTGCCTGAAAAGATGGGCCTGAAGCTGGTCGAGCCTCTGCGTGAACTCTTCAAGGACGAGGTCCGCGCGTTGGGCCGAGAGTTGGGCCTGCCCGACAGCTTCATCGGTCGCCACCCCTTCCCCGGCCCCGGCCTTGCCATTCGCTGCCCGGGTGAGATAACTCGCGAAAAGCTTGAGATCCTACGCGAAGCCGATGCCATCTATATCGACCAGATTCGCAAACATGGTCTGTATGATGAGATTTGGCAGGCCTTTGTCGCCATTCTTCCGGTGCGCACAGTCGGTGTAATGGGGGATGGACGAACATACGATTATGCCTGCGCCCTCCGCGCGGTCACATCCGTCGATGGCATGACAGCGGACTACTATCCGTTCAGCCATGAATTCCTCGGTGAAACCGCCACGCGTATCATCAACGAAGTCAAGGGCATCAACCGGTGCACTTACGACATCACCTCGAAACCTCCCGGAACGATTGAATGGGAATGATTATTCCCCCCTCGACAGTGCTGAAATGCACCGCGTTTGACGGGAGAAGGACAATTCGATGAGCAACTACTCGGTACATGAAACGGCAATCGTCGATGAAGGCGCGCAGATCGGAGATGGCTGCCGAATCTGGCATTGGGTGCACATCTGCGGAGGCGCCAAACTGGGCCGAAATGTTTCACTCGGGCAGAATGTCTTCGTTGGGAACAAGGTCATAATCGGCGACGATTGCAAAATTCAGAACAACGTTTCGATCTATGACAACATCACGCTGGAAGACGGCGTATTCTGTGGGCCGAGCATGGTGTTCACGAATGTGTACAACCCGCGTTCATTGATCGAACGAAAGGCCGAATACCGCAATACTCTGGTAAAGAAAGGGGCCACGCTGGGCGCCAATTGCACGATCGTTTGCGGTGCTACAATCGGGGAATACGCTTTTATCGGCGCAGGTGCCGTTGTTAATGCTGACGTGAAGCCATACGCACTGATGGTGGGCGTCGCTGCAAAACAGATTGGCTGGATGAGCGAGTATGGCGAGCAGTTGGATTTACCTCTCACTGGTCGTGGTGAGGTTACCTGCCCTCATACCGGTGCTCGATACGTGTTGAACGGCGATTCGGTCAGCAAAGCTCTGCCAACCACCTGAATATCAGCGCCAGCGCGCTGACCGGTTAAGAACCCCCTTTATTTGCGGGTTCGCGTCAGAATACTGGCATCATCTAAGCCGCTCACCCAAAGCGATCATAGACGGCCAGACTTACATTTAGCCTTGCGTCATCGGGTAAAACGCAATCTATTCAGCCCGTTGCACCACGGCACATGTAAGAGATCTCATGAACAGCAATAAAATGCAGATCGGTAAGGCGGCGCTGTGGATGACAGGGGCGATCGCCTCATTCACATCGATGGCCATTGCCGGCCGCGAGCTGAGCGTGACGCACGACACCTTTGAGATCATGTTCTATCGCAGCCTAGTTGGTATCTGCGTGGTGGCAATCGTCCTCTCGGCTTCACGCAAATGGCATCAGGTAACCACCGAACGTCTTGGTTTGCATGGTATTCGAAACGTGTTGCATTTCACCGGGCAGAACCTGTGGTTCTATGCAGTAACGGTGATCCCGTTGGCCCAGGTCTTTGCACTCGAATTCACTCAGCCCATCTGGGTGATCCTGCTGTCCCCACTGCTGCTGCACGAGAGGTTGACCGCTTTGCGTCTGACCGCAGCCCTAATCGGATTTGCCGGGATTCTCATTGTGGCCCGTCCAGGGGCCGCCACACTTAGTCCCGGCGTTATTGCTGCGGCCGCATCTGCGATTTTCTTCGCGTTAACAGCAATATCGACCAAGTCCTTAACGCGCACAGCCAGCATCGGATGCATTATGTTCTGGCTTACTTTGATGCAGGCCGGTTTGGGTCTGGTTGCATCAGGTTTGGATGGGCAAATCACACTTCCAACCTTAACGACTGCGCCGCTTCTTTTGCTTGTCGGCTTGGCAGGCCTATTGGCCCACTACTGTATTACCAATGCCCTGGCCATCGCGCCTGCGACCGTGGTCGTGCCGTTTGATTTTGCACGCCTTCCGACCATCGCGATCCTCGGGATGGTCCTTTATCACGAGCCGCTGGATCACTGGACGCTTCTGGGGGCCGTGGTGATCTTTGCCGGGATTTTCCTGAACGTTTGGTCCGAGAACCGTAGCAATTCAGCAACACCCGCATAGAGCTATTTTGCTGAATAACGCTCCGTCACCGGTTGACCCAATTTTAAAGTTTAAGACAGTAAAAAGCGGTAACGAGGCCGAATACGCCCAATGAGGATGCGTATAACAGGCAATTTGGACAGTGTAGGGAGGAATATATGAAACGAGTGTTGTTGCACACATGCGCGTTGTGCATTGGGGCAACCGCGGCGCAGGCCGGCGGCCTAGACCGAAGTGGGCAAGGTGTTAACATCCTGTTCGAAGAGGGATCTGTCGTGCAGTTTCGGCTTGGGTATACAAAGCCGGACGTAAGCGGATCGATGGAGGATCAAATCCCGACCAGCCCGACGTTTGGGGAAACGATTGACTCGGGCAATGTCTCGAACAGCTTTTTCACGCCGCATCTGGCATACAAGACTTCTTTAACCGAAAAGCTCGACTTCGCGCTGGTTTATGACGAGCCGTTTGGCGCGGATATCGACTATTCTTCGGATTATCCCTTGTCGCAGAATGTCTTGGCTCTGGCAGGTCTTCCCGGAGCAACAACTGACGTGCTTCGCGCAAAAGCAGATACCGATGCGATCACAGCTTTGCTTCGCTACAAATTGGATGGTGGCTTTAGTGTTATCGGTGGTCTCCGCGCCCAGCGTCTGAAAGCAAGTGTTTCAGTTCCGATCGCTGGTGCAAGCACAACACCATTCGCGTCCGGCGGATACCGCGTTGAAACCGATGCCGAGATCGATTTCGGTTACGTTGTCGGTGTTGCTTGGGAACGGCCAGATATCGCCGCACGGGTCGCTCTGACCTATAACTCGAAAATCACACATGATCTGTCGCAGACCGAAGCGAACGATGCCATCACTGGAATTGTTCCACCCGGAATACCCGTCGTGGGTCGCGTCAGCGCCGATTCATCGACCGAGGTTGTGACGCCTCAATCGGTCAATCTCGATTTCCAGACAGGTGTCGCGCCAAAAACCCTGTTGTTTGGTTCGATCCGTTGGGTTGACTGGCCGCAAACCGTGTACGCACCGCCGGTCTATACTGGTCTGACAGGTATTAACCTGGTCGACTACGAAGAGGCGACATGGACCTACTCACTGGGTCTCGGCTATCAGTTCAGCGAAGAATTCTCTGGCGCGGTAACGCTGGGTTACGAGAGCTCTCAGGGGAACTCGGTCTCGAACCTAGGCCCGACGGATGGGTTCTGGAGTATCGGTCTGGGCGGCACTTACTCTCTTGAAAAGGCCAAGATTTCCGGTGGTGTACGCTACACGGATATTGGGGATGCCACTGCCAACGGTACTGGCCCCGATAACCGTGCCACGTTCACTGGCAACAGCGCATGGAGCGTTGGTATTCAGGTGACTTACGCGCTGAACTAAAGCAGATGCAAATGTGCATATTAAGCCCCGCCATCTCGGTGGGGCTTTTTCGCATGTTCCGGGTCGATATGCTGATTGAGAGATGCCAGAACAAGCCATGACTTCTCAGAAAACACTCACAGCTCGCACTTGGTCCGAATTGATACTGCTTGGTGTCATTTGGGGAATGTCATTCCTTGCGATCCGAATCGCACTTGATACGATTCCCGTCATAACATCAGTTTTCCACAGGGTTTTTTGGGCAGCGCTGGCGTTGTGGATCGTCATCATCTTTCAACGCCAACCGGTCCCGAGCGATCCGAAGGTCTGGGGTATTTTTCTGATCATGGGGCTGTTGAACAATGTCCTGCCATTCTCGCTTATGGCCTGGGGGCAGCTCTATGTCGAAACTGGGCTGACATCGATTCTGAACGCTGCCACCGCGATCTTCGGCGTCCTTCTGGCGGCCTTGTTTTTTCGCGACGAGAGGCTGACCAAAACCCGCCTCCTTGGCGTAGGGCTTGGGTTTCTGGGCGTTTCAATCACAATTGGTCTCAGACAGTTTAGCAACCTAAACCCAAGCAACCTGGGTCAGGTTGCGATCCTGGCTGGGACGCTTTCTTATGCGTTTGCAGCCATCTGGGCGCGTAGCCACATGAGCGCCCTTCCCCCTAAGATCGCCGCAGCAGGTATGTTGACCGGATCTGCGATCCTGATGACGCCTGTTATGTTGTTGGTCGATGGAGTTCCGACCTTCACCCTGCCCCTGCAAACCTGGCTGGCAATCGCCTATTACGCCCTGCTGGCAACAGCCGGAGCCTATTTGCTGTACTATCGGGTGCTGCAACAAGCAGGCAGCGGCAATGTTCTGCTCGTAACGCTCATCATTCCTCCAATCGCAATCCTAATGGGTGCTTTGGTGCGCGATGAAGCTTTGCCACCACGTGCTTTTATTGGTTTTACGGTACTGGCGATCGGCTTGCTCATCCTCAGCCGATCTCGCCGACGCGATTGACGCCGCCAGCGGCCCGTTTTAGCTAGGGCAAAACAAGGGACGGCGGATTATGATCTACAACTCGGCAACGGACTGGCGTCAGGCTGCGCGAAAGAAGGTGTTGTTCTTCGGTATGTCCGGGTTGGGAAAATCCTATGTCTCAAACACGCTGCGAGATGCCGGGGACTGGTTCCACTATTCAATCGATTACCGCATCGGCACCCGCTATATGGGCGAACATATCGCGGACAATGCCAAGGCTGAGGCGATGAAAGTACCCTTTCTCCGCGAGCTTTTGCTGTCGGATTCAATATATATCGGGTCGAACATCACGTTTCAGAACCTGACCCCGGTGTCGACTTATCTGGGCAAGCCGGGCAATCCCGATCTGGGCGGCCTTGAAATCTCGGAATATCAGCTGCGGCAAGACCAGTTTCGGCAGGCCGAAATCCATGCCCTGTTGGATACCAAGTATTTCATAGACCGGGCCAATCGTCTTTATAACTATCCACACTTTATCTGCGATACCGGCGGGTCAATCTGCGAATGGGTAGAGCCTGACAATCCAAATGACCACATTCTGACTGAATTGTCGCGCCAGACCCTGATGATCTGGATCAAGGGCGATGAAGCCCACACTGAAGAACTGATCAAACGTTTCGACAAGGCACCAAAGCCTATGTCCTATAAGGCCGAGTTCCTGCAGAGGGTTTGGGACGAATACCTCGCCCTCAACAAGTGTTCCGGCACCGAGGTTGATCCGGATGCATTCATCCGCTGGACCTATGCGCAAGCGCTGGCGCACCGGCAGCCACGCTATGAAGCGATGGCCCGAAATTGGGGCGTTACAATAGCAGCCGATGACATCGCCAAAGTGCGGAATAGTGGCGATTTCGATGAGTTGATCGAACACACCCTTGAGACCCGCCCCAACCCCGCCTAAGTTCCAGACTTCCTTCGCAGTTTCAACAGCGTGACCAAATGCCGATCAAAATCCCCTCTGACCTGCCCGCCTTTGAAGTCCTGACAAATGAGGGCGTCATGGTCATGGCTGATGATCAGGCCGCACGGCAGGATATTCGCCCCCTTCGGATCGGGCTTTTGAACCTGATGCCAAAGAAGATACAAACCGAAAACCAGTTCGCACGCCTGATCGGAGCGACCCCGCTGCAGATTGAGCTGTCTCTAATCCGTATGACGGAACATCAGACTAAGAATACCGCCGCCGAGCATATGGCCGAGTTCTACCATCCGTTTCAGGAGGTGAAGGACCAGAAGTTTGACGGCCTGATCATAACCGGTGCACCAATCGAACATCTGGATTTCGCTGACGTCACCTATTGGGATGAAATCCGCGAAGTGTTTGAGTGGACCCAGACCAATGTGCATTCCACATTCGGCGTATGCTGGGGTGGTATGGCGATGATCAACCATTTCCACGACGTTGAAAAACACATGCTGGATGCGAAGGCCTTTGGCTGCTTCCGGCACCGGAACCTAGCACCCGCGTCTCCATTTTTGCGTGGTTTTTCTGATGATTGCGTGATACCCGTTAGCCGCTGGACCGAGATGCGGCAATACGAGATCGATGCGGTTCCTGATCTGATCACTTTGCTTGGCAGTGATGATGTCGGCCCCTGCCTGATCGAAGATCCCGTGCATCGGGCGCTCTATATCTTCAATCACTTTGAGTATGACAGCGATACGCTCAAACAGGAATATGACCGGGACATCGCAAATAACACGCCGATTAATGTGCCTATCAACTACTATCCCGACGATGATCCAAGCCAGAACCCTCAGAACAGGTGGCGCAGTCACGCGCATCTGCTTTATGGTAACTGGATCAATGAAATTTACCAGACAACCCCGTTTGATATGAGTAAAATTGGCCAGTAAGCTTTTGATATCACTCAGCGTTGCGCTTGTGGGTCTCGCCCTTGTGACCGCATGGCGCAGCGCGCAGCGTGAAAGCAGCGCCGAGGCTTCGTTTCCGCCAGAAGGCCAGATCGTCGATGTCGATGGCGTTGCTGTGCATGCCGTCGTGATGGGCGTAGGGCCGGATGTGGTGCTTATCCACGGGTCCAGCGGAAACACGCGCGACATGACTTTTGCGCTGGCCCCAATTCTGGCCGAGACCTATCGCGTCATCGTCTTTGACCGCCCGGGTCTTGGATATTCAGATAGCTTTAACTCCGACGGAGAAACCATTGTCGAACAAGCGGAAATCCTACAACGGGCCGCATCGAAACTAGGCGCAGAAAAACCGATCGTCGCCGGGCAAAGCTATGGCGGTTCGGTTTCGCTTGCCTGGGCTGTCACCCGGCCCGACAACATCGCAGCTTTGGTCCTGATCGCTCCGGCGGCGATCCCGTGGGAAACACCTCTGGACGCGTTCAACACTATTGGTGCGACGACAGCGGGCAACGCCCTTGCTTTGCCTTTGGTCAGCGCATTTGTTCCTGACTGGTTTGTTACGAAGGCGTTGGACCAGGTGTTTGCACCGCAAAAAGCCCCCGAAGGATATGCCGAGCATTTCGGGCCGGGCTTGACCATGCGCCAGTCTTCGATGCACGCAAATGCCAAACAGCGTGCAAATCTGCTGGATGAAATCACCGAGCTTCAACCCCGCTATGGCGAGATCTCCGTGCCAACCGAAATTGTCCACGGTACCGCGGATACGACTGTCGGGCTGGGCTGGCATTCCGAGCGCCTGATCGAACAAATCCCTGGCGCTGAGCTGATCGAATTGGACGGCATAGGACACATGCCGCAGGTTGTGGCCGCCCCAGAGGTTGCCGCCGCAATCGACCGCGCAGCCGAGCGCGCGGGTTTGCGTTAAGTCCATCCGTAATTCATAGTAAGATATGGATTTTATGGCGAGGCCGTGCATGACCCAATCAGACCCGGACACTATCGAGAACTATTTTCACAACCACGCCCCAAAACCCATACGCTCGGCTATTGAAGAGGCCAAGAAGGGTGAAATTCTGAACCCGACCTACCCCTACTCCAAAAAGCTTAAAGGCAAGGAATACGATCAGCAGATGGAAGGTCTGCAGATTGAGCTGGTCAAGATGCAGCGATGGGTCAAAGAGAATGACCAGCGCATCGCTATCCTGTTCGAGGGCCGTGACGCCGCTGGCAAAGGCGGAACCATCAAACGGTTCCGCGAGAATTTGAACCCGAGGGGCGCGCGGAACGTGGCGCTCAGCAAACCCTCGGACGCAGAACGCAGCCAATGGTATTTCCAACGCTATATCTCTCATCTCCCATCGGCCGGTGAAATCGTGTTTTTTGATCGCAGTTGGTATAATCGGGGCGTTGTCGAAAATGTCTTTGGCTTCTGCACGACGGAAGAGCGTGAACGTTTTTTCAGGCAGGTCCTGCCCTTGGAAACCGGGTTTAGCAATGATGGCATACATATCTTCAAGTTCTGGCTGAATGTCGGGCGCGCCGAGCAGCTTAACCGCTTTCTTGCCCGCGAAACCGACCCTCTGAAGCAGTGGAAACTCAGCCCGATCGACATCGCAGGCCTACACAAATGGGACGAATACAGCCAGTCGATTACCGAAACCCTTACACGAAGCCATTCCGAAAACTGCCCTTGGACGATCATTCGATCGGATGACAAGAAACGCGCCCGGCTGGCAGCCATTCGCACCGTGCTAAGCCAACTCGACTACGAAGGCAAAAACCTGGAAGTGGTGGGCATGCCGGATGAAAAGATCAGTGGTGGTCCGGAAATCTGGGATGCATAAGCTAATTGCAACACTCTGCTCAGCCTACGCTGGATTAGGCCCTGGCCGCTGCATATATACAATAAAACGCGCCTGAGGCCGGGATGACGAAACGCGGATATCACCACGGAAACCTAAAGCAAGCCTTGATGGAGGCTGCCTTGTCCCTGATCGAACAGAAGGGACCGACCGGTTTTACATTGTCAGAGGCCGCAAAGACCGCTGGGGTCACTCCCGCAGCCGTTTATCGCCATTTCGAAGGGCGTGAGGACCTGATCGCCGAGGCTGCCCGTCAGGGGTTTGAGATGTTCGCCGACCTGATGCAATTTGCCTATGACAAAGGGCAACCCTCGGCACTTGCGGCGTTTGAGGCCACGGGCCGCGCCTATCTCGCCTTTGCCCGCAAGCACCCCGGCTATTATATTGCGATGTTCGAAAGCGGGATTTCAATCAATCGTACACCGGAACTGGCGCTGGCCGCGAACCGGGCCAAAAACGTGCTTGAAAAGGCCGCCAGCGATCTGTCGCAGCATATTCCGCCGGAGAAGCGTCCGCCCGCTTCGATGTTCAGCGCCCATATCTGGGCCATGAGCCATGGTGTTGTCGAACTTTTCGCACGCAATACCGGCGCAAGTTCCCCCTTCCCACCCGAAGACCTTCTGGAGAGCGGAATTGGTATCTATCTGCGCGGTCTGGGTCTGGTCGCACAGGACGAATAAGACCCTGCCAGTCAATCGCTTTCGCGGGCGGTCTCGCCGTCGATCAACGGGACTCCCGCTGCCCTCACGCCTGCAATAAGCGCATCAACCGGTTGCGACTCTTTGAATACGCGGCGCTTCAGGGCCTCCAGCGGAAAACCAGGCCAAGTTTTCTGGTAAACATTGGCGAGACGCCGTGCCTCGACTTGTTCGCCATTGTTCCAATGTGCGGCCATCAGATAGGCCGCTGAAATCGGCCCAAATGGTCCTCCGCGCTCGATCGTGTCCTCGTAAGTTCGGATCGCCGCTGCATAGTCTCCGCTATGAAAATGCGCAGACCCTAGTACATTGCCAAAGACAAGCCCGCCGCTGCGTTCCGCGAGCTCTTCATACCATTCAGATTGCGCCAGGATCCGCTCGAAATTCAGAGTATAGAGTGAAATAAGTGCATCGAACTCAGCGACATGCGGATCGGTGGGGGCCAGATCAACGGCTCTGCGAGACAGGGCCGATGCCCGATCGAAATTGCCCAGTGCAAATTCCAGCCAGGCCCGCGCCGAAAGCGCCCAGGCCTCATCAGGTGCGATATCCATCGCATGGGCGCTTTTTTCATCGGCAGACTTCAAATACCTTTCTGCATCCGGTTCAAAGAACAACAAAATGGCCAGCATGGTCTCGACCTGTGCCGCTCCGGCATAGCCGCAGAAAAAGAGTGGATCTCGTTCAATCGCCGTCTCAAAAATCAGCAAAGCCGGCTGCAGGCGCGATAGGTCAACGACGGGGAACATCACATCGCGGCCAGCACTACAAAGGTTTATCGCTTCTACCCGCGCGGGAGATACGTCATAAATCGCGCTTTGCCCTCGGCCCACAGCGCTGCGAGGCTCATTCTTTGAGTAATAGCCTGATACCCAGATGCCTAAGCCAATCAAAGCCAGAAAGAACGCGATGACCAACGCGCTTCGCCGAATGCCCTGTGGGTTCTGGGCTTGCGAACTCCCCAGCGTAAATTCGGGTGCATAGCTACCGACAGGCAGTGAAATCACCACGGGATCAGCTTCGCCATCACCTCCGTAGTAAGCTTTTAGCTTTCGCCTGACACGACCCGCATCAACGCGCACAACCCCTTCCCGCTTGGTCAAGTCTTCGGCGCTGTAACCATAAACATCCATGGCAATGGTCTTGGCGCGGATCTCATCCGTGCGGCCGGCAAGCGCTTCGGTCACGACATAGTTAAGAAAGGCCCGCATTCGGGCAGATCCTTTGAAACCACCCGAGGCCAAAACCCGCCCAAGGGCACTTCGCACCTCCTCATCCGAGAAAGAAGGCGCTGTGTCACGTTGTTTGTTATCCCCCCGGGAAATCAAGAACTATCCTTTCATGACAATGGCTTGACCCCATGGTGCTACGGTAGCATGCGGCTTTATACGTTCAAGTCATATTCTAGGGAACGCATGCTTTACGAGCAATTTCCACGAAGGCAACGCGGATGGACGAAGAAGACTTCTTTGACGCACAATTCCCGGGAACCTCCGTTCTGATGCGAAACATGCGCGCCCAAGACAGTGAGTTCGACCGGATTTGCCTCGATTATCAGGAGATGATGACCGAGCTGGCACAGTCTCCTCTTTCCGACACGGGCGTTCGCCCTCGGTACCTCGCGGATCTGGCGGAAACCGTTACTGATTTGCGAAGCTCTATCGAAGCAAAGCTGTCAGACGTTCCGGGTACGCTTGGGCATATGGATAAAACGAAAGGCTTGAAATGACCCTGAAACACATTTTGCCCGCGCTAATCCTCACTGCAGGTTCGGCATATGCCCAACAGAACCCGATTATTCACGATGGTGAGTTCGAATTTCTGCGTGCCCAGTTCGGCGCGGTCTGGGATGCCCAGGACATTGAGATTGACGCGAAACTGGCCGAAATCCGCGACGCAAACGGGGGCAAACCACCCAATATCCTGTACATCCTGATCGACGACATCAGCTTTGGTCAGATGGGTGATCGCAAGATGAACTACGTCATGGGCATCGAAACGCCCAGCATCAACCAGTTCGCCACCGAAGGTTTGTCGCTGATGCGAATGTACACGGAACCCTCGTGCACGCCGACCCGCACGGCAATGCTGACGGGGCGACATCCGGTGCGTGCCGGTGTGACAGAAGTCAAAGTGGCTCTGGTAGGCGAAGGCCTTCCAGCCAGCGAGGTGACCCTGCCCGAGATCCTAAAAGAGGTTGGCTACAACACCGTGCATGTCGGCAAGTGGCACCAAGGTGATATCGAACAGGCCTACCCCCACAACCAAGGTTTCGATTGGGCCGCCTTCCCCCTGCATCAACAAGTTCAACTGAGCCTCATGACCCCCGAGGCGATGCGCGCGAATAACATGCTCGGATACGTGCCCGAGGGGCAGAACAATCAGTTTCTGCTGGATGAGCGTTTCAAACCATACGGACTGGTGACTGGTGTCGAGGCAGAAGCAGGCGGCACCGCCCGAGAGGTGGATATGTCACCGGGCGAGGTCTGGACCCAAGCCAAGTATGAAGCGATGAACGAGAGGTATCAGCGTCAGGCTCTTGAGCAATTGGAGCGTGCCGCAGCCGAGGAAGAACCGTTTTTCCTGCAATATTGGCCGCTCTACCCGCTGAATTTCGTTTATTCCGAGAACGCGATCTCTCGCAACGGCGGGTTTCATGCTGACAAACTGCAACTACTGGATGGCTGGATCGGTGACCTGCTGGTCAAGCTCGAAGAAACCGGAGAAGCCGACAACACGATTGTGGTTTTGATGGCCGACAATGGACTGATGTACCACTACGAAGGAACTTCGGGGCTCAATCAACTGATCTATCGTGGCGGTAAGACACAACATCTGGAAGGTGGCGTACGCACGGATGCATTCATTCGCTGGCCCGGAGTAATCGAGGCTGACAGCGCCGCCGGAGATATCTTTCATGTGTCTGATATCTATACCACAATGGCTCGGATCGCAGGCGCGACTGATCATATCCCGCGCGACCGCATCATCGATGGTGTCGATCAGACCGCCCTGCTGCTGAACGGTGAAGGCAACGGTCGCCGCGATTATGTATATGTCTATGAAGGCCCGGTTTTGCGCTCGGTGGTCAAGCAGGAATTCAAAATGCACCTGCCCGCGCCCGGCCAACCCGGAGCGGCGGCCCCGACCTTCAACATCTATCGTGATCCACGCGAACTGCACCCTTTGGTCGGTTACTCACTTTGGGCCGGAGCGTCGTTTCAGGACATGATCAAACGCCATCAGAAGATGATCGCGAAACACCCGCATTCCGAAATCGGGCGCGGCATCCCCTACGAGGGCATCGACAACCTGCGCCCGGAATCTGAACTGGCTCGCGATGTGTTCACCAGCTGGCAGCAGTGAAGGCTACAGAAATTCCTGTTTAAATATGATAATGTTTTGATGTGAAATCAGCGGCAGGAGTGTTTGCGTTCCGCCCAGTACACGATCGGGGGATATCGAATGAAGATTTCAGGGGTATTGGTTTTATTCGTCGGCCTTGCCGCGCGCAGCACGTTCGCGCAAGAAAACCCAATCCAACACGATGCCGAATTCTATATCTTGCAAGCACAGCGCGCAGAGCAATGGGCCCAGGATGATATGGCTGTGGATGAAGCCCTGGCTGCATTTCGCGAAGGCAACAACGGCAAGCCACCGAACATCATCAGCGTTCTGATCGATGATCTGGGATTCGGCGACATGGGGATACCCGAGTTGAACGCCGTTCGGGGTTACTCGACGCCGAATATCAACGATTTCTCCGACGACGCGATGCGCATGGTTCGGATGTATACCGAACCCTCTTGCACCCCTACTCGCGTCGCCCAAATGACGGGGCGGCTGCCTGTACGCATGGGAATGGGTGATACCACCGTTGATATTGCCGGCTTTGGCCTGCCGGGGGCAGAAGTGACGTTGGCCGAAGTGCTGAAACAGGTTGGTTACGCAACCAGCCATGTTGGCAAGTGGCACATGGGAGATATCGCGGAAAGTTGGGCGATGAACCAAGGCTTTGATTATGCGCAACACGCCATTCACCAGCAGGGTCAGCTGACGATTTTCAATGATGATGCAATCAAAGAGCAGGTCTCGGTCGCGATCAGAGATTATGATGACAAATACACGCTGGACGGTTGGTTCAGGCCGGACGCCTCAGCGATGATGACCGTCATCGAAGGCGAAACAGGCGGTCCTATTCGCGAAATTCGGATGGAGTCAGGTGAGCGCTGGAATGCGGCCAAATACGATGAGATGAACCAGGCCTTTCAGGACAAAACCTTGTCAGAGCTTGAACGTCTTGCCAGCGACGATACCCCCTTTTTCCTGCAATATTGGCCGATGATCCCTCTGGATAATACCCGCGCCGGACGCTCTGGTCCCGAAAGCGCGAATGGCGGTCTCTATGTCGACAAGATGCAACTTTTGGATCAATGGTTGGGTGATTTGTTCGCCAGCATGGCAGAGTTGGGGGTCAGCGAGAATACCATCGTCATCGTTATGGGGGACAACGGCCACTTTACCAAATACGCCCCGCAATCGGGCTATACTCCGATGATATATGCTGGTGGCAAAGGGGATACGACTGAGGGCGGCGTTCGGGTAGACGCCTTTATTCGCTGGCCGGGGATGATTCAGGCAGATGGTTTGCTGAACAGCATCATTCACGTTTCGGACCTTTATACAACGCTTTCACGTTTTGCGGGGGCCGAGCAATACATCCCGCGAGATCGTCTGGTGGATGGCGTCGATCAATCCGCAGCGCTATTGTTTGCGGACGAAGCCAAAGCGCGCAGAGATCACGTGATCATCTATTCGGTGAACAAACCCGAGGCGATCGTGAAGGACCAGCTTAAGCTCAAACTGCCGGGAGCCGGGGAAAGCGCTATTCTGGCAAAGTTCTTTGATCTCTACCGGGACACGCGCGAGGAATATTCAGTCTCGACCGAGGTTGGCGCCTGGGGCGGGCAGGAATTCGCACGCATCCTTGGCCGACACATGGCCCGCAAAGAGAAATTCCCCGACACGCCACCCGCGTATGGCGTGCCCTATGAAGGGATCGAGAACCTGCGCCCCGAAACCCAACAAGCGGTCGAGGCTTTCCTGATCAAAAGCCAATCCCCGCAGCAATAGCACGGTGTCGCCGTCGTCATTCACTCAAGTTTCTAGGATCATCACATGCTTGGATTACTCCTATTCGCACTGGGTTTAATCGGATCACTTGGAATCGGGTTCGTCTACTTCCGTGATTTGGGCGACGTGTCCCAGATGCTGTTGAAGGTAAAGCGCGAGAATATGGTGCGTTTCATCCGCAATGAATACCGCTTGATTGCCATCGGGTTGGGCGCATTTGCTCTCGCAACGCTCGCGCATTTCGCCCTGGGAGCCGGGCCGTTCTGGCTTTGGCTCATTGCCGCTTTACTTGTTCTACTTCTCTATGGCTTTCCCTATGTCTGGGTTCATCTAGGTCTGAGAAATCAGCTAAATGACGCGCAGTATTTTCCCATCGACGAGGCCCGCAAATATGTCGGGCCGACTGCCCCCGTGATGGTGATTGAGAATGACGGCCATGCCCGAGCCCATCCTGATGCACAAATCATGCGCCCACATTTGGCGGGCGACGACAAAGGGCTGGGCGGAGAAGACGTCGTGATGACCTATTGCGCCATGGCCAATCTCGGTCAGGGCTATGCGCCAAGCATCGAAGGCAAACGGCTGAACCTTGAGGTTCTCGCCCAGCACGGCAACAACCTGATCCTGCGGGACAACGATACTGGTGAACCCATCCAGCACATATACGGCTTTCGCGAAGCGGATCGTGACACAAATGCAAACGGCCTCGCGTGCCCTCTGCGGCCCGAAGCGCAGATGACACCCTGGCCAACCTATCGGATGACTTTCCGTGGATTTCAAAAGGCTTTCCCGGATGGAGAGGTGTTTTTGAACAAACCCTCCCCAAACCCCTTGCTGCGGTTGCTGGACATGATGACCGAGATCACGTTCGGCTGGGGCATTGGCCGCCAGCATCAGGAAGAGGCTCCGGTGATGGACAACATGGACCGTTCGGACAATCGGCTGCCGAATAAAACCTATGTCTGGGGGATCACAATCGGACAGGATGCCACCTGCTGGACCGACGATTTCGTTGTCGACAACGATTGGATCGTCAACGCGCGTGTCGGCGGGCGGGATATCGTCGTCAGCCTCGATCCAAAATTTGAAAGCTTGGGCGTTTGGTACAATGACAGCGGTCAACCCGTGACCCAATGTGACTTTTGGGGAATGTCTGATCAGGGCCAACTACAACGGGTCGAAACCCTGCGCGCAGGCGTGTTCTGGCATGTCTGGTCCGAGTTTTTTCCCAGCACCGATATCAATCGTGTCGGTGACGGCGCAGGCAAATCCGAAGACGTTGCAGCATGAAAGAACGAACAATGCGCCTGGCTAGGTTGGCATGAGGCGACAATAGAAATCAATTCAAGGTTCTTGGCGGGAGACGGAAAATGGATGTGACAGTAAAGTGGACAGGATTGGCGCTTGGCCTCGCAATGGCAGGTTCGATGGCACCAATGGCCTTGGCCCAACAGTCGGACTGGTCATATGAGGCCTCAATCTATCTTTTCATGCCGGAAACTGAGACCTCACTCAGCACACCGATGGGTACACTGGATGGCACTCTGAGTTTTTCCGATGCGTTAGACAATCTCGATTTTGCCTTCATGGCCGCGTTTGCCGCCACAAATGGCCGGTGGTCCCTGTTGGCCGACTATAACTATACCAATCTGTCTTTCAGCAGCGACACTCCCGGCCCTGCCAGCTCAGGCTTGGACACATCCTTTACCACGCAATTTCTCAGCGGCTATGTCGGCTATAGGGTCTACGAGGATCAAACCGCGAATGTGGATATTGTCGGTGGATTCAGGTGGTTCAGCACGGAAACCGACTTTGAATTGCAACCGGGCGCGGCCCCCGGCCGCCGAACAACGGTTGATTCAAGCTGGACCGATCCCGTGATCGGGGCCCGCGCACGCGTCAATTTCTCGGACAAATGGTCAGGAACTGGGTTTGTAGACTATGGCGGCTTCCGCAGTGGCAGCGAGACATGGCAGGTTCTGCTGACAGCCGACTATGCGATTAATGATCGTTGGCTGATCCGCGGTGGATACCGCTATATCTCATTCGACCACGACATCGACGGGAACGATTTCAAGTTCGACCAATCCGGTCCACTGATTGGCGCGACTTACCGCTTCTAAGCGGCTTCTAGTGACCGCCAAAGTAAGCCTCGAGCAATCGCTTATCATTCCGCAACTCGTCTGCGGTGCCTGATGTCTGCATGCGTCCTGACTCGAGCACGTAAATCCGGCTCGCAAGCGAAAGCGCGAAATTGGCGTTTTGCTCGGTGATTACAACTGTCAGCCCGTATTCCTTGTTGAGCTTGCGCACCACCTCGGCGATTTCGTGACAGATTTTTGGGGCCAGACCAATCGTCGGTTCGTCGACGAGCAACAGCTCGGGGCTGGTCATCAGCGCGCGTCCGAACGAGACCATCTGACGTTCCCCGCCCGACTGGGTCGAGGTCTCCTGCCCTTCCCTCTCTTCGAGACGCGGGAACAGGCTGTGTACCATTGCCAGATTGCTCTGGATGTCCTCGCGGGCCGTGAAGGCACCGACCATTAGGTTGTCACGCACTGACATATAGGGAAACAGGTTGAAGCGTTCGGGCGCATAACCCACGCCATGTCGTACAATTTCGGAAGGCGTCCGACCGGCAAGGCTGTGCCCCCTGAGCCGGATATCGCCCTCGATTTTGACTAGCCCCATGATGCTGTCCAGCAAGGTCGATTTTCCAGCCCCATTTGGACCCACCACAGCGACAATCTCACCGGGTTGGACGGTGATCGAGATGTCGGTCAGCGCTTGCGCCTTGCCATAGAATGCCGACAGGTTTTCGATTTCCAGATACGACATTACGCGCCCCCCAGATACGAGGCCTGAACAGCCTTGTCGTTCATGACTTCGCTGAACGAGCCCTCGGCAATCATCGTGCCCCGTTCAATGGCGATCGCGCGGTCGACCAATGGCTCAAGCGCAGGCAAATCATGGCTGACGATCAGAAAAGTCATCCCATCTTTGCGCATCGACTGAATGAGATCAGAGATTTGGGCGATCTCTCCTGTGGTGAGACCCGCAAACACTTCATCCAGCAGCATCACCTTGGGCGCGGTTGCCATTGTGCGCGCCATCTCAAGTTTACGCAGATCACCCATGGCCAGTTCTGTTGGCGCGCGTTTCAAATCCGCTTCTGTAAACCCGACGCTGAGCGCAAGCTCTCGCTCACGTTCTTTATCTGGGGGTGAGACGATCATCTGCCAGATATTGTCGGGCATTAGGCCAACCCGGATATTTTCGGCAACGCTCATATCACCAAACGGGCGTGGGATCTGATAGGTTCGGCTGACCCCGGCCCGAATGCGTTGTGGCGTCGACAGTGTCGAAATCTCCTGCCCGAACAGTTCGATCGTTCCGCCGTTTTGCCGCAACTCACCCATGATCTGGCTGAACACGGTCGTCTTGCCTGCCCCGTTGGGACCGATCAAGCCAAGCGACTCGCCCTCTTTGAGAGAGAACGAAAGATCATTCGTCGCGACTAATCCGCCGAAACGTTTTACCAGACCTGAAACCTGTAACGCCACGCTCATGTCGTCCGCCCCTTGCCCAGGCCTTTGAAACCACGCCGAACCAGCTCAACAATGCCTTTCGGCTGATACATATAGAGGAGCAGCGCTATGGCTCCGTAGACGAAATACCGTTCGGCGCCAGGAAGGACCGGTCGCAGATACTCCAACAGGAATGTCATGAAGAACGCGCCGATCATGGGGCCAATGATGGTCGAGGTTCCCCCCAGAAGTGCCGCAACGATGATTGTGAACAGGAAGTTAATATCAAACAACGCACGCGGCGCGAGCGATCCCAGATAGTGAACGTAGAAGGCACCACCCAAGCCCGCGATCATCGCACTTGTCAGAAAGGCAAAAGCTTTGAGGCGCGTGGTGCTGAGGCCCGAACCGCGCACACTTTCCTCGTTCATTCCGATGGCAGACAAGGCCGTACCTAGTCGCGTCTTCATCAAAAGCCACATGCTAACGGCGATCGCCAACATCAGCGTCGTGGACAGATAATACCCGTTCGCCGCGCCGCGCGTCAGAGTTTGAATACCCGACATGCCGCGTGTTCCGCCGGTCAGATCCGGGCGAATGACCTGAACCAGTTGGTAGAGCAACTCCATGAACGCCAGCGTGACGAGCGCAAAATAACTTCCACGGATACGCAGCGCTGGTAGCAGCACCAATAGGCCCGCGATCATGGTAACAAGTACGGCGATCGGGATCGAGATTTCGACAGCGACGTCAAAGCGCTTGGTCAGGATTGCCGTGGTGTAGGCCCCGATACCGATCAGGAATGGATGACCAAAGCTCACATAGCCTGTTCGGCCAGACAACACGTCCCAGCTGATAGCGAAGATCGCCAGGTAGTTGGCAAAGATCATCGTGCGCATCGTCCCGTTCGAGACGAATTGCGGAAGCAGGAACATTCCGACGATCAAGCCACCCCAGAGTGCAAAGTGAAACCAGCGTAGCCCCATCGTCACAGCTCCTCTCGGCCGAACAGGCCCTGCGGTCGCGTGACCAGCACCCCGATGATCAACAGCATCGTGAAAACACCGCGCAACTCAGGTGCAAGCGTCGCCACAACGATGACTTCGAGGAAGCCCACAATATGCGCCACCACCAAAGTGCCCAGGATCGATCCGATCCCGCCAACGATAACCACAGCCACCGAAATGATTAGCGGAGCCACCCACATGGATGGCGATAGCTGAGTGTAGCTGGCAAAGAAGACGCCTCCGATTGCGCCCAATGCGCCAGAGATACCCCAGGTGATCAGATTGATGCGATCCGGATCGATCCCGGAAATTGCAGCGCCTTTAGCATCCATCGACACCGCCTGCATCGCCCGTCCGGTATGTGTGAGCCGCACAAAGGCATAGAGCCCTAGCAGAATTGCCCAGCTAATAAGGGTTGCAATCAGGATGTTATACGTGACCGAGGCCCCGGCCACATTGATCACACCGGGGACAATCGGCAAAAGGATTTTGCTGCTGTCGCCAAAGACCAAAACGATCCCGGCCTGAATGACGACAGCAAGGATCAACGTCGAAATCTCGACAGCCACGTGATCCCCTTTGAGCGTTTTGACGATCAGGCGGTACTTCAGAACTCCCATCAAAACACCCAGCACAGCGGCAACGGCAACGCCCATGAGTTTTGGCATACCAAGTGACTGCGATATCCAGAAGTAAATGTAGCCGCCGACCATCAGATAGGCGCCATAGGCGAGATTCAGAACGCGGCCTATACTGAAGATCAGCGTAAACCCCATTGCTATAAGCGCGTAGAGACCGCTGAGCAAAAGCCCCTGAATCAGTATCTGCAACATAAATGGATCCTTGGCTGCGGGTGCGCGCTGCCGCGCACCCGTTTCAAGCTAACGACGCGACCGGGTTACGGCTTGACCCAACTGGGAAGCGTGAATTCGCCCGTCGCGTATTTCTCGGGGTACACAACTGCGGCAGTCCCGTCTTCATACCACTGAACAACGACCATTGACGGGGCCGCATCATCAAACGGCTCAGACAGATCAAAGCGAATGTTGTGAGGATAGGTGCGGCCTGTCACAGGCTCGACCTCATCGTCGCCCCAGAAGGCGTAGCGCAGCCAAAGCTGACCATCCATCTCAAGCACCAGATCCTGCTTCTTCATCGCATCGGCCCAGCCTTCGACATTGTCGAAGCCACCCGCCTCTTCCGCGGCAGCCATAGCCTGTTTCAGACCGTGATAGGCGTTGAACCCATTGAAATGCGGCAGCAGTGGGCGGCTGTCATACTTGGCCTGATAGGTATCAACAAAGGCCTGACTGGCCGGATCTAGCTTGAATCCCACGGAAGGAATCGGAGACAGGGTCGAGATGCCGCCACCGGCTCCGCCAGTGTCTTCCCAATATTCCATACCCAATGCGGCTACGTTCACACCTGTCATCGCCATGGGGACCTGCAGTTTCACATATTGCGACGAAACCACCTGCGAATTTACGGATGAGACCTGATAGATAAAGTCAGCCCCGGTATCCTGCGCACGGCTGAAGATCGGCGCGAAATCAACGGTGGCAACATCATAGGTGATGATGTCCTTGACCTCGATCCCCGCAACCGGCGCAAGCGCCTCGGTCACCAATCCGGTGATCGCTTCGCCAAACGCTGTATCCTCAGCCAGAATGACAACGGAGTCCCAACCCATCTTTTCCTTCAGGACGTCGGCACCAAAATTTATGTAGAGCGTGGCAAGCGCCTCGTCTGAGGCGATGTTCATGAAATATGGTGCCATGCTTTCGGGATCTTCGACCACCATGTCGATGATGCCGATATATGACGTCCACGTGTCCAGCGTCGGAATTCGGTATTCCTGCATTCGCGGCAGCCAGCCCAGCGAAACATCATCGATAGAGCCTGAGATGATGAAATCCACTTCTTCGGTTTCCGCCAAGTATTCATAGGCCCGCACCCCTTCGGTCGGGTCCTGCCCAGTGTCGGCGGACACCAGCGTGATCTGTTCCCCCATAACGCCGCCATTCGCATTAAGCTCTTCAATCGCGATCTCTGCACCACGCAGCGTCGACAGACCGGTGTCTGAGGAAAGAGATCCAATAAAGCCCACCTTGATTTCAGCTGCGGCCGCCGAGGCCACAAGCGCGATACATGTTCCGCTGAGTAGCGCTGTCTTGATCATCACATTAGCTCCCTGTGTCTTATTGTGCCCTTCTTGTATTCTGTATACAGTACACAAGACGATAGTTCGATCAAATCCTTTCTTGGTGACTCATGTTCAGATTCCGCTGATTTCGCCGTTTTCGTCGTGAATTACCGCATCCACATCGATTTCCACCGTCAAACCGGGTTGCGTCAGCCCGGCTTGAACGGCTGTCAGAACAGGATCGATATGTTTGAATACCTCTCCGTGAACGCTCGCGAATTCACCCGCGCGCGACAGATCGGTCAGATATGCGCGGACCCGGCCTACATGGCGCATCTCGGCACCGACGGCCTTAAGCGCCTCTTCTATACGGGACAGAATGTATTTTGTCTGGGCTCCCACATCTCCTGGCGCATGAATACGCCCGCTGGGTTCGATCGCTGTGGTCCCTGCCACCCAAACGAAGGGACCGACGCGCTTTGCGCGGGAATAAGACGCAACTTCTTCGAACCGCCCGCCTGACTTCCAGATGCGGAGGGTCACAGGCCCAACCTCGATCGGATGGCATCCGCCGCTTTCTGCAAGGCTGCTTGTTCCTGATCGGTCAGCCTCAACTCCTCGACTTCGACCAACCCGGAAGACCCCAGATGGGCAGGAACACCAAGCACAACCCCATCGATGCCATATTCCCCCTGCAACATGACCGAGACCGGAACCGGGCCGGTGCGTGCGCCCCGGATATGGTCGATCAACTCGATCGACGCGTGCGCCGGTGCTATGGTTGCGGAACCGGATTTCTTCAGGGCAACTACCTGCCCACCGCCGGTCACGGCGTCCTGAACGCAAGCCTTAATCTGATCAGGCGATAAAAACACGTCTAATGCCCTACCCTTAATTTTGGCCCGGCTTGGGATTGGCGCCATCTCGTCCCCGTGGCTTCCGAGCGTGAAGGCTTCGACATCAGCGGGCGCTACTCCCGCAGCCATAGCAAGGGCGTTGCGAAACCGGCTGCTGTCCAGAGTACCGGCCATTCCCAGCACCCGTTCACGAGGGAACCCGGTTGCGCGCAGCATTTCTACGGTCATTTCGTCAAGCGGATTGGTCACCACGATGACGATGGCATCAGGCGCAGCGGAGCGTATGGCCTCAGCGGCCTGGCGGATCACGCGCGCATTCACATCGATCAGATCCGCGCGGCTCATACCTGGACGCCGGGCACGGCCTGCGGTCACCACGACCACCTCAGCACCTGCCACAAGGTCCAGCGACTCGCCGCCAACACATCGTGACCGAGCGCCGGTAATGCCTGACGTGTGGTTCAGATCCAACGCCGTAGCAGCGGCCATTCCGGGCGCAATATCGATCAGCGCGATCTCATCCGCGATATCCTGCATCGCCGCCAGATGCGCCACATTGCCCCCGACGCCCCCTGCCCCGATCATGGCAAGTTTGCCAAGCCTTCGGGCCTTGCGTTTCGAACGCACCGGAGCAACCCATTTGGGCGAGCGGCGATACAACACACGCTGCATTGAAATAGTAGCGTCTGTACGCGTTGGTTGTGGCTTTTCCAGCGGTCCGTCGACAAGCTTTATGCCAACACGCTCGGCAGTTTCGCGTGCCAAGGCCGTCACGATATCGTCGGGCAGGACTTCAAACACGATCCGACCGCGACGGCGGGCATCTTCGACCGCCTCTGAACCTATGACGCGCGGCGCTGCCATCAGTTGGCTTGCCCGTCCACCGCCTCTATCGCGCGGGTTGCGGCCTCGACGGCGGTCTTGACCGAGTTTTCAGACCCCGAGATGAACAGGCGGCCAAACCGCCCCACGGCGCGCACTTCGACAATATCGATCTCTGCCGCCTTCTCCGCTTCATTCGCGGCAATCGAGATATAAGCAGCCGGGGCACATTCGACGATGCCCAACGTCTGCCCTGGAACGATCAGAGCCCCCTTGCGCCATTTGTTCAGCAGTTGCGCCTGATAGGGTTCGACGCTGGTGATAATCTGCGTGGAACTGATCGCCGGCTTCAACCGGTCAGACATTGTTGCGCCGAGCTCGGCCAGCATCGCATCGCGCGCGGCGGACACCTCCGCATTCGACGGAGACCGCAGGATAAAGAACCCGAACTCGCGCTCGACCATCTGTGTTGTCGCCTCAACCGAAGATGCCTTGAGCGCCCGGTCGATCAGCGAGAATACTCCGTTACCCGGCGCAAACTCTCCGATCAAAACCGTATCCCCGGACAAGGGCACCGACCCTTGCACCGTCGCACCGTTATAGGCGGCGAATTTTGGTTGCAGGTTGTCGATCTGCATCAGCGCCCGGATGGTAATCTCGCTCATGCGCCATACTCCTCGTAAATGTCGCGCCAGGGCCTGCTTTCGTAGGCAACCCGTTTGATGTTGATGAGATGCAGGGCTGTCACATTGTCCGAAGTGATCGAACCTGACCACGTACCGGTGCCCAACATGAAGGATGGTTCCAGATCAGTCGAATATCCCATACCGCCCATGATGCCCGGTGTATTCACCAGTACCCGACCCGTCGGCACGGTGGCAAAACGGGCCACGATCTCAGGGTCGTCCGAATGGATGACCGAGGAATGACCCCACCCTTCGAACTTGGCGATGGATTGCGCCAACTCGATCCCATGGTCTGTGGATTTCGCCGCGTAGAACGCCAGAACGGGGTTCAGCTTTTCTGCAGACAGCGGGCGCTGCCAACCTACTTCAGTTTCTTCCGAGACGAGGCACCGGGTGCGTGGTGGGATGGAAAAACCGGCAGCATCCGCCAGCGCCTGCGGGCTTTGCCCCACCTTCTCAGGGTCCATGGTCTGCACGCCTTTGAAGATCACCCCGGCAAGACGATCCGCTTCGGCCGGAGTGCAGAAATAGGCACCTTTCAATTTTAGCTCGTGGCGCAAATCACGTGCGATCTCGGGATCAGCGACGACGGCCTGCTCACTGACGCAGGCGGTCCCGTAGTCAAAGCTCTTCGACGTCACGATCATCTCGGCGACTTCCGCCAGATCGCGTGCTTTCGACTTGTGTACGTAACACGGCACGTTGCCCGCACCGACCGCGAGCGTGGGTTTGCCGCTGGAATACGCCGCTTTGACCATGGCAGGACCACCGGTTGCCATCACAACCGAGGTACGGCGGTGTTTCATCAACTCGGCTGTGCCCTGAATTGTCACGGAATCCAGACATTGGATTAGACCCTTGGGCGCACCCATTTGCTCAGCCACGCGCGCCATAATTCGCACCGTTTCGATGCCACAACTCACACCACGCGGATGCGGCGCACACACGATCGCATTGCCTGCCTTCACCGCAGAAAGCACTTTGTAGATGATGGTTGAAGTGGGGTTCGTCACCGGGATCAGAGCTGCCACAACGCCCATCGGTTCACCGAAGGCTGCGATCTTTGTCGCATCATCGCGCCAAAGCAATCCCAGCGTTGTCACATCTCTTAGATAATCCGCGACTGAAAGCGCGTTGAACAGGTTCTTGACGCGCTTGTCCGGCACATTCCCATATCCGGTTTCCTCGACGGCCATTTGCCCCAGCCGTTCGGCCTCGGGCTCGATGGCGCGCGCCATGGCGTCGACTATTGCGTCTACCTGCGCCGGGTCAGTGCCCAAAAAGGCGCGATAAGCCTCGAAAGCGCTATCTGCGGCACGCCGTGCGGCGGCGATTGATTTCAGATCTGCATCCATCAAGAAGCTCCGGTGACGATGGTGTCAAAGATACGGCGCGCTTGATCAACGTCGCCCGCTGAAACCCCTATGGCTTCGAGGCGCCGTCCAGCGGCAGCCACATCCGCCCCCAAAATTCGGTCGGACATCGCGATCAGGCTGTTCGTCAACGGGCTCGGGATACCCGCAAGCTCACCCGCTGAGACCAAAGGTACAAGCGAGCCCAACACCCCATCCCGCATCATACCGCGCGACGTTTGCTGATCCGGGATCGGACGCGCGCCCGAGCCACGTTCGGCGCCGGCAAAAGTGGATATCCACTGCCCTGTCTCCGGCAGATTACGAACTCCAAACGCAGCAGCAATGCGTCGCCGTTCGTCTGCAAGACCCTGAATGACCTCTGTCTGGTCCGGACCAATCAGAGACGCAAAGGTCTGGTTATCCTCAAGCGGAACACCACCCATTGGAATGTCAGGACCACCTGTCCGCATTGCGGCACCGCCGAGGATCAGCGCAGGTATCTCGACTGCGGCCGACAGATCGTTGAAGCCGCACGACAAAACCGAGTCGACCGCCTGAACGTTGGACAAATAGGCGGACACGGCGTCCAGAACCTCTTCCCGACCGCGCGGCAAGGTTGCCGCAGCCATCGGTGCCGCCTGCGAAAGCGTCAAAGCTGTGCCCTCGGAACGGAACCAGTATGGCAGACCCTGAACCTCGACCAGCGTGACGTCCGCCGCGCAGCCTCCGATACGCAACAACCAGGCTGTTTCCACAGCCCCCAGAGATCGTCCTGGCGCAAGGACCAAGATTTGCCCGTCGCTGAGGTGGTCGGCCAGCACCATCGCATACGTGCGCTGTTTGTGAAGCGGTCCGGTCAGGAATATCACCTGTGCATCGCGCACCGCTGCATCCAGCTCAGCAGTTGTGCGCACCGACGGCCCATCCCGATCGACTTGATAGGTCCCGACCGGACCCTCACCCCGAAGCGAGATGCCCGAGGACTGGGCCAACAGCGACAGTTCGGCCCCATAGGCCGAAAACAAGGTTACCTCAGCCCCTTCGGCAAGGCAAAGAGCTGCCAACAGGCGTGCATCAGCCCCGCCGCCCAACACCGATATCCGGTCGAGCTTGGGATGTTCAGGTGCACCCCGGGTTGAGCCACGTGTCGCTGCACGTGTGAATTCCTCGAAACCGGCTGACATAGCGTCTCCTCAAGACAGACGGATTAAGCCGCAGAGCCAGCACCAAGGCTGTCGATTATGGCCTCAAGTTCATCATGTGGGCGCGCGATCACGTGGACGGATACGACTTCACCAACTTTATTTGCCGCTGTCGCACCTGCATCCGCGGCGGCTTTGACTGCGCCGACTTCACCACGCACAAGGGTGGTGACTAGGCCTCCGCCAGCCTTGGTTTGGCCGACAATCGAAACGCTGGCCGCCTTGACCATCGCATCTGCCGCTTCGATCGCGCCGACCAGTCCGCGCGTTTCGATCATGCCCAGGGCCATTTGCCCCGCCACTGGTTTCGCCATTTTTAGTTCCTCCAAAGAAATTTAGATGTTTGGTGTTCTTGGTTCAGGTCGTGGACACGCGATCCACAATCGCGATGATCGCCAGATCGACGGGCGCGGTGGACAGACCGGCGGCCATACGCGCCGCCGAGCCGTTGACCAGCAGAACCGTATCCCCCACCCCGGCACCGCAGGTGTCGACGGCGACCCGCGCCGGTTCGATCACCTTGCCTTTGCTATCGACCAAATCCGTCACCAGCAGTTTCGTACCGACCAGTTTTGCGTCTTTGGCCGTGGCTGTGACGGTCCCGGCGACCTTGCCCAAATGCATCAGAAGGTCCTCAGGTAACGGTCCAACTCAACCGGAGTGACCTGTTGATTGAAGAATTCAAGCTCGCGCTCAGCCTGCTGCAGAACCAGCTCCCACAGCATTTCGCCCATGAGATCGCGAAGCCATTCGGATCCTCGCGCCAGTTCGATCGCCGTTGGCAAGTCGGTCGGGATCGGATCGCCGATCCCTTCTTCGTAACCGTTGCCGGTTGTCGGTTCTGACGGAGCCAGGCCCTGCTCGATCCCGTCCAGCCCCGCTGCAATCTCGGCCGCCAGCAGAAGGTAGGGATTGGCATCTGCACCAGCGTCACGTTTTTCTACGCGCACCGCGCTGTCGGATCCTTCAATGACCCGAATACCAACGGTCCGGTTGTCATAACCCCAGCTCGTGTTGATCGGGCAGAAAGTATAAGGCTGACGGCGTCGATAACCATTGACGGTGCCACTGCCACAGATTGCCGTTTCGCACATGCGTTGTTGGAGCCCGGCGATGAAGGATTTGCCGGTATCGTTTATCTTGCCGTTATCGGCAAAGACGTTCTTGCCGTCTTTCCAAAGCGAGTAGTGTGTGTGGAAGCCGTTGCCGGACTGATCGAAGAACGGTTTTGGCATGAAGGTTGCCAGATAGCCGTGGGCGATGCCCAGCTGGCGGATCAGCGACTTAAACAAGACGACACGATCTGCCGCTGCGAGCGCTTCGCCGTAACGGATATTCACCTCAATCTGACCCGCAGCGTATTCGGGGTTCGATTGCTCGATTGGAATACCGCACTCGTTGATCTGTTGGCGGATCGGCCCAACGATGTGCTCCATCCGCGCAGCACGGCCCAGACCGTAGACCTGGATCCCGCTATCGCGCGGCTGTCCGGTCTCCGGATCCAGTAGATAGAATTCAAGTTCAGTACCGACATTGACCTCGAACCCCATTTCGCGGGCCCGTTCAACTTGACGCACCAACGCCTGACGCGGATCGATCGGAACCGGCTTGTGATCCATACCTTCCGCCCGACCAAAGCAAACAGCGACGCCTGGCTCCCACGGCACAGCGACGGGCTGGGTCATTGGGAAGACGTGCATATCGGGGTAGCCGTTGTCGAAATTGACATAAGGCGTATCCCAGACGTCGCACGTCATATCGATCGCCATCAATGCAATCGACAGCGCATTGCCGCTTTTGCAGACGTGGTCCCAGTGGCTGGCCGGAATGCGCTTGCCGCGCATGATGCCGTTGAGGTCACCCACACCGAGTATGACGGTGTGCGTGCCTTCGGGCAGATCAAATCCCGAACTCATTGATGCGCTCTCCCTGTTTTTTGGCTTTATAATTGTTGTATTCTGTATACAGTATTCACAAAGACAATCGATAAACAAGGAAAATCTGCATCATGTCCAAGAACTCGGTCATCGTTGTCGGAGGCGGCATCGTCGGCGTCATGACGGCGCTTACACTGCAACAACGTGGTGAGGCAGTGACTTTGATAGATCGCTGGGAACCGGGACATTCCCGTGCATCTTCAACGGATTACAACCGTGTCATCCGTGCGATTTCCGGGCGGGACGAGTTCTATACACGTTGGGCCCGCGAAAGCCGCTTGCGCTGGCTGGAACTGCAAGCCGAGAGCGGCCAGAACCTGATGTATGAATGCGGTGCGCTGATTCTTGCAACAGGCGGTCATTGCGACTGGGAGAACGCCACAGCCGAAACCTTCGACCGCGTTGGTGTGCCCTACTACAAGTTCGGACGGCAGGACATCGAATCGCGATTTCCGCAGTTTCGCGTTCCTGACATCGAATACGCCCTGTTCGAACCCGAAGCCGGAATGTTAATGGCACATCGCTGCGTCTTGACCGGGCTTGAACTGTTTCGTCGAGCGGGCGGGATCGTACAGCGCGGTCGCGTGACCACCGATGGATCAGAGCGCCCAATGCTGGATGGAAAGCCGCTTGAGGCTGATCTTATCATTGTCTCAACCGGCCCCTGGATGGCGGACATGTTCCCCAGGACGATCAAGCCGATATCGACGGTGGTTGGTGTGAATGTCCTCTATACCTCAACGCCAGATGGGTCCGAGGAGTTCGATATGAGCCGAATGCCCTGCTGGATCGATCATGGTCAGGGCTCATTCGGGCTGCCCTCCTCCGAGGGTTCAGGCGTGAAAGCCGCGGTCGTAATTCCGGACAAGATCGACCTAGACAATGACGAAAGGCTGATCCGGCAGGAAACGCTGGGACGCACTCGCAGCTACATCCGTCATCGACTTCCGGGCCTTGAGGGTGAGCGGGTTGTGGATTCCAAATTCAACCAGATCATCCTGACACCTGACACACACTTTATTGTCGATTGGCACCCCGAGCATGGAAACGTGCTGTTCGCCGGGGGCTGCTCGGGACATCTGTTCAAACACGCGCCGGTTTTTGCAGAGTTTGCGGCAGGTGTTGGAATGAAGGATTTCGGAACTGCTGATCGTTTCAAGATCACTGGTCGAAGAAAACTGAGCCCAAAAGAAAGTCCAAGCGGGCGTTAACCTTCTGAAAGCGCCGCATAGAGCCCTGAATTCGGGCACTTTTCCTGAGGCAGGCGAACACCTGATCGAATTGCATCTCGGCAGGTCTTTGCTTGGCGACAATGTCCACATTTTTCCGCCAACTCAAGGCCAAGCTCAGGATGGGCCTTAAGATCATCTTCACTCAGGCCAAACTGACTAGCCATCGAGAGTATACGCTCTCGCGCGTTGGGCGCGCCAGAGCGTAACATGGCCAAATCAGCGCGGGACAGGCCGAGATCCGATAGCTCCAGATCGCTGATACTTCCCTCGCGTGGAGCATTCACAATCCGCGCAATCCTCTCAAAGAAATCCTTGTATCCCGTCATTGCCAAATCTCCCAACCGATTTCGTATACAGTATACATAATGCGGCTTGGCTGGACTTGATTAGGATCAAGAGCCGTTCGCTCAAAGGCTTATTGTTCAGGGACGTACGTACCGCGAAAAAGCTCTACTGCTTGAAGCGCTGCAATATCGTCCGGCACCTTTGCCGCGTTGATCGAGGACATCCCATCATCCGCCTCCGTAGCTGACAAAAGCACCTCTCGACCTCTGGTGAACAGATCGCGCAAGTGATGCGCCTTGTATTCGGGATGAAACTGAACAGAGCGGGCAGGAAAATCATAATCCAGTGCACCAACTGGACAGTGGCTCGCTGATCCGGTCACCCGAGCCGAGTCCGGAATGCTTGTTACCTGATCCTGATGCCAGACATATGCATCCACGCTATCTCCGCCATAGTCGAAGGGCCGTGCGCCAACGACATTGCCTACCTCGGCTTTCTCGGCCTGACCACCATAGACGTCAGCCATGATCTGATGACCGAAACAGATACCAAAGACTGGTTTTCGGATTTCTCGACAACGATCCAGGAAGGCACGTAGCGGCTGCATCCAATCCGTGTCATCATAAACGCCAAATTCAGATCCGCCGACTATAGCACCGTCGAAATCGCTCTCGTCCGGGAGCGGTTCTCCATCAACAACCCCTACTACTACGAACTCGGCTTCCGGTAGGTGTGGGGCGATCCACTCCTGAATCTGCTGTGAAGTCCGCGGCATTCCCTCCAACAATGGCAGCGGGTGGCTAGTCAACTCAAGAACTGCGATTTTCACCAGTCAAAAGCCCTGTCAATTCCAGCCATTTTCACCCCAGTGAAAGCTGACGCTTGAAAACTAAGCGCACGCAAGTCTTCGGTTTCCAGATTGTGTACCGAGGACTTTCCGCAGGCTTTCGCAAGCGCTGTAATCTCCATGGTCATGGCCGTCAAATAGCGCGCAATGCGCTCCGCCCCTGCATTCGGGTTCATACGAGCTTCGAGACTTTCATCCTGCGTCGCAATCCCGACCGGGCAACGACCTGTGTGACAATGGTGGCAGGCGCCCGGCGAGGTTCCCAACGCCGCGTAATCTTCGAGATAGCGCGGACTGTTGCACCCTAGCGCAACCATAGCCGCGTTGCCGATCATCACAGCGTCAGCACCGAGGGCCAGACACTTCGCGGCGTCCACACCGGACCGAATGCCACCGGCAGCCACGAGAGAGACTTTGCCGGTCATGCCACATTCGTCTAATGCTTCACGCGCGGCACGAATAGCGCTCATCGTTGGGATTCCGGTATGGTTTAGCAATAGCTCCGGAGACGCGCCGGTACCACCTTCGGCACCATCAACTACTACAACATCAGCACCCGCTTTGGCGGCAACTGCCACGTCAAACCGGGGACGTGTCGCACCCATCTTGATGAAGATCGGCACCTGATAGTTGGTGGCGATGCGCAATTCTTCAATCTTCACTGCCAAATCATCAGCGCCGAGAAAATCTGGATGGCGGATCGTAGATCGCTGATCCACGCCTTCGGGCAAAGTTCGCATCTGGCTGACGCGCGGGCTGACCTTCATACCCAGCAACAGACCCCCGGTTCCGGGTTTCGCACCCTGCCCCACGACAAGTTCCAAGGCATCCGCGCGGCGCAGATGATCCAGATCCACACCATACCGCGCGGGTGACATCTGATAGAGCAGGCGTTGGGAGGCTTCGCGCTCCTCTTCCAGCATGCCACCCTCACCCGTGCAAGTCATGGTTCCTACTTTCGAGGCCCCATAACCCAGCGATGCCTTGGCCGATGCCGACAAAGCACCAAAGGACATTGAAGCGATGTAGATCGGGATCTTCAATTCAAGCGGGCGCTCCACAAGGCCGCGCCCTCCACCCAGAACGGTCGTCGTATCGCAATTCTCGCGATAGCCTTCTAGAGGCAGGCGGGTCATCGTTGCAGGAACGAATGTCAGATCATCAAAAGTCGGCAATTGCTTGTTGAACGTGTTGTATCCACGTACCTGATAGCGCCCAAGCTGCGCCAGCGCGTGAACTTCCGAGATCGCCTCGGGTGTCCAGCGGGTCGAACCTCCTTCGTCATACGACGAAGGAACGCCAGCCGGGCGGCCGTCGATCGCTCCCGCATCGCGGAACCTGATTTCCTCTTCCGAGGCAACGTCGAACGGATATTCGTAAGGTTTACTCAGATCATGAGCCATGCGCTTGCGTCCCTGCTTTCAAAATACCAAAGACGCTGGCCCGAAACCATTTTGCGCCAATTTCGCGAACTGTCGACAAGCCCGAGCGGGTCGAGGATCGCATCGACCTCGGCCACTTCTTCAGCAGTCGGTTCGATCACGTCGACATCCACACCTAGGCTGTCGACCTCGCCAGCTACCCAGACCTCACCTTCCCAAAGCGCATCAGCACAGGATTCCCCCGCTCCGCCAAGCGCTATGATCCGACCGGAATGCGCCATGAAGCCGGATTGATAGCCAATCTTTCCTTCGACGACGATGTTTCCACCTTTCATCGCAACGCCCACCCTTGGACCCGCATCGCCTTTGACATGGATCGTGCCGCCGATCATCGCAGCACCACAGGACATACCGGCATAGCCACCGACAGTGATGTGCCCTTTGGCCATACCTTCGCCAACGGCCCACCCACAATTGCGCTCAATTGTGATGTTCGCCCCTGTGTTGAGGCCGCCGCAGTAGTACCCCACAGAGCCCTCAAATGTGATATCCACATTATCTGGCAGACCCACGCCCAAATTATGACGAGACAGCGTATCTACCACGCGGATCGGCCGACCCATTGTGCAGGCTTCCATTATCTCACGATTGACCTCGCGGATATGTCGCTTGCCGACTTCGATGACGATCTCATCCATCTTTGCAGCCACCTCATTCATGCCGCCAAACTCCGGTTTCCGACGCCCCAGATACCGGTCAGCGACGGGCCGTCGTAGTTGATCACATCGCATTCCTCGGTCATCACCCGGCGGACCGCTTGTTCTTCGGTCGCAGCCGCCAGATCGCCATTGCGGTTGACGACGACCAGAGGCTTCATTGCAAATCGGTCTTTGGCAAACCCAATCCCGTTTGGCGTTGCGATCATGTAGGTAAACACACCATCGATAGAGGTAATGGACTTCTTTAGCGCCTGCTCCATGGTCAGGCCCGCCTTCATCTGGTCGCTGACCCAGACGGCAATCAACTCGCTGTCATTCTCAGTCAAGAACCGATAACCCATTCGGGTCAGCTTATCGCGCCAAGTGAAGTAATCGGTGATCTGCCCGTTATGTACGATCGCGACATCCGAAAATGGGCGCGCCCAGAACGGATGCGATGCGTTAGGCAATACCGAACTTTCCGTCGCAAGCCGCGCATGCCCCAGCCCATGTGTTCCTATCATATCGCGAACGCCGTGCTTTTCTGCCACGGCTTCGGCACCACCAATATCCTTGATGATCTCAAGACTGCGGCCGCAGGATTGAACTTCAATGCGGTCTGTCAGCTCATCCGCGTCCGCGACCCAGGCTTGAAGATTCCTTGGGTCTGAAATTTCCATCCGAAAGCAATAGTGACGACTTTGGTCCGTTACGATTTGGGGGTCAGACAGAAAGCTGCTTCCGTGTTCACGCAATATCGTTTCAAACGCGGAGAGATCCGCATCCTGTTGAGACTTGTCGAATCCCATTCCGCGTAAAACGTATCCCGTTTCTCGTGGCAAACCATAAACGGCGAAGCCAGTGCTGTCGGCGCCTCGATGTTCCTGCGCATCCATCAGGTCAACAAGATCCGCCCCAACCTTCCCGGGCGCGGCCAGTATTCTACCAGCAATTCCACACATGAAGAGCTCCCTGTTCATTCTTTCCTGTATACTGTATACAGTACACGAACAATAGCAACCCCATTCGCCTTGGCAGCAGTTGTTTTATTGAATACAGAATTCATGAAGGACAGAAAGAGAGGCTCCGAGTGGCTCTGAAACAAATCAAAACACAGCGCAGACGCCTGGCGGACGAGGTCTATGACCAACTGGTCGAAGCCATCATGAGTCGCGAGATCACCGGTGAAGATCGGCTAGTGCAGGAAAAGTTGGCCGCCGAGTTGAACATCAGCAGGACGCCTGTACGCGAAGCGCTCATGCGGTTGGAGACTGAAGGCGTGTTGGAAGTGGCCGCCAGCGGCGGATTTCGACTGGCGCGCATGGACCAGACCGAGGTTCGGCAACTATACCAGGCACGCGCAGCCATCGAAGGACAAGCCGCGCGCATACTTGCGGTACACGCTGAACCAGAGGTTCTTGATCGATTGCGCGAACTCATTCGTCGCGAAGAAGATCTGAGCCAGCCGACGACCCGAGACTACTTTATCGCAAACCGGCACATTCACCGTGCCTTCATGGTTGAGGCGGGCAACAAATTTCTGATCGACATGTTCGATATGATTTGGGGCAAAGCAATGGCGTTCCATCTGTTTTCGGCGATTGAAAACGTCGATATCTCCAAATCGCTCGGAAACCACCTGACGCTCGTTGACGCGATTGCGACGGGTGATGTCACCGAAGCGCTGGAAACTTTCACCAGCCACATTCAGGAAGGTTTCGACCTTCAGATCGAAGGTCTGAAAGAAGCGGATAACGGCTAAACCGCGTTTCTGATCGAGCGACCAATCAGGGCCTGAGACCTGATTGGCCGCAACTGGTTCAAATCACAAAATGCAACCTATCGAACTCACTGCGCCATCCAGATACCTCGGATAGAACGGATTCACCGCCCAAGCCACGTCGGATCAGTTCTGCCAGACGCTCTGCATCTCCTGCTGTCATACCCCACCGGACCAGCTCGGGCGTGCCGATCCGTAGGCCATTCATGTCGCCTTCCACCGGCTCAACTGGCAATCCGATGCCACATGCCAGAAACCCGGATTTTCGAAGCAGTTTGGAGGCAGTCTGACCGCCACCATACGGCGCTGCCAGTACCGCGAATTGATGAGAATTGGTGAAACCCTCTCCACCCGCGAAGACCGGAACACCTTGCGCATCCAACGCGGCAGCAAGTGCTTTGGACATCGCAATCATCTCATCTGCATAGGCTGAGCCGAACTCTTTCCAATCCAGCATCGTGACGGCAAGTGCAGCCGTTTTGGCTGCATCAAAGTTGGCTGTCATGCCGGGGAAAGCAATTGCATCCAGCGACCGGGCGATTTCTGCATCGTTCGACACAATCAGCCCCCCGGCCGGTCCGCCTAAGCTTTTGTAAGTACTCATGGTCATGAAATGCGCCCCCTCCTTCAGCGGGTTGGACCATGCGCGCCCGGCGATGATACCGCACTGATGGGCGGCGTCGAACATGACCTTTGCGCCGATTTCATCCGCTATGGCACGCACTTCGGCCACAGGATGCTCAAACAGGTTCAGACTGCCGCCTATCGTGATTAGCTTGGGGCATTCGGTCTTCGCCAATGCCCTCAACCGGTCCAGATCAACGGTATACCCATCCGCATTGACGGGGGCCTCAATAGTGCGCAGACCAAACAGCCCCGCACACCCCGCCAAATGATGAGTCACATGGCCGCCAATCGATGCTGGCGGAGCGATTATCGCATCACCGGGTTTGCAGGTCGCCATAAAACCATAGAGGTTGGCAATTGCGCCCGAAGGCACGCGAACCTCGGCGAATTGCGCGTCGAAAACATCGGCACACAACTCTGCTGCGATGACTTCGATCTCTTCGATCGCCTCCAACCCCATTTCATATTTGTCACCGGGATATCCCAGCGATGGTCTGGACCCGATGCCTGACGACAAAAGTACCTCTGCCCTTGGGTTCATGACATTTGTCGCCGGGTTGAGGTTAAAGCACTCTTTTTCGTGAATGCGCCGGTTTTCCTCTGCCAGATTCTCGATTCGGGCCAGTAAATCGCCAGACGACAACGATGCGGCCTTTGTCGCGATGTCCTGGATCAGAGTTTCGCTTGCGGCAGGCACCCAATCTCTTTGTACAAGTGTCATCTGACATCCTCCTGTTTTTCGCAGTTTGGCGGCTTTCGCGTGACACCGCAAAGCAGAATTGTTATTTCTTGGCGTAGAAAAACTAAGGCTAGATCGATGAGTGTCGCCCCCAAACGCCCCAAGGGACCTCCGCTGAACGCAATGCGGGCGTTCGAGGCAGCAGCGCGTCACGTCAGCTTTGTTGCGGCGGCGGAAGAGCTGAACGTTTCTCCGGGCGCGATCTCACAACATGTAAAGGCGTTGGAGGATTGGGCAGGTGCGCCGCTGTTTCGCCGCAACGCCCAAGGGGTGGAACTGACGCCTGAGGGACAATCACTTGTCGCTGTCTTCACCACAGCCTTTGATCAGATGGGCGATGCCGCTCGGGCCCTTCGGAACCTCAAGCCAAATGCCGATTTTCACATCGCCGCCTTGCCTGCTGTTGCCCAACTCTGGTTGCCCAAACGATTACGCCGGATCAGAAAGTGTTTTCCTCATATCAATTTTTCGGTCACGGCGCTGGAAACACCACCCAGCCTTTCGCGTGAGATGTTCGATTTGGCGATCTTCTTCGCGACCTTGGACGAAGCACCTGACCAAATTGTGCTGTGCGAGGATGAAATCCAACCGGTTTGCGCCCCTGCTCTGCTGGATCAGTTAACCGGCAACAACGGGTTTCAAGGCACTCCCTTGTTGCACGATCAGACTTGGAGCAGCGATTGGTCCACATGGTCGCGAAGCACAGGTTGTGAGGTCCCAGATGTCAAAACTGGCCCGCAGTTTTCGCTTTACAGCCTTGCCGTGGAAGAGGCCAAGGCTGCAGCTGGCGTGCTAATGGGGCACCTATGCTTACTCGAGGAGCCATTGAAATCTGGTGCACTCGTTACGGCCCACGCGCAATCCTGCCCGACAGGGCGTGCTCTAGCGGTTCAAGTGCCAGTGGCATCGCGACGAAGACCCGAAACCGATCAAGTCATCGCCTTGTTGTCAGATTGAGTCAAATCTCATCAATCCGGTGCATTGTGCACGACACTTCACATTGAAAGCCGTGCACAAACAGTCTCGCATAGACCGCAAGGCAACTCAGATTACATAGGGCATATGGCGGAGAGACAGGGATTCGAACCCTGGAGACGGTTTCCCGCCTACACACTTTCCAGGCGTGCGCCTTCGACCACTCGGCCACCTCTCCGGTAGAGGTGACTTATGCGAATTTCTGAACCGAGTGCAAGGCCCCATTCGCAAAAATGGACCGGTCAAAAAATACGAAAGCTAGCGACAAAAGGCAGATGGTCCGACACCTCATCCTTGAACGCCTCGCGCCCCATATTCATGGTCCAGTGCATTGGAAACAGTCGCAAGCTGCCGCGGACATAATCGGTGGAATAGGTGCGTGATACGGCAAAACCGTCCAGTAAATTGGCGCGACCCTTATCCAGAATATGTGAAAATCGGTCCTGCAGATCCCAGCACGAAACAAAGTCCATCATGTCGTCCCCACCAAGATGGTGGAAATTGCTGACGTCCTGACCGGGGATCATGTTGAAATCACCCATCAGAAGGATCGTGCGCTGTGTCAGACCGGGGGTCGAGCGGATCTCGGCGATCTTGTCTCCGATAATCCTGCATTGGCTGTCACGTATCTGCTGCTCGGGCCGGTCTCGTCCGGATTTAAGATGCACAGCGATCAGCTTGGCCTTGAATTTGCCGACCTCGACATCGGCGATCAGGGCCTGACGTCCGCCGGGATCGTCACCTTCCGAGCCGTCGATCAGCTGCAAACCTGTCACCGAGACCCCCGGTTTGTGCAGAAACCCGATATGGATATTGCCGTTGGGCTGCGGCAGGATCTTGACCTGATAGTCCAGCCCCTTATCGGCCAGACCCAAGGCCAGCCGATCGATATGTTCAATTGGGCTGACCTCGACCAGAGTGATCAGTTCGGCGTCCAGCAGGGCCAGCCCTTCGATTTGATGGGTGACCCGGTCACTGCTGGCTGGAATACCCAGACTTGTGTTTACTGGATTGAAGCCGGCCAGATTCCAGACGGCAATACGCGCGAGGCTGTGTGAAAATGTAACCATCAAAATTCCTCCTGCAAATGACTTCAGACTACATCAAAATGAAACAGTCCGATAACCATTTGCGGGAAAATGCCGATCGCATCACGCTCAGTGGTTGTCGCCCTCGCCGTCCTGATCCCCTGCCGCGTCCAGATCGTCTGCTGTCATGTCCACTGGTTTTGTCGATGGCGCATGGGGTGATAGGTCGTCATCCACGGCAGAAGCATCATTGGACGGATCGGACTGACCCGTCAGCACCTCAGGGTTACGGAGCCACAGGTCTCGCTGCGCAAACGGGATCTCGATGCCTTCCTCAACGAACCGGCGATTGATCTCGTGGTTCATGTCGGATTTGACAGACAGCACCCAATTCACATCCCGCAGGATTGCGCGGATTTCGAAATCCAACGAGTCTGCACCGAAGCCCTGGAACACTACGCTGGGCGCGGGATTGGCCAGAACCATCGGGTGCCCATTTGCGATCTCGCCCAGAATAGTTTCGACCTTGCGGGTATCGGTACCATAGGCGACGCCTACAGGCACGATCACTCGGCCAATCGTATTGCCCCGGGTGTAATTCGTAACCACCCCACTGATCAGGTCCGAGTTCGGAACGATCACATCCGTCCGGTCGAACGTCTCGATCCGCGTCGACCGGACTGAGATATCGCGCACATATCCCATCATGCCGTTCACATCGATCCAGTCACCTTTGGAGATAGGACGCTCAACCAGCAGGATGATCCCTGAGACAAAATTCGATACGATGGTCTGAAGACCGAAACCGATGCCGACCGACAAAGCACCCGCCACGATCGCAAGGGAGGACAGGTCAAAACCGGCAACCATGATGGCGATCAGTGCCGCTAGAAAAATTCCGACATATCCGGTACCCGACACGATGGCATTCTGCCCGCCGGGATCAATGCTGGTCTTCGGCAGCAGTGAATTGCGCAGCCCGCTTTGCAGCAAACGGGTCAGCGTATATCCAATGGCGAAAATGGCAACGAACGTCAGGAAGTTACTGGGTGAAATCGTAACCCCGCCAATATCGAACCCCAGCAACAATCGCGACCAAGCTTCAAGCAGGTCCGTCTGGCGCGCGCCCCAGTAAAGCGCCAATATCGGCAACGCCAGAATGGCAAGCGCGAACCCGACCAGAACCGAAAACAGTGAATCGCGCGCGGCGTCGCCCTGCCCCGAAAGCCAGCCATACACTGTACCGATAAATCGCTGCACGATCACCAGAGCTGCAATCAGAACCAGCGTTTTGATGGCAGGAAATACGATAGCTTCGGCGGCGTTAATGTATCCGAAGGCCCCCAAGATTGGAGTCGCAATCCCAAGCATGAACAAGGCGCGCCGCAGGAACTCGACCAATTGGCTGAACCCTGCGCCACGGCGGGTAGCTTCTTGGTCTGTCTGTTCTTGCTGAGGCTCTGATTGGCGGACCTGACGCACACGCAGCAAAAGAAGGGCCGATACCACAACGATCGGGAAGCCAACAACGGCGCGGGTCGCGTCCGAGATATTCTCGATCTGCTCGAACAATTGCGCCAGCTCGTGCAAAATAAGCATGACCGCCAACAGGTCGATATAAACCCGCAATTCTCTGATTTTGCCTGCGGACAGTCTTTGGAAGTTCTGCGCCGCTCCCATCAGATAGACCTGCCGGCCGATCCAATCAAAATAGAAGATAATCGCGGCCCAATAGGGAATTTGCTGGAACAAAAGTGTACCGCGCAGGCCCAGCACGCCAGTTAGCACGACAGCGGTGACCAACGCCAACACGCCCAACCAAGGCAATAGAATGCGCAACAGCGAGACAATAAAGGTCCAGACCCCGCTGCCGCTACCTCCTAGCGAGCGGAGATATTCGCCGCCTTTCTCGGACCATTTGCGCCCGAACAGCAATAGAACTGCTGAAACAACCAACAGCACGAGAATGCCAAGACCGCGCTCGCGGATTTGTTCGCGCACCACATCAGAGCGCAAGTTTTCGATGGTTTCGTTAATAAGACTGTGCGTCGCCTCTTTGATGTCGACCCAGGCTGGTCCCCAATAGACGGGGTTGAGCGGCGACGGCCCGCGTTTCAGCATCTCTTTCTTTTGTCTGTCCCGGACGATCCGATCAATTTCGCTGATCAGCCCATTCGCGCGACTGAAAGCCTCTTCCGAGATGATGCGGGGAACACGCAAACTGTTCAACTGGGTTTCGAGTTGCGCGCGCAGCTTGGCAATGTCTTCGGCCTCGCTTTCCCCGTCAGCCGGCTTTGGGCCAAGCGCCTTGAGTTGGCTTTCCAGCGTCTGAATACGATCGGTGTTGGCACCTCGGGCTTTGTTAAAGTCTTCGCGATACTCATTTATTTCCGAACGCAAATTCTCTAATGCTGCGTTGGATGCACGGTTCGCGCGAATAACAGATTCCGCCCGGTCCGCCGTGCTGACCCAGCCCTGATAATACTCGCTCTGCCGGTCAGTAAGTTGGGCAGAGGCGATCCCGCCCAACCCAATCAAGCAGAATAGCACCAGAACCAGACACAGGCGGACCTGTTGCAGCATCACACGTCCTCAAACACGCCAGGAATACTGCGCGGTGCATCGGTCATCCAATCGGGCACGGGAAGTTCCTTTTCACGCAGGAATTCAGGATTGAACAGTTTGGATTGATAGCGGGTGCCGTAGTCACACAAAATCGTAACAATGGTGTGCCCTGGCCCCAGTTCTTTCGCCAAACGGACGGCACCGGCAATGTTGATCGCGGTTGACCCGCCCATCACCAGACCCTCTTCGCGCAGCAGATCGAAGATATAGGGCAGCGCTTCGCTATCGGTAATCTGCCAGGAATGGTCAGGTGTGAACCCTTCGAGGTTCTTGGTAATCCGCACCTGTCCGATACCTTCTGCGATAGAACCTCCCTCCATCGCGATCTCACCAGTGGTGTAGAAGGAATAGAGCCCCGCCCCCATCGGATCAGCCAAACCGATCTTGACACCCTTGGGCTGCAACGCTTCGGCCACCCCGGCCAGAGTACCACCCGATCCAACGGCACAGATGAAGCCATCGACTTTACCGCCGGTCTGCTCCCAGATTTCGGGACCAGTGGTTTCCACATGTGCCTGACGGTTGGCGACATTGTCGAACTGATTGGCCCAAATCGCGCCATTTGGTTCGGTTTGAGCCAATTGTTCGGCCAGTCGGCGCGAATAATGCACAAAGTTGTTGGGATTACGGTACGGCGCCGCAGGCACCTGCACAAGCTGAGCGCCCGCCAGGCGGAGCATATCCTTTTTCTCTTCAGATTGGGTTTCGGGAATGACGATCACCGTCTTGAACCCCATCGAGGCACCAACCAGCGCCAGACCGATGCCGGTATTCCCGGCCGTGCCCTCAACAATCGTGCCGCCGGGTTTCAGATCACCGCGCGCTATCGCATCGCGGATGATAAACAACGCAGCACGGTCTTTGACGGACTGACCAGGGTTCATGAATTCGGCCTTGCCGAGGATCTCGCATCCCGTTTCTTCGCTGACGCGACGCAGCCGGATCAAAGGTGTTTTACCGACGGCGTCGGCAAGGTCTCGTGCAATGCGCATGGCATCCTCTTGTCATATGGTATTGCAGCAGATTTACAGGTGCCCTGACGCGATCACAAGCAGGGATCACTTAGCGCGCAGTCGATCGCGGTTCCGCGCCAACCAATAAGCAAGAGTTAGAAGCGGCAGATCCTTGAAAACATGAGCATCTACCATGCTCATGAATTCATCAAACGGCAGAATTCTGCTGCGGATATCCTCACCTTCCGAAGCGAGGCCACCGCTTTCAACCGTACTAGTCAGATCCCCAAGACCGACATAGAGATAAACATATTCTGTTGACGATCCGCTGGATGAATAGGCACCACCTGCATATTCCAGTTGGTATAGTGAAATCTGCGCTTCTTCCATGGCCTCGCGGGTGGCCGCCTGCTGAGGTGTTTCGCCCGGGTCAATCATGCCAGCCACAGGCTCCCACATCCACGGCTCGGGGTCGTCGATCAAGAACACGGGCGCGCGAAATTGCTCTACCAGCAACACCGTATCGCGCACCGGATCATAAGGCAGGACGATCACTGCAGCCCCTTGCATCAACCCGCTGCGATGCAGCACCGGGCTCAGGGCGCCGTCATACTGACGATGCTGCAGTTCAATTTCATCCATCCCAAAATAATTTATATAGGCGTGCTTGCGGTCATGAACGATCACGTCATCCACAACGCTCCGCTCATCCCCCGTTCCACGTTGTCTTGCCGCTAATCTGGCCCAGGCGCGTGTTCTTATGGCTGGAAAGCTGCGCACGATGTCCGAGGCATCGACTCTTCCATAATGGGCCATCACCTCGTCTGCCGCGAACACCGAAAGCGCACCCCAATCCCTGATCCAGGTTTCAAGATCCCACGGTGCGCCTTTTTTCCAAATGTCAGTATCCGGAAAGAACACCAAGGCCTGATGTTCTTTTCCATCCTCAGTCACGATTGTCTCCGGGCGCAGTTCATATTCGAACCCGCCTTCATAGAAGGCCAATCGACTACGCTCGACGTCACCTAGGCCCTGCACCAGAACGCCACTGGCCTTACTGCCCTTTTCGGTGACAATCATTGGAAAGGGTTGATCTTGAACCGCATATACGGCGTGATCGGGCAAAACAGCCTGCATCGCCGATAAATCGTCTGCGCTGCGACCCATGACGAGTTCCAGCAAAGAGACATGGCGCAGAGTGCCATAGAAAAACAGATTGGACAAAGTTGAGGCCCCGAATTGGCAGATCAGATTTAACGCCAGCGGCGAAAGGCAATTTCGGTAAGTATCCCGCTGAGAACAGCACCAAAACCCAGCGTAAGCAGGATTTCCGGTGCCAGAAGCTGTTCACCATAGCCAATCCCGATCTGAAAGATGGCAAGCAGAGCCTCAAACGGACCACCAAACCGATGGCGCATCGCCTGACTGAACATCTCGTAGGTGCCCTGAACGAACAGCCCCCAGAACACCAGCGCCGCAACACCGGTCAAACCGTTGTTGACGGCCGCGGTCCAGCCACGGCCAGCACGTTTACCCATGACAACCCAGCCGCAGATCCAACCCAGTATTATGTTCACATAGGTGAAATAACCATAGTCCTTACCCTCTTCCCCGTTGTCGATAATCATGCCCGACACAAGGAACGCGATCACCAGCAGACACAACGCGGCGACGAGACGTGAGGCTGTAGGCATTCGATTTTTCCGTTCTTCAACTGGGTTTGGCTATCGTGATCTGTGTCACATCACAATTACCGGTGTCAAAGGCTGCGCCACATGCGGTCAAATAATAATTCCACATGCGGCGAAAACGCTCATCAAACCCCATCTCCGATATCTGATCCCACTTGGCATTGAATGTCTCGTACCAGCGTCGCAGGGTCAGATCGTAGCTTTTGCCAAACTCTTTTGAGCGTACAACGGTCAACCCCGCCTGATCGATCTGATCTCTAAGGATTGACGGTGCGGGCAGCATCCCACCGGGAAAGATGTATTTCTGAATGAAATCAACGCCGTTCTTGTAAATGTCCCAGCGATGATCCGCGACCGTGATGATCTGCAAAGTGGCATGGGCGCCAGGCTTCAACCGATCACGGACCGTGTTGAAATATGCGGGCCAGTATTTCTGACCGACTGCCTCGAACATCTCGATCGAGGCAATTCCATCATATTGACCCTGCTCATCGCGGTAGTCCTGTAGCTTGAACTCCACGAGATCAGAAAGTCCCGCTTTTTCAATTCGCTCTCTAGCAAACTTCAACTGCTCTTGGCTAATGGTCAGCCCGGTGACGCGCAGCCCACGCTCTTTCGCGGCATATTCGGCGAACCCACCCCAGCCGCACCCGATCTCAAGGATATGATCCCCCGGTTTGGCCCCCATTTCATCCACCAGGCTGGCATATTTCGCAGTCTGCGCCTTTTCGAGGCTTTCCTGACCCGTTTCAAATATGGCGCTGGAATAGGTCATCGTGTCATCCAGCCACAGGCCATAGAAATCATTGCCGAGATCATAGTGATACGAGATGTTCTTTTTCGCCTGTGACCGGTTGTTACGATGCAACCAGAACCGCAGTCTTTCATAGGCTCGCACAAGAAACTGTCCGGTAAAATCATCGTAGACCGTCTCAGTTCCCAGATGCACGAGGTCCATGAAACTGCGTAGGTCCGGTGTGCTCCAATCGCCTTCAAGGTAGCCGTCCGAGAAGCCCAGCTCTCCCTCGCGCACCAGCCGGGAAAAGACGTCCGGGTCGTGGATGTCCACATGTGCCACGGGGCCTGGTTGTGGCGCATCCGCGCGGAAAATGCGTCCGTCGGGCAGCGCGATGTCAAGTCGGCCGCGCTCCATCCTCTTCAGCATCTTGAAGACTTGTGTAAAATATCTCGGCAGGTTTTCCTGCCCTTCGGTGCTCGTCAGGAACATCCGCTCTCCCCTCTGCGGTTGCGGGTCAAAGCTAGGACGGGATTCGGTTTCTGGCAAGTTTTCAGTTCCTTACTGGTCTTTTCCGGCATTATACGCGCCCAACGCACGGGCGCGGCCTTCCTTCAGCCCCACCACCGGTGCGGGATACATCTGGTCAGGAGAAAGCCCCCATGATCGCGGCACGGCATCAAAATAGGCTAGCGCGGTCGATGGCGGCTCGAATTGGCCCTCGGCAATCCAGCGACGCACAAAACCTGAGTTTGGATCAAACCGCTCGCGCTGTGTGTCGGGATTGAATATACGGAAATACGGTGCGGCATCAGGGCCGCAACCGGCCACCCATTGCCATCCCATCGCATTTGCAGCTGGGTCCCAGTCGATCAGGCAATCCCCGAACCAGTCTGCGCCGATTTTCCAATGCGTCATCAGATGCTTTGTCAGATAACTCGCGACAATCATCCGAGCCCGATTGTGCATGCGTCCGGTGACATACATTTGTCTTAGACCTGCATCGACAAGCGGAATTCCGGTTCTTGCCTGGCGCCACGCGCGCACTTCGGGCGTGTCGGGATCAGTATTCCAAGGGAATGCGTCCCATTCAGGCTTCCAATTGGCACTCAGAAGATGCGGCCAGTGGTACATTAAGTGATATGCGAACTCACGCCACACAAGCTGACGCAGATAGCCTTCACCACCATGCGCCCCGCTTTGGTCGGCGATTTGCACCCGGTGCCAGATTGTACGCGGCCCGATCTCGCCCAGAGCAAGGTATTCTGAAAGATCAGAGGTACCAGATTGATCCAGTTGATCCCGCTGTTCGCGATACTGATCAATACGTTCCAGAAACGCGTCCAGCTGGTCCAGCGCCGCATTTTCGCCCGGGTGGACAAACGGGCGGACCACTGCGGCCCCGCGCTGCATATCCCGATCCAGTCGCCAATCAGACAATTGATCGGACGCAGGCCAGGTCTTCGGCGTCATAAGCCGCGTGGGCGCGGGCTCGGGCAAAGAGACTTCGCGCCCCTGCACTGATCGCCACATCGGAGTGAAGACCCGAAACGGCTGGCCGGTTTTGGTGGCGATCGTCCAAGGCTCAAACAGAAGTTGGCCAGCAAAAGACTGTGCCTGGATACCCTGTTCCGTCAAAGCAGCCTTGATCTGGGTATCCCTGTTGATCGCCTCTGGATCATAAGCCCGCGTCCAGAATACGGAGCCTGCCCCAGTTTCTCTGACCAGTTCACAAAGAACATCCAGTGCTTGACCCTGGCGCAGTATCAACTTGCTGCCAAGCTGCTCAAGCCTGCTGGCAAAAGCGTCAAGGCCCAGACCAAGGCGCCATTTTGGCGCGGCACCCAAAGTCTGAACCTGATGATCGAGAACAAATACGGGCACGATGGGTCGACCTGATTGCACCGCCGCGCTCAGCGCCGGATGATCTCCTAACCGAAGATCGCGCCTGAACCACAAAATGATCGAAGAATGATCAAAATCCATGTCCGCCCCATGTTTTCTTCGAACTACGAAGCGCCGCAGAAACTGGATCACAAAACGCGGTCAAGCGCCTCCAAAAGCTGATCAATTTCCTGTCGACTGGTGTAGTGTGTAAAGCTAAGGCGCAAGACCCCTTGTTCTGCGTCAACGCCCATCGCTTGCAACGGGCGATGTGCGTAGAAATCACCGCCACCCGCCATGATACCGTGTTTGGAAAGCTCGGCAGCAACAGGCTCGGCCTTCTTATTCAGACTTAAAGCTACCGTCGGTGCGCGCCGACTGGCATCAGACGGTCCGATCAGGCGTAGAGCGTTCCGGTCTTTGACCGCGTCCAGCAGAGGTTGCAATAAAGCGACCTCGTGTTCCCGCATCAGATCATGCACAAAGGACCCCCTTGCCGAAGCTCCTGTTTCCGGTCCTCCATGATGGGCACAAAGTAGGTCCACATAGTCCGCCATGCCTGCGCTGGCCGCGATCTGAGCATGGTCAGGCCCGGCTGGTGTGAACCGCTTAAAAAGAGTGTCGCCGTTGAAATAATGCGCTTGGTTGGGCAGTAATTCACCCAGAGCTCGTCGAATAACCATGCAACCCTGGTGCGGGCCATAGGTTTTGTAGGCGGAAAACAGATAGATATCTGGGCCCAGATCACCGACATTGGGGAACCCGTGCGGTGCGTAAGAGACCCCGTCGACACAGGCAAAAGCACCCGCAGCATGGGCGATCGCGGTGATTTCGGTGACCGGGTTGATTTCCCCAACGACATTCGAGCAATGCGGAAAGCACACCAGCCGCACTTTCTCGTCCAGCAAATTCTCCAAATCTTGCGGGTTCAAAGACCCACTCTCCGGATCAATCTTCCATTCCCGAATTTCGATCCCCTCATCGGCCAATCGCCGCCAGGGCCCCGAGTTTGCTTCGTGGTCCTGATTGGTCACGACAATCGCTTCGCCCGGCTGCATCCACTGCCGGAATGCCTGAGCCAGTACATAGGTGTTCTGCGTCGTCGAAGGGCCAAAGCTCAGCTCATCTGTTTCCACCCCCAATATCGCGGCAAGTCGCGCTCGTGCTTCGTCCATTTCCGCGCCACCCGCACGGCTCGCCTCATAGGGCGCGTAGGGCTGAACCTTTCGCTGGGTGTAGAACCGGCTCAACCGATCAAGCACAGGTTTGCAGGTATAGGATCCACCTGCATTCTCAAAAAAGGCCTGTCCTTGAAGGCTGGGTTCCGAAAAGGCCGGGAACTGTGCCCGAACGAATTCAATATCAAGAGCGCCCATCGCATCTCTCTCCCTTATCATGCACTACAGTCCGGGTCGTTGCCCGCGCAAAGTCCGGACATCCCCGAAAACAAGGCAGGTCTTCCAGCCCAGCCGCAGGTCCTTGGAACGGGTAAGGATCGACGGCAGCCCCCATGATGGCCTCATCACCACCAGCAGACCCGGCCAGATAGCCAGAGGCAGAAGGTTGGGTCAAGTGATTGCGTTAATGGTATTTTTTGCCGCCACGCAATGCGTGCACTGACGAAGTCATTGGCCCACGCGGGGCTTAGTTTCTTTTAGGTAGGAAAGTGCCGGGCAGAGATGCCCGGCTCAGTGTTGCTCAAATCAGCATTAGCCCTGAACTTTGGTATAAGTCCCCTCACCCGCCAGGATGCCGCGGAACCCGCCGGGTTCATCCAGACCGAAAACGATCAGTGGCAGATTGTTGTCGCGCGCCAATGCAATGGCCGATGCGTCCATCACGCGCAGCCGCTTGGCCAAAACATCGTCATAGGAAACCTGATCATAGCGCACTGCATCCGAGTGTACCTTGGGGTCTTTGTCATAAACGCCATCCACACCGTTCTTGCCCATGAAGATCGCCTGACACGCCATTTCGTTAGCGCGCAGAGTCGCAGCGGTATCGGTGGTGAAATAGGGGTTCCCGGTTCCCGCGGCAAAGATGCAAACCCGCTTTTTCTCAAGGTGACGAACAGCACGGCGGCGAATGTAGGGCTCGCACACCTCATCCATCCGAATGGCCGAAATTACACGTGTAAAGACCCCTACCCCCTCCAGAGCGGATTGCATCGCCAGCGCGTTCATGACAGTCGCCAGCATACCCATGTAGTCGGCTGTCGTACGCTCCATCCCCTGCGCAGATCCAGACAGACCACGGAAGATATTGCCACCCCCGATGACCATGCAAATCTCAACACCAAGATCATGAACCGATTTGACCTCTTGCGCGATGCGCTGAACGGTGGGCGGATGCAGTCCGAATCCCTGATCTCCCATCAGCGCCTCGCCGGAAATCTTCAACATGACACGGTCATATGTTGTTTTTGGGGTCTCGGTGGTCTCGACGGAAGGGGAAAGGCTCATGTTGCGCTCCGGGCTGGCACGGGGTTATTTTCCGGCGCAAAATGAAGCAAAACCTCCGCAGGTTCAATGCGGATAGTCAGGAACGGGGCAACCAGTCATGGCCGACAACTCTGAGAACCGGCTTTTGGCGCAATTGCCGTCGATTCCCGATGACAAACCTGTATTGATCGCCGGGCCCACTGCCTCGGGTAAATCGGCGCTGGCGCTGTTGATCGCCGAGCGTTTCGGAGGCGTGATTGTCAACGCCGATGCCAGTCAAATCTATGACTGCTGGCGTATTATCTCGGCCCGCCCCTCGCCCGAGGATGAGGCCCGTGCACCGCACCGTCTGTATGGGCATGTTGCCTATGACCAGACCTATTCGACTGGTCATTGGCTGCGAGAGGTTACGCCGATGCTGTCGCAACGCCCTCGTCCGATAATCGTCGGAGGGACCGGTCTGTATTTCACAGCCCTGACCGAGGGGATGGCCGATATCCCCGCAACCCCGCCGGAAATCCGGGAACAGGCGGATAAGTTGCCGTTGCAAGAACTAATCGCGGGTTTGGACGGTCTGACCCTGCAGAGGATCGACACCCAAAACCGCGCGCGTGTTCAGCGCGCCTGGGAGGTTCAGAGCGCAACCGGGCGATCCCTATCGGATTGGCAGGCTGACACCCCCGCCCCGATACTGGATATTCAAAACACGGTGCCGATTGTTTTTGACGCCAGAAAAGACTGGCTGCTGGATCGCATAAACCGACGGTTCGACCTGATGTTGGACCAAGGAGCTATAGTGGAAGTGGAGGCCATGCGCGATCGCTATGACCCCTCTTTTCCCTCCTGTAAAGCGATCGGCGTTCCGGAGCTAATGGGCTACCTGGACGGCCGCATGACACTGGATGAGGCGCGCGAAAAAGCGACGATCGCGACACGGCAGTTTGCCAAGCGCCAACGCACATGGTTCCGTGCGCGCATGAAGCTCTGGCATCACCTTGACGCTGCGTGTTGAAGGCTGCAGTCGCCGGAGACGATAAAGCCTAATATAACAACGTCTTAATCAGCACCATGGTGAGAGATAGATATATATCCATCTATCCGTCACAACGTGTCTCGTTTCCTTTCACATTGAAACTTTCCGAACCTCACTTTCTGCTCGGATGTCGTTTTTGTACCATCTATGACGATTTCCAACATTGACGCAGGGAAAAAACTGGTGCCGAATGCGGCTATGGGGATGTTGATAAATCGTAAATCCAAGCCCGTGGCCCTACCAACCGAGACCAAACGGTCCCTGTAGTGCCCGGCTCTATCAATCAGAAACACGAAATCTAAAAAAATTATGTGTCACAGGGAGACATCTATGGAAAACCAGACAATCAACGGAAAGCCGATGCATTGGGCGGCAGAGATGCACGCCAAGGAATATCGTGAGGGCAATCTGAGCCGTCGTGAATTTCTGGCCCGTGTAACCGCGCTGGGCGTTGCTGTACCGACGGCATATGGCATGATTGGCCTGCAATCACCGGCAGCCGCTGCCGAACCTCAGCGTGGCGGCACCATCCGCTATCAAATGGAAGTGCGCGCACTGAAAGACCCGCGCACATATGACTGGACGCAGATCGCAACCTTCACGGCTGGCTGGCTGGAATATCTTGTCGAATACAATAATGACGGCTCGTTCAAACCCATGCTGCTGGAAAGCTGGGAAGCCAATGATGACGCCACTGAATACACGCTGAACGTCCGCAAAGGTGTGAAGTGGAACAATGGTGACGATTTCACTGCCGAAGACGTAGCTCGCAATATCGAAGGTTGGTGCGACGGGTCTCTGGAAGGGAACTCGATGGCCTCGCGCATGGCCTCACTGATGGATGAGAGCACTCAGAAAGCCGCAGATGGCGCCATCACCGTTGTCGACTCGCATACAGTCAAGCTGAAGTGCAACGCGCCGGATATCACGATCATCCCCGGCATGGCAGACTATCCGGGTGCAATCGTACACAGCAGCTTTGATGCAAATGATATGCTGTCCAACCCAGTTGGTACGGGTTTCATGATGCCCGAAAGCCATGAGGTCGGCGTGAAGGGCGTACTGGTCCGCAACGAAGGCTTTGACTGGTGGGGCTACGAAGCTGGTAAAGGCGGCTATATCGACCGGATCGAATTCATCGATTATGGCACTGACCCTGCCGCTTTCCTGGCCGCCTATGAGGCCGAAGAGATCGATATGAACTGGGAATCGGTTGGCGAGTTTGTCGACATCTTTGACAGTATTGGCCTTGTCCGCTCGGAAATCCCATCGGGCTTTACCATTGTCATTCGCCCCAACCAGCTGGCTGAAGACGCCGATGGCAACAAAATCTATGGCGACAAGAGAGTCCGTCAGGCCCTCGCCATGGCAGTCGACAACGCCGTCTGCCTTGAACTTGGCATGTCCGGCTACGGCATCACTGCCGACAACTGTCATGTAGGCCCGATGCACCCCGAGTACGACTCGGCTGTGACGCGTATCCCTTACGATCCGGCAGGCGCAAAGGCGCTGATGGACGAAGCGGGTATGGGCGATTTCGAGCACGAAGTGCAGTCGATCGACGATGACTGGCGTCGCAATACCACGGCTGCGGTAGTGGCTCAGTTGAACGATGCGGGCATCAAGGCAAAGCACACGGTTCTGCCCGGTTCGACATTCTGGAACGACTGGACCAAGTACCCGTATTCCTCGACCAACTGGAACCACCGCCCGCTGGGCACGCAGGTTCTGGCACTGGCGTATAAGTCGGGTGTCGCTTGGAACGAGTCTGGTTTTGCCAACGAAGAGTTCGACAAGCTGCTGGCCGAGGCGAACTCGATCGCGGATGTCGATATGCGCCGCGAGGTGATGGCGAAACTGCAGGCGATCATGATCGACGAAGGCGTGGTCATCCAGCCCTATTGGCGGACCGCGATGCGTCACCACCGCGATAATATGGTCGGTGTCGAAAAGCACATTGCGGACCTGCCGCAGCTTTATAAGTTCGGCCTGACTTCCTAAGCCGAAACCTACAAGGGCCGCGCCAATCTGGCGCGGCCCTTCGTCCTCAATACGGCGACCGGAATAATAGCAATGCGTGGGGCGAAATGCCTGTCACGCCAGCCGATCAACAGGGGCTAACATGGGACTTTTTATTCTAAGGCGTGTGGGGATTATGCTGCTGACAGCATTGTGCCTGACATTCCTGGTCTTCTTCCTTACCAATCTCTACCCGAACCTGGAAAAGCTTGCGAAGACGCAGGGCAATTTCAGGATGTCTGATGAACAGGTCGAAAGCTATCTGGAGAAAAACGGCTACCTCCAGTCCACGCCGATCAAATACGGTGAATGGCTCGGTGTCCTGCCCTCGTTCCGACACACAAATGAGGACGGAACCGTTCAGGGTAGATGTATCCTGCCAGGCAAAACTGCCGAGGAATCTCCGAATTTCTGCGGTATCCTGCAGGGGTACTGGGGATATTCAACTGTCTTCAAGGAAGAGGTCTCTACCGTTGTTGGCAACCGGCTGGCACTGACCGGACGGCTGATGTTCTGGGTGATGCTGCTGATGGTCCCTTCGGCACTTATTCTGGGCATCCTGGCCGGGATGAAGGAAGGTTCGGCCACTGACCGGACGCTTTCAACCTTTGCCATTACGACGACGGCGACCCCAGAATACGTCTCGGGTGTGATCTTCATAGCGATCTTCACATCCTCCGCCGTCGGACTCAAATGGTTCAAAGGCACCGCCACTCAGGCGATGGAGAACCCGACATTTGAGAATTTCTTCCTACCAGTGTTGACCATCGCACTTTACGGGATGGGCTATATCGCCCGGATGACCCGCGCCTCAATGACCGAGGTGATGACGGCGCAATACATCAGGACGGCGCGTCTGAAAGGCGTGTCATTCCCGAACATCGTCATGAAACACGCGCTGCGCAACGCGCTTATCGCGCCCTTTACAGTCATCATGCTGCAGTTCCCATGGCTGCTGAATGGTGTCGTGATCGTCGAGACCCTGTTCAACTACAAAGGCTTTGGCTGGGCGCTTGTACAGGCAGCGGGCAACAATGACATCCAGCTGCTGCTGGCGATCTCGGTCGTGTCGGTCTTTGTGGTGCTGGTGACGCAGCTGATCTCGGATATCGGCTATGTCTACCTCAACCCGCGCATCCGCATTTCGTAAGGAGGGATAGATCATGGAACCACTTACCTGGACCGGCTCTATCGCCTTCCTGAACCCGCTGTTGATGCTTGCGTTGGGACTGATGCTTTTGTCCATCGTTGTCTGGATGCTGGCAAGTATCGTGCTGCCCGAAGATCAGATGATTGTGAATGCCGATGGGACGCTCAGTTCGAGCTCTGGCCTGAGAATCCTGATACAATCGGCGCTGCGATATAGCTTTCTGGCAAGTGTGGGAATTGCGGTGGCGTACATTGTCCTTGGCATCCTGATGGGGACCAGTGCTGGCATCATCGGCGCAATCTCTCAGCAGTTTCTGCCCGTCTGGCTGTCGCTGATCATCCTTTATGCGATGTCGATTGCGTTCAAGCGCAAGCTGGGCCTATACGGCAAGCTGTTCGACAGCCCTATTGGTATGATCGGCTTTGGCCTTGTGATGTTCTGGGTGTTCACCGGCATATTTGGCGCACTCGATCTGATCGTAACCCACGATCCGCTGTCGCAGGTCTCAGGCATGAAGAACAAGGTGCCGGGCACCCCGCTTCCCAATCTGGAGGACGGTCAATACGCTTGGTATTTGCTGGGTGGAGATAACCTCGCGCGCGACGTCTTTAGCCGTATGGTTAAAGGTGCCTGGATCGTCGTGCAGATCGCGCCGCTGGCGACGATGTTTGCCTTCATGGTTGGTATCACTCTGGGTTTACCCGCAGGCTACTATGGCGGGCGTCTGGATACGCTCCTGTCATTCCTCGCGAACCTGATCCTGGCCTTTCCCGTGATCTTGCTGTTCTACCTTTTGGTCACGCCCGAGATCGTAGCGACCGGCGTGCCGAACTATATGGCCGCGATCCTGTTCGTGTTCCCGATCATCTTCCTCGGCGTTCTGCTGAATTCGCGTTTCTATACGCGTCCCAGTTTTCGAACGCCTTTGTTGATCGGGGTTCTGGGTGTTGCGCTCTGGCTCTACCTGTCGCTGATTTCGACCGGTGGCTACATCATCAACACCGACAGCTACCGCATCTGGGGTCTCCCGACCTACCTTGATCTGTTCGATATTCCAGGCGGTATTCTGGTGGTGTTCGTCTCGGTGGTCTTCGTGAACTCACCGACCGTGTTCCGCATCGTGCGCGGACTGGCGCTGGACATCAAAACTCGCGACTATGTGGCTGCGGCCCAAACGCGCGGCGAGGGTCCATGGTACATCATGCTGTGGGAAATCCTGCCCAACGCGCGTGGTCCGCTGATCGTCGATTTCTGCCTGCGCATCGGCTACACGACCATCCTGCTTGGAACCTTGGGTTTCTTTGGGCTGGGGCTGCCACCGGAAAGCCCGGACTGGGGCTCGACAATCAACGAGGGGCGCAAGCTTCTGTCGATCTATCTACATCCCGCACTGCCGCCCGCGCTGGCATTGCTGTCGCTGGTTCTTGGCTTGAACCTGCTGGCGGATGGTCTGCGCGAAGAAAGTCTGAAGGACTGATTGTGATCGAGGCCGGGGGCTCTGCCCCCGGACCCCCGAGATATTTTTAGCCAGATGAAGGGGAACCCCCGGACTCTCGCGAGGAGTAATAAGATGAACAAACTGGCGGATTATGACGGGCCAATCCTGGAGATCGACAAGCTTTCGATTTCCTTCTTTACCCGCCTTCGTGAGATCCCTGCCGTGATGGATTTCTCGGTCAGTGTGCAACCCGGCGAAGCCGTCGGTCTGGTGGGTGAATCAGGTTGTGGGAAATCTACCGTAGCGTTGGGTGTCATGCAGGATTTGGGCAAGAATGGCCGCATCGTCGGTGGCTCGATCAAGTTCAAGGGGCGTGATCTGGGTGAAATGACCACTGAGGAGCTGCGCGACATTCGTGGCAATGAAATCGCGATGATCTACCAGGAGCCGATGGCATCGCTGAATCCGGCGATGAAGATCGGCAAACAGCTGATGGAAGTGCCAATGATTCATGAGGGTGTTGGTGCAGAAGAGGCCTATGCTCGTGCGTTGGAAGTGGTCACCGATGTACGCCTGCCCGACCCTGAGCGGATGCTGAACTCGTTCCCGCATCAGCTGTCAGGCGGTCAGCAGCAGCGGATCGTGATTGCGATGGCGCTGATGTCGAAACCTGCCTTGTTGATCTTGGATGAGCCAACAACCGCTCTGGACGTGACGGTCGAGGCCGCCGTGGTCGAGTTGGTCAAGGATCTGGGCAAGAAATACGGCACCTCGATGCTGTTCATTTCGCACAATCTGGGTCTGGTGCTGGAAACCTGCGACCGGCTGTGCGTGATGTATTCAGGTGAGGCCGTCGAGCGTGGCTCTATCAAGGATGTATTCGACGAAATGCAGCACCCGTATACGCAGGCGCTGTTCCGCTCGATCCCGCTGCCGGGCGCCGACAAGAACTCGCGCCCGCTGGTGGCCATACCTGGGAACTTTCCCCTGCCCCATGAGCGGCCTCCGGGATGTAACTTTGGTCCGCGCTGCGACTATTTCGAAGAAGGCCGCTGTGACGCCAAGGATATCCTGATGGAGGCGGTACCGGGCAACGACCGACACCATACGCGATGCTTGAAATTCCAGGAAATCGACTGGAACGCGCCAATCACCGTTGGTGAGCAGAAAGAGAAAGGCGAGATTGGCCGGACTGTTCTGAAAATGGATAACCTCAAGAAATACTATGAGGTGGCTGCGAATGCATTGTTCGGCGGTGGTGAGACCAAAGTGGTCAAGGCCAATGAGACGCTAAGCTTTGAAGCGCATGAATCCGAGACGCTTGCCATCGTCGGCGAATCCGGTTGCGGCAAATCCACTTTTGCGAAGGTCTTGATGGGGCTGGAAACGGCCACCGACGGGCAGATCCTGCTGGACAATCGCAATATCGAGGACGTGCCCATCGAAGAACGCGACGCCAAGACCGTTGGCGAAGTGCAGATGGTGTTTCAGAACCCGTTCGACACGCTGAACCCGTCGATGACCGTAGGCCGTCAAATCATCCGGGCGCTGGAAATCTTTGGTGTCGGTGACTCCGAGGCCGATCGCAAGAAGCGGATGCTGGAACTGCTGGATCTCGTGAAATTGCCCCGCGCCTTCGCGGACAGGATGCCACGCCAGCTATCAGGCGGTCAGAAGCAGCGCGTCGGTATCGCCCGCGCCTTTGCCGGTGATGCACGGATCGTGGTTGCGGATGAACCGGTTTCGGCGCTGGACGTATCCGTACAAGCTGCCGTTACGGACCTGTTGATGGAGATTCAGCGCGAGCACAAAACCACGCTGCTGTTCATCAGTCACGACCTTTCAATCGTACGCTATCTCAGTGACCGTGTGATGGTGATGTATCTGGGGCATGTGGTTGAACTGGGCACCACCGATCAGGTCTTTAGCCCACCCTATCATCCCTACACTGAGGCATTGCTAAGTGCGGTTCCAATCGCGGACACATCGATCGAAAAACAGCACATCGTGCTTGAGGGCGATATCCCCTCGGCCATGAACCCGCCGCCGGGTTGCCCATTCCAAACACGCTGTCGCTGGAAATCAGAAGTGCCGGATGGGCGATGCGAATCCCATGTGCCCCCGGTGCAAACACTTGCGGATGGTCATCAGGTGAAATGTCACCTTGCCGAAGACATTCTGGCCAAAATGGAGCCGGTTATCAAAATTGCGGCCGAATAGATCCGCGCAAACGAAAGAAAAGGGCCGGTCAAAACCGGCCCTTTCAATTTGCGTCACGTTTAGTGGGGAGACAGGCGACGCAGGTCGTGGGTGAGTGGCAGTTTCTGATCGTAATCAGCCCGTCATCACGTTGTTGCCGAAGTGCATGAACTCCTGATTCATACCCGCCACATCTCCGGCTTCCAGTTTTAGACTGGCGCTGTCGAGCATCTTGTAACTCTGCTGGCTTTTGACCCAATCGTCTGCGGCCTGCAGCGTCGTAAGCGTGTATGACGTAACCTCATTGAGGTAGTGCGTCGGGATGATGATCTTGGGCTTGAGCTTGGCGACAATTTCGTTGCCCTGATCGAAGCTAAGGATGTGTTCCGATCCGTCGACGGGCAAAGTCAGCACGTCTACCTGTCCTATAGCATCCCAGAACTCCTGAGGCGGATTGTGGCGGTTGTCGCCCCAGATCAAGGTGCGAATGCCTCCGGTTTCGACAAGGTAGACCACCATGTCCATATGTCCGACGTTGTTGGGCGGACAAGCTTCCGCGCCAAACTCGGCCAAGGCGTTGGTCCATTCGTACCAACCCGGCGCAACGCAGGCATGTTTGTCAGCAAAACCTGTGATCTTAAGATCAGCAAATTCAAAATTGCCCGCCATCCTGTCTAAAACCATTGTGGAACTTGGCCGCTCGATAGCGTCATGGTCAAAATGAGCATGAGTGGACATAGTGATATCAACTGGGATCTGCGGGAACTCGTTGCGGAACCACAGGCCCCATGCGCCGGAGGGATCATCGCGCCAAGGATCAAACAACACGGTCGCTCCGTTTGGTGAGGTAATTTTGATCGCGCAGTGACCGTAATAATCGATTCCAACCGCTCCCGTGCTTGCCTGACCAGTCGAGCCCTGTAGATCGATTACGTGGTTATTGTTGCCAGGCTGCAGCCAGGCCTGCGATTGCGCCTCGGCCGGTTTGCTACCCAGCAGTGAGGCCCCTGCACCGACACCGGCGGCCCCGGCAGCCATAAAGAACGATCGACGCGACAGACCAGTTGCCAATGTGTCGCGTTCTCCGTTTAGAATTGTGGGTTTCAGATCTTTGCGATCCATTTTTATCCTCCCGAGTTGAAAAGGCCCGGCTTGGTCCGCACCCTTGCGACCAGCCTAGCGCGCGTGGCACAGGTTGCTCAGATCAGAAAAATCGGGGGGGAATATGGGGGAAATCCCCATATTCAGAAATCACGAAATCGACAAAAGATGGCTTCGCAAGTTCTGGTCACGGCCTTCGAGGCCAAGTTTTCGACGAATATTGTTACGATGAAAATCAATTGTAGAAGTTTCGCGCGACATCGCCCGGGCGATATCTTTCGTGGTTTTGCCCGACATGACCAGCTGAGCAATTTCGATCTCGGTCGGCGTCATGACCGAAAACGCATCCGAAAGCTTGTCGGAAATCATTGAAGTAATCTCTTGCAGATTACGCTCGGCCAATTCCAGATAAACTTGCGAGGCGTCGCCTTCGGTCAAAAGCCCGCGCAACTTGTCCAGATAAGGCAACACCATCGTGCGAACCTGATCTACGATATCCTGATCCCGGTCTTTCCGATCGTCGTCCAAACTGGTCAACAGCACCCGTAGCGCCGTGTTTGTTTCCTGCAGCTCCCGCGTCCTCGCCGCGACGCGGTGCTCCAGTTGCGCCAGAGTTTCATTCAACTTCACTTCCAGCGCTCGGCGCAGGTAAACCTCTTGGATCAAAGCCAAATCCGATTCAACCATGCGCGCAAACTGTGCCAAACCTTCACGAAACAACAAGGCCCGGCGATTGCGGTGACGGTCCAAGACGCAGATTGTTCCGAATACCGAACCATCCGGCCACTTCAGCGGAAAACCGATATAGAAGGACATGCCATGCTCCATGTCCTCATTGTCGCTCCAGGCCGGGTCACATGTTGCGTCCTCGACAACAAATTCGCCGTCGCGTTCCAGAACGCCCTGACAATAGAGCTTGGGGTTCAGTCGAAAATTCATGCCGACCGGGTATGGGTTTTCTGGATGATCCGATGTGATCAGAACCGCATGATCCGGCGCTTCGGTCTTCATGATCAAAGTGGCGGGCACATCGGCCAGCTGCGAAACAAGGTCGACCAAACGCTGCCAGTTCGCCATTGTTTCGGGTGGTATGTTGGGTCGATCTTGGATCATCGTAATTCGCACAAGTCCGAAAGGTTATCCAATCAGACTAGGACAGCGTTTGGCGGTAGATCAAGAAACAGACACGCTGCGGCGCAGCTAGCCCCCCCAGATCACTTTTACGTAGTTCTGGGTTTCCTTGTAGGGTGGAATTCCGCCGTGCTTTTCAACTGCTTTGGGCCCTGCATTGTAAGCTGCCAGTGCAAGGCGCCAGGACTTGAACTTGCGGTATTGCCAGGAAAGATAACGCGCACCACCCTCCAGATTCTGGATCGGATCGTGCGGATTGACGCCAAGCAGCCGCGCGGTCTGGGGCATCAGTTGCGCAAGACCCAACGCCCCTTTGTGGGATTTGGCATTCGGGTTCCACCCGCTTTCTTGTTGAACAAGTCGCAGGAAAAGTTCTTCCGGCACATTATGTTGCCGCGCTGCTTTTCTGGCATGATCGAGATACTGGCCCCGATAGTTACCAGTGTAACGCTTGACGAATTTCCCACGCTCGGTCTTGGGTTTAAGCCGTTCAGAGCCGCGATATTGCGTAGCGGCCCGATTATCCAAAACCTTGGATTGCTTGAGGAATATCGCCTTGCGATTCTTGGTGGACAGCGTTTCTGCCTGCGTCGCGAACGACGTCAGACAAAGACCCAATACCGAGATACCACCGACCAGAAAACGCATTAATGCCAATCCTGCACCCTCAACAACCAATCAGATTATAGTTAAATCAGCCGGAAATGAAAGCTTGGTTAAGACAGTCCTAATGTTTTCCTGCTCAGCGTTGCACGATCAATCATGTTTCAACCAAGTCGTAGCCCGTATAGGGTCAGCACCAGAATACAGCGCCAGATTCGGGCGCCATCCAGTCAGAGTAAAACGAGGGAATATATGGCGGGTTCAGTCAACAAGGTCATTCTGATCGGCAATCTCGGTGCCGACCCCGAGGTGCGGTCGTTCCAGAACGGTGGTAAGGTGTGCAACCTGCGCATCGCAACATCAGAGACATGGAAAGACCGCAACACTGGTGAGCGTCGGGATCGAACCCAATGGCACACAGTCGCCATCTTCTCGGAACCTCTGGTTCGCGTTGCCGAGCAGTATTTGCGTAAAGGCAGCAAAGTCTATGTCGAGGGCCAGTTAGAGACCCGCAAGTGGCAGGATCAGTCGGGGCAGGATCGCTATTCGACTGAGGTTGTCCTGCGCCCTTACCGCAGCGAGCTGACTATGCTGGATGCCCGCGGAGAAGGCGGTGGCGGCGGTGGTGGCTATGGCGGTGGTCAGGCCGGAGGAGTCTATGGTGATCCCTATGGCGGTCAGTCCAGCGCCCCTGCCCCTGCATCCGGCGGCATCGATGACGACGAGATTCCGTTCTAAACCAAACGGAGAAACAACATGGCATGGTCCTTCTCACTTGGCCGATTGCTCGGCTCGGAACTGAGGGTCCATGTCACCTTCTTCCTGCTGCTCGCCTGGGTTGGTTTTGCGGCGTATTCCAGCGGCGGTTGGCCCGCTGCGCTCAACAACATCCTGTTCGTTCTGGCTTTGTTTGCCTGTGTCGTCGCGCATGAATTCGGTCACGCGCTCATGGCAAGGCGATACGGCATTCGCACCCCTGATATCACTTTGCTGCCAATCGGTGGACTGGCACGTCTTGAGCGGATGCCAGAAAAACCGATGCAGGAGGTTTGGGTCGCCTTAGCAGGCCCGGCCGTAAACGTCGTCATCTGGGCCATCCTTGTGGTTTTAGGCGCGGGGATACAACTTGGATCGCTGGCCCAGATCGACTCGACAGGCACGAACCTATTGAGCCGTCTGGCCTATGTGAATCTGCTGCTGGCGGCCTTCAACATGATCCCGGCATTTCCGATGGACGGCGGGCGTGTATTCCGCGCCTTGCTATGTATGAAGATGGAACGTGCCAAGGCCACGCAGATCGCCGCCCTTGGCGGTCAGATCGTAGCGGTCGGGCTTGGTTTTCTGGGGCTGACCTCTGGCAACCCGATCCTGGTTCTGATCGCCGTATTTGTCTTCATTGCCGCGAATTCCGAAAATCAGGACGTTGCGCTACGTTCGGTTGCGCGGCGTGTGAAGGCCCGGGATGCGATGATCACCGAGTTCAAGGCGTTGTCGCCCGATGATACGTTGGCGACGGCGGCTCAAGCGGTCATTCATACGACCCAGCACGAGTTTCCCGTCTTGGCCGAGGATGGCAGCCTTATGGGATTTGTCACCCGTGACCGACTGTTCGCAGCGTTAGCAAGCGACCATCCCCGATCCGAGCCTGCCGCGTCGATTATGGATAAGAACATACCAGAAGTCGCGCTCACCAGCGGATTGGACCAAGTTCTGAATGGCCTGCATAAAGGCGCACCCGCAATTGCTGTATGCACCAAATCGGGTCACATGGTCGGCTACATCACCCGCGAAAATATTGGCGAGCTTATTGTAATCCAGGGGCGCTGAATCTCAGCAGGCGGCCAGCGCATCATCAAGCACCGAGACCACTGTCTCGCGCGGCACTTCTGAAGTGACGAACGCCTGTCCGATGCCTCGTGCCATAATGAAACGCAACTGGCCATCCATTACCTTTTTGTCCTGCGCCATCAGATCGACCAGCGTTTCTGCATCCGGCAATTCACCCGGAATATCGGCCAGATCAGTCTTCATGCCCATGGCGCGCAAATGCGCCCTGACACGGCTTGGATCTTCTTGCGGGCAAAGCCCCAAGCGAGAAGAAGTTTCAAACGCCAGCGCACAGCCGATGGCGACACCTTCACCGTGCAGCAATCGATCAGAATAATCGGTTGCAGCCTCAAGCGCGTGGCAGAAAGTATGACCCAGATTGAGCAGCGCCCGGTCGCCCTGCTCGGTCTCGTCGCGTGCCACGATATCGGCCTTCATCTGAACCGAGCGTGTGACGGCCTGCACGCGCGCCGCCATGTCGCCGGATGCTAACAGAGGCCCGTTGTCTTCAAGCCACTCAAAGAACTGGGCATCGCCCAACAGCCCATATTTGACGACTTCGCCGTATCCGGCGAGAAAGTCCCGCGCCTGTAACGTGCCCAGCACGTCCGTGTCGGCCAACACCAGTGACGGCTGGTGAAACGCTCCAATCAGGTTCTTGCCCTGTGGCGCATTGATCCCGGTCTTGCCCCCAACCGAGCTGTCGACCTGTGCCAGCAGCGAAGTCGGTATCTGAACAAAGCGTACCCCGCGCCGCATCACTGCTGCAGCAAATCCCACCAGATCACCGATCACACCCCCACCTAGCGCAACGACGATGTCGTTCCGTTCGACCTTCTCCGCCAGCAACCATTCTACCGCGCGCTCAAAATGCGGCCAGCTTTTGGTGGCCTCACCCGCTGGCAGTGCCAGAGCATTCATCCCGATCCCGGCTGAGGCCAGGCCTTCACGCAGTGCATCCAGATGCAGGCCCGCGACAGTCTCATCCGTCAGAACCGCGACACGCTTACGCTTTATCAGTGGAGCAATCCGTTCCCCAGATTGCGCCAAAATGCCGGGACCGATCTCAACATCATATGAACGCTCGGCCAGATCAACATGTACGGTTTGATGCATTAAATTCGTTCCAAAATATCAGGGCGCGTCACCAATGCAGCGATCACCCGATCCACCATATCTTCGATTGCGGTTTCGCCATCTGAGTCAGCCACCAGATCGGCCTGTTCATAGATCGGCACGCGCGCCTCGTACAAACCGCGCAACGTTGCATACGGGTCTGCCGTACGCAGCAATGGGCGCGTGTCTTTATGTTTGACGCGATTCCACAACACGTTCAGATCGGCCCGCAACCAAACAGATGCACCGCGATCTGAGATCATTTTTCGATTGCCTTCTGCCAGAAACGCGCCGCCCCCAGTCGACAGGATGCCTTTTTCCTCGTCCAGAAGCCGCCCGATGATCTGACTTTCCTTGCTGCGAAAGAACGCCTCACCATCGCGGGCAAAGATCTCGGGGATGGTCATGTTGGCGGCCGATTCGATCTCGGAATCGCTATCGAGAAAGGGAACGCCTAGCCGAGCCGCCAGAGCCCGGCCCACCGCAGTCTTTCCAGCCCCCATCATTCCGACCAAAACGACGGTTTTGTGCAGTTGAAACTGCGCCGCTGTGTCGGAACGCACCGTGTTATGCTTAATTTCGCTCATTTCGTCGTGAATGACGTGATCTTAAGAAAAATGCTAGTTATAACTTGGGCAAAAGCAAAAATTGAGGCAGCGTTCACCCATGGGCCGTTTAATCAAGTTCCTGATTTACCTCATCTGCCTGTGTTTCATCGGGCTGGTTGGGTATGCCTATGTCGGGCCGTTTTTTGGTGCGGACTTTTCCGCTCCTCAAAGTGAAGTCCGCGAACCGGTCATCTTGAATGCCGACTAGAACCACTCTTCTGGCGTTTTTTCTAGCCGGAACTGCGCAGGCACAATCGACGGAGCCCTTGTCGATCATCGACTGGCTGACCGACCCGCCTGAGAATCTGCCGGGCACAGTGCTATTAGAGCCACCTGTCACCCAGACAGGGTTGCAGCCGGATATTCAGGTCACCCCGCTTGAGGCGCTGTCGCCACCGCTGGGTTTGGTGGCCTCTTCCGTCACAGGTCTGCCGGTCAACTTGTGGCAGAACAGCGATGCGGATCGTCTGGCGGAACTGATCGGGCAGGTGCGGGTCAAGTCCAACCCCGCAATGCAACGGCTGCTGTTCACCCTGCTCCTTTCCGAGGCACGTCCCCCAAGCGGAGGACAGGCAGAAGACAAATTGCTGATGGCGCGACTGGACCGCCTTATGCAATTGGGCGCATCCGATCCGGTACAATCTCTGGTTCAGCTGGCCGGTCCGACCGATACGCAAGCTCGTTTCAAACGCTGGTTCGATGCGACGTTGCTGACGGGTGACGAAGACCGGAGTTGCACCGCGCTGATCGCGCAGCCGAATTTGTCTCGGGATTACGCAGCGCAAATATTCTGCAAGGCCCGTCGTGGAGATTGGGCGTCAGCTGCTCTGACACTCGAAGCCGCTCATGCGCTGCAGGTGCTGCCCGAAGACCAGCTTGCGTTGCTCGATCGCTTTCTCAGCCCGGAATTGTTCGAAGGGGCTGAGTATCTTCCTCAGCCCGACGACCCGAATCCGCTTACGTTCCGTCTGTTCGAAGCCATTGGTGAACGTTTGCCCACGGCTTCACTGCCACGGGCGTTCGCCAATGCCGATCTGCGCGATGTGGCGGGCTGGAAAGCTCAGGTCGAAGCTGCTGAACGATTGACGCGGATTGGCGCGCTGACACCCAATCAGTTGCTTGGCCTATATACCGAACGTTCGCCGGCTGCTTCGGGTGCTGTCTGGGACCGCGTGGCTGCCATCCAACGGTTCGAAACCGCATTGGAAACCGGAAATCCCGAGGCAGTTTCCAAAACTCTTGTTGAGGTCTGGGCTCAGATGAAAACCGTCGGGCTTGAGGTTCCCTTTGCCGAACTTTTTGCCCCGCGTCTGGCAGCAATGAAACTATCAGGTTCGGCCGCCAAGAATCTGCGGTGGCGTATTCTGCTGTTGTCCGAGCTTTATGAAGACGCAGCGCAAGATGTGCCCGAAGGTTCCGATGCGAATATGTTTCTGGCCGCCCTGGCACAGGGCGATCCGCAACGCGCGCCGTCGCCAACCCCTCTGGCGGATGCCATTTCGCAGGGCTTTGCCTGGTCCGCGCCCATCCCTTCGGATATCGACGGGCTGCTGAGTAACGATCAATTGGGCGAAGCCATTCTGGAAACGATGCAATTGTTCGCCCATGGCGCGCGCGGCAATCTGGTCGACCTGACCGCTGCAATCGCTGCGTTCCGCCGCGTGGGTCTTGAAGACACCGCACGTCGGGCCGCGTTGCAGTTGATGATCTTGAACGGGGCTTGAGCATGACCGCGCCCGCGTCTCAGGAGCTGTGGATTTCCACCTTCCTCGAAGCGCAAGCTGCCGAGCTTGGCGCTGCCACCAACACCCTGCTCGCCTATGGCCGGGATCTGAAAGATTTCTCTGATTGGTTGACGCGTCGGAAATCGGGCTTTTCCGAAGCGGATCGCGATCGGATTGAAGGTTACCTGATCGATTGCGATGCGCAGGGCCTGTCGCGCTCGACAAGGGCACGGCGGTTGTCGGCGATCAAACAATTGTATCGATTTGCTTTCGAAGAAGGCTGGCGCGAAAGCAACCCGGCCATCCAGATCAAGGGACCTGGGCGCCCCAAGCGATTGCCTAAGACACTGGACGTGCCCGAAGTTGACCGCCTGCTTGCAGCAGCGCGGCGCACGGGTCGTTCCGACGCAGACAAAATTCGCAACACGTGCCTGATGGAACTGCTCTATGCGACGGGGATGCGGGTGACAGAACTGGTGTCGCTGCCGGTCAGTTCAGCCAGAGGTGATCCCCGCATGCTGCTGGTCCTCGGCAAAGGTGGGAAAGAACGGATGGTTCCGCTGTCCCCCCCTGCCCGCGAGGCGTTGGCAGACTGGCTGCAAGCCCGCGATACGGCCGAGGAAAAAGCCATTTCCAAAGGGGGGCAAGCGTCGCGTTTCCTGTTCCCGTCGCGCGGGAAGTCCGGGCACTTGACGCGGCATCGCTTCTTTCTGCTGGTCAAGGAACTGGCGATCGAAGGCGGTGTTTCGCCTGAAAAAGTCACACCTCACACGCTACGCCATGCGTTTGCGACGCACCTGCTTGCCAATGGCGCGGATCTGCGATCGATCCAGACGCTGTTGGGCCATGCCGATGTGGCGACGACCGAGATCTATACGCATGTTCTGGATGAGCGATTGTCGGAACTGGTGTTGGAACACCACCCGCTGGCCAAAGACGACACCACAGATCAGGGCTAACCCCTTGATTGGCCGGGCCCGCACCCCCATAACGAATGCAGCAACACGAACAACCTAGGACCAATGGAACCCACTCCTTCTCTGCTTGATGGCGCATTCTGGATCACGACAGGATCCATTCTTCTTCTCCTTGTCCTATCGGGCTTTTTCTCGGGCTCCGAAACTGCGCTGACCGCATCATCGCGTGGCAAGCTGAGAGCGCAGGCTGACAAAGGCTCGCGCGGGGCGAAAAAAGCGCTGGAAATCACCGATGATAACGAACGTCTGATCGGCTCGGTCCTTCTCGGCAACAACCTTGTCAACATCCTTGCCGCTTCGTTGGCAACCGCCCTGTTTACCCGCCTGTTCGGCGAAAGCGGTGTGGCGCTGGCGACGCTCGTGATGACCCTTCTGGTGCTGATCTTTGCCGAGGTGCTGCCCAAGACCTACGCGATTACCAACGCCGAAAAAGCCGCCGCCTTGGTGGCACCCGTTATCAGCGTCGTCGTAACGGTGTTCTCGCCGGTGGTGGCTGCCGTCCGACTGCTGGTGCGCGGTGTATTGCGCCTGTTCGGCGTACAGATCGACCCTGATAGCAACATCCTTGCGGTCCGTGAAGAAATCGCTGGCGCATTGCAACTGGGCCATTCCGAAGGTGTGGTCGAAAAAGAAGATCGCGACCGTATTCTGGGCGCGCTCGATCTTGGCGACCGCGCGGTGGAAGAGATCATGCTTCACCGCTCGAATATCGAGATGATCGATGCGGATGACGAACCCGAGGCGATCCTGAAACAGTGTCTAGAAAGCCCACACACCCGCCTGCCTGTGTTCCGTGAAGAACAGGAAAACATCGTGGGTGTCGTGCACGCCAAAGACTTGTTCCGCGCAATGTATGCGCAGGTAGGTGGCGCCGATGGTGATCCAGAGCGGCTTAAGAATTTCGACATCGCGAAGGTTGCCAACGATCCTTATTTCGTGCCCGAAACCACCACTCTGGACGACCAAATGCGTGAGTTTCTTCGCATGCACAGCCATTTCGCGCTTGTTGTTGACGAATATGGATCGCTGCGCGGGCTGATCACGCTGGAAGATATTCTGGAAGAGATCGTGGGCGAGATCGCAGACGAGTTCGACATCGACGAAGATGTCCCAGTTACCCGATCTGACGACGGCCAGTATCTGGTCGAAGGCGCGATGACCATCCGCGACGCCAACCGCGCGCTAGACTGGTCGCTGCCGGATGAAGAAGCCAACACGCTGGCCGGGTTGGTGATCCACGAGGCTCAGATGATCCCCATTGTGGGCCAAGTATTCTCGTTCCACGGTTTCCGGTTTGAGGTCACGGCCCGCGAAGGCAACAGGATCACCGCCCTCAAGGTTCGTCCTCTCTAAGCCCTACAGCATGCGTATTCAGCAAACGACGCGCGGTGTCGCGAACGGAACAGTAATACGCCAGAGCCCTCGGCAGGCTCGGCCAAAAGCCGAGGGAGAAACATCGTGAAAACCACCACCCGTGTCGCAGTTATCGGAGGCGGCGTTGTCGGATGCTCGGTCCTCTATCACCTGACCAAGCTCGGTTGGTCGGATGTGATGCTGCTGGAACGGTCTGAGCTAACCAGCGGTTCGACCTGGCATGCGGCGGGCGGGTTTCACACCCTGAACGGTGACACAAACATGGCCGCCCTGCAGGGCTATACCATCCGGCTGTACAAAGAGCTGGAAGAGATCACGGGCATGTCGTGTGGACTGCACCACGTCGGCGGCGTCACGCTGGCCGACAATCAAGACCGGTTCGACATGTTGCTCGCCGAACGCGCCAAGCACCGATTCATGGGTCTTGAGACCGAGATCGTCGGGCCTGAGGAGATCAAAAAAATTGCTCCGATCACCAACACCGATGGCATCCTTGGTGCGCTGTATGATCCGCTGGACGGGCATCTTGATCCGTCGGGTACAACACACGCATACGCCAAGGCCGCGCGTATGGGCGGGGCTACGATCGAAACACATTGCATGGTGCGCGAGACCAACCAGCACCCGGACGGAACTTGGGACGTGGTGACCGACAAGGGTACAATTCACGCCGAACATATCGTCAATGCGGGCGGATTGTGGGCGCGCGAGGTCGGTGCGATGGCCGGGATCTATTTCCCGTTGCATCCGATGGAGCATCAATATCTGGTCACCGATAACATACCCGAGATCGAGGCCATCATCGACGCAGGTGGCGAGCACCCGCATGTGATGGACCCCGCTGGCGAAAGCTATCTGCGGCAGGAAGGGCGTGGACTGTGCATCGGCTTTTACGAACAGCCCTGCAAACCTTGGGCGGTCGACGGCACCCCGTGGGAGTTTGGCCACGAACTGCTGCCCGATGACTTCGACAAAATCACCGATAGCATCGAATTCGCCTACAAACGCTTCCCTGTTCTCGCTGAGGCGGGTGTCAAATCCGTCATCCATGGGCCGTTTACCTTTGCCCCGGATGGCAACCCTCTGGTCGGTCCGGTGCCTGGCGTGCGGAACTACTGGTCAGCCTGCGGTGTCATGGCCGGTTTCAGCCAAGGCGGTGGTGTTGGCTTGACCCTTGCTCAATGGATGATCGAAGGCGAACCCGAACGCGATGTGTTTGCCATGGATGTGGCGCGGTTTGGCGATTGGATCAGCCCGGGCTACACGCGCCCCAAGGTGATCGAGAACTATCAGAAGCGGTTCAGCGTCGCTTATCCGAACGAGGAACTGCCTGCAGCGCGTCCCAACCGAACCACACCAATGTACGACATCTTCAGCGATCTCGGTGCCGTTTGGGGGCAGCAATACGGGCTGGAAGTACCAAACTACTTTGCCCAAGGCGATGAACCGGATTTCGAGACACCCTCGTTCCGCCGTTCCAACGCCTTTGAGGCCACCGGCCGCGAAGTTCGTGCCGTGCGTGGAGGTGTTGGGATCAACGAAGTCCACAATTTCGGAAAATACCGTATTACCGGTGCCGGTGCTCGTGCATGGCTGGATCGCATCATGGCGGGCCGCATACCCAAACCAGGCCGCGTTTCACTGACGCCAATGTTGTCGCATAAAGGTAAGCTGATCGGGGATTTCACCGTCTCCTGCTTGGGCGACGACCTTTTTCACCTGACCGCCTCCTACGGCAGTCAGGCATTTCATATGCGCTGGTTCCTGAAAAACCAGGACCATGGCGTGGGCATCGAGAACATCAGCGACCGGTTGAATGGGTTTCAGATCGCAGGCCCCAAGGCCACCGAGGTTTTGTCGGCCTGCACCCGAGAAGCAGTCACCTCGCTCAGGTTCCTCGACGTGCGCGAGATGACAATTGGCATGACGGACTGCATCGTTCAGCGTGTCAGCTATACCGGCGATCTGGGTTATGAGATTTATTGCGACCCAATGGCCCAACGGCAACTCTGGTGGAGTTTGTGGCAAGCGGGTCAAGCTCATGACATGACCCCATTTGGCATGCGCGCAATGATGAGTCTGCGTCTGGACAAGTTCTTTGGCTCGTGGATGCGAGAATTTTCACCCGACTATACAGCGGCAGAAACCGGGTTGGATCGGTTCATCTCATTCTCCAAGAACAGTGATTTCATAGGCCGAGCAGCGGCCGAGGCCGAGCGCGCATCTGGCGCTGATCGCTGCTTGGTGGCTTTTGAGGTCGACGCGGCAGATGCAGATGTAAACGCGTACGAACCGATCTGGTTAGACGGCGTTGTTGTCGGCTTCTGTACATCTGGTGGGTATTCGCACTTTGCGGGCAAGTCGATTGCCATGGGGTTCCTCCCGACTGAACAGGCCACCGAGGGACGTGCGGTTGAAATTGAAATTCTAGGTCAGATGCACAAAGCGCGGGTCATCACGACCCCACTTTTCGATCCCGATGGCGCAAGAATGCGGGGATGACTTATTAATCCACCGACGGCATGCTTGCGAAATGACCCAGATTCCCATCATCCTGCTCGCTGCCGGGCAATCCAGCCGCATGGGTGGTGCTGATAAGTTAATGCAACCGATTGAAGGCGTGCCGCTTCTGCGCCGAGTGGCTCAGCGGGCGCTTGCCGCAGGTCACGTTATCATCGCCCTGCCCCCGGCCCCACATCCCCGATATACGGTGCTGGAGGGCCTCGATGTTCAACTGGTCGAAATCCCAAATGCGCAAGAAGGCATGAATGCCAGTTTGAGAGGCGCAATAGCCTCCGTTCCAGCAAATGCACCTGCGGTCATGATCCTGTTATCGGACCTTCCGGACCTCACAACCCAAGACTTGAACAGTGTTCTCCGATCAGTCAAAACCCACCCTGACAATCTGATATGGCGTGGGGCTACTGAGGAAGGCGCTCCCGGCCATCCTGTCGTGTTTGATCGTTCTCTATTTTCAGAGCTTTCGGAACTGAACGGTGACAGCGGCGCGCAGATTGTCGTGCAACGCTACAAGGGCAAGGTTCATCTGCATCGCCTGCCCGCCCAGAATGCGCTGCTTGATTTGGATACACCCGCCGATTGGACCCGTTGGAATGCGGGCCGACCGCAAAAGCAGCCCCTCAAATAAACGCGACCCGGTCAATAATGACCGGGTCGCATGCCCAAAAACAGGACTACCACTTTCACCAATCTCTAAAGCGCGGTCAGATCGCCAATCAGGCTTCCCGACGTTGTGCTGCTGAACCTAAACAAGACCCCCTCGTTAACATGCCGCTCAGCGCTATGGAGACTGAGATGCGCCTTTGACACCCCCTAGTGCCTAAGGCCCCCCTCACTTGGGCAACTCCAATGTCGCTGATCCGATGCGTTCAAACAATGTAAAATTGGATGAAATGGTAAATTTCAGCGCAGGCGCACTGGCTTTTGAGCAACAATGCAACACTCTGGATTCTACCAATGGTTGCATCGACTTATACTTTTTCCAGAAGTTTCCGTCAGTTGCGCACTTAGAATACGGCTAACTTACCTATTTCAAAGGCATCGACGGGCGTGTTCGAAATTTGAACACTCCATCTCACGCAACTTTTAGGAGAAGTATTTTTGAGACCGCAAAAGCGTCGTTTCTTTGTTAACAAAAATGAATCAATTCAATGCTTTTTCGAAATTATTGACTTTATCGGCAACAATCCACCGATTCGCCACATGGCACCCAAGCTGATTCTTGCTACCCGAGCACGTTGAACGGAGTCATTAAAGCGGCGAAACGTGGCGAAATTAAGGTTTCTTAATATTTCTCTCAGGATATCCCAAGGTTGCCAGTGCATCTCCTGTCTCAATGCGCGGGATCAACCGCCGAAATAGACAGGAGTCAAAATGAGCATCCGTAAATCCTCACTGCTTATTCCACGCACATCCAGCTGGATGGGAGCTACCGCACTGGGCGCGGCCATGATGGCCACCACCGCCCTGCCCGCAATGGCAGACGAGGCTCTGGCCGATCTGGTCGAAACCGTCTCGCCTTCGGTGGTCACGATCACCGCCAAGCAAGATGCCAAACCACGCCCCACACAAGGTCAAGAGTTCGACCTCGAAAACCATCCCTTTGGCGAGTTCTTTAAGCGGTTCGGCGGTCCTGAAGGATTTGACATGCCGCAGCGAGGCCCCAGCCAGGGTTTGGGATCAGGCTTTGTGCTGGATAAGGCAGGATACATCGTCACCAACCACCACGTTGTCGATAACGCTAGCGAAGTGACCGTACGTCTGAGCGATAACCGCACATTCGAAGCTGAAATCGTTGGTACAGATCCGCTTACTGACATCGCCGTGCTTAAAATTGACGCAGGAGAAGACCTGCAAGCCGTTCAAATGGGTGACAGCGATGTCATTCGCGTGGGCGAAGACGTCGTCGCCATCGGCAACCCGTTTGGCCTGAATGCAACTGTTACGACCGGTATTGTTTCCGCGAAGGGGCGCAATATTTCGGAAGGCCCCTACGCCGAATTCATCCAGACCGACGCTGCTATCAACAAAGGCAACTCGGGAGGTCCGCTATTCAACATGGATGGTGAGGTGATCGGTGTGAACTCGGCGATCTATTCGCCCAGCGGCGGCTCAGTCGGGCTCGGCTTTGCGGTGACTTCGAATATTGTAGATCACATCACGGCTGATCTGCGCGATGACGGCGAGGTCAGCCGCGGTTGGTTGGGAGTGTCGATCCAGAATGTCAGCCCCGAACTGGCTGCTGCGATGGGTATCGATACGGCAACAGGTGCACTGGTATCGGATGTTGTACCTGACAGCCCGGCCGATGGCGTACTGCAGCAAGGTGACGTGATCCTGACTTTCAATGACGAAGCCGTTGATTCCAGTAGCGATCTTCCGATCCTGGTTGGCACGACCAAGGTAGGTACTGATAGCACGCTGACTGTTCTTCGAAATGGCAAAGAAGAACAGATCGAACTGACAATCGGTCAGCATCAGTCAGCCTCGGCGGCGACCGATAGCGTGGTTGAAGACAAGTTCGAAGGTACGTCGCTGGGCGTAACCGTGGCACCGCTGACCGAAACCGCCCGCGCCGAGATTGGCGTGGCCGAGAACGTCGATGGTGTTGTTGTCACCGATCTGGAGCCCGAAAGCCCTGCGGCCAAGGCCGGATTGCAGCGTGGTGATGTGATCGTTCGACTGGGCAATCTGGATACAGTTACGCCAGACGCTTTGAAAGAAGCGCTGGAGAACGAAAAGACGGATCCAGCTCTGGTTTTGATCAATCGCGGTGGCAACCAGATCTTCGTCGCGGTCGAAATCGCCTAACCCTACACCTAAGCGCGCCACATGATGGGGAAATCTGGAGCGCTTATTCTGGCAGGCACGGATTGTCCACGTGCCGCCGGAACAGCCGGGTGCACCTTTGCACCCGGCATGTTTTTTTCAAAGAGTATGTGTGTTTAAATCCCATTGGGAAGGAGCCCTGACCATGAGCAGACGCTTGTTGATCGTTGAAGATGACCAAGACACACGGGACTTCATTGCCAAGGGATTTGGTGAAGAAGGCTATGTTGTCGAAGTCGCATCAGATGGCCGCGAAGGCCTGTACCACGCAACTGACGGCGGATTTGATGCGGTCGTACTGGACCGAATGCTTCCCGGGCTGGACGGGTTATCACTGATTAAGTCAATGCGTGCGGCTGGGTTGAAAACACCTGTTCTGATGTTAACCGCCATGAGTGCAGTGGACGAGCGAGTCAAAGGCCTCCGCGCGGGCGCAGACGATTATCTGGTCAAACCATTTTCATTCCAGGAACTTCATGCCCGGATCGAAGCCCTGTTGCGTCGACCGCAAGAAGCCGAAGAAACGCCGACCCTTGCCTGCCGCGATCTCGAAATGGATCTGTTGACCCGCAAGGTCACGCGCAACGGTCGTGAAATCACCCTGACCCCGCGCGAATTTCAAATTCTGGAGTTCTTTCTGCGCCGAAAAAACCGCGTCGTCTCGCGCACGATGTTGCTTGAAGGTGTGTGGGATTACCACTTTGACCCGAACACCAACGTGGTCGACGTCCATATTTCGAAACTGCGCCGCCAGCTTGATGAAGACGGAGCCGACCCGGTGATTGAAACAGTCCGAGGCGCCGGATACATGGTTTCGGATGGATAACCTGCGCCTGTCGCTGAAAAACTCTCGTACTCGCTTGGTTCTGGCCAGCATGGTGCTTAGCACTTTGCTGACGGCGACCGTTCTGACGATGGTGTATTTTACGGCCAATCGCACGATTTCAGGCGAGACGCGTTCGGTCGTTCAGGCCGAGCTTACGGGCCTGGCAGATGAATATGAACGGCGTGGCATGATCGGGTTGATCTCTGCCATCGACCGCCGTTTGCCGACAGCGGCCGAGCGGGATGCCTTGTACCTGCTGACAGGTCGGCAAGGCACGAAACTGGCGGGCAACCTGACGCATTGGCCGGAAGGGATAACTCCGGGCAGCGGCTGGGTCGATCTTCAGCTTCGCAAAGAAGATACGGATCAATATGTCCCGATCTCTGCCGCTTCAGTCCGGCTGCCGGGTGGTGAGAGGCTGCTTGTCGGGCGTGATTCATTGGCCAGACAGCAATTCGACCGGGTTCTGTTCCGGTCTGTCGCGCTGGCACTTGCCACGGCATTGGCGCTGAGTTTATTGACCGGCTGGCTGCTGACCCGGCTGGTGTTTTCACGACTGAAAGACATCGCCAATACAGCCGACAATATCGTTTCCGGAGATTTAGCTCTGCGCATGCCTCTACGAGGCACGGGCGATGAATTCGATCAGGTCGCGGCCACATTGAACAACATGCTGGATCGTATTGAAGAACTGATCAGCAACCTGCGCACAACGTCCAATTCTATTGCTCATGACCTGCGCTCTCCCCTGTCGCGACTGCGGCAACGGGTCGAATCCCTGGCTGAGCCCGGCAAAAGCGATCAAGATCGCGAGATCGACATGGCGCGCGCGACCGGCGAGATTGATCACCTGCTGCGCGTTCTCAGCCAACTGACCGAGATTTCGCGCGCCGAGGCCGGTCTGGGCCGCGAACAATTTGAACCGGTAAAGCTTTTGCAACTGGTCGGTGATGTGGTTGAGTTATACGAACCTGTCGCGTCTGATCAGAACATCCGACTCGAGGTCGTTGGAAACGCGGACCCAATCCAAGGCCATCGCCCTCTGCTGTCTCAAGCACTGTCGAACCTTCTTGAAAACGCCATGCGCTACGCCCCGCCCGGCACAGCGATCACCATCGAAATTCGAGACGACGGCGACTATGCGTTACTCAGCGTTCGCGACCGGGGCCCTGGCGTACCAGAAAGCGATCTGCCCCGATTGCAGATGCCGTTTGTCACGCTTGATCCTGCAAGGACCGGGCGGAATGCCGGCCTTGGACTGGCGCTTGTGGCGGCAATTTCACATATGCACGGCGGCACATTTCTGGCGCGCAATCGTAAACCAGGGCTTGAGACAACCCTGAAGTTGTCACGCAATTCGTAATTGCATGAAGAACATCTACTAGAGCGTTGATCTAATTACATAACTGCAGGCAACGACGCGTATCCGTGAAAACGAATGCGACCACCCTGCACCCGTTTTCCTTGAATCTGGTAATCGGGAAATCGCTTCAGCAATCGATCCAGTGCAACACGACCTTCAAGGCGCGCCAAAGTCAGGCCAACGCAGACATGCGGCCCGCCCGCGAAGGCCAGGTGCCTGTTCGGCTTGCGTGTGATGTCAAATCGGGTCGGGTCGGCGAACACCTCGGGATCACGGTTCGCTGCCCCGATACAGAGATGCAGGTTCGTTCCTTTGGCGATCTGATGTCCTCGGATTTCAACGTCCTCCGTGGTTTCCCGGTTGCCAAATTGGTTGGGTGACCGAAAGCGCAAGACCTCTTCAACCGCCGGAGCAATCAATTCGCCATCTTCCAACAGTCTTTGGCGTTGTTCTGGATAGTCATGAAGCAGCGCCAGCCCATTGCCGATCAAATTAGTGGTCGTTTCGTGACCCGCATTCAGGATAAAGATACAGTTTTGCAGAAGCTCAATCTCGCTCAGCATCTCGTCCGCGCCTTCGCCTCGGATCAGACGTGTCAGAACATCTGTTTCCGGATCTCCCGGATTTGCGCGACGACGGGCAACAAGATCCTGAAGATAGGTTTTGAATTCGCGAACAGCAGTGTGGCCCTTTTCCAGCTGAGCTTCTGTCAAAGCGGGTTCCAAAGCACCAAGGATGGCCAACGACCAATCGCGCAGAGGCGCGCGTTCGTTCATCGGTACATCCAGCAGATTGCCGATGATCTGGATCGGAATGGTCGAAGCAAAATCCGCGATCAGGTCAACCTGCCCCCTGCCCGCTATATCATCCAGCAGCGTATCAACGGTTTCGATCAGACCCGGCTCCATCCGCGCGATTGCCCGGGGCGTCAGGGCTGAGGTCATGATCTTGCGCACACGCGTGTGCAAAGGCGGGTCGGAGAACACCAATGAAGTTGTATGATGTTCGAATAACGGCGAGCCAACACCGAATTTAGGGCCAAACGCCGCCTCCTTATCCGAGGAATAAAGCGTCGTGTTGCGATAAATGGCATCCAGATCCGCATGGCGTGACAACAACACGGAACCGTCCGGCTGTCGCAATACTGGCGCATGCTCAAGCAGTGCATCGTAAAAGGGGAACGGGTCGTCGACAAACCCCTCGGGCGGGTTCATCAGGTCCAGATTTTGCGCGACATTCTCTAGGCTTAGATCGTTCATTCTTGACCCCTCCAATGCTTGGGTAGCGGAAAGGGAAGCCGCAAACAACCTTGAGCGGGTGACAGGCCGCTTCGGGCGGGATAAGACAAGGCATGTCTGATCCGATCTCCTCCATCCGCAATCTTGGCCCGGCATTCGAACAAGCCTGCGCACGAGCGGGCATTATGACAGCTCAGGAGTTGCGCGCGTTGGGAGCAGACGAGGCTTATTCGCGCCTATTGCAGGCCGGAACGCGCCCTCATTTCATCGGCTATTATGTATTGGTCATGGGCTTGCAAGGTCGCCCCTGGAATGACTGCAAGGGCGAGGAAAAGAAGGCCTTGCGCGAACGGTTCGATGCGATCAAGGCCGGAGTCAGCATAGCACCAAAGCATCAGATGATTGCCGATCTTGATGCTTTGGGCGTGCGTATATCGGCCAAGGATTTGGCGGCAGACTAGGCTTCGAGCGCCCCGATCATATCGACCCGCATTGCGTGGCGACCACCTTCAAATTCGGATGTCAGGAAAGCAGCCGTGATTTCCAGTGCTTGCTTTTCATCGAGAATCCGCGCCCCCAGCGAGAGCATGTTTGCGTCATTGTGCTGACGGATCATCTGGGCCGAAAAGACATCACTGCAAACGCCACATCTGACGCCGTTGATTTTGTTCGCCGCCATCATGATACCCTGTCCGGTGCCACACAAGATGATACCAAAGCGACAGTCACCCGAAGCCACCAGGCGTGCGGCGGCGGCTCCGTGTTCGGGATAATGAGTGCTTTCCGAAGTGGTCGGGCCGAGATCTACGGCCTCCCAACCTTGGGCTTCAACGTAAGCAGAGATAGCCTGCCTGAGGTCGATTGCAGCGTGATCACTGGAAAGAACAATGCGTTTGTTTGTGCTCATGACGGCATTTCGCTCCTGTCGACTAAAGCAATGCGGACAAACACTCTTGAGCCCTGCCCTCATAAGAAAGGCCGCACCCGATATGGGGTACGGCCTAAAGCTGTGATCTGACGGCCGATTAGCCGACCAGTTCGATGCCCGAGAAGAAGTAGGCGATCTCAACCGCGGCAGTTTCCGGTGCGTCCGAACCGTGGACCGAGTTTTCACCGACCGATTCAGCGAACTCGGCGCGGATGGTGCCAGGTGCTGCGTCTGCAGGGTTGGTTGCGCCCATGACTTCACGGTTCTTTGCAATGGCGCCTTCGCCTTCGAGAACCTGAACAACAACGGGGGCCGACGACATGAATTCGCACAGTTCGTCATAGAACGGACGCTCGGCGTGCACGTCATAGAACTTGCCAGCTTGAGCTTTGGTCATGTGAATGCGCTTTTGCGCGACGATGCGTAGGCCAGCTTCTTCGAACTTGGCATTGATCTTGCCAGTCAGGTTGCGGCGGGTTGCATCGGGTTTGATGATCGAGAATGTGCGTTCCAGTGCCATATTGGCCTCTCCTTGACTTAAGGGCGCGATACCCGCGCCGAAATCCATCGCGCGCCGCCTAACATGGTATTTGTCTCATGAAAAGCGTTATGATCGTTTATCACTCAGATCGCATCAGGCAGCGGGTCGGTACGATCCAACCGGCGGACATAGAACACTGTCAAAAGACCCGCAAAGCTGCTGCCGCACATCATGCTCAGCACCAGATATGGCCCGTTTTCAGGGCTTACAAACGTCCCGGTCATCATGGTCAAGACAGCCCCCAGTGCCACGATCAAGGCGCCTGATAATCCAGCCGCACTGCCGGCCAGTTTCGGACGTACCGACATCACCCCAGCCGAGGCATTTGCATTGGTCAAACCATTTCCGAAACCAACGCAGATGGCGGATCCAAAAAACACCCAGACCGAGCCCATATTGCCGATGAACAGCAGCAGCCCGCAAAATGGCCCAACCGAGGCCACGACCCGACCGAACAAGATCATTGTCGTCAGCTGGGTACGCTTTGCGATGCGCCCGGTAACAAAGTTGCCGACCATAAACCCGCCCGTGATGATACCGATGCCCAGACCCAGCATTGCTGGGCTCAGGTCGAACCAGGCTGCGGCGACCAGAGGCGCGCCGGTGATAAAACTAAAAAAACCGCCGATGGAGAACGCGGCGCATAAGGCGTAACCCCAGAACCTACGCGCGCGGAACAAATGCGGGTATTCCCGCATCTGCGCCGCGAAAGTCGACGAGCGGTTGGTGTTGGTTTCACCCATGTCAGCCCAAAGCAGCAACAGCACCCCTGCCCCAAGCAGCGAATACAGCACGAACCCGGCCCGCCAACCAAAAAGCATATCCAGCGCGCCACCTAGCATTGGCCCAAGCATCGGTGCCAGTGCCATGGCCATTGCGACATAGCCCAGTTTGCTGGCGGCCTCGTTTGGTGGATATCGGTCGCGGATCGAAGCACTCGACAGCACCGGCCCGGCCACCACCGCCGCCTGAATCATCCGAAACGAAAGGAAAACCCAGATTGACTCGGCTAAAACGCATCCAATTGATGCGGCGACAAATATGACCATCGCGATCAACAAAACCGGCCTGCGCCCGTAGCGATCCGACAGCGGCCCGACGATCAACTGCAAGACCGCCGAGACAAATAGGTACCCTGCGACGGCCACGTTCATCAGGCCATAATCCACGCCGAAATCTTCGCTCATATGCGCCAGCGACGGAAGGAACATGTTCAGTGTCAGAACCGAGAGCGCCGTTGCAAAGATCAGCGTAATCAGGGTTGGAGGAGATTGAGCCGCACGCATATCGAAACCGTTTGGAAGACGAACCGGAACAGCGCTAACACATTGCTTCTGGCTTGAACATGGTGACCTCTGGCGGCGTCTTGGATGCTCTGATAAGAGCGCCTCATGCTACGGATCGATAACATCACATACGCCGTTGAAGGGCGTCCTCTGTTCGACGGGGCCAGTGCGACCATTCCCGATGGCCACAAGGTCGGCCTTGTCGGGCGCAATGGTACCGGAAAGACGACGCTCTTTCGGTTGATCCGGGGCGAGCTGTCGCAGGAATCAGGCAATATATCCCTGCCAAAACGCGCGCGGATCGGGGGCGTGGCGCAGGAAGTGCCGTCCTCGGATGTCTCGCTGATCAACACGGTTCTGGCCGCGGATGTGGAACGCAGCACATTGATGGCCGAAGCAGACAGCGCAATAGATCCGGACCGAATTGCTGAAATCCAGACACGGCTGGCTGATATCGACGCATGGTCGGCTGAGGCTCGGGCAGCCTCAATTCTCAAAGGACTGGGCTTTGACGATGAGGATCAGCTGAAACCCTGTTCGGATTTCTCGGGCGGATGGCGCATGAGGGTAGCGCTGGCGGCCGTACTGTTTTCGCAGCCTGACCTGTTGCTGTTGGACGAACCGACCAACTATCTGGACCTTGAAGGTGCGTTGTGGCTGGAAAGCTATCTGGCCAAATACCCTCACACCGTCATCATCATCAGCCACGACCGGGGGTTGTTGAACCGCGCCGTCGGATCAATTCTGCATCTCGAAGATCGCAAGCTGACATATTACGCGGTTCCCTACGACAAGTTTGCCGAACGTCGCGCTGAACGTCTGGCACAAGCAGAGTCGGAAAACGCCAAGGCCAAGGCCCGCATCGCACATCTGCAAAGTTTCGTGGATCGTTTCCGCTATAAGGCGTCAAAGGCCGTACAGGCCCAGTCTCGTTTGAAGATGATCGAGCGCATCCAACTGGTTTCAACTCCGCAAGAGGCGGCTTTGCGCGCCTTTTCATTCCCCGAGCCAGAAGAACTGTCGCCACCGATCATTCAACTTGAAGGAGGGGTAACCGGTTATGGTGAGACCGAGGTTTTGCGACGACTGAACCTGCGCATTGATCAGGATGATCGCATCGCTCTGCTGGGCAAGAATGGTCAGGGCAAGTCAACCCTTTCAAAACTGCTATCTGACCGCCTACCCCTGATGGCGGGTAAAATGACCCGAAGCTCCAAGCTGCGCATCGGCTATTTCGCGCAGCATCAGGTAGATGAGCTGCATGTGGACGAAACACCATTGGATCACCTGCGCCGCCTACGCCCCAATGAGGCGCCCGGCAAGTGGCGCTCGCGTCTGGCGGGGTTCGGATTGAACGCGGATCAGGCAGAAACGCTGGTCGGTCGCCTGTCGGGCGGACAAAAGGCGCGCTTGTCGCTACTGATCGCTACCATCGACGCGCCGCATATGCTGATCCTTGACGAACCGACGAACCATCTGGACATCGAAAGCCGCGAAGCGCTGGTCGAAGCGCTGACTGCCTATTCCGGCGCGGTCATCTTGGTCAGCCACGACATGCACCTACTGTCGCTTGTCGCTGATCGGCTATGGCTGGTCTCGGATGGCACCGTGAAGCCATTCGATGGCGATCTTGAGGCCTATCGCGCTCTTTTGCTGGCCCGCGAGAAACCGGTCAAAGATAAACTACAGGCGCCCAAACCCAAACGTGCGTCACGCGAGACCGTATTGGCCCTGCGTGCGGATCTGCGCAAATGCGAAGACCGGGTCGAGAAACTGACCAATATGCACGACAAGCTTTCTGCCAAGCTGGCGGATCCTGCGCTTTATGAAGATGACCGGATCAACGATCTGGAAACCTGGAACCGAAAATTCGCCGAGGTGGTCGAAGCCATGCAAAAGGCTGAAGCCCTATGGGTCGCCGCCGCAGAACGGTTGGAACAGGCAGAGAGCGCAGCATGATCGACATGGCCTTTTTCATAACGGCTTTCACCACGATGTTTGTGGTGATTGACCCTTTCGGCACCACGCCAATTTTCGTTGCCTTGACGCAGGACATGGATGCGGCCACACGCCGTAAGATTGCCATTCGCAGCTGCCTGACCGCAGTTTTCATCCTGATCGCCTTTGCCGCTTTTGGTGAAGCGGTTCTTGGATTCGTCGGCATCTCGATGGAAGCCTTCCGCGTTGCAGGTGGCGCGCTTTTGTTTCTGACTGCGCTGGACATGCTGTTCGACCGCCGTACCAAACGCCGCGAGGACCGCGCCGAGGAAGAAGATCATTCTGACCCTTCGGTGTTCCCCTTGGCCATACCCCTGATCGCGGGCCCTGGATCGATCGCAACAATCATTCTTTTGGCCGGACAAAACCCGGGCGTCCCTGGGATCGCAGCGGCCTGCGCTGTTATGCTTGCCGTCATGTTGGTTGTATTTGTGTTCTTTCTGGCCGGAGGCATGATCGCCCGTATTCTTGGTAAGACCGGGCTGAACGTGCTGACACGGCTGCTGGGTATGCTACTGGCCGCACTGTCGGTTCAGTTCATTCTTGATGGCCTCAAAGCCTTTGGTTTCGCCTCGTGAAACACCATATTGGTATGAGACAACTGATTTCGGGTGATTGAATGGACGGCTACGATATTGGGCGATTGACCTATCTGGTTTTGCTGGGTGCTGCCCTGTTGATGTGGTTTATCACTCAGAACCGTCAGTCGTTGGGAAAAACCATGCAGCAGGTCGCGGCTTGGGTGTTTATCTTTATCGGTGTCATTGCCGTTGTCGGATTGTGGGATGACATCCGTTCAACCGTCAGCCCGACCCCGCAACTGACCGTAACTGATCAGCGGATTGAAGTGCCCCGCTCTTATGATGGACACTACTATTTACCAATGCTGGTGAATGGCACAGCGGTGACCTTTCTGGTCGATACCGGGGCCAGCAATATCGTCATCAGCCCGAAAGATGCCGAACGAATTGGAATCGATACGGATCAATTGAACTATCTCGGCCGCGCCTCGACGGCCAATGGCATTGTGCGTACAGCGCCGGTTCGGCTGGACAGCCTGTCTTTGGGCCCCATCACCGATCGCGATATCCCGGCCTCGGTCAATGAAGGCGATCTGGGTCAATCCTTGCTAGGGATGGCGTATCTGCACCGCTTTTCGAACATCCAGTTCGCAGATGGGCGTCTAATCCTGTCGCGTTGACCGCATTCCCCAATTGAGAACAAAATGAGAACATGCTAATTTGATCAGCATGTCCACCAATCTTCTTGGCCGCAAGCCCGCGCGCACCCCACCCGGGGTGGCCCTGCACCCACAGATCAGTCTGCAACTGGCCCGTGTACACGAAGCCTGCGGCCCTGCCCGGCGTAGCTTTGCTCTGTGGGTGGCGGGGCAGACTCAAGGGCCAGTGATGTGGATTGCCCCGGCTTGGGAGGTGGCGCAGCTGCATCCCGAGGGCATGCTGCCTTTTGCCGATCCGTCCCGGTTTCTGCTGATCCACCCTGACAAACCCGAAGACCTGTTGTGGTGCATGGAAGAAGCCTTGCGCAGCGGTGCCGCCCCGTTGGTCATTGGCGATTTGCCCGGCCCGCCGGGTCTGACCCCGGTCCGGCGAATGCATCTGGCTGCCGAACAGGGCGGCATATCGGGACAGGCTCCGCTGGGGCTATTGCTGACGCCTGACGATGGTGGCGCACAGGGGATTGAGACGCGCTGGCATATGGTGCCCACCTATCGGGACGAGGCCTGCAGTTGGTGTCTGACCCGCCGCCGCGCCCGCGCCCTGCCCCCGGCCAGTTGGCACGTGACGCGGGCTGCTCCTCATTCCGGACTGCAGTTAAAGCAGATCAAATCCGAAGACGCCCCGATGATCACATAACTTGTGACTGGCCAAAACCGGACTTGCCCCCTAGCGTGCCGGCATGACACACCCGATCCATGACAGCCGATATTCGTGGCTTCGCCTGCTGATCACCCTGGCCATCGCAACCGTGGTCAATGTGGGCATGTGGGCTGTGATCGTCGTCATGCCCGCCATCGAGGCCGAGTTTGGCGCGGACCGAGCCGCAGCGTCGATGCCCTATACGCTCGCCATGATCGGCTTTGCCTTCGGCAACATGTGGCTGGGCAAGCTGGTGGACCGACTGGGCGTGACAATGGCGTTGATCGGCGCCGCTGTGCTGAGTGCGGTAAGCTATCTGCTGGCAACCCTTGCGCCGAATATCGCGCTGCTGTCGGTTGCGCATCTTCTGCTGGGGCTCGGTACGTCAATCGGATTTGGACCACTGATCGCCGATATCTCGCATTGGTTCATGCGCAGGCGAGGGATTGCTGTGGCACTGGTGGCCAGTGGCAACTACCTGTCTGGCGCGATATGGCCCACGCTGCTGTCGGGCATTCTGCAGCGCGACGGGTGGCAGCAGGTTTATCTGAGTCTCGCCGTCATCACCCTGGTCGCCGTCATTCCTCTGTCCCTGCTTTTGCGCAGACAGGTCCCCGTCGAGGCGCACGGCACGGCAGCAGCGGCAGCACAGGTCAAAGCACAAAGCGTCGGCTTTTCACCCCGCGCCCTGCAGTACATCCTTGGGCTGGCTGGCATCGGCTGCTGCGTGGCCATGTCGATGCCCCAGGTCCATATTGTCTCCTATTGTGTGGGCTTGGGCTATGGCCCAGCCGTTGGGGCCGAGATGCTGTCTCTGATGCTGTTGGGCGGCGTGGTTAGCCGCATCATCTCGGGGCTTGTCGCGGACCGGTTGGGAGGGCTTTCAACACTGCTGATTGGCTCGGTCCTGCAATGTATCGCTCTGTTCCTGTTTCTCCCTTATGATGGGATGGTTTCGCTTTATGTCGTCAGCATGCTATTCGGGCTGGCCCAGGGTGGTATCGTCCCCAGCTACGCGCTGATTGTACGCGAATATATGCCCCCGCAAGAGGCCGGCGCGCGCGTGGGTTTTGTCATGATGATGACTATCCTCGGCATGGCTCTGGGTGGTTGGATGTCGGGCTGGATCTATGACGTGACTGGCAGTTATCAGCTTGCTTTCATCAATGGCATCCTTTGGAACGGGCTGAACATCGCAATCGTGCTGATGCTCATGAAACGCTCGCGCCCGCGTGGACGCACGGCGATGGCATGAGGAACCTTACCCGACGCAGCCTGATTGCAAGCCTTTGCGCGTTGCCAATGGCACGGGCAGCGATGGCCGCCCTCACCCCGTATGTGCTGGCGTCATCGCGCAGTTCCGTTGGCTTCACCTATGATTTGTCCGGCGCGCTTCAGACGGGCACGATGCCAGTACAGTCGGCCCAAATTCTGATTGATACCAATCGCTTGCAAAACAGCCGGGTCGATGTCGTGCTGGACGTGGCCCGGGCGCGGACGAACCTACCATTTGCCCGAGGTCCGATGTTGGGAAAAAGTGTGTTGAACGCTGCCCAATACCCCACCATCCGTTTCATCACGACTAAGATTCAGCTGGGACCCACTGGCCGTATCTCGGAAGGTGCAACCGTGACCGGCGATCTCACAGTGCGCGGTATCACGCGTCCGGTGACTTTGAGCGCCAACCTGTATCGGAGACCGGGAAGCGCGGTGGATGATTTGGACACCCTGTCCATCCGGCTAGAGGGGGCGATCAATCGAAATGAGTTTGGCGCGTCTGGATATCCTGATCTTGTACAACCCACGATCGGCCTGGACATCCACGCCGAAATCATCCGGCAGGATTAACCACAAAAAGGCAAAAAACGACGTCAGGGCGTCGATTAGGCGCGCGCATTTCGTGGCGACAAGGTCAAGTTGCACCTATCATGCGTACGATCATTTCATTTGCCGCCCTCTTTCTTTCGGTCATTCTGCTGCAGCTCTCAACGGGCGGTGTCGGTCCGCTGGATGCAATCTCGGGGCTGACGCTTGATTTTTCGACCGAACAGATCGGTCTGCTGGGGTCATCGCACTTCATTGGGTTCTTTGTTGGTTGCTGGTGGGCTCCGCGGCTTATGGGCAGCGTCGGGCACTCGCGCGCATTTGCGGTCTGCACCGCTTTGGGCGCGATGGGGTTGCTGGGGCATACGCTGACTGAAAACCCTTATGTCTGGGCCGCGCTGCGTATCGCGTCGGGCACCTGTGTCGCCGGTTGTTACACCGTGATCGAGGCTTGGCTGAACGCCAAGGTCACCAACGAAACCCGTGGCCGCGCGATGGGCACCTACCGTATCGCCGATATGGGGGCCTCGCTTTGTGCACAGCTTATCATTGCTGTTCTGCCACCCGCCTCTTACGTTTCATACAACCTGCTTGCGATCCTATGCTGTGCATCGATCTTGCCGCTGGCCCTAACTCGCGCCAGCCAACCCAAGACACCGGACACCCCGCGCCTGCGTCCCAAGCTGGCCTGGCACAGCTCACCACTGGCTGTGGCGGGCGTTATCGTGGCTGCGCTCAGTTCGGCATCATTGCGCATGGTCGGCCCGGTATACGGTCAGGAGGTCGGATTGGGCGTAGATCAGATTGCCTTCTTTCTGGCCTCTTTCGTTCTGGGCGGCGCACTGGCCCAGTACCCCTTGGGTTGGCTCGCAGATAAGTATGATCGACGCTGGGTGCTGATCTGGCTGTCCGTGGCAGCCGTGCTAAGCTGCGGTGTCACGATGTTGGCTAGCGGAACTGGAACGGTCGGCGTTATGCTGGCCGCCGGGTTCTTTGGCCTGACCACATTTCCGATTTTCTCGGTTTCCTCGGCCCATGCGAATGATTTTGCCACGACCGAACAACGCGTTGAATTGGCAGCAGCGTTGATGTTCTGGTATGCATTGGGGGCAATTGCCTCGCCCTACATCTCATCCACGTTGATCCAGCAATTCGGCCCCGGAGCCCTGTTTGCTTTTGTTGCATTGGGTCATGTGTTTCTTATTGTCTTTGGCCTCGCCCGTATGCGTTCGCGCCCGACGCCCGAGAAACGGACGAATTATGTCTATGCACCGCGCACATCCTTTACCATCGGCAGGCTGCTCAAGGGTTCTCGCGAAAAGCAATGAAAAAGGGCCGGGAAATCCCGGCCATTCTGTTTACTGCTGGACCGCTGGCCCGTGGTCCTCGACCGCGTCGACCACCTCATCTGGGTCCACGGTGCTCTCAAGCGCACCGTTCACCACGCCCCCGACGCCGTTCTCCATGGACAAGCCAAGCTCTTCGCCCAGTTTCTTGAGCGCTGGCATCTGCACGGCCATTCCCATGATCGAATCCAACGCCTGATTGACAACCGGCTTTTCACCGCTTGAAACACCACCACCATTGGCAGCTCCGATCCCACCAACCTGATGGATTTTGATCGAGTCGATTTTTTCGGCCGGTTTGACCATTTCCGAGATGATCGAGGGCATGGTTTCAATGCGGGTCAAGTCGACCTTCATCCGGATCTGCTCAGGTGACAGGGCATTGTCGGCCTCTACGATCGCACGCTTACCTTCCGCCTCGGCCAGCATGTCGTTCTTCTTGGCCTCGGCGCGAATGTTCAACGCGTCTGCTTCGGCCTGCGCTTCCTCGCGGCGGGCTTCGGCGCGATCTGCGGCGGCCTCTTTCTCGGCCTGCGCTGACAAACGGATCGCGGTGGCCTGGCGTTCAGCCTCACGGGTGGCTTCAATCAGAACAATCTGCTTCTGGCGCTCGGCCTCGGCCACTTCGCGCGCCGTAGCCACGGCTTCGGTTGCTTTGGTCGCCTCGGCTCGAGCCAGATCGGCGGATGCGCGCGCGCGGCTTTCCTCTTCGGATTTCTGTGCGATGATGATCTGGCGTTCCTGTTCCGCGACTTCGATCTCACGCTCTTTGGCGATCTCGGCATCGCGGATTTTGCGCTCGCGCTCAATCTCGGCCGAACGAATGGCCTCTTCACGGGCAATCCGAGCGCGTTCGGTTTCGCGTACCGAGTCTTCAGTTCGCGCAGCGATCTCCGCCTCTTGCGCCACACGAAGAGTTTCCACCTTCTGCGCCTGCTCGATGCGCGCCTGCTGTTCGTCCTGTTCGATCAGCAACTTCTGACGCTCCGCTTCCATCGCCGCACGACGCACCTCAACCTCGGCCTCGGCGTCGATCTGCGCGCGTTCTTTTTTGGATATGGCGATCACCTCGGCCAGCTTACGCATACCCACGGCGTTAAAGGCGTTGTTCTCGTCCAGCGCTTCAAACGGCGTCTGGTCGAGCGCAGTCAGCGAGACCGATTCCAGCGACAAACCGTTCTTCAGCAAGTCTTCGGACACCGCATTCTGCACTTCCTGCACAAAGTCGGCGCGGTTTTCATGAAGACCATCCATGGTCATCTGAGCGGCCACGGCACGCAGACCGTCGATCAGCTTGCCTTCGATCATCTCACGCAGTTGCTCGACGTCAAAAGTGCGATCACCCAGCGTTTGCGCGGCGCGCGCGATGCCCTCTTCAGTCGCCATCACCGAGACGTAGAATTCGACACCCACGTCGACACGCATCCGGTCTTTGGTGATAAGCGCGGCCTCACCGCTGCGCTGCACCTCAAGGCGCAGAGTCTTCATGTTGACCGGGCTGACTTCGTGCAGCAACGGTACGATGATGACGCCGCCATCCATAATGACCTTTTTGCCACCCGCGCCGGTTTTCACCAGGCTGATCTCGCGCGTGGCGCGTCGATAAAGGCGGCCAAGTACAAGGCCTATGAACAAGAGTACGGCTAAAATAGTCACAACTGTAACGGCCAGGAATGATAGTTCCATGCAATATCCTCCGGATTGGGGTTAAGATTTTTTGGTTAAACTGACATGCGAACCAGAACGAACCGGTCGCGCCGTCGATCACGCAGAACAAGGACTTCTGTTCCCTGCTCCAGCGCATCTTTGTCCTGCAACGGCTCTGCGCGAAGGTAGTGCGTGTTGCCAAAGCGATCCATAACGCGGACTTCGGCTGGACGGCCTCGCGATGCGATACCCTGAGTGATCACGCCACGGCGGCGGGCCAGCATCCGTTCCGACATCGCTTCGGTTTCGGTTTTGGGCAGGAGGCGAGCGAAGACACCACCAAAGCCACGTGCGAACCATAGGCCGAATACTCCGGCCGGAATCGCGGCCAACCATGCAGGTAAGTCAAAGCCCAGCAGATCACGCAGCGCCAGTTGCAGGCCTATGCCACTCAGGCCGAAACCAGCCAGCAGCACAACGAGCCAGATCATGAATGGCATCTTGCCAATGCCCAACCAGACAAACGGGCCGACGGGCGTAGCCGCAGGCACATCGGTTTCAATTTCGGCCAGTTCCAAGTCACTCAGATCGATGTCGGCGTCGATATCCAGATCAAAGTCGACGACGTCCAGATCGGGCGCGTCGACCATGTCCAGATCAACCTCGCCCTCGCCTGCCAGAAGACTTCCCCCGAAAACCAATGCGATCAGTTCAAGGCCCAGAAGACCGAACAAAAGCGCAAGTGCCAAGGTAAAGGGCACAAATGCGCCCTCTAGTAAAAAGTCGAACATTAGCAGATTGCCCTCGTTATTGTATACTTTTGTATACACTACAAATGGGAAGTCATTGCTACAATTTCAAGAGGTTGTGATTCTGTGTTTCAACCTGAGGTTATTTACATCCAAATGTCAGTTACAATCTGCAACCATGACATTAAGCTCAATTTCTTTCGCCCGTGCGAAACGTATCACCTGTTCACACCTGCTGGAGTAATTCTCTAATCGGTGGGCTTTGGCGGTGGTGCCGGGATCATTTCATCCAGGATCGATCCCGCCTCATATCCCAGCAGGTCAACCCGCATCCGTTCCGGGTCTCCGAACACCCACGCACCAACATGCCTCTGCATTCGAACGTATCCGGCGTATCCGGCCAACGCGTCGTTCCCGTGTGCGTTCTCAGCGAACAGAACCTGCCCGGCAGCAACCTTTTCCGGCATCACGCGCTGTAGGTACAGTAGCACGACATTGACGTCTTTGACGCTTGAGCCGCCGTGATGCACCACATACATCTTGGTCCACTCCTCTTCGCTTATGGCTGCGCGTGCGTCGGACACGGCGGAATGAAGTGCGTTCAACTCCGCACGTGCAGATTTCTCCATATTCTCTGCCCAAATGGGCCGCATTTCGTTGATCACCTGCGAAACCGCTTCACGTGTGATCTGATCCTTGTCGAGTGCACCTTGAGCAAATGCCCGGGCTGTTTCGAGCATTTTGCGCTGGCTCGCCAAGTCGCTCTCGGTCATGCCCAGTTCGCCCAATGTCGCAAGAAATACATCTATCTCATTGATGATAATTGCAAACTCCGCCTTCCAGCGCTCATCATCGGTATTTTTATCAGGCCATGGAGTCACCGCCCCGATCAATCCCAACACAACATGCGACGTAGACTTCAGATGTTGATAGGTTGGCGCATCCCTTGGATAGCTCGCCTCTCCGTCTTCGGTCATGACTGTGACATCACGTGCGATAATCATGACGGGCCGGGTTTCAGCCGTCAGCGCATCCTGGCCACGGTGAAAGATCGAGAGCATAGCGTGGTCAAAAGCATGCACCGGATCATCTGTGGCGCTCTGATCGGCGATGGCGCTGGCGGTAAATACAATAGCTGCAACGGCGGCACAGCAGCCCATCCATAAACTCTGCATAATGAAATTCCCCCTAAGCTGGGTTCTCCTGATCATCATACACCATTGGTACACACGGGGCGAAATCGCTGACGAACGCGACACAAACTCCCGGGAATGCACGAAGTCGCGTAGTAATACCCGTTAAATTCAAGCGTGTATGAATGCGGGCTTTTGCTTACTGGCCACATAAGGTAGACGAGCGCGCAGACAGATACGTGGAAGCGCATTATGGCCCGAATTCTCATCACCTCGGCGATCCCTTACATCAACGGGATCAAACATCTCGGCAACCTGATCGGCTCGCAATTGCCTGCCGATCTGTACGCTCGCTATCAGCGCGGCCGGGGCAATGAGGTCATGTTCCTGTGTGCAACCGACGAGCACGGCACCCCGGCCGAGCTGGCCGCCGCCAAAGCGGGCAAACCGGTGGCTGAATATTGCGCTGACATGTACGCAGTACAGGCCGATATTGCCAACCGCTTTGGCCTGAGCTTTGATCACTTTGGCCGCTCGTCCAGCGATCAGAACCGTAAACTGACCCAGCATTTCGCTGGCAAACTGGATGAGGCCGGGCTGATCCGGGAAGTCAGCGAAAAGCAGGTTTATTCCAACGCCGATGGCCGTTTTCTGCCCGACCGCTATATCGAAGGCACCTGCCCCAATTGCGGCTATGATCGCGCACGCGGCGACCAGTGCGAGAATTGCACCAAACAACTGGACCCGACCGACCTGATCGAGCCCCGCAGCGCGATCAGCGGCTCGACCGATCTTGAGGTGCGTGAGACCAAGCATCTGTATTTGCGTCAATCCGCCATGAAAGATCAGCTGGACGCGTGGATCGACAGCAAGACAGACTGGCCGATCCTGACAACCTCGATCGCCAAGAAATGGTTACATGATGGCGACGGCCTGCAGGATCGCGGCATTACCCGCGATCTGGATTGGGGTGTACCAGTCAAGAAAGGTGATCAAGATTGGCCCGGCATGGAAGGCAAAGTCTTCTATGTCTGGTTCGATGCCCCCATTGAATACATCGCCTGCGCCAAGGAATGGGCCGACGCCAATGGTAAGTCTGATGCCGATTGGGAACGTTGGTGGCGCACCGACAAAGGCGCGGATGATGTGCGTTACGTTCAGTTCATGGGCAAGGACAATGTGCCCTTCCACACCCTGTCTTTCCCGGCCACCATTCTGGGATCGGGCGAGCCCTGGAAGATGGTCGACCACCTGAAATCATTCAACTACCTGAACTATGACGGTGGCCAATTCTCGACCTCACAGGGCCGTGGAGTGTTCATGGATCAGGCGCTGGACATTCTGCCCGCCGACTACTGGCGCTGGTGGTTGCTAAGCCATGCGCCAGAAAGCAGCGACAGCGAGTTCACATGGGAGAACTTCCAGCAGTCGGTGAACAAAGATCTTGCGGATGTTCTGGGTAACTTTGTCAGCCGGATCACTAAGTTCTGCCGCTCGAAATTCGGTGAAGCAGTGCCCGAAGGTGGTGCGTATGGCGAACGTGAACAGACCCTGATTGCTGAGCTTACTAGACGAGTACGTGCCTACGAAGGCCACATGGAAGCGATGGAAGTGCGCAAATCCGCGCAAGAGCTGCGAGCGATCTGGGTCGCGGGCAACGAGTATCTGCAGGCTGCCGCACCATGGTCTACCTTTAAGGAAGATCCTGCACAGGCTGCGGCGCAGGTGCGGCTGGGGCTGAACCTGATCCGCCTCTATGCAGTTCTGAGCGCGCCGTTCATTCCCGATGCGTCAGCAAAAATGCTTAGTGCGATGAACACACTCGATACCAGCTGGCCCGAAGATGTCGATGCCGCGCTGCGCGCCCTGCCCGCTGGCCATGAATTTTCGGTTCCCGACGTGCTGTTTGCCAAAATCACGGACGAACAGCGCGAAGACTGGCAGAATCGGTTTGCGGGAACGCGTGAATAACAACAAAATTCGATTTATGAATGCAACGGCGGAGCCCTGAAGCCTCTCCTCTGCTGGTTTTTGGCAGAGAAAATTCGCCCGCCCCTATTGTCATCGGGCAGGTAAACGCCTGCGGATGCAGGCTAAGTCTGCAGACTGGAAAGAAATTTCGGGTCGATTCTTGCCAACGTATTACCTCAACACGCTTGAGAAACCGCGTCAAACCCGCCATCCTGCCTATAAAATCAATCGACTCATCCGGGGGTTTCTGTTGCCCGGTTGTGCAATCTTTACTTTGAACGAGGCGCCAACATGTCCCTTGCATTTAAGAAGCCAGCACTCCGCCCACGCGGCTATTTCAGGGCACTCGGCGTTTCTGCCGCTTTGTTTGCATGTTCCAGCCTGCCTCAGATAGCGGTCGCGCAGGATCAGGGCGATGCCCCTGCGCCCAAGGTGTCGATCGCCGCAGCTTATACCGAAGAGATCACCGATCAGGCCACCTTCATTGGACGGGCCGAGGCAATCGACAAGGTCGATATCATCGCGCGCGTCAGTGGATTCCTGGACAGCCAGAACGTCGACGATGGCTCTCCGGTGAATGAGGATGACCTGCTGTTCACGATCGAACCGGATCTTTACGAAGCCACGCTTGAGGCACGTAAAGCCGATCTGGATCGGGCGCAGGCAAACCTTGAACTGGCCAAAGTCGATCTCGCCCGCAAGGAAGAGCTGTACAAGCGCGACGCTACACCGGAATCAGAACGTGACATTGCCCGAGCCAATGAACTGGTCGCCGAGGCCGAGGTCAAAGCCGCCAATGCAGCGATCCAACAGGCCGAGCTTGATCTCAGCTACACACAGATCCACGCCCCGTTTTCGGGCCGCATCGGCCGCGTGGAAACCAGTGTCGGTGATGTTGTGGGCCCCAACAATCCGCCGCTTGTCACCCTGGTCAGCGAAGCCCCCATCTATGTGAATTTTTCGTTGAATGAAAAGCAGTTCACGTCGGTTCTTGAACAATTTGGTGAAGACCCGGCCACGCTAGCTGAAAGCAGCCAAAGCCCGAATGTTCATGTGACTCTGCCGAACGGTACTGAGCTGGATGAAACCGGCGAAATCATTTTTGTCGACAACCGCATTGATCCGCTGACCGGCGCCATTACGATCACGGCTCAATTCGACAATGCCAAGCGTCTGCTCGTTGATGGTGCCTTCGTGAACGTTCAGATCGAAGCGCTTGAGCCGACGCTGCAGGTATTGATCCCTCAAGCAGCGCTGCAGCGTGATCAGCGCGGCGAATTCGTTCTGGTCGTCAATGACAAGCAGATGGTTGAACAGCGCTACATCACAACCGGAGATACCGTGGACTCGGCGATTATCGTCACAGATGGCCTGCGCGAAGGCGAAAGCGTCATCGTCGAAGGCCTGCAACGCGTGCGCCCCGGCGTCGCCGTTGATGCAGTCGTTGCGTCCGAGCAGCCGGAGAATAACTGATGTTCTCAGCCCTGTTTATCAGCCGGCCCAAGCTGGCGCTTGTCATTTCGCTGGTCCTAACCATTTTGGGCGGGATCGGTTATCTGGTTCTGCCGGTTGCGCAGTTTCCCGATATCACGCCTCCGGTAGTCAGCGTAACGGCCACCTATACAGGTGCAAATGCCGAAACCGTGGAAAACACCGTCGCCGCCCCGATCGAGGCGCAGGTCAACGGTGTGGACGACATGATCTATATGACGTCGACTTCATCGGATAACGGCTCGTACTCGTTGAACGTTACGTTCGAGGTGGGCACCGACCCCGATATCGCCTCGGTCAACGTGCAGAACCGTGTGGCACAGGCGATGGCATCGCTGCCGTCCGAAGTGACCTCATCGGGGGTTGTTACGCAAAAAGCCTCAACCAACATGTTGTTGCTGGTCACGCTGACCTCGCCCAATGGCACATATGACAGTGTGTTCCTGTCGAACTATGCCTCAATCAACTTGAAAGACGCTCTGGCGCGGGTTCAAGGCGTGGGTAAAGCGGATGTTCTGACCAATCTGGAATACGCCATGCGGATCTGGATGGATCCGGACAAGATGGCCGCGCTGTCAATCACTCCGGGTGATGTGATCAATGCCATCCGCGAACAGAATATCGAAGTCTCTGCGGGCTCAATCGGGTCGCCTCCTGTGCCTGAAGGACAAACCTTTCAGTACACGATCAAGACCAAAGGCCGCCTGACCTCGGCCGATGAATTCGGAGATATTGTAATCCGTACAGGCGAAGCCGGTGCGATTGTGCGCGTCAAAGACATTGCGCGCGTCGAGTTAGGGGCGCAGTTTTATTCCGCCTCGGGCTATTTCGAGAGCGTTCCTGCGACCGTTATCGGCATCTATCAGGCCCCCGGCGCAAATGCCCTTGCGGTGTCCGAACGTGTTGAGGCCGAACTTGAGCGCCTGTCACGGTCCTTTCCCACCGATGTCGAATACGATGTTCCATTCAATACGACTGATTTCGTGGAACAGTCGCTCAATGACGTGGTCTCGACCCTCATCCTGACATTCATATTGGTGATCACAGTTGTGTTCATCTTCCTTGGCAGTTGGCGAGCAACGATTATTCCGGCGGTGGCAATCCCGGTTTCATTGATCGGGACATTTGCCTTCCTGCTGGCCTTTGGCATGTCGCTGAACACAATCTCTCTGTTCGCGCTCGTGCTGGCCATCGGGATCGTTGTGGATGACGCCATCGTCGTGGTGGAAAACGTCGAACGTATAATCGCCGATGAAGGCCTGCCTCCTGCCGAGGCGACCCGCAAGGCCATGGGCCAGATCACCGGGCCCGTGATCGCGACCACCCTGGTGCTACTGGCCGTCTTCGTGCCGGTGACCTTCATGCCCGGCATATCCGGACGATTGTATTCCCAGTTTGCCGTTACAATCTCGACCGCTGTTGTGATCTCATCGATCAACGCTTTGACCCTTTCACCGGCCTTGTGCGGGCTTGTGCTACAGGCGCGCTCGGGGCCGCCAAAAGGGTTGCTGGCCGTGTTCGAGAAATTTATCGGCGGAATGCGCAGCGGCTATGTCGCCATCGTGCGAAAGCTACTGATCCTGCCGGTCATTTCGCTGGGGATCATTGCGGCATTCGCAGCGGGCACCGGGACCATTATGGGCAACACGTCCAAAGGGTTCATTCCGCTGGAGGACAACGGATATCTGTTCGTTGATATCCAGCTTCCCGATGCGGCGACGCTTGAACGGACCGAGGCGGTTTCTGCGCGGATCGATGAACAGATTCAACAGATCTCCGGCGTATCCAGTACCGTTCTGGTCAATGGGTTCTCGCTGTTGAACGGGACCACTACCAATGGCGCAGCCATCTTTGTCAACCTGACCAACTGGGAAGAGCGGCAGGAACCCGAGCTCAGTGCGGATGCGATCCTGAACCAGGTTCTGGCGATTGCATATGGTGAGTCTGCCGCATCGATTGTTGCGTTCAACCCGCCACCCATTCAGGGCCTTGGTATGTCTGCAGGGGTTGAAATGGAAGTGCAGCAGACCGGTGGCGGCTCGCCGCAGGATCTGGCCTCGGCCGTTGGGTCTTATGTCTATGCCGCAAACCAGCGGCCTGAGATTGCGCAAGCCTATACCACCTTCCGCGCGAACGTGCCGCAATTGTTTGTCGATCTGGATCGGGAAAAGGCCAAAACCCTGCAAGTCTCGGTGGCCGAGATTTTCCAGACCATGCAAGCGCAGCTTGGCTCGTATTATGTAAATGATTTCAACCTGTTTGGTCGTGTCTACCGCGTAATGATCCAGGCCGAAGGCTCGTATCGGAATAAGGTCGATGATATCTCAGAGCTTTATGTACGTTCCACCAAAGGTGAGATGGTACCGCTTGGCACGCTGATCGATATCGAGAACGTGCTGGGTCCGGTCCTGCTAAAGCGGCATAACCTGTTCCGCTCGGCCACTGTAACAGCGGTTCCGGCACCGGGGCTCTCCACCGGGGACGCCATCAATGTCATGACCGAGGAGTCGGCGACCGCCCTGCCCCCCGGCTATGCCTATGAATGGACCGGAACGGCGCAGCAGCAGCTGGCCTCGGGCGGTCTGGTCGTGGTGATCCTTGGGTTGGCGATCCTGTTTGGGTACCTGTTCCTTGTCGGCCAATATGAAAGTTGGACGATGCCCGTTTCGATCCTAATGTCGGTGACCGTGGCCTTGTTCGGTGCCGTCGCAGCGGTGGCGATCGTTGGCAGCGACATCAACCTCTACACGCAGATCGGGATGATCATGCTTGTCGGGCTTGCGTCAAAGAACGGGATTCTGATCGTCGAATTCGCGATGGAGCAAAGGGCCAAGGGGCTGTCAATCAAGGAGGCCGCGGCCGAAGCCGCATATCAGCGTTTCCGCGCTGTGATGATGACCGCCCTGTCCTTCCTTTTGGGCGTGGTTCCCCTGCTGGCCGCGAACGGGGCCGGAGCTGCCAGCCAGAAGGCCATCGGCGTTGCCGTGTTCGGCGGTATGCTGGCAGCCACTCTGTTCGGGGTCATTCTGGTTCCCGTGCTCTACGCCGTGATGCAGAGCCTGCGCGAGTGGGTCAAAGGCAGCAAGAACGACCCGGAACCGTCAGAAGAAGCCGCGTAAGACCCGCATTGAAATCGAAATACGCCCCGCACATCTGCGGGGCGTTTCTTTTTTTGCACGGATCAACCGATCCGCGCGCTAGTCAGTTAACCGTTTGGCCATCCAGTCGTCTATCCGGCCGATCTGCTCGAGGCTGAGCCTTAGACCCAGCTTATTGCGCCGCCACACGACATCCTGAGCGGTGCGCGCGTATTCCTTGTCCATCAGCCAAACCAGTTCGGCCTCGGTCAACGTCGCGCCGAAATCGTCACCCAGATCGCTCTGATCCTTTGCCGGACCCAGAAGGTCCCAGGTCTCGGTGCCATAGGCCCGGATCAATCGACGGGCCCAAAAATCGGTCAGGAACGGGTACTCCGCTATCAGTTCCCCGATCAAATCCTGCACGCCGTCGACCGGAAAATCCCCGCCGGGCAATGGGACGCCTGCGGTCCATGGTCCGCCAAGATCCGGGAAATGCTCTCCAATCTTCTCCAGCGCGCTTTCCGCGAGGCGTCTGTAGGTGGTGATTTTACCACCAAAGACATTCAACACCGGAGCCCCGCTCTCGGCATCAACTTTCAGCGTGTAATCGCGGGTAGCCGCCGTGGCACTGCTTGCGCCGTCATCATATAGCGGACGGACGCCTGAATAGGTCCAGACAATATCTTCACGGGTAACGGGCTTCGCGAAGTAATTCGATGCGAAAGCGCACAGATACTCCTGCTCGGCCTCGGTACATACCGGAGGCTCGGAGGGGTCAGAATGATCCTGATCCGTGGTTCCGATCAAGGTAAAATCCTGCTCGTACGGGATCGCAAAGATGATGCGCCCGTCTTCGCCCTGAAAGAAATAGCACTTGTCATGGTCAAACAGCTTGGGTGTCACGATATGGCTGCCACGTACCAGACGGACGCCTTCTCGGGAATTGACCCGGATCTTGGTCTGGATGATGTCACCTACCCAAGGTCCGCCCGCGTTGATCAACATCTTCGCAAAGACGGTTTCAGTATTACCACTGTCCCGATCCCGGATCGTGACTTGCCACAGTTCATCGATCCGCTCAGCCGAAAGAACCTCGGTCCTGACCATGATCTTGGCCCCGCGCGCCTCGGCATCGCGGGCGTTCAGGACCACCAGCCGCGAATCCTCGACCCAGCAGTCCGAGTATTCATAGGCGGTTTCAAATTTGTCTTGCAGCGGAGCCCCCTCGGGTGCCGCGCGCAGGTTCAGCGAACGTGTACCCGGCAGGATTTTGCGACCGCCCAGATTGTCATACAAAAAAAGGCCAAGCCGTATTAGCCACGCAGGACGACGCCCGCGCATCCATGGCATCACCGTACTGAGCAACCGTGAGGTCGGCGTTTCAGAGTCAAAACGCATATCGGCGTGATAGGGCAGCACGAAACGCATGGGCCAACTGATATGGGGCATAGCGCGCAGTAAGGTCTCGCGTTCGACCAGCGCTTCACGCACCAAACGAAATTCAAAAAATTCCAGGTACCGTAGCCCGCCATGAAACAGTTTGGTCGAGGCTGACGACGTCGCCGAGGCCAGATCGTTCATTTCAGCCAAGGTGACCGATAGGCCCCGACCTGCCGCATCACGTGCGATACCGCACCCATTTATACCCCCGCCGATCACAAAAAGATCGGTAACTTGGCTGCTGTCCGATGACATATCCAATTGATTCCCCAACGTGGCAGTTTCAAGCGCATTAGCAGCATGATGGTTCGTATCGTCAACTTTATTTTTCGATATTGTTCGTTTTTAGCTGAAACAACGAATATTAATAAGTGCAACTAACGAATTCCCTTGCTTAACCGCAAAATTAGAACAAAAACGAAAACACCGGAACTCAGGACCGCCCATGTCACTATCATTTCGCCAATCGGACATTCTTTTAGTCGCCGAGCAAGAGGGCCGCGTTACTGTCGAAGGACTGGCCGAGCGCTTTCAGGTGACGGTTCAAACCATTCGCCGTGACCTGACTGAACTGTCAGAAGCTGGTAAGTTGGATCGGGTTCACGGGGGTGCCGTTCTGCGTTCTGGCGTGTCTAATATTGGATACGAAGACCGGCGCGCCCTGAATCATGAAGCCAAGACACGCATCGCTGAACGCTGCGCGGCCGACATCCCCGAGGGCAGCTCGATCTTTATGAACATAGGCACCTCGACCGAGGCCGTTGCCCGCCAATTGCTGAAACACAAAAACCTAATGGTCGTGACCAACAATATGAACGTTGCCAATATCCTGGCCGATAACCCCGATTGCCAGATCGTCGTTGCAGGCGGTGTGCTGCGCAGATCAGATAGTGGGTTGGTCGGGAATCTTGCGGTCGCGACCATCCGCCAGTTCAAATTCGATCACGCGATTATCGGCTGTTCCGCATTGGATGCGGATGGGGATCTAATGGATTTCGATCTCCAAGAAGTACTGGTCAGTCAAACCATCGTTGAACAAGCCCGGCAGATCAGCCTTGTAGCGGATGCTTCAAAGTTTCAGCGCACCGCGCCCGCACGCATCGCCTCATTATCCGATGTTGATATGGTTTATACCGATCTACCGCTACCCGGCGACGTCCATCAGAAGTGCATAGACTGGAACACCAAAATTATTGAATGCTGATGCATCCTTCCGATCAGCCAGAAAGTGATTGATTAGCTGGACAACAGCGCCCGAGGATGGAACAGTTTCCAACAACAGGAGGCGCGAGCATGGGACTTTTGGGGCAGCCGCTGGGCTACTATGACTATCTGACATTTGTGGCACTTATCTTGCTGCTGGCAGCGGTGATGGCGTTGTTTCTATTCATAATGGGCCTGCCCGGACGTATCGCGATCAAACGCAATCACCCCCATGCCGAAGCGGTCAAGATCATGGGATGGATGGGATTTTTAGCGATTGTCCCTTGGGTGCATGCCTTTATCTGGGCGTTTCACGACGGCGTCACCGTCGACATGCGCCGCGGCCCTGATGAAGAACGCAAGGCCATAAGGGATGAAATCAAGCGTCTGGGAGGCACCGTCAAACCGGAATACCAGGACCCACTTGATACCGACGAAACAAAGCAAGCCTAAGGCCAAAGGAATTCAGCACTCATGTTCGTCGCCCTAGGCATCACGCTTTTCTACATTATTTTTGTCTGGTTCATCTTCTTCAAGGTGCAATGGCTGAAATTCAACATCATGTGGGGGATCGTCTCATTCTGGGTCGGCGCTCATCTACTGCTGATCTTTTTGGTCGCGCTGCGCTTCTTTCAGCCCTTTTCCGTCGACAGCCACGTCGTGCGCTCCACAATCCAGATTGTTCCGCGCCTGACACAGCCCACAATCCTGTCCGAGGTTTTGGTCGAGCCCAACACCTGGGTCACTAAGGGCGATCCGCTGTATAAGTTCGACGACACGGTGTTTTCGCTGGCCGTGGACAAGGCGAATGCACAGCTGGTGGCGGCGCAGCAAAACGCGAAGATCCTTGAACAGGATGTCATCGCCGCTGGTGAAGCGGTCGAACGCGCAAACGCGCAGCTGGCCTATGCGCTGACCGAGCAAGCGCGATACGAGAATCTCGTTCCCGCCGGAGGTGCCCGTCAGGATGAACTAGACCGCTGGAACGAACAGGTCGCGGAAGATCAGGCGAAGATTAAGGAAGCTCAGGCCAATCTTGAGAAGGCCAACCTTGCGCTGGATTCGCAGATCGACGGCGTGAATACCGGCATTATTGAGGCTGAGGCGCAGCTGGCCGAGGCCGAGTATTTTCTCGACAACACAACGATCTATGCCCCCGAAAATGGCATGATCGTTTCGCAACAGGCCCGCCCGGGGATGGTTGTGGGGGAAATTCGTCTGGGTGCCATTGCCAGCTTTGTCACCGAAGAAGACCCCTATATTCTAGCCACCTTCCGCCAGCAGAACCTGAAATTTGTCGAGGTTGGCCAACCCGTCGAAGTCGCTCTGGACCTCTATCCCGGTGAGATTCTGACCGGCAAGGTCGAAGCCGTTTGGTGGGCCACACGTCAAGGCCAATACCTGCCCTCAGGCCGACTGCCCGGATTTGAGCTGCCGAAGCTGCCCGGTCGGATCGCTGTTCAAATCTCAGTTGAAGTGCCTGAGGGGCACACTTTTCCTGCAGGTGGCCACGCTGCCGTGGCGATTTACACCGGCATGGGCAAAAGCTTTGAGTTTCTGAGGCGCATCAATATCCGCCTCTATTCCTTCGCCAACTTCATCCGGCCACTGGATATCTGAGGATGCGTACGATGACACTCCGCCGGTTGTTGGGCACCGCCCTTTGCGCTGCCACCCTCACCGCCTGTACGCCGGTAGGGCCTGATTTCGTGCGCCCTAACTCTCCGGTCGTGAAACAATGGATGGAGGTCAACAACCCCAGCACGGGTCGAAGCGGCTTGACCTCGCGCAGCGCCCCCGTTGTGCGCTGGTGGGAAACGTTCAATGATCCGACGCTGAACAAACTGATCGCCGAAGCCTATGCGCAGAACCTGACCTTACAGGTCGCAGGTGCCCGCGTACTTCAGGCCCGCGCGCAGCTTGGTATCGCATTCGGAGAGCTCTACCCACAATCGCAGGCCGTGGGCGGTTCGCTCCAACGCCGACAGATCAGCGACAATCTTGGGCCGATTTCGGATATCCGGCGGATCATTCCCTTGGACACCGAATTCTCGACTTCGCAAGTTGGGTTTGATGCGCAATGGGAACTGGACGTATGGGGCCAGCAACGTCGCGGCGTACAGGCCGCGCGATCGAACCTGGCACTGCAGGTTGCCAATTATGACGACGCACTGGTCACGCTGACCGGGGACGTAGCGGCGCTTTATATCAACATCCGTTCGTTGCAAGAGGCTCTGCGCATCGCGCGGGAAAACATCACGATTCAGCAGGCATCGGCAGACCTCACTCAGCTGCGCTTCAACAACGGCGTTACAACCGAGTTAGATGTGCAGGAATCGACTGCCCTGCTCAACAACACCAAGGCACTCGTGCCCGAGTTGGAAAGCGATATCCAACAAGCCAAGAACGCACTGGCGGTTCTGTTGGGCAAAACCCCTTCCCAGATGACTGGCTTGATCGGCAATTCAGGCCGAATTCCAACAGGGCGCAGCAACGTGGCCGTTGGTGTGCCCGCCGAATTGCTGCGGCGACGGCCTGACGTCCGCGCCGCCGAGTTGGCGGCAGCCACCCAATCGGCGCAGGTCGGGATCGCGTTAGCTGATCTCTATCCGCAGTTCATTCTGTCGGGCGCGATCGGTTTGCAGGCCTCGGGTGGGCGCGATCTGTTCAGCACCAACAGCGCCACAGGATTGGCTAGCGCAGGCGTTGTCTGGAACGTCCTGAATTATGGCCGCATTAAGAACAATGTCCGCGCGCAGGATGCCGCCTATCAAGCGTTGATCGCCAACTATCAGAATACCGTTCTGACCGCGTATTCCGAGGTCGAAAGCGCGATGGTTGCTTACGCACAGGCGCGCAAGCAGGTCACCTTTTATCAGCGCAGCGTCGAAGCTTCGCGCAAGGCGGCTGAAATCGCGGTCGATCAGTACCGAGACGGCATCGCCAGCTATTCGCGTATCCTGAACACGCAGACCGCGCTATTACGATCGCAGGCGAACCTGATCGAGGCCCGGCAGGAGGTCTCTTCGAATCTGGTCGCGATCTACAAAGGTCTGGGTGGTGGTTGGCAGATTCGGCAGAATCAGGAATTCCTACCCGAGACGGTGCTGGCCGAGATGGCCTATCGCACCGATTGGGGTGATCTGTTGGAGAAAACGCCAACACGCGCCAGCTTGAACTAAGGCCTATTTCGTCAACCCGCGCAGGCCACCCGAGATCAGGATGTTAACTTCGTAGAGGATACGTGGCGCGGCCAACCCGCCGGGGCTGGCTAGATAGTTGGGGCTCCATTCCGGATCGAATTTCTGCTTGAAGGTGCGCAGGCCTTCGAAGTGGTAGAATTGTTCGCCATGTTCATAAACGAACCCACCGATCCGATTCCAAAGCGAGGCCAACTGCCGGTTTTCGATCCCTGAAAATGGCGCAGCACCCAGTGAGAACCAGTGGAATCCCTGCTCGGACCCCCAGACCATCATCTCAGCAAACAGCGCATCCATGACAAAGCTGGGGCTGTCCGGTTCATAACGCATCAAATCCAGAGACAGTTCGGATTTGTTTCCGCCTTGAAACAGGTTCGCAAAGGCCATGATCTTGCCCGTCTCATCCCGCAGAACCGCATGGTCGAAATAAGAAAGGTAGGCATCATCAAAGCCGCCCAAGGCAAAACCCTTTTCCTCACCTGCCTTTTGCGCCAACCAATCGTCCGAGATCTGACGAAGTTCGGGCAACACCGGTGCAAGCTGTTCTTTGGGGATAATTTCGAACTTGTACCCCTCACGCTCAGCCCTGTTCTTCGCCTGCCGGAACCGTTTGCGCGATTTTCCGTCCAGCGAAAAATTCTGCAGCGGTACGCGGGCCACTTCTCCGATCTTCAGGATCGATAGGCCGAGGTCCAGGAATGTCGGCAGATATTTGGTCGATACACTGTAAAACGCACAAAGCTTGCCTTCGCGATCGGCCATTTCTCGCAATTGCCAGATCAGTTGCTGCCCCGCTTGCTCATCACCCACAGGCTCTCCTTTGGTGATCAGCGCATTGCCAGTATCGGCATAGGCAAGGAATGCGGTTTCGTCAGGCGAGATCAGGAATTGCTTATCACCCGTCAGTGAAATCTGAGATTCGGTGTCTTCGCTCTCCATCACGAGACGTTCGACAACTTCGGGGATTTCAGTCCTAACCGGCGCGGGGATTTCACGGCCGAACAGCGAGTTCACCGCCACGATGCCAACGATCACGGCCACCACGAGGCTGGACCGCAGGAATCGCGAGGCATCTCCACTCCAGGCAAAGTCCCACCACAGCGCGTTTTGATATTCGACATGGGAATAAGCGAACAATCCAATCCAGAAAATCACCGCCAGCAACGCGACGACGCTGACCAGCCAAGGGATATTTAGCCGAAAAATAGATGCACCGCTTACCCGGTAAAACGCACCCCGAAACATCGCCAAAAGGCCAATCGTGAACAGCAATGAAAGGGCTTCATGCGTATCAAGCCCTTTGGCGAGCGAGGCGAAGAAACCCGCCACCATCAAAAGCATGGCAACAACCCATGCCCGATAGAGCTTGCGGAATAGGCCACGTGAGACAAGCAGCAGAAGTACACCCACGGCGCTGCCTGCAAGATGAGATGCCTCGACAAATGACAAAGGCAAAACCTCTCGCAGTACGCCAAGGTTATGCGTACTGGAAGGCAAAGCCCCTGAAACCAACAGGATAACTCCTGCCACAGCCGCGACGCCGGCAGCCACCATCGGGACAATGGGGCGAATTGCGCGATAGACCCAAGTGACCGCGCCCCCGATGCGATGGCGCTGTGTCAGCACCGACGCGACCGCGATCGACAGGCTGGCGATGGCAAACGGAAGGAACGTATAGACCAGTCGGTAGAGCAGAAGCGCAGCGATCACATCAGACCGGCCCGACGCCCCTAGACCAGCGATCAGAGTGGCTTCGAACACACCGATTCCACCCGGTGCATGGCTAAGGATACCCACCGCTATAGCGCCTATATAGACCGCGAAGAAATACGGGTAGCCAACCCCCAGATCGTCCGGCATGAGCACATACAGCGCCATTGAAGCGCCGAACAGATCGCCTACCGCCGCGATTGTCAGCAGACTTGCCAGCTTGCCGCCCGGCAGGTTGAACCCAAACCCGCCATAGGCCAATCGCCGCCCTCCGCTTGAAAGCCAGACAAACAAGACCGCAAGCCCAGCCAACATGCTCAGACCGATCACAGTTTCCGTCGTTTCACTGATCGGCAGGACCTTGGAAATGCCATCCGGGTGTATTGTAAGCAACAGGCCCAAAAGCAGGATCAGTCCCATCCAGAACGCCACCCAAGAGGTCGCGATCACCCCGGCCACGCGGCCAAGATCAAGCCCCAGCGACGCATAGATACGGTATCGGATCGCGGTGCCGGTGATATAGGAGAATCCCAGGCAGTTCGATACCGCATAGCCGCTTGCTCCGGCCATCCCTGCGACGGGCAAAGGCACTTTTCCATCGGCGACGCTCTGCACGGCAAGCACATCGTAGAACGAAAGCGACAGAAAACTGAAAGCCGTCCAGCACATCGCAAAAAACATGAATTTCCATGGTTTCGCTGCGATATCGCTTTGGATATCTGACCATTTCACATGCGCAGAGAGGTCATGCAGAACCGCAAGCGCGATTCCTGTAATCAGCAACGGAACCGCAATCTTGACCAGCGGCTTTTCCAACAGCCCTGTCACATACTCGGCCAGACGTACGGCGCGTGTCTCTTCCGTTGTCGGCTGTGTCGTCATTCCGTTCGCCCCTGCCCCGCGATCCTCAGATCAGTGTCAATTCAAAGCTTTGCACGAATTTTCCATCCGGCAAAGGCCTAGGCCAACGCGTCACGAGCGTCCCTTGCGTGTCGAGAGCAACAGATTGGTCTCAGATCGTGTAACGCCCTCCATCCGACGGATCTGGAACAGGACTTCATCAAGCTCATCCAGTGTATCGGTTCCGATCTCTGCGATCAGATCCCAACTTCCATTGGTTGAGTGCACCGCCCGAACCTGACGCATCGCAGCGATCCGCGATCTGATCCGCTCGGTCCCGCGGCCTGCGATCTCAAGCATCATCAATCCACGAACAGGGCTTTCCGATACGCCCTGCCGTGTCACAACGGTAAAGCCGACGATTTCGCCAGACTGCTGAAGCCGCTTTAGTCGGCTGCGCACGGTTGTTCGGGTCACTCCGAGCAGTTCAGCCAGTTCCGACAACGATGCCCGAGCGTCCCTGTGCAGTGCGTTCAATAAGCGATTGTCCAGTTCGTCCATGCGTGATTACCAAATCGGAGTTAGCCAATTCACTTTGACCAATTTGATCTCTTTTCTCAATTCATATCGTATCGATAGATAGACTTATGAGCAAAATGAACATCATTCTCGCCGGAGCGCCGATGGATGCCGGCAAACACCGCCAAGGCTGTCGGATGGGTCCAGATGCCTATCGGGTCGCGGGTCTCGCCCAAGCGCTGTCAGATCTCGGGCATTCTGTGTCGGACATCGGTGACACGCGACCAGATGCCGTCGACATTTCGGAAGACACCCATCTGTTCTCTTTACCAGAATGCGTGGGCTGGACACAGGCGCTAAGCCGCACGGCTCAGGAAGCCGCGCTTGAAGGCCTTCCCATTTTCATGGGCGGTGATCACGCCCTGTCGATGGGCACAGTGGCAGGAATGGCGGCACATGCGGACCGTATCGGGCGCCCTCTGTTCGTGCTCTGGTTAGATGCACATAGTGATTTCCATACGCCCAGCAGTACGGCCAGCGGCAATTTGCATGGAACGCCGGTCGCTTATTTCACTGGCCAGTCAGGCTTTGACGCCTTTCCACCGCTGATATCGCCGATCCCAACGGATCGCGTCGGTATGATTGGTTTGCGCTCGGTCGATCCCGCCGAACGCGCGGCATTGGAAAAAGATCACGCGATGCTCGCCGATATGCGTAGCATCGACGAGCACGGGATCAAGGCACCCCTACTGGCCTTCCTTGATAAAGTACGCGCAGCAAACGGCATCCTGCATGTCTCGCTGGATGTAGATTTCCTTGACCCGTCGATCGCACCAGCCGTCGGCACCACTGTCCCCGGCGGTGCCACCGAACGTGAGGCCCATCTGGTCATGGAATTGCTGCATGAAAGCGGCCTTGTCTGTTCGCTGGACCTCGTCGAGCTGAACCCGTTCCTGGATGAGCGCGGCCGAACCGCAAAACTGATGGTCGATCTTGCAGCCTCGCTGATGGGTCGTCGCATCTTCGATCGCCCAACCCGGAGCTTCTGATGATTTCTCTTCAATCTCCTTCAGCTGTCGTGATGGTGCGCCCGCACGCATTTGCGTCGAATCCTGAAACCCGCGACGACAATGCATTTCAAACACTGGCAAATCGATCTGCTGCGGCGACGTCTGCTGCCGCGCGGGATGAGCATGACAAAGCAGTAGAACAGCTTCGCTCTGCTGGTGTGACCGTTCATGTGTTTGACGACGAAGGCGAACGTGACACACCCGACAGCGTGTTCCCAAACAACTGGTTTTCGACCCATCCAGGCGGTCATATCGCTGTTTATCCGATGTTCGTTCCATCGCGCAGACGCGAAAGACGCTCAGATGTAATTGAGTTACTGAAGCGGGAATATCGAGTGCAAGACGTCATCGACTATTCCGGCCTCGAACAGGACGACCTCGCGCTTGAGGGCACGGGCGCAATGGTTCTGGATCACGTGGGCCGTATTGCCTACACTGTTCGATCCAACCGCGCCGATCCGGTGTTGTTGGAGCGTTTCTGTACGCATTTCAACTATGAGCCGATTGCCTTTGATGCAAAGGACGCTGAAGGCCGTGATGTCTATCACACCAATGTTCTGATGGGGATCGGGACGCACTACGCGCTGATTTGTTTGGACATGATTTCCGACCCGGAACGCCGCGCAACAGTTCGGGCACGGCTGGAAGAATCTGGGCGGACTGTCATCGATCTGTCCCATGAGCAGATTGCAGATTTTGCAGGAAACGCGATTGAGCTTAGTGGCAATGATGGTCTTGTCCTGGCGTTGTCCAGCCGAGCGCTACAGGCTCTTACACCTGCTCAAGTCGCGATCATCGAAGCCAGTGCAACTCCGCTGCCGCTCTCAGTTCCCACAATTGAAACAGCCGGTGGATCCGTACGTTGTATGATCGCTGGTATCCATCTTTCTCGCCGATAGGAGTCTTTGATGCAACCTTCTGATAAGGCCCTCGTGCCGTTTGTATCCGTCGACAACATGATGCGTCTGGTCCACCACATCGGGGTCGAACAGATGATCACGCAGATTGCCGCGCAGATCGAATCCGATTTTAAACGCTGGGAGAGCTTTGACAAAACGCCCCGCATCCCGGCCCACTCACCACATGGGGTGATCGAACTGATGCCAACCTCGGATGGTGAGGCATACGGGTTCAAATACGTCAATGGGCATCCCAAGAACACGTCTGAGGGCCTGCAGACCGTGACCGCGTTTGGCCTGCTGGCTGATGTCTATACCGGGTACCCGACATTGTTGACCGAAATGACGATGTTGACTGCTTTGCGGACAGCGGCAACCTCTGCGCTGGTCGGCAAATATCTCGCGCCCAAATCCGCGACGACGATGGCGATGATTGGAAACGGCGCGCAATCCGAGTTCCAGTGCCTCGCCTTCAAAGCCATGTGCGGCATCGATACGGTCCGGCTCTACGACACAGACCCGAACGCGACGGCGAAATGTGCAGCCAATCTGCAGGGCAAAGGGCTGACGGTCGTGCCCTGCAAAACACCGGAGGACGCAATCGAAGGCGCTCAGATCATAACGACCTGCACCGCTGACAAGAAATACGCCACCATCCTGACCGACAACATGGTCGGCCCCGGTGTGCACATCAACGCCATTGGCGGTGATTGCCCCGGCAAAACCGAACTGCACCGCGATATCCTTCTGCGCTCGAATATCTTTGTAGAATACCCCGAGCAAACGCGGATCGAAGGTGAAATTCAAGCTCTGGAGAATGATCACCCTGTCACCGAGATGTGGGAAGTTATGACCGGACAAGCCACAGGGCGTACCGATGATCGACAGATCACGTTGTTCGACAGTGTCGGCTTCGCGATCGAGGACTTCTCGGCACTACGTTACATCAAAAGCGCGATTGAAGGCACTGATTTCTATGAGGCATTGGATATGCTGGCAGACCCTGACGACCCGCGGGATCTGTTCGGGATGTTGATGCGGGCAGGATAAAGAACCCGCACTTCTAAAACTGTGCCCCGGCCTTTGGCCGGGGCTTTTTCTTATCCCGCAAGCGATGGCAGGTAGAGAACAATCCCTGGAAAGGCCACCAGCAGTGCGATGGTAAGTGCATCGGCAATGAAGAACGGCGTTACACCCTTGAAGACATCCTGAACACTAAGATCGGGCCTCACGCCTGCGACAACAAAACAGTTTAGACCAATAGGAGGTGTGATCAGGCAGAACTCGGCCATTTTGACCACCAAGATACCAAACCAGATCGCACACATCGGCCCGGACATACCAAAGGCGCTGTCTGCTGCGCTGACGGCCTCGCCTCCGTTCAGGGCCATAACGGCGGGATACACAACCGGAAGTGTCAAAAGCAACATACCGATCGCATCCATGAACATGCCCAGCACTGCGTAGGCCAGCAGGATGCAAATGAGGATCAACATAGGCGACATTTCGAGCGAAGTGATCCAGTCGGAAAACGCCCCCGGCAGATCTGCGAAACCAAGAAAGCGCACGTAGATCAAAACACCCCAAATAATCGCGAAAATCATGGCGGTCAGTTTGGCGGTTTCAAGCAAGGCCGATTTGAATTCAGGCCAGCGCATGCCGTGGATCAGGGCAAAGCAGAACACGATGAAGGCCCCGATGGCCCCGCCCTCGGTCGGGGTGCCCCAAGCCTTGTCGCCGAAGGGGTTATAGACAAAGCAGATTATGATGAGGATCACCGCCACAATGGGCAGTGCGCCCGGAAGAGCAGCAAATCGTTGTTTCCAGGTAAACCCGGTGACCGGCGGTCCGACGGACTTGAAGATCACGGCGATACCGACGATCAGCAAGCCATAGATCACCGCCGAAAACGCGCCGGGGATGAAGCCTGCGAGCAGCAGTTTTCCCACATCCTGTTCGACAATAATGGCGTAAATCACAAGGATCGCGGATGGAGGGATTAGCGAGGCCAAGGTTCCGCCAGCGGCAACCACACCGGCGGCGAAACGTTTGTTATACCCGACGGCCAGCATTTCAGGGATGGCGATGCGCGCAAAGACGGCTGATGTGGCGACCGATGCACCTGATACGGCGGCGAAACCGGCGGTCGCAAAAATCGTTGAAACGGCCAACCCGCCAGGCACCCATGCCACCCAGCGTTTTGCCGCCTCAAACAAGGCGCGGGTCAGGCCAGCGTAGTAGGCTAGATAGCCGATCAGGATGAATGTTGGGATCAGGCTCAGCGTATGAGACGCCACCTTGGAATGTGGCACCTGGCCAGCCGTTTTGACGGCCACCGCCAGTGCCTTACCAAACCGCTCGGGATCATACCCAAACTTTGCCCAGAATATCCAAACAAGGCCAACCAACCCTGCCAGACCTGCAGCAAATGCCACCCGCATGCCAGTGACGACAAGAACCAACAGTCCGGCAGTGACCCAAAGGCCGATATCAATCGTGTCCATGGGTCAGTTACGTCCTTCGAATTGTTCGGCCTCGGCTGCAGCCTGTGCGGCGGCATCCTGTATCAGCGGTACGGCCACCGGTGCCTCGAGCCCCAGCATGAAGGCGCGTCCATAGCCCCAGACCTGCAAGATTAGCCGGGCGCACAGCACCGAAAAAGCAACGGGTGCCAGCAGCTTGGCTGGCCAAATAGGAATCCCGATATCAATTGAGCTGTCGCGACTCCACATCGGAGCGCCGAAGTCAAAGGACCGGTCAAAGTGGGACCAACTACCCCAAACAAGCGCCAGCATCAGCAGCAGTATCAACAGAACCGAGATCAGCTCGAACAACCACAGCGCCCGCCCTTTCAGACGCGAGATAACGATATCCATTCGGATATGCCCGCCATCACGTTGCACAAACGAGATACCCAGAAACGCGATCAGGGGCATCGCCTGTTCAATCCAGTCAACATATCCGGGCAAAGGCGCGTTTAAGGCGTTTCGGCCGCTGACTGACACAACAGCCAGCACCATGAGCCCGAAAACCGCGAAACCGCTGATCAGCGCCATAAAACGCTCTAGACGTAACAAACGGTGATCCAACCGGCTTAGAAGACTGCCATCCTCAAGCACCGTGGCATGTCCTGCCATCTCAGCATTCCTTTGATTGAAGGAGATGCCGGGTGCCTAATGACACCCGGCTGTGGCGATCAGTTACCGCCGCGCTGCTGTTGCAGCGTCGATTGCACAAGATCATAAAGATCCTGCGCAGGCAGACCCTGGGCGGTCATGTCTTCGATCCACTTCGCGCGAATAGGATCAGCGGCTTTGGCGCGAAACTCCTCAAGCACGGCATCGTCAATCTCGACCTTTTCAACGCCTTTCTCTGCCAGCACGCCATCCCACTTTTCAAGCAGTCCACCGTAGTTGGCCAGATAGTGATCGATAGCCTCATTAATCGAGCTGTCCAGCGCTTCGCGATGTTCGGCTGGCAGCGCTTCATAAGCGTCGATATTCACCACCACCGGACAGTTTACCGTTCCAGGATTCAGATTGGCCGTCCACCAGTCAGCTTCGTTGATCGTCCCGAATGACAAATGCGCATGCTGAGCGAAGGCCACGGTATCGACCACGCCAGATTCCATCGCATTGTAGGCTTCGGTCGCAGGCACGGACGTAGGTACGCCACCAACTGCTTCAAATGCTTGCCCCAAACCGCCAGTTGCGCGTACGCGCATACCGTCGAACTCGGCAAGCTCATCACGAGGGTCACCGGTACCAACAAGATTATATTGAGGCATCGGTGAAGTCATGATGATGCGCGCGTTCCACTGCGCCATCTCGTCCTTGACTGCTGGATGATCGTAGACTGCGTGGCTGACGGCCACCTCTTCATCCAATGTGTTTACGCCAAGGAAGGGCAGTTCCAAAACGGTGATCGCGCGGTTCTTATCGCGGTGATAGCCCGCACAGAACTGCGCCATCTCGAACGCGCCAATCTCGATTCCATCCAGGTTTTCCTTGGGCTTCGACAATCCGCCATAGCTAACATTGATGGTGAAATCGCCGCCGGTTTTTTCGTTCACCAGTTCAGCCAGTTTCTCAACATGCTCGGTAAATGCGCGGCGCTTACCCCAGACCGAGGCATTCCATTCGGTCGCGGCTGCTTCGGTGACAAACGCCACACTCAGGGCGGCAAAAGCCGCACCGCTCAACATCTTTTTCATAGTGGTATCTCCCTTAGTTGCGCCCCCTATCGGGATGCTTGATTGTGAAGCTAGCGCCAAGTCTAGAAGCTGCCAACCCCTGCGAGGAGAAGTGGTGTTATCGCCACCAGACTTCGAGATTAAAGTGAAGCTATCGGCCAAAGCCCCAGACACATGCCAATGAGCGCTGATGTCATTACAGCTATCTTATTGTTTTAAAATATATTTCATGCATAATTTCAGAGTTGTTTACAATATTAGTGCCGGAAATGAAATTTCTTTACAAAGAAATCCAAGGATTATGGCAATTTATTTATTTCTTTTCTGATCCCCGTATTATTCAACTTGGGGAGGAACCGGATCGACATTGCCTGATCGGCTGGCAAAATCGATCCCATGTAATCCAGTCCAGAGGGAGGAGCCTCAAAGATGACTACCGCTGCCCAGGCAGATGCCAAGACATATCCGCCATCCGCAGAAACTGTCGCCCGTGCGCATGTCGACGCCGACAAATACGCAGATATGTACGCTGCGTCGATCAACAACCCCGAAGCATTCTGGGATGAGCAAGGCAAGCGCGTTGACTGGATCAAGCCTTATACTCAGGTCAAAGACGTCAGCTATGATTTTGGTTCGGTTGGTATCAACTGGTATGCGGACGGCACGCTAAACGTCTCGGCCAACTGTCTTGACCGTCATTTGAATACGCGCGGCGATCAGACCGCGATCATCTGGGAACCGGATGATCCAAACGACGAAGCTCAGCACATTACCTACGCCGAACTGCACCGTCGCACCTGCCGCATGGCCAATATTCTCGAGTCGATGGGCGTGCGCAAAGGTGACCGCGTTGTGATCTATCTGCCGATGATCCCTGAAGCAGCCTATGCGATGCTGGCTTGTGCACGGATCGGAGCAATCCATTCGATTGTATTTGCTGGGTTTTCACCCGATGCGTTGGCAGCCCGAGTCAACGGATGTGATGCCAAGGTCGTCATCACTGCCGATGAGGCACCACGTGGTGGCCGCAAGACTCCGCTGAAGTCCAACGCAGACGCGGCCCTGCTGCACTGCAAAGACAGCGTGAAATGTCTGGTGGTCAAACGCACCGGTGGGCAGACCACTTGGATTGATGGCCGCGACTATGATTACAACGAAATGGCGCTTGAAGCGGATGACTATTGCGCACCCGCCGAGATGAATGCCGAAGATCCGCTGTTCATTCTCTATACTTCCGGTTCGACCGGTCAGCCCAAAGGTGTCGTCCATACGACCGGCGGTTATCTGGTCTATGCCGCGATGACGCATGAGATCACATTCGACTACCATGAAGGCGACGTCTACTGGTGCACCGCCGATGTCGGCTGGGTCACCGGCCACAGCTATATCGTCTACGGTCCACTGGCCAACGGCGCGACCACACTGATGTTCGAAGGCGTGCCGACCTATCCGGATGCATCACGCTTCTGGCAGGTGTGCGAAAAGCACAAGGTGAACCAGTTCTACACCGCTCCGACGGCAATTCGCGCTCTGATGGGTCAGGGTACCGAGTTCGTCGAGAAATGCGACCTGAGCGATCTCCGGACGCTGGGCACAGTCGGCGAGCCGATCAACCCGGAAGCCTGGAACTGGTACAATGAAGTTGTTGGCAAAGGTAAATGCCCGATTGTTGACACCTGGTGGCAGACCGAAACCGGCGGTCACCTGATGACCCCCCTGCCCGGTGCGCATGCGATGAAGCCGGGCTCGGCGATGAAACCGTTCTTCGGCATCCAGCCGGTGGTTTTGGACCCGCAATCCGGTGTTGAGATCGAGGGAAATGGCGTTGAGGGTGTTCTGTGCATCAAAGACAGCTGGCCCGGTCAGATGCGCACCGTCTGGGGCGATCATGAGCGGTTCGAGAAGACCTATTTCTCGGACTACAAAGGCTACTACTTCACCGGCGATGGCTGCCGTCGCGATGAGGATGGCGATTACTGGATCACTGGCCGCGTCGATGATGTAATCAACGTCTCCGGCCACCGGATGGGCACGGCCGAGGTGGAAAGCGCGCTGGTCGCCCATGCCGCCGTCGCCGAGGCCGCTGTGGTTGGTTACCCCCATGAAATCAAAGGGCAAGGCATCTATTGCTATGTCACTTTGATGAATGACCGCGAGCCGTCGGATGAGCTGCTGAAAGAGCTGCGCACCTGGGTCCGGACCGAGATCGGCCCGATTGCCTCGCCTGATGTGATCCAGTGGGCCCCCGGCCTGCCCAAGACTCGCTCGGGCAAGATCATGCGCCGAATTCTGCGCAAGATTGCCGAGAACGACTTTGGTTCGCTTGGCGATACGTCGACCCTGGCCGATCCGTCAGTGGTCGAAGACCTGATCGAAAACCGGGCAAACAAGTGAGGATGTGATGGACGCTGCCACGACCATATCCCCCGCTGTTCTGATCCTTCTCGGCCCTCCGGGCGCCGGGAAGGGTACGCAGGCTCGTATGCTTGAAGAGAAGTTCGGGCTTGTACAACTCAGCACCGGTGATCTGCTGCGTGACGCGGTCGCCGCAGGTACCGAGGCTGGTAATGCTGCCAAAGCGGTTATGGAGGCAGGCGATCTTGTCAGCGACGGCATCGTCATCGCGATCCTGCGCGACCGCATGGCGGAACCGGACTGCGCCAAGGGCGTCATACTGGATGGTTTCCCTCGGACCACAGTCCAGGCCGAGGCTCTTGATGGTCTGCTCGCGTCTTCAGATCAGAAGATCAACGCGGCCATCAGCCTTGAAGTTGAAGACGCCGAGATGGTGACGCGGATTTCGGGTCGTTACACCTGCGCCGGATGCGGTGAGGGCTATCACGACACGTACAAGCAGCCCGTCGAAAACGGCAAATGCGACAAGTGCGGACACACAGAATTCAAGCGCCGCGCCGATGACAATGCTGAGACGGTTGCCTCACGGCTTGCTGCCTACCACGCGCAAACCGCACCATTGATTGACTACTATCAAGCCCAAGGTGTGCTGAAAGGCATCGATGCCATGGGTCAGATCGACGACATCGCGCAAGACCTTCAAGGGATTGTCGGCGAGGTCATGAAATAAGGGGAGGAGATAAGCCCTAGGGCTTTGATCCTAAATCAGAATACTTCAATGGACCCGCCTTGGCGGACCAGAGAAGTTATGCCTGACGTCACGGGGCGTTTGGCACAACCGAGAAGCGGCCCACCGCACTGGAGGAGTTGGGCAATGGGCCGCCAATGAGGGAAGCGAAGGAGGAACCCGCGATGGCGGATCATTCAACAAACTCCGCGCAGACTGCCGAAGCCGACAAGGGCTATTGGCAGGCCAACCTGCGCCTCATCTACATCAGCCTCGCGATTTGGGCGCTGGTGTCGTTTGGATTCGGCATTCTGCTGCGTCCGCTGCTGTCCGGCATCGCCGTTGGCGGTACAGATCTGGGCTTTTGGTTCGCTCAGCAAGGATCGATTCTGGTCTTTCTGGTGCTGATCTTCAACTACGCCTGGCGCATGAACAAGCTCGACGCTGAACACGGCGTGGACGAGGAGTAATCGGCATGGATCAGTTTACCATCAACCTGCTGTTTGTGGGCGCGTCTTTTGCGCTTTACATCGGCATCGCGATCTGGGCCCGTGCGGGTTCCACATCGGAATTCTATGCCGCCGGTCGCGGCGTTCACCCGGTCACCAACGGTATGGCGACAGCAGCGGACTGGATGTCTGCGGCCTCGTTCATCTCGATGGCGGGTCTGATTGCCTTTACCGGCTATGACAACTCGACCTTCCTGATGGGTTGGACCGGTGGCTACGTGCTGCTGGCTCTGCTGCTTGCTCCTTACCTGCGTAAGTTCGGCAAGTTCACCGTGTCGGAATTCATCGGCGACCGTTTCTACAGCCAGACCGCACGTATCGTGGCGGTTATCTGTCTGATCGTTGCGTCGGTGACCTACGTGATCGGTCAGATGACCGGTGTTGGCGTGGCCTTTGGCCGCTTCCTCGAAGTGTCCAACACTACAGGTCTGCTGATCGGCGCCGGCGTTGTGTTTGCCTACGCAGTGTTTGGTGGGATGAAGGGCGTGACCTACACTCAGGTCGCTCAGTACTGCGTGCTGATCACCGCTTATACCATCCCGGCCATCTTTATCTCGCTGCAGCTGACCGGCACGCCTGTTCCGGCGCTGGGTCTGTTTGGTGACACCGCCAGCGGTGAACCCCTGCTGACCAAGCTGGACGCCATCGTGACCGAGTTGGGCTTCAACGACTACACGGCCCACCACTCGAATACGCTGAACATGGTGCTGTTCACCCTGTCGCTGATGATCGGTACAGCTGGTCTGCCGCACGTCATCATGCGCTTCTTCACCGTTCCCAAAGTGTCTGACGCACGTTGGTCGGCAGGCTGGGCGCTGGTCTTCATCGCTCTGCTGTACCTGACGGCTCCTGCTGTTGGTGCAATGGCGCGCCTGAACATCACCGACATGATGTGGCCCAATGGTGGCATCGAAGGTGGCGCTGTTTCGGTCGAAGAAATCGACAACGATCCGCGTTATGACTGGATGGCCACGTGGCAGAAAACCGGTCTGCTGGATTGGGAAGACAAGAACGGCGACGGCAAAATCCAGTACTACAACGACAAGTCGGAAGCCATGACCGCGATCGCGGAAGAAAAGGGCTGGGTTGGTAACGAACTGACCAAGTTCAACCGCGACATCCTGGTTCTGGCCAATCCTGAGATTGCCAACTTGCCAGGTTGGGTGATTGGTCTGGTCGCTGCTGGTGGTCTTGCGGCTGCTCTGTCAACCGCTGCGGGCCTGCTGCTGGCGATCTCGTCGGCTGTGTCCCATGACCTTGTCAAAGGTGCAATCAACCCGTCGATCTCTGAAAAGGGTGAACTTCTGGCGGCACGGATTGCCATGGCTGTAGCCATCGTCGTTGCAACCTATCTGGGTCTCAACCCTCCGGGCTTTGCGGCACAAACCGTGGCCTTGGCCTTTGGTCTGGCAGCAGCCTCGATCTTCCCGGCGCTGATGATGGGGATCTTCTCGACCCGCATCAACAACACCGGCGCGGTTGCAGGTATGCTGGCTGGTCTGACCGTAACCCTGGTCTACATCTTCCTGCATAAGGGCTGGCTGTTCATTCCGGGCACCAACTCGTTCACCGATGCTGATCCGCTTCTGGGTCCGATCAAGTCGACCTCGTTCGGCGCCATCGGTGCGATGATCAACTTCGGCGTTGCCTACGTCGTTGCCGGTATGACCAAAGAGACTCCGCAGGAGATCAAAGATATGGTCGAAAGCATTCGCATTCCCCGTGGTGCGGGCGCAGCTCAGGATCACTGAGTGTGATGCGGTCGGCGGCTCTTGTCTTCGATCGCATCTTTCGACTTACTGTTCCCGCCCGGCACACCACCGGGCGGGATTTTTTATTCGGAACTCCGGAGAGCGTAAATGCCCCTGTCCCATGACGAAATCACCCGGTTTCTGAAGTCTGTACACCCCTATGACTCGTTGCCCCATGATGCTTTGGACGATCTGGCCAAGCAGATCGAAGTGCGCGAAGTCGATGCCGATGGCAGCATTTACCAGCTGGGCAACGCTCTGCCCGGCGTCTTTGTGATCTATGAAGGACAGGTAGAAATTACCGATGAAAACGGCGCTGTCGTTTCGCATCTGGGATTGCGCAATTCTTTTGGTGAGCGCGGATTGCTGAAGGACGGCAAAGCCGCCACACATGCGCGCGCGCACACGCCGTCAGTGTTGATCGTGTTGCCGCCAGACCTTGTGAAAAACCTGATCGAAGGTCACGATGTGGTGTCCAAGTTCTTTAACCGTTCACGCGGTGGGCGGAGCGGACCGCAAAGCCTGGCTACCAGTGCAATTGACGTGCTGATGGCTCGTGACCCTGCCACCTGCCCGCCCGATACTCCGGTTCAAAACGCCGCGCAGATCATGCGCGACCGCCATATCTCATCGCTTTGCGTGACCGAAGGGGACAGATTGTTGGGTATCGCAACCCTCCGCGATATTTCCGGCAAATACGTCGCCGAGGCGATGCCCGCTGACACCGCGGTTTCGGCGATCATGACCGCCGATCCAATCATTCTTGCCCCGACAGATATCGGCTCGGACGTATTACACGTGATGATGGAACGTGGCATCGGTCATATTCCAATTTCCGAGGCCGGTAAGCTGGTCGGAATCGTAACCCAAACCGACCTCACCCGCTATCAGGCGGTCAATTCTGCCGAGTTGGTAGGACGAATTGCCCGCGCCGACAGCCCGCAAGAGATGGCTCAAGTCAACGCTGAGATACCACAACTGCTGGTCCAACTCGTAGCGGGCGGCAACCGGCACGAGATCGTTACACGGCTGATCACCGACATCGCAGACACTGCGACGCGGCGGTTGCTGGCACTGGCTGAGGCTGAACTGGGTGCGCCGCCAGTGCCCTACTTGTGGCTTGCTTGCGGCTCGCAAGGACGGCAGGAACAGACCGGAGTTTCTGATCAGGACAATTGCCTGATGCTAGATGACAGTGTGGCGGTCGGTGATATGGCCTACTTCGCTGCGCTGGCCAAATTCGTCTCAGACGGGCTGGATACCTGCGGTTATTTCTATTGCCCCGGTGACATGATGGCGACCAACCCTCGCTGGTGCCAGCCCGTGCGTGTCTGGCGCGAGTATTTCAATGGCTGGATTGCCAAACCCAACCCTGAGGCGCAAATGCTGGCCTCGGTGATGTTTGACCTGCGGCCCATCGGAGGGTCCTTCGATCTGTTCACCGACCTGCAGGCCGATACGCTGGCGGCAGCCAATGCGAATTCGATCTTTGTCGCGCATATGATTTCGAACTCACTGAAACACACGCCTCCTCTGGGCCTGCTGCGTGGATTCGCCACCATACGTTCGGGTGAGCATCGCAATACGCTCGACCTCAAGCATAATGGCGTGGTGCCTGTCGTGGATCTGGCACGCATCTACAGCCTGCAGGGACAATTAACCGAAGCGAACACCCGCGCCCGTCTTAGCGCCGCCGAGGCTGCGGGTGTGCTCAGCGCGTCCGGCGCACGCGATTTACTGGACGCATATGACCTGATCGCTGAGACCCGATTGGAACATCAAGTGCGTCTGGTCAAATCCGGGGATGCACCGGACAATTACCTACCACCCGCTGAATTGTCGGACTTTGAGCGAAGTCATCTCCGCGATGCCTTTGTCGTGGTAAAAACCATGCAATCAGCGGTTGGCCATGGCAAAGGAATGCTGGGTTAAGAAACTGGAAATGAACGGAGAAATCACATGTTTCTGGAACTGATCGGCACGATTTTTGCAGGCTTTGCCTTTGCGGGTGTCGTGATGGTGGTGAACAAGCTGACCGGGGGCCGCTTGCCCAAATGGGCCGCGCCGGTTGCGGCAGGTGCGGGGATGATCGGTATGACGATTACCAGCGAGTATTCTTGGTATGACCGTACGCGCGACCAACTGCCCGACAGCCTCACCATCGTGCAGGAGGTGGAAAGCCGCGCCTTCTATCGTCCATGGACGTATGCCGTGCCCTTTGTCGACCGCTTTGCTGCAATCGACGCCACATCGGTACGCACAAATGCCAATTTGCCGGACGAGCGTCTGGTCGATCTTTACTTCTTTGGACGCTGGGCACCGGTCTCGAAGATGCCGGTCGCTGTAAACTGCGCCGAAAACAGCCGCGCCAACCTGGCAGACGGGGCCGAATTCGCCGATGACGGACGTTTGCTGAACGCCAGCTGGATCAAGATCGACGCTGAAGATCCGGTAATCGAGGCAACCTGCGGGGTCTGACTATGTTGAACCATCTGAGCCTGCGCCTGAGGGTGTTCCTGTTCTTCCTATTACTTGCGGCAGGAGGGCTGATCATCAGCACCCTGGCTTTGTGGGTCGGTTATCAGAGGGCAAGTGATCCCGCGCTTATGGATGCGTTCATCTTCGCAGAGATACTGATCGCGTTTGGAATGTTGGCGCTGGTTGCCGGAGTCTGGCTTCTTTTTGATGATAACGTTGCAAAACCAATCGAGCGGCTCTCGGCCCAACTCCGGGCGCGCGCACACGCCGGGGTCAGCACGGATCTGGACCTTCAAGCGGCGCGCTATTTGGGCGATCTGGCTCCCGCCGCCGCTGGACTGGCCGAACAACTGGCTGCCAACGCCATGACCACGGCTGAGGCCGTGGCCGCGGAAACGGCCCATCTGGCATCGGAAAAACAGCGTCTCACCGCGCTGCTGACCGAGATCCCGGTTGCAATGCTTTTGGCCGGGCCGAAGCATCAGATCGTTCTATATGACGCGCAGGCGGCTGAGGTTCTGGCACAGATCGCACATCCTCGGCTAAACGCCTCGCTTTTTGACTACCTCGAAGCGACCGGTCTGACGGATTCCTACGCGAAGCTGATCAAAACCGGGAAAGACGTCCATTGCACACTAACCAGTGTTGATGGGCGGCAATCCTATTCTGCCCGTATGAAACCATTGGGCGATGCCCCCGGTTACATGCTGGTCTTCGATGACAGTGCCGCGCAAATCGAACCCGACGCGGCCCGCCCTCTGGTTTACGATTTCGAACTTCTCGACACACCCGGTGACGACGCGTTTGAAGATAGACCCCTGTTGGACCTCTGCTTCGTAGTCTTTGACACCGAAACCACGGGCCTGCTCCCGCATAAGGATGAGATCGTACAGATCGGTGCGGTGCGCGTCGTAAAGGGTAAGATCGTCGAAGGCGAACGGCTTGATACCCTGGTCGACCCCGGCATCCCGATCCCCCCAGCCTCAACCAAAGTGCATAAGGTCAGCGACCGGATGGTTCAGGGTGCGCCTGATATTGCCCAGGCCGGTCGCAGCTTTCACCAATTTGCCCGGGATGCCGTCATTGTTGCCCATAACGCACCATTCGACATGGCTTTCCTGCGCCGCCATGCCGAGCGTATGGGGGTGGAATGGAGCCACCCCATTCTGGATACGGTCCTGCTGTCGGCGGTGCTGTTCGGGGCAAGCGAAACGCATACGCTGGACGCGGTCTGCGAGCGGTTAGGCATAACGATCCCGGAAGCCTTGCGTCACACGGCCTTGGGTGATGCCGTCGCGACCGCCGAAGTGCTGGTTCGGATGCTACCGATGCTTACGGCCCGTAATTTGGTGACCTTTGGCGACGTCATCACCGAGACTCGCAAACACGGACGGTTGCTTGAAGACCTGAACTGACCAGAAATTCCTAAAATCACCGCAGCTTTCCGTGGACAATCCCGGCGTCGCGTGGCACCTGAGACAGGCCCATGTACGAGCGCGCGATGACGGAAAAAACTTTCATTCCCAGCCCCGAGCAAAGCCTTGCCTTTCGCGAGGCCTTGGGCTGTTTCGGCACCGGCGTCACCGTTGTGACCACAAATACCTCCGAGGGCCCTGCAGCAATCACGGTGAACTCATTTGCGTCTGTATCGCTGGACCCGCCGCTGGTCCTGTGGTGTCTTGATCGGGGCTCGAACCGGTACGACGCGTTCCACAACTGCGAACATTACGCGATCCATGTAATGGCGCAGGACCAGCACGACCAAGCATTGCAATTCGCGCGAAACGGGTTCGATTTTTCCCATGCGGATTGGCAGGAGGATGACGCCGGGCGCCCCCGACTTGCGGAATGCCTCGCCCGCTTCGATTGCCGCCTGTCGGCCCGTCATGAGGCAGGTGACCACCTGATCCTTGTTGGTCATGTTGAACAGGTCATGCATCGCCCAGGTCAGGGGCTGATCTTCAAGCGCGGACAATTCGGCGGCTTCGCCGATCTGATCTAATCGTCCAGCGAGCCGTGGACGGCCAACGCTTCAAGTTGCGTCTCTTGCGGGGTGATCACTCGGAATGCCTCGTGCACCCCTGCCCCCGTCAGCTCTCGGGCGACGGTCAGCAATGTGTTCGGGGCATGATCTTCGCACAGCTCGGACATATGTGAGACTTCGGCCTGCGCCACTTCTAACGCGGCTTCAACCGAAGGCGCGCCGTAGAATTGCACGAAATGCTCGGCCAGATATTGCGTGATCTGGTCAATCTCGGCCTGCTCGACTTGTGTGACGGCAACAAATGTAACGCGCCCGAAGGTTTCAAGCCCCAGCCATCCATTGGCAAAGGCCTGACGCGCCTTGCCTTCCAGATCAGCCTCACTCCAGTTCGAAAACTCGAATCCGCCCGAGATGCACCATTCACCGGTTCTTGCGGGTGAATGAAACACGTTCATATCGCTTTCATCAAAATGGATAGCACGGGCGAGTTTCATCTGGCGGTCTCCAATAATTCTGTCAGCGGGCGTAAATGTGTGTCCGCGCCGTCGCGGATCAGCATACCGAAGCGCTCGTCGGTGCCCAGAAAGACACCCCCTTCTCCAATAGGTTCTCCGACACCGCGCAGCAGCCCCATCCACTCAGCGTGAATCGGCGCGTTACCGTCCTCGGTCCAGCGGTTCAACCAGGTCAACATGTGACGCGACCAACTCTCGACCAACTGCGTCGCAGAAACCTCGGCGCATCCTTCATCATAGAGCGAGGTAACATCCGGTGTTTCCCCTGGTGCATCGCTGGTTTGAAGCAAGGCCAGTTCCCAACCAACGATCAGCCAATCGGGAACCTCATCCACCTCGGCAGACGACGCTGCAACTTTTATTGCCCCACAATTTGCACCGTTTACACAGATCAGCCCATCCCAACCCAAGTGCACCGCGACCTCGGGTGGGGCCAGCGCGCCCAGCGCATTCTGGAACCCGACAGCACAAAGCGGCAGCATCGCCATAGCATCCCGCAACGGAACCTCGGGCGCGAATACTATCGCAACGCGCAGACGATCCGCCTGAATATTGTGGACCACAGTTCCCGCGTCACAGCCCAGCGCTGCCATCGCCTGGGCACGCTCGAACGGGTCTTCGCCAGCCTTGGCAGGTTGCCCTTTGAGCAATGGGGGAAAGACCGGCTGGGTCACGCTTTGCCCTTGGCAATCATGTCGCGGGCGATCTTGCGGAAGGCTTCGGCTTGCGGGCTGTCAGGTTTGCTGACAACGATGGGAGCACCCCCGTCGGCGGCAACTCGGATATCCAGATGCAGCGGAATTTCCCCCAGCAATGGCACGCCCACCGCCTCGGCTTCTGAGGCAACACCGCCATGGCCAAAGACATGTTCTTCGTGTCCGCAATTCGAGCAAATATGCGTCGACATGTTTTCGATCATCCCAACAATGGGCGTCTTGAGCTGGTTGAACATATCGATCCCCTTGCGGGCGTCGATCAAAGCAACATCCTGTGGGGTTGAGACGACAATGGCTCCATCCACCTGAAACTTTTGGCTCAGCGTCAGTTGCACATCGCCGGTTCCGGGGGGCAGATCAACGATCAACACATCCAATGCGCCCCATTGCACCTGACTCATCATCTGCTGCAAGGCGCCCATCAGCATGGGGCCGCGCCAGACAACCGCCTGCCCTTCGTTGGTCATTAACCCCATCGACATCATGGTGACACCGTGATTGCGCAGCGGCAGGATCGTCTTACCATCTGGGCTGGCCGGTCGCCCCGACACACCCAGCATCCGGGGTTGTGAAGGGCCATATACGTCTGCGTCCAACAGGCCTACGCGACGGCCTTCAGCAGCCAGCGCGCAGGCAAGGTTGGCCGACACGGTGGACTTGCCCACGCCACCCTTGCCCGACGCAATCGCGATGATCCGGTCCACACCGGGAACGGCCTGCGGTCCGGTTTGCGAGGGCTTTGGCTTGGGCTTCAAATCAGGCGGCGCCTTGTCCGAATGCGCGGTCAACATTGCCGAGACCTTGGAAACACCATCAACCATCTGCGCCGCCTGTTCGGCTGTGGCGCGTACGGGCTCCATCTCCTCGGCCTGTTTGGGATCGATCTCCAGCACAAACCGAACGGTATCGCCTTCAACATTCAATGCACGCACGATACCCGCGCTCACAATATCCTGACCAGAAACCGGATCGGTAATCTTCTTTAAGTTCGCTAGAACTGCATCACGGATGCTCATGCCGTCTTCCCCTTGATCCGCCCCACGCTGGGCGCCTTGCGTATCGACAGAATATAGTCGCCGCTCATTGCATGTGTCTCCGTCTCATTTTGTACATTTGACGCATCGGGTCAGCCACCGTTAGGCTTAACCATGCGCTTTGTCCTGTTGTGCCTGAGCCTGACGCTCACCGCCACCCCCTCTTGGTCGCAAGAGGCATTGGGCCTTGCCGCTCCGGATGAAGTGACAAACTCAGGTCTTTTGCAACATATTCTTCCGCGCTTTTCTCTCAAGACCGGTATACGTGTTGTTGCGGATGAAAGCGGCGTCATGTCACTGGCCCCAAGTTCGCCCGGCGATCCGGTCTTTGCCCGTGACGGGGTGGTCTATCATCTAAGAATCGACGACAGCGCCAAGCAGGTAAGGTTTCGTGAATGGCTACTTTCCGACATTGGCAGACGGACGGTTGAAAACTTCATCCCCGACGAGGGCACGCCCTTTAGCGCAAGTTTCGAAACTGCCACTGTTACCAAAGAGGTCGTGGTCGACGGAAACGCGCTGCTTGGCGAAGATCTGTCGATGACCCATTGTGGCCGGTGCCATGTGATTGGCCCACAGAATCGGATGAACGGGCTGGGTTCGACCCCGTCTTTCGCAGTGCTGCGCGCAATGCCCGACTGGTCGGAACGGTTTCAGGCGTTCTTTGCCCTGAACCCACACCCAGCTTTCACGCAGATCGAGGGCGTCACCGAACCTTTCCCGCCCGAGCGCCCCTCGCCGATCCATCCGGTCGAGATGAGCCTGGATGACCTCGAAGCAATTCTGGCTTTCGTGACCGCCATGCGCGCCGCCGATCTGGGCGCGCCACTGCAACTTCAGTGATCCTTGCGCTTTGAAAGGTAATCATCCGTTGTGACAACCCGAGGTCTGGGGGCGGATTGAAACGGATTGTCAGCGCTATGGAACTGGGCGTTCACCCGGCAATTGTCGCACATCTGGATCATCCGCGCCTGATCCGAGGTCGCGAACATCGGATGTGTGCCCGACAACTTTTCCATGATCCGCTCAACCGTTGATTTAACGCCAAACGCTGCGCCGCATTCGACGCATTCAAAGGGTTCCTCTTCATTCAGCACCTGTTGTGACAGCGCTTGGTCGCTCAGATCAAGCTGGGGCACTAGTGTGATCGCCTGTTCTGGGCAGATCGTTCGGCAAATCCCGCATTGCAGGCAGGCGTCCTGCTGGAAATTCAACTGCGGCTTGTCCGGGTTATCGATCAGCGCCCCCGATGGGCAAAGGGACACGCAACTCAGGCACAATGTACAGGTGTCGGTATTCACTGCAATCGCGCCATAAGGCGCGCCCTCGGGCAGGGCCAGCGGCACCTCGACCTCCGGGTTCAAAGCTTGCGCCGCCAGACGCGCTATTTGACGACGATTACCCAGTGGAAGCACCGGATCAGCCAATGGCTGCGGAACATTCTGCGCATAAAGCAGATCTGCCAGCGCATCCGGGTCGGTTTCATCAATCAGACTCAGCGCGTCGTGCACTGCGATAGCCCGAGCCAGCTCTAATTCACGATCAAGCGCGTCCCGTTCGGTCTTGGGGCTAATCAGGATATCGGCGCGCGCAAAGCCATGCGCCAGCGCTGCGAGCATCTCGGCATGTCCAAAGCCCGAAACCACATTCAGCTCAAGCGGAATGACATCCGCTGGCAGTCCCCGTCCAAACCGGGCCGCCATCCGGATCATCTGCGCCCCATGGGCGTCGTGCACCAGTAATCGCGGTGCAACGCCGCCCGCGCGCCGGAAGGTCCGGGCCAGTATGTGCATCCGCGACAATACCGCCGACACCGGAGGATCTTCATATGTAATGGCAGTCGACGGGCACAACGCCGAACACTCACCGCACCCAGCGCAAATCATCGGATCAATGGCTACATGATCGCCAGCCGGTGTGATCGCACCGGTCGGGCAGACGTCCAGACAGTTGGAACACCCCGTTTGTTCCGCTCGCGAATGGGCGCAAAGCGTCTCATCCAATCGGACATAGAGCGGTTTTTCAAAGGTCCCGACCAGTTGCACCGCTTCAAAAGCAAGACGCGCGACGGCCACCGCATCGCGGGGATCAGCGCGCAAGTACCCCTCGCGCTTTTCGGGGGCATTAACCAAAGGTGCTGCTCCGATCAGATCAACAACAATGTCGCAGCGCGACGTTGCACCGTCACGGGGTGCGCTCCAACCAAATTCTCCGCGTCCACCGGTATCTAGTTGCTGCACTTCATCCAGATGCCAAACAAATCCGCCCAGCGCGCCGGTCAGTCTGCGTATTCGTGCGCGCGCAACGTCATAGTTGCGGCTTAGCGGTTCTGCATCGTCAACCAAAAGCACAGTCACGGCCAACACAGCGGACAGCTGTTCGGCCAACGGAAAGACAACCTCTCCGGGCCCCGCAATACAGCAGGTTCCTTCACTGATGACATCGAAACTTGGGGTCACTGGCTGCGGCAGTAATGCCTCAGCCGCGAGCGCAGCCATTTTGGGGGTTGCATCGGTCCCCTGTTCGGACCAGCCAGCTCGGTCGCGCAGATCGACAAATCCGGGCGCTTCAACACCCAGTTCCTCGGCAAGCTCGCTAAAAACTGCACTTTCCTGAGCGCAGGCAAACACCACCTGCTCATCGCCCGTCATCAACTCGGCGGCAGTTTGAATCTGGCGCGTACAAAGGGCGGTATGCACCTTCGAGCACTCTGTATCGCAGGCTGCAGAAATACCATCTGCGTTCAGGGACTGCGTCCCCTCGCAATCACACAATATGAGCTTGCTGGCCATTTCCCCTCCCGACGCTGCGTTCTGCCCCATCAGCAGCTTAGACCCAATCCGCGCCGAGGCAATGCGAAGCATCAGAGAAAATCCCGATATGTGCATTATTTTTCATCACAAATCGCCATCAAAACCTGAAGTTGGAAATAAACTCTAACTGAATGTCTCATATTAGGCGAAACTAGACTTGGCAGGTCGCCAATTTATGTAACATAGTACATCAATGGAAGGCAGGGGAGAGCCTTCCGGGGAGGAGCCAGTGGCCAAGGCCGCAAGCCGGACTGAAATGACAATTGGCGTCGTCGTGCGCAGAACACCCGGGGTGACACGCTGGGCGCGTTGGAACTGGCGCGCGGTCGCTGTTTTGCCAGGTGCAAAGCCTGCCGACTGGCAAGAGTTGCGACGTGAAGGTGAGGCCATCGAATACCATGCAGCCACCCTGCCCCTCACCCTGTGGGCCGATGAAACCGAAGCCTACATGGTCAACCTGTCGGACGGTCAACCTTCGCTATACCTGGTTTTGCGGGATGAGCTGAAAGGCGAAACACCCCTGAATGCCGTATTGATCACCGCCTCACCGTTCGAGGGGCAGGATTATGCGGATACCGGCGAAGAGATCGTTGAGAAGATTCCGATGACCGAAGGGTTGATTGCATGGCTCCGCGATTTCACCCTGCAGCATCATCAGGACGAGGTGTTCATAAAACGTAAACGGGACAAGAAACGCACCGATCTGGTGGAAGACGGCAAGGGCGATGCACGAATCCGGCAGGATTCAGATGTCTACCGGGCTCCGCGTCGGGTGCTGCAATGACCCAGGCCCGCGATTTCTGGTCCCGCCGCAAGGCCGCCGTTCAGGCCGAGACCGAAGCAGAAGCTTTGGCCGCAGAGGAACAGATCATCACAACGCGGCAAGCTGAGCTGGAGGAAAAAAGCGACGCCGAAATTCTGGCCGAGTTTGATCTGCCCGATCCCGATACGCTGGAAGCCGGCGATGATGTCTCGGGCTTCATGGCCAAAGCTATACCTGACCGTTTGCGCCGCCGCGCCTTGCGGCGCCTATGGCGGTTGAATCCTGTTCTGGCCAATGTCGACGGGCTGGTCGATTACGGCGAGGATTATACCGATGCGGCCTGCGTGATTGAGAACATCCAGACCGCATATCAGGTTGGCAAGGGTATGTTGGCGCATGTCGAAGCGCTCGCTGCCGAGGCAGAAATGTCCGAAGCAGAAACAGAAGCTGACATGCCCGAGGCGATCGAGTCCGGTGAAGAACCGATCAACGCCGTCGAACCTGAACCGGAAGCCCCACAGATGGCTGAAATGGAAGAGCCAGAGGAGATCGAACTTCCCCCTGCTCCACGCCGTATGAAATTCGAATTCGAAGGATAACTCTATGACCGCAGACAACGCGCAAACATTGGATATCTCAACTGAGGATCGTCTGCGTGCGGATTTCTATAATTTTCTTGGCCTGCTATTGGCCGGTCCACCGGATCAGTTGCTTTTGGATCAGATGGCCGGGCTAAGCGGTGATGACTCGGATCTAGGTCAGGCCATTCAGGCAATGGCACGGGTGGCCAAGGTGACCAAGCCTGCCGCCGCAGAGCGCGAATTCAACGCACTTTTCATCGGATTGGGCCGAGGCGAACTGCTGCCTTATGCCTCTTTCTACCTGACGGGATTTCTGAACGAAAAACCCCTGGCGCAGCTGCGCAATGACATGGCCGCGCGGGGCATCACCCGGGCGCAGAATGTATATGAACCCGAAGACAACATCGCCTCGCTAATGGAAATGATGGCGGGCATGATCGTCGGTCGGTTCGGCGCGCCCGCCACGCTGGAAGATCAAAAGGCGTTCTGGAGCAAACATATCGGGCCCTGGGCCGCGCATTTCTATTCGGATTTGGAAGGTGCCGAGAACTCGGTTCTCTACGCCTCGGTCGGCACGGCTGGTCGGGTGTTCATGGAGATCGAACGTGAAGCCTTTCGAATGACGGCGGCCTAGCCCGCCACTCGCCGGTGCCTTTAGGCACCAAACCGCAATTGGGACAGGAGGAGCCCATGAGCAAGACCAAGGAAGAAGGCGCAACCCGCCGCGACTTCCTGAAACTGGCCGGAACCGCAGCGCCCGCTGCTGTAGCCGCCGCCAGCCTGTCTGGGAAAGCCGAAGCAGCCGAACTGCCGACGGACGAAACCCGGATGCAGGACACCGCGCATACGCGCGCATACCTCGACAGCGCCCGGTTCTGACCCGGACGTAGTCATACCCGACTGACGGTTGCGATTGGCCCTGAAGTCGGTTTCGCGAAGTACCAAGCCAGCCATGGGTTACATGGCCAGCAAGGGAGGAAAGAAATGCTTAGGAAAAAGACCAACGGGGTTGCGAGACGCCCCCAGCGGACAAGTATCCTGTCCCAGGTCGGCGAGAAAACCGTCGATCGCCGCGCATTCTTGCGTGGCTCGGGCCTGACGATCGGCGGCCTTGCCGCGATCAGCGCCACGGGTGGAACCGTGACGCCCGCCAGTGCCCAGACAGCGGCAAACACCGCCGTTGAGAATATCAAATCCGTATGCACTCACTGCTCGGTCGGCTGCACGGTCGTTGCCGAGGTACAGAACGGAGTCTGGATTGGGCAAGAACCCGGCTGGGACAGCCCATTCAATCTGGGTGCACACTGCGCCAAGGGGGCCTCGGTCCGCGAGCACGCCCATGGCGAGCGCCGCCTGAAATATCCGATGAAAAAGGAAGGTGGCGAGTGGAAGCGCATCAGCTGGGAAGAGGCGATCAACGAGATCGGCGATGGCATGATGAGCATCCGCGAAGAATCCGGGCCGGACAGCGTGTACTGGCTGGGGTCTGCGAAGCACAATAACGAACAGGCCTATCTGTTCCGCAAGTTCGCCGCCTATTGGGGCACGAACAACGTGGACCATCAGGCGCGTATCTGCCACTCAACCACTGTTGCGGGTGTTGCGAATACATGGGGCTACGGCGCCATGACCAATTCGTACAACGACATGCACAACAGCCGGGCCATCTTCATCATCGGTGGTAACCCGGCCGAGGCGCACCCCGTCTCGCTGCTGCATATCCTGCGCGCGAAAGAGCAGAACAATGCGCCTTTAATCGTCTGCGACCCGCGCTTTACGCGCACCGCAGCCCATGCGGATGAATATGTCCGCTTCCGCCCCGGTACGGACGTCGCTCTGATCTGGGGTATCCTGTGGCATATCTTCGACAACGGCTGGGAGGACAAAGAGTTCATCCGCACCCGTGTCTGGGGGATGGACCAAATCCGTGAAGAGGTTGCCAAGTGGAACCCGGATGAGGTTGAGCGCGTCACTGGTACGCCCGGCTCGCAGCTGCGCCGCGTCGCACGGACCATGGTGAACAACCGCCCCGGTACCGTTGTATGGTGCATGGGTGGTACGCAGCACACCAACGGCAACAACAACACTCGCGCCTACTGCGTGCTTCAGCTTGCGCTTGGCAACATGGGCACCTCGGGTGGTGGCACCAACATCTTCCGCGGCCATGACAACGTGCAAGGCGCGACAGACCTTGGTGTTCTGTCCCATACCCTGCCCGGCTACTATGGCTTGTCAAAAGGCGCATGGGGTCACTGGGCCCGTGTCTGGGGTGAAGAGCCCGAGTGGCTTGCAGGCCAGTTCGCCACGATCAAGGATAAGGAAGGCAAGGATAAACCGCTGCAGAATGAGCGCGGCATCCCGGTCTCCCGCTGGATCGACGGTGTTCTCGAAGACCCAGCTAACATGGATCAGGACAACAACGTCCGCGCCATGGTTCTGTGGGGCCACGCGCCCAACTCGCAGACCCGGATGACGGAAATGAAGACGGCGATGGAGAAGCTGGACATGCTGGTCGTGATCGACCCGTATCCCACCGTCTCGGCCGTGCTGCATGACCGCACCGATGGCGTCTATCTGCTGCCCGCCTGTACGCAGTTCGAAACCCGTGGCTCGGTCACGGCCTCGAACCGATCGCTGCAGTGGCGGGACCGCGTGGTCGAACCCCTGTTCGAAAGCCTGCCGGACGAGGTCATCATGGCCAAGTTCGCCAACAAGTTCGGCTGGGCGGATCGGTTCTTCCGCAATATCGAGATGGAAGATCCCGAAACCCCGAATGTTGAAAGCATCACGCGTGAGTTCAACTCGGGCCTCTGGACCATAGGCTATACCGGTCAGTCGCCGGAACGTCTGAAAAGCCATATGGCCAACCAGCACACGTTCGACAGAACCACGCTGCAAGCCATCGGTGGACCAAACGACGGCGAATATTACGGTCTGCCCTGGCCCTGCTGGGGAACGGCTGAGATGGGTCATACTGGGACACCAAACCTGTATGATATGTCCAAACCGGTGGCCGAAGGTGGCCTGACCTTCCGCGCCCGTTTCGGAGTGGAACGTGACGGCGACAACCTGCTGGCCGAAGGGGTCTATAGCGTTGGTTCGGAAATTCAGGATGGTTATCCGGAATTCACGATGCAGATGCTGATGGACCTTGGCTGGGACGGTGACCTGACGGCTGAGGAACGTGCGGCCATCGACGCCGTAGCGGGACCAGAGACCAACTGGAAAACCGACCTTAGCGGCGGTATCCAGCGGGTCGCGATTGCCCATGGCTGTGCGCCCTTCGGGAACGCAAAGGCACGCGCGGTCGTATGGACCTTCCCGGATCCGATCCCACTGCACCGCGAGCCGCTCTATACAAACCGGCGCGATCTGGTGGAGGACTATCCAACCTACGATGACCGTCAGGCCTATCGTCTACCTACCCTTTATGCGTCGATCCAAAAGAACGACTTTTCAAAGGATTACCCGATAATCCTCACGTCTGGTCGTCTGGTCGAGTATGAGGGTGGCGGCGATGAGACGCGGTCGAACCCGTGGCTGGCTGAGCTCCAGCAGGACATGTTCGTCGAGATCAATCCGCGCGATGCCAACAACCTTGGTATTCGGGACGGATCACAGGTCTGGGTCGAAGGTCCTGAGGGCGGCAAGGTCAAGGTGATGGCGATGCTGACCAACAGGGTCGGTGCCGGTGTCGCCTTCATGCCCTTCCACTTTGGCGGCCATTTCCAGGGCGAAGACCAGCGGCACAAGTATCCTGCCGGTGCAGACCCCTATGTGCTGGGTGAAAGTACCAACACCGCCCAGACCTATGGCTATGATTCAGTGACCCAGATGCAAGAGACCAAAGCGACTCTCTGCAAAATCTGGTCAGCGTAAGGAGGACGATAATGGCTAGAGCAAAGTTTCTCTGCGACGCTGAACGCTGCATCGAGTGTAATGCCTGCGTAACCGCGTGTAAGAACGAGCACGAGGTGCCGTGGGGCATCAACCGCCGCAGGGTGGTGACGATCAATGACGGCAATCCGGGTGAACGCTCGATCTCGGTGGCCTGTATGCATTGTTCGGATGCGCCCTGCATGGCGGTGTGCCCGGTCGACTGCTTCTATCAGAACGAAGAAGGGGTCGTCCTGCACTCCAAGGACCTGTGCATTGGCTGCGGCTATTGCTTCTATGCGTGCCCCTTCGGCGCGCCGCAATACCCGCAGGCGGGCAACTTCGGATCGCGAGGCAAGATGGACAAATGTACCTTCTGTGCTGGCGGCCCCGAGGAAACGCACTCGACCGCAGAGTTCGCCAAATACGGACGCAACCGGATCGCAGAGGGCAAATTGCCCATCTGCGCCGAGATGTGTTCTACCAAGGCCCTGCTCGCCGGCGATGGCGACGTGGTCTCGGCTATTTACCGTGAGCGTGTCGTCGCGCGCGGATTTGGTTCGGGCGCTTGGGGTTGGGGCACGGCCTACGATCAGAAAGACGGCTGACCCCGTCTACTAAAGCAAAACGGATGACCCGCAGATGTGGGTCATCCTGCATTGGATTTTTATTGAGGTTCCGATGTTGCGCTTATTCATCGCTTTCCTGCTTTCGCTAACGCTGACCCAAGTTGCGGGCGCTCAAACCAGTGAGGGGGCCGCCCCTGCGGATTCGACCGACCGGTCTACAACCGGCGGCGCGACCACCCTTGAGGACATTCTGGCCCGCCAGCGTGGCGAGAAGGTCGACAACAGCTACAGGTCTGAAAACACCGGTCAGGGCAATGTTGAAGGCCTGCTGGGACAGTTCGGCACCCATGGTGTTGCCTCTGACAGTGACGTCTACCGCGCGCTGCGTTACGGATCTGCGGACGTCACCGTTTCATCCCAGGGACCTGCGGACAGCGTGCTGATTCAAGACGGCGGCATGTGGTGGTTGAACTTCCGAACTGGCCCGTTGCGTGAATATGGAACCTACATTCTGGGCGGAATGCTTGCGATCATTGTGCTTTTCTTTCTGATCCGAGGAAAAATCCGCATCGACGGAGAAAAAACCGGCCGCACGGTCCTTCGTTTCAACAGTTTCGAACGTTTCGGTCACTGGCTCTTTGCCGGGTCGTTCCTTGTGCTCGGCATCACAGGCCTGCTGACCCTTTATGGCCGCGATTTCTTGATCCCGGTCTTTGGCAAAGAAGGGTTCGCCACTATCGCGCAAGGGTGCAAGTGGCTTCACAACAACCTCGCATGGGCCTTCATGCTGGGACTGATAATCATCACCATAAATTGGATTGCCCATAACATCCCCAACAAGACCGACCTGAAATGGTTGGCCGCCGGAGGGGGCTTGTTCACCAAAGACAGCCACCCACCAGCCAAGAAATTCAATGCGGGTCAAAAGATAATCTTCTGGGCTTGCATTCTACTGGGTGTCTCTATCAGCCTGTCAGGCCTGTCGCTGCTATTCCCGTTCGAGCTGCCGATGTTCGCCAAAACCTTCTCAATCGCCAATTCGACAGGTATTCCGCAGGCGTTGGGTCTGAACCTGCCAGTGCAGATGTCACCGCAGGAAGAGATGCAATATGCCCAAGTTTGGCATGTCATGGTCGCCTACGTGTTCATCGCCATCATCATCGCCCATATCTACCTTGGCTCGGTGGGCATGGAGGGTGCGTTTGACGCCATGGGCACCGGTGAAGTCGAAGAACAATGGGCACGCGAGCACCACTCGCTGTGGCTGGAAGAGGTGCAAGAAAAAGAGGCCGGCAAGGCAGCGGCCTCACCTGCAGAATAGATGCGCTGGCTCGCTCTTGCGCTTGTTTTGACCCCCCTGCCCGCCTGGTCCGAGTTTTTCACGCTCAAAGGCCATGGCGGGCCGATCATGGGGATCGCTTCGGCGCCGGATGGGCGCATCGCAACGGCCAGTTTCGACAATTCGGTCGGTCTCTGGACCGGACAGACACCGGAATGGCTGGAGGGGCACGAAGCGGCAGTAAACTCGGTCGTTTTCAATGGCACTGCAATCTATTCTGCCGGGGATGACTTCACCCTCCGCCGCTGGCCCGGCGGGGATGTAGTCGGACAGCACAAAGGCAAGATTATCGGCATTGCAGCGTCAAAAACTCATATCGCGACGGCCAGCTGGGATGGCACCATCGGCCTGTGGCCGGTGGACGGGTCCGAGCCGACCCTGCTTGGGCCAATCGGCAGCGGGGTGAATGCAGTTGTTTTTACGCCGGACGGAAAGCAGCTTTATTCGGCAGGTGTCGACGGAGCGTTGCGTATCTGGGATGTCGCCAGCGGTCAGGAAACAAATCGCTTGATCGAGCATGGTTTTGGCATCAATGAATTGGTCCTGAACGCACAAGACAACTGGATCGCCTACGGTACCGTCGATGGAGTGACACGCATCCTGAGCCTCACCACCGAAGAAGAACATGACTTTACGTTGGATCGGCGCCCGATCCTCGCCATGGCATTGAGCCCCGATCGCAAGCTGTTGGCTGTCGGTGATGGTGAGGGCTTTATAATGGTCATCGACACTTTCGAATGGCGCATTGCACAAGATTTCCGTGCCACCCTGCGCGGTCCGGTTTGGGCGCTCGCTTTTTCTGCAGATGGTCAAAATCTTCACGCAGGCGGCATTGATGAGGCAATGTACAGCTGGCCCGTTTCAGCACTGGGCGATCGCGAACAGATGGCCGCTGCCGAACCCAGCTTTCTGAAAGACCCAAGCGAGATGGGCAACGGAGAACGGCAATTTGCGCGCAAATGTTCGATCTGTCACAGCCTGACGCCGGATGGGGGTCGACGTGCAGGCCCTACCTTGCACGACATCTTTGGGCGGAAAGCGGGCACATTGCCCGGTTATTTGTACTCGGATACGCTGCAAGACTCTGATATTATTTGGAATGAAGAGACAATAAATGCTCTTTTCGACGAAGGCCCGGACCATTACATTCCGGGGTCAAAGATGCCAATGCAGCGGATCACGCAAGCACAGGACCGGTTAGATCTGGTCGCGTTTCTGCGCAGCGCCACCGCACCGCAGGATTGAGCCGGAGGAGAACATGAAAGCCTTTCTGACCGCCGTCGCCGCGATGGTCGTGATCACTGTCGCCGCTCCTTACACGCTGGATCAATTCGGTTTCAGCGCCGCCGACAAGACGTCCGGTTCGGCTGTACGCCTCGACTGAATGCCGCAATACCTGACCACCCGCGAATTGGCGGATCTGCTGCGCATTGGTGAGCGGAAGGCCTATGATCTGGCATCCTCGGGCGAAATCCCCTGTGTACGCGCCATGGGCAAGCTGTTGTTCCCAAAAGCCGAGATCATAGCGTGGCTCAACGCCTCACGCTCTGGCCCCGATGTCGTCGAACCACCCCTGCCGCCGATCGTGGCAGGTAGCCACGATCCCCTGCTGGACTGGGCTTTGCGGGAAAGCGGCTCTGGGCTTGCGACTTACTATGATGGGTCTTTCGACGGGCTGAATCGTCTCGCGGAGCGCAGCGCACAGGCGGCGGCCTTGCATATCCACGAACCGGAAGGCTTCAACACTCAGACCCTGCGCGACACGATTGGCGAAGCACCTGTGATCCTCTACCAGATTGCCAACCGGCAGCGCGGCCTGTTGCTGGCACCTGGCACCTCGGACATCTCGGGGTTTCAGGATCTGAAAGGCATACGGATCATTCTGCGGCAAGACAGCGCCGCCAGCCAGCGTCTGTTCGATGCACTGCTCGACGCCCACGGTCTGGGTCGTGATGATCTGAACACCCTGCCTGTTTGCGCCCGCACCGAAGAAGAGCTGGCCACCGCCCTGCGTGACGGCAAGGCAGAGGTTGGTTTTGGCCTCGGTGCACTGGCGCGCCCGTACGGGCTGAGTTTCGTGCCCACCCATTCCGAGCGTCTGGACCTTGCAATCTGGCGCCGCGCCTTCTTCGAGGCCCCCATGCAGACGCTGACCCAGTTTTTGAAATCCGAGCGTTTTACCGAACGCGCTGATGAACTAGGCGGCTATGACCTCGCAAATCTGGGTCGGATCCACCACAACGGCGCCAGTGGTTGATCTGTCGTCTATTCGCGGTTGCGTTAACCCAAGTCGAACTTACTGTGCGTTTGGAAAAAACAACTGCTCACCATCCAGCGTGTAAGACGCAATCGCCGCCTGTCCATCAGGGCCGATAAGCCAATCGATAAACCTTTGCCCGGCAGCGGCGCGAACGCCGGAGTGCTTTTCAGGGTTCACGAGGATTACACCATATTGGTTAAACAGGCGCGGATCGCCCTCGACCAAGACCTCCAGATTGCCCCGGTTTCCGAAGGATAACCAGGTTGCCCGGTCGGTCAGAGCATACGCGTCCATGCCGCTGGCCACGTTCAGCGTTGCCCCCATCCCCGATCCGGTCTCGCGATACCAAGTCCCCGACGCCTCCGTCGGGTCAACGCCGGTCGCCTCCCAATAGCGCATCTCGGCTTTGTGAGTGCCGCTGTCATCACCGCGCGAGGCAAACGGCAGTTTCGCTTCGGCCAAAGCGGTCAAAGCGGTTACAATGTCGTTGCCACCGGCAATTTCGGCTGGATCAGATTTTGGGCCAACCAATACAAAATCATTGTACATGACATCGAACCGTTCGACACCCCAACCGTCTGCTACAAACTGCTCTTCAGCGGGCTTGGAGTGAACCAGAAGAACATCGCCATCGCCGTTGATTGCGTTCCGGATCGCCTGACCGGTCCCGACGGCCACAACCCGTACATCGATACCGGTTTCGGCCTCGAACCCCGGCAGGATATAGTCCAGCAGACCCGAATTCTGCGTCGAGGTCGTTGATTGCACAACGATAAAGGGTTCTTCGGCCAAACCTGCGCCTGCGGTCAGCCCAAGCGCGACAATTGATGCCCGAACGAAATCAGGGATCATTCGAAGTCTCCATCTCTGTTCATCAGGTTACCAGACCGCCAGCCAGATACCGGCGCGACTCGTTGCTTTTGGGGGCTTCCAGAACCTGCTGCGCCCTTCCGTGTTCCACCACACGCCCTGCCTGCATCATCACGATGTCAGATGCCAGGCGCCGCGCCTGCCCGATGTCATGCGTCACCATCACGATGCGCACACCCCGGGCCGAGGCACGCAGGACCATCCGCTCGATCATCTGCATGGCGCTTGGATCCAATGCGCTGGTGGGTTCGTCCAGAAACAAGGTCCTGGGGTCTAAGGCCAACGCGCGCAGGATCGCCAACCTTTGCGCCTCGCCACCAGACAGCGAACGCGCGGATTGACGTGCCTTGCCATCCAGTCCACCTTCGGCCAGCAAAGCTTCGATACGATGCCTGCGCAAGGCACGGGGCATCGATTTCCGCTTTAGCACAAAGTCCAGATTGGCCGCGACCGAGCGGCGCAGCAGCACGGGGCTTTGAAACACCATCGCCTGCCGCGCTTTGTGGGCTGCATTCAACACAACACCGTCCTGACAGACACGCCCGCTGTCGGGTTGAATCAGACCATGCAGACAACGCAGCAACAGACTTTTGCCAGCGCCGTTTGGACCCAAGATCATGGTCGGACCTGGGCCATCCAGGCACAAATGCGGGACATCGAGCAGCACCTTGCCTTCGCGTGCAATGTGCAACCCTTGGACCTCTAACATACCCGGCGCCTCGGTCACGACATCACGCATGGCGCAGCCCTTCCCGCTCGGCCCGCAGGGTCAACGCGCTGACCATCGCGTTTACCGCCACGGCCAAACCGATCAGGATCACACCCAAGGCCAGCGCCAGCGCCAAATTCCCCTTCGAAGTCTCAAGCGCAATCGTGGTCGTCATCACACGCGTCACGTGATTGATATTGCCGCCGACGATGATCACTGCGCCTACCTCGGCGATTGCCCGGCCAAACCCGGCCAGTAATGCGGTGACCAGAGCCAGACGCGCGTCCCACAACAGCACCGAGATCGAAGCCAACCGCGATACGCCGAGCGAGCGGAGCTGTTCAGAATACTCTTCGGCCAGCATCTCGACCACCTGCCGGGTAAGTGCGGCCATGATCGGCGTCACCAGCACCACCTGCGCTATGATCATTGCGGTGGGGGTGTAGAGAAGTTCCAGCACCCCCAAAGGACCGGATCGGGACAACATCAGGTAGACCAGCAAACCGACGACGACTGGTGGGAACCCCATCAGAGCGTTCACAAGGATAATCAGCGCCCGCCGTCCCGGAAACCGCGCGACGGCCAAAGCTGCCCCAATAGGCATCCCGATGACCGCCGAAATCAGAACAGCAAAGATCGAAACACGCAGCGACAACAACACAATTGCCCACAGCTCTGCATCCCCTTCGAGGATCAGCGAGAGCGCTTGGGTGAATTCTGATGCAAATCCCTGCATATCCTACCATTCATGCCGTATGCTGTGACAAAATGCTATAAATTACAGGGAAATACTAAAGGTTCTGTCCAGCAAGTACAGGCACAAATTCGACATTCAAAACTAAGAACGCGGCCCCGTCAGGGCCGCGTTTGATTGGCACGTCTTTTGCTGTAGCTGGCTCAGTTCAGCGCAGCGTCGGTGATCTGATGTGTCCATGCTCCTTCAGGCTTTTTGGTGATAACCGGATCAGATCCGCCCGCCAACAGGGTATCAACCGTGCGGTCGAAATCGGCTGGATCCAGCGCCCCGTTCGACCCTGCGGTCAGCTTGGCAATCTCGCCCATCATGCGCTTTTGATGCTCCTCGGTCTGGGCACCGGTCGCATCGTTTTCGAGAACGATCTCAGCGGCTTCATCCGGGTTCTCTTCGGCGTATTTCCAACCCTTCATCGAGGCACGGACAAACCGTTCCATCTTGTCGGTGAAGGCCGCATCGCTCAAATTTTCTTCAAGCACATATAGACCATCCTCAAGCGTGGCGACGCCCTGATCTTCGTATTTGAAGGTTACCAGTTCTTCAGGCGTGACACCGGCATCAATGACCTGCCAATACTCATTGTAGGTCATGGTGCTGATGCAATCGGCCTGACGCTGCAGCAGCGGGTCGACGTTAAAGCCTTGTTTCAGCACTTCGACACCGCTGTCGCTTTTGCCATCGGTACCGATTCCCAGCTGACTCATCCAGCTCATGAACGGGAATTCGTTGCCGAAGAACCAGACTCCCAGCGTGCGATTTTTGAGATCTTCAGGCGAGGCAATCCCCGCATCTTTCCAGCAGGTCAGCATCATGCCCGAGCTCTTGAAAGGCTGCGCGATGTTCACCAGAGGCAGACCCTTTTCGCGCGCAGCAAGTGCAGCCGGCATCCATTCCACCGTAACGTCTGCTCCGCCACCTGCGATCACCTGTGTAGGCGCAATATCAGGACCGCCAGGCAGAATGGTGACGTCCAGCCCCTCTTCTTCGTAGAACCCTTTATCTTTTGCCACATAATAGCCCGCAAACTGCGCTTGCGTGACCCACTTCAATTGCAGTGTCACCTCATCCGCAGCAAGTGTCGCACTGGCTGCCAGGCTAAAGGCCGCAACCGCCCCACTGAGTAGCTTCTTCATCTTCATATCTCCTAGTTGCTTATGTTTGCCCCGTTTATGGGGTCTGTTGAATTATTCCTTTATCCTCGCTGCGACGGATGCCAGAAGGTCACCGCCTTTTCGATCATCGCCACTACGCCATAGAAGGCCGTCCCCGCCAGCGCGGCCACTACAATCTCGGCCCACACCATATCCAGCGACAATTGCCCGACGCTGGTCGATATCCGAAAGCCCATGCCCAATGTGGGGGAGCCAAAGAACTCAGCCACGATAGCGCCGATCAGCGCCAGAGTGGTAGAAATCTTTAGCCCGTTGAAAATAAACGGCATCGCGGCGGGGAGGCGAAGTTTCAGGAAGCTCTGCCAATAGGTGGCGGCATAGGTCTCCATCAGATCGCGCTGCATCGTTGTGGCTTCGCGCAGCCCTGCCACCGTGTTCACCAGCATCGGGAAGAACACCATCACTACGACGACCGCCGCCTTGGAATGCCAGTCGAACCCGAACCACATCACTAGAATGGGTGCGGTGCCCACGATCGGCAGCGCTGCAACGAAGTTGCCGACGGGAAGAAGCCCGAGGCGCAGGAAATCCCATCTATCCACGGCAATTGCCATGAGAAAGGCCGAACCGCAGCCGATGATGTAGCCGCTGAGTGCTCCCTTGATGATCGTTTGAACAAAGTCAGCCCAAAGTGTCGGCAAACTGCCCCAGAAACGGTCCCAGATGACTGATGGCGCGGGCAGAATGACCAAGGGCACTTCTAGTCCACGCACCACCAGTTCCCAGATGCCAATCACGGTCAGACCGAAGATCAGGGGCGCAAGAAACCGCACCATCCGTGTGTCAGAATAGGGTCCGCTGGCCAGACGGCTGTTCAACCACCAGCCAAATAACCAGACAGCGATTGCACCAAGAATAGGTATCATTGTGCCATCCCCATTCGTTTCAGGACGGTCCGCTCGATCAGCCCCAGCAACCCGACGAGACAGGCGGCGAGAATGGCCGCAGCAAACAGCGCCGACCAGATCTGTACCGTCTGGCCATAGTAGCTACCGGCCAACAGCCGTGCACCCAACCCGGCAACAGCCCCGGTCGGCAGTTCTCCAACAATGGCCCCGACCAGCGAAGCAGCGACGCCAATTTTCAGCGATGTAAACAGATAGGGCATCGAGGCCGGCAGCCGCAGTTTCCAAAACCCTTGCGAACGGCTGGCATTGTAGGTTCGCAGCAAATCCAACTGCATAGCATCCGGACTGCGCAGCCCTTTTACCATGCCTACGACGACGGGGAAGAAACTCAGATACGCCGAAATGATCGCCTTCGGAATGATCCCTTGAACCCCAACAGAATACAGAACAACAATGATCATCGGAGCCAACGCAATGATAGGAATGGTCTGGCTGACGATCGCCCAGGGCATCACCGACAGATCCATCACCCGACTGTGCACGATCCCGACCGCCAGTAGGATGCCCAACCCGGTTCCGATAGCAAAACCCAGCATCGTGGCGCTCAGCGTGACCCAGCCATGATAAATCAGAGAGCGTTTCGAGGTGATTTTTTTCTCAATCGTGGTTTCCCACAACTCAATCCCAACTTGATGCGGTGCAGGCAGCCGCGGGCGCTCCTGCGCCCATGTGGCTGGGATTGCAAACGCGTTGTTCAAGGCCAGACCGATCTCACCCATGTCACGGCGATCCTTGGCTGAAGGTGGTTGGACTTCAGCACCCGCGCGCTCCTGTTCGGTCAGAACCCCTTTGATATTCATAGGAATACAGGCCGCGTACCAGACAACGACAATGGCGGCGATCACGGTGAGGACTGCAATGATCTGCTTCATGCGTGCCACTCCATCCGAATGACAGGCACCGTGTCAGGTGGCACCGGAGGCTCTCTTCCCGTCTCAACAAAGCCCTCGCGCCGATAAAACCGTTGCGCGTCGACATTTGGCACATGTGTGGTCAGCCAAAGATGGTCGCGCCCCTCCTTCGCCTTATCCAGCAATTGCTTGCCGATGCCCTGTCCAGTGCGCAAACAATACAGCGCACCAACCTTATGTTCGACCGGATCGACAGACATATAGCAATCAATCGGATCACCTGCGATCCAGATGTCCCTGTTCGGAAACGCCTCAAGGATCAGATCCGCCAGCTTTTCTTCTGGCAATTCCTCGGGTATCCAATCGGCCTGGGCGGCCCAGGTCGCGATGATGCGCGCGCAATCCCCCACATCTTCGCGGGATGCCCGTCTGATGCCTTTATCCGCCATCACACATCATCCCCATGACCCGCTCGCAATCCTTCTCGCACGCGGTGGGCGACCTCGATAAACTCGGGCGTGTCACGGATATCCAAAGGCCGCTCTTTCGGCAGAGGGCTATCGATCACATCCGTGATCCGGCCAGGCCGAGGGCTCATCACCACGATCTTGGTGCTGAGATACACCGCTTCGGGGATCGAATGTGTTACGAAACCGATGGTCTTCTCGGTGCGCGCCCATAATGCCAGAAGCTGTTCGTTCAGATGGTCGCGCACAATCTCATCCAGCGCACCGAACGGTTCGTCCATCAGCAGAATATCCGCATCAAATGCCAAGGCCCGCGCAATACTGGCCCGCTGTTGCATCCCGCCCGAGAGCTGCCAGGGGAACTTACCGCCAAATCCATCAAGATCAACAAGTTCCAGAACCTTTCTAACGCGTTCCTCCTGCTCGGTAGAGGAATAGCCCATGATCTCAAGCGGCAGCTTGATGTTCTTTGCAATGGTCCGCCACGGGTAGAGCCCGGCCGCCTGAAACACATACCCATAAGCGCGCTTTCGCCGTGCTTCGTCAGGCGTCATGCCATTCACGGTCAGGGTCCCGCCGGTCGGTGTTTCCAGCGCTGCGATACAGCGCAGGAACGTCGTCTTGCCGCAGCCCGAGGGGCCGATAAAACTAACGAACTCCCCCTTGCCAATCGACAAGTTCACATCTTTCAGCGCGTGAATAGGCCCATCATTCGTCTGAAATGTAAGATCCAGCTGCCTTGCCTCAATAACGGGCTGAGTAGTATTTTCTGTGTTCATTCCATTGCCTTGAAGAAGCTCAGACCCGGGTCGCCGGAAAGGCGACCCAAGGGGTTTATACACCCGTTGCCGGTATACCTGTCCGCTCAACAGGCCGGGGCGCTGTCAACTCTTTCCAGGTGCTCAGCGCCTTGTTCACATGGGTATTGGCCTCACGTGCCACGAACTTCCCGTGCCCTTCCTGAGTCTGAATCTCGCCATCATATACGGCCACCGCACCGCGGGTCAGCGTGAACCGGGGCAACCCGCGCACTTCCTTGCCTTCGAACACGTTGTAATCGATCGACGACTGCTGCGTATCGGCCGAGATCACCTTGGCCTTATCCGGATCCCAAACCACCAGATCAGCATCCGCGCCCACGAGAACCGCACCTTTTTTCGGATAACAATTCAATATCTTGGCGATGTTAGTTGAAGTAACAGCCACGAACTCATTCGGTGTCAACCTACCTGTATTCACCCCATGTGTCCAAAGCATCGGCATCCGATCCTCCAGCCCTCCGGTCCCGTTCGGTATTTTGGTGAAATCACCCACGCCATATCGTTTCTGCTCGGTGGTAAAGGCACAATGGTCCGTTGCTACGACGCTCAGCGTTCCTGACTGCAAACCGTTCCACAAGCTATCCTGATGCTGTTTGTTCCGGAACGGAGGGCTCATGACTCGCCGTGCCGCATGCTCCCAATCGTGGTGGAAATACTCGCTTTCATCCAATGTTAGGTGTTGGATCAAAGGCTCGCCCCAAACCCGTTTGCCCTGCATCTTGGCGCGTCGAATAGCCTCGTGCGCCTCCTCACAGGAAGTATGCACCACATAGAGCGGCACACCCGCCATATCCGCGATCATGATCGCGCGGTTGGTTGCCTCACCTTCCACCTGTGGCGGGCGGGAATAGGCATGCGCCTCTGGCCCGGTATTACCTTCTGCCAATAGCTTCGCACTCAGTTCTGCAACCACATCGCCATTCTCGGCATGAACCATCGCGGTGCCACCCAACTCGGCCAGACGCTTGAACGAAGCAAACAGCTCATCGTCGTTCACCATCAGCGCGCCTTTATAGGCCATGAAATGCTTGAACGTATTGATGCCACGCGTCTCGATGACGGTTTTGATGTCGTCAAACACCTGCTCGCCCCACCAGGTCACCGCCATATGGAACGAATAATCACAGTTCGCGCGCGTAGACTTGTTGTCCCAACGCTTCAGGGCGTCCAACAGGCTTTCGCCCGGATTAGGCAACGCGAAATCCACAACCATCGTGGTCCCGCCTGCCAGCGCTGCGCGTGTTCCGCTTTCGAAATCATCGCTGGAATAGGTTCCCATAAACGGCATTTCCAGATGCGTGTGCGGGTCGATCCCTCCGGGCATGACATAACAGCCCGATGCATCAAGTTCCTTATCACCTCGTAGGTCCGGCCCAATCTCAGTAATCACACCACCTTCGACCTTTACATCCGCCTTATAGGTCAGATCAGCGGTCACAACGGTTCCGTTCTTGATTACAGTGCTCATGTTAAACTCCCTGATGCGGTCTGCGCCGCTTGCTTCATCTGGCTAAGAATACCCCGGGGGAGCCGCCCATCGGGCGACGGGGGCAGAGCCCCCTATTCCACGATCCCAGCCGTCTCGACGACCGCATGCAACAGAACATCCGCCCCGGCTGCAGCCCAATCCTTGCTGATCTCCTCAGCTTCATTATGGCTCAACCCATCAACGCATGGGCACATCACCATCGCCGTTGGCGCTACCCGGTTGATCCAGCAGGCATCATGACCGGCGCCCGAGATGATATCCGTATGCGAATACCCCAACCGCTCAGCCGCATCGCGCACCGCCGCCACGCAACCTTCATCAAACTTCACCGGATCAAAACCGCCCACTTTCTCGAATTCGATCTGCAGCCCCATCTCTTCGACGATATCTTCAGCTGCGACTCGCAGACGGTTCTCCATATCAGTGATCACGTCCAACTCGGGCGAGCGAAAATCGACCGTGAACACTGCCTTTCCAGGGATCACATTGCGTGAGTTCGGATAGACATCGATATGCCCCGCCGCACCCACGGCATGAGGTGCATGCGACCATGCAATCTCGTCCACTTTCTCAAGAATACGCGCCATCGCCAGCCCGGCATTCTTGCGCATCGGCATCGGTGTAGACCCAGTATGCGCATCCTTGCCGGTCACGGTAACCTGGGTCCAGCTCAAACCCTGACCATGGGTTACAACGCCAATATCCTTACCCTCAGCTTCCAGAATCGGGCCCTGTTCAATGTGCAACTCAAAGAAAGCGTGCATCTTGCGCGCGCCAACCTCTTCATCGCCGCGCCAACCGATGCGGTTCAGTTCATCCCCGAACTTCTTTCCTTCGGCATCCTCACGTGCATAAGCCCAGTCCTGAGTGTGCATTCCGGCAAACACCCCCGAAGACAACATCGCCGGGGCATATCGCGTTCCTTCTTCGTTGGTCCAATTGGTGGCCACAATAGGGTGCTTGGTCTTGATGCCCAGGTCATTCAGCGTGCGAATGATCTCCAGCCCACCAAGCACGCCAAGAACGCCATCATACTTGCCACCTGTGGGCTGCGTATCCAAATGCGACCCTACATAAACCGGCAGTGCCTCGGGGTCCGCTCCCTCTCGTCGGGCAAACATGTTGCCCATCTGGTCCAACCCCATCGAGCAACCGGCATCCTCGCACCATTTCTGAAACAACGCGCGCCCTTCGGCATCCTCGTCCGTTAGCGTCTGACGGTTGTTCCCACCCGCGACGCCCGGGCCGATCTTGGCCATCTCCATCAGGCTGTCCCATAACCTGTCGCCATTGATCCTGAGATTCTGCGCCGGAGCTGCCATCTTGTTCTTCCCTGTTGCTTGCGATTTGGCTCGCTTTTGGTGTCTTGATTTGACCATCTGGTCAAACTCACGCTATCACGGGTTCGACATCAGTCAAGAAATTGCAGTGGCCTGCCGGAATTTTCGACATAATTGACGCCCAACTGGCCGAAAAAAGGACAACAGGTGAACATGCCCAAAGACCGCGCCCCAACCCGGATTCAGCAAAAGAACCGAGCAGCGATTCTCGAGGCGGCCCTGAATGTGTTCTCAGCCCACGGTTTTCGCGGCGCAACCGTCGACCAAATTGCAGCTGAGGCGGGGCTGAGCAAGCCCAACCTGCTCTATTATTTTCCATCGAAAGAAGCGATCCATACAGCCCTGTTGTCGGGTCTGCTTGAAGTCTGGCTCGCTCCCCTGCACGCGTTGAATGAAGATGGCGACCCACTGGAAGAAATACTATCTTATATCCAACGCAAGCTTGAGATGAGCCGCGATCTGCCGCGCGAGAGCCGCCTCTTTGCCAATGAGCTTGTTCAGGGCGCGCCGCGCATTCATGAAGCTTTGTCCAGCGATCTCAAAAAACTGGTCGATGAAAAAACCACGATTCTGACAAGCTGGATGGCTCAGGGCAAAATTGCACGAGTCCATCCCTATCATCTGATTTTCTCGATCTGGGCACTGACACAGCATTATGCGGATTTCGATGTTCAAGTCCGGGCAATTCTTGGGGAAGAAGACCCATTCGAAGGCGCAGTTCCGTTCGTGGAAACGCTCTATCGAAAACTGCTTACACCTTAAGAGACACTTAACCCTATTGAGAAAAGCTCGGAGCATGAAGACGTATCGCTCAGATCCCGAGCCTTGGATCACCCAGCTTTTCTCGTCCCGATCTGCTCGAACGGGAGCTGTTGTGCGACGCTCAGTTGCTTGGGTCGAACGCGAGGTTGGTCACGCGGCTTTTCAGGCAGAAGTGAAACGGCGCGGATACCATTTGATCCGCACCGCCAATCAATATGTCATCATCTGCCACAACGGACCCATCGACATTCTGTTCTGAGTAAATTCGTCGAATTTTCTCCGCCAAGATTTTTCGACGAAAAATCTCTGGCTACTCCGCCGCTTTCGCCATGGGGTTGTTGGGGTGTGTCGTCCAATTGGCATATTCAGGATCAACGACCTTGCCTGTGCGCGGATCAACCGCTCCGGCGGCCATCGGCTCCATGGAAATACACCCCTCTACAGGGCACACATCCACGCAAAGATTGCAGGCCACACATTCCTCGTCGATAACCTCGAACACCCGATCCGCCGACATCGAAATCGCCTGATGGCTGGTGTCTTCACAGGCTGCAAAACAGCGACCGCATTTGATGCACTGATCCTGATCGATCTTCGCTTTGGCGATGTAGTTGAGGTTCAGATATTGCCAATCCGTCACATTGGGCACTGCGCGTCCGATCACTTCGTCGATATTGGCATAGCCTTTCTCATCCATCCATTCTGATAAGCCAGCCGTCAATTCATCGATGATTTTGAACCCATAGGTCATCGCTGCAGTGCAGACCTGAACATTGCCGCAACCCAGCGAGATAAACTCTGCTGCATCGCGCCAAGTGGTGACGCCACCGATGCCTGAGATCGGTAGCCCATGCGTGGCTTCAGCCCGCGCAATCTCGGACACCATCGACAACGCGATTGGTTTCACCGCCGGTCCGCAGTAGCCACCATGGCTGCCTTTACCGTCAATCGAGGGTTCGGGGCTGAACGTGTCCAGATTGACACTGGTGATCGAGTTGATCGTATTGATCAGCGATACCGCATCCGCGCCCCCATTCTTCGCCGCCGCCGCAGGTTTGCGGATATCCGTAATGTTCGGCGTTAGCTTCACGATAACTGGGCGGTCGTAATACTGTTTGCACCAACGGGTCACCATTTCGATGTATTCCGGCACCTGCCCGACGGCAGACCCCATACCCCGCTCGCTCATCCCGTGCGGACAGCCAAAATTCAGCTCGATCCCGTCCGCACCGGTTTCAGCCACACGCGGCAGAATGGCCTTCCAAGCAGCCTCTTCACAGGGCACCATGATCGAGGCGATCAGGGCGCGATCTGGATAATCCGCCTTTACGCGGGCCATTTCCTCAAGGTTCACCTCAAGCGGTCGATCTGTGATCAGTTCGATGTTGTTGAGTCCCAACAACCGGCGGTCCGCACCATAAATCGCGCCATAGCGTGGGCCGTTCACATTCACGACCGGAGGCCCCTCGGCCCCCAAGGTCTTCCACACTACGCCGCCCCATCCGGCCTCGAAGGCGCGGCGAACATTGTACTCCTTATCCGTCGGTGGCGCGGAGGCCAGCCAATACGGGTTCGGGCTTGATATTCCAAGAAAGTTTGATGTTAAATCAGCCATTTATCCGGCCTCCCTGATGCAGTTCTGCATCTTTGTCTTTGAGTTTCACGCGCTCAGAGCAGCGTGGATATCCATCGCGGCATCGCGACCTTCGGCTACGGCGGTCACGGTCAGGTCTTCGCCTCCTGCCGCACAGTCTCCGCCAGCCCACACACCGGCCATTGAAGTGCGTCCCGCCCCGGTCACGGCAATCTTATTGCCATCCAGCGTTAGGCCTTCCGGCGCACCGTCAAGCGTCTGACCGATGGCCTTAAGAACCTGATCGGCCGGCACACGGACAGTTTCACCCGTTCCGGTCAGTCGACCATCATGGCTCGCAGTATACTCCAATTCGATCTCTGCTGCGGCACCATTTCCGTGAATGGCCACCGGCTGAACATTGCAGAGAATCCGAACACCATGCGACGCCGCCAAATCCTGTTCGTACCGGCTGGCACCCATCGCGTCGCGACCTCGGCGATAGGCGATGGTGACGTGCTCAGCGCCTAGCAGTTTCGATTTCACTGCCGCATCTACGGCAGTCATACCACCGCCAATCACAACGACATTGCGACCCACAGGTAGATCAACCAGATCGCTGGCCTGTCGCACATCCGAGATAAAGTCGACCGCCGGGCGCACCCCGTCTTCATCGACCCCATCAGCCCGCAGTGCGTTCACCCCCGCAAGTCCTATTGACAGGAAAACAGCGTCATAGTTCTCCTGCAACCCTTCCAGAGAAATCGTCTCTCCCAGAATCGAACCGGTCTCGATCGCGATCCCGCCTATTTTAAGCAGCCAATCGACCTCGGCCTGTGCAAAATCATTGGTAGATTTATACGCCGCAATCCCGTATTCGTTTAGACCGCCTGGCTTGGGCTTGCCTTCGTGGATCACCACATCATGCCCCAGCATCGCCAGACGATGCGCACAGGCCAGACCGGCGGGCCCTGCCCCGACCACAGCGATTGTCTTGCCGGTTGACGTGGCGCGCTCGAACGGATGAACGCCCGAAGCCATCACATCGTCGGTTGCATAACGCTGCAGGCGTCCGATCTCGACCGGCTTGCCTTCTGCCGTCTCACGCACGCAAGCCTCTTCACACAAAGTTTCGGTCGGACAAACCCGGGCACACATGCCGCCCAGAATGTTCTGCTCCAGAATGGTCTGCCCTGCCGCCTGCGGTTGCCCGGCCTGAATCTGGCGAATGAACAACGGAATATCGATATCCGTAGGACAGGCCGTCACACATGGCGCGTCATAGCAGAAATAGCATCGATCGGCGGCCACAGCGGCCTCGTGCGGGGCCAGTGGCGGATGCAGATCGGTGAAATTCGAGGTCAGCTCATCGCTGGAAAGCCGCCCGGAGACGATCCCGGGTGCCATCTGGCCCTGTGCCATCACTCTACTCCCTGTAGATATGTTTGTTATGGACCCCAGCTTGCCACAATCTGATTTTTTATCAATTGGTAAAATTTGCCAAATGGTCAAAAAATGAAAAATCCGGGCGGAATGGCCCGGATTTAGGCAGAAATTGCCTATTTTGTTGGCAGCGGCGGCTCAGACCATCCCGCCCAGGTGGCCGGATTTGATCCAAACACGGGCTCCGCCCTCTCCTGCTACAGCAGCAAAGCGTGATCCAGGCGGCAAGCGCAACCAGTCCCAAGTGCCAAATTCTTCGCCCGCCTCGGCAAAGCCACCTTCGATAACAAAGACCTCAAACCCCTTATCGGCATCCAATTCAATATGTTCGCCCGCGCCCCAGGTTTGCACCTGGACATCCTCATGCACATCCTTGAACAAATCGATATCTCCGCCCCCGTTGATCGAGCGCCGAACCTCGGTGCGGTCATCGGGGTCGAACTGATGCAATTTGACCAGAATAGTCGCGCCTTCGCTGGCCGAGGGTGTATGGGAGGACGTCGGGGGATTGCGTACATAGCTGCCGACAGGGAAATCTCCGGTTTCATCCTGGAACACTCCGTCCAGCACCAGATATTCCTCACCCCCGTCATGAGTATGCGACGAAAACGCGCTGCCGGGGGCAAAGCGCACGATGGTTGTGGCACGCGCCACTTCCTCGCCAATGCGGTCCAGCATCTTGCGTTCGACGCCAGCAGCCGGTGACGCGACCCATTCGGTCTGATCAAAGTGAACGGCGACCCGCTGTGTGAAATCTGCATTGACCCGCATATGCAATCCTCCTGCGTTGCTGTCACATTAGATGGGAGCACGAGCCGGATTTGCAAACCGGTCATGTTTGGGGTTTTGACGCCCTTCACAGCTTGTTGTACTTCCGGTTGAGGCAGCGGCCGAATACCGGCCCGATCAGAAAGCGCAACACGATGCAGGCAAGCCCGGCGACATTCAACATCCTCATCATCGGGCAAAACAACCGGCTGCAATACGAGGCTCTTTTGTTCGCCGCCTCGCTGCGCCACAGCTCACCAGGGTTCAAAGGTCGGCTGTTCGTCGGGGTGCCACAGCCCGGCCCTCTTTGGCCTCAGAACCCCAGCATTCAGGATGCCGAAGTTCTTGAAGCCCTGCAGCATCTGGGTGCCGAGATTCTGCCTTTTGAATCTCATGCTTTTGGCTCGAGCTATCCCAATGGCAACAAGATCGAAGCTTTGCTGGCGATGCCAGAGGGCGAGCCCTTTGCCTTTTTCGACTCCGACACTCTGATCACCGGCGAAATTTCCGACGTCCCGTTCGATTTCGAACAGCCCGGCGCCTCACTTCGGGTCGAGGGAACATGGCCCAAACCCACGCTCTACGGCCCAGGATATGAGGGTATCTGGCGCGCACTGTATGACCGGTTCGGGCTAGATTTCGAAAGCTCTCTCGATCCCAGCCAGCCCGAGGGCTATTGGCGGCGCTACCTGTATTTTAACGCCGGTTATTTCTTCTACAAATGCCCCCGCCAATTTGGTGAGCGGTTTATGGGCTATGCCCGCACCATTCGCGACGAGGAAATCCCCGAACTGACCGGGCAAGTTCTGAACCCGTGGCTAGATCAGATCGCCTTGCCGCTGGTCATCCATTCCTTCGGTGGCGGACGGGATGCCCTGCCCGAGGGCCTGCTGGATGGTCGGATCAGCTGCCACTATCGCCTGTTCCCGATGCTCTACGCCCGCGAAAGCGATCATGTGGTCGAGATATTGGAAACCGTCGTGGCCCCGAACAAGATCAAAAAAGTGCTCAAAGGCTATGATCCACTGAAGAAGCTGGTGATACAGCGCAAGGGTGCGAAGATCCGGGCATTGTTCGACCGAAACAACCTGCCCGCACGCGAACAGGTCATTCGCAAAACGATCAAGTCCAAGGGGCTTTGGCTGCGGTGACGCGGACATTGTGCCGGGCGAGCCAATGTCCTAGAGATTCAGCAACACACATTCCAACAGGAGATTTCCTCGATGTCTGACGGACCCACCTACGGTTTTGACACGCTGCAAATTCACGCCGGGGCCCGCCCCGACCCTGCCACAGGCGCGCGCCAGACACCGATCTACCAGACCACCGCTTATGTCTTCCGCGACGCTGACCACGCCGCCGCGCTGTTCAATCTGCAGGAAGTGGGTTTTATCTATTCGCGACTGACCAACCCGACTGTTGCGGTGCTGCAGGAACGTGTGGCGACGCTTGAAGGCGGTGTCGGTGCGGTCTGCTGTTCCTCGGGACACGCAGCGCAGATCATGGCGCTGTTCCCGCTGATGGGGCCGGGCTGCAATGTTGTCGCCTCGACCCGCCTCTACGGTGGGACGGTGACGCAGTTTAGCCAGACGATCAAACGTTTCGGCTGGTCGGCCAAATTCGTTGATACCGATGATCTGGACGCTGTGAAGGCCGCTATCGACGAAAACACCCGCGCGGTGTTCTGCGAATCCATCGCCAACCCGGGCGGTTATGTCACCGATATCCGTGCGCTGGCGGATGTGGCGGACGCAGCAGGCATTCCGCTGATCGTCGACAACACCTCGGCCACGCCCTACCTGTGCCGCCCGATTGAACACGGCGCGACTCTGGTCGTTCACTCGACCACCAAGTACCTGACCGGCAACGGCACCGTGACCGGCGGCTGCATCGTGGATTCGGGCAAGTTCGACTGGTCGGCGAATGACAAGTTCCCCTCGCTCAGCGAACCCGAATCCGCCTATCACGGCCTGAAATTCCACGAGACCTTCGGCCCGCTCGCCTTTACATTCCACGGCATCGCGATCGGTCTACGCGATCTGGGCATGACGATGAACCCTCAGGCGGCGCATTACACTCTGATGGGGATAGAAACGCTATCGCTACGGATGGAGCGCCATGTCGAAAACGCGCAGAAAATAGCAGCGTGGCTCGAGGCAGACGACCGTGTGGATTACGTGACATATGCTGGCCTGCCATCCTCGCCCTATAGCGACAGGGTAAAAAAGCACTACCCGCGCGGCGCGGGCGCCCTGTTCACCTTTGCGGTCAAGGGCGGCTATGACGCCTGCGTAAAGCTGGTGAACGCGCTTGAGATCTTCAGCCACGTGGCCAACCTTGGCGACGCACGGTCGCTGATCATCCACTCGGCCTCGACCACACACCGTCAGTTGACGCCCGAGCAGCAGGAAGCTGCAGGCGCAGGCCCTGGAGTGGTGCGCGTGTCCATCGGGATCGAGGATGCAGACGATCTGATCGCTGATCTCGATCAGGCTCTGTCCAAAGCCAGCGCCTGATCCGATGACCGGGCACAACACAAATGAACTGGGTCAACCCATCGGTTTTTCGGTCACGGGCGAGTTTCCTCGCCCCACGCCACCTTACACACCGATGCAGGGCCGGTTCTGTTCCGTTGTGCCATTGGATGTAAACAGGCACGCGCCCGGCTTGTACCGGGCGTTTGCCAATGACATGGACGGCCACAATTGGACTTATCTGCCCTACGGCCCGTTCGACTCTGAGGCGGATTTCACCGCATGGGCGCAGTCAAACTGCATGGATGCGGACCCGATGTTCCATACAGTGCTCGACGCGGATGAGGTACCCGTGGGGATGGCCTCATACCTTCGGGTCGAACCAGCAGCAGGTTCAATTGAAGTGGGTTACATCCACTTCTCTCCCCTGCTCCAGCGCAAACCGCAATCGACCGAGGTTATGTATCTGATGATGCGCCGTGTGTTCGATGAGCTTGGTTATCGCCGCTATGAATGGAAATGCGACGCCCTGAACGCGCCATCAAAACGCGCAGCTGAACGTTTGGGTTTCACGTTCGAGGGCGTCTTCCGGCAGGCGACACATTACAAAGGACGCAACCGGGATACGGCGTGGTTTTCGATTATCGACAGCGAGTGGCCGCGCATTCGCGCGGCATTCGAGAACTGGCTTGCGCCGGGGAATTTCGATGCATCGGGCCAGCAGCGCCAACCGCTGCAAGCCCGCGTTGGATCGTAGCTTACTCCGCGATTTCGAACTCCATCGCGATATTGACCGAAACGGAAATCTCTCCGCCTGCGACCGGCACGCCACCGGCGTCCGACATCGCCATCTCGCGCATCTGAGCCATCGGGCGAACACCTCCGCCGTGGTCGTTGATCGATAGGACGGGACCCAGGGTAACTCCGGACGCCTGCGCCAGTTGCTGCGCCTTCTCGGTCGCATCTGCCACAGCTTTGGCCCGTGCTTCAGCCTCAAGCGGTTTGGGCTCTTGCACGCCAAAGCTCAGACCGCCGAAATCATTGGCACCGTCCTTGATGACCGCATCCATGATCTGGCCCAGATTATCCAGATCCCGCACGCGTACCGAAACGCGGTTGGACGCGGTGAACCCAGTGATCTTGGGTGGCTCATTGCTGGAATTGCTGCGCCCCGACCAGACCGGTGAAAGCGAAAGATCGCGCGTCTGAACATCGCGCGCCTCCAATCCCATTTCGTCCAGTCGTTTGAGGATCTGCGTCACCGCGTCCGAGGTCGCCTGCATCGCTACCGATGCCTGCGCATCCTGATTGGTCACGCCCAGTGTTATCGTTGCCATATCGGGTGCAACCAGAGCCGTACCGGTCCCGCTGACCGAGATGCGACGTTCTTCCGCATGGGCGGGCAGAGTCGCGGTGGCAGCGGCCATGGCGGCCAAAAAAGCAAGTGTCTTCAAGATGATCCCTCCTTGATGCTTGCTCTCAAGATGGGTGGTCGGGCCCGTACACGGCAAGGGGGAAACGTGCCTTTTTCTTTCCCTCGGCGAGTTCCTGCTCTAATCTCGGCGGGCAGACATCTAAGCGTTTGCATAAAAGCCGACAATTATGGTTCATCGCGATTATGAAACCCGCCTTTGCGCTGTCATTTTCTGAAAACGGCATTTCCTTGCATCATCAGTCGGATGGAGACTGGTACTGCATTGGAACCGTTCCGTTAGATGCGTCGGATTTCGCGGACCAGATGCAGGCCCTTCGGGATCAGGGATTCGCGCTGGAAAATGACCTGAGTTGCAAGCTTGTGATTCCTTCAGATCAGGTGCGCCTCTTGGTTGTCGACACCGATGGTTTGGACACCGAAGCAGCGGCGAAAAAGGTCAAGGATACGTTGGCCGCAGCCACGCCCTATGAGCTATCAGAGCTGGCTTATGTCGCGGGCAACGCGGGGACTGAGACCCCGGTTGCCGCTGTGGCCCAGCAAACGCTGGACGAAGCCAGCGCATTTGCCACCGATCATGGCTTTATCCCCGAGGCATTCTGGGTCAGCGCAACCGGCAACGATGCTCTGGACGCGCCATTTCTGGAACTGCCGATCATTGTGGATGAGGACGCTGTGATTGCGGCCCCCAAACCCGTTGATACGCCGGACATACCGGTTCACGCCATCGCTGAAGATGCAGCCCCCCCTGCATTTGAGCCTGCTACCAAAGCACTGCCCTCGTCTGCCAAGACAGGAACGGATCTGAAACGCTTTGCAATTCCTGCGATCGCAGCGTCGGTTGTGGTTGGAATGTTGCTGGGTGTCTGGTCTTACAACAGCTCTGACCCCGAAATTGTCGAAGTGGCCGAACCGTTAGAGCCCGAGCTGCAGCCAGAGCCAGAAATTGCAACTGCAGAACCGCAGGCACAACCCGAACCTCAGGAAACCGAGATCGCAAGCCTCCCACAAGAACCTGAAGTGGCAGAGGAAGAACCGGTGCTCACCCCCACGGACGAGGCCATTCTCGAAGCACTGAAGATTGAACCGGAGCCGGTCGAAGACATCGCTGATCTGCCAGAGAGCAGAACCGAGTTTCGTGAGTTTACCGGCACCGCCCCTGTTGAACCTTCAGAACTGGAGCCAGCGCCTGTGGCTGGCGTGGATAATCAATATCTCACATCGGTCGATCGCTCGGACCTGTCGACCGATTCCGTCGCACTACCCGAACTTGCCAGCCTCGACACAGATGCGTCTTTTGAGTCGATCTCTTTGCCAGGCCAAGCGGGGCAGCGGTTCAACCTGGATGAACGCGGACTTGTGACGCCAAGTGCCGAAGGCACGCTGAACCCGGCCGGTGTGATGGTTTATCTGGGTCGTCCCGCATCCGTGCCCCCCGAACCCCCAACCAGGTTCGAAACAGAACCCGTTGTCATAGAAGAGGTCGATGAGAGACTCGCGGCGTTTCGCCCACGGCCACGCCCGGAAAATCTGGTGGATCAATTCGAACGCCAGCAACTTGGCGGTCGATCCCGGCAAGAGCTGGCCTCGGTCCGGCCTAAGCTGCGGCCCGAGTCTCTGCAAACCCCTCCGCAGGTCGATGAAACCCCGACTGCGCTGGCTGTTGTACGGGTACCCCGTCCAAAAATCAGGCCTGCCAGCATCACGGCGCGCGCGACACGGCAACCTAGTTCTGGGAGTGCAGCGCTGGCCTCGACCGCAAATGTGGCCAGTAATGCCGATGAAGTTGGTTCGTTCCAGCCCAGAACGGTCAACCCCAAAATCCCGTCTTCCGCGTCAGTTGCGCGACAAGCAACCATCGACAACGCGATTAACCTGCGCAAGTTGAACCTAATCGGCGTGTACGGCACCCCTGCAAACCGCCGTGCTTTGGTCCGCCTGCCCAGCGGACGCTACAAAAAGCTGAAGGTGGGCGATCGCATCGACGGAGGTAATGTCATCGCTATCGGCGACAGCGAGTTGCGCTATCAGAAGCGCGGCAAGAACATCACGCTCAAGATGCCGCGCGGGTAAAGAAAAAGCGCCATGTCGGTCAGACACGGCGCTCGGTTGATTTCATTGATTCATGTTTAAGCTGCCGAGATTTCACCCGACTCGATCTGCTCGCGTTCGATCGATTCAAACAGGGCTTTGAAATTGCCCTCACCAAACCCGTCATCCCCTTTACGCTGAATGAACTCAAAGAAGATCGGGCCAATGACTGTTTTCGAAAAGATCTGCAGCAGAATCTTGGTCTCACCGCCATCAACAACGCCTTCGCCGTCGATCAGAATGCCGTGCTTCATCATCCGATGCTTGGGCTCATCATGGCCGGACACACGGTCGTAAGACATGTCATAATAGGCCTCGTTCGGACCGGGCATGAACTTCAGACCCTTCTCGGCAATGGCATCGGTCGAGGCGTAGATGTCGTCGCTGCCCACCGCGATATGCTGGATGCCTTCGCCGTTGTACTTCTTCAGGTAGGAGACGATCTGTCCGGTCTCTCCACGATCTTCATTGATCGGAATGCGGATGCGACCACAAGGTGAAGTCAGCGCGCGACTGTAAAGCCCGGTGAACTTACCTTGAATGTCGAAAAAGCGGATTTCACGGAAGTTGAACAGGTCGCCATAGAATTCGAACCACTTGTCCATGTTGCCCTTGAACACGTTGTGGGTCAGGTGATCGAGATAGTAGAACCCATCGCCGCGCGGTTTTGACTGCTCCAGCCATTCAAATTCCTCGTTGTAGGGCGAGGTGTCATAATACTGATCGATGAAGTAGATCAGCGAACCACCAATGCCCTTGATCGCCGGAACGTTCATGGTCTTGTCTGCGCCATCATAGGGCTCAGCCCCTTTGGCGATCGCGTGCTCATAAGCCTTCTGAGCATCAACAACGCGCCAGCCCATGGCAGGGGCGCAGGGGCCGTGCTCGGCCACGAATTTGGCTGCAAAACTGTCAGGATCCGCGTTCAGGATGTAGGTTACATCACCCTGTTGCCAAAGCTCAACCTTGGGGGTGTTGCGGTGATAGCCGACATAGTCGAAGCCCATTCGCGCAAACAGGTCTCGCAACTCTTGCGGCTCGGGGTGTGCGAATTCAACAAACTCAAACCCGTCGGTACCGGCTGGGTTTTCTTCGCTGATGACAGATTTCGGGGCGTTATGCGGGAAAGGACCCATGGCGCGTCTCCTCGGAAAACAGGAATTTCTTTGCTGATTCAAAAATACGCCTTAATGAGTGCTGTTTCTGCGCATTGTTTTCGTATAAACTAAGTTTAGATGCGTACTTTCCGCATATTGATTGCAAATTTTGGGGAAACGCCGCACGTGCTGGATCGGATTGATATCGGAATACTCGCAGCTTTGCAGCGCGACGCGCATCTGACGTCGCAGCAATTGGGTGATGTGCTGAATCTATCCGCCAGTCAGGCGGGCCGTCGCCGACAGCGCCTTGAGGCCGAGGGTTATATCACTGGGTACACCGCACGACTGGACCCGCTGAGGCTGGGGCTACAGGTTCAGGGGTTCATTCAGGTGCATCTGGGCACTCATGGCCCCGAACAATCCGCAGGCTTCGCCCGCATGGTCAACACCCGCCCCGAGATCACCAGCGCCTGGACGATGACAGGTGAGGCAGATTATCTGCTTCACGTCTATTGTGACGACTTATCCGCACTCAATACCTTGCTTCACGAAGTGATCCTGCCGCATCCTGCAGTTGCACGGGTGCAAAGCCAGATCGTAATGGACCAATTGAAACGCGACGCGCCGCTCCCGACCTGAGCGGATTTAAGAGGACAATAATGAACGAGTTCCTTTATCAGGCATCGATCTATCTGGCAGCTGCGGTGATCGCGGTGCCGCTTTCCGCCCGTCTGGGTCTGGGATCGGTGCTGGGTTATCTGGCCGCAGGCATCGCGATTGGACCAATTCTGGGGCTAGTTGGCGCAGAGACCGAAAGCCTACAGCATGTGGCCGAATTCGGCGTCGTGATGATGCTGTTCCTGATCGGGCTCGAGCTTGAGCCCCGTGCCTTGTGGGATATGCGGGACAAATTGTTAGGCTTGGGCGGGTTGCAGGTCGGCCTGTCGACCGCCGCAATCGCAGCTGTGGCGTTCTATGCGGGTCATCAATGGTCGGTGGCGCTGGCGGTTGGATTGACCTTGTCGCTTTCTTCCACGGCAATCGTGCTGCAGACCCTGTCCGAAAAGGGCCTGATGCAAACCAACGGAGGTCGAGCGACCTTCTCGGTCCTGCTGACGCAGGACATTGCCGTAATCCCGATCCTAGCTTTCCTGCCGCTGCTTGCCCTGCCCGCAAGCATCCACATCGAAGATGACGGCTCCATCAGCCGCGGCGTAGGCATAGCCAAAGACGCGGATTATCACGCCAAACTCTCGCTGGTCGAAGGTCTGCCCGGCTGGGCCGTTACGCTTGTCACCATTGGCGCCGTCGCGTTTGTCGTATTGGCCGGCATCTACCTGACCCGCCCACTGTTCCGTTTCATCCACGCCACCCACCTGCGCGAAATGTATACGGCACTGGCGCTAATGATCGTGGTCGGCATCTCGTTCCTGATGACCCTTGTGGGCCTGTCGCCCGCTCTTGGCGCGTTTCTGGCCGGAGTGGTTCTGGCCAGTTCGGAGTTCCGACACGAAATGGAAAGCGACCTTGAGCCGTTCAAGGGGCTGTTGCTGGGCCTGTTCTTCATCACTGTGGGCGCTGGGATCGATATCGGGTATTTCTTCGCCGACCCGTTTGACCTGATCGGTTTGGCCTTGCTGGTCATACTGGCCAAGGGGATCATCCTGTTCATCGTCGGGCGCGCCTTCAAGCTGCGCGGGCGCGATCACTGGCTGTTCACGCTGGGTTTGGCCCAGGCCGGTGAATTCGGCTTTGTCTTGTTGGCGTTTTCTACGCAGCAGAACGTGATTCCGCCGGGCTTGTCGCAAAAACTGTTGATGATCATCGCGCTGACCATGTTGATCACACCGCTTCTGTTTATCGTCTACGACGTACTTTCGCGCTTTCTCGGCGAGAGCAATCCGCAGGTTGAACCCGATCAGATCGACGAAAAAGGCCCTGTCATCATCGCCGGGATCGGTCGCTTTGGGCAGATCGTCAACCGGCTGGTACAGGCAAGCGGGTTTAAAACAGTTGTTCTGGACCACGATATCGAAACGATCCAGCTGATGCGACGGTTCGGTGTCAAAGGCTTCCTTGGCGACCCCACTCGCCCCGAATTGCTGCGCGCTGCTGGAATCGAAAAGGCAGCGGTCCTTGTCGCGGCCATGGATGACTACAAACAGGTCACACGTCTCGTCGGATATGCCCGCCGCCAGCGGCCCGATCTGCACATCATCGCCCGCGCCCGCGACCGCAACCATGTCTATGAACTGTATCAGGCCGGGGCCAACGACATTGTCCGCGAGATGTTCGACGGATCGCTACGCGCGGGCCGCTATGTTTTGGAGAACATTGGCCTCAGTGAATACGAGGCCGCACAGGCCGAACAGACCTTCTATCACCACGACCGGGGATCGGTGCGCGAGCTTGCAGAACTGTGGATCCCCGGCATGCCGACAGCCGAAAACAAAAAATACATCGAGCGTGCGCGGCAACTGGAAAAAGATCTGGAAACCGCGCTGCTGGAACTGGCCGAGGAACACGCCAAGAAGTCGGCTTAACCGTCCGACACACCTGCTTCAGCGAATGTCGCCATGCCGGAATGGCAAGCAACCGCGCTTTTCAAAATGTTGATCGCCAACGCCCCGCCCGAGCCCTCGCCCAAGCGCAAACCGAGGCTCAGCAACGGCTCTTTGCCCAGCTTGTCTAGCATCGCGGCATGTGCGCCCTCGGCGCTTTGGTGGCCCGCGATGGTGTGATCAAGCGCTGTTTCCGAAATCTGCGCCAGACAGGCTGCAGCTGCGGTGCAGATGAATCCATCCAGAATAACCGGTACCCGCAATACGCGCGCGGCGGCTATCGCGCCAGCCATAGCCGCAATCTCGCGTCCGCCGAGACACCTTAGAATATGAAGTCCATCGCCCTGACCATGCAGAGCGACGCCTTCCGCAACAACCCGGGTTTTGTTCGCCAGTCCGGCATCATCCACACCGGTCCCGCGCCCGGTCCAGTCGGCGGCATCCCGGCCAAATAGCGCGCAAGCGATGGCGGCAGCCGGCGTGGTATTTCCGATCCCCATCTCTCCAACAACCAGCAGATCGGCCTGCGGATCAACCGCCTGCCATCCTGTGCGCAGTGCGCTTAGAAATTCCTCTTCGCTCATCGCGGGGGCTTGGGTAAAATCTGCGGTCGGACGGTCCAGCTCCAGCGCGTGCACGTCCATCTTCGCGCCCGCAGCCTTTGCCAACTGGTTGATCGCCGCGCCGCCATGTTCGAAATTCATGACCATCTGCACCGTCACTTCGGGCGGGAACGCCGAGACACCTTGAGCAGTTACGCCATGGTTGCCAGCAAACACGATGACCTGCGGCGCATCGATCCGAGGCCGCGCATCCCCGCGCCAACCTGCATACCAGATCGCCAGATCCTCAAGCCGCCCCAACGCGCCGGGCGGTTTGGTTAGTTGACCGTTGCGCTCTTCCGCGCCCTGCTTGGCAGCGGTGTCCGGACCGGGTGCGCCGGTCAGCGCATTGCGGAAACTGTTCAGGTCATTGAGTTCGGGCAGCATGGAAAGCCTCGTTGCATCAGAGTGGTTGTGTGTGTTTAACCAATGCTGGCAAAGCAACAAGACCCGGAAAGGCCTGGGAGTGACCAAAAACGACACCGCCCCGTTTTCCCTGTGGGATATCCCGCTGGCTCTGGTCCTTTTGACGCGCCTGCCCCTACCGCGCCTGCCCGATCAAGCGTTCACCCGCCAGTCGCGTGCGGCTTGGGCCTATCCCCTTGCCGGGCTTGTTGTGGGGGCGCTGGCTTGCGGAGTCGCCTGGATTGCAATCTGGGCGCAGCTGCCAACCCTTGCCACCGCCGCCCTGCTGGTCGCCGCGTTGATCATCGCAACCGGAGCGATGCACGAAGACGGGCTAGCCGATACAGTCGATGGGCTTTGGGGCGGCTTTACAGCCGAACGTCGGTTGGAGATCATGAAAGACAGCCATATCGGCACCTACGGCGTGCTGGCCTTGCTGCTGGCCCAACTGCTCCGAATTGCGGCTGTCATGGCGCTGATCGGTGCAGGTCTGTTGACGGGCGTGTTGGCCGCCTGCCTGTTCTCACGCGCCATGCTGCCCGCGCTGATGCGCCTGCTGCCCAATGCCCGCAAATCGGGGCTGAGCCATTCTGTTGGTGCGCCCCCTGTGTCAGCGGTTCTGGCTGGCATCGGGTTGGCCGTCGTACTGTCGTTAGTGCTGCTGGGCGGATCAGCTATTCCGCCGGTGCTCTGCGCCCTGCTTGCAGCGGCTTTTGTCGCTCGCATCGCCAAGACCAAGATCGGTGGCCAAACCGGTGATATTCTGGGGGCCACGCAGCAGACCTCGGAAATCACCTTCCTCCTGGCGCTGACAGCCTCAATCTAAGACGCCCCACCGGTTTCAATGCGCAGCGTCGCGCCACAGTGTTTGCAATGCACAGCATCCGGATCGTGCCGGAACAGGCCGCAGCTTGGGCATTTGTAGCGCACTTTCTGCGGCATGAAGATCGCCTGCGCCAGACGGACAAACAACGCCACGCCAACAACCATGATGAAAACGGAAAACAGCTTTCCCGCTGGTGTGCCCAGCGTGATATCTCCGAACCCCGTTGTCGTCAGGGTCGCCATAGTGAAATAAAGTGCGTCGATATAGGGGGTCTGCGCATCTTCGGGGACGAAAAAGACCAGTACTGCAGTCGAGGTTGCAAAAACAAAGACCATCAGATTGATCGCCGCAATCACCGCGTCCTCGTGGGTTCGGAAGAAAGGACTATCTCGGCGCAAATCCCGCAGCAGATGATAGGAATGGATCAGCCGCAACGCGCGCAATATCCGAAGAAACGCGAGATTGCCGGTCAGGAACGGGTCAAGCAGCAGCGACACGATCACAACGATGTCTGCCATCGTGTAAATCTGGCGCAGCAGTTTCCAGCGGTCTTTGGAAATCCACATCCGCGCGCAGAAATCCATTAGGATGATCAGCCCGACACCCAAACTTGCCGCCGTCAGCCCAGGCCCATGCGGGATATTCGCCGTGGAGACAAAAAAGATGATCGAGGCGATATCGAACAGGATCAGCCCATAGCGAAACCAGACCGAGACCGGCTCGTGGCTGATGTAGAGAAACTTGACAGTTTGCTTCATCATGTCCCCGTATCTTCCTGCAGTTACAGAAAAATACCCGACACACACCACAAGACCAAGCGCCTAGTCACGAAAAAGGGCCGCCCCGGATATCGGGACGACCCTTAAATTGGCTTGAACGCGATCAGGCTGCGCGTGAGGTCAGAACCTCATCGACCTGTTTGGCAGCCGAAATCTCATCGGCGCCAGAAACTGCGGCCACTTCGCGTGTCAGACGTTCCAGCGCGGCTTCGTACAGCTGACGTTCGGAATAACTCTGCTCGCGCTGGTCGTCGGTGCGGTGCAGGTCGCGGACCACTTCGGCGATCGAGATCAGGTCACCCGAGTTGATCTTTTGCTCGTATTCCTGCGCCCGGCGCGACCACATGGCACGCTTGACCTTGGCTTTGCCCTTCAGCGTCTTCATTGCCTGGCTGATCACATCCGGTGAGCTGAGCGACCGAAGCCCCGATTCAGTGACCTTGTTAGTCGGCACGCGCAGGGTCATTTTGTCTTTTTCAAAAGAAATCACGAACAGCTCAAGCGAGAAGCCCGCAACTTCCTGCTCTTCGATTGACACGATCTGACCTACGCCATGAGCCGGGTAGACGACATAATCGTTCGGGCGGAACTCAAGCTTTTTCGATTTCGACATTCATATTCATCCTTCATTACTGATCGGGATATGAGACGACAAAAGCACCACAGCCGAGGCCCTGCATGGCCCCGTCAGGCGGCTTATTTGTCATAAATTCAGAACTCCAAAGCGAGCATACTTACGGAGCACATCCCAATCACAGTCATCATTCGGTCCTAAGTATATCACAAATTTGCGACACTCAAAAGACCGCGCCAAGGTAAATGGAAAATTCCCTTTCTACCTCAACTAATTAATGCACAGATTGATGCCAAATGAACGGTAACCGGCTGCCGAATCGGTCAACCGCCCTCGCCGGGGGCTTCCGAGAAATATTTCTCCATCTTGCCTTCTTCGCCGTCGCGTTCCTCGGCCTCGGGTAAGGGGTCTTTTTTGGTCACGATCACCGGCCACATTTCCGAGTATTTCCGGTTGAACTCGACCCACTGCTCCATCCCCGGCTCGGTATCGGGGCGGATGGCGTCGGCGGGGCATTCGGGTTCGCAGACACCGCAGTCAATGCATTCGTCGGGGTGAATGACCAATGTGTTTTCACCTTCGTAGAAACAATCCACCGGACAAACCTCGACACAGTCGGTGTATTTGCAGCCAATGCAGTTTTCGGTGACAACGTAGGTCATGTTGGATTTCCCGTTTGCGCTTTGGCGACTAGCTAATCCAGTCTGACCGCCGCTTCAAGGTCAGATCACCCCTTTGGGATGCGAGAAAGATCAAGCGCGCGTCTTTCTTTCTTGGTTGGACGACCTTTTCCCTCAAACGCAGGATTCTTGGGCGATACGTCCTGCTTTTCGGTCATATCGAAGTACAAAGCTTGCGCCTCGGGGGCCGGGCCGCGACGCACGCCAAGCGCTTCGATACGTACAACCCGAACAATACGCCCCTGCGGAAAGGTCAGGACATCTCCGGGTGCCACGGCTTGCGCCGGTTTCAGCACCCGATTTCCGTTCAGACGCACATGGCCGCCGCTGACCTGTTTGGCGGCCAGGCTACGGGTCTTGAAGAACCGCGCCTGCCACAACCATTTGTCGATCCGCAGCTTGGCCTCGGCCATCGCGGATCAGTTGCCGTCCTTCAGACCCATCAACGCTGCCGCAAACGGGTTATCGGGATCGATTGCCTTTTCCTTTTTGGGTGGCCGTGACGAGAAGGTCTTGGCGCCCTGAGGCTTGCCCCCCTTCTTGCCATGCGGCTTGCCCTGAGGTTTACCACGCGGCTTGCCCTTGCCCTGCCCCTGCTCGCGACGCGGACCACGGTTTTGCTGACGTTGGCGCCCCCAAGTGAAGGTGTAGAACACCTCAATTTCGGGCTCATCCAATTTGGACTCTGCTGATTTCTCAGTGGCCGTAACCTCTGCTGCCGCCTCGGTGCTTTCGGAGGCTTCGGCTGACGCCTCGGCGGTTATACCGACGTCATCCGCTTCGGCATTTGCGGTCGGTGTCTCATCGACGACGGGTTGTTCCTCAGCTTCCGCCACAGGCTGCTCCGTGGGGACCGGTTTGGCCTTCTCACGTTCGCCGCGTTCGGCCTTGTAACCCAGTCCCTGCATCAGGTCTGCAAACTGTTCCAAGGTCATGCCGGTAATTGACAACATGTCGGGTTTGGCTTCGAACCCACCGCGGCTGTCCTCGGACCGCAGCATGTCGGCCAACCGTTCCAGCATATCGATCCGGATCGAGCGTTCGCCCGCATCGCGGTAGCCGCACATGGTGTCATAGCCCAGCGGCGCGTCCTTGGCGACCGGAACGGTAACCAGACCCGGAGGTGGTGCTTCGGGGAACTCCTGCAAGCCGCCGGACAATGCCCATAGTACCAGACGCAGGCGCGTTGGCGCGGGTTTCAGCAGCAGCGGCATGAAGATGGTGAATTGACCGAACCGGATGCCATGTTTGCGCAGCGCACCACGGGCGTCCTGATCCAGATCCTTGACCTCTTGCGCAACCTGCGTACGGGGCAGCACACCCAACGACTCGACCATACGGAAGGCAAAGCCCTTCGCCAGGCCCGTCAATTCTTCATCCCGCGACAGGTTCAGCAGCGGCTCGAACAGGGCTGCCACTTTGCGGTCGATGAAATGCTGCAGGCGGCGCTGAACCTTCTGTTCCACGTCCGGCCCGGCGGCCTCATCGACAAAAACCTCGACCACAGGCTTGAGAGGCTCGGCACCGGCAACAAGTTTGCCCACGGCATACTCGCCCCACATCAGGCCACCCTGATCAGTGAAATCAATTTCGGTATCGGGCGCATTGTAGAAGCGATCGGCACGCAGATGGAATTGCGGCGCGAGTGCTTGCAGAGAGGCTGACTTCAAGGCTTTCGCTTCAGTCCCCTGCGCGCTTTTGTCCGGGGTAAACCGGAACCCTTCCAGACGACCGACGAATTCGCCTTCGACGGTCACTTCACCCTTGTCATTTACTTCGGCCAAAAGGGCCTCCTTCTGTTTGAGCCGGCGCAGCAACACTGACGTGCGCCGGTCCACAAATCGCTGAGTCAAACGGTCGTGAAGAGCGTCCGACAGCCTGTCTTCTACAGTGCGCGTTTCCTCGCGCCAATGGGATTCGTCACGCACCCAACCGTTTCGTTGCGCAACATATGTCCAAGTGCGAATATATGCCAACCTTTTGGACAATGCATCAATGTCGCCATGGGTTTGGTCGATACGGCGGATTTGCCGCGCCATGAAATCATCGGGGATACTTCCGCGCTCATGCAGATGGCCATAGATCACCTCAAGCAGGCTGGCATGTTCGGCATGGCTGATGCCGCGAAAATCGGGGATTCTGCACACATCCCATAGCAAACGGATCGACGGTCCATCGCTGGCACGGGCAACGACTTCGGTGACTTGGGACAGAGATTTCAGGACGTTCAGATCGTCAGCTGGCCGCGCTTTGATCAGGTGCTCATTGTCTGGGCTGATCTCAAGCGAGTCGATTAGTGCGTCGATTGAGCCGAACCGCAAAGCGGCATTCCGCCAATTCAACTTTTTCATAGGCGTGAACCGGCTGTCCATAATGGCTTGGGCTACGCCCTCATCCAGCGGCGGAGCCTCGCCCGTCACACCAAACGTGCCATCCGACATTCCGCGCCCGGCCCGTCCTGCGATCTGGGCCAACTCGTTGGGGGCCAGAGGCCGCATTCGGCGGCCATCAAACTTGGTCAGAGATGAGAACGCCACATGGTTCACATCCAGGTTCAACCCCATTCCGATGGCATCCGTAGCCACCAGATAATCAACCTCACCGTTTTGATAGAGGTCAACCTGCGCATTCCGCGTGCGAGGGCTGAGCGCCCCCATGACGACCGCCGCCCCGCCCTTTTGGCGACGAAGCAGCTCGGCGATGGCATAGACATTGTCGACCGAGAATCCGACGATCGCACTGCGTGCAGGCATTCGGCTGATCTTTTTCGAACCAGAATAGACCAGCTGAGACATCCGTTCACGCCGGATGAACTGCGCTTCTGGCACAAGGGCCGCGATGGGGCCGCGCATGGTGTCAGAGCCGAGGAATAGCGTTTCATTGGTGCCGCGCGACCGCAACAGGCGATCAGTAAAGACATGGCCGCGTTCGGGATCCACGCAAAGCTGAATTTCGTCAATCGCCACAAAATCAGTGCCCATGCCTTCTGGCATCGCCTCAACTGTACAGACCCAGTATTGTGTGCGCGGCGGTACGATCCGTTCCTCGCCTGTCACCAGCGCCACAACAGACGGACCGCGAATAGCGACAATCTTGTCATAGACCTCGCGCGCGAGCAGCCGCAGCGGCAGACCGATGACACCGGTCCGGTACCCCAGCATACGTTCAATCGCGTAGTGAGTTTTACCTGTGTTCGTCGGGCCAAGTACGGCCACGATTCGGGATGACCCGCTCACCTTTGCCCCCTGCGCCCTGAGACTTACAGCGCCTTGCCTTCAACCTGAGGCTTCAGCCGATTCACGGCATTGGTTACTTCTTCATGATGGGGATGTATAGACAGCGCACGTGAATAGGCCTCAAGTGCTTGTTCTGGCTTACCCACGATCTCAAAGATGAGGCCAAGGCCGTAGATAGCGTCGTAGTTGTTCGGATTCAGCGTCAATGCCTGTTCAAGATCCGCCGCAGCCATGCCAAACCTGTCAATGCCGAAGAAAACCGAAGCGCGCACATGCCAACCCTCGGCAAATTCGGGTGCGTGATCGGTAAGCGCCGTCAAATGATCAAGCGCTGCCTCGACATCCCCGTCATCCAGCGCTTCGCGTCCGCGTTCCAACAGCAAATCCGCCGAAGCCGAACCTGATTGTGACCACAGCGCCTGCAACTGCCGATCCAATCCGATGGCCTGTTCGGGCGTCGATTGCGCCAGTTGCTGCAACAGTGATGCCTCGTCCCGCGAATCCGCCTGCTGCGCGATGCAACTGGTGGAAAACGTGACTATGACGGCAAGTGCCGCGACGGTACGTTTGAGATTGGTGATTGCAATACCCATAACAATGGTCAGTGTAGCGTAGCGACCGGGGATGTCCATTCACGGCGCATGAACAATATGAGGAAGACCATGAGCGATATTCTGGAAAAAGCCGCGGCGGCATTGAATGAGAAACTGTCGGGCGGCGATTTCGATGCGTCAGCCAAATTTGCCATTGCCGATCTGGGTTCTATCATTCTGGATGCAAGCGGTGCGCGGGTAAGCGACGAAGATGCTGATGTGACCCTCAGCGCCGATGCGGACACCTTTGAACAGATCCTCAGCGGCGACCTGAACCCAACCGGTGCGTTTATGTCCGGCAAGCTGAGCGTTGACGGAGACATGGGTATCGCCATGAAACTCGCCTCGGTGCTGGCCTGATGGAGTTTTCGCCGGCCCCCTTATTCGAAGACGTGGCCGGCGGCCCTGCCGATGGTGCGGCGCATTGGCTGATCACCGAAGATGGCAAACGTATCCGCGTGGCACATTGGCTGCCCGACGGCGATGCGCGCGGCACGGTGATGCTGTTCCCCGGTCGCACGGAATACATCGAAAAATATGGTGATACCGCCAAGGAATTTGTGAACCGGGGCTTTGCAAGCCTCGCGGTCGATTGGCGCGGGCAAGGGCTTGCAGATCGCCTGCTGGATGATCCGCGGATCGGTCATGTCGAACAATTTACCGATTACCAGCACGACGTTCGCTCAATACTGAAACTGGCCGAAAAACTGGAGTTGCCCAAGCCTTGGTACGTCATAGGCCATTCCATGGGCGGGGCTATCGGGCTTCGCGCCGTTCTGGAGGGGGCTGATTTTGCGGCCTGCGCCTTTACGGGCCCGATGTGGGGGATTTTCTTTACACCAATCATGAAGCCGCTCAGCCAGCTAACTGCCTATTGGGGGCCACGCTTGGGCTTGGGCGAGAAAACACCGCCCACCACCACGCTAGAGAGCTATGTGGCCTCACAGCCCTTCGAAGGAAACGTGCTGACACGCGATCCGGCGATGTACCGAATGATGCAGGATCAGTTGGCCGCACACCCTGAACTTGCTTTGGGTGCACCGTCCACCATCTGGCTGCGCGAGGCGCTGGATGAATGCACCTGGCTGATGGAACAGACCGCGCCCGAGATCCCTGCCCTGACCTTCTTGGGTAGCCATGAACAGATCGTAGACCGCAAGGCCATTCGGGCACGTATGGCCAACTGGCCTAGCGGTACTCTGATCGAGATCCCCGACGGCGAACACGAAGTTCTGATGGAGGCACCCGAGGTGCGCGGGCCGGTCTTTGATCAACTTGCTGCACATTTCGCGGCAGCCGCGGCGAAACCAAAACCCGAGCCCTGTCATTAAGGTTTGACCAGACAGCTTGCTTGTGATCCGGACGTGCCGCGCCTAAATGTTTGCCAACGCAGTTTATTCGAGGTGTTCCATGCGCGACCTTCCCTTTCCCGTCCGTGATGCAAATGCAGGCGGCAGTGCCGATGATCTGGGCAATTTGCCGGAATGGGATCTGACGGACCTCTATGCCTCGGAAGATGCACCCGAACTGGCCCGCGATCTGGACTGGTTGGAGGGCGAATGTGCGTCCTTTGCCACTGATTATGAGGGTAAGCTGGCCGAATTGGACGCAGCTGGCCTACTGACCTGCGTGCTGCGCAACGAAAAGATCAACGCCATCGCCGGGCGGATCATGTCCTTTGCCGGATTGCGCTATTACCAACTGACCACCGACGCGGATCGCGCCAAGTTCCTGTCTGACATGCAGGAGAAGATCACCGTCTTCACCACGCCTCTGGTGTTCTTCACGCTGGAACTGAATCGCATCGACGATGACGCGCTGGCTGCGCATTTTGCCGCCAATTCTGATCTGGCGCGATTCGAGCCCGTGTTCCGTCGCATCCGCGCGATGAAACCGTATCAGCTATCCGACGAGCTTGAGAAATTTCTGCACGACCTCGGCGTTGTCGGTGACGCGTGGGAACGCCTGTTCGACGAAACAATCGCGGGTCTGACCTTCACCGTCGATGGTGAAGAGCTGAACATCGAAGGTACGCTGAACCTGCTGACCGAGCAGGATCGCGCCAAGCGTGAAGCCGCAGCGCGCGAACTCGCCACCGTTTTCCAAAGCAATATCAAAACCTTCGCGCGCGTGCACAATACGCAGGCCAAGGAAAAAGAAATCGTTGACCGCTGGCGCAACATGCCAACTGCTCAAACTGGTCGCCACCTGTCGAACGATGTCGAGCCCGAAGTGGTCGAAGCCCTGCGCGAGGCCGTTGTGGCCGCCTACCCCAAGCTGAGCCATCGTTACTACGAACTGAAACGCAAATGGCTTGGTCTGGACGTGATGCAAGTGTGGGACCGTAATGCTCCGTTGCCGATGGAGGATACCCGCATCGTCGATTGGTCAGAGGCCGAGAAGACGGTGATGGACGCCTATAACGCGTTTGATCCTCGGATGGGTGAGATCGCAGCTCCCTTCTTCTCGAAGGGTTGGATTGATGCGGCCGTGAAGCCCGGCAAAGCCCCCGGCGCCTTTGCGCATCCCACCGTGACCGAAGTTCATCCCTACGTGATGCTCAACTATCTGGGCAAACCGCGCGATGTGATGACCTTGGCGCATGAATTGGGCCACGGCGTGCATCAGGTATTGGCCGCCGATCAGGGCGAGATGCTTTCATCGACCCCGCTGACCTTGGCTGAAACTGCTTCGGTCTTTGGTGAAATGCTGACCTTCCGCAAAATGCTGGATCAGGCCGAGACAGCGGAACAGCGCAAGGTGCTTCTGGCCGGTAAGGTCGAGGACATGATCAACACAGTTGTCCGCCAGATCGCCTTCTACGACTTCGAATGCAAACTGCACGCCGCCCGTCGTGAGGGCGAGCTGACACCAGACGACATCAACGCCCTTTGGATGAGCGTTCAGGCTGAAAGCCTTGGCCCCGCATTCGAATTCATGGACGGGTACGAGACCTTCTGGGCCTATATCCCGCACTTCGTCCACTCACCGTTCTACGTCTATGCCTATGCGTTTGGCGACGGCTTGGTGAACGCGCTTTATTCGGTTTACGAAAGCGGTGCGGACGGGTTCGAGGACAAGTATTTCGAAATGCTGCGGGCTGGTGGCTCCAAGCACCACAAAGAGCTTCTGGCCCCGTTCGGACTGGACGCCAGCGATCCTGAGTTCTGGGACAAAGGCCTGTCGATGATCTCGGGCTTTATTGACGAACTGGAAGCGATGGAAAGCTAAAGTTGAAAGGCAGCCTGTATGGCTGCCTCATTTCTCTTTGGCGGATTTCATGGTCGTCACGAAAATGGCCGTAACAATCAATACTGCGCCGACAATCGCAAGCGGTGTGATCGTTGCGCCCAGAAACAGTGCCGAGTTGACAAAGGTAAACACAACCGAGGCGGCGAATAGCAACGTCGCCGTCAAAGTCGACACGCGGGCGGCGGCCTCGTACCAAAGATAATAGGCAAGCGCGGTCGGCAAAACGCCCAGAAGGATCAAGAAGATCACGTCGTTTGCGGTCGGCATCTGAATAGAAAAAGCCGCCAGTGGCACCAGCAAAACGCCCGAACACAAAAAGATGCCAAACAGGAAGTTCAACCTTTCGGCAGTGGTCTCCGATGACTGCATCGCGCGGCTGCTGGAAATCAGGAACACCGCCCAGCTAAGTCCCGCCCCGATTTCCATCAGATCGCCCAGCAGGGGTTCTCCCCCGCCTTGAAAATCCCGATAGACGGTTAGAAACACACCGAGGATCGCCAGCAGGGTTGCCAATACATCAGTCCGGCCAACGGTTGTATCCGCGAAGAAATACAGAAATATCAACACGAAGAACGGCGCGGTATTCTCAAGCACCATCGCATTAGCAGCACCTGTATGTTCCAAACCTATGTGGAACAGGATATAGTTCACCACCGTCGACAACACCGCCAGCCGGAAGTTCCAATCCCTGTACTGGATTGAAACCCGTGCGCCCATCACCCGCAACATGCAGTAAATCGCAAAAGCAGCAATGAACAGGCGAGACACGGCAATCTGTAACCCGCCGAGATCACTAGTCAAATATCGCACGATAACGCTGTGCGTGCCCCATAGAAACGCGGCTAGGAACCCAAGAACCAACCCGTTTTGCAGTACTGATCTCTGCGGCTGATCCTTCACCGGGTGCTCCTCGCGTTATTTCAACTGACTGTCTTTCGAACCCCGCCGATTGATCCCGCCGCGAGATTTGAAGCTGCTGTCACGCTCTTGCTGGCAATCCAGGCACAGCTTTACGCCGGGCAGAGCAAGGCGGCGTTTTTCGGGGATCGGTTCTTCGCATTCGGCACAATGGGTCAGGCTTTCGCCCACAGGTCGCTTTTGCGCCTGCATCCGCGCCAGTTCATCTGAAATCGAGGCTTCGATCTGTTCACTCACCGCGCCATCGCGCGCCCAGCCGCCTGCCATTTAGCCCTCCTGATCCGGTCGGGACAGGATACGCGAGACACCACAGGCGTGGCAAGCTAGAGCGCAACGGCGGCGTCAAAGACCTGATCGATAACCTCTTGTGTACCCCTCACGAATTCCAACGAACAGGGATATTCAACCCCTTCGCGAACCGATCGGCAGAACGCTTCGACCTGCAATTGATAGTGGTTGTCCGCTGGAAACCGGGGCACCAGAACTTCAAGGCCCGGTCGGTGCAGTTCAACCCGCGCCTCGCCGAACACACGGGCATTGAACGGAGCAGTCAGACGGATCATGCCACCTTCTCCGTGAAACACCATTTCCTGATGTGGATGCATGCGTGTAGAGACGTAGGCGGAATAGGTAAATTCGGGAAACTGCGCGCGTATCTCGGTGAAGACATCCACGTCATTTTCCCACCGGATCGCACCGTTGACCGAGACCGGCTCTTGCCCAGTCGCAAACCGAGCGCTGCCGATAACATACACCCCGATGTCACGCAGCCCGCCCCCACCGGTTTCCGCACGGTTGCGGATGTTGCCCGTGTCCGCCCGGTTGTCATAGCTGAACGCCCCGGTGACATGGACCAGCCGGCCGATCGCTCCGTCCGCGATCAGTTTACGGGTCAGATGCCACTGAGGGTGATGCACGATCATATATGCTTCGGCAGCCAGCAAACCCGTCTGGTCCCTCTTTGCGATCAGCGCGTCAAACTCATCGGCCCGCATGGTCATCGGCTTTTCGCACAGCACATGCTTGCCCGCATCCAGCGCCTTCAGGCTCCATTCGACGTGAAGATGGTTGGGCAGCGGGATGTACACCGCCTCAATCTCAGGATCGGCTAGCAATGCCTCATAGCTGTTGTAGACATTCAAATCAGGGCAATATCTGGCAAAGGGCTCGGCCTTGGCCGTATCCGAGGTCGCCAACCCCGCCAGCCGCGCGCCCTCTGCCGCATGGATGGCGGGCGCCATGTGTTGTCGTGCGAATCTGGCTGCACCCAGAACACCCCAATTGACCGGTTTATGCATGCGCGCCCCCTAAAAATTGATGTAACCCGCCCAGGGCGAGCTCAATGTAATTCAGTTCCTGATCTGTCTATCAACCACCTGCCAATAAGTCAGTCCCTTCTCTATCTATTTGAAAATCATACGCCTCGGTAAATTTTTTGATGAGATTAAAAAAACCCGATAACCTTATACTTTATATCGATAATCTAAAATCGATTTGCGTCAAACCTGCCCTCGCAAATCAGTTTTGTTGATCCAGTCTGATACTGCCGCCGTAGCTCAAACATCGACTGAATCATGCTCGGATGGCGCTCTGGCAACATCCGGAGCAACGGCAAACAGGGTGGGAGGCTTACTGAAATGCCAGCAACACATACGATTACAGGAACAGTGCTAAAAAGCGGTGATCCCGGAACGTTTGACAGCGACAATCAGGATTTCGACATTCTCCGCGAAGCGGTGATTGCAGCCGGGCTGGCGGAAACGCTGGACAATCCTGAGGCAGAACTGACCGTCTTTGCCCCAAATGACGCTGCCTTTATTACTCTGGCACAAACGCTTGGGTATAAAGGGGATGACGAGGCTGGAGCATTGGGCCACATCATCAAGGCGCTCACCCTGCTTGGCGGCGGAGACCCTATCCCTTTGCTAACCAACATTTTGAAGTATCACGTGGTCGATGGTGAGTTCGACAGCACCACAGTGGTCGGTCTAGGCGACGGGGCTGAAATCCAAACTCTGCTTGGGTCGTCAGTCGAACTGAACCTTGAAAGCGATCCCCCCAGTCTGGGCGATGCCGATCCGGGCATCGACGATCCCGGCTTGATCGCGTTCGACGTGGATGCGTCAAACGGTATCATTCACGTACTTGACGGCGTACTTCTACCCGTCTCGGTGTCGGGCATTCTGGGCAAAAAGAACACGGATTTTATCCTGGGTGACAGCAGCGATGAATTCATCTTTACCGGACGCGGCAAAGACTTTGTTCACGGTGATGGTGGCAATGACGTGATCAACACCGGCTCGGGCAATGATGTGGCGCTTGGCGGTGCCGGGAACGACATAATCTTCGGGGGGCGCGGAAAGGATATTCTGCGTGGCGATGAAGGCCATGACAAAATCTTCGGAGGGCGTGGGAAAGACATCATCGACGGCGGCGAAGGCAATGACAAACTCTTTGGTGGGCGCGGTAAGGATACGTTTGTATTCGATGAAGGCGACGGTCACGACTGGATTGTCGATTTCCGCGTCGGCAAGGACAAGATCGACCTGTCCGAATACGATGGCATCAACAGCTTTGAGGACATCGAAGACGATATCGACGGTAAGTTCTTCGGGACTAAGATCGAGTTGGACGACGGAGACAGCATCTATCTGTCAGGCGTCTGGGCAAGCCACCTGTCCGAGTCCGATTTCATTTTCGCATAACAAAAAAAATCAGCCCGCTCATATGGCGGGCTGATATCAGTCTGGGGTTAGTTTGAACCCAGCATACCTTTTTCGCGCGCAAGCTCTCGCATCTTCTTTTGCAGCTTCTCGAACGCGCGCACTTCGATCTGACGAATACGTTCACGGCTGACATTGTACTGCGTGCTCAGCTCTTCCAGCGTAACAGCCTGGTCCATCAGACGGCGCTGAGTCAGGATGTCTTTCTCGCGATCGTTCAGAACATCCAGCGCAGCAGCGAGCAATTCGCGCCGGGCTTCCAATTCATCGCGCGCCTCGTAGTCACCAGCCTGATCGGCATCTTCATCTTCCAGCCAATCCTGCCACTGCATGGTGCCTTCGCCTTCGGACCCCACGGTCGCGTTCAGCGAAGCATCGCCACCGGACATCCGACGGTTCATGCTGATCACTTCTTCCTCTGTCACTCCGAGGTCTTCTGCAATCTTGGCCACGTTTTCAGGACGCAGATCACCCTCTTCCAGCGCGCCAATGCGTGCCTTTGCTTTACGCAGGTTGAAGAACAGCTTTTTCTGCGCCGATGTTGTACCCAGTTTCACCATCGACCACGACCGAAGGACGTATTCCTGGATCGAAGCGCGGATCCACCACATGGCATAGGTCGCCAGCCGGAAGCCTTTTTCGGGGTCGAATTTCTTGACCGCCTGCATCAGGCCCACATTGGCCTCGGAAATCACCTCGGCCTGCGGCAGGCCATAACCGCGATATCCCATGGCGATCTTGGCCGCCAGACGCAGGTGTGACGTGACCATTTTATGCGCGGCCTCGGTATCCTGTTCCTCGACCCAGCGCTTGGCCAGCATATATTCTTCCTCCGGCTCCAGCAGAGGAAACTTGCGAATCTCCTGCATATAGCGGTTCAGCCCACCCTCGGGTGTCGGCGCTGGAAGATTTGAGTAATTTGCCATTTATTTTCTGCCCCTTGGACAAATGTTTAAGCCCTTAACATGGGATATGGGTACCAGACCCGATACATTCAAGAGGATCTGTTAACAGTCTGAGATTAACCCTATGTAAAGGAAAGCTGAAAAGGCCTTTTTCACAAGCCTTTGCAGTTTATTTCAGTGGTTTTCTGAGATTTTCCAGCAGGTCCGCCATATCCTGCGGCAGCGGGGCTTCAAAACGTAATACCTGGCCCGAAACCGGGTGTTCGAAGCCTAACACTGCTGCGTGCAGAGCTTGGCGGGGGAAAGCCTGCACCGCCTCGGCGGCCTCAGGCGTGAATGACCGCGCAGCCAGTTTGCGCTTTCCGCCGTAAACCGGGTCTCCGACAAGCCCGTGGCCGGCATGGGCCATATGGACACGGATTTGATGCGTTCGGCCCGTCTCAAGCCAGCATTCGATCAGAGAGAGGCTGCCCGGCGTTCCAAAAACCTCGACAATCCTTGCGCGCGTTACCGCATGGCGCCCACCGTGAAACAGCACAGCCTGCTTTTGTCGATCGGTCTTGTGCCGTGCCAGCTGTGTCGTCAGACGCATGATGTTGCCCGGCTCAAAGCTAACACCCTTGATCCCACGCAACCGAGGGTCATTGGCATCCGGCACACCATAGCAGATCGCGCGATAGTAGCGCTCGACGCTATGCGCCTCGAACTGGGCAGCCAGCCCGTGATGCGCCGCATCCGATTTCGCCACAACCAGCAACCCGCTGGTTTCCTTGTCGATCCGGTGCACGATGCCCGGGCGCTTGACGCCCCCAACACCCGAGAGATCATCCCCGCAATGATGCAGCAGCGCATTGACTAGCGTACCATTCGGCGAGCCCGGCGCCGGATGCACGACCATCCCTGCTGGTTTGTTGATCACGATCAGATCGTCGTCCTCATAGACGACTTCAAGTGGGATATCCTCAGCGCCGATATGACTATCTTCGGCTTCGGCCACGGTGATCCCAATCTGCGCGCCTTCGGTTATCTTAGCTTTGGGGTCTTCTACGGCGACGCCATCAACGGTGACGGCACCCTCATTGATCAGTCGGGCCAGCCGGGTGCGCGACAGGTTCTCTTCCGCTGGCACATCCCGCGCAAGCGCCTTATCAAGGCGGGGCGGCGGAGCGGCCGCGATATGAAACTCTATCAGGCGGGTGCCCATGACTGTCCCTTCCGAACCTCAGGAACCGCAGGAAACACCGCAGCTTCGACTGCTGCGGCGGATGGTCATGCTGTTGACCGCGGTAATGATTGGCGGGGTTCTAGTGACATTCGCCCTGATTGTCATCCGCCTATCGGACCGCACTCCGAAGCTGCCCGACCAGATCGAACTTCCGGACGGCGCAAAAGCGCAAGCGTTGACCATCGGCAACAACTGGTATGCGGTCGTGACCGAGGACAATCGGATTCTGATCTTCGACAAGACGACCGGAAACCTGCGCCAAGAGGTTACGCTGAACTAGTTTACGCCTGACCCGAAAGTCGATTCAGTTGATTGGTAAACCGCTTGTGGGGCGGATACAGGTCGCGCGCTTTCTCAAGATAGGGGCTTGCCTTGTTCTTGTTCCCGCGCCGCATGTGTATCTGGCCCGCCATGCCCTGAATAACGACGGTCACGTCATCAAGATCGGCAGCTTTCAGAATAAGCTTCTCGCCCTGCCCGATCTTGCCCGTCCGCTCAAACAAGCGACCCATGGCGAACATGAGAAACGGGCTTTCCGGGTCACAAGCTAGCGCCTCTGACATCGCTCGATGCGCAGCTACGGTATCGCCTTCTGCTTCGTAAAGTTCGGACAGCCGCTTTTGGTACAAGGCACTTTCCGGCACTTCAGCTACGATCTGGCGGGTTTTATCAATGGCGTGGGCCCCCGACAATTCCCCCAGATGCCTCTGTAGTATCACCCTCGCGCCCAACAATCGCGGGTCGTCTGCTGGTACGTCGTGAATCTCATCGAGTGAGGTAGAAAGCGCTTCCAATCTTTGTTGGTGATCAAAGATACGACTTGCGCGTTGATCCAGCGCCAACTCGGCCCAATCCAAGAGTATGAAATCGAAGTTGCAAGGACGCCTGACGACAACCTTACGCTGAACCAGATACAGGTTATTGAACGGTGCAAACCGGCGTTGCCGAACGACCTTCTGCAACGACCAATCCACAGGCGGCATTAGCCTAAGCGCAAGTTGGGCGCGGTAGAGCATTCTGGACCCCAGCACCACAACATCCGGCCGTAAGGGTTTGGACCAGAACGCTTTAGCAAAGTGCAGCGTCGCCGCACCGCGCTTGCCCTGCATGCCAAGAACAGCGCCGCGCAACGCGCACAAAACAGAATAGTCTTCGGGCCAGAGATGCGGGTTCTGCAATCCCTCATTTGCAAGTGCCTCGCTTTCCTGCCACTTCGACAGGTAAAAACAGTTCAGGGATTGCAGAAGTGGCATAAAGGCGTTGTCGGCCCCGGCGTCCAGAATAGGTTTCGCACTATCATACGCCTCTTCGCAGCGATCCTGCGCTGACAGATATTGCACCGCCTTTGAATAGATATGCGCCGCCTCTGAGGGATTCGGAAAGGCCGATGGCCCCTTCGCAACCCGTTCGATGAACCGCGCATTGGCCGCCTGCATCTCATCCCTGGACAATACATCGCGGAACACTTTACGCTGCTGCCCCGAAATCCGGGCTGCAGCCATTGAAAAGCCAGATATGTGTGGCGCGATCACCTGATCCGCCCGTGACATCGCAAAAAGCTCCAGAAAGTCCCGCTGCGCCCGCGTCAGAGCTGACAGATCAGCGATATCTGACATCTGCATGAGCTCCGGAAACCGTTGCTTGAAACGGTCTATCACCTCTGGCTGATCCGAAAACATGATCACCGTCTGGCCTTTGGATTTCTCCAGATGGGCCTCGTAAAACTCGTCAGGTTCGATCTTGGCGGGCCAGATTGAATGCTTCCATGGTAATCCGTTCAGGATTTCTGCGCGCCGAATGTGGTAAGCCGAAACCCCCTGCCCCGAGAGCTTCTGATCCGCGCGATACATGATCTGACGAACCTCATCCACAAATCCTACGCTATGTATGAAATCGCGATAGCGGGGACGGATGGTTTCGATATCTTCCCACGGGAAGCCAAATATCTCGCTCGCTTCTTCGACCAGAACCGAACGGCCAGAAGCCAAATGGTCGATCAGCCGCTCGGGCGATGGATCGTGTTGGAAGGCCCAAATTGGCAGAGCGGTCGCGCTTATCGCGTCGAACTCTGCCTGATCAAGGAAATGCGCATCCATCCAGTCTTTGGTGAATAACTCCTCGGGATGATCCAACTCCGGCGCATCGGCGCCTTGCGGGAACCAGTTCACCCGGTAGTCTGTCCCAAAGTCTTCGGCCAGACGGATACAGGTCAGGATCATCAGCAGGCGCGCGCCCAAACAATCCGTACGCTGACCAATGAAAACGCCACGCGTTTGGATCATTGCGCGATCCCGGTGGTCAATGCCCTGCCAATTATTCCAATTATCTGATACATACAGACATTCCCAAACCACGTTCGCCTAAGGTCTTACACAACCGCTACAGTTGAGGCGAGATGCGAAAAACGCGGTGTTTCGCAATTTGTTGCAATGCGAGGTTAAGCAACCGCCGGACGGGCCTGCGACAAGTCCGGAGAAATGCGAATGGCCTGCGAGATCAAGTTCAGGCGCGCGATTGAGCGCTGGGAAATGATATCCGCCGGAATGCGTGTGGCCGCTGCCAAGGCGTCCGTCAGTGAAACGCCGACATCCGTTGTCAACACGCGCAGCGCGGTGGTCAGGTTCAGATCGGCCCCGGCCAGGGTTCCATCCGGTAAGGTCAGCCTGCTGTTTTCACGTTGGATGACACGCCCTTCCAGCTTGAATTCCCGCAGATCCGTTCCAGCAACGGCCATCGCGTCGCTCACCAGAAACAGATGCCCCGGCCCCTGTTTAGCTGCAAAGGCGGCGCGCATCGTCTGCGGGTGAACATGGATTGCATCCGCTATCAACCCGGCAGACATCGCACCGCTGGACAAGACTGCGCCAACCAGCCCCGGTTCGCGGTTGCCCAACTGACTCATCGCGTTAAACAAATGGGTGGCGCAGTGCGCGCCCGCCTGTGCGTAAGCCACGCAGGTTTGAAACTCGGCATCACTGTGCCCCAACGACACGATGACATCCGCCTTGCTGAGCGTTTCGACCTGAGCAATCGTGACGCTTTCCGGCGCAAGCGTGACCATCAATGCAGGCAACGCCCCTGCCGCTTCTATCAGCTGTGCAAGATCAGCGTCCTGCATCCGGCGGATCAGCCCGCCGTCATGCGCGCCCTTGCGTCGCACCGAGAGATGCGGCCCCTCAAGATGCAAGCCGACAATCCCCTGAACTCCGCGCTGAATGGCCTGAGAAGCAGCAGAAATGGCAGCCGTTGTCTTTTCGGGCGTGTCCGTGATCAGCGTCGGAAGGATCGACGTCGCGCCAAGCTTGCGATGAGCCGCCGCAATACGCTGTAATGTCTCGACCGATGGATCGTCGTTGAACATGACGCCTCCGCCGCCATTCACCTGCAAATCTACATAGCCGGGGCTTAAAATATCACCCGACAGATCCTGAACCATCTCATCCGAAGGCAACTCGGCTTCGGGCAAAATACTGTCGAGCTGCCCGCCGACGAAACGGGCGGCGTGGCCGTCCTTCAGGGTTTTACCATCAAAGATAAGCCCGCCCGCGAAGGTGATCGTCGCATCGGTCATACCGTCTCCGTCACTTTCCGCAGGTGACGCGGTGCATCGGGATTGATGCCCCGGCGCGTGGCCACAGTTTCGACCATACCGTAGAACGAAGCGATTGAGGCTACCGGATCTGTCATCCAGTGCGTGGTGCGGACATGTGGTAGCCTCACGGCATCAGACACCTGATTGGTCGTTGCGAAGACTTTTGCGCCCTTAGCTGCGAGCGCATCGGCGACTTCGGCGATGTTGGCCTCAGCCGCGTCTCCGGACGAGAACGCAATCACCGGAAAGCCCTGATCCACGATCGAAACCGGGCCATGCAGAACTTCCGCCGAGGAATAGCTTTCCGCATGAATCTGGCAGGTTTCCTTGAATTTCAGCGCCGCCTCATTCGAAATTGCCCAGGACATCCCACGTCCCAACGTGAACAGGGATTGTCCATCGACTGCCTCGACCATCGCGCTCCAATCGCAGGTGATCGCCCGCGATAAATCTTCCGGCAATTTGTGAATTGCAGCCAGCAAGGTATCGTCGCCCTTGACCTCGGCCAGCAACCAAAGCCCGGCGACCAGAGAGGTGACGAAAGTCTTGGTGGCAGCCACGCTAAGCTCGGGGCCTGCAAGGATGGGCAGAGCCGAGGTGGCGTTCTGGGCCAGTGCAGACGTGGTATCGTTCGTGATCGCCACCGAATACGCGCCGCCTTCTGTCAGGGACTTCGTCAGCTGTACGATGTCGGGGCTTTGACCCGATTGGGAAACCGAAATACACAGCGCCCCAGGGCATCGCATATCGACCCCGTAGATCGATTTCACGCTCGGCCCAACCGAGGCCATGGGCAGGCCCAGCAGCAGTTCTGAAGCGTATTTCAGATAGCTGCAGGCATGGTCCGACGAACCTCGCGCAACCGAAATCAGGAAGCCGGGATCGTGCGCGCGGATCGCGCTTGCGGTCTTTGTAATCGCCGTGGCACCATCAGTGAGAAGCCGATCAACGGCAAAAGGTATCTCATTGATTTCCTGCCGCATTTGAGTTGTATCGCTGGACATGAGCCCCGCCTTTCAGGTTGACAGACGCAGCTCTGCCACGAAATCGTAAGCATCGCCGTGATAGATGGATCGGGTCAGTTCAGCAACGCGCCCGCTTTCTAGATACGAGGTCCGCTGAATGCGCAGCCCCGCCGTACCTTCAGCAACGTCCAGCAATCCAGCCTCGGTTGCTTCTAGATTGATGGCCGAGATTTTCTGGATCGCACGCACCGGGCGATTGCCCGAGTGTTCGAGAAAGGCGTAGAGCGATCCGGTAACCTCAGTCGGGTTAGGTAATATATCCAGCGGCAACGCCGCGCGTTCCAGCGCCATCGGTCGCCCGCCAGCCGCGCGCAGACGATGAATGCGGGCGACCTGATCACTCGCCGATAGGCCCAGCGCCAGCATCTCATCAGGTGACGGCAGGAATATTCCGCGCTCCAACCAGGTTGAAGTCGTTTCAAAACCGCGCCTCTCCATGTCTTCGGTAAACGAGGTCAAATGCGACAGCGACTGCTCAACCCGCGCAACCGCTTGACGCACGAATGATCCCGAGCCTTGCCGCTGTTCAATCGCGCCTTTGCGCACAAGTTCCTGAATCGCCTTGCGGACCGTCACCCGCGACAGGTCTGTCAGTTCGGCAATCTCGCGCTCGGGCGGGAGTGAACTGTTCGGGGCCAGAATACCCTCTTCGATCCCCTGCTCCAGCCGCTGCCGCAACTGCACGTAACGCGGACCGGCAGTCTGACCCAGCCAACCCTCGGGCCGCAAGAAGTCAGCAACGCTCATGTCGGGTCTCCTTTTGAAAGGCGTGGGCCAACGCGGTGGCACCGGTCAACGGATCGCCCAGCGGTTCGGCCAATTCCTGTTGCATTGGCGCAGGCAGAAATTCCGCATATTGCGGGCCGATGCCGCCGGTCAGGCAGATCGAAAGGCCGGGCATCCAGCCCATCGCCAACATCTGATCCGCCAAATACTGCGCACTATCCTCCATGATCGACAGCGCAAGCGCATCCCCTTGCTTTGCGTGTTGCGTGACAACAGGCGCCAGCGCTCCGAACTCGGTAGGCGACATCTTGGAGGCGGTCCTGACAATCCCAGCAGCGCCATCAAAACGCGACAACAGGCTGTCCGCCAATTCAGACGCAGGCTTCAGAGCGTCCACACAGTCAAGCGTAAAGGCCAAAGCCCGCCGCCCAACCCATTGCGCCGAGGCCTGATCCCCGAGAACAGGTCCCCAGCCCCCGGCAAATGACCTGCGATCCCCATTCTGGACCGCCAGAAAAGAACCCGTTCCGCAATGCGCTACGAAACCGTCTTTCGAACCCAACGCACCACGTAATGCGGCGGGCCTGTCATCTTCAATCAGAACATGGTCAAATGGCAGCTTTTCTGCCAGCCGATCAGCCAGCGCGCGCCCCGTGATACCGGCCAGCCCCAAGTAGGCTGGCGCACGAGCGATTTGAGTTGCCTCTAGTCCGGCACGTCGGGCCAAAGCAGCAATTCCGTGCATCAACTCAGCGCAGGCTGCGTCAAAATCGGTTGATACATTTGCCGCACCAACCTCGACACACTGAACCGCAGAGCCGTCTGAAACAGCAAGACGGCAGCGTGTTCCACCGCCATCAGCGGCCAGCACAATGGTATCAGAAGGGCGACTCATGGAGATACCTTTATAATACCTATTTCTAATTTTGAAGACCAAATTCCACAATAATGCAGTAATAGTTGTCTAAATCTTGAAAATAGTGGGTATAAAAATAAAATGGTAGACTAATGGTATCTAAAAGGTATGATATTCAAAATCTCGGGGGAGAATCACGTGACCAAGCCAGTTACCGAACAGCTACATCAAGACGCGATCGGACTTGACGCCCGACCGCTGACTGAGGTAGCCGAGCTGCTGGCCCGCTCGCAAGCCGACGCTGCCGCTGCCCCGCTTTCCTCGCTGCCCACCCTCTGCGCAGGCGCAAAAGCTATGGCGCAATCCATCCGATCGGGCGGGGTTTTGCGCTATTTGGCGGCAGGCTCTTCCGGCTTGATGGCCGCCTCGGATGCGCTGGAACTGGGGGGAACTTTTTCGATACCAGCCCGCCAGATTCGCATCCATATGGCAGGTGGATTGCCCTCAGGGGTAGAGATGCCGGGAGATGTCGAAGATGCCACCGACGGCCTTGCCCGTGAACTGGCCGATCTTTCTGCCAAAGACACCTTGATCACCGTCTCGGCCAGCGGAACCACACCGTACACAACCGCAGCAGCGCGGATCGCGCGGGACAGAGGCGCCACAGTTATCGGCATTGCCAATAACGGGGGCACCGAACTGTTGCAGCTTTCTGACCATCCAATCCTGCTTTCGACACCACCTGAACTGATCTCGGGCTCTACCCGCATGGGCGCTGGTACAGCGCAGAAAATCGCACTGAACATGCTTTCGACGCTGATGGCGATGGAGCTTGGGCATATTCAGGACGGCATGATGATCAATTTGCGTGCTGACAATGACAAGCTACGCGCCCGAGCCAACGGGATCGTCTGTCAGTTGACCGGCGTTTCCTCCGCTCAGGCTACAAAGGCGTTGACTGCGGCAGAGGGCAACCTCAAATGCGCGGCCCTTTTGGCTGTAGGCGCAGGGTCCCTGGACGCGGCGCAAGCAATGCTAAGCAACACCGACGATCACCTCCGCCCTGCGCTGGAGCGGATGAAACAAAACCAAGAAACCATCAACCTGGGAGATATCAAATGACACGCAAAGTTCTGAGCCTTGCCTTGATGAGCACGGCGCTGGTCACAAGCGCCTATGCGCAAGAGGCCACTTTGACCATCGAAAGCTGGCGAAACGACGATCTGGCGTTGTGGCAGGAGAAGATCATTCCGGCGTTCGAGGCCGAGAATCCCGGCATCAAAGTAATATTCTCGCCCTCTGCACCGGCAGAATACAACGCTGTCTTAAACTCAAAGCTCGAGGCCGGATCGGCTGGCGATCTGATTACCTGCCGTCCGTTTGATGCCTCGCTTGCGCTATACGAGTCGGGGCACCTGACCGATCTGTCTGATCTTGAGGCCATGGGAAATTTCTCGGACGTGGCCAAATCTGCGTGGCAAACCGATGACGGTTCGGCCAGTTTTTGCGTCCCGATGGCGTCAGTGATTCACGGCTTCATCTACAATAAAGATGCGTTCAATGAGTTGGGCATCGAAGTTCCAACTACCGAAGCTGAGTTCTTTGCCGCCCTCGATAAGATCAAGGAAGACGGTACCTATATCCCGATGGCGATGGGCACCAATGACCAGTGGGAAGCCGCAACGATGGGCTATAACAATATCGGCCCAAACTACTGGAAGGGTGAAGAAGGTCGTCAGGCGCTGATCAAAGGCGAGCAGAAGCTGACCGACCCCCAGTGGGTCGCCCCGTATGCGACACTGGCCAAGTGGGCGGACTACCTCGGCGACGGTTATGAGGCACAGACCTATCCCGACAGCCAGAACCTGTTCACCCTGGGTCGTGCAGCGGTCTATCCAGCAGGCAGCTGGGAAATCTCGGGCTTCAACACGCAGGCCGATTTCGAAATGGGCGCCTTTAAGCCACCGGTCCAGAACGCGGGCGATACCTGCTATATTTCGGACCACACCGATATCGGCATAGGCATGAACGCGGCGAGCGAAAACCAAGAAGCTGCGCGCACCTTCCTGGCTTGGGTCGCAAGCCCGGAATTCGCCAGCATCTTCGGTAACGCCCTACCCGGCTTTTTCCCGCTGTCCAGCACTCCGGTCGAGTTGGAAGACCCACTGGCCAAGGAAATCGTCGGTTGGCGGGATGAGTGCGAAAGCACAATCCGCTCGACCTACCAAATCTTGTCGCGCGGCACACCGAACCTCGAAAACGAGACTTGGGGTGCATCCGTTGCAGCCATCAAGGGTGCCGAGACACCCGAAGCGCTGGGTCAGCAACTGCAAGACGGTCTGGCCAGCTGGTACGCACCGCATCAGTAACACCTAGGCCACTCACACCGGACGCGGCTACCGCGTCGCGTCCGGACCTTTCCCCCGGAGATTCCCATGCAGACCCGCCGCATACGCTGGCACATTGCCGTTTTCCTCGCCCCTGCGGTGCTGGTCTACACGGCAGTGATGATCTTCCCCTTGTTCAACACACTGCGCCTCGCACTGTTCACCGAGGTTGATCAGACACGTATCTACGTGGGCTTGCAGAATTTTCGCACCCTGTTCTTCGATCCGATCTGGTCCGAGCAGTTCTGGAACGCTTTGGGCAACAACTTCTGGTTCTTCCTGATCCATATGCTGGTGCAGAACCCTATCGGTATCGCTCTGGCGGCACTACTTTCGCATCCCCGCCTGCGGTTTGCGGCGCTCTACCGGTCCGCGATCTTCATTCCGACCATTCTGAGCTTTGTGATCGTCGGTTTCGCGTGGAAGCTGATATTGTCCCCGCTTTGGGGCATCGCACCTTCAATGCTGGACGCCATTGGTCTGAAGTCGCTGTTTGCACCATGGCTGGGCAAGGAAGAATACGCGCTGACAACACTGGCACTTGTCTCGGTCTGGCAATTCGTCGGCATCCCGATGATGTTGATCTACGCCGCTCTGCTGTCGATCCCCGAAGAGATTCTTGAAGCCGGAGAAATAGACGGCATCACCGGTGCTTCGGCGTTCTGGAAGATCAAGCTGCCGTTGATCATTCCCTCGATTGGCATCATCTCGATCCTGACATTCGTCGGCAATTTCAACGCGTTCGACCTGATCTACGTCTCGCAAGGTGCGCTGGCAGGGCCGGATTTCTCAACCGATATCCTAGGCACCTTCATGTACCGCACCTTCTTTGGCTTCCAACTGCAACTGGGCGACCCGCATATGGGCTCCGCCATCGCTGGCGCCATGTTCGCGATCATCCTTGTGGGTGTCTGCATCTACCTCTTCGGCATCCAGACCCGGATGCGCCGGTATCAACTGTGAGGATAGCCGGATGAACAAAGCACGCCATAACCCGCTGAACACGGCCGCCATGCATGGGGCGCTGATCCTCTACACGTTGATCGCCCTCTTCCCGGTCTTCGTGATCATCATCAACAGCTTCAAAACCCGACGCTCGATTTTCCGCGAGCCGCTCGCTCTGCCCGATGCCGAAAGCTTTTCTCTCATCGGTTACCAGACGGTTATGAAACAGGGGGATTTCTTCCTCTATTTCCAAAACTCACTGATCGTGACCGTGGTGTCGCTGGCCTTCGTTCTGCTGTTCGGCGCCATGGCCGCTTTTGCCCTGAGCGAATACAAATTCAAGGGCAACACTCTGATGGGCCTCTATCTGGCGCTTGGGATTATGATCCCGATCCGCATCGGCACCGTGGCGATACTAGAGATGATGGTGGCAACCGGGTTGGTGAACACCCTTTGGGCCCTGATCCTTGTCTATACCGCGCAAGGTCTGCCGCTGGCGGTGTTCATCCTGTCTGAATTCATGCGGCAAGTCTCGGACGATCTGAAGAACGCAGGCCGCGTCGATGGGCTGTCCGAATACACCATATTCTTCCGATTGGTCCTACCGCTGGTCCGCCCCGCCATGGCGACCGTGGCCGTGTTCAACATGATCCCCATCTGGAACGACCTCTGGTTCCCGCTGATCCTTGCCCCGGCCGAGGAAACCAAAACACTGACGCTGGGCAGCCAGGTCTTTATCGGCCAGTTCGTCACCGACTGGAACGCGGTTCTGTCGGCGCTCAGCATGGCGATCCTGCCGGTGCTGGTGCTCTATGTCATCTTCTCGCGCCAACTGATCCGCGGCATCACTTCAGGAGCTGTCAAATGACCAAAGTTCTGATCGCTGGCCTCGGCAATATGGGGCTGAGCCACGCTTTGGCCCACCATCACCACCCGGACGCTGAAGTCGTGGGGCTGGTGAACCGGTCTGGCCGCGTGGATCATCCTGGCCTGACAGGCTATCCAGCCTATTCTGAGTTTCACACCGCTCTGGCCGAGACCAAGCCCGATCTGGTGGTCGTGGCGACCTACTCCGACAGCCACGCCGATTTCGCCTGCGCGGCGATGGAGGCCGGGGCGCATGTATTTGTCGAAAAGCCGCTAGCGACCACTGTGGCAGATGCCAAACGAGTCGTCGCGAAAGCCATTGAAACCAAACGCAAACTGATCATCGGCTACATCCTGCGCCATCACCCTTCATGGATGCGCCTTATTTCCGAGGCGCGCGACCTGGGCGGGCCCTACGTGTTCCGGCTGAATCTCAACCAACAAAGCAGCGGGGCCGAGTGGGAAACACACAAAGCTCTGATGCAGACCACCTCGCCCATCGTCGATTGCGGTGTGCATTATGTCGACGTGATGTGTCAGATCACTGACTCCGACCCCGTGCGAGTCCACGGCATGGGCCTGCGCCTAAGCGATGAGATCGCCGAAGACATGTACAACTACGGCCAGTTTCAGGTGGTCTTCGAGGATGGCTCGGTCGGCTGGTATGAGGCCGGTTGGGGCCCGATGATGTCCGAAACCGCGTTCTTCGTGAAAGACATCGTGTCGCCCAACGGCTCGGTCTCGATCACCGATGGCAACAAGGGCGCATCCGCCGATATCGACGGACACACCAAGGTTGGCGGCCTTCTGGTCCATCGCCCCGATGGCGACCAGACAATCGACATGCCCGATGAGCCCGGCCATCAGCAGCTCTGCGATGCCGAACAAGCCTATATGCTGCGCGCCATCGCCGAGGACATCGACCTGACCCGCCATATGAACGACGCCGTGCAATCGCTGGCCATCTGTCTAGCTGCCGATGAAAGCATCCGCATTGGCCAACCCATTTCGCTGAAAGAGGCACGCACATGACCGCCCTGACGCTGACAAACGTGAACAAGTCCTTCGGCACTGTCGAGGTACTGAAAGATATTAACATCGAAGTCGAAGACGGAGAATTCGTCGTCTTCGTCGGCCCCTCCGGCTGCGGCAAGTCCACCCTGCTACGCGTGATCGCGGGGCTGGAGGACGTGACCTCGGGCGAAGTGCGCATTGCCGGAGAGGTGATGAACCTTACGCCCCCCTCGAAACGCGGCATCGCGATGGTGTTCCAAAGCTATGCACTCTATCCCCACCTGAATGTGCGCAAGAACATGTCGCTGGCACTGAAACAGGAAGGCCAGAGCAAGCAGGTCATCGAAGAACGCGTCGCCAAGGCCAGCAAGATGCTGAACCTTGAGCCCTATATCGACCGTTACCCCTCAGAACTGTCAGGCGGCCAGCGCCAACGTGTCGCCATCGGGCGTGCCATTGTGCGTGAACCCAAACTGTTTCTGTTTGACGAACCCTTATCCAATCTGGACGCCGCCCTGCGTATGAATACGCGACTGGAAATCGCCAATCTGCATCAGCAGCTCGATGCATCGATGATCTACGTCACCCACGACCAGACCGAGGCGATGACGCTCGCTGACAAGATCGTCGTCCTGCGCGACGGGCGCGTTGAACAGGTTGGCAGCCCGATGGAGCTATATAATAACCCCGCCAACCAGTTCGTCGCGGGTTTCCTTGGCGCTCCGTCGATGAATTTCTTCCCCGCCAGCGTGATCGGCGACAGCGCGGACACAACATTGGGCATCCGCCCAGAGGACTTGTACTTATCCGACGAAGGCCCCCTGACCGCAAACGTGACCCATGTTGAGCATCTGGGTGGAGACACAAACGTGATCGCGATGATGCAAGACCACCAGATAACCGCGCGCCTGTTCGGCCAGCATCAGGTCAACGCTGGTGAATCCGTCCATTTCGGCTACGCCCAAGATCGAACCTATCGCTTCAACCAACAGGGCGCCCGTCTCACCTGACAATTTCGGGTAAAGATCTCAGGATGTTGGTGCGGTCGAGAAGACTCGAACTTCCACGGGTGTTACCCCACAGCGACCTCAACGCTGCGCGTCTACCAATTCCGCCACGACCGCAATGCCAATGACTTGGTAGAGGGGCGTATAGACGCTGAGCCGCGCGATGTGAAGAGGCAAAAACACAGCCGATTGAAATCACGTGCTTTAGCCATATCTAACCGCGATACAATGCAATCTGGAGCAGCCATGCCCTCGCCCGATCCCCGCCCTACAGTGCAGATTGATGTCGTCTCGGATGTGGTCTGTCCGTGGTGTATTGTCGGCTTTCGTCAACTCGATGCCGCACTGAAGCAAGAGAATGTGCTGGCCAGATTGCGCTGGCATCCGTTCGAACTGAACCCCAACATGGGGCCAGAGGGACAGAACCTGAGGGAGCATATTGCCGAGAAATATGGCTCGACGCCCGAACAAAGCCAGCAGGCGCGCGAGCGGTTGACTGCGTTGGGCACTGAACTTGGGTTCACCTTCAATTTCACTGATGACAGCAGAATCGTGAACACCTTTGCCGCGCATCAACTGCTTGACTGGGCGGAAACACAGGGGCGTCAGCATCCGCTGAAACTGACCCTGTTCGAAACCTATTTCACCAAGCAACAGGATGTCTCTGACGTCGAAGTGTTGATGGGCGCGGTCGAGGCAGCCGGGCTCGACCCGGAGGCGGCGCGAACCGCACTTGAATCAGGTGCGCATGCCCAACCGGTGCGTGAAAAACAAGATTTCTGGAGCAGCCGGGGTATCTCGGGCGTGCCTTCGATGGTGCTTGGAGGGAAATATCTGCTGACCGGCGCACAGGGCACGGACACTTATACGCAGGTCCTGCAACGCTGCCTGGCCGAGGCCGCCTGACCCCTTCCCCCTGCCCCGCAGACGGTCTAAGGAACGAGCATGGAATGGAAGACTACCGACGAGCTGATCGACTACGACGAGGCCACTGCCTTCATGGAGGCGCGCGTTGCTGCGATTGCAGCGGGTGAGGCGGACGAATGCATTTGGCTGTTGGAACACCCTCCGCTTTATACCGCTGGGACTTCTGCCAAGCGAGAAGATCTGACCGATCCGGATCGCTTTCCGGTCTATGAAAGCAAGCGCGGTGGACAGTACACCTATCACGGCCCCGGTCAGCGCGTTGTTTACGTCATGCTTGATGTGGGCAAACGCGGTCATGATGTGCGCCGCTTTGTGCAGCAGCTTGAGGCGTGGGTGATTGCGGCTCTGGCCGAGTTCAATGTCACCGGTGAGATCCGCGACGGCCGCGTGGGCGTCTGGGTGCAACGGCAAGACAAGCCGCTGACGATCACCGGCCAGCCAGCCGAGGACAAGATCGCGGCCATCGGCATTCGCCTACGGAAATGGATCAGCTTTCACGGCATCTCAATCAATGTCGAGCCGAACCTGTCACATTTCACCGGTATCGTGCCCTGCGGAATTCAGGAACACGGGGTGACCTCACTGGTCGATCTTGGGTTGCCGGTGACCATGGATGACGTCGATGTTGCGCTAAAAAAGACCTTTGATGAGGTCTTCGCCACCGAAGGCGCCTAGTTTATAGGTGATTCCACGTATTCGGACAGATCTGGCCAGAATACGCAAAAGACAATGCTAGTATTTGGGGCACTCTGTTTCGAAAATCATTCAGAAAATTCCTTTGAATGGTCTCAATTCGCCTCAAATTCAGGGATTCTTCACATCCTCTCCTTACAAACGCCATCTGAACACATAGTATGTAATGACCGTTCATGAGTGAGTGGTGTGTTAACCGGTGATCTCAGGGCTGCCCTGCGAAATCCGTGAAAGTGTTTGGTTACGAGTCTGCCGTTCCGACCCCATATCGGAACGGCAATTCTCGTTTTAGGCCCCTAAATCTGTTGATGCCCAAATCGGGTTGATCCAACGCAAGCGTGCCCGCTGGCTTCGATTTCAAGCGTAACATGGCCAAGCCCAAACTTGTTCTGCAGAACCTGCTTGACCATCACCCGGATATCCTCGGCACTATCTTGTGCGTCGGGTTTGATGACCAGATGCGCCGACAGCGCGGGCTCACGCTCCTGCATGCTCCACAGATGGATGTGGTGAACTCCTGCCACGCCCGATACGCCTTCAATGGCTGTGGCGACCTCTTCCGGATCCAATTCTGTTGGCGCGCCCAACATCAGAACGCGTATGGTTTCACCGATCTCGGATTTGACGTGCCAAAGGATGTAAAGTGAGATCATGATGGTGACCGCTGGGTCGACCCAAGTCCAGTTGAAGACAATTACAGCGGTACCTGCGACAATCACGGCGACGGACCCCAATGCGTCGGCCACATTGTGCAGGAATGCCGCACGAATATTCATGCTGTCCTTGGACATGGAATAGGTCAGCATAGCGGTGACAAGGTCGACGACCAATGCGATCCCAGCGATCCAGACAACGATCCAGCCATTAACCGGCTCGGGCTCCACAAACCGCATTACGCCTTCGTACAGCAGATAAACCGACAGAACGATCAGTGTTGTGTAGTTAACCAGCGCCGCTACAACCTCGGCCCGGCCATACCCGAAACTCATACGCGCGTTTGCGGGTCGACGAGCGATCTTGCGGGCAAAGAATGCGATGACCAGCGCGATCGCATCTGACAGGTTGTGCAAGGCGTCCGCAATCAAGGCGAGCGACCCTGAAATAACCCCGCCCACAATCTGCGCCAGCGTCAAGAACAAATTGACCGCGATGGCCCAGGCAACGCGCGCATCTCCGGCCTGCGGATCAACATGCGCGTGGCTGTGCCCTTTGTGGGAATGCTGATGAGCCATTTTAGTGAGTCCTATTTTCTAAATCACCATGCTACATAATTCCTCTAGTGACTAGAGGTTCAAGGGGGTGTTTTCGAAAATGAATGCAATCGGGGCTCCCTCATTTCGCACTGGATTCAAAGCACCTACGATCCGGTTCTGGACTTCTACCGCCGTTCGAACCTACTGCGGGTAATCGGCGCCGCTATGACGAAACCGCGCTGCGGCGGTTGCAATGCGTACGCCATGGCCAAGATCTGGCCACCCGCTGGCCCAATTAGAGGCTTTGCTCACACTCGAAAGTGCAAATGGAAAAACTTGAACCGGGCTAATGATATCGCCGGACAGCAGCCTGATGATTTACGAGTCCGGATCGCACGCATGAAATGAATGGAACAAGACTGATCCGTATTCCTCAGGTCTGCGACGGGCAGCGCGATTACGCAAGTGTCGTGCTCCATGCGTTTGGTGATCACGTCGCCTGCGACAGCTCGCTTCGAAGGTGGATCAGGTCAGTGCCGCGCGGATCTTGTCGGCGTGTTGAGCAATCAGGTCAAAATCGCCCATTTTACCGGGCGGGCGTATCGAGACGCCCTCGTGGCGCGGCAATACATGCACATGCAGGTGAAATACCTCTTGCCCGCCTGCGGCCTCATTGAATTGTTGAACGGTGACGCCATCTGCGCCAAACGCTTCTTTCACAGCGTGAGCCATCTTCTGTACCGTCGCCATCACCGCTGCCAGTTGCTCGGGCGTTGCATCCAGCATGTTGCGACAGGGGGTTTTGGGGATCACCAACAAATGCCCGTCCGCCCGGGGCATGATATCCATCAGCGCGACGGTGTCGTCGTCTTCATACACACGGTTTGACGGGATTTCTCCGCGCAGGATCTTGGCAAAGACATTTTCGGGATCATAAGCGGTCATTACAGGCCTCCGGTGTTGGATTTACCCGTTGTTCTGAGCCGCCGCTTGATGCGGGTCAAGCGGGTTTCCCCGTCACCACTTGTAATCGCGGACTGAATCCCCAAATCCCTCGCATCCGAGGTCAGATTATCGCGCAGCACAGTCTGCCCGCGACAATTAATCTTGATCCAGATCAAACTCGACCATTGAAGGTCGCCCCTTCGCAATCTAAAACCAGCAGGAATCCCGCGCGTTGGAGAGGTCCGACTGCGCGGTACAGTTGCAACAGGAGGCACCTAATGGCAGACGCAGCCATTCATGGTCACGAGCATGAAGATCAGCGCGGCTTTTTCACCCGCTGGTTCATGTCGACCAACCACAAGGACATCGGGATTCTCTACCTGGTCTTTTCGGCCCTTGCCGGTCTGATCTCGGTTCTGATGACTGTCTATATGCGGCTCGAACTGATGCACCCCGGTGTTCAGTATATGTGCCTCGAAGGTTTCATGGCCGATCCATGTACCCCCAACGGTCACCTCTGGAACGTGATGATCACCTATCACGGTGTTCTGATGATGTTCTTCGTGGTCATCCCCGCCCTGTTCGGCGGATTTGGCAACTATTTCATGCCGTTGCAGATCGGCGCGCCGGACATGGCGTTCCCGCGGATGAACAACCTGTCCTTCTGGCTGTATGTCGCTGGCACCTCGCTGGGCGTCGCCTCGCTGCTCAGCCCCGGTGGTAATGACCAGCTTGGTTCAGGTGTTGGCTGGGTTCTGTATCCACCGCTGTCGACGACCGAAGGCGGCATGTCCATGGACCTTGCGATCTTCGCCGTGCACGTATCGGGCGCCTCCTCGATCCTCGGCGCGATCAACATGATCACCACCTTCCTGAATATGCGTGCCCCGGGCATGACACTGTTCAAGGTGCCTCTGTTCAGCTGGTCGATCTTCGTCACTTCGTGGCTGATTCTGCTGTCGCTGCCGGTTCTGGCAGGCGCGATCACCATGCTGCTGATGGACCGCAACTTCGGCTTCACCTTCTTTGATCCGGCCGGTGGCGGCGATCCGATCCTGTATCAGCACATCCTTTGGTTCTTTGGCCACCCGGAAGTGTACATTGTGATCCTGCCCGGCTTTGGCATCATCAGCCACGTGATCGCGACCTTCGCGCGCAAACCAATCTTCGGCTACCTGCCGATGGTCTGGGCGATCATCGCGATCGGTGTGCTGGGCTTCGTCGTATGGGCGCACCACATGTACACCGTTGGCATGTCGCTGCGCCAGCAGGCCTACTTCATGCTGGCCACGATGGTCATCGCGGTTCCGACCGGCGTTAAGGTCTTCTCGTGGATCGCGACCATGTGGGGCGGCTCGATCGAGTTCAAAACCCCGATGCTGTTCGCCTTCGGCTTCCTGTTCCTGTTCACCGTTGGTGGTGTGACCGGCGTTGTGCTGTCGCAGGCCGGCGTGGACCGTGCCTATCACGACACCTACTACGTCGTTGCGCACTTCCACTACGTGATGAGCTTGGGTGCCGTCTTCGCGATCTTCGCTGGCGTGTACTTCTACTTCTCGAAGATGACGGGCCGTCAGTATTCCGAGTTCTGGGGCAAGGTTCACTTCTGGCTGTTCTTCATCGGCGCCAACCTGACCTTCTTCCCGCAGCACTTCCTGGGCCGTCAGGGCATGCCACGCCGCTATATCGACTACCCTGAAGCGTTTGCTCAGTGGAACTTCGTTTCGTCGATTGGTGCGTTCATCTCGTTCGCCTCGTTCCTGCTGTTCTTCGGCATCGTGATCTACGCCCTGCTGCGTGGTGCGAAAGAGACACGCCCGAACCCGTGGAACGAATACGCGGATACGTTGGAATGGACCCTGCCCACGCCGCCGCCTGAACACACGTTCGAGCAGCTGCCCAAGCAGGAAGACTGGGACAAGGGCCACGCGCACTAATCCCGCCATCCAAACCAAATTCAGCAAAGCCCCGCCCCGTGCGGGGCTTTGTGTTTTTTATGCCCCCAGTCCGCAACTTGCTGCACCCAACACGTAGACGCACCAAAGATCAGGCCGCTAGTATTTGCGAAAACAGCATAATCTAAGACGGGTGCGCGCCACATGATTCTCCATCACGGCATCACACTTCGGCAACTGGTCAAAGGCTCTGCCGGGTTCATTTGCATCGTCATGGCCTGGATACTCCTGCTTGAACTAGTGGATGAAGTTACTCCGCTTGAGTTGATCTCGAACTCCAGCCCACCGGTCACGATGCTGGGTTTGGCAGTGGCATTTTTTCTGGGTTTCAAGAACACCTCGGCCTATGGCCGCTGGGTCGAGGCCCGCAAGATCTGGGGGGACATCGTCAACGCCAGTCGCGATTGGGGCAACACGATCAGCAATCTGGTTCAGGCTGACGGCACGCCGCTTGCGCCCGAGATACGGCGTGAATTGCTGGAACGTCATATCGCTTGGCTCAACATGCTGGCATTTCAGCTGCGCCAGCCCGCAACGCATGGACGTGCCCGCCGCCCGTGGATGTTCGGACACAAACCGGTCGTGGACAAAATCGCGCTGCATCAGGAACCCGAATGCTGGCGCGATACCCAACTGGCGGCTGATTTGCCTCTGCTCGAAGGGAAATCCAACCGTGCCGCGTACCTGTTGTTCCTTCAGGGTGAGCGGCTTTCATCACTGGCGCAATCCGGCAAGATCGACCCCTATTGGCATGTGGCGCTGATGAACCGGCTAGCACGGTTTGCAGACGCGCAAGGCCAAAGCGAACGTATCAAGAATACCCCCTTCCCACGGCAGGTCGCCGAGGTCGGACGCATCTTCAGCTATATTTTTATCTTCATGTTACCGCTGGCGTTGAATGACCAACGCTCGATCACCGCTGGCATGGGCTACTCGGTAACAAAATCCGTTCTGCTTGACTGGGCAGTCTTTGCTCCGATCGGAGCGTTGGTTTGCTGGATTTTCTTCGTGACTGAACGGGTCAGCGCCTCGATGGAGGACCCGTTCGAAGGCGACGTAACCGATGTTCCAATCTCGTCCATCTGCCGCATGATCGAAATCGACCTGCGCCAGATGACTTCCTGCGGCACTGCCCCTCAGCCGACAGAACCCATCGACAAAGCGTTACTTTGACCATTTAAATTGGGCAAAGATCGAAAAAACCTCCGTTTTGCGGTATTCTGGTTGGCAAAGCCCCTTTTGACAGGAGCCTTGCAATGCCCGAGATCGACTTTTGGTATTCAATCGGCAGCACTTACAGTTTTCTGACCATCACGCGCCTGGATGGCTGGTGCGAAGAAAACGATGCGACAGTAACCTGGCGCCCCTTCAACGTGCGCACGGTGATGTCGGAACAGCAAAATATTCCCTTCGCTGGCAAACCGGTGAAGTCGGCCTATATGTGGCGCGATATTGAGCGGCGCGCCGCGAAATATCACATCCACGCCAAACTTCCCGCCCCCTATCCAATTTCTGACCTGGCGCTGGCAAATCAGGTGGCTTTGCTGGGCATGCAGGACGGCTGGGGCGCGGGGTTCACGCAAAATCTTTATCGGATCTGGTTCGAGGACGGGATTGAAGCCGGTAGCGAAAGCGCCATTTCCGAAGCCCTGCTTCGGTGCCAACAAGATCCACGCCTGATGCTTGCCCGTGCCCGCAGCCCGGACGCTGTTGCAGCCTTGGAGGACGAGACAAACAAGGCCATCAAACTGGGGGTTTTCGGCGCACCCAGCTTTGTTGTCCGCGACGAAGTGTTCTGGGGTGATGACCGGCTTGACGATGCCCTGTCATGGGTCCGCGTCGGCCACGTTGTCTGACTGATTTTTGCTTCGACATTGCGCCGGTCTGAGCTAGGTTCTCGCCATGCCTTATCAATGGACAGAAAACTCGGACGCTGAACAGGAACTGCGGCTTTGGCCGCACAACTCCTTGCCACCACGTGGTGCAATGACCGTCATCTTGTCGGTGTTCCTGTTCGGACTGATCCCGCTGCTGGCGATGTTGGGTTCGATCGTCCTGTGGGGTCTGCTGCCGTTCCTACTGCTGACGGTTCTGGGCCTCTGGTTGGCAATCCAGACAAATTATCGCGCGCGCAGCGTGTTCGAGGTTCTGACCTTAGGCCAGACGCAAGCCCACCTTGTGCACCACCACCCAGACAAGGGCGATCAGGAATGGACCTGCAACCGCTATTGGGCCCGTCCTGAAATGCACACCAGCGGTGGTCCGGTACCCCATTACGTAACGCTGATCGGCGATGGGCGCGAAGTTGAGATCGGCGCGTTCCTGTCCGAGGACGAGCGGATCGCGCTGTTTGATGATCTGAGTCAGAAACTGCGCAAATCGACGTGACTAAGCGCCGTTCGAGTTAGCGCAAAGATGATCTTTGACCATCGGTCCTACTTTGCCGAAATCCATCTGACCGGTATAGCGCGATTTCAACTCGCCCATCACCTTGCCCATATCGCGGATTGAGCCCGCCCCAGTAGACGTGATGGCGGTCTGAATGGCCTTGCTAACCTCGTCGTCGTCCAGCTGTTTGGGCAGGAATTCCTCAATCACCTCAACCTCGCGCAGTTCCCGCTCGGCCAAATCAAGGCGTCCGCCCTCTTCGTAGGCGCGTGCGCTTTCCTTGCGCTGCTTGGTCATTTTACCCAGAATTTCAAGCACTTCGGCATCGCCGCAGCCTTTGGTCTCTTCATTGTCAGAGGCGCGCGAAGCAATATCACGATCCTTGATCGCCGCATTGATCAGGCGCAGTGTCGAAAGACGCTCGGCGGCTTTGTCTTTCATAGCTTGCTTCAGGGCAGAGTTCACCCGTGATCGCATATCCATATGGTCTGTCCATCCCCATGGCAAAGGAACCCTGACCATATCGAAACAAAAAGGTTGGTACAACAGTGGACATTAATTGTAACTCATTGATTTTTAACAATAGCCCAAAATTTGAACAGACTTGACCCTAGCGTATATCCCACTTAGTTATGCGCCCGTTTACCTTGCAGGAGAGTCGCGCCATGGCCCAGAACGCCCCGTCTAAGCCCACCGCATGTCTGGCGTTGGCCGATGGAACCCTGTTTTACGGTGTGGGCTTCGGCGCAACCGGTCAAACCGAGGCCGAGTTGTGTTTCAACACCGCCATGACAGGCTATCAAGAGATCATGACCGATCCTTCTTATGCGGGCCAGATCGTGACCTTCACTTTCCCGCATATCGGCAATGTCGGAGTGAATCCCGAAGATGACGAAACCGGCGATCCTGTGGCAGCCGGGATGGTCGTTAAATGGGATCCGACCGAGCCGTCGAATTGGCGCGCGACAGAAGAGCTAAAAAGCTGGCTGGCCCGCCGTGGTCGCATCGCAATCGGCGGCGTCGATACCCGCCGCCTGACCCGGGCGATCCGTCAGCAAGGCGCACCGCACGTGGCGCTGGCTCATGATCCCGAGGGAAACTTCGATATCGAAGCCCTGATTGCTGCAGCGCGTAGTTTTGCGGGTCTCGAAGGGATGGATCTGGCCAAAGAAGTCACCTGCGCCCAAAGCTATCGCTGGGATGAGATGCGTTGGGCTTGGCCCGATGGCTACCAGCGTCAGGAAGCTCCGATGCACAAGGTGGTCGCGATCGACTATGGTGCCAAGCGCAACATCTTGCGCTGTCTCGCCTCGGCGGGTTGCGACGTAACCGTATTGCCCGCCACCGCAACGGCTGCGGAGGTGCTGGCACACAAGCCGGACGGAGTGTTCCTGTCAAACGGACCCGGCGATCCGGCGGCTACCGGCGAATATGCTGTTCCGATGATAAAGGAAGTGCTGGATACAACAAATCTGCCCGTCTTTGGCATTTGCCTAGGCCATCAGATGCTGGCACTGGCGCTTGGCGGGCAGACGATCAAGATGAACCACGGCCACCATGGTGCCAATCACCCGGTCAAGGATATGGAAACCGGCAAGGTCGAGATCACCTCGATGAACCACGGCTTCGCCGTGGACGCGGAAACACTGCCCGATGGCGTAGTCGAAACGCATCGCTCTCTGTTTGACGGCTCGAACTGCGGCATCCGCATGACGGGTCGCCCGGTTTATTCGGTGCAGCATCATCCAGAAGCGTCACCCGGCCCGCAGGACAGTTTCTACCTGTTCGAACGCTTTGCCGCGGCGATGGCGGATAAAAAAGCACAAGCTTAAAGGCGAATTCAACAGCGTTAACCGTGTGTTAACCGTGTGTTAACCCTGACTAAGCAACCCTGCTGGATGTTACATGCGGCAGGGTTTCGTTATGGTCGAATTGAATCTCCAGCGTCAGACACTGGCGCAGCCTGTGCCCGGGCCGCATTCGCGCAAACCGCTCGGCACATGTCTCGTCGAACAAGGCATCATCACATCCGACCAGTTGGCGCGCGCCCTGCGGATGCAAGTATTCCAGAACGCGCCATTGGGGGAAATACTCGTCGGTGAAGGATGGGCCAGCCGTGCGCAGGTTCTCTCGGCGCTGTCTGACCAAACCGGCCTTCAGATCGCCGATCTTGCGCAGGTACCACCAGCCGCAGACCTCTGCTTGCTCGAACCGGTCGAGTTTTGGTTGGAGCACAATGTACTGCCCTGGATGCGTGTGGGGCCAATCCTGCTGATCGCTACAGCCAGGCCAGATACATTCGACGCAGTGGCAGACGCATTGAAACGCCACCGTTGCACAATCATCCCGGTTCTGGCAGGACCCGAGCAGATCGATGCCGCCATCGCCCGTCAATATGCTCAACCGCTGGCACAAGCTGCAGAAACTCGCGTTGAGGCGCGGCAAAGCTGCAGGAATTGGTCGGCCCAGACGCGCCGTGGGCCGATCATTGGGTTTATCCTGTTCGCGGCACTCTGTGTTTGTTTCCCGATAGTTGGCCTCGGCCTTCTTTTGGGCTTTGCACTGCTGACCCTAGGACTGTTCTTGTCTCTCAGACTCTCGGGGCTCATTGCTTATCTATGGCGAGAAAAATCTGAGCCAACAACAAAGACCTCTGAGTCGCTTCGCCTACCCCGCGTCTCGATCCTTGTGCCGCTATATAAGGAACGCGAGATTGCCGATGACCTGATCGCCCGGCTGCGCCGCCTGACCTATCCCAAAGCGTTGCTGGATGTCATTTTGGTGCTGGAAGAGCGGGATGACGTAACCAATGAGGCGCTCAGGCAAATAGAACTGCCAACCTGGATGCGCGCCATTGTTGTGCCGGATCGGGGTGACCTGACCACCAAGCCCCGTGCGATGAACTATGCGCTGGATTTCTGCCGTGGAGAGATTTTGGGCGTTTGGGATGCCGAAGACGCGCCGCAACCCGATCAGATTGAAACCGTTGTCCGCCATTTCGCGAACGCCCCAAAGGAGGTGGTGTGCCTTCAAGGTATTCTAGACTACTACAATCCGCGCACCAATTGGCGGTCGCGCTGTTTTAGCATCGAATACAGCGGCTGGTTTCGCGTCGTCCTGAAAGGCATCGCGCGAATTGGTCTGGTCGTTCCGCTGGGCGGCACAACCTTCTTTTTTCGCCGTGACAAGCTGGTCGAACTGGGCGGTTGGGATGCCCATAATGTCACCGAAGATGCCGATCTGGGTGTCCGCCTAAGCCGTGCCGGATATCGGACCGAGATCGTCAGCACCACGACCTATGAAGAGGCGAACTTTCGCGCCTGGCCATGGGTCAAGCAGCGTTCGCGTTGGCTGAAGGGGTTCATGGTCACCTATCTGGTGCATATGCGCGCACCACGCCAATTGCTGCGCGATCTGGGTTTGCTGCGTTTTTTGGGCTTACAGGCCTTTTTTCTGGGAACACTGGGCCAATTCCTTCTGGCGCCGCTTTTGTGGGCGTTCTGGCCCATCTTTTTCGGGCTGCCCCACCTGTATCAACCAATCCTGACACCCGGTTTATTGACTGCCTGCGTAGTTCTGTTTCTCGTCGCCGAAGCCGCCAACCTATTGGTGGGTATCTGCGGTGTCATCGCAGGCAAACGCAGGTTCCTGCTACCCTGGGTGCCGACCATGGTGCTTTACTATCCGCTGGGCGTGTTGGCGGCCTACAAAGGCCTGTGGGAACTGGCGGTCAATCCGTTCTTCTGGGACAAGACCCAGCACGGCCATGCGGTCGAGGAACGTGAGGCCGCTATTTCTCGCGCCGGATCGCATCCTGTTTCAGCCGCGTCATAAAAGCGACCGAAATGTGATCCTGCAACGCCTTGGCCGCCGCGTCCTCGTCTCGCGCCGCAATCGCGTCCACGATGCCTTTGTGCTCGCTCTGCGCAATCTCGCCACGCCCTTCTGCGGCCAGCGATGTGGTCACCATCAAGGCCATGGTCCGATGCACCAGATCAAGCTGCTGTACCAGATAGCGGTTATGCGAAGCCAGGTGAATCTGTTCGTGAAATCTCCGGTTGGCCCGCGACAGCGCAACAGGATCTCCGATCAACTCATTATCGGCCACCACCATGTCCCGAAGGACCCGAATTTCCTCTTCGGTTGCGTGTTTTGCGGCCAGACGTGCGGCCAGCCCTTCCAATTCACGCCGGACAACATAAAGCTCGGCCATCTGGTTGTGGTCCAATGAGGCCACGATCAACGACCGCCCGTCCCGTTCCAGCAACGACTGCGTTTCCAGCCGCTGCAGCGCCTCGCGGATCGGAGTGCGCGAAACGCCAAACCGCTCGGCCAGTTCGCTTTCCACCAGCCGATCACCAGGCTTGTAGACACCGACGTCTATCGCTTCGAGAATAAGGCTATAGGCGTCCGTATTGGACTGTTTGGATTGGGGCATCGGCTGAATTGTCTCCTCGTTCGGACCTGTCTAGCCGCCACACGCCCCCCCGATCAAGTGCGGCATTGAAAACCGCAGCCCATCGCCCTAAACCCAAAGCATGGTCAAACCTGCCTTTTCCCATGTCACCCAATGGGTGTTCGATCTAGACAACACGCTTTACCCGCCGCATATGCGCCTGTTCGATCAGATCGAAGTGCTGATGACGGATTACGTCGTGCAAGCTATCGGCGTCGACCGCCCCGAGGCCGACCGGTTGCGTTCGCATTACTGGCGCGAATACGGCACGACACTCGCGGGCCTGATGGCAGAGCACGATCTGGACCCCGATCCCTATCTGTACGCCGTGCATCAGGTGGACATGAGCCATATGGAACCCGATGTTGCGCTGGCGGAACATATCCGCGCTTTGCCCGGGCGACGCATTGTCTATACCAATGGATCTGCACCTTATGCCGAGCGCGTTCTGGCGGCACGCGGTCTGAATGGGCTGTTCGACGCGATCTATGGCGTAGAACACGCAGGCTATCGCCCCAAGCCGCAAAAAGCCGCGTTCGAGGCGATCTTTGCGCAGGATGGAATCGATACCGCGAAAGCCGCCATGTTCGAAGATGATCCACGCAATCTGGCCGCCCCGCACGAGATGGGAATGCGTACCGTGCACGTCGCGCCTGACCCGCACGAGGCTGACCATATTCACCATCACACCGATGATCTGACCGGGTTTCTGGGTCGCCTGCGATAGGCTGTCACACTGCGACGATCTGTTCGTTTCGCAGTTGCAGAATTGACCCCATATGCAGCTCAGCGACGAACAGAATCGGAGACCCCAATGACCGCGCTTGAGATGCCTCAGCGCCTGCCTCTTTGGCAGCGCTTTTTGTTTGCAATTCCCGTGTTTGGCTGGATGGCCCGGGACGCGGCCAATGCCGAAGCTGAAGACCTTTATTATACAGCCGCGGCGCTGGTCAGCATGTGGGGCTGTTCCATCCTTCTGTTCGGCCTGCCGGGTCTTTACATTCCCGCCCTGATGCTGGTGCCGACGATGTTCCTTGTCCTGATTTTGATCTCTCGGGGATAAAGCACGAGACAGGATGTCACTTGGCGCCCACCGCGCAACAGCACTAGTGTCTGCGGCAACGGAGACATACTCATGACTGACAGCTGTGACATCCTGATTTCCGGCGGCGGAATCGCCGGATTGACCGCCGCCGCCGCCTTTGGCGCTGCCGGGTTCGACGTAGTCTGCGTCGATCCCACCCCTCCGATCACCGAGCGGGACGTGGACGGATCGGATCTGCGTACCACCGCTTTTTTGCAGCCTGCCCACGGTCTGTTGGAACAATGCGGGCTTTGGGCCAAGCTGGATGCCCACGCCGCGCCCCTGCAGATCATGCGCATCGTGGACGCGGGTGGCGATGTGCCCGAACCGCGCGTCGTGCGTGATTTCAACGCCGCCGATATCTCGGATCAGCCATTCGGATGGAACCTGCCCAACTGGCTGCTGCGCCGCGAGATGGTGGCGCGACTAGCCGAACTGCCGAATGTCGATTTCCGCCCCGGCACCGGTACGGTCAGCCTGTTCACCCGCACCAATGAGGCACGGGTCGGCCTGAGCGACGGCACCCGCATCCGCTGCAAACTGGTAATCGCCGCCGACGGGCGCAGTTCACCAATGCGCAAAGCTGCCGGGATCAATGTTCATACCACGCGCTACGGCCAAAAGGCCCTCGCCTTCGCCGTCACCCATCCCATCCCGCACGACAATGTCTCGACCGAGATTCACCGCTCGGGCGGGCCGTTCACATTGGTCCCCCTGCCCGACTGGCAAGGCCAGCCGTCCTCGGCCATTGTCTGGATGGAACGTGGGCCACGTGCCGTTGAACTGTTAAACCTTGAAACCGACGCGTTCGAAGCCGCCATGACCGAACGCTCTTGCGGGCTGTTCGGACCGCTGAAATTGGCCTCACGCCGGACGATCTGGCCGATCATCAGCCAGTCGGCGGAACGGTTGTCGGGCGAACGCATCGCGCTGATGGCCGAGGCCGCGCATGTGGTGCCACCTATTGGTGCGCAGGGGCTGAACATGTCGTTGGGCGATCTGCGCTGCTTGCTGGAATTGACGCAAGCCCGGCCCGAGGGCTTAGGCGATGCGCAGATGCTGGATTCCTATCACAAGGCCCGCCATACCGAGATCGAACTGCGCGTCAAAGGCATCGACTTGCTGAACCGCGCATCGATGATCGAAGCGCGTCCGCTGCGCGACGCACGAGCGATGGGGCTGAATGCGCTCTATTCCCTACCACCCGTGCGCAAGACGCTAATGCAAATGGGCCTCGGCGTCCGCTGAACCGTAGGGCGGGCTTCTGCCCGCCACGCTATTACAGCACCTGATCCAGAACCCGTTTCAGGCGCGCAATCGTGTCGTCAACATCATACAGCTTGTCCAAGCCAAACAGGCCGAGACGGAAGGTGCTGAACCCTTCGGGTTCGTCACATTGCAGCGGTACGCCGGCTGCGATCTGCATGCCCAGGGCCGCGAACTTCTTGCCGTTCTGCACTTCGGGGTCTGCTGTATAGCTGACCACCACACCCGGCGCGCCGAACCCTTCGGCGGCAACCGACATGACGCCCTTGTCCCTAAGATAGGCCCGGACGCCATCACCCAGCGCCCATTGCGCCGCGCGCAGCTTTTCGAAGCCGTACGCGCGCGTCTCGGCCATTGTGTCGCGGAAGGAAAGCAGAGAATCCGTTGGCATGGTGGCGTGATAGGCATGGCCGCCATTCTCGTAGGCCTGCATGATCTGGCGCCACTTCTTCAAATCTATCGCAAAGCTATCGGATGAGGTTTCTGCCAGCCGCGCCTCGGCGCGTTCGGATAGCATGACAAGACCGGCGCATGGCGTTGCGCTCCACCCCTTCTGCGGAGCCGAGATCAGCACATCCACTCCGGTGGCCTTCATATCGACCCAGGCACAGCCCGAGGCGATGCAGTCCAGCACCATCAACGCCCCCACCTCATGCGCAGCAGCGGCCATCGCTGTCACATAATCATCAGGCAGAATCACTCCGGCCGAGGTCTCAACATGCGGCGCGAAGACAATACCCGGTCGTTTCTCATGGATTGTCGCCACAACTTCATCAATCGGGGCCGGAGCAAAAGGTGACGGGCTGGAATTGCCGGTTTCGCGCGCTTTGAGAACGGTGGTCGACGATGTCAGATCACCTGACTCGATGATCTGGCTCCACCGATATGAAAACCACCCATTGCGTACGACAAGCACATCAGCATCCCGCGCAAACTGTCGCGCGACGGCTTCCATCCCATAGGTGCCTCCGCCGGGAATGACCGCAACGCCTTCAGCATTGTAAACTTCACGCAGCATTGCTGAAATATCGCGCATGACTTGCTGAAAACTTGCAGACATATGGTTCAGAGAACGGTCGGTAAAAACCACCGAGAACTCCTCCAGCCCGCCCGGGTCAACAGTATTCAGTAGTGCCGGCATGACGCATCCTTTCTATTGGGTCCTTTTTGTTCTGCCTTGTCTTGCGCGCTCGGTAAAGCGTCAAACGCAGCCTGAAGTTGACCCAAAGTAACCCACAGCCAAAAATTTCATTTTGAGTTTTTACATGCCACAATTAGCAGAAATGACGCCAACCAGAGTCAGGTCCCCTTTACACCCTAGCGTGTTTCTGAACAGATACACACACTTTGAACAAGAACGGATAATTTTACTCGTGACTGCGCAAAAGCGGATTAGTTTTCAAGTCGTTCGAGACGAGGTAAAGCGGCGGATTGAATCCCGCATATGGCCTCAGGGCTCGCTTTTACCCACCGAAACCCAATTAGCGGAAGAGTTCAATTGTGCCCGCGCCACGGTGAACCGGGCGCTGAGGGAGCTCGCTGAACAGGGCTTTGTCGAGCGCAAGCGCAAAAGCGGAACGCGGGTCAAGAAAGAACCACGCAAACAAGCCAAGCTTGAAATTTCACTTGCGAGACAAGCGGTTGAGAACCAAAACTCAGCCTATCGCTATGCGCTGGTGGAACGGAACGTGGTCTACAGCCCCGGCTGGCTGACCTCGCAACTGAATGTCGAACCGGACGCGCGCGTTCTGCACGTGATCTGCATGCACTATGCAGACAACCGCCCCTTCCAGCTTGAAGAACGCTGGATCAATATCGAAGCCGTGCCCGAGGTCGAGCAAGCCGACCTCAACAAAAGTGGCCCACACGAATGGTTGTTGAATGCTGCCCCGTTCACCGAAGCTGAAATCGCCTTTTGCGCGATCTCGGCGGACAATCGTCTAGCTGATTTCATGGGCACGACCACTGGCACTTCGATGATTCAGCTGGAACGGACCACGTGGAAGGACGGGCAACCGATGACTTTCGCCCGCATGACCCATCATCCGGGGTTCCGCATCCGCACTAAATACTAACCGATCGGCCCGGGCAGGCGTTCTTCGCTCAGCAGTACATTGGCTTCGACCTCTCCGGCCCCTGGTAAGGTCATCACCCTTCGGCGCAGAACCCGTTCGAAGTCTGACAGATCCCGCGCCACGACGCGCAAGCGATAATCATAAAGACCCAGCACATGCTCAACCGTCTGCACCTCGGGAATGGCGCTGACGGCACGTTCAAAATCTTCAAGGCTGACCTGCCCTTTTCGCGCAAGTTTCACGCCGAGAAAGACGGTCACTCCAAAACCCAGGGCCTCGGCATTCAGACGCAGCCGCCGCCCCTTGATCACGCCTGCTTCTTCCAGTCGACGAATACGCCGCCAGGTCGCGGGCTGCGATAAGCCAAAGCGGCGCCCCAGAGCTCCCGCGCTTTGGGTCGCGTCCTGCACCAGCGCGCGCAGAATTCTGCGGTCGATCTCATCCAGTTCGATCATACCGGCAGCACCTCGTCCCGCTTGACCCGTGCGATATGCATAAGGGCTTCGATATCGGCAATATGCGGGAGAGTCAGAATGCGATCGCGATAGACCTGTTGATAATGCGCCATATCTCGCGCCAACACCGATAGGCGCACATCCACCCGACCAAGGAAGGTCTGGATCTCGATCACCTCGGCCACGTTCCGCGCCGCCGCCGTGAATTCGTCGAACGCCCGTGCCTGCGTCTTGTCCAGCGTGATCCGCAAAGAGACCTCGACCGCATAGCCCAAGGCGGCCCAGTCGATAACGGCTTCCTGCCCCTCGATCACTCCTGCCGCCTGCATTTTTTCGATCCGGCGCCAGCAGACGCCCGAAGTGATGCGGCATCGCTCAGCCAATTCTGCCGTTGTCAGGCTTGGCTCGGCCTGGAAGTGGCGTAGTATACGTCGATCAACATCATCAAGCATGATTTTTTCACATTTTGCTCAATAGAAGAATTATTCTTCATCTATTTGTCAAATACCCAATCCAAACCCTATCGCCAATAGCAATCACGCAAGATAGAAGCACATCAATCGAAACTGAAAGGACCGGCGAAATGCGCGTCTATTACGATCGCGATTGCGACATCAACCTGATCAAAGACAAAAAAGTGGCGATTCTGGGCTACGGCTCGCAAGGCCACGCCCACGCGCTGAACCTGCGCGACTCGGGCGCCAAGAACCTGGTCATCGCCCTGCGCGAAGGCTCCCCCTCGGCCAAGAAAGCCGAAGCGGAAGGCCTGCAGGTGATGGGCATCGCCGAAGCCGCAGCCTGGTGCGACGTTATTATGTTCACCATGCCTGACGAACTGCAGGCTGAGACGTACAAGAAATACGTGCACGACAACATCAAGCCAGGTGCGGCCATCGCGTTCGCCCACGGCCTGAACGTCCATTTTGGCCTGATCGAGCCGAAAGAAGGCGTTGACGTGATCATGATGGCCCCCAAAGGCCCCGGTCACACCGTGCGCGGCGAATACACCAAAGGCGGCGGCGTTCCTTGCCTCGTCGCGGTCGACAACGACGCGACCGGCAAAGCGCTGGAAATCGGCCTGTCCTACTGCTCGGCCATCGGTGGCGGCCGTTCGGGCATCATCGAAACCAACTTCCGCGAGGAATGCGAAACCGACCTGTTCGGTGAGCAGGCCGTACTGTGCGGCGGTCTGGTTGAACTGATCCGCTGCGGCTTTGAAACGCTGGTTGAGGCCGGCTACGCGCCCGAGATGGCATATTTCGAGTGTCTGCACGAAGTGAAGCTGATCGTTGACCTGATCTATGAAGGCGGCATCGCCAACATGGATTATTCGATCTCGAACACGGCTGAATATGGCCAGTACGTCACCGGCCCGCGTATTTTGAAATACGACGAGACCAAAGCGCGTATGAAAGAGGTTCTGAACGACATCCAGCAGGGTAAATTCGTCCGTGACTTCATGCTGGAGAACGCTGTAGGCCAACCGACCATCAAAGCGTCGCGCCGTGCGAACGATGAGCACATGATCGAGGAAACCGGTGCAAAACTGCGCGCCATGATGCCCTGGATCTCGGCTGGCAAAATGGTCGACAAAGAAAAGAACTAAGTCTGACAATTGTCAGCGAAAGGGCGGCCCCGGTGGCCGCCCTTTTCATTTGGTGACAGCATTTGCGTAGCATTCGCCCAGAACATAATCCCAGCCACTGTCGTAACCGGTGCGTTTGTCCGACGCCTCAGATGTCCAGACTTCCCAGCCCGAATGGGTCAGAGTGACCATGGTCTGCCCGGCTCCGTGGGCTGCGAACCGGACCTCAACCCGCGTGGGGCGGTCGGTGTTGGTGCCGGGGTGCCAGCTGAAGGCCAGGCGAGCCCCCTGTTCGAAGATCAACACCTTGCCCCAATCAGCGCGGGTGCCATCGAACATGGTTTCATAAACCGCACCGCCGACATGAGGTTCGATCACAACTGCCAGCGCAGGCTTGCCTTGCGCCGCTGAGACAGCGTGCCCATCCAATGGCCACCATTTGGCAATGCGATTTACAAAAACATCAAAGGCGTGCTCGGGCGCTGCGTTTACAACGATGGTCTTGATGATTGGTTCGATCATGCATCTCGTCCTTCGTTTACCTCGGCGGCGAAACTCTCCAACACGTCCGACCAGTATTGCTCGAGCCAGGCGCGCAGGTCGGCCAGCCCCTCGGGTCGGGCGGCATAGATGCGGCGCGTTCCCTCAGCCCTGCAAACGACAAGTCCGGCATCGGACAAGACCTTTAAATGTTGCGAGACCGCCGGGCGGCTTACGGGCAAATCCGCAGCCAGATCACCAACCGCCCTGGGGCGCTTGGCCACCGCCTCAAAAACCTGACGACGGGTCGAATCCCCTAAAGCCGAAAGCACTTCTTTGTAAGCCATAGCTTACGGTAAGTAATGACTTACCTAATGTCAATATCAGCGCGTGACACCGTCAGATTCGCGGGATAAGTGGATGGAATGGTTCAACAACCGACAAAACAGGATTGGAGCGGTGTTTTCACGCTGGGCCTCATCTGGGGCGGGACGTTTATGGTGGTTGCCATGGCGTTGGAAGGCTATGGACCGGTCACCGTGGCGACGTCGCGCACCACATTGGGTGCCGTTATGCTGCTGGTGCTGATGCGCCTTACCGGACGGCGTATTCCGAGTTTGACACCAGCCCTTTTGAGTTCGATTTTCTTCATCGGCATTCTGTCGACGGCGGTTCCCTTCATGCTGTTAAGCTGGGGGCAACAATTTGTCCCTTCGGCCTTTGCGGGTCTGTCCATGGCGGCGATTCCGCTGATGGTTCTGCCGCTGGCACATTTCTTTTCGGATGAGCCTATGAACCTACGGCGTCTGGTCGGCGTTTGCCTTGGCTTCTCTGGCGCGCTTGTGTTGATCGGGCCCGGTCTGGCGCAATTGGGTCAGGGTACGCAGCCACTGGCGCAAATGGCCTGCGTCACGGCAGCCTTGTGCTACGCCAGCTCGTCGATCCTGACCCGCCGCTGCCCGCCGATTGAACCGATGGCTCTGGCAGCCCTGACGCTGCTGGTTGGCGCAGTACTATTGATACCTATCATGCTGCTAACCGAGGGGCTGCCCTCGTGGCAGGGAACGCGCCCCAGTCTGGCCCTGATCGTTCTGGGCCTTGTCCCCACGGCCTTCGCCACCCTGCTGCGAGTATCCATCACCCGCAGCGCCGGGTCCGTCTTTCTGACGCTGGTGAACTATCAGGTGCCCGTTTGGTCGATGGTGTTCGGGGCCTGGATTCTATCCGAAGCCCTGCCGCTGCGGTTCTATATCGCGCTTGCCATGATCCTAACCGGGCTGGCAATCAGCCAGTGGTTCACTCTGCAGAAAATGCTACTGGGGCGTTAACCTGTCGCCGCCTCAACCTCGGATACGATCCCATCGACCACTTGGGTCAGCAGTGCGGCATCTTCGCATTCCGCCATCACCCGGATCAGAGGTTCCGTGCCCGATTTGCGGATCAGCAAACGCCCCTGCCCATTCAGACGCGCCTCGGCCTCGGAAATCGCGCTTTTGACGCTGGCCGCTTCCAGCGGGGCCTGCCCCGCGCTAAAGCGCACATTCTTCAGCAATTGCGGCACCGTCTCAAACTGGCGCGATAGGTCCGAGGCTTTCTTGCCGGATTGCACCATCTCTGCCAGAAAATGCAGCCCCGCCATCAGACCGTCGCCGGTTGTGGCATAATCGCTCATCACGATGTGACCTGACTGTTCGCCACCAAGATTGAAACCACCCTCGCGCATCCGTTCAACCACATAGCGGTCGCCAACGGCGGTCCGCTCCAGACGCAGCCCCTGCCCGGCCAGGTGCCGCTCCAACCCGAGGTTCGACATCACAGTGGCGACCAAGGCGCCGCCTTTCAGCTGATCCGCGCGGGACCAGGCGGTCGCCAACAGGGCCATCAACTGATCCCCATCAGCAACAGCGCCGGTTTCGTCGATCACAACGACGCGGTCGGCATCCCCATCCAGACAGATACCTACATCGGCGCCATGTGAAACCACGGTTTCGGCCGCAACACGAGGCTGGGTTGAGCCACATCCGAGGTTGATGTTCTTGCCGTTCGGCGCGATGCCGACCGGGATCACATCTGCTCCCAACTCCCAAAGAACTTCCGGCGCAGTACGGTGCGCGGCACCGTTGGCGCAGTCGATCACGACCTTCAGCCCATCCAAGCGCAGATTGCGCGGCAGCGATGATTTCACACGCTCGCCATAACGGAACCGTGCATCGTCAACCCGACGCGCACGACCAATATTCTGCGCCTGTGCGGGGCTTACACCTTCTTCGATCAGCCGCTCGATCTCAATCTCGGCCTGATCGGACAGCTTGAACCCGTCCGGCCCAAAGAATTTAATTCCATTGTCGATCGCCGGATTGTGACTGGCCGAGATCATCACGCCCAGATCCGCGCGCATCGAGCGCGTCATCAACCCTACCGCAGGAGTCGGCACCGGCCCCAGCAGAAGCACGTTCATACCCGTCGAGGTCAAACCTGCCGTCAGCGCATTTTCCAGCATATAGCCCGACAGCCGCGTATCCTTGCCAATGACAACGCGGTGTACGCCCGAGGCATCGCGGCGGAAATACCGCCCCACAGCGGCGCCAATTCGCAAAGCCATTTCCGCCGTCATAGGGTGCGTGTTGGCGGTGCCCCGCACCCCGTCGGTTCCAAACAGCTTGCGCATAAGTCGGTCTCCTGAAAATTCCTTTTGCCCGGATTACCGGACGGCGGCCCATAGACGCAAGGCCTGAGCCGTCTCGGCCACGTCATGTACCCGTACAATCTGCACGCCCTGTGATATTCCCGCCAGAGCAACCGCGATTGACCCCGGCGCGCGGGTATCCTTGCGCGGCTCTTTGCCGATCTGACCAATAAATCCCTTGCGCGAAACGCCCAAAAGGATTGGACAGCCCAGCCCGTGAAACAGGCTGAGATTGCGTAGAAGGGTCAGGTTGTGGTCCAGATTCTTGCCAAACCCGATGCCCGGATCGATGACAATCAAATCGCGGCTGAGCCCCAGTCCTTCAAGATGCGCGATTTGCCCCTCAAGGAAATCGTAAACATCCAGCAGAACATTGTCATAGTGCGGGTCATCCTGCATCGTGGTCGGATCACCCTGCATATGCATCACACAAACCGGAGCCTCAATCTGCGCGCAAAATGGTGCAAGTTTAGGATCGAAGGTAAATCCTGACACATCGTTGATCAGTCCCGCACCCGCCTGATGCGCTGCCTTGGCAACACCGGCCTTGCGAGTATCGATCGAGATCAACACATCCGTCTCGCCCCGAATTGCCTCAATCAAAGGGCGTGTGCGGGCAATCTCTTCGTCTTCAGGCACAAAATCAGCGCCCGGGCGCGTGGATTCGCCGCCAATGTCCAGAATACTTGCACCATGCGCTACCATGTCGGCGGCAGCGGTCCGAGCGGCCTCGACCGAGTTATGCAGCCCCCCATCCGAGAAGCTATCCGGCGTGGCATTCAGAATGCCCATGATCTGCGTTCGTGCCATATCAAGTCCGGCAATCGCTGGACGCGCGCAGGTCAGACGATCCAGCTGTTCCTTTGGGATTTCAACGGCATCGACGATCTGGGTGCTTTGCCCGCGCTCAATCCGCTCGGCCTGTGAGAACCACAGCACCTGCCCTGCCAGTGGCACCGCCCCGTCGACGCGCGTGCTCCCATGCTGGACCAATGGGCGGTAATAGACGGTCACAGTTGCGCCTGCTCCACCGGAACTGCGCGCAATGGCGTTTTGGGGGCTTCGGGCAGGTCTCCGCCAATAACCAGCATCTCGCTGGCTTCAAAGGTTGCAGCGAACCAAGCAGCCAGCGCCACCGCGTCAGACGGCGCGGCTGAGGGGCCATCGACCGCATCCAGAACAATTTTGGAGGGTGCCCAAACACAAATCTGGCCGTTTTTCATCGCCCAATCCAACTCGGTCCGCGTTGAAACGACCACGCAACGGTGATCGCGCGCAGCCAGAACCCAGGCGTTCTGTTCAATTGCCAACAGATCTATCCGGCGTTGGGTCATTGCGTGACCCGTCTGCGGCACATCCAGATCAGACGCCCCAACACACAGGATCAGCGGGCGCTGGCGATTCTCAAGCTGGTCGATCCAGCCGGTGAGATTACCTGATGAAATCGCTGCATTCGACAGAAAGACCAACCGTGGATGTGGCCGCTCTTCTTCGGTCACATCATGATGTACCGCATCCTTGCCGCGCACGATCTCGACGCCAAGCGCGCCGGGTCCACGATCCAGTTTTTCAATGCGGACAAAAGCTCTTACAGCCTGAGGCTCAAGCAGAATGCGCTCCGCCACGCGATCTGCCAGTGTCTCGAGCAAATTTAGCCGTTCAGCAGCCAGCTCAAACGCAATCGCTTCGGTTACACGGTCGTAAGACAGAATACGATCCACGTCATCATCGATGGGGTCTGTCAGCGGACGCACCTCGACCACGATGTTAAAGCAGATCCGTTGCGTGGTACCGCGTTCGGCCTGAAACGCCCCGATCTCGACCTCAACTATGTGATCGCGCAGCGAAATGCGGTCCAGCGCACCGCGCGCGGCGGTAGCCTCGGACCGTTCGGACGGGTGCGCAAAGGCAAGACGGATTTCAGAGCTCATGCGGCGGACCTTTTCGGGCTCGGTGGACTGATGATCAGCCCACTTTAGGCGTTTCGCGGGCGTATAGCATCGCAGCAAACGCCTTTCCAGCTACGGAATGCGGCGTTACGTGACCCGGAACCAGCTCATCATACCCGATGCCGCATGGCCAAGCATGTGACAATGCAACAGCCAGTTGCCCGGATTGTCAGCTACCAACGCTACCTGCCGCACCTGCCCTCGCTCGACTAGAACAGTGTCGCGCCACGGCCCTAGTGTACCGTCCTGCAGGATAATGCGAAAATGGTGTCCATGCAGATGCATCGCATGTGGAAACGCCGTTTCATTTGCGAATTCAATCCGATGAACTGATCCCAATCGCGCATCCAGAAACGGATCATCTGGCCGCTCTGCATATCCGTTCAAAGCCCAGAATCGTCCAAGCTGAGCCAACTCGCGCCCCGACAGCTCGGAATCGCCCAATTTGGCGCTCTCCAGCCAGCGCATTGCCCCCCCCTGCATCGTCATACGATGCAGAGGTGTATTCTGCAGTTCAATTTCGGGCATTCGGTTTGCTGGCAACGGTCTAACTTTTGCATCAGCAATACGCGATGCTACTCCGAACACATCAAATTTGACGAGTCCGTAAGCGCCATCCCGTTCTACACTCACAATACTTGCCGTCTGGCCGGATTCCGCTGAGACATCAACGATCAAGTCAACCCGCTGCGCAGGCGCCAAAGGAAAACTGCTCTCAACTCGCAATGGAACCTCAAGCGGCATACCGTCAAGCGCAACAATCCAACCAGCAAGCCCGTCGAGCGCTACGTCGAATACCCGGGCATTCGCGGCATTGATCACCCGCAATCGCAATCGTTCAGACGCCTGCACCGGATAAGAAGGGTCAAACTCTCCGTTCACCGTTACAATGTTGCCCAGCCGACCCGCATGGCTCAGATCATGAGCATTGTCGAAATCGCTGGATATCTTTGCGCTCTCGGTGTCAAGGCGCCAATCGTCCAGCATTAAGGTCAGGTCCTGATCAACATCGGGTCCGCTGGCTTCTTCGACGATCAAAGGGCCATAAAGCCCACGCGCGACCTGCTCCATCGATTGGTTGTGCGCATGATACCAATAGGTTCCCGCATCCGGCACCACGAAATCATATTCAAAGTTGGATTCTGGCTGCACAACTTCCTGCGTCAGGCCGGGCACTCCATCCATCGCATTGTCGATCCGGATGCCATGCCAGTGAACGGTCGTTGGTTGCGGCAGCATGTTTACAATCTTGCGGCGTACCCGAGCCCCCTGCGGAACACGGATTTCCGCGCCCGGAACACCGCCGCCATAACTCCAGACCGGAGTTTCCGGATATCCCTGGGGCGCGATCTGCTGGAGGGAAGTCTGTGCCACCAGTTCGGTGGCAGATGCCATCGCCACGCGTGGTATCATCGACAAGGCCAGGGTCGATTGCAGAAACTGTCGGCGTGATATGGTCATTGCAAGCCTCCTGGCTCGCAACATAGTTGGTAAAACGCCTGTTGCCAGCACCCTTCCAGCGCTGGTGCGTCAATCAGTTGCTGGCCGTGCGATAATTGTGCTTGTAGAAGATATGCACGCCAATACGCGCCGTTTCTTTATAGACGCGGGACCAGGACGGGCGCACTGCCTTGGTGTGATAGTGCGTGGCACCTGCGGTCATCTCTTCAGCTACACCATCGATTGCGGCACGGGCGACTTTCGAAACGCGATCATAAGCGCGTTTTTCGTTGATAATCTCTTTCTGCCCGTCACAGGTGTAGGTGAACTGGCACTGATATTTCTTGCCCGTTCCTTGCTTGATCACACCGCACAGTGAATCCGGAAAGCGACCGCTTTCAACCCGGTTCAGGATAACCTCGGCCACTGCAAACTGACCGCGTACGCTTTCACCGCGAGCCTCGAAATACAGCGCTTCGGCAAGACAACGAAAATTTTCATCTCCGGTCGCCTTTGGCTGCTGGTCCAGCCAGGCTTTGGTGTAGGAGATTTCGACTTTTTCCGGCGCCTTACGCGGCTTAAACAGTTTCAGGTAATCGCGGAAGCTTTGTGCTGGCAACTCGTTACGTGTGACCAACTCAACAGATTTTGTATCGCCTTGCCTATCGGCAAAGGACAAACTCGGTAGCAAGGCTGCGGCCCCCACGGCAACAGCCACTATGTAGCGTCTCATCAGATAACCTCGCACAGGCACAAACGCGCCATACCCTCCCCCGGCGGGCGCGACGAGGCTAATACCCCAGACGAAGCGAGACGTCCAGTTCTGAAAAAAATGCAAGAGAAAAACCGCTCACGCCGCCAATTATTATCGACAGCGGAACGTTTCTTACGCCACTATTTCTAGGTAGGAGACAGTTAGTCAACCCCCAAGTTTGGACGAAATCGCCAGTTGAGCGGCAGACAGCCGAGCGACAGGAACCCGGAAAGGAGAACAGGACACATAGTCGAATCCAAGTGACCGGCAGATAGCGATTGATTCGGGGTTACCACCATGTTCGCCACAGACAGAAAGCGTAACGTCTGGTTGGGCTTGACGCCCGCGCTCGGCCCCCAGCTTCAGCAATTCACCTACCCCATCTGCATCCAGAACGTGAAATGGATCTTCGCCAAACACGCCTTGGCGGACATATGCCGACATGAAGCGCCCAGCGTCATCGCGCGACAATCCGTAGGTCATCTGGGTCAGGTCGTTTGTTCCAAAGCTTAGGAAAGCGGAATGTGGCGCAATCTCATTCGCGCGCAGACAGGCCCGAGGCGTTTCCACCATCACTCCCAATCGATAGTCGAACTCCTGCCCCTGCTCCGAGGCAACCTCGGCCGCTACAGTATCGATGCGTGTTTTGACCAGTTCAACCTCGCGCTTGGCCGAGACCAGCGGGATCATGACCTCGGGTACGACAGGGGCACCTTCTTTGCTGGCCTCAACCGTCGCCTCGAAGATCGCGCGTGCCTGCATGTCGTAGATTTCCGGCACGGTGACACCCAGACGAACCCCGCGCAACCCCAGCATCGGGTTGTACTCGCTCATCGCCTCGACCCGACGTTCGACATCCGAGATTGGCAAATCCAGCGCCTCAGCCAGCTCGCGCTGACCAGTGCGCGTAGTGGGCAGAAACTCGTGCAAGGGCGGATCGAACAGGCGGATGCAGACCGGCTGCCCCTCCATAATCCGGAACAACTGCACAAAATCCTGCCGTTGCATCGGCAGCAACCGTTCCAGCACAGCGGCACGTCCAGACGGGGTCTGCGCAAAGATCATTTCGCGCATAACGGTCAGGCGGCCAGGATCGAAGAACATGTGTTCCGTTCGGCACAACCCGATCCCTTCTGCTTTGAAGTTTCGCGCAGTTTGCGCGTCAGCGGGTGTATCGGCGTTGGCGCGGATGGCGATGTCCCGCTCGGCATCGGCCCAGCTCATCAGTGTCTGAAAGCAATCATCCAGCGCCGCTTCAAGCATCTCGGGTTGTCCGGCCAGAACCTGACCAGAAGTCCCATCGATGGTCAGAATATCGCCTGTCTTGAACACTCGCCCATCTGGTGCGCTTAGCAGCTTTTTCTTGGTCTGGAATCGCATCTCGGACGCGCCGACGATACACGGCAGACCCAGACCTCGGCCAATCACCGCCGCATGGCTGGTGATCCCGCCCTTTTCGGTCAAAACAGCTACTGCGGCATGCATTCCGCGCACATCTTCGGGCGAGGTTTCACGGCGCACAAGAATACAGGGCTCCCCCCGCGCGGCGCTGGCCTGCGCTTCGGCAGCCGTAAAGACAATTCGACCGGTCGCTGCACCGGGGCTGGCCGCGATGGCTGTGGTCAGCACATCACGCTCGGCCTCAGGATGGACCTGCCGGTGCAGAAGTTCATTCAGCGAATGCGGGTCGATCCGCATCACGGCCTCTTGCGGCGGAATGATCCCGTCTTCGGCCAAGCGCACCGCGATCCGCATCCCGGCCCGCGACCCGCGCGGAACCCGCACGCCGTCCAGAATATGCACCTTGCCGTTCTGCACCACGAATTCGACCTGCATCTCTTCGCGCAGCTTCTCACGCATTAACGCAGCGTGGGCCTTGAGATCGGCAAAAGCCTCGGGCGCCACATCCTCCAGCGATTGGCCGCGCTCGTCCTTTTCCAGATACAGCGCAGCTACACCTTCCCCGAGCGCATCGCGCCCCTGGCTCTGGCTCAGATAGCGGCCCGTGATTTGGGGCATACCTGTCGCAGGGTCAATCAGTTGCAACACGCCTGAACCGCATTCCCCCTGTCCGACGCCCGGGATCATCTCTTGAATCACCAGCCCCAAACCGGCATCCGCAGGTGCGCCCTTGGCCTGCCGCAGCAGCCGGGCCGACGTGCCATCCCAGGCACGCGCCATCGAACGCAGAACACCGATCAGTTGCTCTCCTCGATCTTGCGGGAAGGACTCGTCGGTTTCATCTTCATACGCCCGCAGGGACAAGCTCAGCCCTTCGCGCCCATCCGCATCGATGGTATCGAACACATCCGGGTCCAGACGCGCAATATGGAGCGCATAGCTCTGCACAAACCGCAGATATAGCGCCGCCGCCGCATCCGCCCCCATTTCCGCAGACCGATCCAGATATCGGGCATCGTTCATGCCGATATTCAGCACCGCCCCCGGTCCACCCCAGTCAGGATCTTCTGAACTGGGCCGTACACACAGCAATGACTCGGCGTCGAACTGTTCCAGAATGGCCGCGATGTCGGGAATGTCGCCCTTGGCAATTCGCTGCACCGCGTCAAAAGAAAGGGCCACGGTCCGCGGCACCGGCATGTCCAGCCTGACCAGTCGTTGCAGGCACTTCGCCCGGCCACCATGGGTATTGGCGGCAACGGGCGCTTTTGGAGTGATAAGCGTGGTATGCGGATTATTCTGCACTGCGGCACCTTTTGGTTTCACCGCAGCATAAGCCCCTGCGCCCTTGGCGCAAGGGCGTTATCCCTCGATACGCGTCAGATCAGCAACGCTAGAGCAGACCTTACGGATCTGGCTCAGCAGGTTCAGACGGTTGCGGCGCAGAATGTCATTATCGGTATTGACCTGCACGTCCTCAAAGAACGCATCCACCGGCCCGCGCAGTTCGGCCATTGCCGCCATCGCTGTCGGGAAATCCTCGGCCTTCAGCGCGGGATCGATCTTGGCCTCTGCCGCGTCAAGCGCTGCAAACAGTGCCTTTTCGCTGTCAGTTTCAGCAAACTTCACATCCGCGCCGTAAGAGTATTCGACTCCATCCTTCTCTTCCGCCTGAGACAGGATGTTGTTCGCACGCTTGAACCCCTGCACGAGGTTCTCTCCATCCTCGGTCGCAATCACCGCATTCAGAGCGCGGGCGCGTTTTACCAGGAGGTTGAGGTCGTCATTCCCCTCCATCGCGATACAAGCGTCGATGACATCATGGCGGATGCCTTCGTCTCGGAGGAAGACTTTGAGGCGGTCGTGGAAGAAAGAAAGAAGATCGTCAGACGCGTCAGGAACCTTTTTCTCAAGCTCAAGAAATGCTGCTGCGGGCGATCCTTCAAGCTTTTCTTTGACAGTCTGGAATGAAGCACCAAAGACACCATGTTTTGCGATTTCTTCCAGGAGATCGCGGACATTCGCTTCGGGCAAAGCCTCATTGATAGCGCGTTCTGATCGAACCAGTTGACTATCGAAAAAACGGTCCAACCGAAGACGCAGACCATTATTCACGATTAGTCGAATTACCCCTAACGCCGCGCGACGCAGAGCAAACGGGTCCTTCGACCCGGTTGGTTTCTCATCAATCGCCCAAAATCCTGTCAGCGTATCTAGCTTGTCGGCCAGCGCTACGGTCACCGACAGCGGTGCGGTGGGCACGTCATCCGACGGCCCCAGCGGCGAGTAATGCTCCTGCGCCACAGCCGCGACGGCAGCGTCTTCGCCAGCCGCTTCGATATAATACCGCCCCATAAGCCCTTGAAGTTCAGGAAATTCATAGACCATTTCGGAGTTCAGATCAGCCTTGGCCAAACGCGCGGCTTTCTCGGCCTGATCCGCATCCGCCCCGACCACTGAGGCCAGTTCTCGGGCCAGCGCGGCAATGCGGTCGATGCGTTCCGCCTGAGTGCCCAGCTTGTTGTGGAAAGTCACATTCTCCAACGCGCGGGTCCATTGGGCGATGTCCGACTTGGCAACGCGCAGGTCGTTCTCCCAGAAGAATTTCGCATCGGCCAGACGGGCCGACAAAACCTTCTGGTTCCCCGCCAGAATGGTTGCGCCGTTATCGGCGGTCTCGCGATTGGCGACGGTAATGAAGCGCTCGATCCGCCCCGTCTTGGGGTTCTTCACAGAAAAGAACTTCTGATGCTCTTTCATCGAGGTCTGCAGTACCTCGGGCGGCAGCTCAAGAAACTCCTCGTCGATCTGCCCCATCAGCACAACGGGCCATTCGACCAGACCGGCAACTTCTGCCAGCAGACCCTTGTCGTCGACGACTTCCAGACCGGCGGCGAAGGCCATGTTCTGGGCATCGTTCCAGATATGTTCGGCGCGCTCTTCGGGCGACAGCACCACGAAGGCGCGTTTCAGCTTGGCGGCATAATCCTCGAACGAGGTCACCGTAAACCGGTTCGGGGCCATAAAATGATGGCCCTCAGTCGTATCACCGGACGTGATCCCTTCGATCGCAAGCGGCACGACCTGCGCGCCTGCTTCATCGGTCAGGATGCACAGGATCGAGTGCAAGGGCCGTACCCACCGCACCGATCCAGCCCCCCAGCGCATGGATTTGGGCCAGGGGAAGTTTCGAATGGTAGCTTCTAAGACCTCGGCGATGATTTCAGCTGCTGGACGACCCGCCTTTTCAATGGTGGCGAAATACACTGCGCCTTTGGGCGTGTCGCGCTCTTCCAGCTGGTCTCGGGTCAGTCCCGCGCCGCGTAGAAAGCCTTCGATGGCTTTGTCAGGCGCGCCGACCTTTGGGCCTTTGCGTTCTTCGCGGATTGTCGGGCTTTCCGCCAGCAGGCCTTCAACCGCCAGCGTCAGGCGACGCGGCGTCGTCAGTGCAGCGGCAGAGCCATAGGTCAGACCGCCTTCGACCAGACCATCGGTGATCCGCTTTTTCAGGTCTTCACCGGCGCGGGTCTGCATGCGCGCGGGGATTTCCTCGGAAAACAGTTCGATCAGCAGGTCGGGCATTTTCGGTCCTTAGAAATTGACAATCGTCTGAATGACGATGGCATTGGCGATGTCCACAAAGAATGCGGATACAAGGGGCAGTACGATAAAGGCAATAGGCGACGGGCCATATCGCTTGGTTACGGCGGTCATATTTGCGATAGCTGTGGGGGTAGCACCCAGAGCGAACCCCCCGAACCCGGCGGCCAGAACGGCGGCGCGGTAATTCGATCCCATCAACGGAAACAGAACCCAGATCACGAACACCACGGCAAACAGGGTCTGGGCGGTCATGATCACCGCAATCGCAAGGCCCAGTTCGGCGATGGTCCACAGTTGAAGGCTCATCAGCGACATCGCCAGAAATGCACCAAGCGCGAATTCCGAGATCAGCGCCAGCGAGGGCGTGCGTGAGACCGGCTTGGCATTCGGCGCGAACATGGCGCGGAGATTGGCAATCACGATCCCCATGATAAGGCAGGGCACAAACAACGGCAGTTTCAGCCCTGCGGCGCTGATTGCTTCGCTCAGGATCGCGCCTGAAATGATCGCGAGGTTGAGATACAGCAGCACCCGCATGATTGTCAGATGATCAATCTCGGATTTCTGGTCGACCTCATTGGGCAGGCCCACCGTATGCTCTTCCCCGGGGCGTTCGGGGCTGAGATTGCGCCCCTCGATCAGCAGCCGCGCAATCGGCCCCCCGACCAGAGCGGCCAGCACGAGACCCAATGTGGCCACGGCCACCCCCAACTCGGTTGCGCCACTCAAACCGGTGGCGCCCGCAACTTCGGGGGCCCAGGCGATCGCGGTTCCGTGCCCCCCGATCAGCGCAGCAGACCCGAACAGCACCCCGGCTTGCGCCGGATAACCGAACATCGCGGCCCCCGCAGCGCCGATCACGTTTTGCGCAACGATGGTCAGAAGCGTCAAAATCAGAAGCAAAAGCAAAGGCTTGCCGCCCGCAATCAAATCGGACAGACGGGCATTTAGACCAATCCCGGCAAAGAACAGAACCAATAGAAAGTCTCGTGCGGTCAAGCCAAAGGATAGCTCAATGCCGAAACCAAGATACAGCGCCAATACCACGAGCGAGGCAAGAAGGCCCCCGGTTACCGGCTCGGGGATGTTGAAGCTGCGCAATTGTGCGACACGGGCGTTGATCTCTGCCCCCAGCAGATAGACCGCAAAGCCCAGCGTTGCTGTCAGGAACTCCGGTATCTCAACGACCATCCCCATCTGCATCAGCCCTCGGGCCTGGGTGGGCACTCCTCGCCCACAACCGTGCCGTCATAGGCCTTTTCACCGCAATTGTTCAGCGCATGCCAGACGTAGCCTTTACCATCCTGTGTAATGGCAACGATCCGGTCGACACCATAATGGATGTTCTTGGTGCCCAAGAAAGCCTGTGCTTGACCCGATTTCAATACGTCGGCCAGCGCAACTGCGTCGTAGCAGTCAAACCACCCTGGCGCGGTCAATGGCTCGGGGTTCTCGACAGGGGTAAAATCCACCATTTGATCCGGCCTCAACTCGGTTTCGAAACAGGCCCGATACCGGATCGGAGAACTGTCGGCGTCAATGGCCTTAAACCCAGTATAGGCGATGGCTTCGGGCGCTTCCGCCCCTTGCGCCAGCAGGACCACATCCTGGCCCGGGCGCGGTTCTACCTCATAATAGAACCCATAAACCTGCAGGTAATACATGCCAGCACCGGCCAGAACTCCAGAAATCAGAAGGATTAGCGCAACCAATTTTCCAGTCATCGTTTACGCCACCTCTTTCAAGTTCATAGAAAATAAGACAGGTTCCCAAGCAGTACGGTCAGAAACGAGGCTACTCGCATGGAAACCACTCTTGCCGTCGGATTCTTTGGCGCGCTTTTTGCAATCATGAATCCGATTACCAACTTGCCTGTGTTCCTGAGTGTTACGCAAGACCTGCCCATTTCGGATCAACGCAAAGTGGCTGTGAAGACTGCGCTTTATTGCACGATCCTCGGTGGCGCCTTCGCTGCGATCGGCAGTCACGCGCTTGGGCTCTTTGGCATCAGCGTCGATGACCTGCGCGTCGCCGGTGGCCTTGTTGTACTGATGATCGGCCTGAACATGCTGAACGGGAACCAGAGCAGCTCGCATCACGGAACCGACGGAGAAAAGAAATCCTATCCCGCGCCCGAGACCGTTGCGTTCTATCCCTTGGCTTTTCCCATTCTGGTCGGCCCCGGAACAATCACAACACTGATCCTTTATGCGCACCACATCAAAACCCCGGTCGAAGCCGTTGTCTATGCAGGTGTATTTCTGTTCGTGGTGGCCTTGCTTTTGATCACGTTCTGGAACGCATCGGCGTTGGCTAAGCGGCTGTCGGACAATGCCCGAGTGATAATGAGCCGCTTCATGGGCATGATCCTTGCGGCTATCGCAATCAGCATGATCGCAGACGGCCTGAAGGCGTTGTTGCCCGGACTGGCCTAGGCGCTGCATCAAGCTTCGAACCCGGCAGCCTCGGTCTGCACGAACGCATCGGCGCATTGCTTGGCCAATGCGCGAACGCGGCCGATATAGGCCTGTCTTTCGGTAACCGAAATCACCCCGCGGGCGTCCAGCAAGTTGAAGATGTGGCTGGCCTTGATGCACTGATCATATGCGGGATGCGCCATGATGATGCGCTTGCCCGTCTTCGGGTCGTCATGTTCCTGCGCCAGAATGGTCGCGCATTCGGTTTCAGCCTCTTCGAAATGACGCAGCAGGACCTCGGTATTGGCAATATCGAAGTTCCAGCGGGCGTATTCCTCTTCGGTCTGCTTGAAGATGTCGCCATAGGTCAGCGGGCTGGGTGATTGCGGATCGTTGAACGGCATATCCATCACATGATCAATGCCCAGCACATACATGGCCAGACGTTCCAGACCATAGGTCAGCTCACCCGAAACCGGCGCACAGTCATGGCCGCCGACCTGCTGGAAATAGGTGAACTGGCTGACTTCCATGCCGTCACACCAGACCTCCCATCCCAGACCCCACGCACCCAGAGTGGGGCTTTCCCAGTCATCCTCGACAAAGCGGATGTCGTGCAGATCCATGTCGATGCCGATGGCCTCAAGGCTGCCCAGATACAGCTCTTGCAGATCCGGCGGGCTGGGTTTGATCAGCACCTGGTATTGATAGTAATGCTGCAACCGGTTCGGGTTTTCGCCATAACGTCCGTCTGTCGGGCGACGCGAGGGCTGAACGTAGGCCGCTGCCCAAGCCTTGGACCCCAAAGCCCGCAACGTGGTTGCTGGATGGAACGTACCTGCGCCGACCTCCATGTCATAGGGCTGTAGGATCGCACAACCTTTCGACGCCCAATAGGACTGAAGCCTTAGGATAATCTCTTGAAATGAACGTGGTGCGCTATTGGGTTCGGTCATGACAATTCCCTTGGACGCGCGGGGCGCCCGGTTCCGGTAGGTTCGGCCCTTCCTATGCAAGGCATCCAAGGGCGTCAACGGGCCAATCGGCCACTCTGTCGCTGAGCGGCCACACACAGAATTCCCCGTATTCCGGGCATGGCAATCGGACCGCGATTCCGCGTAATCTGCGCCAAAGTGAAAACACTGCAGAACACGGGCAGACAATGACACGCGTATTTACGGTTATTACATTCTTTATCCTCTTCGGCCTGCGCGCCGCTTTTGCCCAGCAAGATGCGGGCGTCTTTGTTCAGATCGAGGCGCAGCCGTCGCTGCGCGAGGCGCAGGAACGGGCGCAGGTCTATGCGAACGCACTGCCCGATGTGAACGGGTTTCGGCTGAATTCCGGCTGGTATGCCATTGTTATCGGGCCCTATTTACGCGACGACGCCGAACAGGTGCTGCGCGTTTACCGGGCCGAGCGTCAGATCCCATCGGACAGTTTCATCGCATTCTCCAGCGCGCTGGGGCAACAGTTCTGGCCCATCGGTGCCAACATCCTGAACCGCGGCGTCGTCACCGCCCCGATCCAGCCCGAGCCGCAGCTAGAGCAGCCCTTGGCCGGTCTTACCCTGCAGGACGCAGATGAAACCCGTTCGCAGGCTCTGCAGGGCGAACGCCTTTTGACCGCGCAAGAGCGCAGAGACCTGCAAACCGCGTTGCAGGCAGCCGGGTTCTACAATTCAACAATTGACGGAGCCTTTGGTCAGGGCACCCGCCGCTCGATGGGCGATTGGCAACGTTCCAACGGGTTCGACGCGACTGGCGTTCTGACCACGCTGCAGCGCAAAACCCTGATGGATGACTACAACGCTCCACTGATCAGCGTCGGGATGGCACGCTATTCCGACCCGCAAGCCGGGATCGAACTGGACATGCCAATAGGCGTCTTGGGCTTTGACCGTTACGAGGCACCCTTTGCCCATTTCAACCCCACTTCTGATCTGGACGCCAAGGCGCTGCTGATCTCGCAGGAAGGCTCTGCCGCAACCCTGCGGGCGCTCTATCAAGTGATGCAGTCGCTTGAAATCGTTCCTCTGGACGGTGAGCGCAGCCTGCGCGGCAACAGCTTCACGATTGAAGGACGCGGAAATGGCATGGCCTCGTTCACGCAAGCAGCTCTGAAAGACGGCAAGATCAAAGGTTTCACGCTGGTCTGGCCTGCCGGGGATGAGGCTCGCCGTGCCCGAGTTCTGGCCGCGATGCGCGCAAGCTTTGCCACGACCGATGCCGTACTGGATGCAGGTGCCGGAGCGGATGCCGACCAGCGCATCGATTTGATGTCTGGACTGCAAATCCGCAAACCGCGGCTATCGCGATCGGGCTTCTTCGCCGACGCTGGTGGTACGGTTCTGACGGTCACCGAGGCCGCTGAAAGCTGCACCCGCATCACGCTGGACGGTGACCAAGAGGTTCAGCTGGCTTGGCAGGATGCCGATCTTGGTGTCGCTGTGCTGCGTCCTAGCAAGACCCTAGCCCCGATCAGTGTTGCCGAGTTCCGCGCGGGCGTTCCGCGTATTCAGTCTCAGGTCGCTGTTTCGGGCTTTTCTTACGAAGGCGCATTGGGTGCCCCTACTCTGACCTTTGGCGAAATCGCTGATATCCGCGGCCTGAATGGAGAAGATGGCGTCAAACGCCTTGCACTGTCCGCCCAACCCGGCGACGCGGGAGGACCTGTTTTTGACGATAGCGGCAGCGTTGTTGGCATGTTGCTACCTGCCCCTTCCGATGGGCGTACCCTGCCCGACTCGGTCAGCCTTGCGGCGAATGTGGCACGTCTGACCGAGGTTCTGACCAAGGCGGGCATCTCAGGTCAGCCCGCGCAAGGCTCAGCCCAGATTTCACCCAACGAACTGAGCCGCAGAGCCAACGGAATGACCGTTCTGGTGCACTGCTGGGACTGAACAATCAGGTTCAGGAAAAGGCGCTGCACGAAGGTGCACGCCTTTTTTCATAGGTTTACAGGATATCCGGTGTGACCCGTATTAATGTGGGAACCTCGGCCTGAAAGGCGGCGCGCACTGCGTCCTGCATCTCATCCAGCGTCTTCGGTGCAGCTGACAGCGCCCCGAACGCCTCGGCCAGTTTGCAGAAATCCGGGTTTCGCGCGATCACCGCATTGGGCGCGATCTGTCCGCGCACCATGCTCTCTTCAATCTCTTTGAGTTTACCATTGTCCCACAGAATGATGGGTAGCGGCAGGCCGAGTTCGACAGCAACCCCAAGCTCTTGCATTGTGTAGTGAAAACCATAGTCACCCGCGATGACCGCTGTGGGTTTGCCCCGCCGTGCTACTGCACCACCGATCCCGGCTGGCAGGGCGTAACCCAGCGTGCCAAATCCAGTCGGGTGGTGCCAATGATAAGGAAAGCCCATGTCCCAGACTTCTTTCGCGACATACGCGAATTGGGTCATGTCCGAATAAATCATCGTATCCAAGGGCATGGCCGCCCTGAGTGCATCGACCACGGGGACAATGCCCGGGCGCTCGGCATCTACCTCGGCCCGCCAGCGCGCGCGCGCCTCGCGCACCTCGTCCGCAGACCAACCAGCGGCTGGTTTTACCTGATCGGACACTGCCCACAGCGCATGCGCAAAACTCTCACCATCTGCCTGCAGTTTGACAGCCGCACGATGGTGGTCTGACAGCACTTGCGGGTCCAGATCAACACGCACCATAGTTGCGTTGTGGCCCAGATTATGGCGCCACAGATCAACCTCGCCCAGTTCAGCACCGACAACAACGACAAGATCAGCCGAGGCAATTACTTTGGCGCTGCCCGGTCGTGGCAGCATCGATCCGAAATCCAGCGGATAATCGGACCCGGCCAGCCCGCGACCGGCATAGGTCGTGAAGCACGCCGCCCCCAACTGGGTCAGGATCTGTCGCCAAAGGTTAGACCGGCACCCGCCGCCTAATATGAACAAAGGCCGCTGCGCGATATTCAGCAGCGACAGAACCGGTGCCACATCCGGTGGAACAGTCTGGTTGCGCAAGGCAGGCTGGTTTGGAAAAGGCGCAGGCGCTGCCTCGGCCTCCAATTGCGCGATGGGTACCTGAATGTGTTTCGGTCGCGGGCGCGACAGCTCAAACTCTTCGAAGGCGCGCTCGATCAGACCATAGGCAGCCTGGGCATTGTTCGCCTGACAGGACCAGTCTGTAACTGTCTCGGCCGCAGCGCGCTGATCCTTCATCTGATGCAATTGGCCACGCAGTGCTTGTGTCTCTTCGAGGCAAGAAGACAACACCAGCATCGGCACCGAATCCGAATAAGCCTGCCCCATCGGCGTCATGATGTTGCACAGGCCCGGTCCGGTGATCACATAGGCCACCCCCGGCTTGCCAGACGCGCGGGCATATCCATCGGCCATGAAACCGGCCCCCTGCTCGTGCCGGGCCAGAACATGCGTGATCCCGGCCTCTTCGATACCGCGATACATTTCCTGATTATGCACGCCCGGTATGCCAAAGATCACGTCAACGCCACGATCCTTAAGCATGTGCGAGATCTGCGCCCCAAGGGGTCGTTTCATTAGCCTCTCCAGAATTGAACGGTAAAGATTGCGTAGACAGCTAGCAGTTCAAGGCGTCCGACCAGCATCCCGATCGTCAGCAGCCACTTGGCACCGTCATTCAGCCCCGCAAAGTTGCCTGCTGGCCCGATCTGTTCCCCCAGTCCCGGCCCCACATTAGCCAGTGCCGTCGCGGCCCCCGATACCGAGGTGATAAAGTCCAACCCAGTCAGGGCCAGCGCCCACGACAGAACCCCCATCGATAGTGCAAAGAACATGAAGAAACTCATGACCGAGGTCAGCACGTCGCGACTGATCGGTCGTCCATCATAGCGCGGCACGAACACACCATGCGGCGAACGAATTCGGCTGAGCTGGGTTTTAATCGACGCAAACAGCAATTGATAGCGGAACACCTTGATCGAACACGCGGTGGACCCCGCGCAACCGCCAATCAATCCGATCAGGAAGAACAACATGACCGGAAAACTGCCCCAGCCCATATAGTCGACACTCGCGTACCCTGTGCCCGAAATGATCGATGTGATGTTGAACAGCGACTCGCGGAATGCCTGCTCCCAATGGTGCGGAAAGACCGAAGTCAGGAAGATCGACATAATCACAACCAGAACCACGATGGTTGCCAGAAACGCCCGAATCTGGCTGTCTTTCCACAACGAGCTTGTGTGACCATTGGCCAATTGCACATACCGCACGAATGGCAGCGCCGCGAGGATCATGAAGATGGCAGCGGCATATTCCAGAGGTCCCGAAAACCGGGCGAAAGAGCTGTCATAGTTTGAAAACCCGCCCGTCGCGATTGTGGTCATGGCATGTACGACGGCGTCAAAAAAGCTCATGCCGAAACCGGCATAGACCAATGCGCAGACCACCGTCAGAAATACGTAGATCAAGGAAATCTGCCCGGCGATCTCTTGCGCACGAGGCAGAATTTTTCCCATGGTTTCAAACCCTTCCGAGCGGAAGATCTGCATCCCACCAACGCGCAGCTCGGGTAGGAACACCATCGCCACGACGATGATTCCGATGCCCCCCAACCATTGCAAAACGCCCCGCCAGAGCAACAAGCCCTGTGGCAGTTCGTCTAGCCCCGAGATCACGGTTGAACCTGTGGTGGTCAGCCCCGACATCGCCTCGAAATAGGCATCGACGAAACGCAGTTCAGTTTCGCCGAACAGAAACGGAATTGCGCCAAAAACCGGCAACGCCACCCAGACACCCGAAGTCAGCAAAAAGGTCTGACGGATGGTCAGACCTTCGCCCACTCCGTTGGAACAACTCATCGCAAGAACACTGCCGGTCAGCAGTGTTATGACCGCGCTTTCAAAGAAAACATGCCACTCGCCCCGCCCCTCGATCATGTCGACAAGCATAGGCAGCAGCATGGTCGCCCCTAGAATGGCGACCAGCAGGCCAATCACATATCCGACCGGGCGAAGATCCATCATGACGGGCAGCGTTGGCGCGCCAGCCCGACGGTGTCAAGCAGATGATCCGTGTTAACTGTCGGATTTTATCTCAACGCCCGGCATCGCGGGTGGCTTCGACGGGGCGCGTGCACGACGCGGTGCCGGTTTGGCCTGCTCAGCCGACGCAGCTGCGGGTTTCTTCGTCGCAGGTTTTGCAGCGGCAGGTTTCGGAGCCGCTGTGGCCAGAGGCGCAGCTTTTGCCGGGGCGGGCTTTGCTGGGGCGGGCTTAGCTGCCGCAGGTGCCTTGGGCGCCGCTTTTGCCGTGTTTGCTGATGCTTTCGGCGCTGCGGCTGCCGGTTGTGCCTTGGCTTGTGCTGAAGATTTGAACTCCGCAACCGGCTTGGCCGCCGTTGATACTGGCTTGGCCGCTTTCGAGGCGGGTTTTGCAGATACTTTGGCCTTCGCCGGTGCTGCTTTCACAGCCGGTTTGGCTACCGGGGCCGCCTTGGGTGCAGCGGCCGCAACCTTAGGAGCTGCCGCTTTCGGCGCTGGTGCCGCCGCAGGCTTAGCCGCCGCCTTCGGCTTTGGTGCTGCTTTGGGTTTCGGCGCGGCTTTAGGCTTTGCTGCAACCTTGGCTTTTGCAACCGGTCTTGCTGGCTTTCGCGTTGCTGGGGTCGCCGCTTTGCGGGCAACCGGTGCGGGTGCCTCGGCTGTCTTCAATCCGTGCAGAGGTGTCATCGGCAGATCAAACGCCGCGCGGGTCATGATCTGCATGATCTCAATCTGGCTGGCCATTGCGTAACCGGCCATCCGGATGGCCGCTGCCTGAAACTCAAGCGGTTGAGTAATCGGATTCATTGCATGTCTCTCCTGATAAAACCGAGGCAGCGGGTAGATGAGTAAAGGACCCCGCCCGCCCCAATCGTCCGGGCGGATTTGCAGGTTGGCGGTCCAAGGCGTTGCACGTCCCGGTTTCCTTTCGGGCTGCGCGACCCGGTTTTTACGGATGCGCAGCAGCTGCACTCGGGGACAATCTAGCGCAATTTAGGGTGCAGATGCAGCATTTCTTGCTGCAATGCGGCAAAAAAGCGCCCATGCAGGATTTTTGACTGTTTTTCCAGCAGCTTCCGCAGGGTCAATCAGCCCACATGAAACAGCGTCGTAAACAAACGCGGGTCCAGGCTCGCGGTTTCGAAGGTTGGACCTTCGGTTAGAATCGAGACCGCATCATGGCTGTGCAGGCTTTCCTGATGGCTGGCGATCACACGGAAATCGCCGACATGATGATCGGCCTGCAGCTCGGCGCAGAAAAGACGCGCGGCATCTTCCACGAATATGGGATTGGCAGCGTTCAGTTCGGCAAAGGCCTGTTCATCTTCGCGCTTGACCATCACCTGAGTTTCGGTTGGCACCGCGCGGCGGCACAGCGCGATCAGATCTTCGAACCACAGACAATCGGCGTTGCAATCGATAACCACCGAAATCCGCGCCACCGAGCGCTGGGAATGCGGCGTCGCCAACTGCCCGCGGGTTGCGCGCGCGTGTTCGCTCAGTTCCAATGAACAGGGGCATGTGGACGAATAGACATAGTCCAGATGCATAATCTTCAGACGTTCTCCGCCTTGATCAACCAGTTCCAGCGCGATGTCGTAATACTGGTATCCGGACAAGCCCGAACGCAGGCTCTCAATCCGATCGGGATAGGATAACCGCATCTGTATGCGCGCATCCAAACTATCCAGATCAGTCAGATAGTCGTTCAGCGCTGCCTCCATCACCTCAAAACTAAAGGTGCGCTCGGCGTGCTTGTAGAAGGACCGCATGATACGAGACATGTTGATGCCCTTCTTCTCGGCCTCAAGGCTGACAGACCCGGTGACCGAGGTCTCAAGTGTCAGCTCGGCACCGCTTTTGCGATGGAACCGGATCGGCAGGCGGAAATTCGAGATGCCGACATGCTGGATTTGCTGCTTCGAACCCCGGATCAGGCTGGATGGACCGTTTTGCAGATCCGGCAATGTGGCCTTGTAGGCTGCATCCGCCTCGAACTCGTGGGGATATTCGCGCGACAGGGCTGGATAGTTTGACGGCAACAGCCCCGGGACAAGCTGCGCAATGGCCGGGTCCAGTTGACTGATCTCGGCCGCCGAGGCTGATTTCGCCCATTCGCGCAGCACCTTGAGCGCTGCTGCGGCCTGATCGTGATCGGGTGTCTCGTTGATGTCGCGCGGATGAATGTTCATTGGCACGGATCCCTTGCTAGGCCGACGGTTATATACCACCGAGGTTTAATTACCATTCCGGAACGATACGCGCCAAATATCATCCCGGATCGAAATTAGATGGGAAAAACCGTCACTTTTCAACCAAAAGCGCCCGATCAGGCGGATCACACCCGCCTGATCATGGGTCATAGGCGCTGTCCTAGCTCTGCGAGGCGGCCAAAGCGCGTTCGATATCCGCGAGCAGATCATCGGCATCTTCCAGCCCCACCGAAAGGCGGATCAGGCCCGGCGTGATACCCAACTCATCGCGTTGTTCGTCGCTCAGACGCTGGTGCGTTGTGGTGGCCGGGTGCGTTGCGATCGACTTGGCATCGCCCAGATTGTTCGAGATCACAGGGATCGTCAGCGCATTCAGGAAAGCAAATGCCGCCGCTTTGCCGCCCTTGATGTCCAGCGATAGAACCGTACCGCCCTTGCCGCCCAGCTGCTCTTGCACCAACGCGTTTTGCGCATGGGTTCTCAGCCCGGGATACAGCGTCCGCTCCAGCGCCGAATGCCCTTCCAAAGCTTCTGCAATCTTCTGTGCGCTGTCAGCTTGCGCATTCACACGCAGGGCCATGGTTTCAAGACCTTTGACCATGATCCAAGCGCTGAACGGGCTAAGCGCACCGCCGGTGTGCTTCATGTAAGGCTCGACCGTGCCACGGATGAATTCCTTGGTGCCGATGATCACGCCGCCCAGCGCCCGGCCCTGCCCGTCGATATGCTTGGTCGCCGAATAGACCACCACGTCGGCTCCCTGTTCGATCGCGCGCGAGAACACGGGTGTCGAGAACACGTTGTCCACGATTACAACCGCACCCACCGCATGGGCCAGCTTAGACACGGACGTGATGTCGATCACTTCAAGCGTCGGGTTCGACATGGATTCAAAAAACACTGCCTTGGTGTCAGGCCGGATCGCGGCCTCCCACGCGTCCAGATCGGTGCCGTCTACAAAGGTCACCTCAACGCCATAACGCGTCAGGATGTTTTCGAGGATATACAGACAGGACCCAAAAAGCGCCTTGGCTGAAACCACATGGTCGCCCGCCTGCAGCATCGAAGTCAGCGCACCGTTCACAGCGGCCATACCTGAAGCGGTGGCAAACGCATCCTCGCCGCCTTCCAAAGCTGCGATACGCTGCTCGAACATCGACACGGTGGGGTTGCCGTAGCGGGCATAGATGAACTCATCCGGGCCGCTTTCGATAAACCGGGCCTCGGCCTGCTCGGCGTTTTCGTAGACAAACCCTTGCGTCAGAAAGATCGACTCAGAAACTTCATTGTACTGACTGCGACGGACGCCGCCATGGACGGCTTGGGTGCGTTTGTTCCAGCTCTCGCTCATCTCATTCCTTTCAGCCCCGCATTGGAGGCAAACAAAAAACCCCAGACGCGGCCAAGCGAAAGGGGTCTTTCATCCTGACCTTTTAGCGGTGTTGTTTAACGTGGCCCGCAATCCGGTAACAAATCGCCACATGAATGAAGATGCGTTTACGCCCCGCCCCGGAACACGTCAAGCCCGACTGATCACCGGTCACGCTTTCGTAACACGGCCGGGCGCGCTATTGCCGTTTGTGCAGAAAGCTTCATGATCGCCCAAACTCAAGGAGGCCCCATGATTGATCTCTATTTCTGGCCCACGCCCAACGGCTGGAAAGTGTCCATCGCTCTGGAAGAGATGGAGCTGCCCTACAAAACCCACTTAATCAACATCGGCAAGGGCGACCAGTTCGATCCCGAGTTTTTAAAGATCTCGCCCAATAACCGCATGCCCGCCATCGTCGACCCGGACGGCCCTGGCGGCGCGCCTGTTTCGGTCTTCGAAAGCGGCGCGATCCTGATGTACCTCGCCCGCAAGACCGGGCGATTCTACGGCAATTCCGAACGTGACAGGATCGCAGTCGAGGAATGGTTGATGTGGCAAATGGGCGGCGTTGGTCCGATGGCCGGCCAAGCGCATCACTTCCTTAGATACGCCCCACATCTGGACCCGCCACAAGACCATCCCTATCCGAAAGATCGCTATCGCAGTGAGGTCGGGCGTCTCTACGGCGTTCTCGACCGGAGGCTGGTCGAAAACGAATACGTCGCCGGCGATTTCTACTCCATCGCCGACATGTCGATCTGGGGCTGGGCCAGCCTATGGGAAGGCCAGCAACAGGTGCTTGAGGACAAACCGCATTTCACCCGCTGGCTGGACATGATGAGCGCTCGTCCTGCGGTTATAGCAGGCCGCGCGTTGCACGCAGACCTGCGGGGAGATCATCGGGACCAGAAATCACAGGGCGTTTTGTTTAAACGGTAAGCAGGGGGTATGTTTGGATCGCAAGTCATATTTTCTGGATGCTAGAATCAGGAGTGACTTTTGACTGCGATAGTACAATCGGCTTCTAAATCTGTTCCGCCCGAGACTCTCGCCGATCTTCTTTGGAGCACAGATCCAAAACTAAACGGCTACATGTTTGGTAAAATGGATGTCTTGCACAAGATCATCGGAACGGAATGGACTGCGCAACAGGGTTTGTATTCATACAAACATGCCTTTACGGCCATGCAACACGACAAGGTTGCGGGTCTCCTTATTGGGCATACAGACGAAGAGTATTCTGCGAATTTCGATTTTTCCGTGGATAATCAGGCTAATGCTCTTGGCGAAGATGAAGCGCTTCATCTAAAATCTGCCTTGCATTGGATGGATCGGTTATTTCCTGCCCCGCGTCAAAACTCCTACTACATTCTCGAATTCGCCGTGAGTCCAGATATGCAGGGCACTGGTATTGCCGGCCAACTCTTTGAAGTAGCAACAAAACGAGCTTTGGCTGGCGAGTGCAATCAGATATGCCTTGACGTAGCCGCCAACAATGAAGCCGTTAGTTTTTATGAGCATATTGGATTTAACGTCGAAATTGAAACACGCGTGCCCGTATTGGACGACGAATATGGAATAGGTGTGCACCTGCACATGGTCCACGAGATCGATCAAAGCCTCTGACATCGGCGCAGGCTCAATCACAATATTGTTGATAAGAACATTCATGCGCGACCGTTCAAGTCGCAATTCCCTCTAGAAACACTTAACTCGCTTCACTAAGGAAGAATTCGACAACCGAAAAAGGAAGACGCACGCAATGGCAAAGATCACCTATGTCGAGCATGGCGGTACCGAACATACAGTCGAGGTCGCCAACGGACTGACAGTCATGGAGGGGGCCCGTGACAACAATATTCCCGGCATCGAGGCCGATTGCGGTGGCGCCTGCGCCTGCTCGACCTGCCACGTCTATATCCACGCAGATTGGGTCGAGAGAATCCCCGCCAAGGACGACATGGAAGAAGACATGCTGGACTTCGCCTATGAACCCGACCCGACCCGCTCGCGCCTGACCTGCCAGATCAAGGTCACCGACGCGCTGGATGGTCTGGTTGTGCAGATGCCCGAAAAGCAGATCTGATGCACTCTGATGCGCCGCGTCAGCCCAACCGCCTTTGGCACCGTCGGGCGCGCGGCGCTGTTCTGATGGTTTGCATTTGGCTAACGGGGAATATGCCCGCAGCCAGCGGCGAAACCAAAGTATCTGCTCGCTTCACGGAACCAACAACACGCTACGCCCATGGGGTGCTTGGCGACGCCGTCGAATACGGTGCTTTGGAAATCGACGTCGGAACAAGTCTTTCCTCGGCGGCACAGCGAAAAGCCGATAGCTCCAAACGCTCGACCGTTACTGTACGTCTGCCCGAAGACCGCGTATTCGAAGATCTTGCCCCACGCCTGGCCGATATCGATCAGGACGGGTTGCCAGAAATCATCGTTGTAGAGACCCAGCAGCATACGGGTGCTCAACTGGCGATCTATGACATAAATGGTCAAAAAATCGTCGCCACCCCCCATATCGGCACACGCAACCGCTGGCTCGCCCCCATCGGTGCCGCCGATCTGGATGGTGATGGACATGTCGAGATCGCCTATGTCGACCGCCCGCACCTAGCCAAAACTCTGCGCATCTGGCGTTACAAAGACGGTGAACTCATTGAAATCTCGACAATCCCTGGCCTTACCAATCACAGGATCGGAGAAGATTTTATTTCAGGCGGTCTGCGCCAATGCGAAACGCACCCTGAGCTGATCCTCGCCAGCGCCGACTGGTCGCGGATCATAGGCGTCTCGTACAGCAAAGGCTGGCGACAAAAAGACCTCGGACCACTCAACAGTCTCAAAGATCTGGCCAACGCACTAAAGTGCTGATCCGATCTTCATCTGGCCATAAATCTCTTGGGGAGCGCGAGGGGCTGGCCCCTCGCTCACAAATATTCAAGACGGGCGCAGCCCGACTACTGAGTTAAAGCGCGCGCCAGCCGATGTCGCGACGGAAGAACCCTTCAGGCCAATCAACACCTTCAACCATGTCATACGCCCGGTCGCGTGCGTCTTTCAGCGTTTCCCCACGCGCAGTCACATTCAGAACGCGGCCACCCGCGGCCTGAACCTTGCCTTCAGCCGCTTTTGTCCCCGCGTGGAATACCATGTTGCTACTATCCTCGGCCAGATCACCCAGGCCGTTGATCACAGTGCCTTTTTCATAAGAACCAGGATACCCCTTTGCCGCCATCACGACCGTGATGGCGTGATCGTCGGCCCAGTTCACCCGCGTCTCAGCCAAGCGACCCTCGGCCGCCGCGTGCATCAGGTCCATGGCCTGAGCGCCAAGGCGCATCATCAGTACCTGACATTCGGGATCTCCGAACCGCACGTTGTACTCCACCAACCTGGGCTGACCATCCTTGATCATCAAACCGGCGTAGAGCACACCCTGAAACGGTGTCCCGCGCCGCTTCATCTCGGCCACCGTCGGGCGCACGATCTGATCCATCGCAAGGGCCTCGATCTCGGCGCTCAGCACCGGGGCCGGAGAATAGGCGCCCATCCCCCCAGTGTTCAGCCCGGTATCGCCCTCGCCGACGCGCTTGTGATCCTGCGCTGTGCCGATCGACAGGATATCCTCTCCGTCACAGAGCACGAACAGAGACGCCTCCTCGCCCTCCATGAACTCCTCGATCACCACTTCGGCCCCCGCGCCACCAAAGGCTCCGCCGAACATGTCGTCAATCGCGTTCAGGGCGGTTTGCTCGTCCATCGCAACGATCACGCCCTTCCCGGCAGCCAGCCCATCGGCCTTGACCACGATCGGGGTCCCCTGCGCACGGATGTATTCCTTGGCGGGCTCAGCCTCGGCGAACCGGGCATAAGCCGCCGTCGGCGCGCCGGATGCGTCACAGATTTCCTTGGTGAAACTTTTTGAGGCCTCCAACCGCGCCGCTTCTGCCGAGGGCCCGAAAACCAGCACACCCGCTTCGCGCAGCCGGTCAGCGACCCCTGCGGCCAAAGGCGCTTCGGGGCCAACGATCACGAAATCAATCGCGTTTTCCTCGGCAAAGTTGACCACAGCACCGCCATTCTCAATGTCCACCGCCGCGCACTCTGCGATCTGGGCGATCCCGGCATTCCCCGGCGCCACAATCAGGCGATCACATTTGGGGTTTTGCATCACCGCCCAAGCCAGACTGTGCTCGCGTCCACCGCTGCCGAGAATGAGGATATTCATGAAACGCTCCGATCTGCTTGGCCTTGCCTGCGCGGCGTTCTAAGCTGCGCAGAGATTTGACACAAGGCGCTGAAATGTCCGACCTGCTAGATGACCCGATTCCGGGTCAGAACACCCCCGAATACACTGTCTCGGACATCTCAGGCGAGGTGAAGCGCACGCTCGAGGGCACCTTTGGCCGAATCCGTGTGCGTGGAGAAGTGGGCCGCGTGTTCAAGGCCCGTTCGGGTCATCTGTATTACGACATAAAGGACGACCGGAACGTGCTGGCCTGCACAACTTGGAAAGGGCAGATTTCTGGTCTTTCAGTTGTTCCCGAAGAAGGCCTCGAGGTTGTCGTCACCGGGCGCCTGACAGCTTTTGGAGCCCAGTCGAAATACAACCTGAATGTCGATGAAGTCGCCGTCGCCGGGCAAGGCGCGCTGATGGCATTGCTGGAAAAGCGCAAAAAGCAGCTCGAATCCGAAGGCTTGTTTGCGGCTGAACGCAAGAAACCCCTGCCCTACTTGCCGCAGATCATCGGCGTTGTCACTTCGCCCTCCGGTGCGGTGATCCGAGACATCTTGCATCGGCTGCGTGATCGGTTCCCGCGCAAAGTACTGATCTGGCCCGTCGCGGTTCAGGGGGCAAACTGTGCCCCCGAAGTGACCCGCGCCATCGAAGGCTTCAATCAACTCACACCGGGCGGGGCCCTCCCGCGACCCGACCTGATTATCGTCGCGCGCGGCGGTGGGTCCATAGAAGACCTCTGGGGCTTCAACGAAGAAAGCGTAGCGCGCGCGACTGCAGCCTCAGAAATCCCGCTGATCTCGGCCGTCGGGCACGAGACGGACACCACCCTGATCGACTATGTCTCGGACCGCCGCGCGCCTACGCCAACCGCCGCTGCCGAACTTGCCGTACCGGTCCGCATGGAACTGCTGGCTTGGACCAACGAACAAGGGGCCCGCCTGTCGCGCGCCTCAACGGATGCCGTGCAACGCCGCAGCCAGCGTCTGCGCGACCTGTCCCGAGCCCTGCCCCGCCCCGATACACTGCTGGAAAGCCCGCGCCAAAGGCTCGACCAAATCTCGGAACGCCTGCCCAACGCGCTGATCCGGGGTGTTCAGAACCGCCGCGTCAAACTGCTGGACAGTGCGGCCCGCCTGCGCCCCTCGACCCTGCGCAGCTTTGTCGAAACCCGCCGCGATCGCTGGCGCAACCTGTCCTCACGCCTGTCACTGCGCCCGATCCAGCGCGAGCTGGAAACACGGCGCGACGCTCTGAATCGCCTATCCGAACGCCTGAACACCGGGCAATCCACGCGATTGGACCGCCTGCGCCAGCAGATGGACGCCACCGACCGCCTACGTGAAACGCTGAGCTACAAGGCGACGCTCGGGCGTGGCTACGCCGTCGTGCGCGCCGAAGGAGAGGTCATCACAACCAAAGCTCAAGCCTCCGGTCACGCTGTTCTTGAGATCGAATTCGCTGACGGTCGCCTCAGGACCGGGGCTGCGGGCAAGGCGCCACCCAAGAAATCCAAACAGGCACCTCCTGATCAGGGATCGTTGTTCTGACCGATGTTGACGATCTGGGGCCGTAAAACATCCTCGAACGTTCAGGCCCTAATGTGGTGCGTGGGTGAGCTTGGCCTAGAATACCAGCGTCACGATCTTGGCCATCGCTTCGGCGGGCTGGACACTGCAGCGTTTCGGGCACTGAACCCAAACAAAACCATCCCCGTCCTGCAAGATGGCGACAACCCACCGCTTTGGGAAACCGGCGCCATCCTGCGATATCTGGCCACCCAATATGGCGAACAGGCATTCTGGCCTTCGGATCCTGCCCGGCGCGCCACGATCGACAAATGGGCCGAATGGGCGAAACTCAACGTGGCGATGGCGTTTACCGTTCCGGTGTTCTGGCAAATTGTGCGAACACCCGTTGAACAGCAGGACCAAACAGCGATCCATCGGGCCGTCAGCGATTTGGAAATCAAACTGGCAATCGCAGACAAGGAGCTGGACCAAAACACGTTCCTTGCGGGTGAGCATTTTACACTGGCGGATATACAGTTCGGCACGTCCTTTACCGCTACTACGATATCGACATCGTCCGCACTCCGTTACCGCATTTGCGTCGATACTATGAACGGCTAACCGAAAGGCCCGCGTTTCAACATCACGTCATGCTGGACTATGAAGACCTGCGACCATTTCAGACCCCGACATCCGGTCCGTAGCACAACATCTCTTCGCCAATATCCTCGGCCTCGTACAACTCGGTCGCTGTCGGATCGCCCTCGAATTGCGCGATCAATCCGCCCCCAGATTGCCAGAAAACCCAGCATTGCGGCGCCAGTTGATCCTCATAGATGAAACAGATCTGATCTTCCTGCTCGTACCAAACTCCGTTCATGCAATTGCCATCCAGAAATGACCAGATGACTCGGCGGTCTGGCAGATACCGTTCGACTCCGTAGGCCTGCCCATCGAACCCGTAATACAAGGTTTTTCCACGCGTATACGCATCGAATTCAGACCCCGTCAGAGGCGACTGCGCCGCAACGGGCTGTGAGGCAAGGGTCAGCAGAATCAAGCAAATTCGGATCATGACCACACTGTGTCAGAAGCAGCCCACAAGTGCCATTCAACCTTTCCACATTGCGACGATCGGCAAGATAACTCCACGTCACGCCTTGATGCACCGCCGAGATCATGGCGATGATTGACTCAAAAACATCGGGGACGCACCATGACGACACTTCTTTTCTGGATTGCGGCGGCCTGCGCGCTGGCCTACCTGCCACTTACCGCGCGCCCGGCCGGCACCCTGCGTAGCATGCTGAAAACAGCATCGGTCGTGCTGCTGGCAGGCGTCGCCATACTGGCAAGCGCGCCATGGCTCCTGATCCTCGCCCTCACCTTCTGCGCGATAGGTGATGCCCTTCTGTCACGCGAAACCGACAGCACATTCATGGCAGGCATCGGTGCATTTGCTGCGGGGCATTTGGCCTATATCGCCTTGTTTATGACGAGCCCCAGCAGCAGCCCTGAACAGATCTTCGACCACCCCGCGATCTTCTGGTCCCTGATCATCCTGGGCATCGTTATGGCCACGCTGCTCACCCCCCGCGCCGGAGACCTCAAAATCCCCGTCCTCGCCTATATTCCAATCATCCTGGGCATGGGCATCACCGTTCTTGCCCTTCCCGAAACTGGAGCACTACGCTGGGCCCTTCCCGCCGCGATGGCATTCATCGCCTCGGACCTGGCGCTTGCGACTGAAAAGTTCCTGCTACCTGCCAATCACCCGGCCCTGAAGCTTGCGTCCTATCTGGTCTGGCCGCTTTATTGGGCGGCCCAAGCCGGGTTTCTGATCGCCTTCACCTGACCCTTTGCAACTGCCTTCAATCCACATTAGGTGAGGGGAACACCTGCGGAGATCAAAAATGGCGTTTTTCTCAAAGCTCAAGGACAAGCTGTTCAAATCCTCATCGCGCCTCGAAGAGGGGCTGGATGCAATTGTCGAGGATGGCGGCGAGGAAACCCCAAATCCTGATCCGGTGATCCACGAACCTGAGCCCGAACCGCAACCGGTTCCCGAAGTGCCGGAACCCACGCCCGCGCCCCAACCGGTCGAGCCTCCCGCTCCGATCCCGGCTGATCCCACACCGGCGCCTCCACCCCCAGAGGTTCCAGAATCCAAGGGTTTGATGGGTCGCCTGTTCGGCCGAAATGAATCCAAGACCGTTGTCCGCCGCACGCTGGATGACGACATGCTGGAGCAACTCGAAGAGCTTCTGATCGCCTCGGATATGGGCGTCGACACCGCCTTGCGCGTTACGTCCAACATGGCCGAGGGCCGCTTTGGCCGCAAACTCTCGACCCAGGAAATCAAACAGCTGCTGGCGCAGGAGGTTGCCCGCGTGATGGAACCCGTGGCCAAACCAATGCCGATCTACCCCAAACGCCCGCAAGTGGTGCTGGTTGTTGGCGTCAACGGTTCGGGCAAAACTACGACAATCGGTAAGCTTGCCAGCCAGTTCAAAGCCGCCGGCAAGAAAGTCGTCATCGCCGCCGGAGACACATTCCGCGCCGCCGCCGTCGAGCAGCTGCAGGTCTGGGGTGACCGCGCAGGCGTTCCAGTGCTCACCGCCCCCGAAGGCTCCGACCCTGCTTCGCTGGCCTTTGATGCGCTGACCAAAGCGCAGAACGAAGGTGCCGACCTGCTGATGATCGACACAGCAGGCCGCCTGCAAAACCGCGCCGACCTGATGGAAGAGCTGGCCAAAATCGTCCGCGTCATCCGCAAGGTTGACGACACCGCACCGCACAACACTCTGCTGGTGCTGGACGCCACCACCGGGCAAAACGCCCTCAGTCAGGTCGAAACCTTCCGCAAACTGGCCGATGTCTCGGGCCTCGTGATGACCAAACTGGACGGCACAGCCAAAGGCGGCGTGCTGGTCGCCCTCGCCGACAAGTTCGGCCTTCCGATCCACGCCATTGGTGTCGGTGAGCAAATCGACGACCTCGCCCCGTTTGATCCCGAAGAATTCGCCGCCGCCCTGACGGGCCTACAATCCTGATCCGCCCCTTCATCTGGCCGAAAATACCTTCGGGGGGCGTGGGGGGCAGACAGCCCCCCACTCTCTCCGCCCAAGCGAAAGCCCCGATTTGAGCGACTGGCTGATCTCCCTCGAAGGCACCGAAGCAGGCCACCAGCTCGCCCTCGCGCTCGCGCTGATGGCGGCCTTCCTGCATGCGGTTTTCGGTGCACTGCAAAAAGGCCGCCACGACCCGTGGATGTCGCGCGGGGCGATCGATGCCTGCTACTGCCTTATGGCGATACCATTCGCCTTCTTCATCGTGCCATGGCCCGAACCTTACATGTGGCCGATCTTTGGCGTCGTCTGGCTGATCCATATCGGCTATAAAGTGCTGCAGGCGATGGCCTACACCAAAGGCTCCTATACCGTTGTCTATCCGGTCGTGCGCGGTACTGGCCCGCTCTTCACCGTGATCGGAGCCTATCTTTTGTTCGGTGAAACCTTCTCGGCCATCCAATGGCTTGGAGTCGCGACGCTTCTTGCGGGTATCTTCGGCCTTGCCGCCTATAACCTGTGCTACCTTGAGACTAATCGAGATACGCTGCAAATCGCGCTTGTGCTGGCGGTCGTCACGGGCCTCTTCGTGGCGCTCTATACGACCTATGATGCCTACGGTATCCGCGCTACGGCCGACCCGTTCACCTTCCTTGCGTGGTTCTTCATGATCGACGGGGCCGCGATGCCGATCTATGCTGCGCTCAGATACCGCGCTATGACCCACCGCCCGGCACTTGGCCCCCTGATGCTGCGCGGGTTCGCGGGCGGTATAATCGCGCCGATGTCCTTCGGTGCCATCATGCTCGCCACACGGCTCGACAAGGTCGGAGAAGCGGCGGTCCTGCGCGAAACCTCCACCGTCTTCGCCGCCCTCATCGGCTGGCTGGTGCTGAAAGAAACCGTAGGGCCCAGACGCATCGCGTTGATGGCATTGATTGCACTCGGCGCCGTAATAGTTGAAATGGGCGGGTAAGCAGCAGGTTGGAATCATGGCAGAGAAAAAAGACATCAACCCTTTCCTCAAACAGGTACTGGAACTTGGGCCTCCGCTTGCCTTCTTTTTCATCTACCTGCGCCTGCGTGATGACAATTTCGTGATCGGCGGCACCGAGTATTCGGGCTTTATCGTCGCCACCATCCTGTTCGTGCCTCTGATGCTGGCTGCCATGGGCATCCTCTGGTACCTGACCGGCAAGCTCAGCCGGATGCAGATTTTCACCGCATTCATGGTGATTTTCTTCGGCGGCCTCACCGCGTGGTTCAATGACGAGCGGTTTTTCAAGATGAAAACAACACTGGTCTATGGCTTCTTTTCCGCCATCCTCGGGATCGGGCTTTTGCAGGGGAAATCCTACCTGGCATATGTTCTGGACGAGATGCTACCCATGCAGCACGAGGGCTGGATGATCCTCACCCGGCGTCTGTGTGCCTGTTTCGCAGTACTGGCCGCAGCCAATGAATTGGTCTGGCGCACGATGTCAACGGACCTATGGGTCAAGATCGAAACCTTCGGCTTTCCCATTGCCTTGATGGCGTTTCTGATGATGCAGTTCAACCTGCTACAAAGCTATATGGATGATCCCGACAAGCAATAACTGTTCTTGCCCAAGCGTAACAAGCTAACAAAATTTCTTGGCTTAAGCTTGAAGCTGTGAAAAGTTGGGTCACCACCCGCACCACTCAACCCCGGAGATCAGCGCCCGAATGATGGCATTTCCCAACAGTGGATTCCTGTCCGAAGCCTCTGAAGAGCTGCGCACCATGCTGGCAGCCCAGGCCACCGAAGTCACATTGGATCGGGGCGATGTCCTGTTCGAGCAGGACGATGAAGGCGATGCGCTCTATGCCATTCTTTCCGGTGCGCTCGAAGTGTCATTTCTTGCGTCGAGCGGGCGCAAGCTGTCTCTCAGCATGATGCGCCCAGGTGAGGTGTTCGGGGAAATCGCGTTGTTCGACAGCGGTCCCCGCACCGCAACCGTTACTGCAGCTGAGCCCTCCAAAGTCCTGCGCGTTCGCCAGAAAGACATGATGGCGCAGATCCGGGAACATCCTGACCTTGCGGTGGATCTGATCCGCTTGGCCGGTCTTCGCATGCGTTATATGGGCGCTCAATTGAACGAGCAGGTATTCCTGCCAATGCCGATCCGACTGGCGCGCAAGCTTTTGCACCTGGCAGGACAACAGGACAGCCCAACGGCACGTATCACGCTTTCGCAGAGTGAATTGGCCGAATTTGTCGGTGCGACGCGTGAGGCAGTGTCAAAGACCATTTCGACATGGAAACGCGACAATGTCGTCGAAGCTTCGCGCGGCGGGCTGCAGATCCACGACTTTGACGCGCTGCGGCAACTGGCCGAATCCGATTTAATCTAAATTTTCGGCACAGATGTGATCCGCTTCACATACGCAGCTTTAAGATTGCCCTAAGGTCAATCCCGTTACCGTAGGAGGTCGGTTTTATCATCCCCGATATCTGTCCACCGACCTCTCCCTGTACAGAGCCATATGCCTTCCCCGGCATATGGCTTTTTTCTTAACGAAGTATGAAAAAGGCCGGGAAAATATCCCGACCTTCTAATTTCGGATCTGTTCGCTGAGTTTATTATTCTAGGCTCAGCGCTACGAACCGGGGTTCCCCGCCCCGCCGCACCAGCAGCAACAGAGATTTGCGTCCTGCTTCACGCGCCTCATCCATCCGCGTCTCCAGATCAGTGATCGAAGTCACCTTCTGCTGCCCCGCCTCAGTGATAAGATCACCGGCGCGCAGACCCTTTTCAAAGGCTTCCGAGGATTCATCAACATTGGTCACCAACAATCCTTCGGCATCGGCATCCAGACCCAATTCCTCGCGCTGGCTATCCCCCAGCGGAGCGATGGTCAGGCCAAGAATATCCTTGTCTTCCTCAGTCGGCGTTTCGGCTTCCGGCTCTTCGCCGTTCTCGGCACGTTCGGCGTCTTCGCGGCGGCCCAGCGTCACCAGCACGGTCTGGGTGCCTCCATCACGGTGCACGACCACACGCACAGATTTGCCAACGGTGGTCTCTCCCACCTGCCGCACAAGGCCGCGTGTATCCTCGACCTCGACGCCATCAAAGCTGATGATCACGTCTCCGGCCAGCAGGCCCGCTTCTTTTGCCGGGCCGTCCGGTACATCGCTGATCAACGCACCTCCGGGTTTGTCCAGCCCCATCGCCTCGGCCATATCCTCGGTCACGTCCTGAATGCGCACGCCCAACCAACCGCGGCGGGTCTCCCCGAACTCACGCAGTTGATCAACGACCTTGATCACCACGTTCGAAGCCATCGAGAAACCAATCCCGATCGAGCCGCCATTGGGCGACAGGATCGCAGTATTTACGCCGATCACCTCGCCATTCATGTTGAACAGCGGCCCACCCGAGTTGCCCCGGTTGATCGCAGCATCGGTCTGGATGTAGTCATCATATGACCCGCTCAGTGCCCGATTCCGGGCCGAGATAATCCCTGCTGACACCGAAAAGCCCTGCCCCAGCGGGTTGCCCATCGCGATCACCCAATCGCCCACGCGGGCAATGTCGCTGTCACCGAACTGCACGTATTTCAGCGGCCCTTTCGCCTCGACTTTCAGCAGCGCGATGTCGGTCTTTTCGTCCCGGCCGATTACCTTGGCAACCAAATCTTTCGCGGGCTGACCATCACCGGGAAAAAACTCGACCAATATCTCATCGGCTTCGGCAATCACGTGATTGTTGGTGACGATATAGCCGTCTTCCGAGATCACGAAGCCCGAGCCCAGCGCATTGCTGCGACGTGGACGATTTTCATTGTCCCCGCCATTGCGATCCTGAAACTCTCGGAAAAAGTCTTCGAATGGTGAGCCCTCAGGCACGATCCCTTGCGGGCCAGTCTGGCCTTCGATCAGCGTCGACGTGGTGATATTGACCACCGCAGGGCTAATCTGTTCAGCCAGCGGCGCCAGGCTATCACCCCGCGCCTGCGCGGACACCGATTGAGCCAAAACCAGCAGCACCCCCACTAAGGTCAGCCACATCAGCCGCATCTTCATAACAAAATCGTCCCGTCGGACGGACACACTGCGCGCCTTAGCCTGCACTTGGGGTCTCCTTGTTGACTAATTCTCTGTTGGCATCACCCGGATGCCCTTCTTTGCAACCAATGTAGTCAGTTTGTCCCGGCCCGCAACTCGGGATCGCGGGGAAATCACCGGTGCGTGAAACCATCGCATCAAAAACCGACCTGATATGCGCCCCACAGCAGCACCAGCCCACTGACCACACAAAGCAGCCCGACCAGCCGCCGCGCCTGTTCCGGCAACGCGCGCAGCGCCTCAAGCATGCGTTCTATAAGCGAAGGGGCCAGCGCATAGGCCAGCCCCTCGACAATCAGTACCAGCCCGAAGGCCAGAAGGATCATGCCCATCACTCAGCGGCCGCAGCTGCCGGTGCCCGACGCCCGGTCGGAGAAGCAAGGTAGTTGAAGAACTCCGAGTCCGGGCTCAGGATCAACGAGCTGTTGCTGCCTTGCAGAGCGTTCTCGTAAGCAGTGAGCGACCGGTAGAATTCAAAGAATTCCGGATCGGCACCATAGGCTTCGGCGAAGATCGCGTTGCGTTCGGCATCGGCCTCACCGCGAATGATCTCGGCCTCACGGTTGGCGTCGGAAACCAGTTCAACCACGGTCCGGTCGGCCTGCGCGCGCACTCGCTGCGCGGCTTCGTTACCGCGGGCGCGTTCGTCGGTCGCTTCACGTTCACGTTCCGCCTTCATCCGGTCAAACGTCGCCTCAAGGTTGGCCTGCGGCAGATCGGTCGCCTTCAGACGCACGTCGATTACGTTCACGCCCAGCGCACGTGCCTGTGCAATCGCGCTGTTGCGGATACGCAGCATCAGCGCGGCACGATCCGAACTCAGGATGTCTCGGGACGAAACCGAACCCAGCACTTCGCGGGTTTCGGCGCGCAGGATGCGGTCCAGACGATCCTCGGCAACCGGGATACCGCCGACACCAACGGCCTGACGGAACTGTTCCAGATCAGAAATCCGGTAGCGTGCGAAGGCATCGACCACCAGACGACGATCGTCCAGAGGCGTCACTTCCAGCGGCTGAACGTCAATCGACAGGATACGGTCGTCATACCGCACCACTTCCTGAATCAGCGGGATTTTGAATGCCAGCCCCGGATCTTCCTTAACCGCAACAACGCGACCAAATTGCAGAACCAGAGCGCGCTCACGCTCGTCCACGATGAAGATCGAGGACAGAACACCGACTATCGCAAGAAAGATGATCGGCAGAATAAACGTTGTCTTACGCATCAGTTGCTCTCCCCTGCAGGGTTACGGCGCAACTCGTTGAGCGGCAGATAAGGCACAACGCCCTGCCCCGATCCTGTCGAGTTTTCATCCAGAATGATCTTGTCCACGTCACCCAGCACCTGCTCCATGCGTTCCAGATACAGACGTTTGCGGGTCACATCAGGTGCTTTGGAATACTCCTCCAAAACCGCGCTAAAGCGGCTGGCTTCACCCTGTGCACCGTTGATCTGCTGGGCACGATAAGCTTCAGCCTCTTCCAGTACCTGCGCGGCTTCACCACGCGCCTCAGCGAGAACGCGGTTGGCATAGGCGTCAGCGACGTTCTGCAACCTGTCACGCTCCTGCGCGGCGGCCTGAACGTCGCGGAACGCGGCAATCACGTCCTGCGGTGGGTCAGCCTTGTCAAAGTTCACACGAACGATGTTCACACCCGAATCGTAGCTGTCCATTGTCTCTTGGATCAGTTCCTGCAGGCGATCAGCAATGATACCGCGATCCCGGTTCAGGATCGGCGCAAGTTCGCTCTGCGCAATAATCTCACGCATCGCCGATTCAGACACGGCGCGGATCGTCTGGCGCGGATCACGCAGGTTGAACAGGAATTTCGCCGGGTCATTGATGTTCCAGACAACCTGATAGTCGATATCGACCACATTCTCGTCGCCGGTCAGCATCAGACCATCGTCGCTGCCACGGGCACCGCCCATGTCTTCGTTCTGTTCGCGGGTGACCGGAATGACCTCGGCGGTCACAAACGGCCAAGGCGCAAAGTTCAGACCCGGATTTCCGACAGCCGAGAACTCACCCAGAAACAGTTCGACAGATTGTTCTTCGGGTTTGACTGTATAAAAGCTTGCTAGCCCCCACAGACCTGCCGCAACCAACAGACCGATCGCTACGGTTCCCTTAGTAAACGCGGGGCCACCGCCGCCGCCCGAACCATTTGTACCACGGCCACCGCCGCCACGACCGCCCATCAGGACGCGTAGCTGTTCCTGGCCCTTTTTCATCAGCTCATCGATCTCGGGGATCTGCGGGCCGTCACCTTCGGGGGGCTTGCGCCCATCCCCGTTATTACCCCGATTTCCTCCGCCTCCGGATGAGCCTCCGCCCCCCCAGGGGCCGCCGCTGTTGCCCGCCATATGTATCTTTTCCCTTGTGTTGGACCGTGTGATCACGGGTTCCCTTGTAACGTGTGTGCGCGCGCTTGCAAATCAAGCCGTGCGCACAGGTTGCCGCATTGTCACCAGTTCTTCGGCCATCACCGGATGAACTGCAACCGTACGGTCGAAATCTTCTTTGGTGGCACCCATCTTTACGGCAATTCCGGCAAGTTGGATCATCTCACCCGCGCCCGGCGCAACGATGTGACAGCCGAGTATTTTCCGCGTCTCTTGCGACACGATCAGCTTCATCAGCACGCGCTGTGTGCCTCCTGCAAACGCCTTCTGCATGGGCTTGAATGAGGTCGCATAAACCTCAATCGGTTCCTGTTCCGCAGCCGCTTCCTCGCTGAGGCCCACAGTACCCATTTCCGGCTGGGTAAAGATGGCGGTCGGGATCAGTTCGTGATCAACGGGCGTTGGGTTGCCTTTAAAGACGGTCTCGACAAAGGCCATGCCTTCGCGGATCGCCACAGGGGTCAGGTTCACCCGATCGGTTACATCACCAATGGCAAAGATCGAGGGCACGCCTGTCTGGCTGTACTCATCCACGATGATCTCACCCTTGCGACCGCGCGCGACGCCCAAAGCCTCAAGCCCCAGATCATCCGCATTCGGCGCGCGACCCGTGGCATACATCACAACGTCGAACAGCTGCTCGGAGCCATTTGTGGCCTTCACCCAGATTTTGTCGCCTTGCTTTTTCATCTCAAGCACGTTGGTACCCAGATGCAGATCGATCCCGTTCTGGCACATCTCTTCACTGATCAGCCCGCGCGCCTCATCATCAAAGCCCCGCAGAATCTGCGCCCCGCGATAGAACTGAGTCGTTTTGACCCCCATCCCATTCATGATCCCGGCAAATTCACAGGCGATATAGCCACCGCCAACGATCAGCATGGATTCGGGCAGTTCCTCCAGGTGGAAAATCTCATTCGAGGTGATCGCAAGATCAGATCCGGGGAACTCGGGTACAACCGGACGACCGCCCGTTGCGACAAGAATATGCTTGGCTGTCTTGCGGGTACCATCAGCCAGTTCCACCGTATGCGGATCAACGACATGGGCGCGCTTGTCGAAACTCTCGACACCATTGTTCTTCAGGATATTGCGGTAGATACCTTCCAACCGATCGAGCTCTGCGTGCAGCTTAACTTTGAAAGTGTTCCAGTTGAACGCACCCGGCTGCATGTCCCAGCCATAAGCCTGCGCGTCCCCGACCGTATCCGCGAACTCGCTGGCGAAAACCATCAGCTTCTTGGGTACACAGCCACGGATCACGCAGGTTCCGCCGTAACGATCCTCTTCCGCCAGAGCCACCTTGGCGCCGTTTTCACCCGCCGCCACCCGTGCCGCGCGAACTCCGCCCGAGCCGCCTCCGATGACGAACAGATCATAGTCAAAGCTCATGTACGAGTTCCTTTTATTCCGCGTGGCCAAAATTCACTGGATATCTGGGCGCAAATCCTGAACTGCCAACCCCTGGCGCGGGAAATAGTGATTTTTCTTCTGCAGTTTATCGCGCTACTTGCCTGATCTTTAGTCCGCCAGATCGGAAAACAGGTTGTCCCCACCGTCACCCAGCATATCGGTCAGGACTGTACCCTCATTGATATCACGCAATTCGACCCGGCCATCGCCATAACCAATGAGAACCTTGTCGCAAATATCAATGAACAGCCCATTTTCGACCACACCCGGGATCTGATTCATCACCAGTGCCAGTTGGCGGGCATTGCCGATCCGCTTGAGATGCAGGTCCAGAATGTGATTGCCCTCATCCGTAACCTTGGGTGCCTCACCGTTCATGCGCAAAGTGACCGAGGTGCCCAGCACATCCATTGTGTCCAGCGCCTCTTCAATCAGGGTGCGGGTGGTCTGCCAGCCGAACGGGATCACCTCGACCGGCAGAGGGAATGCGCCCAGCGTCTCAACCTCTTTGCCTGCATCCGCGATCACCACCATCTGATCGCTGGCTGTGGCCACAATCTTTTCCTGCAACAGCGCAGCACCACCGCCCTTGATCAGGTTGAACTCGCCATCAAACTCATCCGCGCCGTCGATTGTCAGGTCCAACCAGCCGGCCTGATCCAGCGAGACGACCTCGATCCCTTCTTCCCGCGCCAATTGCGCCGTCGCGGTCGAGGTCGGAACCCCCTTGATTTTCAACCCTTCATCGCGCACCCGTTCACCCAGGCGGCGCACCAACCATGCGGCGGTCGAGCCTGTCCCCAATCCCACACGCATCCCCTCCTGAACAAGATCGGCGGCGCGACAGGCAGCAACGTATTTCGCTTTGTCGATGGGCGACAAGTCTCTGGTCATGGCAGCTTCCCCCAAGAATACTGCCAGACTTATACGGAATGCCCCGCGCAACTGCGAGAGGCAAAACACTCCGCACCTGTGCTAACATGTCGCTGAAATACGCGTTTCCGATAGGAAACGTCGCAATCAGCCTCTATTGTGATCGCCAGACCCCCTAGATAGTCGCCATGGAATCGCCATACCGCCTGCACTACGCCCCCGACAACGCCTCGCTGGTGATCCGACTGGCGCTGGAAGAGATGGGCCTACCCTATGAGACCATACTGGTCGATCGCGCCCGTGATGCACAGAATAGTGCGGCGTATCGGGCGTTGAATCCGAACGGGCTGATCCCGGTGCTGGAGACGCCCCAGGGTCCGATCTTCGAGACCGCCGCAATCCTGCTGTGGCTGGCTGATACGCATGGGCAATTGGCCCCGACACAGGTCAGCCCTGATCGGGCGGCATTCCTGAAGTGGCTGTTCTTCGCCTCTAATACCCTGCATGCCGATCTGCGAATCCTGTTCTATGCCGAGAAATACATCGCGGCAGATCAGGCCGATACACTACGCTCCGGCATCCGCCCCCGGCTGCGGCAGCACCTGAAACTGCTGGATGCTCAGGCCCAAAAAGCGCCCGACTGGTTCAGTGCTGATCACCCTTCAGTCCTGACGATATATGTCGCCTGCATGATGCGCTGGATGGCGCTCTATCCCGCTAAGGCGGACCGCAGCTGGTATCAACTCGCCGACACGCCTTATCTGCAAAAAATCCTGATGCAGCTAGAATCAAACCCGTCGACCCGCGCAGCTATTGCCGCCGAGGGGCTGGGGGTCACTCCCTTCACCTCGCCGACCTACGCCAACCCTCCAGAAGGCTCAGCTACCTGATATGTTTCTCTCTGTCTTCGATATGTTCAAAGTGGGCATCGGCCCATCTTCTTCCCACACCATGGGTCCGATGGTGGCCGCCGCACGGTTCCTTGACCTGATGCGCGCCTCACCGTTCGAGTTTTCGGGCCTGCGCGGCTCGTTGCACGGCTCGCTGGCCTTTACCGGCGTCGGCCACGCCACCGACCGCGCTACAATTCTGGGCCTCGCCGGGTTTGTGCCTGACACCTATGACAACGACAAGGCCGAAGCCACACTGGCAGCTATCGCAGAATCCCATACGGTGACACCCGAAGGCCTGCCGACGCTGAGCTTTGATCCCAAAGCCGATCTGATCTTCGACTACGACAACAATCTGCCCGGTCATGCCAATGGTATGATCCTGATGGCCACTGACGCACAAGGCGATGTCATCCTGCGTCAGGTCTACTACTCCATCGGTGGAGGATTTGTTCTTACGGAAGAGGAATTGGCCGAAGGCAAGGCAACTGACGAAGGTGCGCCTGTGCCCTTCCCGTTCAAATCCGCCGCCGAAATGCTGCAAATGGCCAAAGACAACGGTAAAAGCATCGCTCAGATGAAGCGCGAAAATGAGATCGCGCGCGGTTGCGCGGATAGCTTTGCCAAAGGCACCGCGCGTCTTTGGCAGGTCATGAATGACTGCATCGAGCGTGGGCTAAAAACGGATGGCATCCTGCCCGGTGGTCTCAGCGTGCGCCGCCGCGCCAAAGGCATTCACGATGCCCTGCTGGCGGAACGCGGCATGAACCTGAATGCCCCGCATACGATCAACGACTGGATGAGCGTCTACGCCATGGCCGTGAACGAGGAAAACGCAGCCGGTGGGCAGGTTGTCACCGCCCCTACAAATGGCGCGGCGGGCGTGCTGCCATCAGTTCTGCGCTATTACCTCGATCACGTGCCCGGCGCGTCCGAAAGCCATGTCGAGGATTTCCTGCTGACCGCCGCCGCCATCGGTGGTCTGGTCAAGTTCAACGCTTCGATCTCGGGCGCCGAAGCGGGCTGTCAGGCCGAGGTTGGCAGCGCGTCAGCCATGGCTGCGGCAGGCATGTGCGCCGTGATGGGCGGTACGCCTGAGCAGGTTGAAAACGCCGCCGAGATCGCGTTGGAACATCACCTTGGCATGACCTGCGACCCAGTCGCGGGCCTTGTGCAGGTGCCGTGTATCGAGCGCAACGGATTGGGCGCGATCAAGGCCGTTTCAGCCGCATCGCTGGCGCTTCGCGGCGACGGCAAGCACTTTATGCCTTTGGACGCGGCCATTGAAACGATGCGCCAGACCGGCGAGGATATGCACGAGAAATACAAAGAAACATCTTTGGGCGGGTTGGCCGTCAACGTGCCGAACTGCTGATCTGACAGCAAGAACAAGTGGGGTGACATGCGCGGACATTGCCTGTGCGGCAAGATTGGATACGAGGTTGACCCTCCGGTTCTGTCCTGTGTCACATGCCATTGCGACAGCTGCCGTCGCCAATGCGCCGCTCCGATGACCACCTATTTCGGCGTGCGCGACGGCAATTGGCGCTGGACCGGTGAGCAGCCGAAACGCTTCAATTCCTCACCTGGAGTCGAGCGCAGTTTCTGCCCCCATTGCGGCACGCCGATTTCCTTCCGGTCCACGGTGATGTCGGATGTGATGCACCTCTACGTCGCGACACTGGAAAATCCCGAAGTACTCAGCCCGACCTTGCATGTCGCGCACGAGGAAAAGCTTAGCTGGCTGCAGCTTGGTGACGGCCTGCCCACCTGCATCGGCCCGGATTACACCAAAGTCCAACCCCTGCCCGACACCTGAGATCAGAGCTTCCCCCTCTGCCGCGAAACCGCTAGCGTCGCGCACATGACTCAGGATCGCCCCGTTCTCGGCATCATATTGATGCTCGGTTTTTGCGTGCTCGCACCGCTTGGTGACGGGATGGCAAAGCTGTTGGGTGAAACCACAGCTTTGGGACTGCTGGTACTGGTTCGGTTTGCTGTTCAGGCGATGATCTTGATCCCACTGATCGCGATGACCGGCAAGCCATGGAAGATGACGCCGCGCGTTTTGCGCCTGACGATGATCCGCACCCTTCTGCACATCATTGGGATCGCAGCTATGTTCACAGCGCTGCAATATATGCCGCTGGCCGATACCGTGGCCATCGCCTTTGTAATGCCCTTCATCATGCTGCTTTTGGGCAAATACGTTCTGGGCGAACAGGTCGGCCCCCGACGTCTGGTCGCCTGTGTCGTAGGATTCATCGGCACCTTGCTGGTCATCCAACCCAGCTTTGCACAAGTGGGCGCGCCTGCCTTGTTGCCCTTGATCGTCGCAGTGGTCTTCGCCCTGTTCATGCTGGTTACGCGGCAGATCGCCAAGGAAACAGACCCGGTTGCACTGCAGGCGGTATCGGGGGCCATGGCTACCGTCTTTTTGCTTCCGATTGTCCTGCTGGGTTCCCAGATCGGCCTGCCAGCAATGTCCCTGACGATGCCCACGGCCGAGACGCTCTGGCTGCTACTGGGGATCGGTGTGCTGGGCACCGTGGCGCATCTACTTATGACATGGTCTCTGCGCTATGCGCCGTCTGCGACTCTGGCCCCGATGCAATATCTAGAGATTCCGGTCGCCACCCTGATCGGCTGGCTGATCTTCCACGATCTGCCAAACGGGCTGGCCGCGCTGGGCATCGGCATCACCATCGCCGCCGGGCTCTACGTTATCCTGCACGAGCGGGCCAACGCTCGGTCCGGCCCGACTGAAACGCCTGCATGACCTGATCCAACGCCGCGCGCGGCAGGATCGTCAGCAACCCGGGTCCATCGACCTCAAGCGTTAGCGCGCCTAGCGCTCGGTTTGAGGTTCCGACCTGCCCGTCCGGTTCTAGCACCAGATCATCAATCGGCCATTCCAGCCCCTCGCTGCGCCCGGTCACCCGCCGCAGCGGAAACAATGAAACCGTGTCTCCTGCTGTGAGCTCCAGACTGATCCTGGGTGGCGCATGAAAGACAATTTCTCGTGCGCCCAACAGGACACAAGGCCGATCCTGCAACCGAACCAGAGTATTGAACGCCACCAACTGATGATCCACCCGCGCGCCCAGAAATCCTGCTGCCAGCACCACAGGCGCATCCATATTGCGCAGCGCCTTGTCAAAATCGGTGCTGTTCTGCTCGGATATCCGGAACAACTGATCCTTGGGAATCCGGGCCCGATATTCTGCCGTAATCGAGTCCAAATCGCCGATCACTGCGTCCGGCATCCGTCCCGAATCAATCAACGCAGCCGCACCGCCATCCGCCGCAACGGCAGAATTGACGCGATTTAGCACCAGATTCACATCCTCTGAACAGATTTCGCCCCCACCAAACAGCCCGATTGGCCCGCCAGAGCGAACAATTGCCCCATTTTCCACAAGATTGACCATATTTTCCAGTTTTGGACATAATGAAACCACAAAATGATAGCTTCATGGCTAGAGTTTCGAGTCGGTTGCCCCTGCTGTGTCTGGTAATCGACCTGGTAGTTTGTAAAGGACATGCGTCTGATGGTACAGAACAACAAGGTACTCACCGTTTCATACGGCACCTTCTCGTGCACCCTCGAAGGCTTTGACGATTCATTTGAAACAATGAAGGCGATCGCCGAGTATTTCCGGGACCTTGCAGCGGATGACCGATACTTCGGATCGGAACCTCCTCAGCCTGACGCCGAGATGCTGACCCGGATCGCACAGCGGGACGCCGCACAGAAGGTTGAAGCCAGCCAGAACGAGACCGGCCTGTTGCTGCGCGCAACGGAAACCGCCCCGGTTGCAGCACCGACCCCCGCTGCAATTGCGCCAGCCACAGCACCTGAACCTGTTCAGCCTGTCGCGGATGTTGTTCCCCCTGCTCCGTCTGCTCCGCAATCCGAAGATGCTCCCGCCGCTGACAGCATCGCAGCCAAGCTGCAGCGAATCCGGGCTGTTGTTTCGCATTCCGATGCTGCCCCTGCCGGATACTCTGAAGACGAAGACGTCAGCTATCTGCAGCCCGTGAAGCCAAAGGTAGATGCAATTTCTGCCGCTTTTGAGTCCGGCGCGCTGAGCCCGGCCGATCTGGAAGACACTGCTACGGACGACGCTCCGGCAACGGCCCCACAGGTCGAACAGCCTGCCGAACCCGAGCAAATGGCAACCATCGCCGAGCTGCCCGTTCAGGACGAAGAACCTATCGCACCTGCCACCAACGAGCAGGACGAAGTCGAAGCAGCCCCGATCATCTCACCGGCGATTACTGCCGAACTTGAAGACGAGGACGAAGCGCCCGAACAGCCGGCAGCCGATGTCACGGACAAGGACGTGTTGTTCTCGGACCTCGACGACGAATCTGAAACTGAAGACGAAGGCCCCTCAAACATCCTGAATGACCAGGACAACACCGACGAAGATGAAACAACACCGGATCTTACCGGCCTCGCCCATGGCGTCATCTCGGCCGAGGATGAGGCGCTGCTGCTTGACGAAATGGCGCTGGTAGAAACCGAGCTGGCGGCAAACACGACGGCTGAGCTGCCCGATATGACGGGTCTGGATCAGGACGTCTCGCGCCTGATGGACGAAGCGGGCGCGCATATGGATGATCCTGCCACCAGCGGCCAGCGCGAAACATATTCTCACCTGCGCACTGCCGTTGCTGCAACCGAAGCAGACCGCGAAGATGGCGCAGACAAATCTCAGACCCCCGAGGATGATTATCGCGGTGATCTGGCCTCGGTCGTCAATCCACGCCGACCCGAGATCGAGGTCACCAGTGAACGCCCCACCCCTGATGCTGCGGCACCATTGAAATTGGTGGCTGAACAGCGGGTGGATACCGAAACGGCTGACACTGGCCCGGTGACACCGCGCCGTGTCACCTCGGCGGACGAGGAATCTGCAGATGAAGAAGGTGGTTTTGCAGCCTTTGCGCAAGAACAGGGTGCCCAATCACTACTCGACCTGCTGGAAGCTGCCGCAGCTTATTTGTCCTTCATCGAAGGTCAGGAGCAGTTCTCACGTCCACAGCTGATGAACAAAGTTCGCTCGCTCAAGCAGGACTCGTTCAACCGCGAAGAAAGCTTGCGCTCATTCGGTCAGTTGCTGCGGGACGGCAAGATCGAAAAGGCCGGAGGTGGCCGTTTCGCCGCCTCAACCCAAATCGGGTTCCGCCCGAACGACGACGAGCGTGCCGCTGGCTGACACCAAGATTCCCCAATACCCCCTCAAGACAAAATTGGGCCAGAGGAAACTCTGGCCCTTTTTCGTTCCGTGGCTGGCAGCCAAAAAGCCAATCAAGTTCAGAAGTTGAACGCCAGCGCCACGTAAGGGCCGGTCAGGATCAGATCAATCACATCGCGCCCGTCTTCAAACTCAACATCCAGATGGCGATACCCGCCCGCAACGTTGATATTCTCACGCCACTTCCAACTAGCCTGCACCAGCGCCTCCCACTGGAATTCCGAGCCATAACCGAAGCCGCCGATATTGCCCATCGCTGTGAGGCTCCAGCGGTCATTCAGCGCGTAGTTATAGCGTGCGCCGATCAACGGGTCGGTCCAGCTTTGATCTGTGCTGAAGGTGCGATCCAGCACGGTGGTCGAAACATCCAGGTCCCAATGGCGCAGCCCGGCCAACGCTTCCAACCGTGACTGATCATCCTGATAGACCGCATAGCTGGCCGCCAGTGAGACCATCGTGCCCTCAAGATCCCAACTGGCTGCATCGTCGAACCGACCGACCGAGACATCGTCACCCAAATTGAGATAATTGAACTCACCACCAATGGTCCAACGCCCATTTCGGGCCTGACCAGCGATCAGGAACGCGCCCTTCAGAATGTCGAAGATCGAGGTATCCCCGTTCACCGGCGGGTTTGGTCCCACGTCCAGTGAGGTTCTGAATTCCGGCCCCCAGAAATAAGGCGCAATGGTATAGCGCCAATCATCGGCCTGAGCGCTGCTCGCGATACATGTTGTGGTAACCGCCGCTAATACCCGGTTTTTCATGCCCTATCTGCCTCTGGTTGCCGCGAAAGAAAGTCGCAAACATCGTGCCACGCAGAAGACACCAAGACAATCGGGCGGCTTAGCTTTGATCTTGATCCGGGTCCTCTTTGCCCACCCCGCGGAAGACAAATTTGAACGGCAACGCCCAGACAATGCCAAGCGCGACATATACCAGAAGTTCCAGCCAGATCGGCGGGCGATCCAGCCAGTTCACGATTGTCACAACCGCAACGATATAGACGGGGAGCCCGATCAGCAGCAGCACCAATGACCACCGCCGACGTGCCTTATAGCTGAGGCCGGGTTTGTCGTTGCTGCTCATCAATCTGCAAACGGGTCGGTCACAAGAATGGTGTCCTCCCGCTCCGGGCTGGTGGACAAAAGGGCGACCGGACATTCGATCAATTCCTCGACGCGGCGCACGTATTTGATCGCGTTCGCAGGCAAGTCTGCCCAACTGCGCGCGCCTTCGGTGGATTCGCTCCAGCCCGGCATCTCTTCGTAAATCGGCGTGCAACGTGCTTGCTGGTCGGCGGCGGTCGGCAGATAGTCCAGACGATTGCCATCCAGCTCATACCCGACACAAATTTTCAGCGTCTCGAACCCGTCCAACACATCCAGCTTGGTCAGGGAGATGCCGTTCACACCGCTGGTCGCGCAGGTTTGGCGTACCAGACAGGCATCGAACCAACCACAACGGCGTTTGCGCCCCGTCGTGGTGCCGAACTCATGCCCCCGTTCGCCCAGGCGTTGGCCATCTTCGTCGTCTAATTCGGTTGGGAAAGGCCCCTCACCCACGCGGGTCGTGTACGCCTTGACGATGCCCAAAACGAAGTCGATCGAACCCGGTCCAATCCCAACGCCTGTCGAGGCCTGGCCCGCAATCACATTCGACGATGTCACAAACGGATAGGTCCCGAAATCGATATCCAGCAGCGCACCCTGTGCGCCTTCGAACAGGATTCGCTTGCCTGCCTTGCGCTTCTCGTTCAGCACCTTCCACACCGGTGCTGCGAAAGGCAAAATCTGCGGCGCGATCTCTTTCAACTGCGCGATCAACGCATCCCGGTCAATCGGCTCAAGCCCCAAACCATTGCGCAGCGCATTGTGATGGACCAAGGCCCGATCGACCCGCAGCGCCAGCGTCGCATCATCAGCCAGATCAGCCACCCGGATTACACGCCGACCAACCTTGTCTTCATAGCATGGACCGATCCCGCGACCGGTCGTGCCGATCTTGGCCACCGAGTTCTGGCTTTCGCGCGCACGATCCAGCTCGCCATGGAACGGTAGGATCAGCGGGGTGTTCTCGGCAATCATCAGCGTCTCGGGCGTGATATCGACACCCTGCGCGCGGATGGTACCGATCTCTTTGATCAGGTGCCAAGGGTCCAAAACGACCCCATTGCCGATCACGCTCAGCTTTCCACCGCGTACGACGCCCGAAGGTAGCGCATGCAGTTTGTAAACCTCACCCTCAATGACCAGCGTGTGCCCGGCATTATGTCCACCCTGAAAACGCGCGATCACATCCGCTCGCTCACTGAGCCAGTCGACGATCTTGCCTTTTCCTTCGTCGCCCCACTGGGCGCCGACAACAACCACGTTGGCCATATCCGGTCCTTTTGCGCTGAATATTCAAACCCGGCTCATATAGCCGGGCACAGACGGCAGGGAAACCGATATTTCGCCGCAGATACAAATCGTGCCGCTCGCGATGCCTCCGGCGGAGGTGTTTTTGGCCTGATGAAGAGCGGATCCCCTGCTTCATCTGGCCAAAAGTACCTCGGGGGAGTCGCCCGGACGGGCGGCGGGGGCAGCGCCCCCTCTGCTTTTAGCGCAAGTGTACGGGATGACCGTGGGGTGTTGTTAGGTAAGCCTCTTCCCATGCATTGCGAAGATCCTGGACATCATCAGTGGGCGCTTCCCCCTGCTCAGCCAGCAGCGCCTCCAAGGTCTCCAACCAAGCGTGAAAGTAATCGTCCCCACCATCCAGATCTTTTTTGAGGCCGTTCCGTTTCAAAGTATTGGAAAACCGTTCCGCCCAGTCCGGCCAATCAAACCGGCCCGCTTCGTTCAAGGCCACTGTGACCGCAAAAACCTGCGCGTGCCAGGGCTCGGCAAAAACCGGCTCGGGGGCCGAGTGAGTGATACAATCGCTCATGCGGGCTCCAAATAAGACTGCCAGAGGTCCAGCACGACTTCATCCGCCGGGTGCTCGGGGTTTGCCCAAAGTTCTGAGGCGGGAAACACGACCGCATATAGCGGCTCGGGGGCTTCACCCAACCCATGGGCGTTGGAATCCGGCAGGACATGAGTGCCATGCAGCCTGAGGATGCGACCCGTTGCACCCGCGGCATAGATCGGCAACCGGGTGTGGCCGCCATCAACCAGTCGATTGGCGCTGTGGCCCAGGGTTCGGACGGCCTGTCCAGCCTGAAACCGAACTTCGACGTTCGACGGGCGATCTGCGGGTCCACCTTTGGCCAAAGCGCCTGCGACGGCGTCAGCCATCAGGGTACGCTCAGTCAGAGGATGAACACCATCCCCGTCAACACCGCGCAAATCATCAAGCGTCAGGACACCCTTTTCGACCAGAAGATCAGCCAGACCAGACATCCATTTCTCATAGTAAGAAAACCGCGCGTAGTCCGTAGGAGACAACCTTTCCCGCGCGTGACGTGAGACATCGATATTCCATTGCCCCAGAAACCCCGCAGCGAGCGTTATCGCCAGCGCCCGACCGTGCCAGTCTTCGGCAAACACCGGCGCGTCTGCGGGTTCCGGGATTACCGGACCATCACCAAAGCGCCCTCCCATATCATGTACGCGCGTCATGACGGCACCTTGGGTAGCCCAGTGCCGATCATGCTGTCGCGGGTGACCAGCGTGGCCAGTTCATCCGCGTCCAATCCTTCTGTGCCCTCTGGGCGCATCGGCAGGACGAGGTAACGAATTTCGGCTGTCGAATCCCAGACGCGGACCGAAGCGCCTTCCGGCAGTGTCACTCCAAATTCGGCAAGAACCTTGCGCGGTTCGCGCACTGCGCGGGCGCGGTAGGCATCGGATTTGTACCAACCTGGCGGAATACCCAGCAGTGGCCACGGGTAACAACTGCACAAGGTGCAGACGACCATATTATGCTGTTCAGGCGTGTTCTCGACGACCACCATATGCTCGCCCTGACGACCGTAATAGCCCAGATCCGCCACGACTGATGTGGCGTCTGCCAGCAGTGAGGCTTTGAAATCGGGATCACTCCAAGCCTTTGCAACAACATGCGCGCCGTTCTGTGGCCCTATCTTGTTCTGATAGGTATCGATGATTTCATCCAGCGCTGCAGGATCAATCAGACCCTTGCGGGTCAGAATCGTCTCAAGCGCTTTGACGCGCAGCGCGGGTTCGGGAGGCAACAGAGCATGCGGGTGGTCGTGATCATCATGTGGCATGAGGCGCAGCCTGCGCGACAGAACAGCGCTCTGTCCAGTCTCTTTGGTGTGATATGAAACATCACCGCACGTGATGCCAACTCGTGACTTGCCCCCGCTGGCAAACTTGCATAAGTACCACGCGATACACGCCACGCTGTACAGGACCACCATGGAAAACGTCGTTCTCATCATCCACCTTCTTCTGGCCTTGGGCCTGATTGTCGTTGTGCTGATGCAACGTTCCGAAGGCGGCGGCCTTGGGATGGGTGGCGGTGGCGGCGGGGCCATGACGGGCCGCGCGGCAGCAACGGCGTTGGGAAAGCTGACATGGATCCTGGCCGCGTGCTTTATCGTCACCTCGATCACGCTGACGATTCTGGCGGCCCAGAAATCTTCTGGCAGCTCGGTGATTGACCGTTTGGGCGTGCCTGCCCCGGCCCCGGCTGAGGAAAGCGCTCCGGCAGTCCCATCGGCAGATGATTTGTTGCCGCCGGCGCAAGGCGACAATGCTCCGCTGATCCCGCAGGCGGCCGACTAAGCCACAAAACCTAGAAAATCATAAGGGAACTGCAACAGCATCTTGCGGTTCTCTTGCGCTATGTGCGCGAATCCTTTATACGTGAAGTCCCGTGATGCAGCGGTTTTTTCGAACCGCCGGGCAGCTAATAATGACGTCTCACGGGAGCAGCCGAAAAACATGGCGCGTTTTATTTTCATCACTGGTGGTGTGGTTTCGTCCTTGGGCAAAGGACTGGCTTCGGCGGCGTTGGGATCGCTGTTGCAGGCCCGGGGATATTCGGTGCGTCTGCGCAAGCTGGACCCCTATCTAAACGTCGATCCGGGCACCATGTCGCCCTTCGAACATGGCGAAGTATTCGTCACCGATGACGGCGCTGAAACCGATCTGGACCTTGGTCATTACGAACGCTTCACCGGTGTGGCGGCACGCAAGACCGACTCGGTCAGCTCGGGGCGGATTTATTCCAATGTGCTGGAGAAAGAGCGCCGTGGAGATTACCTCGGCAAAACCATTCAGGTGATCCCGCACGTCACCAATGAGATCAAGGATTTCATCGCGATTGGCGAGGATGAAGTTGATTTCATGCTCTGTGAAATCGGCGGCACCGTAGGTGATATTGAGGGCCTGCCCTTCTTTGAAGCGATCCGCCAGTTCAGTCAGGACAAGCCGCGCGGTCAGTGTATCTTCATGCACCTGACGTTGCTGCCCTATATCAAAGCCTCGGGCGAGTTGAAAACCAAGCCGACCCAGCATTCGGTGAAAGAGTTGCGCTCGATCGGTCTAGCCCCCGACATTCTGGTCTGCCGGTCCGAGGGACCGATTCCAACCAAAGAACGCGAAAAGCTGGCCCTTTTCTGCAATGTCCGCCCTGACAGCGTGATTGCCGCACAAGACCTCAGCACCATCTACGACGCCCCGCTGGCCTATCACCGTGAAGGTCTGGATCAGGCGGTTCTGGACGCATTCCAGATCAGCCCGGCCCCCAAGCCCGATCTGGCCAAATGGGAAGACGTCAGCGACCGCATCCACAACGCCGAAGGCGAAGTGAAAGTAGCCATCGTCGGCAAATACACCCAGCTTGAAGATGCCTACAAGTCAATTGCCGAGGCCCTGACCCATGGCGGCATGGCCAACCGCGTCCGCGTCAAGATCGAGTGGGTCGATGCCGAGGTGTTTGACAACGAAGACGCCGCACCTCATCTGGAAGGCTTCCACGCCATCCTGGTCCCCGGCGGCTTTGGCGAGCGTGGGACAGAAGGCAAGATCAAGGCCGCTCAATATGCGCGTGAACACAAAGTGCCCTATCTGGGCATCTGTCTGGGCATGCAGATGGCCGTGATCGAAGCCGCACGCAACGCGGCGGGAATCACCGAAGCCGGGTCCGAGGAATTCGACCACGAGGCTGGCAAAAAGCGTTTTGAACCCGTTGTTTACCACCTGAAAGAATGGGTGCAGGGCAACCACAAGGTCGAACGCAAAGTCGGAGACGACAAGGGCGGCACCATGCGTTTGGGCGCCTATAATGCGGTTCTGGCCGAAGGCTCGAAGGTCGCGGAAGTCTATGGCGGCACCCAGATTGAGGAACGCCACCGTCACCGCTACGAGGTCGACATCAAGTACCGCGACAAACTGGAAAAGGCAGGCCTGAATTTCTCGGGCATGTCCCCGGATGGTCGCCTGCCGGAAATCGTCGAATGGTCGGATCACCCATGGTTTATTGGTGTTCAGTATCACCCGGAACTGAAATCCAAACCCTTCGACCCGCACCCCCTGTTCCGCGAATTCGTGCGCGCCGCGAAAGACACCTCGCGACTGGTCTGATCACGGGCCGATAACAGATTTGTACCAGTCGGCGCGAAATATCTTTACGCGCCGGCGGTTTGCACGGTTAACTGCCGCCATAGCAGCGACAGGAGACCGGCCATGACCGATCAGATTACCCAAGCAGAAACATTTGCCGCCCTGCACAAGAAGGGTGATCCGGTCATCCTCTATAACATTTGGGACCCCGGCAGCGCCGTCGCTGTACGCGATGCAGGGGCCAAAGCGCTGGCGACTGGCAGTGCTCCGGTCGCGATGGCGCAGGGGTTTTCGGACGGCCAGAACATCCCGTTTGAGTTGGCGTTAGACAACGCTCGCCGCATTGTCGAGGCGGTTGATATACCGGTCACCATGGACCTCGAAGGCGCTTATGCCGAGGATACTTTTGGCATATCGGCCAATGTCAAACGCGCGCTGGAAACCGGTGTAATCGGCTTTAACTTCGAAGATCAGGTCGTTGGAACTAAAGATCTTTATGACATCGAAACACAGGCAGCGCGTGTCGCTGCGATGCGCGAAAGCTGTGACGTTGCCGGTGTTCCCGCCTTCATCAACGCCCGCACTGACATCTTCCTCAAAGCCGCTCCGGACACGCATGATCAAGCGATGCTGGATGACGCCATGGCCCGCGCGGCCGCCTACGCCGATGCCGGAGCCAGCGGGTTCTTCGCGCCGGGCCTGAAAGACGAATCCATGATCGGCCAGCTTTGCGCGGCCACCGACCTGCCGGTCAACATCATCGCCCTGCCCGGCACGCCTGACACGCCGACGCTGGCGAAACTCGGCGTGGCCCGGATCAGCTATGGCCCGGTTCCCTATCGGCAAATGACCGCTTGGTTACAGGATTCAGCACGCGCCGCGCTGCAATCCGGTGGATGATCCACTTTTAGGGGATTGCATTTCAACCTGTTCCTCCGCACCTTGCATCCGATACCAGCGGAGGACACCTTGTGGCCAAAGGATACTGGGTTGCCCATGTCGATGTAGACGACATTGAAACCTACAAATCTTACATTGCTGCCAATGCGGCCCCATTCGCCGATTACGGGGCCAAGTTTCTTGTACGCGGCGGCGAGAGGAGCGAGCCCGAAGGCAAGGCTCGCGCCCGCACAGTTGTCATCGAATTTCCCAGCTATGAACAGGCGCTGGCCTGCTATGAAAGCGATGCCTATCAAGCCGCCAAGTCCTTGCGCGATCCGGTTTCGACCGGCGATCTTGTGATTATTCAGGGCTATGAGGGCTAGCACCGCTTGGCGCGCCTCGAATTACGGAATATCCTGCCGATATGTTGAAAAAATTCTTCCAGGCCTTTCGGCCGCCGCAACATGACAAACTGCCCGATCCCGATGCCGAACTGGCCCTGGGGGCATTGCTGGTACGTGTCGCGCAGGCCGACCGCGACTACAAGCTGGAAGAGATCAGCCTGATCGACCGCATTCTTGCGCGACTTTACCAGCACAATGCGATCGAGGCCGCCAAGGTCCGCGCCACCTGCGAAAAATTGCACGCAGCTGCTCCGGAAACAGATACATTCGGCAAACTGATCCGCGAAACCACCGATCTTCAGGAACGCTTGGCCGCGCTTGACGCCCTGTGGGAGGTCGTGCTGGCCGATGGCAACTCGGACGAGGGCGAGGTCAAGATCGTCGAAGAAGCCCGCATTGCCATGGGCCTCAGCTTCAACGACAGCAAAGCGGCACGCGAGCGGATACAAAGCCGCTTGGAAGCGACCTAGGCTATCTCTATATAAACGCTTATGTTCAGTGATTTCCTGTCCCGGCTCACACAGCCGCAGCCCGACCCGCTTGTCGAAGATGATGCCCGTCTGGCCCTCACCGCCCTGTTGGTGCGTATCGCGCGGTCCGACAATGACTATGCCGATACCGAGATGGCCCGAATCGACCGCATCTCGGCCGAACGCTACGGCCTGTCGCCATTTGAGGCCGCAGCCCTGCGCGCCCGAGCCGAAGACCTTGAAGCCGAGGCGCCCGACACCGTCCGCTTTACTCGCGCCATCAAAGAGGCCATCGCCTATGACGACCGCCTGGCCGTTGTGCAGGCCATGTGGTCGGTCGCACTGGCGGATGGGCACCGCAGCGGTGAAGAGGATTCTCTGCTACGCCTTGTCGTCAGCCTGCTCGGCGTGAGCGATGTGGATTCGGCGCTTGCAAGACAAAAGGCGGCGAAGGTCTGATCAACCGGCAAGCCTTTGGGCGTTGTCAGCGCTATGAATCGCTGCCTTCAAGCTCATTCAGAAACTTGTAGTCTGTCGGCGGATCGTCACAGATGCCGGGCCCACACTCCAAAAGCGCCGAACCAGCGTTCGCGACGGCCAATGCCAAAATCAGGAAAAACGCTGTTTTGGCCAATGTACTTCCTCCGAAGCGTTCGGTTGCCCGAACGTCCGACGCAAGATCATACTGCTTCTCGAATACCAGCATGATTGCGGTGCCAAGGATGATCAAACCAAAGGCAACTCCCGCCCAGGTATAGAAGTGTAGGCCCAGAACCGGGGAGCCGTAGTGCCCTGTTCCGGGCACGATATGCAGCAGAATCTGCCGGATCGAAACACTGATCCCAAAGATCGCCGCCACCAGCACGATGCCATAGTTTCTGGCGCGCGTACCCCATAACAGGTTCAGAGCAAGCCCGAACCCAACGGCCACGAATCCCACGCGTTGGAGCAAACATAACGGACAGGGCAGTTCGTAAAGGACAAGCTGAAAGTAGAAGGCAAGCACCAGAACCAGGCAAACCGCCAGTGCACCAATCGCATTCATGTTACGAGCAAATTCAGGTGACATTGGACGACCTCACAGTTGAATCGTTAAGGGGGTCGTGGCGTGAAACTTCAGCCAGTAGGCACTCGCCAAAAGCGTCAGCACGAACAATGCGTATGAAATTCTGACCAGCTTAAAGTATGCCAGCACCATCGTGCCGGCGAACAATGCAAATAATAGCGCGATCACAAGAAGCCCCTTACGTGAATTGAATTCGTATATTTCAATCTTTAACTCAAAACGAATTATTCCCAAATTCAAACAGTTTTGGTGATTGGATCAAGCCAGTTCAATAAATTTGGTTTCGCTGAGGATCACCTCGGTTGATCCGGAATCCTGTGACCTGAATCTCTGGGCCGCAATCAAGAGATTGATCTGGCTGACCTGTCGATAATGGTGCATCGAGTCACAGAATGCGCCCAACAAACTGACAGTTTAGACAGCGCGACCGCCCGATTTGGCAATTTCGCTGCGTGAACTTGTCAATTGCGCATTGCATTAGCCCGATTTTTCAGCCCTATTACCGCACCAACACCAATCATATCTGGACTGCCCGTGACAGACGCCGCTCCCGTCATTGAGATCAAGAACCTGCACAAAAGCTTTGGCCAACTCGAGGTGCTCAAGGGCGTGGACATCACCGCGCATCGCGGCGACGTCGTGTCGCTGATCGGATCATCCGGTTCGGGGAAGTCTACCCTGCTGCGCTGCTGCAATCTGTTGGAAGACAGCCAAGAGGGCGAGATTCTGTTCAAAGGCGAGCCCGTCCGTTGGACTGGCAGCCACAATCATCGCCGTCCCGCCGATCCCAAGCAGGTGTTGCGCATCCGCACAAATCTGTCGATGGTGTTCCAGCAGTTCAATCTGTGGGCCCATATGACCATCCTGCAGAATGTGATGGAGGCTCCGGTCACTGTCATGGGCCGCGACAAGGCCGAGGTCGAAGACAGCGCGCGCAAATATCTGGAAAAGGTCGGCATCGGCGACAAATGCGACGTCTATCCGGCGCAACTATCGGGCGGACAGCAACAACGCGCCGCAATCGCACGTGGGCTGTGCATGGAACCTCAGGCGCTGCTGTTTGACGAACCGACCTCAGCGCTCGATCCCGAACTGGAACAGGAAGTGATCAAAGTGATCAAGGATCTGGCCGCAGAAGGCCGCACCATGATCATCGTGACCCATGACATGAAGATGGCTGCGGATATCTCCAGCCACGTTGTGTTCCTGCATCAGGGCCTGATCGAAGAAGAGGGTTCAGCCGAAGACATTTTCACTGCCCCTGAATCCGAACGGCTTCAGGGCTTTCTCTCCGCCACTCAGGCGGCTTAACCAACGGACAGAACCAATAAAGGGGAGTAACTCATGAAAAACCTGATTCTGACCACCGCAGCACTGGCGTTGACCGCCGGTATCGCAATGGCCGAAACTGTGCGCATGGGCACCGAGGGCGCCTACCCTCCGTACAACTTCATCAATGATGCTGGTGAGATCGACGGCTTCGAGCGTGAAGTCGGTGACGAGCTGTGCAAGCGCGCCGGTCTGGAGTGCGAATGGGTCAAGAATGACTGGGATTCGATTATTCCGAACCTGGTTTCGGGCAACTACGATACCATCATCGCCGGCATGTCGATCACTGACGAACGCGATGAGGTCATCGACTTTACCCAGAACTACTACCCGCCGACCGCCTCAGCTTACGTAGCTGCTTCAGATGGCGCTGACACGAAAGGTGGCATCGTCGCTGCACAGACCGCAACCATTCAGGCCGGTCACGTTGCTGAATCCGGCGCGACTCTGGTCGAATTCGCCACCCCCGAAGAAACCATCGCCGCCGTACGCAATGGCGAAGCGGATGCTGTGCTGGCTGACTATGACTTCCTGGTCCCGATTGTTGAGGAATCCGGTGGCGAGCTGGTCTTTGTCGGCGATCTTGTCCCGCTGGGCGGTGGCATCGGCATGGGCTTGCGCGAGAGCGACGCAGAACTGCGCGGCAAGTTCGATGACGCGATTTCTTCCATGAAGGCAGACGGCACGCTCAACGAGATGCTGGTCAAATGGTTTGGCGAAGGTATCGCTACATACAACACAGACGGCTCGGTCGTAACCAACTAAGCCCTCCGTCCAATTGTCCGGCGCGTGCGCGCGCCGGACCTGCCGGACCTGAGACCGGCCAGACGTTCGAAAGACGCCTTATGTTCTCCTACTGCGCTGATCCTGACACGCTGGGCACGTTCCGCTGGTTCTCGTGCTATCTGACCAATGGCGTCCACTGGTCGTTCTACTTGTCGTTCTTCAAGGTGCTGGGTCTGCTGGCCGTCACCGCCCCGGTCGCCCTGAGCTTCGGTTTTGCCGGCGCTATGGCAGCGCGATCGCATTTCCCGCCGCTTAGCTGGCTGGGTAAGGCCTATATCGCCATCGTGCGTGGCGTGCCTGATATCGCTTTCTTTCTGTTCTTCGTGATCGCTCTGGATCAGGGCTTTGAATGGCTGCGCCATAAAGTGCTCTGCCCCGAATGGACCGATCCGGTGCGGCAGGGCAACGACTTCATCGTCTGTCAGGCCGCCAAGCTGCCGCTGGGCACTGCACCCGAATGGGTGCATGAAACCTACGGCTTCTTCCTTGCCGTCGTCACATTCTCTATCGTGTTCGGCGCGTTTGCCGCCAACGTCCTGTTCGGCGGCATGCGCGCTGTACCACACGCCCAGCTTGAGACGGCCGCAGCCTACGGCATGACACGCCGCCAGACCTTTTGGCGTATCCTGGTGCCGCAAATGTGGGTCTACGCCCTACCCGGCCTATCGAACCTGTGGATGGTGCTGATCAAGGCCACGCCACTGCTTTTCTTGCTGGGCATCGAAGATATCGTCTATTGGGCGCGCGAGTTGGGTGGCACAAAAACATCCCGCTTTACCGATTACCCTCATGGCGACTGGCGCATGTGGTACTTCCTCGCCCTGCTGATCTTCTACCTCGGCATGACCCGCGTCTCGGAAATCGGGCTTGAGAAACTGATGCGCCGCCTGTCCCATGGTCAGGCCACATCGGGCGGAGAGCTTCTGCGCAAGGAGACCACCGCATGAGCTGCATCCAGACCATTCAGGACTACGGCCTCCGTTCGCTGGGCTTTGGCGAGCGCCTGCTGCCCAAAACCGATTTCACCCTGTGCGAGCACTTCACGCTGATCGGCTCGGGCATGATCTGGAATATCTATTTCGGGATCATGGCGATGGTCACGGGGTTCTTCCTCGCCACCGCGTTGGCCGTCGGCAAAGCCTCGTCGAATAAATGGCTGCGTAAACCGTCCGAGTGGTTCATCTTTTTGTTCCGCGGCTCGCCGCTGTTCATCCAGTTCTTCTTTGCCTATTTCTTCTTCCTTTCGCTGAAGAAGCCCTATCCGATGTTCGACGCCTTCACCTCGGCCTGGCTGGGGGCGCTGATCGTGCTGTTCCTGAATACTTCCGCCTATTCGGGTGAGATCTTCTATGGCGCCCTGCGTTCGATCCCCAAAGGCGATATTGAGGCGGCGGATGCCTATGGCATGTCGGGCTGGTCCCGCTTCCGACGTATCGTTTGGCCCACCATGCTGCGGCTGGCGTGGCCCGCCTATACGAACGAAGCGATCTTTGTCTTCCAGTCTACAACGTTGGTCTTCTTCTCGGCCTTCCCGGCCTGGCAACAACGCGGAGACGCGCTGTACTACGCCAGCTATTTCGCGGACAAGACGTTTAACCCCTTCATCCCCTACCCGATTCTGGCGTTCTATTTCATCCTGCTAACGCTGGTCATCGTTTGGGGCTTCGGAAGGGTCAACAAACGCCTGAACCGCCACCTGCCTGCCGAGCGGAAAGCCAAGATGCGCTTCCGACTAAATTTGGCGCGCTAAGCCCACTCCACCGGGTTCAGCCGGAACAGTTTCGAAAGCTGCTCATAGACCTCGGGCACCTCGTGCTTCAGCGCTTTCGGGCGCTCAAAGAACACTTCGACCGAGACGGCAAAGAACTCTTCATGCCCGGTTGCGCCATAGGGGTCGATAACCGTGTGCCGCCCGCTTTCAACCGCGTGAACATGCGCGTCATAGGCGGTCAGGAATACCTTTTCCCATTCGGCAAAGCTCTGCCCTTCACTCAGGATCGGTACGCCATTTGTACCCCCGGACAGATCATCGATCTGATGCGCAAATTCATGCAGCACTACGTTCTGCCCGTCGCGATCATCCAGAGCGCCCTGCTGGCTGTGTGCCCATGATAAAATGACCGGTCCGCGATCCCAGCTTTCCCCGGTCCGCACGATCTCTTTCTCGGACACGACATAGCCCGAGCGCCGCTGCTGCTTTGACTTGAACGCATTGGGATAGATCAGAATGGTCGTCAGATTGTCATACCAAATGTCGCTATTGATCACGAGCAAACAGGCCTGCGCCGCAATCGACAACTCCATCTCCTCAGTCACTTCCAACCCGTCGCAGCCGTAGAAGCTCACTTGATCCAGAAACAGGTTCACCTTGCCATCCAAGTGGCTGCGCAGCCCGGCGGGCAGCCGCCGGATGATGGGAACTTGCTGATCAATGATGTCCCGTTGATCCGAGGTCAGACGCGTCGCCAACAGCGCCGCGCGGGCCTGTCTCTTGGACCAGACGTAATAGCCGACCCCGCCTGCGATCAGTAACACTATGGTAAGAAAGATGAACATATCTGAGACTATAGGTATCGCTACGCCCGGCACAATCGGGCACCTGAATGTTGTACAACTCGGAAGACAGCGGTCTCGACCACTGTACAAGTCGGTTGATTTTCAACTTCGCGCCCCACCGGAAGCGACGCCTGCTCGTAATTTGATCAAATTTCGTGACAAGACGCTAATCCTGATTTAAACCTCTCGTGACTAGACCACGGAGCCCCCAATGGACCTGAGCGCCCTGCATACATTCCGCGTCGCCGCCTGTGACCTCAACGGTCAGATGCGTGGCAAACGCGTGCCGCCCTCATACGGTGCCAAGTTGGACAAAGGCGCCGTGCGCATGCCGTTCTCTGCGCTCAATGTCGATCTCTGGGGCGCTGATATCGAAGGCAGCCCGCTTGTCTTCGAAAGCGGTGATGCAGATGGTGTGTTGCGCCCCACCGGGCGTGATCCGGTTCCCATGCCCTGGCTTGATACACCCACCGCGCTGGTGCCCATGTGCCTGTACCACGATGACGGCACGCCTTTTGCGGGCGATCCGAGACACGCGCTTTCTGCGGTTCTAGATCGATTTTCCGAACGGGGCTGGTCGGTCATCGCCGCCACCGAACTCGAGTTCACTCTGCTTGACGCCTCAGGCGACCAACCGCAGCCTCCGATCAACCCGGTCACGCGCCGCAGGCTGCGGGACGAAGCCGTTCTGTCGATGGCCGAAATGGACGCGTTTGATGCGTTCTTCACCGACCTCTATGATGGTTGCGCCGCTATGGGTATTCCTGCTCAGACTGCAATATCTGAAAGCGGGATCGGTCAGTTCGAGATCAATCTGAACCATCAGGACGCCATGCGCTGCGCCGATGATACGTGGCTTTTCAAGACCTTGGCGCGTGGCGTGGCCCGCAAGCATGGCTTCACAGCAACCTTCATGTCCAAGCCCTATGCCGAGGATGCGGGCAACGGAATGCATGTGCATTTCTCGGTCGACGATGTCGATGGACGCAATGTCTTCGATGACGGAGGGGCCGAGGGAACCGATGAACTGCGCTCGGCGGTTGCTGGATGTCTGACCGCGATGCCCGGCTCTACGCTGATCTTCGCTCCTCATGGCAATTCTTACACGCGCCTGGTGCCTGGTGCCCACGCACCCACCGGAGCAAGCTGGGCCTATGAAAACCGCACGGCGGCCCTGCGCATTCCGGGTGGTGCCCCTGCCGCCCGACGGATCGAACATCGCGTTGCTGGCGGTGACATCAACCCCTATCTCATGCTGGCCGCAGTTCTGGGCGCGGCAATGGTTGGGATCGAGGATGGCCTGCGACCGCCCGGCCCGATTTCGGGCAATGCCTATGAGTTGACGGATCTGCCGCAACTGGCAGCCGACTGGCCGTCGGCCATCTCTGCTTTCGAAACTGACCCGGTAGTTGCGCGCATTTTCCCGGACGATCTGATCCGCAACCTGGTAATGACCAAACGGCAGGAAATTGCACGCTTCGCGTCCCACCCCCCTGACGAGCACTGGCTCAGCTATCTTGAGAGCGTTTGAACCTCTTGCCCAGCTCGCTTCGCTCCGTTAGAATAAATTTGATCAAATTTGGTGAACTATGAAAATCGGCATCCTTGTAACCGGCCACCCACCCGATGAATTGCATGAACAATTCGGGGAATATGATGGCATGTTTCGCGCATTACTGGGTGGGAACGGCTTTGAATTCCAATCTTACGCAGTGGTCGATGGTGAGTTTCCGGAAGACGCGCATCAGGCCGACGGGTGGATCATCACCGGATCTCGTCATGGCGCATACGAAGATCACGCTTGGATTCCCCCGCTTGAACAGCTGATCCGGGATATTCAGAAGACAGGGAACCCTTTGATTGGTGTTTGCTTTGGCCATCAGATCATCGCACAAGCGCTTGGTGGAAAAGTGGAAAAGTTTGATGGTGGCTGGGCTGTAGGACGCACGGAATACAGCTTTGGCGATCAGACCGTCACCTTGAATGCTTGGCATCAGGATCAAGTGACCAAACTGCCCGCAGGTGCGGTGGTCACCGGTACGAATGACTTTTGCCAAAACGCCATGGTCACCTATGGCGATACGATCTGGACCGTGCAGGCCCATCCTGAATATGGAAATGACTTCATACAGGGCTTGATGGAGACCCGAGGCAAAGGCGTGGTTCCCGATGCGTTGATGCAGGCGGCAGCGAACCGGAAAGACGCCCCGGATGATAATGCCAAAATCGGCCACCACATGGCAGAGTTCCTAAAGAAAGCGAGGGCCTGATGGCCGACTGGACAGATCAGCTGCCTGAGGCGGCGCGCACCTACTTTGAAGGCAAACGGCTGGATGAGGTTGAATGCATCATCTCTGACCTGCCCGGCATCGCCCGCGGCAAGGCGGTCCCGGCGTCAAAGTTTGCCAAGCAATCCTATTTTCACCTACCCGACAGCATTTTCTACCAGACCATCACAGGGGATTGGGGCGAAGCTGCAGGTGAGGACGGTTTCATCGAGCGGGACATGATCCTGAAACCCGATTTCTCAACTGCGTCGGCCGCTCCTTGGACGGGCGACTGGACCTTGCAGGTGATTCACGACGCGTTCGATCGAGATGGAGAGCCGATCCCTTTCAGCCCCCGCAATGTGCTCAAACGCGTTGTGAAGATGTATCACGACAAAGGTTGGAAGCCGGTTGTCGCTCCCGAGATGGAGTTTTTTCTTGTCGCGCCAAATGTAGACCCGGCGCAGGGTATCAAGCCGATGATGGGCCGCTCGGGCCGACCTGCGGCGGCGCGGCAGGCTTACTCGATGACAGCGGTGGATGAATTCGGGCCGGTGATCGACGACATCTACGACTTTGCCGAATTTCAGGGGTTTGAGATCGACGGGATCACGCAAGAAGGCGGTGCCGGACAACTAGAGATCAACCTGCGTCATGGCGATCCGGTGAAGCTGGCGGACGAGGTATTCTATTTCAAACGCCTGATCCGCGAAGCCGCGCTACGTCACAACTGCTTTGCTACGTTCATGGCAAAACCGATCGAAGATGAGCCGGGGTCGGCCATGCACATCCATCACTCGATCATCGAAAAAGAAACGGGACAGAACATCTTCTCCGGTCCACAAGGTGGCGAGACGGATGCGTTTTATCACTTCATCGCCGGCTTGCAGAATCACCTGCCCGCAGGGCTGGCGGTGATGGCACCGTATGTGAATTCTTATCGCCGCTACGTCAAAGACCATGCGGCCCCGATTAATCTGGAGTGGGCGCGCGACAATCGCACAACTGGCATTCGCGTACCTCTGTCCGGCCCCGAGGCGCGCCGGGTCGAAAACCGCATCGCAGGCATGGACTGCAACCCCTATCTGGGCATCGCATTGTCGTTGGCCTGCGGCTATTTGGGCCTGACTCAGCAAGAGCGCCCACGCCGCCAATTCTATGGCGACGCCTATGAAGGCGACGGCGACATCCCTCAGATCATGGGTGAAGCTCTGGATCTGTTTGATGAAGCCACTGCCCTGCACGAAGTTCTGGGTCCCGAGTTCGCCCGTGTCTACGGCATCGTCAAACGTGCTGAGTACGAAGAGTTCCTGCAGGTCATTTCCCCGTGGGAACGCGAGCATCTGCTGATGAACGTCTAGGGCAAAGACGCGATGAACCTGCTGTATTCTAATGACCGCAAGGCTGAGTACCCGCCAAGCTGGTATGCCGCGACGGCGCACGCCTTTGACCGCCACCCGGCGCTTGAAGGCGACCATACCGCAGACGTCTGCATTGTCGGAGGCGGATACACGGGCCTTTCGGCAGCATTGCACCTGGCTGAGGCTGGGTTCGATGTTGTCCTGCTGGAAGCTCATCGCGCGGGCTTTGGGGCTTCGGGTCGCAACGGAGGCCAACTGGGCAGCGCGCAGCGTTTGGATCAAGAGGATCTTGAACGGCTTGTCGGCGATGAAGATGCGTTAAAGCTTTGGGATCTGGCCGAAGAAGCCAAGGATCTGGTCAAATCTCTGATCTCAAAACATCAGATCGATTGCGACCTGAAGCCCGGCATTGCGGTTCTGGGCTTTAACAACTCGGAGCGCGCAGAGCTACATGATCACGCGGCGCATCTGTCGGGTAAATACAAATACGACCAAATCGAAACTTTAGATGCCGATGCCGCGCGCGGGCTTTGCCCCTCACCAGCCTATGCGGGTGGGTATCTGGACAATGGTGCCGCGCACCTACACCCGTTGAACTACGCCCTCGGCCTTGCGCGTGCCGCTGTCAGAGCCGGATTAAGACTGCATGAAGACACCGAAGTTCTTGGCATCGATCAGGGCGCTCGTGTCACTGTACGCACTGAAAAGGGCAAGATCACTGCCGATCACGTTATTCTGGCCTGCAACGGATACCTCGGAGATCTGAACCGGCAAGTTGCATCGCGCGTGATGCCCATCAACAATTTCATCGCGGCAACCGAACCTTTGGGCGCTGAAGTGCAAAAAGTTTTGGCCAAAGATATCGCCGTTGCTGACACCAAGTTCGTGATAAACTATTTCCGGCTAAGCGCCGATGGCAGGCTGCTGTTTGGGGGTGGCGAAAGTTATGGTTATCGTTTCCCCGAGGACATCGCCGCAAAAGTCCGTAAGCCGATGACCGAGATTTTTCCGCATCTGCGTGACGTCAAAATCGACTACGCATGGGGCGGAACACTGGGCATCACCATGCGGCGCATGCCCTATTTGACCCGGGTTGCGCCAAATATCCTGTCCGCCTCGGGTTATTCTGGCCACGGCGTCGGCACCGCGACCCATGCAGGGCAACTCATGGCGTTGGCGATCCAGGGGCAGGCTGAGGGGTTCGATACCATGGCCCGCGTTCCTGCAGTGCCCTTCCCGGGTGGTCCTGCTTTGCGGACGCCGTTGCTGATACTGGCCATGACTTGGTATGCGCTGCGTGACAGGCTGGGTATCTGAACACATTCTTTACGACGAATTGGTGAAATCTCGCTGACGATGCGAATTGGGACTTGGCTTGCCTGCACATCGAATTTATATTTCCCAAAGATAAAATTCGGGAAATCCAAATATGACGCTTGTACCCAACGTTCATGAAGCCGAACCCATCCCCGCAGCCGCCCGAGACGCAATCGACGCCCTGATGAAGTCAGGCGATCTGTTTCGCTATACCGCACCTCAGGATGCGCCCGTTGCTCTTCTGGAGGCAGAGTTTGCCGAACTGCTCGGCACAAAATACGCGCTGGCGGTCTCTTCCTGTTCTGCCGCGCTGTTTTTGTCGCTCAAGGCGCTTGGGTTGCCCCGCGATGCGCGGGTTCTGATCCCCGGATTTACCTTTGCCGCCGTGCCGTCATCGATTGTTCACGCGGATTGCATTCCGGTTCTGTGCGAAGTCGGGGACAATTATCGCGTCGATATGGCCGATTTCACGGCCAAGCTGGACAGCGTGCAGGCAGTGATCATCAGCCATATGCGCGGCCATACCTCGGACATGGACGCGATTATGGAGCTGTGTGAAGCTCGCGACATCCCGGTGATCGAAGACGCCGCCCACTCATTAGGCACAACCTGGCATGGGCGCAATATTGGCACCATCGGTAAGGTCGGCTGCTTCTCGTTCCAGTCCTATAAAATGATCAACGCAGGCGAAGGTGGCATTCTGGTCAGCGACGATGCGGATCTTGTGGCGCGGGCTGTCATCATGTCGGGCGCATACGAGCACAACTGGAAAAAGCACTCTGGCTCAACAGAGCTGGAACAGGCCTTTGCCAAATGGCAGAACCAGTTGCCACTGTATAACCTGCGCATGAGCAACCTCAGCGCCGCAGTCATTCGTCCGCAAATCCCCGAATTGGCACGCCGTGTCCGCGACGGGCTGGCAAACCATGACTATGTGGCTGATCGTCTGAACACATCGCCCTACATCGATGTCCCTGCCCCTCTGACACCCGAGCAGCGCGCACCGGATTCGATCCAATTCAATCTGGTTGACCTCAGCGACGATGAAATCCGCGCCTTTGCCGCCGCAGCCGAGGCACGCGGTGTCAAGGTGCAGGTCTTTGGACTGAGCCAGGATAACGCTCGTGCCTTCTGGAACTGGCAGTTCCTACCCGAACAGTTCGACCTGCCACAGACCCGTGCGATGCTGATGAAGGCCTGCGATGTACGTCTGCCCGTGCGTTTGAGGCGCGATGAACTGGACGTAATCTCGGACATCCTGCTGGCTTCTGTTGGCGAGGTTGTTGGCCCGGTGCCAGTCTACGGGACCTGATCGTCAGTACTATTGCAGATCAAGGTCATGAACTGAAAGTAACAATGCGTCGATCCCGTCAGGGGTTGGCGCGACGCGCGACAAAATCCCGGCAACGGCAAGCCCGGTTTCTGTTTGCATCAGAAACGGCGCACCGGAATCCCCCATCATGACGGGGCAGATCGCGCGCATCAGCCCTTGGCCGGCCTGTGCGGCATTACAGCTATCGGTGCGACTGAGCACGTGGGGCCGCAATCCGGGATAGCCCGCGAACGAGCCCATCTGCGGGACAGTCCGGGAAATATCGAAAAAACCAACCTGCTCTCCAATTGGCTCGGCCAACTCCAACACGGCCCAATCCAGATCGGCGCGATTGTTGAATACACCGTCGCGCCCCTGTTCCGAATCCAGCCGATAGGCCAACACATTGGACACGGCGGCAGCCTCGCCGCGCTGATACCCTGCGGCAAACCGGATACTGGCCGGAGGAATCCAGCGGTTGCGCGCGCTGTTGTACAAGCAATGTGCCGCGGTCAAAACCAGCCGCTCAGACACCAGCACGCCTGTACAATGGGACCGCTGACTGCGGCTGGCAAAATTGACCCGACCAATGGCGCGCCAGGGCGGGGTCGTTGCATCCAGAATTTCGCGCGCGCGAATCTCGTCGCAGCCCGCAGCCGTATCCCGACCCATTGTGCAGATAGGTTCCCACACGGATGTAAACTGGCCTTGGGCCTGTGCAGTCTGGGCCCAGATCAACGCGCCCAGAACAGACAGCCAGCGCATCGGTCAGGCTAGCTCAGCTTCGATAGTTTTTGCTGCAGCTCGGCAAGTTGCTTTTTGATGTCGTCCAAATCCTCTTTGGGTTCGGGCGATGTTTCTTGTTCATCATCCGGCCCCGACCAGTTTCCCGACAGACCACCGGTCATGGCTTTTAGAAAGGCCTTTTGCTGCGCCTGCATCGCCTCGAACCCCGGCATCTGGGACATTGGGTTCATGGCGTTCATGTTTTCCATCATCTTGGACTGGCTCTCGCGCAGCATGTCGAACGAGCTTTGCAGGAATTGCGGCATCATGCCCCCGCCCGGCACCATGTAGCTGCGCACCAGATCGTTCAGCACATTAATCGGCAAAACATTTTCGCCGCGGCTTTCGTGTTCGGCAATGATTTGAAGCAGATACTGACGAGTCAGGTCATCACCGGTTTTCAGGTCAATGATCTGAACCTCGCGCCCGTCGCGGATGAAACCGGCGATATCTTCAAGCGTCACGTAATCGCTGGTCTCGGTGTTATACAGCCGACGGCTGGCATAGCGCTTGATCAGCAGAGGTTTGTCTTGTTCCGACACCCTGTACCCTCCCCAAGGATGATGCGTTGCAGCGCAGGTTATGCGACTGCAGAACAAAAAGAAAGGGCAGGTCAAGCGACCTGCCCGCAGCGATTGCACCATTTGGGAGGAATGGGTGCTAAGTCGCAGTCTTATCTTACTTGGTGGTTGCTGCTTTCTTTGCTGCAGCGGTCACCTCGTTGGTGGCTTTTTTGACGGCTGCGGTTGCATCTTCTGCAGCGTCTTTGCCAGCCGCCATCAGCAGCTCAACTGTTTCGGTCTGAACTTTTTTCGCGATCTCAGCGAAAGCAGCCAGGTTTTCAGCAGCAACTTCAGCCGACGCGCTTGCGAAGTCGGTTGCAGCTTTTGCGTAATCCGCAGGCTCGGTTTTTGCTTTCGACATCTCGGTCAGTTTGGCCAGGGTTTCTTTGGTCCATTTGTTCGAGATTTCAGCCGATTTCTCAGCTGCGTCCAGAGCAACACCCGACAGCTTTTCGTTCAGAGAAGCGGTCGATTTGAATGCGTCTTCCAGAGCGGTTGTGTCAACCGGGAACGCGCCCATCATGTCTTTCAGGGTCGCGGTAAAGTCTTGGGTCTTTGCCATTGTCCTAAATCCTTCTAGCCGTTCCGGGCCCACCCCGGTTCTCATCAGCTTGAAGGCAATATGATTGCTGCATCGCAGCATTGCAAGTTTTTTCTTGCTGCAACGCAGAAATTTTTGAGTTTCAAAATGATATCAGCGGTTTGCCTTGACCAAAACATAGGTACCCGGAGCCAGGCAAAGGCGTGGATGATCCGAATCGCCGGTATCACGCGCGGGAACCTGCTTGCCTGATCGCTTCTTTAACCACGCTTCCCACATCGGCCACCACGAACCTTCGTGGAAGTCAGCCTCTTTCAGCCATGTATCGGCATCACACTTCAGCTCAGGATTGGTGTAATGGCCATATTTTTTCTTACTGGGCGGATTTACGATGCCCGCGATGTGGCCGGACTCGGACACCACAAAGGTCTTCGACTTCGCGCCCATCTGCTGCACCCCGCGATAGCAATCCTTCCATGCGGCAATATGATCCGTCTCGCAGGTGATCGCCATCAAAGGCACATCGACATCCTTGATATGCAGCTTATGGCCAAGCAATTCGAACCCGTCGTTGACGAAATCGTTGCTCTGACACAAACCGCGCAGATACTGGATCGCCATCCGGCCTGGCAGGTTGGCCCCGTCGCCGTTCCAGTACAACAGGTCAAACGCTGGCGGTGTTTCACCCATCATGTAGCTGCGGATCGCCGGCGTATAGATTAGATCTCTGGATCGCAGGAAAGACATCGTTCGCCCGATGATCCATGCCTTTAGAATACCATCCTTCGAGACCTGTTCTTCGATGCCATCCACAAAGTCATTTTGCAGGAACGGCGTGAACTCCCCCTGCTCACCAAAGTCTGTCAGGGTGGTGAAGAAGGTGGCAGATTTGATCGACTTGTCACCGCGCTGCTTCATCAGCGAAAGCGTCAGGCTAAGTGTCGTACCGGCGATGCAGTAACCCACTGCGTTGACCTGCTTGACCTTGCAGATTTTTTTCGCCTCTTCGACGGCGGTCAGGAACCCTTCCTGAATATAGTCCTCCATCCCAATATCGGCGTGCGAGCTATCGGCATTCACCCAGCTGACCACAAACAGGGTATAGCCCTGCTCGGTCACCCATTTGATCAGGCTGTTCTGAGCCTTCAGGTCCAAGATATAGAACTTGTTGATCCATGGCGGGAACAGAACGATCGGCGTTTCGTGCACCGTCTCGGTCACCGGTTTATACTGGATCAGTTCCATCATTCGGTTGCGATAGACGACGTCGCCGGGTGTAGTTGCGATATTCCCGCCAATCTCAAAGGCACTTTCGTCAGCAAGTCTGACAACCATTTCGCCGTCATTGGCCTCAAGGTCCGACACGAGGTTCTCCAGCCCCTGTATCAGGGACTGCCCTTCGGTCTCGATCGCCTTTTCCAGCGCATCGGGGTTGGTGGCCAGAAAATTCGTTGGCGCCATCATATCTATGATCTGTTGCGAGAAGTACTGCAGACGCTGCTTATCCTTGGTTTCCAGATCGTCAACCGATGCAACGGCCTGCGCGATCGCTTCGGCATTGGTTTGGTACTGCTGGCGAATGAGGCGAAAGTAGGGGTTGGTTTCCCACATTGGATTGGCAAACCGTTTATCTTTGGCAGCGGCTGAGGGTACATCCCCGTCGCTTTGGGTCATCGCTTTCTGCGCTTCCGCAAAGTTGAGAACCGATTTTCCCCAATACTCAATTTGCTGCTCCAACAGCTTTGTGGGGTTTTGAAACGCTTCAGCCCAATACGCAGTTGCTGCTTTTGCAAAAAGCTCTTGATTCGGGCCATCCAGAGCGGGGGTGTGCGGCGTTTTTCCGGCCATGACCTCGACCAGGCGTTTGGACAGTTCTTCTACTTTGTCCATATTTTCTTTAAGTCGTTCAATATGTTCTTCGGTCAGTTTTGGCGTCTGGTCTTCGGTAGTTGTCATTTTAACAATTCCCCCCTAGTCTCGCTGCTGTGCAGAATAACGTCGTTGGCGTCGGGGGGCAAAGCGGCGAATGGTCCGAATTCTCAGGCTGATACTCAGGAGGCACATTCGATGCGCTACATGATGACCTATGACCTGATGGAAACCATGCGTAACACCAACCAATGGCTTGGTGCAACCGCAAGCGCGATGGCATCCTACCCCCTGTTCTCGATGACACCCAACCCGGCCTTCAACTGGATGGCTGCATGGGGCGAAGTAACCGAGCGCACATTCCAGCGTATGGTCGTCAAGCCTGATTGGGGCATCCGCACCTTTACCTGCGAAGACGGCAAGGACCATCTGGTCGATATCACAACCGTGCTTGAGCGTCCTTTCGGCGACCTGATCCATTTCCGCGTTAATGGACGCAAAGAACAGCCACGCAAGGTGCTGCTGGTTGCACCGATGTCGGGGCATTACGCGACCCTGCTCCGCTCGACCGTCAAAAGCCTGCTTGTCAATTGTGAGGTCTACATTACTGATTGGCATAACGCGCGCGACATTCCCGTGTCCGAAGGCAAGTTCGATGTCGAGGATTACACGCTCTACCTTGTCGATTTTATGAAAGAGCTCGGCCCCGATACGCATGTTATTGCGGTTTGTCAGCCCGCACCGCTGACTCTGGCCGCAACTGCCTATCTGGCCGAGGTCGAGCCGAAGGCGCAGCCAAGTACCCTGACCCTGATCGGCGGTCCCGTCGACCCCGACGCAACTCCGACCGAGGTTACGGATTTTGGTCGCCGTGTAACGATGGGTCAGTTGGAAGAAACGATGATCCAGCGGGTTGGCTTCAAATACAAGGGCGTAGGCCGGATGGTGTATCCCGGCTTGCTACAACTGGCTTCGTTCATGTCAATGAATGCCGAACGTCACAGCAAGGCGTTCTCGGATCAGATCCAGCGCGTTATTCGTGACGAGGCATCCGACCACGATGCCCATAACCGGTTCTATGACGAATATCTGGCGGTGATGGACATGACTGCCGAGTTCTATCTTTCGACCGTTGAACGTGTCTTCAAAAACCGTGAGATCGCGCGCAACGAGTTCGTTGTAGCCGGCCACAAGGTAGATATCGGCAAGATCACTGATGTGGCTGTGAAATCGGTCGAAGGCACGAATGACGATATCTCAGCCCCCGGGCAATGCATCGCAGCGCTGGATTTATGCACGGGTCTGCCCGACAGCAAAAAGGCCAGCCATGTTGAACCCGGCGCGGGTCACTATGGCATTTTTGCGGGCCGCAGCTGGCGCGACAACATCCGTCCGCTAGTGATTGATTTCATGAATGAAAACAGCCGCAAACCCCGTCGACGAGCCGCCAATAGCAACAAAGTTGCATGAGCCGCGCAGCGGCAGGAGACCTTCCTTTCCGTTGCAATTGCGGCGCTCTTTCGGGGCGCATTACTGAACACGGCGTCGTATCCGGCACTCATGTCGTGTGTTTTTGCCATGACTGCCGCGCGGCTCAGCTTTATTTTGAACAGCCCGACCCTGCGCCCGACCCAGTCGAGGTGTTTCAGATGTCACCGGAAGACATCAAGATCGATGCAGGGGTCGAGCACTTGGCAGCTATGCAACTTAGCCCCAAGGGCATGTTGCGGTGGTATGCCAGATGCTGCAACGCGCCGCTGGCCACGACGCCGACAACTCCAAAAATTCCGTTCGCGGGTTTTATCGTCAAACGTATTCCCCACCCCAGCAGTTTGGGTCCCATTACTACGCGTGGATTTGTGCCAAGGGCTGACGGCAAGCAGTCTCATGAGAAAATCCGCTATGCCGCTATGGGTCTGCTTAAACGCGTACTAAAATCGCGTCTGTTCGGGAGCTGGAAGAAAACGCCATTCTTTGACTCTGAAACCGGTCGGCCGGTGGTGCAACCAACTGTTCTGACCAAGAACCAGCGCGCGGTTTTCTACGACTAGGTCAGCCGCAGTGGTTTCCGGAGCCAATCCTGCAGCATCGCAATCACGGATTCGGGTGCTTCCAGTGTCGGATAGTGCCCGGCCTCATCAATCACGCGCAACTCTGCATCCGGAATGAGATCAGCCATGAAGGAATTCTTGCGGACCGGATTCTCCGCATCATGGGCACCGCAAATGATCAGCGTGGGCATCCTGATCCGGCGCAGCGTGCCTTGTTGGTCCGGACGGCGTTGCAGGGTTCTTATCTGACGTACAAACACATTCGAGCCCAATTCCTCGGCCATCTGCAACACTTCGTTCAAAATCGGGATGCGTTGCGGACCGGGAGCCAACATGTCCGAGCCGATCAGCTTGCGCATCACTTCGTCCAACCTCCCCGCCTGCGCGCCAACGATCAGGTCTTCGCGACTCGCCGCGATATGAGGTGTGTCGGCCTGCGCATCCGTCGCCAGCAAGGCCAGTCGTGTCACCCTCTCAGGTGCTCGCCGCACGATCTCAAGCGCGACGCCACCACCCAGACCAAACCCGCACAAAGCAAACCGGTGCGGCAGTTGATCCAGCAAGCCCGACGCGATTTCTTCGAACCGTTCACCGCCGGTGATCGGTGCGACCATAACTGCACGTTCACGCGACAGCGCGGTGATCTGCGCCTGAAACAACCGTGCATCGCACATCAATCCGGGTAGCAAAACCAACGGCTCGATCACCTCGGTGCCCTCCGCTCGTTGTTATTGTTTTGTTACAGGATGAGAGGTTTGCCAACAGCGGGCAAGCAAAACTTCACGGATAGCTGATCGCCCGAAACGGTGGGAAATCCGCATAGCGTTCCTGCCTTTGGCCCAGCGGTTCATCTGGCTCAGCCCCGGCCCGCAACAAGCAGCCGCGCGGGGCGATATAGCTGTCGATCCGCCGTACAGGCTTGGGCCGCCAAACCAGATTGAACGCGCTTAATTTGGGAAAAAACCAAATCTCGGAATAATCCAGATGGTCATGCATCCACCACGCCAGATCGCGCCAATCGCGCCCCTGCGCATAGCGGTCTGCAAACCACGGAATTACCACCGACGCCCCTGCTACACGTGCGTCACCTTCGCCCCAATCCCAAATGTGGCACTCCAACGGGTTGTCATTGCGGGCACAGTTCAACCTGTTCTCGTTCCCGAACCGGTTCAGAGATCGCGAGCGATAGCCCGAGCGCACCGCGATACGACCAAAGGTTTCTTCCAGCGGATCCAGCAGGGTCTCGCAAAACGCGCGCCCGGTCTCGATCGCAAGATCAGGGTTGTCGGGAATATTTTGCAATGCGTGAAAGTTCCCGATCTCGGAATATAGGAAATCACGCATGAAAAAATGCCGGGATAGTCGCACGCGACCCAACGTCTCAAGGCTCCACATACTGCCCGGTCTACGCATATTCAGCCACCGCTTTGCCTCTGAATCCCCTGCTCTGACAGCCACTCCAATATGCCCGCGACCGCCGCGTCGGTCTGACCCGGTGACATCAGACGCCCCGCGACCACGTGTGAGGCCGGATCATCCCCGGGCCCCATTGTCACCAATGAAACCATCGCCTGACCACCCCAGGTCTTGGCCACCTCATGCATTTTTTCCGGACGCACCACCTGATCATCATCAGAAAACCAGAACAGCGCCGGAACCCGCGCGCCCGAGAAGTCCAGCGCATTGACCGCATCTACAAGGGCAAACATCGGCACGACCGCCTCCCACGGATAAACAGTTGTCCAAAAGATGTTCTTCTCGGGATCAGTGCTTGAGACATCCCGGTCCTGTCCCATCAATGGCGGCAGCCAATGCCGGGCCCACGGCAAGGATGGCACCCAGGAACCAGCCGAGTTTACGCCAAAGTTCGGCGATACCAAAACCAACGCAGCCACATCAGTGCTCAGTTCCGTATCCATCGCAGCCGCGGCGGCCAATGTCGCCCCCGTTGATGTTGCGATCACAATGACTTGCTCACCAACAGCCCTGGCGGCAGCCAACGCCTCGGCTGTATCCTGCATCCAGCCCGACGCTGTACCTTCGGCCATTGCGTCCCCATCGCGGCCATGCCCTTGAAGCCTTGTGTAGACAAGGTTGGCACCCAACGCGTCCGCAACGCGATCAGGTACTGGCCTGATCTCCTCGGACGTGGCGGAAAACCCATGAATGTAGAGCACCGCAAAAGCTGTCCGCTGTTCGACAAAACCATCTTGCCAGACCACGCGCTTTTCAACACCTGGCACGATGTCATCATAGGCGGATTCGATGCTTTCAAAGTAAACCTGAACGCCCTCGCCAAATTTGCGCGGATCGAAACGCGGATGCAGGTCCACTGGCTCGCGCGGGCCAAAGGCGTAGATCAACACACCAACCAGCGTCAAACCCACCAGCACCCGCCCCAAAACCCAGCCCAGGCGACGCATCAGGTGCCTTCCAGGACTTCTCGCAGAGCCTGCTCAATCAACCCGAGGCATCGCTCATCCGAGAACCTGTGATCCGCATCTTTGACCAGCAGCAGTTGCATGTCCGGACCAGTGGCATGATCCAGCAGGCGCACTGCCGTATCGGTCGAGACGGCCGTATCTGCTGTCCCCTGCAGGAGACGCACAGGGAAAGGCAGATCAAGCGAAGCGCGCAAAACCAACCGCTGCCGCCCATCCTCAATCATCCGCTTGGTGATGACGTAGGGCTCCATGTAGTCCGATGGCAGTTCTACATGTCCAACCGTCTCTAGTTCAGATTTTTGCTGGTCCGAAAACGACGCCCAATACCCGTCCTCGGTAAAATCTGGGGCCGCCGCAATTGTCACCATACCTGCGATCCGTTCGGGCATGACACGCGCCAGCAACAGCGCTTGCCACCCGCCCATCGACGATCCCACAACAACCAGCGGACCATCAGTTAACCGAGAAACTGCGGCCAGCGTATCCTCGTGCCAGTCCCCGATACACCCGTCAGTAAAGGCGCCCGAGCTTTCACCGTGCCCCGAATAGTCAAACCGAAGGAACCCCTGCCCGCGCGCGCGAGCCCACGCTTCCAGGTGCAGCGCCTTGGTGCCCTCCATATCTGATTTCAAGCCACCTAGAAAAACGATGGTCGGCCCGCGCCCATCACTCTTGTGATACGCCAGACGTCGTCCCTGCGCGGTTTCCAGAAATTCTGCCTCTGCCATGCTACCCTCATTGCTTGTCAGCCCATCATGCATGTCACGCACCTCTCTGCAATTGCCCGATCCTTCTTCATCTGGCTAAAAATACCTCGGGGAGTGCGAGGGGCTGGCCCCTCGCTCCTGCCCTTGACACCTGTGTCCCCACCTGCCACATGAGCCGAGCATACATAACCCGCAACCGGGCGTTCAGTGGGCGCCAAACCGACGAGGAGAGCCGATATGGCCCTGGACTCACAGTCAGTCTCCCTTACTTTTCCCGATGGCAATTCCCGATCCTATGAAGCAGGCGTTACGCCCGCACAGGTCGCCGCCGACATCTCGACCTCGCTGGCGAAAAAAGCCATTTCTGCCACGGTGAATGGACAGCATTGGGACCTGCAATGGCCAATCGAAGCCGACGCGCAAATCGCTATTCACACCATGAAGGACGAGGCGCAAGCCAATGAGCTGATCCGACACGATCTGGCGCATGTCATGGCCCGCGCCGTGCAAGAGATTTGGCCCGCAACCAAGGTCACCATTGGCCCCGTCATCGAAAACGGCTGGTACTATGACTTTGACCGTGAGGAACCGTTTACGCCCGAAGATCTCGGCCTCATCGAGAAAAAGATGAAAGAGATCATCAACAAGCGTGACCCGGTGACCACCGAGGTCTGGGATCGCGATCGCGCGATCGAGTTCTACAAGGCCAATAATGAGCCCTATAAAGTTGAGCTGATCGAATCCATCCCGGGTGATGAACCACTGCGCATGTATTGGCACGGTCACTGGCAGGATCTCTGCCGTGGCCCGCACTTGCAGCACACCGGTCAACTGCCAGGCGACGCGTTCAAGCTGATGTCAATCGCCGGGGCTTATTGGCGCGGCGACAGCGACCGCGCAATGCTACAGCGCATCTACGGCGTGGCCTTCACCGGCAAGGAAAAGCTTAAGGCTCATCTGCACATGTTGGAAGAAGCCGCCAAGCGCGACCACCGCAAGCTGGGTCGCGAGATGGATTTGTTCCACATGCAGGAAGAGGCCCCAGGGCAGATTTTCTGGCACCCTAATGGCTGGACCATCTACACTCTTCTGCAAGATTACATGCGTCGGCAACAGCGCAAAGGTGGCTATGTTGAGGTCAACACCCCTCAGGTCGTCGACCGCAAGCTGTGGGTAGCCTCGGGTCATTGGGACAAATACCAAGAGAACATGTTCATCGTCGAAGTGGACGAGGAACATGCACGGGAAAAGGCGGTCAACGCCCTGAAACCGATGAACTGCCCCTGCCACGTGCAGATTTTCAATCAGGGTCTCAAATCCTACCGCGACCTTCCTCTGCGCATGGCCGAGTTCGGATCGTGTAACCGGTACGAACCTTCGGGCGCGCTGCACGGCATCATGCGCGTGCGTGGCTTTACCCAGGATGATGGCCATATCTTCTGCACCGAAGACCAGATCGAATCCGAAACCGCTGAGTTCATTCGGTTCCTGTCCGGGATCTACAAAGACCTCGGGTTTGAGAACTTCTCGGTCAAATTCTCGGATCGGCCGGAAAAACGCTCAGGATCGGACGAGGTCTGGGACAAGGCTGAAGCCGCCCTGCTCAGCGCAACCCGCGCGGCTGGGATCGAGCCGGAACTCAACCCGGGTGAAGGGGCATTCTACGGCCCGAAACTCGAGTTTGTTCTGACCGATGCGATCGGGCGGGATTGGCAATGCGGCACGCATCAGGTGGACTTTGTTCTGCCCGAGCGACTGGACGCCACGTATATCGGCGCTGATGGTGGCAAACACCGCCCAGTTATGTTGCACCGCGCGACCTTGGGCTCGTTTGAACGTTTCATCGGCATTCTGATCGAAGAACACGCGGGCAAGCTGCCGTTCTGGCTGGCCCCGCGCCAGGTCGTTGTGGCCTCGATCACCTCCGAGGCCGATGAGTATGTGGCCGAAGTGGTCAGCACCCTTCGCGCGGCAGGCATCCGCGCCGAGGCGGATATTCGCAACGAGAAGATCAACTATAAAGTCCGCGAACATTCGGTCGGCAAAGTGCCGATCATTCTGGCCGTTGGTCACCGTGAAGTCGAAGATCGCACGGTCAGTGTCCGTCGCCTTGGCGAAAAACAGACGCAGGTCCAATCGCTTGAGGCTGTAACAAATGAGTTGAGCGTGGCTGCAACGCCCCCCGATCTGCTGTAACATTCGGCAGCAAACCGCTAGAAATCCGGCCCGGTATTTTGGGCCGGATTGAAACAAATATCATTTTTCAATTCAAAAACAATTTGTTAACGTTCAAGGGTGCATGACGACCTTTGACGGGGTTGTGAGACACGGGCTCGTGAATTCAACTGCTGCCCCTGAACCATTACCTTGTCGTTGTCACAAGCAGACATACGCAGTCATTAACAAGGATTACCAAGATGTCGAACACCGCAAAAACACTGGTTATCGCAAGCGCAGTTGCTGCAGCTGTTTCCGGCGCGGCCACAACCGCAACTGCTCAGGCCAAAGAAAAGTGCTATGGCGTTTCTCTGGCAGGTCAGAACGACTGTGCAGCCGGCCCCGGCACAACTTGCGCGGGCACTTCGACCGTCGACTATCAGGGCAACGCATGGACCCTGGTTGACGCAGGCACTTGCGCCGACATCGAGCTGCCTAAAACAGCGGACGGTGCAGATCGCAAAGGTTCGCTTGAGCCGCTGGAGCGTGACCTGCCTGCATAAGGCTTTTCCGAATGAACCAGAAAGGGCGGGCAGGATCGCCCGCCCTTTCCACGTGATCAGGGGATTTGCAAATGTTGGACAATGCGCTCAGATCGAACCGGCTGCCTGCAGCACCGGGCGTTGGTTACAAACCACAGCATTTCTCGCAGATTCTTGAACAGGCCAAGCCTGTGGCGTGGCTAGAGATTCATGCCGAAAACTATATGGGCGATGGTGGCAGACCTCTGGCACAACTGCGTCACCTGTCCGAACAATTCCCCATTTCAGTGCATGGTGTCGGGCTGTCGATCGGCGGCGAAACGCCACTTGACCCAGATCACCTGGACCGCCTGAAGCATCTTGTCGGCTGGTTGAACCCGGCCAGCTTTTCGGAGCATTTGGCCTGGTCGACCCATGACAGCCACTTCCTGAACGATCTACTTCCTCTGCCCTATACTGATGCCACTCTCGACCGTGTTTGCGACCATATCGATCAGGTGCAAGAGGTGGTCGGGCGGCAAATGCTGTTAGAGAACCCCTCAAGCTATTTGGCTTTCGAGGAAAGCACATGGTCCGAACCTGATTTCTTGCGAGAAATCACCCGGCGCACCGGATGTGGGTTGCTGCTGGACGTGAACAACGTCTTTGTTTCAGCCACCAATCTGGATTTCTCACCGCAGGGCTATATTGATGCCTACCCGTTGGACCAAGTAGGTGAGATTCACCTGGGCGGTCATGACGAAGACGAAGACGATCATGGGCATCCTTTGCTGATCGACAGCCACGGGCGCGAGGTCGTTGATCCGGTCTGGTCCCTGCTGGACTACGTTCTGGACAAATCCGGCCCCAAACCCCTGTTGATTGAATGGGACACCGATGTGCCAGACTGGCCGGTGTTACGGGCCGAAGCCGAGCGCGCGCAAAAAGCGCTGGATCGCGTGCCCGCATGAGCGTGTCGCAAACGACATTCCACATGGCACTGCTAGATGCCAACAAGCCCATTCCCGATGGGTTGCTGGACGCCGAGGCGCAGCCGGCCGGTCGTCGCTTCAGCGTCTATCGCAACAACGTCGCCGTCTCACTGACCGAGGCGATGCGTCAGGCCTTCCCGGTCATCACAAAACTGTTGGGACCGCAGAATATGGACGGGCTGGCTGGAATATTCTTACGCCAGCACCCGCCCTCCTCACCCCTGATGATGTTTTATGGCGAGGAATTCCCTAAATTTCTGGAAGGAATGGAGCAGTTGTCGCATCTGGGCTACCTGCCGGATGTTGCCCGTCTGGAACTGGCGCTGCGTAGGGCTTACCACGCCGCTGATCGACAACCCATAGATACCGAAGTGCTCAGCTTGCCACCGGAAGATTTGATGCAAGCCAAACTGACCCTCGCGCCGTCGGTGCAGGTGTTGCGTTCAAGCTGGCCCGTACATGCGATCTGGCTATATAACACCGAAGAAGGCGCGCCGAAACCTGAGGCGGGCGCTCAGGATACTTTGATCATGCGTCCCGAATACGACCCTGCCCCACACCCATTGCCACCCGGTGGTGCGGCATGGATCGCGCTGATTCAAGATGGCAAATCCATCGGTGAGGCATTTGAATCCACCATGGCCGAAACACCCGAATTTGATCTTGGAACCACTCTGGCACTGCTTTTGCAGGGCGGTGCAATAACTTCTGTGACTATCGAAAGGCTGGACACATGACTGCCCTGATCTCAACTTACAATAATGCGATGGAAAAAGCGGATCACGCGTCCGGTTGGCTGACACCAACCCTGGCTCGGGTGGTCTTTATCGCCGTGTTGTTCGTCTACTACTGGAACTCGGCCACGCTGAAAATCGACGGCTCAATCTTTTCGCCATCGGCCGGAGCCTTCGGCCAGATCTTTCCCAAAGCTGCAGAGGCGGTGCTGTATGATGTGACTCAGATGACCTTTTTCCAGCGGGTCGTCATCTTCTTTGGCACAGTGGCCGAATTTGTCCTGCCTGTGCTTTTGCTGGTCGGCCTGCTGACGCGCCTTGCCGCGCTTGGCATGATCGGATTTGTCTGGGTTCAAACACTGACCGATGTCACCGGACATGGCGTCAAACTAGGTAGCTTATTCGACAACGCAATTACGTTGATGGATCAGCGCGTGATGTGGACATTCCTGCTGCTGGTGATTGTGATCAACGGCGCGGGTCCGCTGTCTCTGGATCGATTATTACGCCTGAAGTGACCTAGAAATGTGCCTTGGGCTCGTCCGGTTTTCCTGCGGCGAGCCCAAGCAACCCTGCTACGCCTGCAAAGGCAATCGGGAACATGGTGAAAACACCGAAGCCAAAGGCGTAGTACATCCCAGCGGCAGAAATCAGCAGCAAAATGCCTGCAATCAGAGCCCGCGAATGGGCCATCGCCCCGCCAACGATTGCCAACAAAGGCGCCACGATCGAAGCCGTCTGGATCAACTCGGGGTTCTCTACCTGCTCGGCAATGCCTTCGATCTCACCAAACTGGTCGATCAGTTCCACAAAGCCGTAGCCAAAAAAACCGACGATCATCCCGATCAGCCCGGCAATGACGCCTAAAATCATGGCAGCGTTTCGCATTCACAGGTCTCCGCTTGTTGCCCGTGTCACATAAGCAGTTCTTCAGGCAACACCAAGGGCCTGACGGGTTTCAGGCGTCCAGCCCAGATACATCTGACCATCGGATACTATCAATGGGCGTTTCATCAGGGTCGGATGATCAGCCAACAGCGCGAGCACCGGTCGATTGCGTGTGTCATCATCCAATCCCCGCCAGGTTGTTGATCGCGTATTGAGCAAGGCTTTGCCGAAAGTCTCGTACGCCTCGGACAGCACATTTTCGGGAACCCCTTGCGCGCGCACATCAACAAGAACCGCATCTGGAAGCAGTTTCAATGCCTTACGGCACGTATCGCAAGTTTTTAACCCATATAGCTGCATTATCTAACTAATCCTGTAATCGCTGCAAATTTAGACAAACCCATCAGGCTGCCCCAGTTATTCTTGATTTTTTACTTCACCGTGTAATGTTGAAAAAGGCGAAACACGCGACCCGGGCTGTATCGTGAGGGCGAACAGTGACGTGTGGCGGTTTTGCCAGCCAAGGCCCCCACCAATTTGTGGGACAACTTGTAAGTAGAAGGAGACACGGGAAATGCCAACCGGCACCGTGAAATGGTTTAATACAACCAAAGGCTATGGTTTTATTGCGCCCGACGAAGGGGGCAAAGATGTGTTTGTTCATATCTCGGCCGTAGAACGATCCGGTCTGACCGGACTCGCTGACAATCAGAAAGTCTCGTACGAGTTGCAGGACGGACGTGACGGCCGCCAAATGGCTGCTGATTTGAAGCCGCTGTAAGGCACAGCCCGCCCCGGCGGGAAAGATAAAAGAAGGTTGACGGCCAATTTCAGGCCGTTAACCGCAAAAACCCTAGTGAACGCGCCCACCTTGGGACGTGCGCGGTTTTCTTTTGATTCAACCCTCTCGGATAACAGCCTCAAACTCACGCCATTCCCGTGCGGTCATGCCTGAGTTTTCTTGAGTGACATCTTCACCGCTGAGCATCCGACGCAAGCAGGTCACCATCTGCGCCGAGAGGTTGACTGCGCCAAGGCGGTAGTCCTCAAACGCGCGGTAGGCAAACGGTACCCAGTCGGCGACAATCTTGCACATGGTATCTGCGTAAACGCGGATTTCGTACTGCGCGTGCGGGTCGGCACGCAGACGCAAGAAGTGGAACAAGTTGTGCAAGTCCACCTTCCAATACCATTGCGTATAAATGTTGGCTGGAAGGTTCATCCGCGCCAGTTCACGCGCAAGCCCTTGCTGGCCGTCCTGACCGATCATCGCCTCGTAGTTGTCATAGCAGCGCGCACTGTCCGCTTTCAGTATCTCCAACACACGCGCGGCCTCTTCGCCTTGCAATGAGTCTCCACGGCCCTGATGGTTAACCTCGGATTGCGCGGCGACATGTTCGGGTGCCGGGATATAGAACTCTCGATCCAGTATCGAATACCGCGCCGAATATTCGTTCACATTCGCCGTGCGGTGGCGGATCCACTGGCGGGCTACGAATACGGGCAGTTTGACGTGCAACTTGATCTCGCACATTTCAAACGGGGTCGAATGCCAGTGGCGCATCAGATAGCGGATCAGACCTTCATCATTTTGCACCGACTTGGTGCCTTTGCCGTAGGAAACACGCGCGGCCTGACAGATCGCAGCATCGTCGCCCATATAGTCGATAACGCGGACAAACCCGTGATCCAGAACCTGATGTGCCGTGTACAGATGATCTTCCATACCTTCGGCAACGACGCGGTGGGTCGGGCTCGACTGTGCGCGCTGAGCTTCGATCTCGGCCAGTTGGTCGGCAGACAGAGGCATGAAATTATCCTTTCCAGCAATGAGTCGCCGACCACTATATATCGGCAAGCTTGCCATCGGAACCGCGATATGTGCGGCGCATTGCGCTAAATCGGAATTGTGTCCGGCCAGCCCCTCGACATGGGATGAAGGCGCGCTAAGGTGCTTGGCATCACAACCAATGCAAGGAAAGTCGCGATGGGGCTGACATATCTCCACACCATGGTCCGCGTGAAGGATCTTGAGAAATCCATAGCGTTTTATGAACTATTGGGCCTGAAGGAAACGCGTCGTTATGAAAGCGAGGCTGCGCGGTTCACACTGGTATTCCTCGCCCCACCGGGACAAGAGGACGCGCCCATTGAACTTACATACAACTGGGATGGCGACGACGCACTGCCAAGCGACAGCCGCCATTTCGGGCACCTCGCCTATGGCGTCGACAACATTTACGAGACCTGCCAGCATCTTCAGGACAATGGCGTCGTGATCAACCGCCCGCCACGCGACGGGCGTATGGCGTTCGTTCGCTCGCCCGACAATGTCTCGATCGAGTTGCTGCAAAATGGTGAAGCGTTAGCCCCGGCAGAGCCTTGGTCTAGCATGGAAAGCACCGGCCACTGGTGATCCGCTGGCTGGGAGCACTGGGGCTGGCTGTCACGGGCAGCCCCCTTTGGGCCGAGACCTGCCGCCTGGCGCTGGCGCTGGCCATGGACATCTCGACCTCGGTGGACGCGACCGAGGATGCGCTGCAACGACAGGGGCTGGCCAACGCATTGATTGCGCCCGAGGTGCAGGAGGCTTTCTTCCTTTCACCTCAACCGGTTGCATTAGCCGTCTATGAATGGTCCGGCAGTTTCAACCAGACATTGCTTTTGGATTGGACGATAATCGATACTCGGGCCAATTTGATCTCCGCCGCGCATCGGATCGGGACATCGAAGCGATCGGAAGACGAGTTCCCGACTGCGATGGGTCACGCACTGGCTTTTGGGGCGACCCTGATGGAGAGCGCCCCGAATTGTCTGTTCCAAACCATTGATATCTCGGGCGATGGCAAGAATAACGATGGCTACGGGCCACAGATCGCCTACAAGCACTTTCCATTCGAAAACACGACCGTGAATGGTCTGGTGATCAATGCAGCTGATTTCGAAGGAGAAATCGACTTGATCCCGTTCTTTCAGAAAAGTGTACTACACGGACCCGGTGCTTTTCTTGAGATCGCCGCCGGGTTCGAAGATTTTGAGCGTGCCATGCGTCGCAAACTGGAACGGGAATTGAAAGGGTTGGAACTTAGTGCGTTGCAACCGGATAATGCGAAATGATCCGCCTGTGTGCGACACTTCTTTGCCTGCTGGCCAACCCGCTTTCAGCGCAATGTCGACAGGCTTTGGCGTTGGGAATTGATGTCTCTGGTTCGGTCGACAGTCGTGAGTACAGGTTGCAACTTAGTGGCCTTGCGGCGGCGTTGCGCCATCCCGAGGTGGTTCAACTGATCCTTTCAAACCCGTCTACCTTTATACGGATCGCTATCTATGAATGGAGCGAACCTGGCCACCAACGCCTCTTGCTTGGTTGGACAGATGTTCGCTCGACTGCTGATCTGCGTCGAATTCAGCAACATTTAGAAAGCACAACACGCTCATCAGCGCCGCAGGGAACGGCGGTCGGGTCGGCCATGTTGTACGGTGCTGAGATGTTGGAGAGCCAAAGCGATTGCTGGCGGCGAACACTGGATCTGTCCGGTGATGGTAAACACAATCTCGGACATCACCCGCGGGACATAAAAGCCGCTTTGCAAAACACTGATATTACAATCAATGCCCTTGTAATCGGTATCGACGACCCCAATCCAGGAGACACCCGCCAGGTAGAGATTGGGGAGCTATCCGCCTATTACCACGCGTGGGTCATCCGAGGCCCCGATGCTTTCGTCGAAGTCGCCCTTGGCTTCGAAGCCTATGAAGATGCGATGACACGTAAACTGATCCGTGAGCTTGAGGGTCTGTCGCTCTCCCAAACTCAGCCATCAAAGCTATCAGTAGATATACCGAATCTGATCGGTCCAATATCGTTCGACACGACGCAGTGAACCGGTAATCTCTTCAATCCCATCGGTCCCGATCACGCCGCGGTTTTGCAGCCCTTCTGCATGGCGTGCGAACAGGTCTGACACGATGTCACGAATCTCACGCCCGCGCGGGGTCAGGCGTACCCGTACCGAGCGGCGGTCGATCTCGCATCGCTGATGGTGCATATAGCCCATCTCGACCAGTTTCTTAAGATTGTAGCTGACATTGCTGCCTTGATAGTAACCACGGCTCTTCAACTCTCCGGCGGTTACTTCATGGTCGCCTATGTTGAACAACAGCAGGGCCTGCACCGCGTTGATCTCAAGTACGCCGACACGCTCGAATTCATCCTTGATGACGTCCAGAAGCAAGCGATGCAGACGCTCGACCAGCGCCAACGCCTCAAGATAGCTCGTCATGAACCCCTTGGTCCCGGGCGCGGTGACCTGTAACTCCATACTCATTCAATCCTCCGATTCATCGCGCTGTTTCTGAAAACATGACGCGAATTCCCGAAAAATCGGTTAAGCCTGATGATTGCTTATTTTTGAAAGGTTTGCGCGATATCCGCGATCAATTCGGCCAGCGGTTCCGGCGGGCTGGCCTGACCAGTGACCCATTGATAAAGGTCCTGATCATTTTCATGCAGCAAGGCATCGTATGTGTCCAATCCCGCCTCGTCCATCGAAGACAGATTGCGATCGGCATATGCCGTCAGGATCAAATCCATCTCTTTGATGCCCCGCCGCATCGAACGCATTTTCATGCGCTTGATCCGGGTCTCGCGCGGCTCGGTCATTGATTGCGTTCCAATTTCAGACGCAGCGCTTTTTCGACGCGGGCCAGACGCTCGGAGTTGGCTCGCATCTCACCTCGGATCGTGCGGAGCTCTGCAACAAGATCGCGCAATTCCGAGTCCGTATCGCCATGCAGGCTTGTTTCGTCCATGCCGTCGCCCTCGCCCGTCAGAAGCCACATGATCGAGACATTCAGTAGCCCCGCCATCATCGACAGCTTGTTCGCGCGGGGTTCCGACAAATCATCTTCCCACGAAGTGATCGTGGCTTTTTTGACACCAAGCCTGCGGGCCAATTGGGTCTGCGTCATGCCTGCGGCTTCGCGTGCGCCAGCAACGCGATCCCCGAAGGTTGCGGTGTCCGGTCCGAACCAGTCTGTTTCGTCGTTCATCGGGGTCTCCAAAGGGTAAAACTCAATTGGCTTGATCGTTATTTCGGCGCACCCTATGACAGTCGGGCTGAACATACAAACCGAGGCCGACCATGAGTTTCCTGTCTGCGACACTGTCACGCGTAAAACCCTCGCCCACCATCGCGATGACGTCCAAAGCAGCCGAGCTGAAGGCCGCCGGGCGCGATGTGATCGGGCTGAGCGCAGGCGAGCCCGATTTCGACACGCCGCAGAACATCAAGGACGCCGCCGTGGCCGCCATTGCTGCGGGCAAGACCAAATACACTGCTCCGGACGGCATCCCCGAGCTGAAACAGGCGGTTTGCGCCAAGATGAAGCGTGACCACGGATTGGACTATACGCCCGCTCAGGTCTCGGTCGGGACCGGGGGTAAGCAGACGCTTTACAACGCGCTGATGGCTACGCTGAACGAGGGCGATGAGGTCCTCATCCCCGCGCCCTATTGGGTCAGCTACCCGGACATGGTGTTGCTGGCCGGTGGCACACCAGTGATCGTCGAAACTTCGCTGCAGACCAATTTCAAACTGACAGCGGATCAACTGGAAGCCGCAATCACACCTAAAACGAAATGGTTCATCTTCAACTCACCCTCGAATCCCACCGGGGCGGGCTATAGCCGTTCTGAACTAAAAGAACTGACTGATGTCCTGATGCGACATCCGCATGTCTGGGTGATGACCGATGATATGTATGAGCACCTGGCCTATGACGGGTTCGAGTTCTGCACGCCCGCACAGGTGGAACCGAGACTTTATGATCGGACGCTGACCTGCAATGGCGTCTCCAAAGCCTATGCCATGACCGGTTGGCGTATTGGCTATGCGGCAGGCCCGGTCGAGTTGATCGCCGCGATGCGCAAGGTGCAATCTCAATCAACTTCGAATCCCAGTTCGGTCAGCCAATGGGCAGCAGTCGAGGCTCTGAATGGAACTCAAGCATTCCTTGCGCCGAATAATGAGATATTCAAACGCCGTCGCGATCTGGTCGTCGACATGCTCAGCCAAATCAACGGTATCTCGTGCCCGACACCCGAAGGCGCGTTCTACGTCTATCCATCAATTGCAGGCTTGATCGGGAAAACCACACCCGCGGGCACTGTGATAGATTCGGACGAAACCTTCGCAATCGCCCTGCTGGAAGAGGCCGACGTGGCGGTTGTGTTTGGCGCAGCTTTTGGTCTGTCCCCCAATTTCCGCGTCAGCTATGCGACCTCTGATGAAGCCCTGACTGAAGCCTGCACACGCATCCAACGTTTTTGCGCCGCGCTCACCTGATACCGGAGTTTTTTATGTCCACAGCCCTGCCTGAATACTATTTCCGCGTGCGCGAAAATGGGGCAGCGGTGTTCAGGATCGACACGGAAAATCGCCATCGCCGGATCGAGATGGAACAGATCGCGGTCATCAACATCCGCAATGGCGAGGTCAAACCGCAGGGCCAGCGTGTACTAAGCGACGCCGACAACGATGAAATCGCGCGCTGGATGGAAGAGCGCAAAGCCCTGCTATCCCGCCGCGATATGGATGATATACACCGTGCGGTTGACTACCTGAATCTGACCACGCAATGGGCTCAGTCTAAAGCAACGGATGCGCAATTAGAGGACGTGACCGACCCATTGCTGATGGCAATGCACGACTTGCGGTCGGTACTTGTTCGAAAGAAATCCGACCGGATGAGCAAAGAATGATCCCCTAGGCGGGAACTTCTCCTACATCGCGCACCGACCTTAGCCAGAAGCGCGCCATCAACAATACGGCAGCACAAGCGAGGCCAATCACGAGGCCAAGCCAGACTCCGATCCCCTCCATACCTCGAACAAAGCCGAAATAGTACGAAGCGGGGATACCGATCACCCAATAGCTGAGTGCGGCCATCACCATCGGTATTTTTGCATCCTGCAAACCTCGCAACAGGCCTAGTGCGATGACCTGCGCCCCATCGACCAGCTGGAACAACGCAGCCATCGCCAGCAGGCCAGTGCCGATTAGCAGGATCTGTGGCCGCTGCGGATCATCGGCCTCCATAAACAGCGAGATCAGGGGCTCAGCGCATGTCAGGAATAGAACAATCGTCAAGACCGACACGATCAACGACATCCCGGTCACCGTAATCGCGCCTTTCTCAAGATGCGCCCGATCCCGTCGACCCAACGCGTTGCCCGCCCGAATAGTCGCCACATTAGACAGGCCCAAATGAACCATGAACGTCGCTGAGGCGAGGTTCAACGCAATCCCGTGAGCTGCCAGCGGCACTGGACCCAACCAGCCCATCATGACAGCAGAGATCGCGAATAACGACACCTCCGCCAGTGTCGTCAGACCGATGGGAACGCCCAAACGCAGCACGCTCATGAACATCTCCCAATCCGGGCGCCAAAACCGCTGAAACAAGCTGTGTTCCGGCAACGCACGCACCGCATAGATCACGACCGCCACCAATGATACGATCTGCGTCACCACTGACGCGATAGCCGCACCAATCACCCCAAGTTCGGGCGCGCCCCAGTTTCCGAAGATCAGCGCATAGTTGGTCACGCCATTGACCACAGCTGCAACAATCGTGATCCACAGCACAATCTGCGTCCGCTCAAGCGCGGCCAAATAGGACTTCAGGACCATCACCAACAGCGCCGGGAACAAGCCCCACCCCGCGACCCGCAGGTATACTGACGCAGTTTCAGCAACTTGCGGCTCTTGCTTCAAAGCAATCAGGATCGGATGGGACCACCACAAAAGAGGCATCATCACCGTCGCATAGATCAGTGATAGCCACAGACCCATGCGAGTGGAGCGACGAATGCTGGTCTCATTCTCCTCGGCGGCAGCGGTCGCCACCATCGGCATTACAGCCCACCCAAACCCGGCACCAAACAGGAACAGGACGAAATAATAGCTGTTGGCCAGCGTCACGGCAGCCAACGCCTCGACACCGTACCAGCCCAGCATGACTGTATCGGTCAAACCAATCGCATACTGTGCCAGATGCCCGCCAATCAACGGCAGGCCCAGCACCGCGATTGCGCGCAAATGGCCGGGATATGTCATCACCTTGTTCATTCCGCCAGCCTTAGGCTTGCGCGCTGCCCGAGACAAGAGCGGAACAAACTTATTTCATAATGAGACTAACGAGAACAAAGCGACGCAAGCCATCACCTTTGGTGCAACTGCTTTACAGTTTATCGATTTTCAGCCGATCTTCGCGTCAGGATGCAGCGCTGTCCCCAGAATATGGTCCGAGTTATGAATTACGTGATGCGCCTGCCCAACTATCAACGGATCAGGCTCACCAACGATCCTGAGGTCTTTGTCCGGGTAGTCCAGCGTCGACAGGAAATGCCGCATGCAGTTCAGACGCGCGCGTTTCTTGTCGTTGGATTTGACAATCGTCCAGGGCGCATCAGCGGTGTCGGTGTAGAAGAACATCGCCTCTTTCGCCTCGGTATAGTCATCCCATTTGCTCAGGCTAGCCTTGTCAATCGGTGACAGTTTCCATTGCTTCAACGGATCAGTTTCACGACTCCCAAAGCGCCGCTGCTGCTCTTCCTGCGTGACCGAGAACCAGTACTTATAAAGTTGAATGCCCGAACGCACCAGCATCCGCTCCAACTCGGGCGTCTGCCGCATGAATTCCAGATACTCATTGGGTGAGCAGAAGCCCATCACCCGCTCGACGCCCGCACGGTTGTACCAGGACCGATCATAAAACACCATCTCGCCCACGGTGGGCAGCTGCTGCACATAACGCTGGTAATACCACTGCCCCTTCTCCTCATCCGTCGGCTTGTTCAATGCGACCACACGCGCCTGACGCGGGTTCAGATGCTCCATGAACCGCTTGATGGTCCCACCCTTGCCGGCGGCGTCGCGGCCCTCGAACAACAGCACAAACCGCTGCCCGGTCTCCTGCGCCCACAATTGAACCTTCAGCAACTCTGCCTGCAGCTCGGCCTTTTGCGCCTCGTAATCCTTGCGTGCCATCTTGCGGCCATAGGGGTACTTGCCGCTCTCAAAAGCTTGCCGGATTTTCTCGGATGTTGGTGCCGAGGCATCCGCCTTCAGGTCAGTTACAGCTTTGATCTGAGATGATTTTTGTTTGATCTGGGGTGCCGCATCCATACATGTTCTCCTCGGTTTCACTGTCGAGGAGATGCTTAGCCGATTGTCACACGGCGCGCTTTGATTGGTGTCAAATTGACATAGGTTTTATCGGGGCGTCAAAGAACAGGCCTATGCCCGTTCTTTACATGACCCCAAAATACATAGGGAAGCGGCCAGCCCCGCACTTACCGATGTCCCCAATCATCAGGATTGTCCGAGTTGTTCGGCGACAAGCCCAAAACGTCTCCGTCAGTCGAACACCCCAACCCCAAAACGGTTCTGTTCGCATAGGAGAAATACGAACACACCTGATTGATCTCCAGAATCTCGCCATCTTCCCACCCCGCCTCTCGCAGAGCGATCACGTCCGCCTCAGTCAGATCGCCGGGTGCCTCGGTCAGCTTGCGCGCATATCTCATCGCTTCGACCTGTGCCGCGTCCAGCGGGGCCGAGGCCGGATCATGCGCCTCAATCGCCGCACGGATCGCATTGCCGCGCGCCTCATCATGCAGCAACCGCTGCAATCCGGAAAAGTGATGTACTACGCAGTATCCACACTTGTTCAGAGAGCTGACCCACACGCCCAGCACCTCAAGAAACCACTTCGGTATCTTGTTGCCCGAGTGATGCAGCACGGCCTTATACATCGCCATATGGCCTTCCATCGAATGCGGCCGCAGGCTGTGCGCCATCATGATATTGTCCACATTGTTGTCCGGCCCGGTGACCCGGTCATAAAGCCTCCTCAGCTTTCCCGTCGCCTCTTCGAATGGAATGGTTCTGATCCAGCTCAATTCTTCTGCTCCCTAATTTCTGCTTCCGGAACAAAGCCTAAACGGGATTTCGAAACATGACGAGACCTTGGAAAGCTCGCGGTTTAATATCAATCTGTTTTGCATCACTGATATATGCTGGGCAGCCACCCCTACTGTCTGCTACGTCCCTATTGAAACAACTTTCTGACCAAAGACTTTTCAACTGTGTGCCCTCTCATCTGTATTTTTGCCCTGTCTTGTTTTGGCTCTGCTATAGCTATGTTCAATCCAGCGTTCTCAGATTGGTTATTGCTGACAGGACCGTGCGCATTGGCAAGTTTGCTGCTGCTGTTCGGAAAAAGGCTACGCCGGCTCAAAACTTCAAAAAACTGGGCTGTCGTCGATGGATCAAATGTTTTGCACTGGAAAGGCGGTGTTCCTAATATCGCCACAGTGCGCGAGGTTGTCGACGAGTTGAAGACAAAGGGGCGGACACCGGGCGTCGTCTTTGATGCCAATGTAGGATACAAAATCTCAGATCGCTATATGAACGACAGTTCCCTTGCGGCTTTGCTTGGGTTGCCATGCAGCCACGTGATGGTTGCGCCGAAGGGTACTCCTGCCGACCCGCTAGTCCTTCAGGTAGCGCGGGATCTCGGCGCTGCTATCGTCACAAATGACCGGTTCCGTGATTGGGATGACGAATATTCGGATGTGCTTGAGAAAAGTTCTCTTGTTCGAGGTGGCTTTAAAGACAAAACTCTCTGGCTGTCATTGTAGTCTGTCATTGTAAACGCGCTGCAATACAGCGCTGAAATTCGCTCCGGTTCCGGTGACCCCGACAAACCGGATACAACACCTCGCGTCCCTCTTCCCCCGGACCACATCACCTGCCATAATGGGGGAAACTCAAAAACAAGAGCAGCACCCATGCCCGACGATCTGTTGACGCCAGAAGCGACTAATACCTATGACGCCTCCTCGATCGAGGTGCTCGAAGGGCTGGAACCCGTTCGCAAACGCCCCGGCATGTATATCGGCGGCACCGATGAACGGGCGCTGCACCACATGGTGGCCGAAATCCTAGACAACTCGATGGACGAAGCGGTCGCAGGCCATGCCAACCGGATCGAGGTGGAACTGCACGCAGATTACGCTCTGACCGTGCGCGACAACGGGCGCGGTATTCCGATCGATCCGCACCCCAAGTTTCCCGACAAGTCCGCGCTAGAGGTGATCCTGTGTACCCTGCACGCGGGCGGCAAGTTCTCGGGCAAGGCGTATCAGACTTCGGGCGGTCTGCACGGTGTGGGTGCATCGGTGGTGAATGCCCTGTCGGATTCGATGGTCGTGCAGGTGGCACGCGACAAGCAGCTGTTCGAACAACGGTTCTCGCGTGGTATCCCTCTAGGACCGGTGGAAAAAGTAGGCGCAGCGCCCAACCGGCGCGGTACAACCGTCACGTTCCACGCCGACGCCGACATCTTCGGCCACCACAAGTTCAAACCCGCGCGCCTATTCAAATCCATCCGTTCAAAGGCCTACCTGTTCTCTGGCGTGGAAATCCGCTGGAAATCCGCCATCGACGACGGTGAAACCCCGACCGAGGCGACCTTTCACTTCCCCGGCGGTCTTTCGGATTACCTGAAGGAGACGATGAACGGCTCGTCGACCTATGCCGAGCAGCCCTTTGCCGGCACCGTGGACTTTAACGAGAAGTTCGGCACCCCCGGCAAAGTCGAATGGGCGATCAATTGGACACCTTCGCGCGACGGGTTCATCCAGTCCTACTGTAACACCGTCCCAACCCCCGAAGGCGGCACACATGTCGCCGGTTTCTGGGCTGCGGTCCTCAAGGGGATCAAGGCCTATGGCGAGCTGATCAACAACAAAAAGGCCGGTCAGATCACCCGCGACGACCTAATCACCGGAGGCTGTGCGCTGGTGTCGTGCTTCATCAGTGAACCGGAGTTCGTCGGCCAGACAAAAGACCGCCTCGCCACAGTCGAGGCGCAGCGGCTGGTCGAAAACTCGGTCCGCGACCATTTCGATAACTGGCTGGCGGCTGATACGAAATCCGCCGGGGCGATCCTCGACTTCCTCATCCTGAGGGCCGAAGAACGCCTGCGCCGACGGGCCGAGAAGGAAACACAACGCAAGTCCGCCACTAAGAAACTTCGTCTCCCCGGCAAGTTGGTGGACTGTAGTAGTTCAACACGGGACGGCACGGAATTATTCATCGTCGAGGGCGACTCGGCAGGTGGCTCTGCCAAAATGGGCCGCGACCGAAAGACCCAAGCCCTACTGCCGCTGCGCGGCAAAATCCTGAACGTGTTGGGCGCGGCCAGTTCGAAACTGGGCACCAATGCCGAAATCAACGACCTGACCCAAGCGCTGGGTGTTGGCCTTGGCACCAAGTTCAACGTCGACGACCTGCGCTATGACAAGGTCATCATCATGACCGACGCGGATGTGGACGGGGCGCATATCGCCTCGCTGCTGATGACGTTCTTCTTTACCCAGATGCGACCCATGATTGATGCAGGTCACCTCTACCTCGCCTGCCCGCCTCTCTATCGCCTGACCCAGGGCGCCAAACGCGTCTATTGTCTGGACGAGGCCGAGCGCGACGAATGGCTCGAAAAAGGTCTGGGCGGCAAAGGCAAGATCGACGTCTCGCGCTTCAAAGGTCTGGGTGAAATGGACGCCAAGGACCTGAAAGAGACCACCATGGACCCCGCCTCCCGCAAACTGATCCGCGTCACCATAGACGAGGACGAACCCGGCGAGACCGGCGATCTGGTCGAGCGCCTGATGGGCAAAAAACCCGAACTGCGGTTCCAGTATATCCAGGAGAACGCGCGGTTTGTTGAGGAGTTGGATGTATAGAGAAATTGCTTTGAAAAAAAATTCAGTTTCACGAAGGTTTTGCTTTTGGCCTTTTTGTAGCCGCGATGTGTTCAGCAGTTACCTTTGCTGCAGTTGTTGACTGGAAACTGAACCAAGAAACATTTGTAGATATTCTGTCGGCGATTTCCGCACTTGGTGCAGCAGCATTGACGATTCAATAGATCCGAAAGCAGATGCAACAAGAACGCGAGCTGACGATCGAACAACTGCTCAGAAAACTCAATGCAGATCGAGCGCTGTTGGGTTTTGCTTTGCATGATCTTCACGATATTTTTCTAAACGCTTCAAGACAAGCAATATACCCAAAAGCTGGTTACAATCTGGATTGGGGCAAAATTGTCAATTGTTGTGAAGCGGTCGGGAAATGCGTGGAAAACGCGGACCCTGAAAGCTCTAAAGTGCTGGCCGGTTTAATGTCAAAGGCTCAATATTTAACTGCTAGACACAAAGAGGCATTAGAAAGCGAAGCGCTTTTGTCTTCCGATGACACCTGCGATGATTTTTTCATGGACACGCTGATAGTTTCCAAATCCGAAGTAGCGGTCCAAATGCTGGAATTTGTGCTACTTTGTGCTGCAGGTTTCAATTACGCTAGGCTCAATGCTGATACATTTGAAGAGCCACAATTTGATGGTCAGGGTTTAGCCGCGTCTTTCTGCAACTATGTTTCTCACAAAGCGGAAGGCCACCCGCTTTGGCATAAAATACAATACCACTGTAATCAGCAAGCGTAGGATGGGTGCTCGCACCCATCAGATTTCCCGCGTCCTGTGGTAGGTTTAAGCCCCAATCCTACTTGATTACACCTGTCGCGTCAGCCTATACGGGCGAATTGGGTGCTTGCTTGATGCATTGCATCGAGCATTTGGTGGATAGCGCGGAACGTGTCCCCAACCCGTGGGCCATGCTTCAGCCCGGCACACCGCAACCCCCTTGCCTAACCCGTTGATCTCGTTCACACTTACCCTCAACCCGTCATCCAAGAACGACATTTGAGGTTCTGAGCGTCCAAGACCCAATTTAACCACGAACAATTTTCCGAACGGGAGGACGACATGAAAACACTAACCCTAGGGCTGGCCCTGACCCTGCTGGCCTCGGCAGCCCCCGCGCAGCAGATGCTCAGCACTGCATCCCCAATCCCAGACGGCGCCGAGACGCGGTTTTGCTACTATGACGGCATGGCCTATTCGCCAGACGCCTTCATCCTGCTGACCGGTGACAACACCGTAACCTCAACCATCAGCACGCGCGAGGAACGCTTGCTGCGGTGTCATCGCAATGACGATGGCTCTCTGGTCTGGAAACCGCAGAGCACGTTTCAAACCAACAACTGACGTAGGATGGGTTTCCAACCCATCAAAGCGGAGCGGGGACGATGGGGTAAAACCCCATCTTACCCAACATTCCGATCCAACCAGTCGGCAATCTGTTCGGCTGGGCCTTCCCAGTCCGGCTCCATGAACAGAAAATGCGCGTGGTTCTCGACGGGCAGGAAAGTCGCGCGGTCTCCATAAAGCTTCGCCAGAGCACGGCAGGTGTTGGGGTTCACGGCCCGGTCCTCGGTGCCTGAAACGATCAGCACCCGGCAGTCGACCTTGTCGATGTCCACCTTCATCGCGTGGTGATCGTCGAACATCCAGAAGAACATCTCGAACATAACCCGCCCGCTTTCGGGGCCAAGCTGGTCGAACACTTCGTGCTGCTGCGCCTCGGGCATCTTGTTAAGCGCAAAAGGGGCCATCAGTTCGAAATCGACGCGCATGGGCTGTTTCCAGAACGCCCCACCCTCCATCAACGCGCGCGGCACAGCGCGTTCGTCGTCGGTTTCCGGCAATGTGCCCCAAGCCGCGTTTGGGTTGATCAGGACAATTGCGCTGGCCACCCCCCGAGACGCCACCTTCTGCGCCACTACCCCCGCAATCGCATGGCCCAGTAGCACGGGTTCGCTATCCAACCCCTGCACGAAGTCCGAAATGTCATTGGCGTAATCTAGGACGCTTGTGTCGGTGAGGCCGGGATCGGGATCTGCCTTGGGGTCGCCACCATGGTAGCGTAGCGCGGGCGTATGCACCGTCCAGCCACGTGCACGAAAGAAGCCCGCATAATCCTCCATACACCACGGTCCGGCAAAAGCACCGTGGATCAGAACAATCTCTTTCGTCATGAAAATCTCCCTCACCTCCGACCAGTATGAGAGGTGAGGGATGGGTTCGGCAAGCCTGTTAGTGTGCTGCGTTGAAGAGCGTTGTCAGGTTTTCTTCGGTCAATTCGATTGGGTTACCTCCGCATGAGGGGTCGATGATTGCGCCTTGGACCAGTTCGGGGATGGCGGCTTTGGTGACGCCGAGGTCGGAGAGATTGCGGGGGATGG